>JALHCK010000001.1 GCA_022841205.1 Methanomicrobiales archaeon | reverse complement strand
AGATCCTGAAGCCAATTCGTATTGTTTTTCCCTTCAAGTGGTGAATGGCTATTGTATAGGATCGGGTTTTCGCTTTTACAGCAAATTCCTTACACTACCTCAGATAACCTCTCATCCCGGCAAATAGGCCATCTTGGACTGGTTGCAGGCATCATAGATGAACTGGGGATCACCCAAGTACTGGACCAGGAACTCCCCAAGACAAGGAACCACGCGCTTTCCCATTCAGACATCATCAAGGCCATGATCCTGAACGGACTCGGGTTCAACGAACGACGTGTCTACATGTTCTCGCGGTTTTTTGACAACCTTGCCACAGAACAGTTATTTGGACCCGGAGTTACACCCAACCATTTCACCGATGACACAATCCTTCGCACACTCGACCGGATTTACGAATACAGGTCCACAGATCTATTCAACAAGATCGTTCTCAAAGTCATGGAGAAAATGGCATTTGGCACCCATCTACTCCATGCAGATACCACGACATTCAGTGTCCATGGTGAGTACGAACCCGATGACGATGAGTTTCGCACCATCACCATCACACATGGTCACAACAAGGACCATCGCTGGGACCTCAAACAGTTCGTCCTTGCGATGGTCACCAACCAGCATGGAATTCCTCTCTTCACCCAGCCCTATTCGGGCAACGAGTCAGATAAGAAAATCCCCCTGGAAACCATCCAGAAGGTAAAAGAGAACCTGAACATCACAGACAAGGCCTACTATGTTGCGGACAGTGCATTTTACACTGAACACAACCTCAAAACCCTGGGCAGACACACGTTCTGGATCAGTCGTCCACCAGCTACTATTGATAAAGTCAAGTCACTGCTGGTTTCCGATGTCCCGATGATCCCTGCGAATATTGAAGGATACTATCTCCACGAATGCTATTCGGAATATGGCGGTATACCGCAGAAATGGGTTCTCGTCTTTTCAGAAAAAGGGAGACAGGCCAGGGAGAAGACCTATGTCCGAAACCTCGATAAACGCCTCAAGACCGCTCAGAAATCCTGGAGAAAACTGAGTTCAAAAGAATTTGCCTGTGAACCTGACGCGAGGATGGCCGCTGAACGATGGTTTTCGGAACAACCGTTCCTCTCTCCAGAAAAGATCGAGGTCATTCCCACAGTGAAGAAGAAGAACAAAAAGAGAGGACGACCGGGAAAGCAGGATCAGGTAGCGATTGTCTATTCCGTTGCATCTCCTCTCGAGGTAAATACCGAGGTCATCGAGCAGGAGAAGTCGTATCTGGGCAGGTTCGTGGTTGCGACGAATGACCTGGATCTTGATGCAGAACAGGTGCTTCTGTATTACAAGGGCCAGCAGTCCGTGGAACGGGGATTCCGGTTTTTAAAGGACAATAGTTTCCATGTCGCCCCGGTATTTCTGAAAAAGGAGAGCAGGATCGGTGCTCTTTCCATGATTATGGTGCTGTGCCTGTTTGTTTATTCTGTTGCTGAATGGCTGTTGCGGGCGAGGTTGAAGGCGACAGGGAAGAGTGTGAAGAACCAGTTGAAGAAGCCGATCCAGAACCCGACAATGAAGTGGATCTTCATGTTGTTCATGAGGCCTGCCGAGGTCACTATCTCTGTGAATTCTCAGATACGGCGGTTTATTGTGAATCTGGATGAGGTGGTGACAGAAATCCTTGAGTTGATGGGGCCGGCTTGCCAGAAATATTATTTTTTGAGGGTGACCCGCGAAATGTAGGGTCCAACCCGATTTGTGGAACTTCAGTTCGGGTTACTTGGAAGGAGGATATATCCGTCAGTGTGGTATCCGTCGGGGAAACGCGGATATACCCTGGACCATCAACCGGTCAAGCTTAGAAGAAGTTGGTGAAATGATGCTATTTCATCAAGGGAATATGGTAACTGATAAAGAGTGCTGCTATGGGGATTCGAACCCCAGTCTTCGGCGTGAAAGGCCGAAATGATTGGCCGGACTACACTATAGCAGCAAAGTGCTCTCTTAATTTGATCGTCAACGTAAAAATAAATTGTGGAGGAAGAAGATCAGGGATAGATTGGGGTTCCTTCCGTCTCGGTTACCGTTCTGAATGCTGCCATCAACTGGCGGGTGACCGGACCCGGTTTCCCGGTACCGATAGCCCGTCCGTCAATGAGAGATATCGGGGCAACTTCTGCTGCCGTCCCGGTAACAAACACTTCATCGGCAGAATACAGATCATAATAGCCGAGGTTCTGCTCGATCGTGGTAATTCCCATCGATTGACAGATCTCGAGAGCCACGGCACGGGTGATGCCCCGCAGGTTGTTAAGGGTCGGAGGAGTATAGACGATACCGTTTTTTACCACGAATATATTATCCCCTGATCCTTCTGAAACATAACCATTGGTATCAAAAAAGATGGCTTCATCCCCTCCCTTATAATTAGCCTCGATCTTTCCGAGAATATTGTTCAGGTAGTTCAGGCTTTTCACATTCGGGGGAAGCGCATCTGCAGGATTCCGACGGACCGAGACGCTTATGGCCTTTAATCCTTTCTCGTAAAGATCGCCATACATGGCGCCCCATTCAACAGTTATCACAATGATTGAAGGCTTTGGGCATTTACGAGGATCGAGTCCGAGGTCACCAACGCCCCTGGTGACGATCGGGCGGATATAGCCGTTGCGAAGATTATTCTTCCGGAGTGTCTCAAGAATTATCTCTTCCATTTCTTCCTTGGAGACCGGAACGGTAAGATCGATGGTCCGGGCAGAATCAAAGAGCCGGTCGAGGTGCTCTCTCAGTCGGAAAACACGCCCGTTGTAGGCGCGGATGCCCTCAAAAACTCCATCTCCATAAAGAAAACCATGGTCAAAGACAGAAAGTTTCGCTTCCTCACGGGGCACGAACCTGCCGTCAATATAAATCATCATAAGAGCTACATTTGGCCTTTCTCTTATATCTTACCTGCTGCTTCGGTTCGCGGACAACCGGTGGCAGGTCCCGATGAACCCTGCAAGTAGCGCCCGTGATGTGACAGGGTGGAGGTGCGTGTAGGAGCCGAGGGTATTTCCGGTAACCGCGCCATCCCGGTTGTCGCAGATCCCATCCCCGCGTGAAAGGAGGTAGGAATACTTCGTTTCCGGAGAGAGGGCGACATCTGAGTAATGGAACTCATGCCCCCTGAAATGTCCTGCTCCGAGGGGATTTTGCCCAAGACTCTCGCCTTCCACATAGCTGATTATCCGGCGGGAAGGCATGATCGTTTTTCCGGGAAAGACGCCGCACATAGTAAACGATTCTTCGCGATCCCTTCCCTGCCAGCCTTTCTTCAGCAGGACGGTATCGGTCAGGTACATAAGGCCGCCGCATTCTGCATAGATGGGGAAACCTGCCCTTGATTGTTCCGCGACAGCTTCACGCATACGATCGTTTCCTTCCAGCTCCGGTAAAAAGAGCTCCGGGTATCCTCCACCAAAGATATACCCGTCAGCATCAGGAAGCCGGGCCCGGAGCGGGCTGAAGGGGATCCAGTCCGCACCGAGCACAGGGAGGATATCAAAGAGGTCCGAATAATAAAAATTGAAGGCTTCATCGAGGGCTATGCCTAACCTGACTCCGGATGAATCGTGCTTCTGGAAGATTGTATCCGCATGCGATGCGGCGGGGTTCCACTGGGCAGCCAGACTGAGCAAGGCCTCAAGATCGATGTGGGCGGATATCTGTTCGGCAAGGGCAGCGATCTTCTCTTCAAAAAGGGGATCGACCCTCCCCTCGCGGAACGGCACCAGCCCAAGGTGCCGCATGGTAAGTCCCATATCAGGCATCCGGGGTATGGCCCCTATTACCGGGATCCTGCAGTGGTGCTCGATTGCTTCAGTTGCTTTCCGGATGTGCTTATTTCCGGAAACATTGTTGAGGATTACCCCCCGGATATCGACCCGGGGGTCGAATATCTGAAACCCCCTGACCATCGCTGCTGCACTCCGGGTGACGCTTCGTGCATTCATCACGAGAACAACAGGGAGTCCCAGTTGTTTTGCGATCGATGCACTGCTTCCGGAGTCCCCAAACGATTCAGCACCCTCGTAGAGACCCCGCACTCCTTCAACAAGCGCGAGATCCGCTCCCCGGGATCCGTGTGCGAAGATCTGCTGTATTTCATCACCATTCATCACGAAGCTGTCGAGGTTTCTGCAGGGGCGCCCCGTGACCCCGGAGAGGTACGAAGGGTCGATATAATCCATCCCGACCTTGTAGGTCTGGACGGTCATCCGCTTCGAGAGCAGTGCGGCGATGGCCAGTGTGATGCTTGTCTTCCCGCTGCCCGAGCGATCACCGGAGATCATCAGGGCCCGCATGGCATGCTCCTGAGAACAGATCCGAATTCACTTTCCACGATATCCTGGACACCGAGGGTCTGGGGGTGGAGATCGACTTCAACTACGACATGCTGGTGACCGAGTTCCCGGAGGGGTGCAACCTGGCGGGGTCCGTTTGTGATAGAGAAACACTCGATGCCGCGGGTGAAATCCGGGGGTATGGCGTGAGGAACACCCGCGATGAGGGCAAAGTCCGGGGCAATACCGGAGATAAACCTGCCGAGAGATTCACCGGTGGCGCCATACTCATCTAGAGCCCCAATCAGCTTGGGAGAGACTCCCCGAAGCTTCATACCATCAAGAATACGTGCCGCATCCCGCCTGACCTTGGGAAGGCCCCGGGATTCAAGGTTTGCTACATATGTGACATCCGCGGCCGGGCAAGCATCCCTGAGGGCCAGGAGCTCATCTGCAAACATGTAAGCTGTTTCCTTTTTCGCATTCATCACGGCGACCCCTTTTTTCCCGGATCCGGCCAGTTCTACGAGCCGCTCGGCAACGCGGTGCTTCAGGTCACCCCGTGAAGGTTCAATGTACGGGTGGCAGGCCGCACCCCTCAAACGTTCGACCTCATTTGCTGCAGCCAGTAAAAATTTCTGACGGGCGAGCTCATCTTCTGATATCCATCCTGCTCCGGCAGCCGGTTCAAGGGTGGCAATGACTCCATCAATGTTCTCAGGATACCCGGCATGGATCTCTACGGCAATTGTAGGTGTACTGATGCCAGAGGAGGTAATTGCCGATTGCAGATCCTCGCCGATAATCATGGATACACACGTGCCGATGACAACCATCCTGTGTGGGGAGAAGTGCTCCTCTGCATACCTGAGCACCGTTTCAAGCGGCTGCTGGCCGCCGAATATAAACTCGTGATCCGCAAGAGAGGTGGTGAGTACTCTAATACCGTCCTCTTCGAGCAATCGGGCATGCTTGAACGAGCACCCGGATGGACCATGGAGAATGGCGACATCTGCTTCTAAATCCCGGGCGGTGTAAAGGGCTGCCACAATCGAGCTCGGTCTTGGCTGCATGTATTTCATGATACTTATCTCCAGCATTTTACTGCGAGGACAATACACCCGCGCGATGCACTGGAGCGTGCCTTATCCAGTCCTTCTGCAAGGGTCCGGGCCCGGTAAAGGGCGGTCCCCTCCGGGGCTGCAATCCTTTCATATGATTCCCCGACAATAATTGCATGCTGTGGTTTTATCTTGCGAATCGCCGTTTCTACATCGGTTGCAGGAAACCCTTCACAGACCGCCCCCACTTCCTTGCCGATCACCATGACAAGGGGCACATCGCCGCAGATCTTTCGGGCATACTCTGCGGCTGTACAGGCTCCTTCTGCATTGGTACCGGAATTTGAATTATCGACCGTCAGGACATCTCCTTCCCATGATGAGGACATGCGACCCGGGATGGCCTTGAATGACGAAAGTCGTGAAATATCCCGGGAGAGCAGGCATCCTGCGGCAGCGGCAAGCATAAGCGGAGTCCGGTAAGCATCAAGAAGGAGGAGTGGATTCCGAAAGCCCATGGAATCCCTCTGCTTCAGACAGGAACACGAATCACCATCTATTGCGACTACATCCGTGCAGGAAAGCGCCCCGGGCATGGAGATCGCCGGGGCGACCACGAGGGGGGCCATCCCCTGACCAGAACGGACCTTTTCCAGAAATGCATGACGGGTTTTTCCCGCAATCAGGTAATCGTCTTTTGAGGTGAGAATCCCGAGGTCTCCTGAACCGATGAAACCGAGTGATATTTCAGCCACCAGCCATCCTCCGATTCGCAGGGCTTCCCGTGATGCATGAACGATTGCCGCGGGAGTGATGCTTCCGGGTCCAATCTTTTCCTTTTCAGGGTAACGGAACATCCCTGCTGAAATATTAAGGATTCCGGGGCCATCCATAAGTTCGGTAAAAGCACTTGCCGTAGTGGTCTTGCCTCGCATACCGGTAATTTCCACCATTGGTGACGGCACGCGGTTTCCGAGAATCCAGCGAACGGCCTGGTGATGAGATATAACAGGCACAGTGAGCCCTTTAAGTAAAGGGTGTCTGGCCGGGAGGTGGACGGGCGCTATCACCAGGTCGTAATCCCGGTGCAGGGCGGTTTCGGCATCTATGACGCTGCTGTTCCTGTAAACATCGACAGCATCCACAAAATGGCCCTGTTCTCGGAGGTATCCTGCAAGTTCTCTCCCTCCGTGGATAGTATCAAGGACGAGGAGCCTCATAAAGGGTTAGATGGTGAAGAGGGCCTGCTCGGCATTTTTTATCATGAGATCAGCAAGGAGCGGATCGCTGCCGATTGGGTCAGCATAGAGGAGGGGGATGGTTCTCCCGTTCATTCTGAAGCTACCTCTTTTTTCGCCTTCGGGGAGGCCCATTATGGTGGGAATGTCCTTGAGGATGTGGATACCCTTGGCCAGGAAGAGGGGGACCACCACCAAAACGTCGATTGCTTCGGACTTGAATTCATTCATCGAGTCTTCTATGGAGGGTTTGTTCATATTCATGAAGCCGCACTTTACGATGAAATCCGGATGCTTTCTGGAGATGAGGGATGCAGTTTCTTCAACAAGTTCTTTATTATAAGGGAGTTTGCTCCCATGTCCGACGAGTAAGATGCCTTTCCTGCTCATATAATACCATGTAATACGGGAAAGGGTAAAACGGTTACTCAATTAACCTCGTCCTCACACATAACCCCTGCATTCCAGGTGGGGGAAATGATGGCGTCCCGTCGGAAACTTCAGACAGGGAATTACAACGCTTTATATGATCCCACAATGAATTATGTAAGCAATTCCGTGTGATCCCGGATAGCGGATACGAGTATCTTATGGACAACACAGAATATTTTGAGCGGTTTGGTATCGTACTGAACGACAGGGTCGTCCGGACCCCTGTAGCAATCGCCTCTATGGCCGGGTGGGTTGATGGTGAATATGTTGTGGCCCGGAAAGACCATGTCGGAGCAGCATTTATCGGCGGTTACTCGATTGACGGACCTGCCATACAGGCATCACATGAAATGGTCAGGCAGGGGAGAAAAGAATTCATTTCAGATGATCCACTCACCGATATCGCGCACCAGATACGGTTGATCGAGGAGACCGATGTCATCTGCGGCGTAAACCTGAGGGGAGGGGCACCGGAGTCATACCAGGCAGTCGCCAGGGAGTTTGGGTCCAGGATCATTTACGAGATCGATGCACACTGCCGCCAGGAACCGATGGTACAGGCAGGTTGTGGTGAACATTTCCTGCATAACCCGGAAGCACTCGTTGGGACCGTGAAAGCGCTCAAGCAGGAAAACGTCACCGTCTCGGTCAAGATCCGGGCCGGCGTGCACCGGGATGACAGGGCCCTTGCCGCCGACCTGTGGCATGCCGGTGCAGACATTCTCCATGTCGATCTCATGGATTTCGGATACCAGAAGGTTCGCCAGATTCGTAACAGCTGCCCGCTCATCCTGATCGCAAACAATTCAATCAACACTTTTGAGCGGATGAAGGAGATGCTCTCCCATGGAGCGGACATGGTCTCCCTTGCCCGTAAGTCTGATGAGCGAACTCTTGCAGGGCTCGATGCGGCAATTACCCGGTATGCCGATGAACATGGGTGGTATAATTCCCCTAAACAGTTATGCAGGGGTGGCGATCTCCGTGCTCTGGCATTCTGCTGCATGCCAGTCAAGAACTGCCCCCTTATACCCACCCTCGAACGGGCAGGTCTGACCCGCGAGGAGTACGTGGCAATCAAGATGGATGCTGTGAAGGGAACGAAACTTGAGGAGGGAAAACAGACATGTTTCGGCAGCCTTTCATGGTGCTGCAAAGACAGCTCGCCCTGCATGTTCCGTAACCTTACCCTCCGCCAGGCAGGTGTATCGAACCAGGAGTATATGCGCCTGAAACGCGAGCTTGCCAACACGCTGATAAAACGACTTTTCAGGGATAACAATGACCCGTGCTGAACAGGCCCAGCTTGCCATGATGCTGGAAGTCTGTGCCTTTCCAAAACCGGGCAATGTAGACCGGTGCCATGATTACGAGACGACAAGGGTCGAGCATTTCCTGGCATCAACCATCCTGGCCCGGCCGGCTCTTGATCGTGCCGAACGGGCGGTGGGGGGGATTGGATCCCTCATACTCGACGCAGTTGAACGCACCAGCGTGCATTCCGGGGGAAATACTCATTTTGGTGCATTCATCCTCCTGATGCCTCTGATCATGGGGGGTGACATCCCGGGAGCGGAAAGGGTTGTGAGGGAGACTACCGTGGAGGATGCGGTCCTTTTCTACACGGCGTTTGGGAAGACCAAAGTTCGGGTTATTACGGGTAACGACCTTGACGTCACCGATCCACATTCCTGCGATATCATCCGGCAGCAGGGAATGACCCTTTTTGATATCATGCTCTATTCGGCGAAGAATGATATGGTGGCCAGGGAATGGATTAACGGTTTCCAGCTGACGCGACGGGGGGCTGACCTCCTGAAAGCATATGGTTGTGGTCGTGATTCCATTGTTCAGACATTCCTCAACCTTCTTGCAACAGAACCTGATACATTTATCATCAAGAAGCATGGGAAAGATACCGCCTGGGAGGTAATGCAGAAGGCACAGGATGTCAGAAATGGGTTGCGGGACCTGGTCACCTTTGATCAGGAATGCATCAATGCCGGTATCAACCCCGGATCCATCGCAGATATTATGATTGCCGCCCTCTATATCGCTCTGGGAGAAGGATGGATCTGGGACTGCTGAGGGATGGCATCAACGAAGTGATTGCCACAACATTCCAGAATGCAGCACCGATGGGAATCATCTGTCGCCACGGTGAAGCCAGGATGGTTGTGTACCAGGGCAGCCATACAGCCGGACGGATCGAAAAAGATGGTTGGGTGGTAGCCAACTTCATCTTTGATCCGATCCTGTACGTCCGGACCGCTTTTGAAGATCTTCCACCCGACTTTTTTATCAACGAAAATGCCGGCGGAATTGCGGTACAGAGGCTGAATGGCGCAGAGGCCTGGGCGGCTTACAGGGCATCTGTCAGACAGAGGGCAAGCGATGCCCTGGTGGTGGATCTCTCACTGCTCCGCCAGGAGGTCATACGGCCGGTTATTCATCCGGTCAACCGTGGATTCAACAGCATCATAGAGGCCACCGTACATGCAACCAGGTTTGCCAGGTCACACGATGAAAATCTTCACCACCTGATCAGGCACCATGCCGGCCTTGTGCGAAGGTGCGGTGGAGAACGGGAATACGAAGCTCTGGACCTCCTTTTTAAGTATCTTGGAATCCCGGAAACATCGTGACGGAATGGTTTAGCAGACCCTGGGAACCGGGTCTCCCACCGGCGGCTCGATGAACCGTTCGCCACCGATTGATGTCTCCATGATCACGTTAACGCCCGGGACAACACTCCCGATGATTGCCGCATCACGGCCGTATTGATGGTTCCGGATCACCTCAAGAATTTCTTCTGCATCTTCTCTGGGGACGCCCATGACGACCTTTCCTTCGTTTGCCACCTGCAGTGGATCGATTCCGAGCATCGAGGCCGCGCTACGGACGCTTCTACGGATGGGAATCGCATCTTCGGTTATCCGGATCGAAACACCCCCTTTTCTGGCCATCTCGTTGATCGTGCTTGCAAACCCGCCCCGTGTCGGGTCTTTCATGGCATGGATGGTTCCTGCATCAAGTGCCTTTTCAACGAGACCCCAGAGCGGAGCAACATCGGATATTACCTGGTCGCCGAATTTGAGCCCGGCGCGTTCGGCCATGATCGCGATCCCATGGTCTCCAAGAGTGCCGTTGACAATTATGACGTCCCCCTCCTGGAGGCCCGAATCCCTCACTACAGTGTCTGCAACCCCGATTCCCGCTGTATTTATGGCAATACCATCGAGCGCACCCCGCTCCAGCACCTTCGTATCACCGGTGACCAGGTGCGCCCCGCATTCACCGAGGGCCTGGTCCATTGATCGGACAATGCGCTCGAGATCTTCGATGAGGAACCCTTCTTCGATGATCATCCCACAGGAGAGGGCGATCGGCCGCCCCCCCATCATAGCCAAATCGTTTACCGTACCGCAGATCGAAATCCGGCCAATATCACCCCCAGGGAAAAAAACCGGCCTGACCACGTGGGAATCGGTGGTGAATACGATGTTTGTGCCATTGATCGGGATTACAGCCCCATCATCCAGCGCTTCGAGGCCTATTCCCCCGGCATTACGATGTTTCAGCCTTGTGAGAACTTCAAGGAGCTCTCCCATGACTTCGCCGCCTGCACCGTGCATCAGGTTTACTTTCATATCAGTCATCCACTTCGATCTCAACGTGCGTTACAACGATCTCTCTCCCCCTGACCAGTTCGGGAAGGGCTCCACACCTGGGACATATGAAGCGCTCGTTCCCGGTATACCCGCAACCGCACCGGGTCTCAGGGGCAACAACACTACACTGAAGTTTTGCCCCTTTCACGATGGAATCGTCCTCGATGAGCGTTTCAAAGAGAAACCTGACCTGCTCGGGATTGACCATCGACATCTCACCGATATCAACGCAGACAACATTCACCTGTTTTGCATGGTGATCAAGGGCCGCTCGCCGTGCGGTCGTATAGATGTCGTACGCAATTGCAAATTCGTGCATGTTGTTCCTGTTTCGGTCGTTTCCGGCACGATTCCTGCACGCCCGCGGAAAACGTTCCGGGATGATGACAATTACCTATAATTTGGGCAGAGAACTGCAATAAATCATCGCTTTGAAGCCTGCAGGACCCTGTGAATTATTGATATAGCGTGGGCATACATGGTACGAGCAATGTGGCCGGGAATCTGGGAATTTATCACGCATATTGACAGTAACTTCCCTCTCTTTATCGATACCTATGGATTCTGGACCTATGCGATTCTCATGGTTATCATCACCTGTGAGACAGGACTCGTCATCACCACGTTCCTTCCCGGGGATTCCCTGCTCTTCGTCGCCGGAGCAGCTGCCGCAGCAGGGTTGCTGTCTCTGCCATGGCTCTTCCTCTTATTTTTCCTTGCGGCTGTTGCAGGGGATTGCCTCAATTACTGGATCGGACACAATGCAGGGGTACGTGTGGTAAAGGAGTGGTTCCCCGACCTCATGAGGAGAGAGTATCTTGAGCGGACCAGCCGGTATTTCCAGCGTTTTGGTGCAAAAGCCATATTTGTCGCCCGGTTCATCCCGATCATCAGGACGTTTGCACCATTCCTTGCAGGGGTTGGGGCCATGGATTTCCGCACATTCCTGCTCTTCAATGCTCTTTCTGCCGCTGCGTGGTCTGTGGCCATCACCTCGATCGGGTTTCTCTTCGGAACCCATCCCTTCATACGGGATCACATCATCTGGTTCATCTATGGCATGGGAATCCTTATCCTGGCCACCGTACCTGTCATGGCCGGGGCATTGGTCAGAAGTTACTTGAAAGCCCGAAAAATGAGAGAGCAGGTGGAATGAATTGGGACATCAACAGGTGTGGGTGATGGAGAGTCCAGTGTTGTCCACTTTCGTCTCTACAGCGATCGAGAGGCCGAGATCCCGGACGACCTTCTCCACGAAGGCGCGGTCTCTCCCGGTGATAATGGAGATAGATGGTCCAACCGAACTCATTCCCACGAATTCGAGCCCTGCCTGCCTGAGACCGCTCATGTAGTGATAAATCTCAAAGGAATGATGTTCCACCTCCGCCCGCTTCGATCCGCGGAACTCAATTTCCCAGATTATCGAGCCCATCCTCTTGAGGTCATCTTCCTCGATGGCAGGGATAAGATCCATCAACACGAAATAGGTCTTCAGTTCGCGGTCACGGTAATCAAGAACCCTGGCACGATTCATGAGTAGATCGAACTCCTTTGTCCCCGCAGAGGATATATCACTTGGAGGAATAACGATGAATACATTCTTTCCTTCGGCGAATGGATGATGATAGGCGAGCGTGAGTTCATCACCGAGGATTGCCATCCCCCCGTAGGTGCTCGCCGCAGGACCGACACCGGTCTCAAAGCCGAATGCGATATTGCCATCGGCAGTCTCTTCGACGTAATTATTCCCGACGACCTTTCTTAACTGATCCGCGGAGAGCGGTGAGCCCACTGCGTAGTTCAGGGCGTGGGCAAGGGAGATCATGATGGTGCTTGTCGAACCCAATCCCACGTGCTGATGGTGGTGATCCATTGCGCGGATAGAAAAGCCGCCCTCATACCCTGTTATGGCTTTGAATACCTCCACAAAATGCCGGATGAGGGCCGGTCGGGAATAATCCACCTCGATTCCTGAAGGCCGGCATTCAACCTCGACACTGCAATAGAGCTGGATGGCAAACCCGATCCCTCCGCCTCCCGGACGGGCCGGGGCAAACCGGTTCATATCAAGCACGGTGAGGTGGATCCGGGCTGGCGATCGAACCGTGACGCGACCTTCCCGCGGGGCGATGGGATATTTTTTCTGCAGGCCGATTGTCTTGATCTGCCCGCCTGGTTTGAATGGAGAGAACTCGTACTCCACGAGATCGAGATCTCCTCCCCTGATCTTCATGACAGCCATAGTTTGGGCACTTCCGTCTCTGACCTAGGATGAACGGTCAAAATAAATGTTCTTGCCGGTCGCACTGACAGGGATTCCGTAGGCAACCGAACATTCTGAAATCAAACCAAGTAAACGGGCTGCTACACCGGCGGAATACATTATCCTGTTATCGAGGTTGAGCATCGATGCAGTTTTTACCGCAGACCCGACAGCAATCCCCAAATCTGCAACCTTCATGATGCAGTTTGGGCCGAGGAACGGCGAAACGGATTCTTCCATCTCCCCACAGGCTTCGCTCATCGCAGCGCAGGATGAATACCCGCAGCCCTGGCAGTTTATCCCCAGGGTTTCCTGCCCCTTCACACCGATAATAAGACAGGCCGCGGATGCTGCAACGTTTCCAGCATCCCTGATGAAGAAGCGGAGATCATGTTTCTCTCCAAACGCCTTCATCGCGGCTGCAAGAGCTGGAAGATCCTCTTTTAAGACAATCCTTGTCACGATCGAATCCTGCCCCTTTCCTTTCGGGGCTGTCCGTGCCGACATGGCCATAAGCATTAGAGCAACCCTGAGACAGTCACCTTCATCATTCATGCTGGAAAATGAACTGGCCGGTCAATAAGCATTATGCATATCCGGAAGGCTGGCCTGATAGAAATGGTTATCTGCGCGGATGAGCACCCTAATGCGGTATGTTTCCCGCCCGGAACGGCAGAGGTTTTCCTCTGCCGGAACCGCCCCTGCGGGATAAGAGAGTTGAGCTACGATGACTGTAAGAGAAGTTCTCCCTGGAATTTACTGGATCGGTGCGATTGACTGGGATCGGCGTCTTTTTGACGCCCTGATCCCGCTTCCGGAAGGAACCAGCTACAATGCATTCCTCATCTCCGGAAGCAAGAAAACAGCGTTGATCGACACTGTCGATCCGCCAAAGGAGTTAGAGTACGTTGGCAACCTGGTCAAAGCAGGAGCCGAATCGGTAGATTACATTATCGTAAACCATGCCGAACAGGACCATTCCGGGTCCCTGCCTATGGCCGCTGAGCTCTTTCCCCGGGCACAGATCGTGGGAAGTGAGAAGTGTCGCGATCTTGTGGTGAACCTGCTGGGCATTGCTCCGGAGCGCTTCCTTGTGGTCAAGGACGGCGATACGATCTCCCTTGGAGATAAAACTCTCGAGTTCATCATGGCTCCGTGGGTGCACTGGCCGGAGACCATGTTCACTTACCTGCAGGAGGACCGCGTACTCTTCTCCTGCGATCTCTTCGGATCTCACCTTGCTACCTCTGACCTGTTCGTCGACGACGCCAGGGATATCTACCATTCGGCAAAGCGGTACTACGCCGAGATTATGATGCCGTTCCGGTCAAACATCAGGGAACACATGACACGGCTTTCCTCGTACGATATCCGTATCGTCGCCCCCAGCCATGGACCACTCTACCATTCGCCCGATTCCATCTTCGGTGCGTACCGGGATTGGATATCGGATGACGTCAAGAACGAAGTGGTCATCGTATATGTGAGCATGCACGGGAGTACGGAAAAGATGGTAGCTCATCTGACCAGCGCACTGGTCGAACGGGATGCTACGGTCAGGGTATTCAACCTGCTGGCATCGGACCTTGGTGAAATTGCCATGTCGCTCGTTGACGCTGCCACCGTGGTGATCGGGACTCCCACGATGCTGTTTGGCCCTCATCCGGTTGTGGCAAATGCAGCTTATATCACAAACCTGCTCCGCCCAAAGACCCGGTTCGCAGCAGTTATCGGATCATATGGATGGGGGGGGAACACGGTGGGAATACTCAAGGGGATGCTCTCCCGGCTCACAGCAGAGATGCTGGAGCCTGTCTATGTGAAAGGTGCACCTGACTCTGAATGTCTCCGGAACCTTGAAGCCCTTGCCGATACCATCGCGGCAAGACATAAGCAGATTTCCGGAACTCATCCGTAATCCGGACAGGTATCAGGGATGGATTTCCCCAACCCTCCCTATGACCGGTATGGAAAAACACTCCCCATTTCACGAATTGTGCGCGGCAAAGGCCGGTACATACATTATTGGCGTCGCTGGTGACAGCGGATCAGGTAAGTCCACCTTCACCGCAGTCCTCCGGCATCTCTTTAGTGACCGGCTGGTCTCAACCATCACGCTCGATGATTACCACCGTTTTGACCGTGAAGAGCGCCGTATCCTCAATATCACCCCGCTTGCACCGGAAGCAAACGACCTGGAAGGCCTTGAGCAGGATCTGCGTCTGCTGAAATCCGGAACACCAGTCATGAAGAAAGTTTACAACCACACGACCGGGAAGCTGGAAGGACCGGTTGAGTTTTCACCCTCAAAGATACTCATCCTCGAAGGCCTCCATACGCTGTTTACCCCTGGTCTTCGCAGGCTCATCGACTTTTCCCTATACGTGGATCCAGCTCCGGATGTCAAGAGAGAATGGAAGGTCAAGCGTGATGTCGATAAGCGGGGGTATTCCGAACAGGAGGTCATCGAGGAAATCAGGAAAAGACAGGCTGATTATTCCCGCTATATCGCACCTCAGCGGAAATACGCCGATGCAGTAATCCATATCGCGTTTTCAAGGTTCGGCCGCGAGCTCGGCTGGACCAGAAACGTCTACCGGGTAACGTTCATCCAGGCACCGTTGTCGGAACAGGGCGATTACTCCTGCCTTTCCATCAATCTCCCACTGCTTCCCATGATGGATACACCGGCATTCTACCTCGAATACGGCCACCAGGTACGGGATGGTGAAGTGATCGCAACATTCACCCTCGATGGCGAATTCGATCGAAAGTTCCTGATCCCGTTCTTCAGATCCCTTGAGGGCGAGACCGGTGTCGATCCTGCAGCGGTTTATGAGAGCCGCGACTTTCTCACCCCCCCAGAGATCGCCCAGCTAATCTTCTGCTGGAGAATAATCCACGACATCCTTTCGCCTGCCTTATACGCTGATATCCCGACTGCGGAAAGGTAGTCAAAAACCGCATGGTTTTCCATGTTATACAAGCATGCGGAAAGAAAATGGCGGAGTCATTTTCATATTAAAAGGTTTACTCTGTAATAATGGGCAGAATCTCTTACTTTTCCACCGTGCTTGCCGAGCTTGGAGGGATGCTTGCCTTTATCAGTCCGCTTACGGCGGTCCCACTGGCTGCCGCTCTTGTATTCAGGGAATTCTCGCTTATCCTTTCCATGGCCCTTGTGCCGATCCTGCTTTTCATCCTTGGCACGCTCCTTGCCCGAATCCCCCGGAAAAAGGAAGAGATCAGGCTCTCATCAGCCATGTGCTCGGTTGCACTGGTGTGGCTTGCCTTCGCACTGGTAAGCACCATCCCGTTCATCCTGGTTCTCAAGCTATCGTTTACCGATGCACTTTTTGAGTGCATGGCAGGCTGGACCGGGACAGGGTTTTCCCTTTTTCCCTCGGTTTCAGGGATTCCCGAGACCATTCTCTTCTGGAGAACCTACATGCAGTGGGTTGGGGGGATCGGGGCGATTGCTCTCTCTATCACCATGGCTGCGAGAAGCGGTCTGGTCCAGTCATCGCTCTTCCAGGCGGACAGCAGGAGCGAACGAATTCTACCCTCTGTTATCAATACAGGAAAAGATATCTGGGCTGTGTACATCTTCCTCACACTTATCGGAATCGGGATAATCCTGATATCAGGCATACCTCTGTATGATGCCATAACCCTCTCGCTCTCAACCATATCAACCGGGGGATTCATTCCCATAGAGGGAGGAATACAATCCTATGCAAACCCTCTCCTCGAATACCTGCTTATCCCGGTCATGCTTCTCGGCTCTACTCCTTTCACTCTCTACTACATCTCCTACCGCAAACGGAAACTCTCCCTTACCGGGAACGAACAGGTCATGCTCCTCCTTATCTTCCTTTTCACTGGTGCGGCAATCGTTATAATGGACCTCACCCTGATGCTTGGCCTATCCTCTGGCGATGCCATTCGCCAGGGACTATTCATGGCCGCAGCGGCGATCAGTACAACGGGATACCAGAATGCAAATCTCAACCTCTTTCCCGGTGTCACGATCGTACTTCTCACCGCCCTTGTGTTCATCGGTGGATCATCGGAGAGCACGGCAGGCGGGATAAAACTTTCCCGCATAGCGATAGGATTCCGGGGAATGGCGTGGTGGTTCAAACGTATCTTTGCCCGGTCAAAAGCGCTTGTCCCATTCACCTACGGGGGAGAGAGAATTTCAGAACGGATTGCGGAACCTGAAATCTCCAAGAGCATGCTGGTGATCATCCTCTCGGTACTGGCCGCTTTTATCGCAACTATGGTCATCCTCCAGTTTGACATGGTTCCCCTGGAAGTCTCGAATCTGGTGTTCGATGTGGTTTCCGGGCTTTCCTGTTGTGGGATCTCCGCCGGTTATATTTCACCGGGGATACCGGTTGTATCGAAATGGGTCTTTATCCTGGTGATGTGGATCGGCAGGCTTGAGATCATCCCGGTTATCGTGCTCTTCATGGGAATATTCAGGGGAAGCTCTTAGAGGACTATCGCACGAACGGACTGCGTCCGGACATTTTTTACTCCTGATGCAATTTGGATCCCCGGGCTTATGGCAATCCTCCGGAAAATGCTGTGATTGATCAGAGCCTGTCATCGTGCTGTATATTCTCTGATCAAGGATGCCAGCAAAATCAACTGAATTTGGGTAAACATCAGAATAGCATATATTATTTCCCGCCCAATATCTGGTGATGAAACAGATAGCTCTGTATGGGAAGGGGGGTATCGGAAAGTCCACTACGTCAGCAAATATTTCCGCTGCACTTTCCGACATGGGACTCGACATCCTACAGATCGGCTGCGATCCGAAGCGGGACAGCACGAGGATGCTCATGCAGGGCCGCCTGATTCCCACAGTCATGGACCAGGTCAGGGAACGCGGGGACCGCTCCATTGCCCTGCAGGATGTGGTCTTTACCGGCTACGGGGGCGTCCGGTGTGTTGAGGCAGGAGGGCCTGAACCGGGTGTAGGGTGTGCCGGACGGGGAATTATCGCGACGTTCCAGATCCTGGAGCGTCTCGGGGCTCTCAAGGGGGATGTCATCGTCTATGATGTTCTCGGTGATGTTGTCTGCGGGGGGTTTGCCATGCCCATGCGGGAGGGCTATGCACAGGAGATTTACCTGGTGACCTCCGGGGAGCTCATGTCCCTGTATGCTGCAAACAACATATGCAAGGCGATCAAGAGACTTTCCGGTCGTTCAAGAGGGATCTGCCGGCTTGCAGGAGTTATCGGGAATGGCAAAAACCTTGAGGCCGAAGAAGACCTCATCTCCCTTTTTGCCGACCGGATTGGAAGCTCCCTGATTCAGTTTGTTCCCCGGAGCCCGGTCGTACAGCGCGCAGAGCTCAACAAGAAGACGGTCATCGAATACGATCCCGGATCATCCCAGGCAGCAGTATACCGTCAGCTGGCCGCAAAGATCATGGAAAATACCCGCCTCGATATTCCTGAACCGATGGAAATGGAGGACCTGGAATCCCTCGCATATGAATTCATTACGAACTGAAGGGTGCACGCTCACAGGGGCACTATCGGTCACCATGGCCGTGACGGATGGCATTACTATCATCCATGGCCCGGACGGCTGTGTGCACCACACCACATCGCTTCTCCACGCCCTCCAGGTCAATCACGACCACTCCTTCTTCCCGGCAATCCTTTCAAGCTCTCTCACCGAGTCCGAGATAATTTTTGGCGGTGAAGATGCTCTTGCAGCAACTATCCGGAATGCAGCGGTACGAAACCCGGGCATCATCTGTGTCCTCTCTTCCTGTGTCTCCGCTGCAATTGGTGACGATGTCCAGGCTGTCTGTGCAAGCTCGGCTGTCCCTGATATAATCGTCATTCCCACTGGAGGTTTTCTCGGCGGAGGGTTTTCGGATGGTGTAAAACAAGCCCTGCTTGCCCTGTCCGCACTTGGCAGGAAAGACCAGGGCCCGGACGGCACCGTCACCCTGATCGGTGAGAAAAACCTGGAATATGAGGCTGATGCACATCACCGCGAGATCTCCCGTCTTCTTGCGCTCCTTGGTGCACGGGTCAGTCTCCGGTTTGTCCGAAATATCTCGTCAGAAGATCTCGGATCCATTGGGTCGGGTTCGCTTAATATCCTTCGCGATTCTTCGCTCAAATCCCTCGGAGAGACATTCCGCCACCGGTTCGGTACCCCCTGCATTACCTCTTTTCCGGTAGGTTTCCATGATACTCTACGGTTCCTGGAACAGGCAGGAGAGGGACTTGGCATTGACCCGCGTCCTGCGGTAAATATGGAGAGAAAGAACCAGGAACGGCTTATCGACTCCTTCCATGGGCTGAAAGGAGCCAGTGTCTCGTTTCAGCCATTGCCCCCTTCTACTCACCTGCTTGCCGAAGAATTGGCTGAAAGGTTCGATTTCCGCACCAGCCCCAGAGGATTCCCGGCCGTTATCCCGGATCCACCACCCGTTGGGACCTCAGGCCTTGCACGGCTTCTCCACAGGTGGAGGAGAATGCGCCTTGTATAAATGCATCAATTCACTCTGGCCGTGCGCGATGTTCGGCGCAGTCTCCTGCCTGGCGGGAATCGAAGACATGGGAGTCATCATTCATGGGTCGAGCGGATGCTATTATTATCCGGCAACCGTTCTTCACCGCGATCTCCACTGCACGTTCCTCATCGAACAGGATATCATCTTTGGCGCAGCGGAACGCCTCAAAACTCTGATCGGGGAGCTCCAGGGCCGGTACACACGTATTGCAGTCGTCAATACCTGCACACCCGCGATAATTGGCGAAGATATCACCGAACTGCCCGGATGCGAAGACGTCCTTGTCATCGACAGCCCAGGATTCCTCGGAACCTATGAAGATGGTTACCGCCTTGCCTGTGAAGCGCTTCCGGCAACCATTGATCCTGGGTGCAGGGGTGTCAACCTGGACGGGATCAGCCTGCTTGACCCTTTCGCACAGGGAAACGTTATCGAGGCCAAAAGGATTCTTGCCATGCTCGGAGTCCCGGTTGCATCGGTCCTTGCCTCCTGCAGGCTGGGGGAACTTGGACATGCCGCCTCATGCACCATCTCGACTAATCCCGATCTCGCGAGCCCCTGGGGAAGCCCTGCCGGCAACCTCCTTGGTATCGACCACACCCTTGAGACGGTGTCAGGCATCTCCGAACTCCTGAACGTGGATTATCCGGACGCACTCCAGCGCGAAGCTGCTACCGCTGTAAACCGGATAACCCAGGCAGCTGACAGGTTCCTCCGCCGCTTCGATCCGCCTTCTGCTGCAGTTTTCGGGGAATTTTCCTACGCGGAATATGCATGCCGCGTCCTCGAGAAGTACCTGGATGCAACCGTTACCGTCCTTGGTTCACGCAACCGGGCCGGGGACACCACTTTCAAAACAGCCAGTGCAACGTCCCTTGATTCTGTGAGGGAACTACTCGCCCGGGATCCTCCGGATCTCGTGATTGGGTCTTCATTTGAAAAGAGACTTTGCCCGGAAACACCATTCGTGCCCTTCACATACCCCCTGCGGGGTGCAATACGGCTACTTGATCGCCCATTGATCGGCCTCCAGGGAGAACTCGGGCTGATGGAAGCTATCCTGAATGCATGCATGGACCATGCCGTCGGGGACAGAGCCCGGTCGGCATCGCGATAAACAGGAATTTCCGGGGAAAGGGAAAGGGAGAGGAATTCACTTTCACCCCGTGCAGATTGAACCTTTTTATACCGCTCCCTCCGGATATTGACTCAGGAGAAGAGAGATCCATGAAGCATGCAGGGTATGCCCAATTAAACCGGCGGCCTGTCCTGGGAGAGGATGGAGCACCGCTGGATATCCTCGAACTTCACATCTGCAGAACCAGGCTCTGTATCAGGCTCCACGATCTCAGGTCAGCAATGTACTCAGGCTTTTCCGTCAACGTTGAGAAGTTGAAATGGAACTGGATGGCATATATTGGCAGCGTTGCCGGGAGTGCGCGGGTTTCAAAATCGGGAAAAGCCCTGAATATCGATCTCACCAATGGAGAGCATTTCACGCTCGCACTCGATGCCCTCCATGCCGTCATCTGTTGCCGGGAGCGCTATGCGACCGTTGCCGCGCTCCCACCCCGGATATCCCCCGCCGGGATCAAAAACCGATGCATTTCCGATTTCATTTCGCGGGCAACCATTGGAAGCGAGAAGACGTCTTCTCCCCACCATCCCCCTGCTCAGCTACCCCTGATAGCCTGTGAGACGTAGTCTCCCACATCGGATGTTGATGCAGATCCTCCCATATCACGTGTTACAATTCCGTCAGAGATCGCCGTCTCAAGTGCATGGAGGACACCTGCGGCAGCTTCGTGTTCACCGAGATGGTCGAGGAGAAGGGATCCCGCCCAGATAGTAGCCATGGGATTTGCGATTCCAAGTCCCCTGTATTTTGGAGCGGATCCGTGAATCGGCTCAAACATGGACGTCCCTTTCGGATTGATATTTCCCCCCGGGGCAAGACCCAGTCCTCCCTGGATCATGGCTCCCAGGTCGGTGATGATGTCGCCGAACATGTTTGGGGTGACCACCACATCGAACCACTCAGGATTCTTGACAAACCACATGGTGATGGCATCGACAAAGGCGAATTCCGTTGTAATGTCAGGATACCGTTTTGCCTGTTCGGAGAAAACATCCCTCCAGAGTCCATAAATATCTGAGAGAACGTTTGCCTTGTCGACCGAAGTGAGTTTTTTCCTGCGTGCCCGGGCAAGTTCGAACGCATACTCTATGACCCTTGAGGCCCCTTCCCGGCTGATGACCCCGATCTGGTAGGCGAGTTCATCGGCATCGGACTCGATATCCAGGTTGAACTCCGCGTGGTAGAGTTCGCGCTCGATGGAAAGAGATGCCTTCTGCGATCCCCTGAACCGCGAACCGATACCAACGTAAAAATCCTCGGTATTCTCCCGGACAACAACAAAATCTATGTCCTTCGGACCTTTCTTTGCCAGGGGGGTTGCAGTTCCCTCAAGCATCCTGATCGGCCGCAGGTTGATGAACTGGTCGAAGTGGAAACGGATACGAAGGAGGATGCCCTTTTCGAGGATCCCCGGGGCGACTCTTTCATCCCCGATTGCCCCGAAATAGATGGCCCTGAACCTCCCCAGCTCCCGGAGCTCCTCTTCGGTGACCAGTTCTCCGGTCTTCAGGTACCGGTCTGCCCCAATCCCGAAATCATGCCACTCAATATCAAACCTATAACGCTCCCCGGCAGCATCAACGACTTTTTTTCCTTCAGCGATGATTTCCGGCCCGATCCCATCGCCACCTATACTTGCGACCCGGTACATGTCTTCACCTCCTCGAGCTCCCGGGCATAGTCCACCAGGCCCCCGGCAGTGATGATATCCTGCATGAACCCGGGAACCGGCTCGACAGGGTACCGTGTTCCTTCGGCCTCAACATACCCCTTTTCAATATCGATGGTGATATCAGCACCATCGGGGATATCATCCGCCCTGTCGCAGACGAGTGGCAGAATGCCGACGTTCACGGCATTCCGGTAGAAGATCCGGGCAAACGTCCTGGCGATGATTACCCGTACCCCGGCACCGGTAAGGGCGAGCGGGGCATGTTCGCGCGATGACCCGCATCCGAAGTTTCTGCCAGCCACGATAACATCACCGCCCCGAACATTCTTGGAAAATTCATCCCTGGTCCCTTCAAATGCATGGAGGGCAAGGACTGCCGGATCGTTGTGGATCAGGTAGCGCCCGGGAATGATGGCATCCGTATCGATATTGTCAGCGAATTTCCATACCCGCATATTCATGTCTCCCTTGGATCAGTGATCTCCCCGTAAATCGCACTGGCTGCCGCTGTAGCCGGTGAACAGAGGTATACCCTCGCCTCTGTGCTACCCTGCCTTCCTTTAAAATTCCGGTTGGATGTGGAGAGAGAGACTTCTCCTGGTCCCAGCAGGCCGAATGCGCCTCCCATACACGGGCCGCAGCAGGGGGCTTCCACGAGGGCCCCGGCAGTGACAAACCTCTCGATCAGTCCTGCACGAAGCGCTTTGAGATATTCATCGCGTGACGCCGGGATGATAATGACCCGGACAGCGTCAGAGAACCGGTTGTCAGAGAGAACCTCCGCTGCTTCTGCCAGATCTCCAAACCTGCCATTGGTGCAGGATCCTATGAAGACCTGGTCGATGGGGGTACCCGCCACTTCTTCGACCGGTACTGCAAGGTCCACGTTGTGCGGCATCGCAACCTGAGGACCAAGATCGGCTACATCATATACCCTGTGTTCACGGTAAATGGCATCCGGATCGGGGTATATGTCAACAGGTTTGACCGGTCGATGACCCTCGAAATACGCATAAGTGACACGATCCGCGGGAACGATCCCTGCCTTTGCACCCATCTCAATCGCCATATTGCAGCAGGTCATCCTGCCGTCCATCTCCATATTCGCGATGGTCTCCCCACCAAATTCGAGTGCCTGGTAGGTAGCACCGTCCGCACCGATATCGCGGGCAATGGAGAGAATGAGATCTTTTGGGCCGACCCTCCAGGCAAACCGGCCGGTGACTTCAACCCTGATGCTTTCCGGAACCCTGAAGTAGAGCGCTCCGAACTTGAGCACAAAACCCATATCGGTCGAACCGATTCCGGTCGCAAATGCACCGGCAGCACCATACATGCAGGTGTGCGAATCGGCACCGACAATTATTTCCCCGGGTGCTGCAAGGCCTTTCTCCATGACTACCTGGTGGCAGATTCCTTCCCGGATATCATAATTATGGATGCCCTGTTCAGCCGCAAAAGTCCGCATGAAGGCCTGATTCTCTGCGGCGGCAATGGAGTCAGCAGGGACCTGATGATCAAAGAGCATGATGATCTTTCGTGGATCGTAGACCCGGGTGCCCTCCATCCGGTAAAAATTCCTGATGGCAAGCGGACCGGTGATGTCGTGGATCATTGCTGCATCGATCGGGGCCATGACGACCTCTCCCGCACTTATCGCCCGGCCACATCTGGACGAGAATATCTTCTCTACAACGGTTGCTCCCATGCAATGCTCACCTATCATGTGAGATATGAGAATAAGGCAGTTGTGGCGGGTCCAGGTCACCGAAACTGCCCGGTTCCCCCTCACCGTCAGATAACTTAGATCGGGCCGGGACCTTTTTCACGGGTTCATGTCCAATACTTTTTAGGCACTCTCGTAATAGTATATACTCGATTTCATCAATGGATCGAACTATCGGTTTCAAGGAGAGGAGATATATAGAAGAGCTTCGGATCCTGACCAGAGCAACTGCTCTCGATTGCATTATTGATGAGAAATTCGAGAGAATCGTATATGTCATCAGGCCGGGAGACATGGGTTTTGCTATCGGCAAGAAGGGAGAAAATATCAGGCGGATGCAGAATGTTCTCGGAAAACGAATAGAGATGGTTGAATATGCAGAAAACCGTGACGATTTCATTACCAATATCTTCCGCCCGATAAACATTTCACGGATTGAAAAGGATCAGAAGAGCGGGCTTCTCAACATCGTGCTCATGAAAAAAAGCGATCTCGGAACGGCCATCGGGAAAAAGGGTGCGAACATAGAGAAAGCAAGACTCCTCATAAGGAAGTACTGGGATGAGGAACTGGGGGAACTTAAGGCAGAGGATGGTGACCAATGAACAGTGAGTCCATGCTCGATGAACTATGGACCGTGATCACCGACCGGATTGAGCACCCATCACAGCAATCCTACATTTCCCGGCTTGTGTCCGGAGAGAAGGGAGCTGATCGGGCCCTTGAGAAGGTAGGAGAAGAAGTAACCGAGTTTATCATAGCGGTAAAAAACGGTGACCGCGGGCGGACCGTATCTGAAGCTGCCGATCTCCAGTTCCATTTCCTGGTTGCCCTCAAAGCTGCAGGAATTGAGTTTTCAGAAATTCTTGGGGAACTTGAGAAACGCCGTCGATAGATCATCCGGCAAGGTAAGTCCCGATATCCATCAGCGAGGGGAGTTCATCAGCCGGGATGGCAGAACTGCGGACAACTTCATCAGTTACCAGGATATCTGCCTTGCACCGGATACCGATTGCGATCCCGTCGCTTGGCCTGCAGTCCATGGTCAGTTCGTGATGGTTCTGCTCAAGGATCATGTTTGCATAGTACACCCCGTCATCGATTGAGTCGATAACCAGGGCTTTCAGCACTATGTTGAAGCGTTCAAGGAAATCCACAAACAGGTCATGGGTGAGAGGACGGGGTGGAATCTCGTTGTTGAGTGCGGACTGAATCGACATGGCTTCCCATAGACCGATGTAGATGGGCAGGCAGGCATCATCCTTCAGTGTCAGGATCACTGCAGGTGAGGCCCCGATAGTACCGACTGCCATGTATACACCTTTCACCCTGCATGATACCGTATCCATAACCCACCTGTTGATTGCCCGGGTTATACATAAGGTTTTTCAGCCTGCCTCGCTCGCTTCGCGCCGGACTATGATGAGGCTTGAAATGAGCCCAAGCAGGATGTTAAAATAGTAGAGGATCGAGCGCCATAGCACGACAAGGATACCGAGAATTGACGAATTGACAAAAAGACCGTAGAGAGATGTGAATACGACCTCGGCGATTCCTGAACCGCCCGGTGTGAGCGGAATCATCATGATCAGGGCGATGACCAGCTGGGCGATGAGCGATTCGACAAAGATTGGCGGCTGCCCGAGCCCCAGGAGAAGCATCGATACGATGATAAACTCGCAGAACCAGAAGAGGGCGGTGAACAGCCCGCCGGAAATGAGGCCTGCTTTTCCATGACTCATGAAATCGGTAAGGGTCTTATGGAAGTTGTCGACTTCCTTATCGATCGAGTAGGCAAAATGTTCAATCTTCCTGCTTTCCCATTTCTGGGTGAAACGCCCGGAAACCGAGTGGATAATCCTCTTTAACAGGTCCGGCTTTTTTACAGAATAGATAAAGAGGACTACAAATATGGTAATGACAATCCAGGAGATGTACATGAAGTAGCTGTAAGTCGATCCGATACGCCGCCATTCACTCCCCAGGAAAAACATAAAGAATGCGCCACCCACCCCAAGCACAATTCCATCAAGGATCCGCTCGGTGAGGACGATGGCGGTGGCATCCCCGATCTTGACCCCTGCTTTATAGAGCTCGTGAATCCTGACTGGCTCGCCTCCTGCCTGGGACGGTGTGATGGCAGCAACCAGCATATTTGCGGAAACAAGGTTCAGCGAATAGAGAAAACCAACCCGGTATCCGAGGGAACGGCTCATGAATTTTATCCTGAGAGCCCAGAACATGAGAGCAACGATGTGGGTACATAGGGCAAGGACAAGGTAAATGACATTGAGCCGTTTCAGGTAGGTGATGGTTTCCGCATCAACGGTGAAATAGAGGACTGCAACAAGGACCACTGCAGAAAAGCCAAGCGATATCCAGAGCCATTTCTTTTGATTTTTATCCATTGAAGCAGATCTCATCCCCCGTTTTGGGATTCATTAGAAATTACCATGCATAGTATAAACACTTTGAGGATTGAAGGCGGGTCTAAACGGTAAAAAGTTCCCGGTTCATGGTCACTTTAAGGAGACCGGTCCGTATCCCTGCATCGAGCCATCCAAACCCGTAGCTATAGGCAGCGAGTGCTGCATCGTCATTCCCGGCTCCTTCACATCCCGATCCGTAATCATAAAAGACATTTCCGATGAGAAGAAACCGCAAACCAGCTTTCGAAAGGCAGGTATCCAGTTCAGGTGCAGGTTCAAGGCTTCCCAGGGCACGTGACAGGATAGAATGGTACCGGGTCGTTTTTTCATGTAGCGCTGCCCTATCCTGACCGGGATTTTGTTCAAGCGCTGTAGCAATCGGGATGCCACAGTCCTGCGATGAAAAAAGACCAAGGCAGATGGCGGCATCCATCCATCCCAGCGCATAGCTGAAGCTTGCGAGGGCATTGATATGGTCACCGCAGGAAAGGAATTCCTGGCCGTCATTGTAGTATGCCATGACCATGCCGGCAGTGTCGCGGGCACAATCAAGGAGGATACTTTGCTTGGGGGGGACTATCACCCAATCCGAAAGCCGCTTTTCGAGGGTCTCCCGGCAATGCCGCATCATAAGCCCGCAAACATCTCAAGGTATTCCCGCTCCATGACATGCAGCTCTGCCGGGATGATGAGTATATGAAGAGGGGGGCCAAAATCCACCTCCTTCATCCTTCCGGCGCTGCCAGCAGCAACCACCGGACATTCTGATCCGGCACGGGCGATCCCCACGTAAAGTGGTATCGATAATCCAATTTTTCCGGCCATGGTTTCAAGAAGATCGACTCCCTCGGGAATGGTCATGCACTGATCTTCCCGGATATCGAGGTAGACAAGAGTATGGAGATCGTGGTTGCGATTCGCCTGCACCACTCTGGCAGGTGTCAGCGGAATCCAAGAACGGTGGGGATAGGGGAGTGAGCAGGATTTTCCGAACCGGTAATTCTGGAGGCCTGATAGGCCGCAGGCTGCTGTTGAAATGGATGATGCATGGATGATGTTTGTCGTGATTCTTTTGCGGAAGGCCCGCATCCGCAAATCGACGTGGGTGGTGGAAACCATCGGGTCACCCCCGATCAGAAATGCCACGTTGAACTCTTTGGCCAGGTCAAGGATTATTTCGGGATCGACCTCTACCTGGTCACGTGAGAGAATCCTGATCTCCTTTCCATAGAACTCTTCCATGTCCCTCACGGTTGTGCCGGAAAGTCGCGAGGTGTATGATTCAAAAAAAACGTAATCGGCGTTCCTGATGCATTCCAGTCCCTTGAGCGAAATGTCGCCAAGATCATACAGTCCAAGCCCTACAAACGTCAGCATCCTTCCTCCTATACCGGCATTATGCCCATGTTACTTCCGCACGCCAGAATATCCGCCCACGGTTCCCTGGCCGGGACGATCAATCAGATATCACCACATGAGGTTAAAGCAGTGATTGGCCGGTGTATGCTCTCATGCCAGCACCATGTTCAGGAGCGCACCAACAAGGATACCAGAGATGAGGGTATAGGCAGAAATTGCGAGCGCTATCTTTGTCCCCACTTCTCTTTTCAGAACCGCTATGGTAGCGATGCACGGGATAAAGAGCACACTCACCACTGCAAAGATATAGATTTGGGCCATGGAGAGGACCGAACCGAGGTCTGCTGTCCCGGCAAGGATAACCAGCGTTTCGAGGGCCATCTCTTTTCGCAGGATTCCAAAAACGAGTGCAGTTGTTGCATACGATGGGAGGCCGAGTGCTGCAACGGAAAATGGTTCGATGAAGACCTCGAATGCGGCCATGAGTCCCGAGTACCGGAAGAGCCCGAGCACGATGCTCGCAACGATCAGAAGGGGCATGGCTATGACCAGGAACTCTCTTATCCGCATCCATGATTTGCGCAGGACGTTTTTTGCGATCGGTCGCCGGAGTGGGCTCATCTCGAGGATCATGCCGAACTGTTCTCCGGGAGTGACGCGGGAGAGCAACAACCCCGTAATGAGAATGATGATCATGACGATCAGGTACACGCTCATCGCTGCAACGATCCCGACAAATACGGCAACAAGACCGGCAATGATGACGGTCCTTGCCGAACAGGGTATAAGGGTCACGAGGAATGATGCGATCACACGCTCCCGCCGGGTCCGCAGGAGCCTGATACTCATGATCGCCGGGACATTGCACCCAAACCCAAGGACCATGGGAATGATCCCCTGCCCATGTATCCCAAAGCGGTGGAGAGTGCGATCAGCCAGGAATGCGGCACGGGTGAGATATCCGGAATCCTCGAGGAGGGCGATGAATATATAAAACGTGAATATGAATGGAAAGGCTATTCCAAGCCCGGCCTGGATTGCAAGTATGATGGAGGTTCCGATTTGCTCTGCAAGAGGGGGAAATCCTGCGGCGAGAAACGGCTGCATGACGAGGTTTTCAATCAGTGTTACAATCGCTTCTTCGAGCCATGACCCGATGATGAAGACTGTCAGAAGGATACCGATAAGAATGGTGACAAGTATCGGTATTCCCGGAAGCCGTGTGGTAAGGAGGCGATCGATATCAGGACCCTGTTTGGGGGGGCGAGACAGGATGACTTCGGACGCGATACGTTCGCTACAGTGATGACGGTTCCCTGCAATAATCTGGGCGACGGTCATGCGGTGCATCCGTTCGATCTCTTCCGAGAGGGCAGAGGCTTCTTCGAGTACCTCGGGATTGTCTGCACGGCCCAGCAGGGCCATGATCGCTCCGTTCCAGTCAAGGTTATGGATCGTCCTGAGGCTCTTTACCGCTGCTTCGATATGGTGGTCATAGAGGACTTTGACTGTCGGCACACGTACGGCTGAAAGGGCCGAGGATATGATGGTGCCGGTATTTTTCCCCTGAACAGCAACGGTTGGAATGACCTCGACTCCCAGGAGCGATGAGAGCTTCCGGGTATCAATCTGGATGCCGGCTTTTTCCGCCTCATCCATCATGTTCAGGACGACCAGCATCGGGCGCCTGAACTCGGCGACCTGGAGGAAAAGGTAGAGATTGCGCTCCAGCTTTCCTGCATCGAGGACTGTTACGATTACATCGGCTTTACCCGATTCGACAAATTTCCTGACGGTTCGTTCCTCTTCCGAATCCCCTTCAATGGAGTAGATGCCCGGCAGGTCGATGACCTCGATAATTTCATTCTTAAAGCAGACATTCCCGCTCTGGAGATCGATGGTGGTACCTGGATAATTGCTCACCTCAACCCCAAGCCCGGTCAGCTGATGAAAGATTACTGATTTGCCTACGTTTGGATTTCCGAGGAGTCCGATCTTCATCCCGGCCGCTCCACGATAATCGATGCGGCAATTTCAGGGCTGAGTGCGATGTCCGAATCCTTGACCCGTATTACAACCCCGTTTTTGGGGATTTTCCGCACAACTGATATCGGTGTGCCGGGGAAGATTCCAAGGTCATGCAGGCGGCTTCCCGGCCCGCGGCACCTGACACATGAGATTATGAGGTGGTCACCTTCAGCGGCTTCGATAAGAGTCATTGCGGTCTGCCGCCACTTCCCCCGTCGCATCCCGCGGGGCCCGCCCCGGCCCGGACCCCTTATATATCGCCCCAGCCGGTCAATGGCTTCGTCCGAGACGCTATGTTCGAGCGTACAGGCCTCCTTCCCGGCATTCTCGGGGGCCATGCCAAGCATCTCCGAAAAGAAACATTCGAGGATACGATGTTTCCTCATAATTTTCCCACCGGTGTCTGCTCCCCTGGGAGTGAGCCTGATGCCTGTTTCAGGTGATATCTCAAGATCGCCGTCCTTTTCCATATCACGGAGGATTGAATCAAGATCTCCTGCATCCCGCCCAAGCAGTGTGGCAAGGCGCTTGACGGGGGTGGTTAGCTCACCTGTTGCCTTCTCCTTATAGAGCGTTTCCAGAATATCCTCCCGGAATGAGGACTGCATTGTGGATATTTATGCATGAAGCCACTTATGGATTTGTATCCTACCTGTGCTGGGTGACTTCATCATTAGATGGGTAATTAGGGTTTGCTGGAATACACCATTAATGCCGCAATGACTCCCGGAAGGGACTAATGGCCAAAAAAGAGAAATATTATTCCATTTTCCTCGGGTTATCCCGATGAACACCCCCGGATATCTTCTCCAGCACGGCAGAGGTCGACAAAATCTGCGTCAGCCGAGCCTGGAAGAAAAACGAACGGTTGTCGGGGATATGGAAACGAATGAGACCAAGGCCTCTTTTTTACTTTTTTTTAAAACGTTTTAAAGGGCTTATTCGACAGAATAACCGATAATAATCGTTTTTCAGGAAACCCTCACAGATTGCGCACAGTGGCAACCGACCTGCCGGATCGGCCCATACTACCCCTCATAATTGGCAGCCTCTACAAATGCATTAAAGAGCATCTTATTAAACCGTTTAAAACTGTTTATTTGAAGAAATGACCTGTTTAATCAATATTCTCCATGCAGGTGGACACCATTTCACATGGAACCTGATCTGTCTGACACTTTTTTGGAAAACGGGGCTTAATTTGAGCTTATTTGGGATGAGAACAGCCGAAGTCCTTGAGAATCTGTTCAAAACTGGACAGTCTCCCGGGGGCTGGAGGAGATGTAGGGTTACCCGAATTGAATGATTATATCAATGAACTGGGTGGGTATTATTAATAACCGCTGATTGCTGTTTGTAAAAAAAGGGGAAAGAATTTAATATTTCAGATGGCATGAAGAAACGAAACCAGCATGTACCTCTACCGTTTACAGGTGAGGAAAAACTGGTTTGCACATAATCCATTGGAGTATTGCCATGATGAAATATGTAATGAGCGTGATATTGGTTGCAGGCTTGCTGACAGGGATAGGTAGTGCCAGTTTTCTCACTGAACCGACGGAAATGAACCGCCCGGGTTGGCCCGGATTCCCAATAAGCTTTATGGAGTCGTTAATTCCGTCATTCGGTGACATGAAGGTTTACAATCTTTATGATGAATTCTATCCTCCAAAAGATGTGACCGTTCCTGAGAATGAGACCTCAGCCTTGAAACCAGAATTAACACTGCCAAAACCTCTACCGATCACCAAGGACGAATTATACCAGTCAATCATAACAATTTCACCTCAAAAACAGTCCGTGCTTCAAAAAATTTCGAGTAAACCAATATATTGATGCGGGAACCCGGCAATCCTATCCACATCTTATTTTCAAATTCCTTTCGAAACACTCTCCAGTTCCGTCACTCATTTATAGGTCATTGGCATAACGGTCATTATCAAACCGAACGCAAAAGAGATGATGTCAAATGACAATTACTCGTTTCCTGACTACTACGCTCATCATCCTAGCATTGTGTACCTGCTGCCTGCCAGCAGATGCGGCATTGCGGTCATTCACCTACCGCGGTTATGTCACAAGCCTGGATCCTGATGGCGGTGATGGCGGCAACCTCTCCATCCTGACCACCCATCAGTGGGGATGCTCCTTTGAAAATGACACCCAGAACTGTGGCTGGAAAGCTGTCACCCCGTTTCCGCTGGCCGGGACCGTGCCTGCTGACGCAGCATTTTCCATTATCCGTTCCGGGCAGGTTGTCGAAGTATCAAGTCTCGGCATGCCTGGCGGTCACTGGACAGGAATCGGAGTGCTCACCCCGGTTTATGCAGAACAGGGGTACTTCGCCACCGCATTGGTAGGTGATCCGAGCTCGCTTCCTGTCCCCCTCATCAACGGGTATTCGATCATTGCGGAAACAGAGCCCGATTGTGATAATTGTTCCGGCTCGATCTGTCCGGCAACCTTTGCCAGGATTACAGTAACACGGAACGGCGCAATCAGGGAGACGGCAACCCTCTATCCTGCTGAATCATACCAATACCGTGATGAGAAAGACAAATCAGGGGTAGATGTTGCTTTCATATCGGGCCTGGCATCTGCAGCACTCTGCCCGAATAGTTCGCCGTTCATGACCGGCGTCCAGCCAATTTCGATCTTCACTGTCTCGCTAATCCCTCCCTCTGGAGAAAGATCACCAATTCCCGGGGCCGATACCGGGTCGGTATCGATCCTCTCTGTCCCCTCCGGATCTGTTGCATATCTTGGCCACGAAATGCTCGGTGTAACCCCCATCACCAGTTCCGGCCTTCAACCAGGTCTGTATACAGTAACGTTGAAAAAGGATGGATTTCTCACCTGGGAGAAACAGATAACAATTCGTCCGGGCATCCCGAATCTTGTGACAGCCAAACTTGTGCCCGGATTCGGAACTTTGAGCGTCAAATCATTCCCCCTGAATGCAAGTATCCTGCTTGACGGTGAGATGCAGGGGTACACTCCTCTTATCATCCCAAACGTACCTGCTGGACCACATTTCGTAGAGATTACAAAGCCGGGTTATCAGGCCGTAACGAAAACAGCGCAGGTTCCTGCTGGCAGTATAGGGCTTGTTGTCGCAAGCCTTTCAACAGATCCGTCCGAGATACAGATTCCGGTGTAAATTATCTTTTTTCACATCTTCTTTGGATCCGGCCATATTGCGAAGACCCGTTTCGCATAACACAGCTTTTGCCAGAATTTCAACCCCATGCAGGATCCTGTTCCTCACAAAGCTCGTGACATGAAGTCCCCAAACCGTGTATCGTATCCCCCCGCAATCACCCCGGCACCGAGCAGTGGTGCATCGCCCTGCAGTCCTGTCATGAGCATATCCGGAACCATGAGGTAATGGTCGACAGAATCCTTCATCGGTGGAAGCAGGAGGTCTGCATTCGATCGTATCACAGAGCCGTCGAATACAATAAGCTCCGGATCATAGGCCACAATGACATCGGAGACCGCCCGGGCATTGATCCGGGACAGGTCACCGAGGAACCGCATCACATCATCATCGCCTTCCCGTGCCGAGAGGAAAATATCCTCGGCTTTGTCCGGTCCCCAGTGGGGCTTGCCATGGTAGTGGCACCACTGGGCAAAGAACCAGGGGAGATGCTTGCCGGATGCATACCCTTCCCAGTGACCGGAATGTCCACACCCGCAGGTGAGATTGTAGGTATCATCGACATGGAAGTGCCCGATCTCGGCGGCGTTACCATCCCTGCCAAGCAGGATCCTGCCATCGGTAAGCACTCCCCCGCCAATCCCGGTGGAGATGGTGATATAGGCCACGTTCTTCCTCCCTCTCGCCACGCCATATGTGAGTTCACCGATGAGACCTGCATGGCAGTCATTGACCATCCGCACCGGAACACCAAGCTCACCTGAAAGCATGGTGATCAATGGCACGTCCCGGAACGGCAGGTTTGGCGGATTGAGCAGGATCCCCCTTCTGATGTCGACCGGGCCTGCAACTGAAAGGCCTATGCCTGAAATGCCTGAAGGAACACTTCCACCGCATGCCCGCCGGATCAGGCCGGAGAGGAACCCGGTGAGAATGGCCGGATCGGCACCCCCCGCCGGAGTCTTCGCTTCGATCTTTTTCCAAACCCTGCCACCATCATCAAGGAGAGAGGCCCTCGTGTTCGTCGCCCCGAGATCAACGGCGACCACGCGCATCATGCCCGGTGGTTTGATCGGGAGGACAATTAAGCTACCGCGGCACATCCACATTGGGTACCAAGAAGGCATCCAACTGTCTGTTTGATGAAAGCTGGCACGATATCAGCCGTATAGTGTTGAGTGCAAAGGAAAAAGGCACACACTGCAGGACAGCCGGGCTGGTTTGCCCGGAACAACGGCAGATTCTTCATTGTCCGGGGACACGTGCACCGCCCGCGGCCTCTGAAAGGTTGCTCCCGGCAACATCGAACCTGTTCGATATCCTTCGTGGGAGGATAGTCTGAAGTAAGTGGTCCGCATCCCAGCCATTAATCAGGTTACAGCGCGACAAAGGAATCTGCGCATCGGAGAGGAGTTGATAACCTCACCGATTATCATTCTTTCCACCGGCCCCTGCCTCGTGATGGAACTATAAGTACCATAAGCTGCCTGGATAACGCCCTCACCTCTGCACCTGACTGATACACCGGGTCGTGCGCGCTACCCGATCAACACCGGCCGTTTTGAAGGTCCAGGGCAGCCCGGAAACGATCACTGCAGGAGAATGCAGCCCGGCATATTCCCCGGAAATTTCCTATCATGAGACGATAGCCGTGCGGTGCGGGATCAGGATCTGAAAAACCCTGGAGAAGATAACATGTACAAATGGTTATAAACGATTTTACAAGGGTACTTAGATCAGAAGTGACCTGACCGGGGATCTACGCCATGATAGAAGAAAAAGATGTAGAGCATATTGCGATGCTTGCCCAAATCGGGATTACCAAAGAGGAACTGTCTGAGTTCACCGGGCAATTCAACGAGATTCTCGATTTTTTTAATATCCTCGACCAGGTGGAAGACACCGGAGCATTTGAACATGAACGGGTCAATGTCTTCCGGGAGGACGAGATCGAGCCATCCCTTACGCAGGACGAAGCGCTTGCCAATACCCGGAATGCCGAAGACGGATTCTTCCGGGCACCACGGGTGATGTGAATGGCCTCCATCACCTTCTCACCTGATGACCGGTACAACGCCTTCATCACCACGCTAGCGACCGCGGAGACCGGCCCGGGGAGGCTCTCCGGAATCCCTGTTGCCATCAAGGACAATATCTCCACGAGGGGAATCCCCACTACCTGCGCCAGCCGGATCCTCACCGGCTATGTGCCCCCTTACGATGCCCACGTCGTCACCCTGCTGAAACGGGAAGGGGCGGCCATCGTTGGCAAGACCAACATGGATGAATTCGGCATGGGCACCACTACGGAAAATTCTGCCTTCGGCCCAACCTTAAACCCGGTCGATCTCACCAGGGTACCTGGCGGATCGTCGGGTGGAAGCGCAGCAGCTGTCGCTTCCGGCATGGTCAGGATGGCCCTTGGATCCGACACCGGGGGCTCCATCCGGTGCCCGGCGGCATTCTGTGGGATTGTAGGACTCAAGCCCACCTACGGGCGGGTCTCCCGGTACGGGCTGATCGGCTATGCAAACTCGCTCGACCAAATCGGGCCTATGGCCATGACCGTTGAAGATGTGTCGCTTCTCATGGAGGTTCTTACCGCCTCTGACCCACGCGATTCGACCTCCATTTCCTGTCCTTATCACCATACTCCCGACCCCTCGGTCACTGGCCTGAAGATCGGGGTTCCCGAGGAGTTCTTCGGAGAAGGTGTGGATCCGCAGGTTGCCACCGTGGTCTGGAATGCCATCACCCGGCTCGAGAGCGATGGTGCCGAGATCGTGGCCTGCCGGATGCCGAGCATGGCTTTTGCGCTCGCCGCCTGCTATGTAATCTGCATGAGCGAGGCGAGCTCAAACCTGGCGCGGTTCGACGGGGTTCGCTACGGTCCGCCAGCCGACATAAAACAGCCCTGGCAGAAAGCATACCAGGAACAGCGGAAAGCAGGATTCGGGACAGAAGTCCGGCGCAGGATAATGCTGGGGACATTTGCCCTCTCATCGGGATATTATGGAAGGTACTATGCAAAAGCCCAGGCGGCCCGCCAGCAGGTGCGGGAAGACTTTGCCCGGTTGTTCCAAACCGTTGATGTTATCGCCGGGCCGACCATGCCCACGGTGGCCTACAGGATCGGGGAAAAGAACGACCCACTCTCCATGTACCTCTCGGATACCCTGACCGTTCCTGCCAGCCTGGCCGGGGTGCCGGCAATCTCTGTCCCCTGCGGGACACAGGGAGGCCTGCCGATCGGGCTCCAGGTCATGGGCCCGTGGTTCCGGGATGAAAAAGTAATCGATGTGGCTGCCGCCTACGAACAGGGAGGGATTGCATGAAGACCATCATCGGCCTCGAGATCCACTGCCAGCTCGACACCAGGACCAAGCTTTTCTGCGGCTGTTCGACCGATTACCGCGATGATGCACCAAACACCCATGTCTGCCCCGTCTGCCTCGGCCTGCCGGGGTCGCTCCCGCGGTTGAACCGGAAGGCTGTGGAATATGCGCTACGGGTGGGAAAAGCCCTCAACTGCCGGATCGCAACCGAGGCCGAATTCTCCAGGAAGAACTACTTCTACCCTGATCTGAGCAAGGGGTTCCAGATCACCCAGCACAACAGGCCGGTTGCCATTGAGGGATATCTTGACATCGAGGGCGATGACGGTGAAAAACGTGTTCGAATCACCCGGGTGCACATGGAAGAAGACCCGGGAAGGCTGATCCACAAAGGAGGTGCCGATCGACCAAGGTATACCCTTGTCGATGATAACCGGGCCGGGATCCCCCTGATCGAGATCGTCACGGAGCCGGACCTCCGGTCACCGAAAGAAGCCCGCAAGTTCCTCACCAAGATGCGGGCAACCCTGGAATACCTCGGTGTCTTTGACAGCGAGAAAGAAGGATCGCTCCGGGTCGATGCCAACATCTCGCAGGAAGGCCACGAGCGTGTGGAGGTCAAGAACATCTCCTCGTACAAAGGCGTCGAGAAGGCGCTCATCTTCGAGGTGACAAGGCAGCGCAATGCCATCCGGCGCGGTCAGCGGATTGCACGGGAAACCCGGCACTTTGTCGAGGCACGGGGGATCACCACCTCTTCCCGGAGCAAGGAAATGGAACAGGACTACCGCTACTTCCCCGAACCGGACCTCCGGCCGATTCGGGTATGTGACTGGGCAGCGGAGATCGTGCTCCCGGAGCTTCCGGATGCAAGACGGGCGCGGTTCATGGAGCAGTATGGCTGCTCGCTGAACCATGCCCGGACCCTGACCGGTGAACTGCGGCTTGCCGAGTTCTTCGAGAAGGTCGCCGATATCGACACAGCGCTTGCCGCCACCTGGATCGCTGACACCTTACTTGGGGAGCTTAACTACCGGGATATGAGTATCGTACTCGTCCCCCTGGGGCAGTTCCGGGAGCTCCTGGTGCTATTGAAGGAGGGCAGCATCACTGACAAGAGCGGCGTCGAGGTGCTGCGAGTGCTGCTTGACCAGTTGAAGGAGCGCGGTACATGCGAGGGAGCCAGGGAATGTGTCGACCGTTTGAGACTCCGGGTCATCTCTGCCACACCCTCCCTCTCAGGGGAGGATCCCGTGCTGAAGGCCGTACAGGAGTCCATCGCCGAACAGCCCCAGGCCGTCGCCGATTTCCGGGCCGGGAGGAAGGAGGCATTGAACTTCCTGGTCGGCATGGTGATGAAGAAAACACGCGGTTGTGCCAAGCCAGGCGATGTGAACAGGATCCTCCTGGATCTGCTCGAGGAGGCATAGCGCCCCGATGCACCTGATCGTTGCCGAGAAGAACATCTCCGCACACCGTATCGCCGCCATCCTTGCCGGAAACGAGAAGCTCCGTGAGTCCCGCGATGCGGGGGTTCCGGTCTACCGGTTTGGCGACTTCGCCGTCATCGGGCTTCGGGGCCACGTGGTCGAGGTCGATTTCGAAAAGGGCTATAACGACTGGCGTAGCCGGGAGAAGACCCCGCGGAGCCTGATCGATGCCCGGACCATTAAAGTGCCGACCGAGAAGAAGATCGTCCAGCTCCTGCAGAAGCTTTCCCGGCAGGCAAATGCAGTCACCATCGCCACGGACTTTGATACAGAAGGGGAGCTGATCGGCAAGGAGGCATTCGAGCTCATCCGCGAGGTCAACCCTGAAGTGACTGTGGACCGGGCCCGGTTCTCCGCGATCACTCCTGATGAGATCCGCGGAGCCTTTGCAAAGACCACCGGAATTGATTTCGATCTCGCTGCTGCTGGCGAAGCACGGCAGGTAATCGACCTGATGTGGGGGGCATCCCTTACCCGGTTCATCAGCATTGCTGCCCGGAGGGGCGGAGCAAACATCCTCTCGGTCGGCCGTGTGCAGAGCCCGACGCTTGCCATGATTGTAAACAGGGAGAAGGAGATCGAATCATTCATTCCCCAGACCTATTGGGAGCTCTCCCTTTCCACCGAGAAGGATGGTGAGATTGTCGAGGCCCGGCACCAGATCGCACGGTTCTGCGACAAGGAAGCCGCGAACTCCGCAAGGGAACGGACCCGGGAACCCCTGGTTGTGACCGAGGTGAAGGAAGGGAAACGGATCGAGAAAGCCCCTATCCCGTTTGACACCACCGGTTTCATCGTTGCCGCCGCCCGGCTTGGGTTCACGGCGGCCAATGCCATGCGGGTGGCTGAGGACCTGTATATGAACGGGTACATATCCTACCCCCGCACGGATAACACCGTCTATCCTGCAACACTCGATCTCTCCGGAATTCTCGTGGCACTCCGGCCGACCGAATTTGCGGAGGACATCTCATGGGTAGCGTCCAATCGCCGTGCCTCCCCCACCCGCGGCAAGAAGTCTTCGACCGATCACCCTCCTATTCACCCCTCATCGGCTGCCACCCGTGGGTCGCTTGGCGAGGAGCGATGGAAGATCTACGAACTGGTTGTGCGCCGGTTCCTGGCCACCCTCTCCCCGGACGCACAGTGGCGGACTATGAAAGTGAACTTCGATGCCGGAGGCGAGCCCTACACAGCAACGGGAGGCCAGCTTACCGCCCCGGGTTGGCGGAACGTCTACCCTTACAGCAGCGCGAAGGAGTATATCCTCCCGGCAATGACCGAGGGGGAGCGGCTCCCGATCCGGGAGGTGAAGCTCGAGGAGAAGGAGACCCAGCCCCCGCCCCGCTACAGCCAGAGCAAACTGATCCAACGGATGGAGGAGCTTGGGCTTGGAACCAAGAGCACCCGGCACGAAGTAATCCAGAAACTCATCTCCCGGAAGTATGTCGAGGGGGCCCTGCTCCGTCCGACCCTGGTTGGTCGGGCAGTAACCGAGTCCCTCGAGAACCATGCTGACACCATAGTCCGGCCGGCAATGACCCGGACCCTTGAAGAACACATGGAACAAATCAAGGCCCGGGAGAGGAGCAGCAGCGATGTGGTCACCGAGTCGCGCGGCATGCTCCACGCAGTCTTCAACCAGCTGGAGGCCCATGGGGATGAGATCGGGTCCGAGATCATGGAGCAGACCGCAGAAGAGCTGACCCTTGGCCCCTGCCCGGTCTGCGGCCGTGACCTCCGGATCCGGCACCTCCGGAACCAGACCCAGTTCATAAGCTGTACCGGATACCCGGAATGCAGCTTCAACATCGGTCTGCCGATGGCCATGTGGGGAAAGGCGCTTCGGACTGATAAGAAATGCCCAAGGCACGGGCTCTACCATGTCAAGCTGGTGCGTAAAGGGAACCGCCCCTGGGAGATCGGCTGTCCCCTCTGCCACCATATCGAGTCGAACCGGGAGGCATTCTCTCTTATGCCATCCCTGTCTCCGGAAAACCGCGAGACCCTGCTTGCCCACCATATCTACTCCGTTTCCGAGCTGGCCGGAACCGCTCCTGACCAGCTGGCCGCAATCCTCAATGTGAGCCCCGACAAAGCACAGCTCCTCCTTGGCGAGGCTTTAGAGGTTCTCAACCTTCTGCGGCGCCGGACAGACTGCCGTAAGCTCGTCCGCAGAATGCTTTCTCCAAAGAAGGGGAGGAGCCCGGCAAAGATCATCCGTCATCTCCAGGATGCAGGGATCAACGATGTCGCCGCACTTGCCGGTGCCGATCCTGCACTCCTGAAAAAACTGGGCATCAGCGAAAAGGAGGCCGATTCCATCCTGCGGGAGGCAAAAGTGATGGAAAACGAACGGTTCCTCCGGAGTGCAGGGATCCCTGCAGCAAGCATGAAGAAATATTTCGCTGCCGGCATTTATTCCCCGGACGACTTCCTCTCCTGCCACCCGGCCTGGCTCTCCGGAGCCGCCGGACTCTCCATAGATACCGTGCAGCGCCATGTCGAGATGGTGGCAAAGGCGAAGGAGCGACCTCCTCCGGTGAAATACTCAAAAGCGCAGGTAGCTCGTGGCAGCAGGGAGCTCCTCTCGCTCCCCGGGCTGACCGAACCGCTGCTCGGGCAGCTGCAGAAGGCAGGGATTATCAATGGAGCCCTGCTCCTTTGCACGGACACCGCTACCGTTGCCGCACGCTGCTGTATCCCGGAAGAAAAAATTAAAGCCTGGCAGGCAGTGTTGCAGGAAAGGGAGAAAAAGGCCCGCAATGATATTATTGTGATCTGAGGACTGGCAATGCATACCAAATGGAAGAACTGGGTTCACGTGACCAAACTCGACCCCGACAAGGACCTGCCACAGGGAATCATCAGCGAGATCGCCGCAAGCGGGACCGATGCCCTGATGCTCTCGGGCACCCTCAACGTAACTCTTGAGAACCTTGAGAGGCTCCATCGTGAAGTTGCCGCATCGGGCCTTCCCCTTGTCATGGAACCGGCCAGTCCCGACGCGATCCTGGCAAACGGGATCGACCTTTTTTTTGTCCCAAGTGTCCTCAACTCATCCGAGGTACAATGGATTGTCGGCAAGCACCGGGACTGGATCCTCCACAATAACCGCGTGGACTGGGAACGGGTTATCCCTGAAGCCTACATCGTGCTCAATCCGGATTCTGCGGTTGGAAAAGTGACACGGTCAACCTGCACCCTTTCTCCTGCTGAAGTCGCATCCTACGCCACGGTCGCCGACCGCTACTTCAGGTTCCCCATCGTGTATATCGAGTATTCGGGCATGTACGGGGATCCTGCCGTGGTAAAGGCGGCATCGGAATCAATCGAATCCGCAGTCCTTTACTATGGTGGCGGGATAAACTCAGGCCAGCGGGCAGCGGAGATGGCTAAGTACGCCGATACCATCGTGGTTGGCAATGCCGTCTACGACCGGTGTATCGATGTCCTGAAAGAAACGGTGAAAGCAGTCCAGTAGGCACGATGCCCGAGATCGATATCGTCCTGGTTGCGCCCTTGTATGAAGGCAATGTCGGATTTGTCGCCCGGGTAATGAAGAACTTCGGGTTTTCCTGCCTGGTGATGATCGATCCCTGCACGCTGGGCCAGGAAGCTCAGGCCCGGGCGGCGCATGCACGGGATGTGCTCGATTCCGCCGAGATACTCACCCTGGGTGAAGTCTTCTCACGAAGCGACCTCGTAATCGCTACTACCGGGGAGGTGAGCAAATCGATCTGCACCCCCAACCGGATGCCATACTTCCAGCCATCCGAGATCCGGGACATGATCGCTGATGTTGACGGCCGGATCGCAATCCTCTTCGGGCGGGAGAACTGGGGGCTCAACAACGAGGAAATCTTCCGGAGCGATATTATCTGCACTATCCCTGCTTCAGATAACTATCCCATCCTCAACCTCTCCCATGCAGTCGCAATTATCTGTTACGAACTCTCCTATCTCTCGCGTGGAGACTACCTGCTCGCCTCACGCGAGGAGATGGATCATCTCTACGCCCATATCGATGCTTACCTTGATAAGATCGACCACCCTTCGTTCAAACGCCGGCCGACCATGCTCCTGATCCGCCGGGTGCTCGGCCGGGCAAAGCTCACTGCCCGTGAGGCGAGCACCCTGCATGGCCTGATGCGGCGGTCCGAGTGGCATCTCAATCCGGAGGAGTTCGTGCGGAAGAAGGCACAGGATGATGATGGACCCCAGGATTAGTCCGGATATCCGCGTGGGTTTACGGGGTTATCTGCATGCAACACAATCGGAAAACCCACCATTCCGTTAATCGCTGAAAAACGTTCCGCAAATCCCACACTGTTTTAAATACATCTCCCTCAGATCCCTCATCGTATGCAACGTTTCGCTCCTCTTCTCCTTGCAGGAGCCCTCTTCCTGCTGCTCCTTTCCTGCGGTTGCACGGCCCCTGTCCCAGTCATCCCTCCAGCCACCCAGACCCCGGCGGCGACTGCGATGCCGAGTGCTATCACGCCTTCCACCTCACCACAGGTCGTTCTCTCAGGGGCCACCTGGTACCTGATCTCGATGCGTGCCGGTGCCGCAGGCGGGAATGTTTTACCGGGTACTGAGATCACCGCCTTCTTCGATGGATATGGGGGAGTGTCCGGATCGGCAGGGTGTAACCGGTATACCGGTTCCTACTCAGGGACCCTGAACAACCTTGCCATCGGCACCCCGGCAACGACAAAAATGAACTGCCCATCCCCACCGGGCATCATGAGCCAGGAAAGCCTTTATCTCATCAGCCTTCAGGGAGCCTCGCGGTTCAGGATCGAGCGTGATATCCTGACAATCTTGGACAGTAACGGGAATACCATTCTTGTATATTCCCTCGTCCCCCCCGGACAGCTCACGCCACTACCGCTGACCGGGACCACCTGGTTCCTTAATTCATTCGTAGATGCAACGGGGAACTTCTATTCTCCCGGGCCATCACACTCTGTCTCCCTGCAGCTTGCCAGCGATAACCAGCTCAACGGGAACGCAGGGTGCAACAATTATTTTGGCTCCTACACGGTTGGCGGAAACACAATCTCGTTTGACCCCCTGGCAACAACGACCAGGTTTTGCAGCGATCCGGGAGTCATGGATCTCGAGGCGACCTACCTTGCCGTGCTCCCACAGATGGTTCTGTTCCAGATATCCGGCAACGAGCTAACACTATCGGACGGGACCGGAAAGATAAGCATAATCTACGATTCCACTCCGTGACGGAGAACGCCCCATTTTTTAGAATTCCGTTAACGTGTACAATCGGTTCGATGGTCCCGGGGAACTTATTCGCCCCCATCCTTCTTCAGGCATCCTCATTACCTATCATTCCCCATAGTTTACACAGATGATCCTCGTTGACTGGCAGATCCTGGACCGTATCGCCCGGGGATTTATATCAGTCAATCCTTTCGAGCCGTCGCTCGTGCAGCCGAACTCGCTCGATATCAGGCTCGGCAACCACTTCGTATGGTACGAAGAGAGCGGAGAGGTGATTGATCCCTACAGGCAGGACACCATCGCCAGCGGTACGCAGGAGTACACCGCTGATTCGATCGTGCTCGCCCCGGGACGGTTCATGCTGGCCGAGACTCTGGAGGTGATCGGCCTTCCGGACAATATTGTGGCAAGCATCGAGGGTAAGAGCAGCATCGCCCGGCTTGGAGTCGAACTTCACCAGACAGGGGGGTGGATCGATGCCGGGTTCCGGGGTTCGATCACTCTTGAGATGTGCAACGTCAATGCCCGACCCGTCCGGGTATACGCCGGGATGCCCATCGGTCAGCTGGTCTTTTATACCACCGAACGGGCGGCTGAACCCTATGACCGGAAGCCCGGGGCGAAATACATGGACCAGCGACAGGCCACCCTCTCCCGTTACCATGAGAACCCCCGTGCCTGAAGGGTTATGACCAATGAAAAAGAGACAGAGTAGGGACAATGTTGTAACTCTGGAGATGAAGCATGCGGCTCCTTCTGATACATACGGATTTTATTGAATATGAAGCAAGAAAGCGGACCAGCATGGCCGAGGAGACCGCCCTGCTGAAAGATTCACAGGAAGAGGCTCTTGCCGTCTTTTGCGCTGTTGAAGCCGTTGACGAGGACGACCTTCCCGGAGTGGTCGAACAGGCTCTTTCCGAGATCGGGCTCGTTGCCGACAAGCTTTCTATCGAAAATGTTGTGATTTATCCCTATGCCCACCTCTCAAACGACCTTTCCCGACCGGATGCGGCAGTCTGGGCGCTCAAAGCCATGGAAGAAGGGCTCCGCGAGATGGGCTTTGCGGTAAAACGGGCCCCCTTCGGATGGTATAAATCGTTCAAGATCTCCTGCAAGGGCCACCCTCTTTCAGAGCTCTCGAAGACCATAGTACCTTCCGGAGAAGCAGCGAAGAAGGAGAAAAAGACCGTCACCCACGAGATGTTCGTGCTCACTCCCGATGGGGTACGCCATGAGGCCCGGCAGTTCATGGACGATTCCCCCTTCGGCTGCCTGCTGAGGAAGGAGCTTGGTGAGGCCACTGCCACCGGGGGAGAGCCCATCCACGTCGAACTGATGCGATCAAAGGAGCTGGTGGACTACGAGCCGGTTAGCGATGTCGGCCATCTCCGCTGGCTGCCGAAAGGCAAGCTCGTCCGCGATCTCCTCACCGACTACGTGCTCAGCCTAGTGCTTCCCTACGGAGCGACCCCGGTTGAGACCCCGGTGATGTACGACCTCGGTGACCGGGCCATCTTCGAACATGCTGACAAGTTTGGCGAACGCCAGTACCGGTTCAGGAGTGGAAACCGGAACATGATGCTCAGGTTCGCTGCGTGCTTTGGCATGTTTTCGATCATGCGGGACATGCACATCTCTCCAAATACCCTTCCCATGAAGATGTACGAGCTCTCCACCTACTCGTTCAGGCACGAGCAAAAGGGAGAGGTTATCGGGTTAAAACGCCTGCGGGCCTTCACCATGCCCGACATGCACAGTCTCTGCACCGATATGCCTGAAGCCCTTGCCTGCTTCGAAGAGCAGCTTGCCATGGGATGGAAGACCGGCAAGGACTTCGGCACGGAACTTGTCGGGGCCTTCCGTTGCACGCAGGATTTCTGGGATGAGCATGCAGACTGGGTGAAAAAGATCGTGGCGACTTCGGGAGTTCCCTTCATGATCGAGGTTCTTTCCGAGCGGCTCCACTACTGGGTGGCCAAGGCCGACCTCGCCGCCATTGATGGTCAGGGCCGACCAATTGAGAACCCCACGGTCCAGATCGATGTGGAATCGTCGACAAGATTCGATATCAAATACCACCTCGACGGTGAAGAAGTGCATCCCCCCATCCTTCACTGTTCTCCAACCGGCAGCCTTGAGCGGGTTATCTGCGCCATCCTGGAAAACACCGCCCACCATGACGTCCCGCACCTCCCGGTCTGGCTCTCCCCGGTCCAGGTCCGGGTTATCCCGGTTGCCGAACGCCACCTTGCCGCTGCCGAAGCGGTGGGTGAGCGGCTCCGTGATGCCTCAATCCGCACCGATGTGGACGACCGCGATGAGAGCGTAGGCAAGAAAGTCCGCGACGCCGGAATTGACTGGGTGCCTTTTGTCGTGGTCATCGGCGATGCCGAGATCGGTTCAGGTACACTCACTGTCACCGTCCGTTCGAAGTCAAAGCCGAACAAGCCTCACAAGGAGACCATGACCGAGGATGTACTGGTTGAGGAAATTCGCGATGAGACCGCGGGTATGCCCTTCCGGCCGCTCTATACCCCGGCAATGTTGTCAAAGAAGGCGCGGTATATCTGATTCCTTTTTTTGCAAAGCAAGGCCAATTTCATGCTGCATTAATGGTTGACAGGTGTCGATGTTACCTGATCATACCATAAAATTCATTCCGAAGGTTTTTCACGGTTTTCCAAAAATTCCAGTCATTACCCTCCGGATGGACGGAAAAGAGCGGGGTTTTCCTCCCGCCAATGGCCATCACCTGTTGATATGAACCACTTTTGCCGGGGGAAAGCCGTTGAAATATGTAGAAGAAACGATAGAGTAGGCACCGATATTTTCGGAGTAGACGAGGTCTCCAATCTCAAGCTCCGGAAGCTCTGCTGACATGGTGACAGTGTCGAAAGCGTCGCATGTTGGGCCAAATACGGCAGAGATCTGTGTCACTCCCTCCTTGAAGGCCCGTACCGGGTATACACAGTGATCAAAAATCTGCCCTGAATAGGTGTGGTAGATCCCATCATTGATATAATAGCTTGGTTTTCCATCGCGGAAGGCCTTGCCGATAACCTTTGAAACCAGCGTGCATGAGTTTGCTACCAGGAACCGGCCTGGCTCGGCGAGGATCTGTATGTCGGGCTCAAACAGCCTTTTTAATTCGGCATTTAGTTTCCGGGTGAGCACCCGCAGGGAAAGTACCCCTGGGTGATACTTGACCGGGAACCCCCCACCGATATCGAGAATCCTGATCCTTTTCCCCGTCCGGGTCTCGGCCTCGGACAGCACGTTTGCCGCCAGGTTCAAAGCCTGGACGTAGTTGTCGAAGTTGGTGCACTGGCTGCCGACATGGAAACTCAACCCTTCCACCGCGAGATCCATGTCGAATGCGGCGATGATCAGGTCAACAGCCTCGCCAGGGTCGGCCCCGAACTTGGAGGAGAGCTCGACCATCGATCCGGTATTAGGCACCCGTAAACGCAGGACCAGTCCCGCGTTAGGGGCGTGCTTCCTGATCTTCCTGAGCTCCTCAATGTTATCGAAGGTGACGAGCGGCTTGTACTGGTCGAGGGCCTGGAGAGTCTCGATCGGCTTGATGGTATTTGCATAAATGATCTTGTCCCAGATCCAGTCCTGACGTTCGCGATCCGGGAGATCCCTGATGTTCTCGTAGACGATCATGAACTCCGGCATGGAGGCGACATCAAAGCTGCAGCCGATTTCATGGAGTGTCTTCACGATGCCGCGATCCGAGTTGGCTTTGACCGCGTAGTAGACCTGGACATGGGGCAGAAGCTTCTTGAACTCACGATAGTTCTGCCGGATCTTTTCGTGATCGATCACGAATATCGGTGTCCCATGCTCCTCCGCGAGGTTCTCCAGCTGCCTCTTCTTCGACTTGCTGATATGTTGTACGTCGCTCTCCATCCCGCTCTTCTGTGGTTCCCCGGTCATGTCCTTCCACCTGTTTTCTGTTATTCTAGTGACTCGCTGCACGAATAAGAAATTTTTGAATCGCCAGGGATCGATCTTGTCAAACCTGTTTTAATAGTTCATCCATGCCGGAGGGTTCTTTGGATTATCACCAGACCGGGATCAAGCCATTACTGTTCCCGGTGATGCTTCTGCCGCATGCCGGTGTAACCACGAAGGTGTTCTCGATTCCCACCATACCGACCCCCCTGACTCCCTTTTTTGGTTCGAGGGCAATGGTCATCCCTTCCTCGAGCGGGTCGTCATAGCCCCTGGCAATTACCGGTATTTCATCGACCAGCAGCCCTACCCCATGGCCGAGGAACTGCGCCCGCCGGGAACCATATCCCATGAAGTTCTCACTGAACTCCGGGCTGAGGCCATCCATAATTTGGGAATAGATCATGGAGGGTGTGTTACCCGGCCTCAGAAGCGCGGCGAGCTCATTCTGGAGTTCGACACACTGTTGATGGATCGCGATGGCATTTTCAGGTATCGGCCTTCCGAAGATGTAGGTCATGGTCTTATCGGTCTGGTACCCCTCGACCCCGCAGGCATTGTCGATGAAGACCAGGTCGCCGTCATGCAGGTTCCGTTCACGGCTCCCGAGCACGGGTGCTGCCGGACATACCCCGCGACACCCGCCAGGTCCGTCGAAACTCGTGGGATATAGTGAATTTTCGCCAAAACCGAGTTGACCGACCTCGATCTCGATTCCCCATCCGCCAAAACGGACGATCCCCTGGTGTCCTTCCCGGACCATGACCGAATAGACCATTGTTCCGAATTCAGCCTCACTCATCCCCTGCGTGAGGATCCCGGGAACACATTCCTCAAGTACCCGTTCATGAATCTTCCCGGCCCGCTCCATGCACGAAAGTTCATAGGAGCTCTTCACAGCGCGGACTCTCCCAACCTGCATGTCGAGCGGCTTTGACCTGGAGAACGGGAAATGTTTCTGCAACCGCTGGAGTAATCCCAGGGTGACGAATTCCGATTCGATGTAGACCGTGTCCGGGATGTTCCGGGAACCGGAAGCGGCATCCCGGTAGCTTTGCATCGGCTCGATCCGGGGAAAGGAGGATTCGGCTAGCGCCCGTTCATAACTCCGCCTGACCCAGAGAACGGCCTCTCCGTCACGGGGAACGAGAAGCACCGCATCCTGCATCGTCCCCGTGAAATAGTAAAGGTTAATTCCCCCAAGCAGCACTGCGTATTTCCACCCGGGGTTATCGTTATCCATCCGATCTATGAACCTGCGCATCCGTCGTTCAAGTTCATCGGGCGGAACTCTCGCCTGCATGCTTCATGGTAAGATGCCAATCGTATTTTACGACTGCGCTATAGTGACACGACACCGGAACTTCAATCAGGGTGGTGGATAAACGTCATCAATATGCGCCTGTCACCTGGCCCGGAGACCGCTATATTCGCTGCCGGCTGTTTCTGGGATGTTGAGGCTGGATTAGAGGAAGATTGACGGTATCCTTTATACCGAAACGGGTTATACAGGAGGATCCATGCCGGACCCGGACTTCGAACAGGTCAGCTCCGGCACCACCGGGCACGTGGAAGCGGTCAGAATCACATTCAATCCCGCAGTGATAGGCTATGGGCGGACCCTCGAAGTGTTCTGGAATATCCATGACCCCGCGAAACCTGCAAAAGAGGCATATGAGCAATCTGCAATCTTTTTTTCCACAGAAAACCAGCAGCGAACAGCTGAATCTTCACGAAATCAGATCCAGGCATCCGGAAAATACGAAAACAGACCTGTCACCACAAAGATTCTCCCTGCATCACGTTTCTTTAGAGCTGAAGAACATCACCAGCAGTTTTATGAGAAGTGCGGCCTGGGCTATGCTGCAGCAGGAAAGTACTGGGAGTAAACCAATCCCGGGGCTGAATGCGGATGTCATTCCGATTCAACCCGGGGAAGACCAGCACCCGGTTTACACTTTTATTCAGGGGTTGCCCCGGTGGCGCCTGCATATCCTGGACCACCTTTCCTTCCAGACTATGAAGCGACCCAAGCAGGCTGGTTGGTACCAGCACAGAAGATTTTGAATGATGGTGTTAAATCCAGCTCACAAGGTTTCCTGAAGAGTTGCGCCGGAACGAAATCCGGCCGGCCGACCTCCACACTGGTTACATGTTTTTCACCAATGGACTGATAAGGAATCCCAAAAAAATACTTATCCATGCAAAGGCATCTCCCCTACATCGCCGCCGCAATCCTGATCGTAGTGGCAGCTGTAGCCATATTTACCCTGTCTTCGGGTATTGCCCGGGCAGATATCCTTTCTGTTTCAACCGACAAGGATCTGTATCATTCGAATGAGGTGATGACCATATCTGTCAAGGTAACCTCATCAGGGACCCTTGACAACACCCTGATAACAATCGAAGGGATCGAAGATCGGTACGGGAACTACCATGTCTCCCGCGAGATTATGGCAAACCTCACTCCCGGGACCAACCCGTTTGCCTGGGAGTTCCGGCTCCCTGCCTGCTCCAGCTGCGCCGGGATCAGCGCCGGTACCTACATGATCAATGTCACGATTGCAAGAGATGGGGTGGACATGGACAAGATGAGCCACGAAGTGCAGATAGCACCGTAACACCATAAAAGGCTTGCGGCTCTGAATCCCGGTTGTGGTATCCCGGGTGTATTCCCCTATAACAGATATACCTTGGGCCTCGTCGGCGAATCGTTTTCCAGCACCTGCCCTCAATCAACCCCCGGGTAACCAGTCCGGCCTCCGGATCCTCGCGGACGATGTCGTTCTCATCCTCTCGGAATATGGCTTTATTACTATCTGGAGCATCCGTAAGGAAAAACCAGCTGGTAGAACAGGAACATGCCGGAATCCGGCGGTTCTGGTGTACCTGGGGATTCATCCCCGCTTGTATCCGAATTTCCGCAACAGATCGATCCGGTTCTTTAACTCCTTCGGCCCTTCGATGCCCAGTGGTGAGTGCCCATCGATGACACCCATGATCCCGCGGCCAAGGGGACTCTCAGCGATTATAACTTCGACCGGGTTTGCCGTGGCGCAGAATACGGTGCATACCTCCTGGACACCCTTGATTGCATTCAGCACGTTGATCGGGTAGCAGTCGCGAAGCATGATGATGAAGGAATGGCCGGCACCAATTGCAAGGGCATTCTCTGCAGCGAGCTCCTTTAAATCCTCCGCAGTCCCTTCCACCCGCACCAGGCGCTCGGCAGACGCTTCGCAGAAGGCAAGGCCGAATTTTGCTCCGGCAACAGACCCTGCCAGAGCCTCGTAGAGGTCTTCTGCAGTCTTGATGAAGTGGGACTGCCCGAGAATGACATTCACATCGTCAGGCTTGCTGATGGATACCCGGTAAAATACCACAGGGTCATTCATACGCACTCTGGTGATCCATCTGTCCTGCAGGATATAACCCTTGGCGCAGCATACCCGGACCGGATTCCGGGGACGGCGCCCCGAAGAGAACTCGGGGTTTCACCATTTCCGGCCTGGAATAGAGGCAGGGAGTCGAATTACCCCGTCAATCAGGTCGGGTTACGCATCATGGGTGCAACGTTGGCACTCTCCATATCCCCCTGTGCCCATGCGAACCGTTCCCGGATGGCAGGGGGGAGCTCATCTTCCGGGATCAGTACAAACCCGTAACGGGCATAGAATTCAGTAAGGTTCAGGACAGAGTGCATGTACAGGGGGTCGTGACCACAGGCTTCGACGAGTCCCCGGACAGCGATATTAGCATACCCGTGGCCACGGTACCTCTCCGGTGTGAAAATCCCGTCAACTTCCAGACCGTCGGGATGGCTCCGGCACCGGGCAAGAGATACAGCGTTTCCGTTGGTAAATGTCGCAAAGATCCGGTCAGATTCAGGGTCGCCGGTGGTGGCATGGTAATCGATCCAGAGGGCGTCTGCAACCGGGAATTCAAAAGAGATTAGTTCCCGCACCAGGACATTGTCCGAATAGCGGACCCCGCGGCCTGTCTCCCCGGCCGGGAACAGCGGAGCATCCCCTGCACCCTCAATACGGAAGTTACCTTCCGGGATATGGATAACGAACCGGGCACCAGACCCCTCTGTTCCGGTCTCGGTCATGGTTATCCCGGTAACGCCAAGGATCTGACGACAGATAAAAAGGCCAAGCCCGCCGTGCCCCCCTGAGTCATATTCGAATATGGCATCCTTTATGCCGGCAGGGATGCCGGTACCATCGTCTTCGATGATCAGTGAAAGGCCGCCGTCCGCCCGCTTGCAGGTGACCAGGATATTCCGAAGCGGTCCACCGTGCCGTAGAGCATTTTCTACCACATGGGCAAGAACATCCCGGAAAAGGGGGTCTGTATAGACTTCTAGCCGCTCAACCCAGAACCTGAGAGAGACCCCTTCTTTCTCCCCTGCGAATTCCAAGGACTCAAGAACCTTCTGGACCCGGATCCACTGGGGCGGCCGGGTCCCGAGATCCTTGTAGGTCTCGGCCAGGGAGAGGTGGCGGACCAGGGTCATGGCCAGAGCCCGGATCCGGGACATCACCCGGGGTGGTGCTGCAACCACACTTTCCGCTGCTGATCCATCGATGGTCTCGATTATCTCACAGACATTGCGGTGGAGGTGATCTCCGGAGATGCGGGAAAGGAGGTGCAACTTGTCACGGGCATTCTGGAGCGCCTGTTCAGCAGCAACGCGCCTCGTGATATCTACGAAAGTGAGGACCGCCCGGTTCTCCGGGATACGCGCCATTGAGATAAGCACCCTCCGCACATCACCGTTGGCGGCCGATAACGAGGTCTCCGTTGCATATACTTTTCCCTGGCGGGAGAAGAGCGAGAGAATGTCCTCTCCTTCCTGCATACTCCATAATGCCGATATCGGCTGGCCCTGGAGGTCGGTGGGGTCCCTCTTCAGCAGGGCTGCGGCATTCCAGTTCGCCTCCTCCACCTTCCAGGTTCCTTCCTTGTTCCTGATGAGAATACTTCCCGCCTCGGAGTTGTCAAAGAGACCCTGGTAAAGACTCTCCTGGCTGCGCAGGCGGAGGGTGAGCAAAGCAATAAGTTCGCCGATAAGGATGATTACCACAGCCCTTATGAGCGCCTCGACCGCCGTCAGAGATGCCGTTCCCGCAACCGAAATGACTATGAGGACATAGGACCCGCTGATGCATCCGGCAAGGATGAGTCCATGCTTCGGGTAGCGGTAGGCAGCGATTATGACCGGGATGTAAAGGAGGTGAGGGATAACGATGGTGATTCCGGCTAGGAGGCCGGCAAGGTTGGCCCCGAGTGCAACAATTGTCGAGCAGACAATGGCAACGTTCCAGAGCACATTTCTCCCCTTGAGGAAAACCGGCAGGTTCACGAGGAATATACCCCCGAATCCTCCATTGTTTGTATCCTGCTTGACTTTCCTGGCTGTTTCACCAAATATATCTCCATACAGGAATGGTGCGGGGAAAGGTATGTAATGATTTTCAAATATTCCCGCTGAAGAGCCCTTTCCAGTTGAACCTGCACGGTATGTATGCCAGCCGAAAACCAGACTTCATAAATGAAGAAGAGACTTTTCCCCAATTTCCGAAGAAAACATGATGATACCCTCCATCCCATGAACCGGTATGGCAGACAAGCCGTTCTGCATTACGCTCGATCCCGATCTCGAAGAGCCGATCCGGAAGTACTCCCGGAGGCAGGGATGCGAAGACCCTGACGACCTTGTAAATTCTGCCCTCCGCATGTATATCGGTACTCTGCAGGGTGCAGGAACAAAGGAAAAGGATCTCGCATTCGAAAACCAGATAATGCGACGGAGAGTCTGGGAGCTTGAACAGGAGTTGCAGCGGAAGGATGAACAGATCTCAGTTCTGCTCAGGCTCTGGGAGCAGTGCCCGCTGAGCGAAGGTGAGCGCGAGGTGCCGCCTGATCTTGAAGAAAAAATTTCATCCCTGCTCCAGGGATTGTACAACGATTACGAGAAAAAGGACTTCTCAGGGGCAGATGGTGGAAAGCCGGGCCGGATGTGAGAACCTGTTCATTACGACATGTACAGCGGTGCGTATCTCACGCCCCCCCATCTCCGTGCCCGGACTGACACCCGAAGACAATTTCTACGGGAACGATGCATGTTTTTTCATGGATCTCCCCCAGTTCCTGCAGCCCATATCCATCCTGATCGAAGTCGTTATCTGCGTTTTATGCCTGTTTATCGCTGTTAAGAATAAACAGAAATTTGGATGGTTCATTGCACTGACATTCGGAATATACGTACTCTACGATCTCTCGGCCTATACCAGGACACTTCTTTCAGCAGAGGTCATGGCACTCGTATTCCTTGTAGCCAGCCTCTCGATGCTCTCTGCGGTGTGGATGCTCTTCAGAGGATATGAGGCAGAGTGTGAGGGGCAGCCGTGAGCGCAGACCGCTGGGCACTCCAGGATCTCGCTGCCGCCCTTGCCTGGTGCAACAAACGGAACCGGCAGAATATTGTCTGCACCCTCCACGTACTCAATGAGTATACCCGGACACCGGAAAGTGTAGATGCCGTCACGACAATGTACCGCGAGACCATTGCCAGCATATCAGGAAAAAGCCTCGCGGCCTCGATCTCGGTCAAGCTTTCATCCCTGGGAGCTCTCTTTGACCCGGATCTTGCCATCGAACGGACGTACGAGCTCTGCCGTGAAGCACGGATGAACGGGGTCGGTTTCGAGGTCGATATGGAAGGCCGGGATCTGGTGGGGACCACTATCGAGGCCGCAGCCCTCTGCGGGAAAAAGAACCTCACACTCACCCTGGCCCTCCAGGCCTACCTGTACCGGTCGCCGGGTGATCTTCGCCTGCTCCTCGCCCTTGGGGTTATCCCCCGGTTTGTCAAGGGTGCCTATGTTGGGGATATAGAGGATGCAGAAGAGATCCAGAACCGCCTGCTCGACCTGGTGCGGGAGGCTGCCCGGTTCGGGGTGACATTCCAGGTCGGCACCCATGATCCAGAACTCCTGCCAAAGATCATGTCTCTGATGGCGGACCACCGCGATCGTATAACATTTGGGTTCCTGATAGGACTGGCAGACAGGACCAAGCAGGAGATGGCAGCGGACGGATGGCGGGTCTCTGAATATGTCCCATTTGGGAAAGACGTTGGCCCCTATATGGCACGACGGGAACGGTATCTGCGCGACCTTGCGAAAATGGGGAGAACTCCAGCGGATTAGAAGGAGTGGCCCCTGTTACGGGGTAAATCCTGTGCCCTCGGGATCGGTCCTCCCACCATTCTTCGGGAAAAATTATTGCAGGACCCGGAAAAGGGCTGGGCGGCAGGAAACCTCCCGGTATTCACCCGACATCCCGGGCAACTCCCGATGCGATGGCCGCTTCCCGAACGGCCATCGCGATTGCACGCACGACCTTGCGGTCGAACACCGGGGGCATGATGTGTTCCCGCGAGGGATTCCTGACATACCCGGCGATGGCATTGGCGGCAGCGATTTTCATTTCATCGGTTATCCGTTCGGCGCATGCATCGAGTGCGCCCCTGAAAACACCGGGGAAAGCCACGGCGTTGTTTACCTGGTTTGGGAAATCGCTTCTCCCGGTCCCGATGATAAAAGCCCCGGCTTTCCGGGCGATATCCGGCATCACCTCGGGAATGGGATTTGCCATGGCAAAGACTATGGGATGATCGTTCATGCGCCGGATCATCTCTCCGGTCACGATCCCCGGTGCCGATACCCCGATGAAGACATCAGCCCCCTCCAGCGCATCGGCAAGGCTCCCGGCACGGCCGGAACGGTTGGTCTCACCGGCGAGGATGAACTTGTACTTGTTGGCATACAGGCCCTTCCTGTTGCGGTGGATGATCCCCTGGGTATCGCAGACGATGATATCCCGGACCATGGTGCAGACTTCCGGGTTGTAGCCAATGCACTTCAGCAGGCGGGTGATGCCATAGCCCGCCGCCCCTGCTCCCGAGACCACGATCCGGAGGTCGTCAAACTCCTTTTTCGAGACCCGGCAGGCATTCAGGAGCGCGGCGAGCACGGTGATGGCTGTTCCGTGCTGGTCATCGTGCATCACCGGTATACCGATGTCCTGGAGGGCCTCCTCAACCTCGAAGCACTTGGGGGCGGCGATGTCTTCGAGGTTTATCCCGCCAAAGACCGGGGCGATATTTCTCACCTCGTCCACGAAGTCGGTATGGTAGCTCTCGAAACAGATCGGGAAGGCATCGATTCCGGCAAACTTCTTGAAGAGGAGTGCCTTTCCCTCCATCACGGGGATTGCCGCGTATCCCCCGATGTTTCCAAGGCCGAGGACGGCAGAGCCATCGCTGACAATGGCCACTGTGTTTGATTTCAGGGTGTATCGCCAGGCCATATTCCGGTCCTTCCGGATGGCCCGGCAGACCTCTGCAACCCCGGGGGTATAGGCGAGGGAGAGATCTTTCTTCGTCCTGATGGGGACCTTTGCCTTTATCTCGATCTTTCCCCTGTGCTGTTCATGGAGCATGAGGGATTCCTGGTAGAGCCCGGCTCGTTCGTTCTCGTCCACGCTGTCGTCACCCTGTATGAGAGTGCATCAGAGCAGGAGAACAAAGGCATTTCGGTCCTTGAAGGGGCGAGCGCAAGGTGAACCGGCATCCGACACGGCGGCTTTAACAGGATATCCCCGTTTTTTCTCTGATGCCGTCCAAAACGATGAGAGATGAAACCCTGCATACTCCCGGCTCTGCTCCTCGCCGCCCTCATCACCGCCATCCTTCTCTTCACCGGATGCACCATCCAAACCGGCAACAGCGGACATGGAGATTCCGGAACAATCCGGTTCATCCCCGGCACTCCATATCCCTGCCAGGTCGTACACGTGACCGATGGCGATACCCTCCGCGTCATGTTCCCGGGAGGCAGCGAGGAGACGGTCAGGATTGTGGGAATAGATACTCCTGAAGTAACGCCAGGAGGAAACGACCCGTCTTTATTTGCAGGGGTCACCGATCCCTGGGTCCTCTCGGCCTGGGGAGAAGAAGCTTCATCCATCCTGCACCGGGAGGTGGAAGGCAGGGAGGTAACCATCATCACCGACCGATCAGCTGGTGAGCGGGACCGCTACGGTCGGCTCCTTGCCTATGTCCACACTGCGGATGGAACCGATATCGGAGAACTACTTCTTTCCCAGGGACTGGCCCGGGTGTACACCAGGGAATCCTTTGGCCGGAAAACACATTACCTCGCTTTGCAGGACGAGGCCGTGCGGAACCGGATCGGTGTCTGGAGCGGGGCTGCCCCCTGCTCGCTGCAGCGAGCCGGGATCTTCATCGCATCCGTCCACTACGATGCCGCAGGAGATGACCGCATCAACCTCAACGATGAGTATGTCGTACTCGGAAACGGAGCTGCAGGTCCAGTCACCCTCACCGGGTGGCAGGTCCGGGACAGCGATGGATTTTCCTACACCCTCACGGAGTTCTCACTCTCTCCGGGCGGCAGGCTCGTCCTGCACACCGGGACCGGCACGGATACCGCCACCGAGATCTTCATGGGTTCACCGTCCCCGGTGCTGAACAACGATGCGGATACCGTCACCCTCTATGATGCTGCTGGCACCGGGATCTCCCGGTTTGCATGGTAGGCACCGGTCCCAGAACAGGGGCGTCTCCGGAAAGCCCGGCATACCTTTTGAATCAGCTCATCCCTGTTTTTGCCTGGTCGAGTGCGAATACCACTTCGAGCCATGCCTTGTCGAGGATCTTCCGGTAGTAGCCTGCATCGAAGCGGACCGCGGACCAGTCGAGATCCACCGCCCAGGTCCGTGCATCGGTGACCACGTAGCTCACCTCCATCCCGGGGACTATATCGATCCCGGCCGCGGTACAGGCCGCAACCGCGGAAGCCTCCGGGCAGCGGCGGGAGTACCGGAGCCTGCTGATCCGGCGGGAGATGGCCATTTCCGCCGGGGTTGCCCGGAAGAGCCCGGCTACCGCATCCCGGTACTGTTCACCGACCCGGTCCGCCAGTGCGGCCAGTTCCTCGCGATCTTTTGCCCCCATGAGGGTGGCAAGCATCCGCTCCTGCACTTCCCGCACGAAGGCCGGGGTATCTCCTCTGCGGGCAGCGATCCCCCGCACTTTCAGATCCCCTGTTGAGAGCCGCCCGTAGTAGCGGTTATAGGCACCGAAACCATCCGGCATGGGGAGAAAGACGATCCAGTCGTATGTATCCAGCGTCGTTGAAAGGCCTGTCTCCTGCTCGACCCGCTCCTTCATCAGCGCTGCCGGTCCGCCCTGTACAAAGAGGCAGTCCACTATCCCGTGCAGGACAGAAAACCCCAGATCTTCTGCGATCTCCTTGGTCCGGATCAGGATCTCCCGGGCGTGCTCAGTGATCTTCTCGTGCATTTCAATCTGCCCGAACTTTGCGTTCTTGTAACCCGTGTACCCGAAGCAGGTCACGAGCATCCACTTGAGGATGGCATCGATCCCGGTATATGCCGGATCCGTGGCCTTCCGGGCCTTGCTCTCTTTCCGGAGAGAGAGAAGCGGGGTGAGCACTTCGGGCAGGAACCCATGCCGTTCCGGGAAACTGAGGGTTTCGGGCGAGAGGTTACAGGCAACGATGATGGAGGGGTAGAGGGAGGTGAAATCGATCTCGTACACCCGGTCGTACAGGCCCGGGACCGGCTGGAACATCATCCCACCCCGGTCAGCAGCTTTCAGCTCGTCGAACTTTCGCACGCGCTCGGCGTCGCTTTTCCGGAAGGGGATGGCGATGTCCTGCCTGAGGGCTTCGTATACCTCGTAAGCAGAGATGAGGGTCCCGGATGTGAACCGGGCGGTGAGGTTCGGGGGAAGCCCTGTGAGCCGGGCACCGAGGATGATGCCGGAAAGTCCGCTCTCCCGGTAGTGGAAGCTCTGGACGGTATCGACCAGGATCCTGCCGTCCGGGATGAGCGATCCGGCCCGGAACTCGGTTCTGCCATAGCTCCAGTAGGACTTCTGCGCCATTTTCCGGTACCGCCCGCTCCGGGAGAAAGGGAGCACAATCCCTTCCTTCCGGGCTGACGACAGGAGCCGGGGCAGCCAGAGATCCGAGCTGGGGAAGAGCACCACATCAGGATCGCAGGATGCCAGCAGCCCGGCAAGGTCGGCGAGCGCGGTCCGTCCCGGACCCCCGAGCTGCTCGCGCCGTTCATGGACCACCGTGAGGGCACGAAACGCTTCGCGCCCGAAAGGATTACCCTCCACCTCCACGGTCATCGTGCGAAACGGGATCGGGAAATCGAGGGAGAAACGGGACTCTCCCGGGCCGCAGCAGGGGACCTGCCCCAGGCCGGCGAGGCACTGCTGGTCAAGCCGGACGTCCACGTTGTAGAGCCGGGCGGTATACCGGGTCTGCCGCTCGATCGCCTCGGCAATTTCCCTGCCGGCCGGGACCCGGTAGCCATCACACTCACCGAAAATGGTCCGGAACGTGAACTCCTCTGCCCCATACTCGGCCTCCAGGGATTCCAGGAGCTCCCGGTGAAGGGCTGGATCGGGCAGGTGGAGATAGAACGAGGGAGCATAGGGTACCGTGGTCAGGCGGACCGCCCCTGCCGATGACCACTCCCAGATCTCGACCCCACCCCGGTACCGGGTGTCGATGATCATGGTCCTTCCATGTCACCACCAGGAATCCCGGCATCCCTGGATCGGGCCGGATTGGGGGTGCGATCACCAGCGCTGCGGTCCTGTTCTTTCTGGAGCTCGATTAACACCGAGAAGACCGCCGCCTCGAGCGGGTCGCTGAAGGCGTAGAACCCCTCGCTCGCGTGCCGCTTTGCCATGGCAGCCACCCGGAAGGCGGCCTCACGGTCGGCGCCCGGCAGGGCCCGGGCCATCCGTTCCCAGCGCCCGGTGAGCTCTTTTACCCCCATACGGACACTCTCAAAACTCCGGCCCATCAGAACCCCTCCAGGGTGGTCTGGCTACGGGCAAGGGTGGCCGGGTGTCGCACCTTCCCTGCCCGGCGGGCCCGCGGCAGTGGTGGGACAGGCGGTGACGACAGCGAGAAGAAGCGGTCTGCCAGCCGGGCCATGTCCGAAAAGGTTTGGTCCTCTTCCGGGGCATACAACACCACCGCTGAGCCCTGCCCGGCGCTCTTCAGGGCCTCCGCCACCTGCCCGGCAACTTCTTCTCCTGACCCCTCGTACAGGGTGGGGTCATGCTCGACAAAGATGATGGTGTGATAGGACTCCCGGAGGATGGTGAGGAGCTGAAACGCGGTGAACGCCCGCCGCACCTCGATGCTGACCGACCTGCGGTTGATACCGGAGAGGAGCCGGGAGTAGTTCCCGCAGATGAAGAGGAAGAGAAACCGCTTCAGCACGGGGTTGTCGTTGAGGCCCGCAAGCACCAGCTCCTCCGGTGCTACAAGGGCTGAAAACGTCCCGCTTGAAAGCGTGACCGAAGTGTGCAGGTCAAACTGCATGCAGTTACCTCTCCCTCTGCCAGCCCAATAAGGGTGAAGAGCATGCAGGGCGAAAGTGAGACCGGTATATTCACGTGCGTAAAAAAACACGATTAAGCCTGCCGGAATGCAAAGATGCGTCCTGTTTTGCGGGAATACGCGGAAAGATCCATGTCAAAGAACCGGGATTCCGGGTGAACGCTTATTCCGGCATTCCGGGAAGGTTGCTATTCTGCTCGTTCAAGCCTTCGGGCGGAAGGTGCGGGATGGGCAGCGGCCGGCATCGCGGTCAGCGGGGACCGGGCCGTTGATGGTGCACACCCCCTCCTTCTCGTTCTTTGGGGTGTAGAGGAAACAATCGGCACAGGTAGGCATGAGAGGTGATTTCCCCTCATGCCACGTGAAGCTTGCCTACATAAACGAGGGAGTGAGGAAGGCGTAGACAAAGAGAGAGGTTGCATTTTGTCCGCAATCCCAGTGTTCGTTTCCAGTGCCGGGACCGGTTCGCGGCCAGTATTCCAGCAGGTGAAGGGGAATGCTTTCATCACCCTGTCCTGCTCGATGAGGTTCCGGCCCCACCAATGATCAGGTCAATAATGCCATTCCCGGTTTCACATGAATAAAATATAACTTTAATTAAAACAAATAAACTTTCATCGTCATGCAGAAGCGTGGATTATTCCTCGTCCTCCTCTTCCTGGCAGTGGTGGCCAGTGTCCTGGTCTGCACCGCAATCGGACCGGCAGGTACCCCTTTTCTGGGCCTGGCAGGGGATGAGACCTCTTCGATAATCCTTTTTTCCGTGAGACTCCCCCGGGTGATCGCTGCCCTGCTGGTCGGGGCCGGCCTGGCTGCGGCAGGGGTGGTGATGCAGGGGTTGTTCCGCAATTCCATGGCCGACCCATACCTCCTCGGGACCTCTTCCGGGGGAGCGCTCGGGGCGGCCATTGCCATCGTGTTTCTGGCCGGCGCGTTCCACTGGGTACTCGCCTTCGCCGGCTGTATCGCGGCCACGTTCCTGGTCTACGGTATTTCCCGAAAGGGAGGGAGAATCCCGGTGGAGCAGCTCCTTCTAACCGGGATTGCCGTCTCCATGTTCCTTTCGGCAATCCTCTCGTTCCTGATGTATACTGCCGGAAAAAGCCTTCACCAGATCTTTCTCTGGCTTATGGGCGGGTTCTGGAGCACCTCGTGGAACGATGTCTGGATAGGACTACTGATCGTCCCGGCTTCGCTCTCGCTCCTTCTTTTCTCCCGGGAGCTGAACATCTTCGCCTTTGGGGAGGAGGACGCCTTTCACCTTGGCGTGGACATCGAGTTCCTGAAAAAGGCACTGCTGCTGGTAAGCTCGTTTATCACCGGCCTTGCTGTAGCTATTGCCGGGAGCATCGGGTTCATCGGGTTGATCACTCCTCACCTGATGCGCCTGGTGATCGGCCCGGACCACCGGGTTCTCCTGCCGGCATCGATGATGGCTGGCGGAATCCTGCTGCTCTTCTCAGACACCCTTGCCCGGACCGCAGGAAACGAGATCCCGGTCGGTGTAGTGACCGCTTTCTTCGGTGCCCCCTTCTTCATACTCCTGCTCAAGCGGAGGTACAGGCAATGATCGAGCTTCGTGATGTGGAACTGGACTACGGTGCACGGGTCGTGCTGAAGCAGGTCTCTTTCATGAGCGGCAGAGGGGAGTTCCTCGGGGTCATCGGCCCCAATGGCTCGGGAAAGACCACACTCCTGAAAGCTATTTCCCGGATTGTGCCTCCCTCAAACGGCATAATCCTGATAAACGACCAGGCTCTTGGGAATTTCTCTTCTCTTGAATTGTCGCGGGAAATGGCCGTCGTCCCCCAGGCCACCGATCCAGGATTTGACTTCACGGTCAGGGACGTGGTGATGATGGGGCGCTATCCCCATATTGGGAGTTTCAGGAGGGAGAGAGACGAGGACCGGGAGATCATCCGGAAGGCCATGGACACAACCGGGATTACCCACCTGTCAGACCGCTCGGTCCGGGCCATCAGCGGTGGTGAACTCCAGCGGGTCATCATCGCACGGGCACTGGCCCAGCAGCCCCGCATCCTGCTCCTCGATGAACCCACTGCCCACCTCGATCTCGGGCAGCAGATGAGCATCCTCCATGCCATGAAGGAGCTTTCACGACAGATCGCCGTCATCGGTGTCTTTCATGACCTGAATTATGCTGCCCATTTTTGCGACCGTATCATCCTCCTCCATGATCATCGGATCCTGGCCATGGGCCGCCCTGAAGATGTGCTCACCCAGGATGCCATCCGGACCGCCTTTGGAATCGATGTCATGGTCCGGAAAAACCCGTTCACCGGACGCCCGGTCATCTCTCCTCTTACCAAGCCGGAAAATGGCAGATCGAAAGGCGGGAGGGTGCATGTCATCTGCGGAGGCGGAGAGGGATCGGACCTCCTTGTGGGACTCAGTGCTGCAGGCTATCAGGTGACTGCCGGAGTGCTTTCCGTGAACGATTCTGATTACCGGACCGCACGGATGCTCGGGATCCCATGCATATCTGAACCGCCGTTCAGCCCGGTTTCAGCCGGCTCCATGGGCGAACTGGCCCTGATCCTCGATGAAACGAACGTGGTTGTCCTGACCCGGGGGCTGTGGGGAGCGGGAAACATCGGAAACCTCCATGTTCTCGAATCGGCAAAAGTCCGGGGGATCGTGATCCTTGACAGCCATGCCAGGGATGGAGAAGAATGGGACTTTACCGGAGGGAAAGCCGCAGCAATCCTTGATGGACTTGGAGCAAATGGGGCGATCCCGGTCCGGGAAGTCAGTTCTGCAATAGCGGCTGTCGCCAGGATTATCGAAGGGGTTCCATAAAAGACAGGACTGGAAAAGTTTATGCCACCCGGACCGGAATCCCGGCAGGAAATGAATAGCCCTGCTCTTGGTTATCAATTCAGAGAGGGATATAATTACTGTTCCCATGACCGAGTGAATTCGGTAATATTTTGTTATCTGAGATCTGAATGTTATGACGAAATGTATTGCATCTTTTCGTGGTGCCTTAGTAATAAAGGAGAAGAAATATGAAACCCTTCACACTGTATTTGGTGCTCCCATATGAACAGGTCTGATAACTCCCTGCATGAACGTTCCGGCACAATCGTCCTGCAACCTGTGGGAACGATTCACAATGCCATAGCCGAGCCTCACCTGGTTGCCGGAGAGGACGGACTCACCATGCAGGTTAAGCACGATATCATGGTTGAACAGATCCGGAAAAAAGATGCTGAAATCTCAGAGATCGTGATTTACGACGGCCTAGAAGACCTCCTCGCGGGAGTAGAGGACTATTCTCATCTCGTCATCCTGTACTGGGCGCATGCCGTTCCCGGGGAGCGCCGTTCACTAAAACGGGTGCACCCGATGGGGAGGAGGGACCTGCCCGAGGTAGGGATCTTTGGCACCTGCAGTCCGGCGCGACCAAATCCCGTACTCACGACTGTTGTCCGCCTGATCAGGAAGAGGGGAAATATCCTTGAGGTGGCGGGGCTTGATGCAATCAACGGGAGTCCTGTTATCGATATCAAACCCTACGTCAGCGAATTCTATCCCCGGGAAGGAGTCAGGATCCCTGCCTGGATGCAGCAAATCCAAGAGGGTATACGCAGGTCCCGCCTGTGAAGGACTCCCATGAACTTATAGATGTACCATGGGAACCGGAAAAAGGAACATCTCTTCCGGATTTGCTCATGTAATTTCTTTTTTGAAAAATGCGGGGATCGGATTCCCCCGTTTCCATCCCCGATGATGTTACCGCACAGTGAATTGCGTTGTATTCTGAGGAGAAAACCCATAAGAGAGATCATCCTCCAATCTGAATTGTACCCGGTTCATATTAAACTTTCTTAAATTCGTGTGAAGTGCTTATACTAAAAGCAGATGTTGTATTAATTCGAGGGAGATCCCGCCCGACTGGAGAATTGAAACTCTTACGTGTGTCGAAACCACAGTGTTGTCAAAACCATTGAGCGCACGGTGAAAACCCACTACCATCCCGACGAACCTGGCCGTAATCGGGCCAGGGTGCAAGGGAAAATCCCGGTTTCACATACATGCCATGAAACTTTCCAACCGTAGTTGAACTGTATATTTGCTTTTTGTTCGTTGCGACCATCCCCTGGATAAGTCATCCGGAGCTCAGCCCTGTTTCAATTCCCTGCCGGATGTCCCCAGGCACAACAAAGCACAGGTCACCCCGATCCCCGGCAACCTGAACGGACAAATGTCACCCCGTTCCGGGAACCATCACCTCGCCGCTGCCTTTGCATCCTCTTCCTCATATTGCCCCGAAAGACGTGTCTTTGGGTCAGGCAAGACATTGTTTCGCCAAAAGCACCACCAGTTCCTCCCCCTCTACCCTGGATTGTGCCACCTGTTCAGTGCAGAATCCTGCTTTTTCTATCATCCGGATGACTTCCCTGACTCCGGTCAGGGATGAGACCAGCAACAGGAACCGGCCGCCATATGCCATCACCCTCCCGACACCTTCGATGAACCGGGCAATTACCGCCTTTCCGTCCAGCCCTCCATCAAGGGCGTATTCCAGCCAGTCGTCCATCCGCTCGCCCGGAGCAGTCGGTAAGTAGGGGGGGTTGAAGATGATGAGATCGAACTGCCCGCAAATCCCCGCGAACAGGTCAGCCCTGACCACTTCGATACCGAGTGTCTGGGCAGCCCGGACGGCAAACGGGTTGATGTCCGTGGCAAGGACATCTGCGATCTGCGAGAGGTGGTATGCAATATGCCCGCTGCCACACCCGAATTCGATGACACGCTCACCCGGGCGGCATTCAGATAAGGCCGCTTTAAGGAGAAGGAGTGTATCCTCTTCTATTGGATACACTTGCGAGGTGTTCATGGGAGCCTGGTCAGCATTCCCGGTTTAGTCCGGACGGGGTTGCAGGGGCGGTCATTTTCGCGGGAAGGCACTTTTATTACAGGGATCTCAAAGGAACATATCACTCTGACACCACGTTGGTGATGCTGGCGAAGTCCTCCAGAAAGAGCGCCTCAGGGCGGGAAGAGAGGATATCTTCAGGGAGCCGCCTGAGCATCAGCGTCGCAATAGCCGGGTCAAGCAACCCCCGGGAATTCCGGAGGCAGTTTCTGACCGTCTTTCTCCGGTGGGCGAACAGGGCCCGGACCACATCGGCATAGCGCTTTTTATCGGCTATGGGAAAGATCGGGCCACGGGGAATGAGCCTGACCACGGTTGACCGGACCTGCGGTTTGGGGGAGAAACACTGGGGTGGGAGGCCAAAGCAACGTTCCACGCAGCAGTAGGTCTGGACCATAATGGAGAGACGGCCGCACTCCGGCGTCCCGGCTGGAGCGATCATGCGGCGGGCAAACTCGGACTGGTACATCAGGACCGCCTCTTCAAACCCGATATCGAGAAGCCGGAAGGTGATCTTCGAAGATGCTGAGTACGGAAGGTTTGAGACCACCACCTTAAATGGAGGGAGGTCGCAACGGGCGGCATCACCGTGAGTGAGCATCAGCTGACCGTCCTGAATCTCATCAGGAAAGATAATTTCCAGCTCCTCGATGAGTGCGGAATCGATCTCCACGGCATTAACACGGGCTCCCCGATCGAGCAGCGCCCGGGTGAGCGCCCCTCTTCCAGGCCCGATCTCCAGCACCATCCGCCCCTCAAGCTCGATGGTACCGGCTATCCTTCTGATGGCCTGCTCATCGACCAGGAAGTGCTGGTCCTTCAGGGCTTTCATCGTAACGTGAAGACGTGATACTTTGTATTCGGATCCTCAAGCTCACTGAGGATCCGGTTCACCACCATCTTTTCGGGATGGGGAATTGATTTGATCCTCTGGCTGATATCAGCAAACGAAGTAAATGGCTTCTTTTCCCGCTCAGCGAGGATCTCCCACATCAGCTTCTTGCCAATGCCCGGGAGGAGGTGGAGCATGTGAAATTTCGGGGTTATCGATATTGATTTATTGAAGAATTGGACAAACTCCGGTTCTTTCTCTGCGACGAGCTTCTCGACTACAAACGGCAGTTCAACCTTGGCTGTATGGGTCAGATCCTCGTAGGAGATACGGCGTTTGACCCGCTCTATTTTGTCCCTCTCACCATCCCCGATATAGACATTCTCGTGGATCTGGATATCCATTGATTTCGGCACCAGCTCCAGCAGCTTGAACTGGCTGACCCCGATTGCCTGGACGATTGGTTCCCGCTTGAACACCGGACGGGGATCCTCGGGATGCCCCATCTGGAGGACATCGAGCACTATGGCGTTGACCTCTTTCTTGTCGGTTTTCATGGCGATCCCTAGAGGTGTGACGCAACCAGCTCGAGGATTTCGTCAAGTTCTTCCCCGGTCAGGGAGAATTTTTCCTTGGCATAGACAGCCCGCAGTTCATCCCTCGTCCTGGGTGCGATATTGGCAATCCGGAACGCGATATCCGGTTTCATCTTCTCGAGCTTCTGGAGGTCTTCGACCAGAGCCCGGGAGTTTCCCGGTGGCATTTTGGTGAGCATGTTGGCGTGTTCGATGCTCCTTCGAAGCTCATATGACATCTCCTTTCCGGATTCCAGTCGTTCGGCTTCCACGTTTGCCAATACGTCCCGCATCTCGGAGAGGGTTACCTTCTCTTCGCTCCGTATCGCCTTCACCTTCATGCTGTTCACCTGTCTGCAACGTGTTACTTTTGTGCTTTTAGATGTTGCGGTCTGGCGATGACAATTTTTTCTGTATCGCCATCGCGAACCTGAAGCACCCATGCACGACCCCGCTGACCAAGCACGGTCCCGGTCTTACCGTGAAACCGACGGTGGGGCATTCCCTTCTGGATACTCGGTTCGCAAACAACGTGGACCTTCTGGCCGGGTTCAAACCTCTGGATAAGGGAGGTGACCGGGAGGATTCCCCGTCGTCTCATGTCTTTCTTTAATTTGTATCGTGTCTTCTTTCTTGGTCCATTGTGGTGTGCCATGTAACTTCACTCCTTTTCGCTGCCACGAACTTCAATGACGTCGAGCTCTGTCACCCGGGCGGGCCGGTTCAGGACCCCGGCGAGGCTTGGCCGGGTCCTCCCGGAATCTCCGGAAATAAGCTCCTTGATGTAGAGGCCTGCCTCACTGGTGACTTCGATGACGTACCCGTCTGCTCCTTTGCCGGCCGCTCCAATATCGAGAACCTTCCGTTGCCTGATCTTATCGGCTCTCCGGTGAGCGACCCGCTGCGGGGTGCGCTGTTCTATTGTGGCCCCTTTCAGGGCTTCGAGGGCGGATTTGAGCTCGGAGTGGGATAACGGGCCGTCTATCTCGACCAGGATCCTGTATTTTTTATGCGCTTTGTCCGATTTAATTGTTTCCACGTCTTCCCGCCGGGACCAGCTCCCCAGAGACACTTCAACTCTTCCTGCTGCCTGCGCATTGATCGCCTGTTCAACAGCCCGGAGATCCAAACTTCGCCTGCGCGGCGCGACAACTTCCATGACGAACGGCCTCCCGGTCCCGATCATACGGGCATCGATATCTTCCCGGCCTGCCCCATGCAGGACCGCCCCCTCTGCCTTGAACAGGTCGGCAACAGGTCTTCCTATCAGTTCCTCGACCGAATCGGGATACTGTTTGCCGGTAAACCCGCACCGCTCACACCCTTTCCCACGGCAGTTCCGGCAAAACCAATGGGTCTGCGGGATCCCGCGCTCGAGCTTCCGGTACCTGCCGGAAAAAAAAACAGGGTTGACCTGCACCTCCACTGTTTCTGATAGAGGATCAAGAATCACCACCACGTCCGGCCGGGAGAGATCTGCATCTTTACTAGTCCGCAGGGTGACAGCTTTTCCCACCTCCCGGTTGATCTCGGACTTGATGGGTTCTGCGTGCGTCAGGGAAAGGTCGCTCCAGACCATCTCTTCGGCCTCGGCCATCAGGGGCGGGATCCGGGTCCCGATGGCAAAGGTCGAAAACTCGATCCCTCCGAGAGCTGCTACAACCCGGTCCGCCCAGGTGCCGACCTCCTCAAAGAAGTCCTGGCAGATCCAACAGGTTTCCTCGTGCAGCATGTAAGGCTCGTTCCGGGCGATAAAGTAGGCGATCCGGAGGGCCATCCCGCGCTGGTCATTGGTAAGGGAAAAGGAGCGCTTCCCAAACATCCTCCCCAGGCAGTGATCGCAGATCTCTCCGTAGGCGAGGATCGCCCCGGTCAGTTCCGTCAGTTCCACCCGGCACTCCTCCGGTCATGCTCGTTGAGCAGCAGTGATATTGCAGCATTCGCATGCAGCGAGAGCGGGCCAACCGAGTAGGCCGGACAGCCGGATACGCTCTCTTCCTCTTCTGTGGTAAGGTCCAGGTGATCGGAGAGGATGACATTTTCAGGAAGCACCGCTGCCTTCCGGATATCGGCTCCGTTTTCGCAAAGCACCGCAAACGAGTGTTCCACAAGTAGTTTTGAAAGCCCCCCTTTCCTTACCGCGACTCCCGGGCCCGATTCTCTGAAGGCGTCGCCCCTGGGGATGGAGAGAGCCTTCTTGATCAGCGAGCCGGTACTCCGCTCGTCAGGGTTAAGAGACCTTATTTCCGCTCCGGAAAACCGGATGGTCACCGGTGGTCGGGGGGGACCGAGCAGGATGAGGAAGACTTCAACATCCCGCCTGATTCCATGGGAGAGAAAAAACGCTGAACCAATACACCGGCACAGGATATCCATCCTCCCGGCACCGCCGGCCAAGTCGTTAATGGAGAATTCGCCTGAACTTGGAGCGTGGTGGCCAAGCACGCAGATCCGTTTCATCCGGCTATATCCCGCCGAATTTCTTCATGAGGCGCTGCATGTTGAACTTCCCGGCACCACCCCGCACTCCCTTGAGGGCCCGTTTCATATTCTTGTAATATTTGAGGAGCTCCCGGACCTCTTCCGGGCGTGAACCCGAGCCCAGCGCTATCCGGTGAACACGGGAGCTCCCGATAAGAGAAGGCTCATCGAGCTCCTTCCCGGTCATGGAGTCCATGATGATGCGGAAGCGGGACATCTTGGCACTGGTCATATCGACCGCATCGCCGGGAAGATCGATGTTTCCGAGCGGCATCATGCTCATGATCTGTTTGAGGGGGCCCATTCGGTTGACCGCTTCGAGCTGTTTGTACATATCCCGAAGCGAAAACTTGCCCCGCATCATGGCGTTGACATCGATTTCGCCCTCTACGACTGATTCCTGCGCCCGCTCCACCAGGGCCTTGAGATCCCCCATCCCGAGAAGGCGCGAGATGAACCCATCAGGATCGAACCGTTCGAGATCTTCAATTGTCTCGCCGCTGCCGATGAAGACGATCCCGGAGCCGGTCTCAGTTACAGCAGAGAGTGCTCCACCCCCCTTGGCTGTCCCGTCCATCTTTGTGATGATGACCCCGTCGATATTGATCGCTTCGTGAAACCGGTGAGCCTGCTCGCGTGCCTTCTGCCCGATGGCGGCATCGAGGACCAGCCACCGGTGGGTGGCACCGGTTTGAACGTTCAGGTCGATTATCTCCTGGATGAGATCATCTTCCAGGGCATGCCTTCCCTGGGTGTCAACAATGATGACCTCGGCAGAGCCGGCAGCCTTCATCCCTTCGCTCACAATGATCCGGGCATCCTTCTCCTGGGGGTTCCCAAAACAGGGGATGTTAATCCGCGAGCAGAGCGTGGAGAGCTGGTCATAGGCGCCGGGGCGGAAAGTATCGGCGCAAATGACTGCAGTCTTCAATCCTTTCCGCTGGAAGAACCGGGCCAGTTTTGCCGTGGTGGTGGTCTTGCCACTCCCCTGGAGCCCGGCCATGAGGATGGTCTGGGAGCCAAGCTTCACCTCTCCGGCGGATCCCATCAGCCGGACCAGTTCCTGATACACGATACGGAGCACATGCTCCCGGACGCCCATACCTTTCGGCGGCTCTTCTTCAAGGGCACGGGTTTTGATAGCCTGGGAGAGCTGCATCACCAGTTTGACGTTCACATCAGCCTGGATCAGGGCCCGTTGCAGATCCTTTACCAGTTCCTCGACAGCAGCGCGGTCGACAACAGTCTTTCCGGCAAGCTTCTTGAGGGCATCCTTGAGGGAGGTTCCCAGCCGATCGAGCATCAGGCCCCCTCCAAGAGAAGTTCGTCAACCATCCTGCCCGGAGAGAACGGGATGATGTCGTCATACTCCTGCCCTGTGCCGAGAAACATCAGCGGTTTTCCGATAGTATGGGCAATCGAGATTGCCGCACCGCCCCGTGGATCCATATCGGCTTTGGTCAGCACAACTGCATCGACGCCTACCGATTTTTCGAACTCGTAGGCCCGGACCACGGCATCATTCCCGGCCACCGCTTCATCCACGTACACGACCAGATCCGGCTTCATTATCCGCCGGATCTTCTCGAGCTGGTTCATCAGGTTCACCCGGTTGTGGAACCTGCCTGCAGTATCTGCGAGCACGACGTCGATCTTGTGCGCCCGGGCATGCTGGACGGCATCGAAGAGGACAGCAGAGGGATCGGCTCCGTGCTGGTGCTGGATGATCCGAATCCCGAGCCGGTTGGCATGGACATCGATCTGCTCGATTGCCCCGGCCCGGAAGGTATCACCGGCCCCGATAACCACCGAGAAACCCTTTTTCTTAAGAAATGAACCGATCTTTGCCACGGTGGTGGTCTTCCCGGTTCCATTCACACCGGTGAACAGGATCTTCACCGGTCGTTCGTGGGTTGAAATGTACGAAACGAGATCGAAGCCTTCCCCAAGGACATTCAGGAGTGCCGATCTCAGGGCTGACAGGACGATGGTATCGATGCTTTCTCCGATCTTCCTATGTTTCCCGGAAAGCTCGGCCCGGATATGCGTGATGATCTCTTCGGCAACCGGGAGAGCAACATCGTTTTCCAGGAGAACCATCTCAAGCTCAGAGAGCGGCTCTTCGATCTCTTTTTCAGAGATTACAAACTCCCGCTCGGTGATAAGGACCTTAACCTTGCCAAGGAGGGAAGTATCCTTCTTCTCCTGATCAGCAGGTACGGGTGAAGGCTCTGCTGAAGCTGTGGCGATATTCTTTTCCAGCCCGGTGGTTATCTTCTGCAGTTTTTCACGGAGCCCTTCAAACATATAAAAATCCGTTTAGTCCTCTTCCCGCGTCGTGGGTCTCTTCGGAGAAATGGGCGTCATGGGGGAGCCCGCGGCCTGCATCTGTGCCTGCTGGTATGCGAGGTCGATTCGTTTTGCAATCTCGTTCACCTGGCTGCGGATGCGTTCCAGGGTTTCGGCAACTTTCTTTGCCGAAGCCTCCATCTCGGTTACCCGGTCTTTCAGGTAGTCCTGGGCCGCTGCGTTCTGTTTCTCGACCACCACTTCGGCACCGATGTTCACCAGGATGCGATCCGGCTCAGGGACTTTGGCCCTCACGCTGACTCCGCTACCGATCTGAAGGAGGACGGTGTTTTCTGGTGATGCAGAGAGAGACTGCAGAGTCTCTATTGCAGCAATGGCCTCCATCCGGCCATCCTCGAGAAACGCAAGCTGCTGGGAGAAGATCTCTGCCTGCTGCCGATACTCGTTCAGGTAGAGCTGGAGGGACTGTATCTCCCGTGGATCGACTCGGTCCACCTTACTCACCATTCAGGGCTGTGATTGAACTCACGGTGATATACCTGCGTTTCAGCCGGTGCTTGCTCCCAAAGATGGTAAATGCGCGTTCACGTGCCTGGGTCTCGTTCGGGGCTTCGATAATCTTGGTATACGGGTGCCATTCACCGCCGATGGCGAAAGTCCCTTTCACTTCGAACTGTTTGTTTTCCATACTTCTCACTCCAGATATCCAAATACATCCTCAATTCTTCCGAGCTCGAATCCACTCGTTTCCATACCTGCAAGGTATCCTGCCCGGTTGGCGACAAGGCCGGTACCGACAAGGCCGCTTCCCATGTTCACCGAACCGGTCCCTATGGGGAGCCCGGTTGCTTCTTCAAGCATTGCCATCTCCTGCCGTGAAGTCCGGGGGTGCACCAGGATTCCCCGGTTGGTGGCAGCTCCGGCCATTCCAACAGTCTTGATGCCGGCCAGTGAAATCCGGATCACCGGCGTCCCTAGCAGTTCCCCGATTTCCTGTGCCATAGCCGTAGGCATGTCGGGGTGGATGCAGGTCAGCGAGTCGTTGGCAAGGATTATGTTTCCGGCGGCATTCATCCCTCTCTCCAGCATGCAGACTTCCCGATGCTCACGCAGGATGGATATTTCACGTTCGGTGGCAAGGCCACTCACCACAAAACCGCGGTTGTTGCCGGCCAGGAGCGATCCGACGATCTCACTCCCCTGGATGGTTGTGATCACCAGCTCCACATCGAGGACTTCAGTGAGCGCACTCCTGAACTCTTCGGGGGCGGTCGGTGGAACTACGGCGATATCATCAAATACCCGTGAAAACACGCCGATATTTGCATCCCCGCCAAACGAGATCGTCTTCTCCATTTATTCCTCGGCAAGTTCTGCCTGTACCTCTCCATCGGCGAATTTCATTGCCCGGACGCGGATGCGCGGGGGTGGATTCTTTGAACCCCGATCCCAGACCCTTTCATTGATTGTGCGGTCAAGTTTCACATCCGTGCTCTTCAAGTGCTTTGAAAGGTACTTCCGAATATCCCTGATCGCGGTGTTGCTCCGTTTCCACCGCGGTGCTCTCCTGGCATCCCGGAGAGGGATGATATAGATCTGTTCGTTCTCAATCTCTGCCATATCACACCTTCAGGCTGCTCCTTCTCCAGTGACGGCGCCGGGGATGGGAGACTACCTGCCGCTTTGTGCGCAGCATCACCCATTGCGGAACCCTCCTGTTCTGTTCGCATGCCTTTGCCAGTCTCATTTTGAATCCTTTTGTAGACTTACTCATATGCATTCACCCTGATGATTCCCGGACCCCTTTCCAGCACAACTGAATGCCGGTGATCCCGGGGAAAAAACGAGAGAACATCAAGGCCCCGATCCTGGAGTGCCTCTCGTATCCACCGTTCATAGTCGCCATTTTCGATTTCGCCGGTCTCACCCACAACGGTCCTGAAGTATCGTTCTGCGAGCCGGTTGACCTCCCGCCAGCCATATCCCAGGAGAGGCCGGATATAGGAACACCCGGTACGGTCCTGGAGGCTTCGGACCTCGTCGCGGGAGAGGACCGGTACCCGGTCATCCATTCTGGTCCCGTCGGCGACAATCGGGTATTCCCTGCAGAGCATGGCAAGGGCATGGCGATGAACTTCCAGGATGGCCTCGTTTGGGTATCCGCAGGCAACCACCATGTTTGCAACACTCTCGATGAATCCTTGTTCAAAGATCCGCTTCTTCCACGGAAATCCCAGGATGCCGGCCGCTTTCCTCGCGGATGAAGGATCCTGTTCGGCAGAGAAGACAAAGGTATTCAGCTCAATTTCGTAGTCGCGGGAGAGCAGCACGGCCGCAAGTGCACTGTCTTTCCCTCCACTGAAGAGTACCCCTGCCTTCATCCCTTTCTTCTGATTGTGAAATCTCGTTTCGCCGGCTGAAGCTGCGTGAGCAGGGCCTTCAGCTGGGTATCGGTGATCTTCTCTTTCAGGCGGCCGCTCTGGGCGAGGAGGACGAGCTGCTGCTCAACTGCCCGGGCAAATTCCGGTCTGGTGAGCTTGATGGTATTAAGCCGTTCCCGTGCTTCGGGCTCGAGGATCTGCATGAGGATCATGTGAATCTGGGCTTCGGCCTGTTTCTGCCGCTCGATCTCCTCCTGCACCTGCTGCTGCTCCGCTGCCTGCTGCTGCACCTGTGCCATTCGTCTCCTCCGCAGTTCAGCGAGCTCGTCGTCCCCCATTGACCATCCCCCGCTCAGTCAGCCGGTCCTGCCGGTATCGGCGCACTTCCTGAAACGAGCCTGTAAGCAAGATTGTCCATGAAGGACATTCCCTGGGCAGAGACTTTCCGCCCGGTCTTGTCATGAGTGATCAGTCCGGCAGCCTCGAGCTGCTGGAGTGATTTCCGGAGGATCGAGCCGCTTCCCTTCCGAAACTGGTTGGGTTTTGAACCGCGATCCTTCCTGCCCCCATAAAATGTCCTCATCCGCTCAACGCCAATGGGTCCATCGATGTATACCCGGCGCAGGATCGATGCAACCCGCACGAACCACCACAGGGGGTCTTCCGGAGGCATCTCTTTGTGCACCCCGGTCTTTGCAAACATAGCCCAGTCGGGGGGCCGTATCTCCGGCCGCTTCTTCAGCTCCTCCGCAAGGGCCGGAATAAAGCGATCAGCCGGGACATCATATACCGTTGTCATCCTCTATTACCTCAGTGTCACCGAAATGATGTAACAGTCTTTACATATTGGTTCATAATACTTTTATATATTTCGAGTATCCGCCGCCGCAGGAAAACGCTGCCGGGTTCATGATTTCTGCCGGCGGGCAAGCACGAAAGCCCTGCCCCGGACCCCGATCAGGTCGGAGCGAGTCCTTGCAGCAACGTCACTGGCATCGATCTCAGCGCCAGGTAGGACTTTCACCTTCACCACCTTCCGACGCTCGAGTTGATGAATTATCTCCTCAACCACCCTTGGGCTGCAACCCTGTTTCCCGATCCATACAGTCGGGCGGAGATCCTGCATGGCATGTTCATCCTTTCCGCGTTCCATGTCGCACCTCCAGAGGATACCGCATTTGCCTTCCGCACTCCCGGCAGGTAACGATTACCTTGCCACGATGAATCCGCACCCGCATGTTCTTCCCAACAACCAGGTATGCGTGGCAATGACGGCAGAACCGGCGCCTGAATTCGCGTTCGATCCTCACCCGCTGCCGCATTGCGATTCTTCTGGCAAGGACAACACAGCGGTGGCTGGCCGCAGGATCATCATCGAAGAATTCCTGCGCCCGGGTAAAGAGGATGGAAATCCTCTCCCGTGCGATCTTCCTGGAGTGGGATGGCGGAGAACGCATATGCTTACCTGGCACTTGCTCCGGAGTATTTACGCTCAGGGGTGATATAGCGGGTGGTTACGGAATTTCCCTGCCATCCGGGGAATTATCCTCTTCTGGTCGGATCAAGACGCGCGTGCCACGAATTGTCAGCCTTCCCTCACAGTAGAGCCGGGCGGCTTTTGGGAGGCACCTGTGCTCTTCTTCGAGTATCCGGCCGGCGAGCTGGTCTTCATCGTCCCCTTCAAGAACCGGGACTGCGGCCTGAAGGATTATGGGGCCGGTATCCATTCCTTCATCAACAAAATGGACAGTGCACCCAGAAACTTTGACCCCATACTCGATTGCCTGTCGCTGGGCATGGAGACCAGGAAAGCTGGGGAGGAGTGCAGGGTGGATGTTTATTATCTTTCCTTCCAGCTCGCGGATGATAGCAGGTCCAACGATTCGCATATAACCGGCGAGGATATACAGGTCGGCTGAAAGATCCTTTAGAACCTCGAGCAGGGCCCGTTCGTAAGTTTCCTTCGAAGGATAGGCTGAAAAATCAACAATAAATACAGGGATTCCCGCCTCGTTTGCCCTGATAATGGCATAAGCATCCGGGTTGTCGGTAACAAGGCCGCAACAGCGTGCCGGAAGGGTATTGTCGGCAATCGCATCGATAATTGCCTGGAAGTTTGATCCCCTTCCTGATGCCAGGACCGCAATTTGCTTCATGTGCTCACCGGTCACCAGGATTCCCGGATGGTTCGGGCAGGGCGTGCAGGATAAGCTTGATCTTGACAATCCGCCGGGATAGCATCTGCATGACCACCAGCGAGACATTGCTCTCGGAAATATGGGCGCTCTCTCCGGGATGGGGTATATGCCCGAGGCGATCGATGAGCAGGCCTCCGATGGTTTCGTAGGATTCGTGGACCGGGAGGTTCAGGTTGAGCTCCTCGTTGAGATCCTCTACCCAGATCTTTGCATCCACGAGATAGACACCCTCACCAATCTTCTGGATCTCCGGCTCCTCGCGATCGAACTCATCAAGTATATCTCCAACCAGTTCTTCAAGGATATCTTCGACAGTGACTATCCCGACGAAGCTGCCGTACTCATCGAGGACAATGGCGATCTGGACCTTCCTGACCTGCAGCTCCTTGAGCAGATCGTCGATTTTCTTGGTCTCGGGGACAAAGAAAGGGTCGTACATCAGTTCCTTGATAGGAACCTGCCGTTTCCCTGAGAACACTGTTGAAAAGACATCTTTGATATTCAGGATCCCGATAATATTGTCGACAGAGCCATGGAAAACCGGGATCCGGGAAAACGCCGTCTCGTTGAAGAGCTGAGTGGCCTCGTTGAGGGTTTTTGTATCCTCGATCAATGCCACATCGACTCTCGGGGTCATGATCTCCCGGGTCAGGGTATCACTGAACTCGAGGACTGAGTATAGCATCTCCCGCTCTTCCTGCTCAATTGTTCCTTCTTCTTTTCCGACCTCAATCCATTCCTTGATCTCCTCTTCGGTTACCATGGTCTCTCCCATTGCGGCGGGCGCGCCGAACCGCCCGGTAACCTTTTCAATACCCCAGATTACCGGCGAGAGAATTTTCGAGAGGACGAGAACCGGCTTTGCGACTGCCAGTGCAAATCTCTCCGTGTGGCGGGAAGCGTAGATTTTTGGCCCGATTTCTCCGAAAAAGAGGAGGAGGATGACTACGACCCCTGTTGCAATACCAACCCCGATATTCCCAAAAATGCTGACCGTGACCGCTGTGGCGATCGCCGCTGCAGCAACGTTGACAATATTGTTGCCTATTAGGATGGCAACCAGGAACCGGTTGGGCGATTCCTTGAGCATCGCCAGCGATTCGGATCCCTTTCTTCCTTCGTTTAGAAGGGTTCTCACCTTTGCACGGGTAATTGAGATCAGGGCAATTTCAGAGCTTGAGAAGAATGCGGAGAGAACGAGGCAGGCGATGAACAGCAGAAGCAGCAGAATGTCCCCAATCATTGGATCCACGCCGCAGTGACGGCTGATAGTGCTCTATGGTTCATATTCCAGGGATTCAACTAACGTTTCGTGTTCACGTTTTATAAACCCAGCGTTTCACGAAACGAACGAACGGATATATGCTGCCTGTTCCCGGAGAAAGAGTATCTTTTCTTCGGACGAGAGGTCATGGTCGAAGTTCCGGTCTTCGATTTCCAGGGTGATGGTTCCGGAAAAGCCGGTATCGGCAAGTCGGTGCAGGACTGCAGCGATCCGGGGGCTTCCGCTGACCGGGAGATGCATGATCGCCTCGTCTGCGTTCCCAATGTGCACAGTTGCCAGCCGGTCATCGCAGAGTTCGATGTAGGAGAAGACTTCCTCCATCGATTTCCCAAGGGCATGGGAAACATCGAGGGTGAACCAGAGCCAGGGCTCCCGGTCGAGAACCTCCCGGACGGCCTCAGGGGAGCAGAGGAGGGAATTGATCTTCTGTTCCATGTTCTCGATGGCCACCCTTACCTGTTTTCCCCGGTCGGCATCGCCGAGCTTCCGGATATAGTGATCGAACCGCTGGAAATCGGGCGCGCTTGGCGGCCGTTTTGCGGTCCGTCTGCCAGGATGCACGGTAAGTACATCGGCACCGATCAGCTCGGCCAGATCGAGTGCGGCAAGAGTATATCGGACTGATACTTCGGCCACCCTGGGGTTTATCGAGCAGGGATTAAGATCGAGGATTGGGGCGTGAATGGTAAGCGGTGAAAAGCCAGGGTGAGCCTGCATGCAACCGGTAAGTTCTCCGACCGGCTGTTCCCGAAGCCAGAAATGTGGCGTCTCGATCCAGAATTCGAGGGTGTCCAGCTCCGCCTCGGCCACAAAATCAAAGATCTCCCCAAGTGGGTATTCGTGGAAGAACATACTCGAGACCGCAAGCCGTACCATGATCCTAATTCATAACCGCCCCCCGCCATAATTGTTGTTGCATGGAATGGTACCAGCAGCGAATCCGCCAGGAGCAGAAGGAGCATGCCATCCAGATCTACCGTGTCTCGGAAATCTCATCAATCATCTCCTCCGTTCTCGATGACGACCGGCTGCAGGATATCTGGATACGGGGCGAGGTCACCAATTTCAAACCCCACGCCTCCGGCCACCGTTACTTTTCGCTCGGTGAACGTAAGGACGGGAGCGCTTCGGCCCTCGTCCAGTGCGTGATGTGGCGATCTGATGCAGAACGGCTGGGTTTCACACTGAAGGACGGCATCGATGCCATTGCTTTTGGCTCAATCGGGCACTATGCGCCGCAGGGACGCTACCAGTTCTATGTCCGCGAACTCCGCCATGCCGGGGAGGGGGAGAAGCACCTCCAAGTCGAGAAATGGAAAGCCGAACTTGCTGCAGAAGGGATCTTTGATGTCGGGCGGAAAAAAGATCTGCCCCGCTTTCCCGGCCGGATTGGCGTGGTTACCTCTGAGACCGGTGCCGTGCTCCAGGATATCAGGAACGTGATAGCGAGGCGGTTTCCACTCGAGATTGTTGTATCACCGACGGCAGTGCAGGGCGACCAGGCACACAACGATATCGCTCAGGCCCTAAAGAGGATTGACGGCAAGGTCGATGTGATCATCATTGGGAGGGGTGGCGGGAGTTTCGAGGATCTCTTCCCCTTCAACCACCCTCTCGTTGTCCGGGCAATCGCCTGTTGCACGACACCCGTGGTGAGTGCAATTGGCCACGAGACCGATTTCACTCTCGCTGATTTCGCTGCTGATGTCAGAGCTCCAACCCCGTCAGCAGCAGCGGAGATGGTGGTGCAGGACCGGGTGTCCCTCAAAGAGGGGCTCAGCCAGTTCCGGAAGCAGCTGGGATCGTCCCTTGTTTCCCGGCTCGACCGCGCTGCCCGGGAGATCTCCGATCTCCGTTTACGAATTGCTCCCGGGCGGATGGAACGGCGGATTGCGGACCGGCGACAGGATTGCGCAACGATGGCCGAACGCCTCGCACGGGCGGCCACGGCAAGGATCGACCGCGAGCAGCTCATCCTGTCCGGGCTGTCAGCCCGGCTCTCGGGGAGAAGTCCCCTCGCCCTGCTTGAACGTGGCTACTGCATCCTTGAGATGGAGGAAAAGATAGTCCGGAGCGTGGGCGGGTTGTCATATGGCGATATCCTTGGCGTGCGGATGAAAGATGGCAGGCTTGAAGTACAGGTCCGGGAAGTGATGCATGACAAAAACTTATGAAGAGCTTATCAGCGAGCTGAAAGAGATCGTCAGGAAGATCGAGGACAACGAGACTGGCCTCGATGATAGCATCGCCCTATACGAGCGTGGAGCGCTCATCATCAGCCAGTGCGAGAAGCTCCTCGCATCAGCCGAGCTCAAGATATCCATGCTGGGGCGCGATTGAACAACCAGAACCGGTTCGGTGTGGGTAGTGCGATCATGGTTTACGAAGTTCTCCCTGAACCAGGACTATCGTGACATCTGGCAGCTCAGTTCCCAGGGCGCGTGAGATGGACAGTCATCTCAACAATAAGGTCCTCCCCGTCCTGTAAGTAGTCAATCAGCTCCCTCGGCAGGTCCCGTGCCGCTTTGTCGGAGTGGATACCAACCGTTCTACCGCAGACGAAACTGCTCTTCCGCCAGACGAGATCGGTCGGGTGATCAAGGGTCATTGCCGTGCTCCCCCGGGATATAATCGTGATGCAGTGCTCCCTGCAGCGCAGGCGGGTGTGCAGGACAGCGTCATCATGAGCGAGGACTTTCACGAAGGCAGGCGGGAGCCCGGATGCTCCCGCATCTGCATCGATCCCGATGATGCAGTCTCCCTGGCAGGACAGGTGTCCTTCACGGGTAATCTCGAGTGTCGTCGAATGCCGGCCGGTCACGTTTGGGTGTCCCCGGCACCGTATGGTTGCGTGAATCTCTCGCATTGCCAGTAAATTAGCAAAGAGGCGTGACAGGAAATAATTCCAGCGTTCCTCCCCAACCATCATATGAATGAACGGATCACCTTTAATCGGACTTTGGTGATGGAAAAAATCCTTTATTGCCCTGAGTGCGGACGCGATGTTGAGCATACGGTACTTTCAGACGCGCGGCAACTACGGGTCAGATGTGACATATGCGGGAGCGTGCACATGGTCGTCCCGGAAAAGGAGAGACCTCATATCCGGGTCAAGGCCATTGTCAGCGAAGAGAAGACTTCCCGGATCTGCACAATTGAGCTTGTGCACGGTGAGATCTGCGGGATTGGCGATCGCCACGTTGCAGAGTGCGGGGAGGACTATATCGGAGTAGAGATCACTGCCATTGAGTGGGGAGCTCAGCGGGTGCGGAGGGCCCGGGCAGAGGATATCCCCACGCTCTGGACCAGGAAGATCGAGGAGGTCCTGGTCAGGGTATCGGTCCATGACGGGAGAAAGACCATCCCTCTGGTGCTGGAGGTATCGGGTGAGGAACCGTTCGTGGTTGGGGAAATCTATCGTCAGGGAAACCGGAGGTTCCGTATCGCTCATATGAAGCTCCGGGACGGCGCAACACTCCGGAAAGAGGGGCAGAAATCGGTTGCCCGGCGCTTGAAGCGGATTTACGGATACCCGTTATAGATATTTTTTTATTGCGTCCTCGAGCTGTTCACGGTGGACGACCCCTTCGAACCGTTCTACCACATGTCCGTCTTTTAGGATAAGTGTCGTGGGGGTCACGCGGAGGGAATACTTCTCTATAAAGGACCGCTCCATCAAGGGATTGACTGGTTCGATATGCACAGAGAGCGCTTTCTCCACTTCCCGGTTTATCGGCTCCTGCTCGTGACAGGCCATGCATCCTTCCTGGAAGAATGAGAGTATGCGAATCATAAAAAAAGAAAACGGATTGAGGACATAAATACGCTCTGATCTACGAAGCCCGGGAGAGCTGGCGTATGGTTACATCAGCGCCAGAATATCCGTATACTACGGTAACCGTATCCCCTGTCTTGTTGGTGACCGTAACCGTTCGAAACGCATAACCAGGAGTGGTATTGTCATCGGCACCGATCATCGGTGCGGTGGTGAACCCGAAGATCAGCTGGTCTCCCGGTCGGGTCTCAGTAAAGTTTCCTCCGATCCCGGCAAACTCCTCGCTGGTCATTTCCCGCTGGAATGCTGTATTCTGCTCAAACGTGATGTGCTTGCTCTGCCTGTCTTTCATCCCGGCCAGACCTTCGGCGATCTGGTTGTACTCGGGGCCAAGGAATGCGAAGGAATCCTGGCCAACCCCCGGTAAATATGCGGTGACTGGTTCTACAAGGTTGCCAGTGGTGACATTAACCGCGATGACCATGGGATTGGCAAGCCAGGCCATGGTACCCTGCTTGAGCGTAGCATTAAAGATCGGCTCACTGGTGGTAAAGACCGCCCTTCCTTCGGAGTCCTTAAGCGTCACATCGCAGTAAGCGATGTCGCCATCTCCGGCCGGTTTCATCCTGGTCAGCCATCCGGTGCCAAGCGAGCTCACAATCATGACCACGACGAAACCGATACCCCCGATAAGCATGGCCGCCTTGGTCCAGTTTATGTCGCTCCCGGAACTCCTGGAACCTTTATTATTCTTCCCCTTTTTGCTGGGTGTCATTCCCGGTACATTCGCCGTGTTAAAACATAAACATTCCATTCGGGACTTTATAGGACCAATGAAAGTTTCTATATAGTGCCGATACTAACTAAAGGATAGTCCATCTCTTTGAGGTGGCACTTAGAGGTTGAATTGTATGGTGTACCGGAGAAGATATCCGTTCTGGTGGACATGGCGGGACTTTGACGAACTCATGACCGAGGTGGAGAACCGGTTCGTAGGCCCATCCGGCAGGCTCCTCCCGGCTGGTGGCATCACCGATCGTATGATGCCCGCACTACGTGGTGAATTCCGGGTTGATGTCCGTGAACATGATGATGAGATTATCGTAGTTGCTGATCTCCCGGGGGTTGAGAAAGAAGATGTTTCCGTCTCGCTGATCAATCCATCAACTCTCGAGATCTCATCGGAACGAAAGGCTGAGAAAGAAGAGAAAGATGAAGGTTACTACATGCGGGAACGGGTCTACGGCTCGCTCTGCCGGACCGTTGCTCTCCCCTGTGATGCCACCGATGCAGGTGCTCTGGCTTCTTTCAAGAACGGTGTGCTCGAAGTACGCCTGAAAAAGGCCGAAGCACAGCGCGGGTCATCCATCAAGGTAGACTAGAAATATTCAGATCCTCCTTTTTCCGATGTCTTGAAGTGCTCCCGGACCGGAGATGATATGCAATGGATAAAAAAAAGGTCAGAGACTACATGACCTATGACGTCGTTACAGTTGATGTCCATGGAACGATCCTGGATGTCATAGAAAAGATAAGGAATACCGGACACGATGGATTCCCGGTTGTAAATGGGAGAGAGGTGGTTGGGTATATTGCCGCCCGGGATCTCCTCTTCAGGCCTCCTGATACCCCTGTCGAGGACATGATGTCGCGACATCTTATCGTTGCCGACCCCGATATGAGCATCAACGATGCCGCACGCGTCATCTTCCGCTCCGGTATCCAGAAACTCCCGGTAGTGGATCAGGAGAACTGCCTGCTCGGGATCATCTCCAACGCCGATGTCATCCGGTCCCAGATCGAACATGTCTCTCCTGAAAAGGTCTTCTCCATCATGACCACCCTGAACAAGCTCCACGGGATTAGCCCAAAGCTCAAGCGTGAAGTAGTCGATATCGATCAGCTCATACCCACCCAGTCACGGATTTATGAGGACGAGCTGGAAGGGCGTATCTACGAGATCAGGAAAGGGCTTGCCGAGCCGCTGATAGTGATCCGGCGTCCGGGAAAACTGATACTGGTTGATGGCCATCACCGGGCAATTGCTGCAAAAAAACTGGGTATACATACGCTTGATTCCTATGTGATAGAGGTGGATGAGATTATGGAACTTGGACTGGAACGGACTGCCAAAGCCATGAACCTTCACAGCCTCGATGATATCCAGATCCTTGATTATGCCCGCCACCCTCTGGTGGCAATTACCCACCGGCTGGTCCGGGGAACCTGACAGGCTTTCCGGTTCACGAGCCGGCAATCCTGATGTCGTAGTCCTCGTTCAGGATGTGTTCCCTGACCACGCTGCCTTCGGGGACCACCACGTCCGGCCAGATCCTGGTCTTGGAGTGAACCACCGACCGGTCCCTTATCTCCACCCGTGGACCGATAACCGTATCGTTCTCTATAGAGCAGGATTCGCCGATCCTCGTGCCATTGTCGATGATGCTTCCGCTTGCTGTGCTGTCCTGGCCAAGCGTCACTCCCTTGCAGAGGTGCGAGGAGAATATCTTTGCCCGGCTCCGGATGGTGCAGTTATCACCAATACTTGTATACGGCCCTATCAGGACATCGTTTTCAATGGTGGTTCCCGATCCGATGGCTACCGGTCCTGTTATCCGGCAGTTACTGCCGATGGTGACTGCTGTGCCAAACATCACCGGGCCGGCTATCTGGCCTCCGGTTATCGATATATCTCCCATGAAACTTGAGAATGGCATTTCATCGAGCTTCCAACGCTGGGCCTGGCGCAGGGATGAGGGGCTCCCTACATCGGTCCAGTTGCCCCGTGCAAGCCAGGCCTGGAGCCGATGCCCCTCCGACATCAGCAGCGGGAAGAGGTCGCGGGCAAAGTCAAATTTTGTTTCCGGCGGGATGAATGAGAAAATCTCCGGGTTGCAGACGTATATGCCGGTACTGGCAAGGTTGCTGAATATCTCTCCGGGACCAGGCTTCTCCTTGAACCGCCTGATCGTGTAATTCACATCGATCTCAGCAATGCCGTATTCGGAGGGATCGTCGATGCTGATCAATCCGATCGACACCATCGGCCGCTCCCGCCGGTGCTCCCGGTAAAATTCAAGCAGATCGATATCGGTCACGTGATCCCCGCCAACCACCAGGAAGTCGTGGCCGTCGAGGAAATCCATGGCGTTCCGGACGCTTCCGGCAGTTCCAAGCTTGGTTTTCTCATGGACATAGGTGATATCCACTCCAAAGAGGGATCCATCACCAAGTGAATCTTCAATCGCGGTGCCAAGGTAGCCGAGAGTGATTACCACATCGTTAAATCCGAGATCGGAGAGATGGGATACCAGGTGTTGAATTGACGGCCGGTTCACGATGGGGATGCAGGGTTTTGGCCTCTCGAAGGTGAGAGGGCGAAGCCGGGTGCCTTCACCACCACACATGATGCAGACCTTCATGTGGAAGTGTTGTCCGCCAGGGGTTTTAACGGTGACGACACCGGTTGCAACAGAGTCGGATTGAAAAAGATTTATGCGATTTCTTCCTATCCATACCTCATTCAGTATGATTGGTCAAACCCGTTCATCATGCAGCAGGAGGGAAATCATGCTCTCCATCGCAGTCCCGGCGTTCAGTTTCGGCGGGACAGGGATAGGCATCCTGCTCGAAAACCTGGGATACATCGAGGATGCCGGTCTCTTTTTCTGGGGATGCCTTATCGGCGCCTTCCTCCTCGCCTACCTGGCATGGGGTAAGCCCCGAAAGGATATCGTCTCCCTTCTCGCACCCATGTATGCGGTCATCATCTTCTTTGCCACGTGGGAGATGAAACCTACCGTCATTCTCCAGATACTGTTTAACATCAGCTTAACCGTCCTCGTTGTCCGGCTGAACAGAAGATTTAGTACCCTGCCGGTCAAAGAACAGGGAGAGGATCTCATGGAAAAGTACCTTTATGATTATTTGCATCGCATCACCCCGTTTTTCCGGGGAATCGATCGCGATACCGCCCACAATATCGCATCTGCCGTCCTGTCCTTCAAGTTCGGGCTCTATTCAAAGGTTGTCGCGAGTGCGGATATCGCAATTTCCCGTCTCCCTGGAGAAGGTGCAATAGCCGCCGCCCGCAAAGCAGTGACCATCATCCGGGACCGGGCAGTAAAACTCGATGAATCGGATGTCAAGGCATACTCTGCTCTTACCTTCAGTCCCGGGGATGAGCAGTACCTGGCAATAATCGTTCCTGCCGATCAGATCATGAACAGGGATGATTACATCCTCGATAATGCCATTATTCTCGCCTATGCAGTAGCCTACCTCTGCTCACCTGACGATGGCCAGATGCTCGATGAACACCAGAATTTTATCATCCAGATCCTGTCGTCCTACAAAGAGCAGATGGGACTCTGATAATTCTTTTTTCCTGGATCGGATCGAACTATGCAGAATTCTCCAGCAGGTAAGCACCTGGTTTTTTCATCTCTCAGGGTGAACCCGGAAGAAATTACGGATGCAGAAAAGTGTGTTGCCCTTTTTTTCGAAGTAACTGCTGGTTCACGAGCCGTTCCGGGAACATATCAGCAGGAAAAAGAGGGTTGGTCTACAGTGTGTCCAGGCTGATCGCATTGAAGTCCTGCATTACCTCACCGATGGTCTTGACCCCGAAGGCAGTCTGGACCGCGTTCAGGTCAAGCGCAATCGCCGCATCGCACATGTAATCGAGGATATCGATGGAGAGCTCCCGCTGCTGTTTGCTTTTCCTGATCTGATCAAGCAGGGATGAGACCTTTTCCGGCCTCTCCATGCGGAGCTTTGCAAGACTTATGACACACATTGAGATGCGGGTGAGGTTCCGATCCGTTCCCGTAATCGTCTCAAAGAAATTCCGGATGATCTGGGCTTGAAAGACCTCTCCACCCATTATAACTCAAGGTATTCAATACGACTATTTAAGACTTTTGTATAAAACAGGACAAACCAGCCCGGAATCAAGGAAAAAAGGTTATTTCGCGGTGCTGACAATCCTGATGATATCCCCGTCTTTGAGCTCATGGGTGTCTTTGACCCGCATAGATGTCCGGGCATCTATTGCATAGAGGAACCCTTTCCCGATATCGGTATGGACCATGAACGCCAAATCCCGGGGAGTCTGGCCGCGTTTCATCAGGAAGGCATCCGGTAACACCCGGCCCCTGCTGTCGGCGAACTTGTGCTCATCCTCAACCGGGTAGACGACAATCAGTCCAAGGATTTCCCTGATGACATGGTCTATGGCCTGCTGGACCCCTGTTCCACCAAACATGTCCATGACTCCTGCTATCCTGGCAAGGCCGGACTTCTGCTGGGGGGATAGTGCCTTCTCGTCAAGGATAGTGAAGGCGGAGTCTCCTGGCAGATAACGGATGAGGTGTGCAGCAGCAGCGTTTCGGAGCGCAAGCTCCCCTGCGGCCGTTGCAAAGATGATCCGGCTATCCTTCAGACGATCGATCATCGTTCCCGGGGCCTGGTCTACCTTGTTTCCTACTGCAACCATGGGTTTACTGATACGGACGATCTCCCGGCAGAATCCCTTGAGCCCTTCGGGATCGGTATGGGCAAGGTTTATCCCGGCCGCACTTTCAGCATCACGCACATCCTCGGGGGATATCTTCAGCCCGGTCAGCACTTCCGAAAGTGCCTGGTGAATGGAGTGCGATTTCGACTGCGCCTGCCGCTGCAGCCGTGACCAGTGCTTGTCGATGATCCCGTAGACCCACATCACCATCTCGAATTCCAGAAACGCGATATCTTCCCGGGGATCATGGCTTCCCATCTCTACGGGGTTTCCTTCACTGTCGGTCGAACCGCTGGCATCGAGGATATGGAGGATTGCATCGGCCTGCCTGAGGTTGTCCAGGAACTGGTTGCCAAGGCCCCGCCCCTTATGGGCATCAGGGACCAGCCCGGCCACATCAACGAGATTTACGGGGACGAACCTGACGCCGTCCTGGCAGCTTGTACAGGTGACCGAGAGGCTCCTGCACGGACAGGCCGCGCGGAAACAGGCCACCCCGAAGTTGGCATCGATGGTTGTGAACGGGTAGTTTGCGATTTCCGCTGGAGCCATTGTGGCTGCCCGGAAAAATGTGGATTTCCCGCAATTCGGCTTTCCCGCAAGAGCGAGCGTGATCATAGCAATTCACTTTAAGTGATACTACCTAATTAAGCTGTTATTATGTCATTTGTAGCCCGGAATACCTATTATTTCAATGCGCCAGGCCCGGAGAACACCACCGACTGTGCCCGGTTTGCAGTCGAGCGTGCCCGTGAGCTTGGCCTTTCACATATTGTTGTCGCAAGTACATCGGGTGAAACGGCTCTCGTATTCCATGAAGCCACCAAAGGAACCGATGTCCGTCTGGTCGTGGTCACCCACGTTGTCGGGTTTTCAAAACCCGGGGTCTGGGAGTTTGATTCCGGCAAGGCGCAGAAGCTCTGCGATGCCGGCGTGCTGATCGTAACAGGCACCCATGCCCTCTCCGGGCTCGAACGGTCGTTCTCACGATCTCCAAAGGTCGGGGGAGGATCCCGGACCGAGGCCGTTGCCGAGGCCCTGCGGAGGGTTGTTGCCATCGGGCTGAAAGTGGCCGTGGAATGCGTGCTTATCGCTGCTGACCAGGGGGCAATCGGAATCGAAGAAGAGGTTGTAGCCGTGGGCGGTACATCAAGCGGTGCCGACACTGTCTGTGTTATCCGGCCATCTCATACTGCATCTTTCTTCGATCTCCAGGTTAGAGAGATCGTTGCCATGCCGCGAGTACGGTAACCATGGTGACAGGATCTCTTCGTTCAGCGCTGGATCTGCTCCGCGCCCCTGCAGCATGGCTACCCGGGATCACCAGCGGGGTCCTCTTCGCATCCTTCCTCCTTCTCCAGTTCTTTTCAGGTACCTTTATCGCCGAGCGGCTCTGGGTGCTGGAAATGGTGGTCTTTCCGTTTTTTATCGCCGGGCTTATGCACCTGGCAAAGACCGGAGAGCGGTCACTCTCTTCGTTTATTTCCGGAGGAAAAACGGGATATTTCCGGGTACTTCTCCCATCACTAATCGTATTTTTCGGGCTTATCCTTACCCTGTTCCTGCTGCTCATCCCGCTTGCCTTAATCGGACTTGCCGAGACCGCGTTCTTGTTCGTGGCGATGTCGGCAAGTTTCACCGTTCTTCTTTTCACGTTCTTCTACGATGCCGCAGCGATTATCGAAGGGCGGAAAGTCTTTGACGCGGTCCGGAGGAGCGTGGAATTCGTCCTGCAGCAGACCCGGGCCTGCATGATCTTCTACCTGATCGCGCTCGCGATCTTTTTTTCCGTGTTATTCTTCACCCTGATGTTATGGACCGCAGCGCTCTACGATCGCCTCGAGCCCGTGGCAGCGATGAGTGCCGCCGATATACAATCGTTTTCTCCTTCCCGGCTCAATGAACTTCTCGGGTCTGACGGGATCCTGGTAACCGCATTTCTCGCATTTATCGGGGTGACCCTGGTCGTCTCCCTTATCTACAGCTTCAAGGCCTGTTTCTTCCGGGACTATGCCGGGGCGCCTGCCGCCATTGCCGTCCAGGGAGAATACGATGAGAAAGGACGCTGGTATAAGTATTAACCGGTAAACGGCAGGGAAAGAAGGAGGGCGCAAAGTCCCCCTCCTGCGGTGGCGACAAAGTTCGTACCGGCATTTCCAAACACTCCCCGGTTCTCGAACACCGCACCGATTATGCTATCGATGTTGGTCCCCACGAACCCGGCAACGGCCGATGCCGCAACAAACGTGAACGGGATCACTCCTATGAGGAAGGCGAGGAAGGCAATGAGGAGGGCTCCAAAGAAGGCCATTATCTCGCCAAGAGCCGTTACACCGCCATTCGTGCCGGGAGGCACCCGTGAAAAATTGGTGATCAGGTACGGCTCCCCGGCGATGACACCAATCTCACTGGCAAGAGTATCCCCTGCAGCGGTTGCCACGCTGCCAACGAACAGGACTGAGAACAGGGGGTCACCAGAGATCCCCCATAGGACAGCGGCGCCCGCTGCAACAATCCCGTTCGAAAAGACATTGAGGTAACCACGAGCCCCCCCCTTAGCCTGCTCGACACCCATCTGTTCCTTCACTGAGAACTGGTAGCGGGTGCTGACTGAACCGATTATGAAGAAAGCAAGCATAACCAGGAACCACCGGATATCAGCGAAAATGATCAGGATGATCCCCACCAGGGCACCGGAAAAGAGGCCGCTTACATCAGCAGTTCTTGTGCGGTAGGAGAAATACCCAAAGGCGAATGCCACGATTACTGCGGCTGCAATCAGCATCATGTCTGCCTGGTAATTCAGGTCGTATATCAGCCCCATGGTCATGGCAATCCCGAGCGCCTCGATCAGCAGGGCATCTTCCCGTTCCCTGACAATGGCCTTGAGTAGAACGGCCACCACCACACCAAACAGGGCAACCAGTGGGACGTATTCCACCAGGTAAACCATCACCAGGAGGCAGCCGGTGAATGCTGATATGCTATAGGCCATGTAGGACTGGAGCCTGCCGGTTCCCCACCGGAAAGCCAGCTCCCCCATGACCATGATGGTAAACGTGCAGGAGAAAACGAGGAGGGGGAGGAGTGAGAGTCCGTAAAGGATGGCGATGGGGATAAGGGCCAGTGCCAGGAACCGGGTTTTCCTGATGAGAAAAAGAATCGATGAGAAGAGAAGGATCATGATGGAGAGAACCCAGGGTGGCTGGACAGCCGGAGCTATCAGTACAAACGAGAGGGCGAGTATGGCTGCAAGCCTTTCCCCGAACTCGCTCGACATTTCCTGAAAGATTTGGCGGGTGGGCAGAAGAGGTTTGTTATGAAAAGGCCATTCCCGGGGGGGTATTCTCGCCCGGCCACGCGCGATCCAACCAGTATCTGCCCCCCGTCCTTCGAACACTATATTTCATACCAGTGCAAATATGTGAAAAATGTCTCCCCTACAGGATCTCCCTAAGAACTACGATTTCGGCGAAGTGGAGCGCCGCTGGCAGGGTATCTGGCGGGATGAGGATAACCATTTTGACCGGACATCGGATCGTCCACGGTTCGTGATCGACACCCCTCCCCCTTACCCTACCGGCAGCTTCCATATCGGCAATGCCTTCAACTGGTGTTACATCGATTTCATCGCCCGTTACCGGAGGATGCAGGGATACAACGTGATGTTTCCGCAGGGCTGGGACTGTCACGGCCTGCCGACCGAGGTGAAAGTGGAGGAGATCCACGGTATTACCAAGAACGATGTTCCCCGCGAAGAATTCCGGAAAATGTGCCGGGATCTCACACTGATGAATATTGAGAAGATGCGCCATACCCTCCGCAGACTCGGGTTTTCGATAGATTGGAATACCGAGTATTTCACGATGCTCCCGGAATACTTCCGGAAAACCCAGCTCTCGTTTCTCAGGATGCTTGCCGACGGGTATATCTACCAGAGCGAACACCCGGTCAACTTCTGCACCCGGTGCGAGACGGCAATCGCGTTTGCCGAGGTAGCCTATGAGCCAAGGGAGACACGACTCAACTACTTCGATTTTGATGGTGTAGAGATTGCCACTACCCGCCCTGAACTGCTCGCGGCCTGCGTTGCTGTCGCAGTTCATCCCGAAGATGAACGATACTCCGATTTACGCGGCCGGAGACTTACCGTCCCGATCTTTAGTCATGAGGTACCTGTCATCATCGATGAAGCGGTTGACCCGGGGTTCGGTTCTGGAGCGGTGATGATCTGTACTTTTGGCGACAAGCAGGATGTTCACTGGTGGAAACAACACAACCTGGAACTCCGGAAAGCAATCGATCGGCAGGGGAACATGACCGGCACTGCCGGTAAATACCAGGGCATGAAAGCAGGAGAGTGCCGGGAGGCCATCCTTGCCGATATGAAGGAAAACGGGATCCTGCTGCGGCAGGAGCCGCTCGAGCAGCGGGTTGGTACCTGCTGGCGGTGCAAGACCCCTATCGAGATCATGAGCGAGCGGCAATGGTTCGTGAAGATCGTTCCTGGTGAAATCATGGCGGCCGCACGGCAGATCCGGTGGACCCCGGAGCACATGTTACTCCGGATGGAAAACTGGATCAACCAGATGGAATGGGACTGGTGCATCTCCCGCCAGAGGATCTTTGCCACGCCCATTCCGGTCTGGTTCTGCTCGTCATGCGGGACGATGATCCTCCCCGATGAGGATGATCTTCCCGTTGATCCGACAAGTTCCCTGCCCCCCCGTCCTTGCAGCACCTGCGGATCATCCGAGTTTGTCGGGGAGGAAGATGTGCTTGACACCTGGATGGACTCCTCCATCTCGGTGTTGAATGTTACGGGATGGAACGGCACATCCATCCCAAAGACCTTCCCTGCGCAGCTCCGGCCCCAGGGGCACGATATCATCCGGACCTGGGCATTCTATACAATTCTTCGCTCCGTTGCCCTGACAGGGGACAGGCCCTGGGACGAGATCCTGATCAACGGAATGGTGCTTGGGGAAGACGGCTTCAAGATGAGCAAGAGCCGTGGTAACATCATCTCCCCAGAAGAGATCGTCAGGCAGCACGGTGCGGATGCCTTGCGCCAGTGGGCAGCGGCGGGTGCCACGACCGGCTCGGATATCATGTTCAACTGGAACGACGTGATTGCTGCATCGCGGTTTCAGACCAAGCTCTGGAACATCGCCCGGTTCGCCCTGCTCCAGATCGGTAAGCGTCCATTCGACCACACAGCCATCCCCGGACCTCTGGCCGACCGGTGGCTTTTATCCCGGCTCGCAGAGACGACGGCCGAAGTGACTGAGGCAATGGAGCTTTATCAGTTTGACCGGGCCCTCAAAGCTATCCGGGAATTTTCGTGGAACGTTCTTGCCGATAACTACATCGAGCTCGTGAAGGGGCGGCTTTATTCAGATGACCCCGGGCGGGACAGCGCCTGCCGTGCGCTACTGGAAACCCTGGACACCCTCTGCCGGCTCATGGCTCCCTTCGCTCCACATTTCTCCGAAGAGGTCTCTCACTACCTTGGAGAGGAAAGCGTTCATAAAAAGCCGTGGCCTGTTTGCGGGCCTGTCGACCAGGAAGCCCATGCGAACGGCGGTTTACTGAGCAGCCTGGTGGCAGCAGTCCGCAACTACAAGCATGAGCGTGGACTGGCACTGAACGCCCCCCTGGGCACGATCACCATCTTCACCTCCAGAATCGCCGATGACTCAGGGGACATGTCCCGGGCACTGAATGGTCCGGTGGCGTGGGAATGCGACCAGTCGATGCTTGAGAAAAGACCAGGCGAGGTACAGTTCAATATGGCAGTGATCGGCCCGGCTCTCCGCAAGGATGCAAAAGCCTTCATGGATGCGGTACGGGCACTTCCACCTGAGAGGTTGATCGTCCCGCCAGCGCTGATACGTGCAGGGGGAAAGGAGATCACCGTCCCGGAGGGTGCATTCATGCTCACGTATCACTACCTTGTCGGGGGAGAAGAGGTAGACATCATTACTGTCGATGACGTGATAGTGACGATCCGGAAAAATCCCTGATACTCCCGGCCACAAACTCCGCGATCTCTTCCGCGGTTTTCAGGCCGTCAACCAGGATAAACCGCGATGGATCTTCTTCAGCAAGCGAAAGGTAGTTCTTCTGAACCCGGGCGAGGAACCCTGCTTCTTCGAAATGTTCCAGTGTCCGCCCGTCCCCCATGCGTGAGAGTGCAACTTCGACCGGGAGCACGATCAGGAACGTGAGATCCGGAGGAATGGTCCAGCCGTCGTGGACGGCTCGTAACCACGCCAGTGGTTCATCAATGATTCCCTCTAACATGACCTGCTGGTAAGCATAGCGGCTGTCGGAGTAGCGGTCTGATACGACCAGCCTTCCAGCCGATAGGGCCGGCCGGATCACAGTGGCGATATGGGAGGCATGGTCAGCGACAAATAAAAGTGCCTCGGTGATCGGGTCGACCTTGTCAGCAATTGCCCTGCGTACCGCATCCCCCACCCAGGTTGAACCCGGTTCCCGGGTGATTACGGGACATTCATCTTTGAGAAGCCGGGTAAGAGACAGGACCAGAGAACTCTTACCGCTCCCGTCAATGCCCTCAATGGTGATCAGGACCATAGTCCCCTCCGTATGGCATCGAGGGGGATGAGCCCCCGGTGTACTGCAGTTGCCACAATTGCACCGTCGAATCCTTCTGAAAAGAGGAGGTCGAGGTCAGGCTCTCCGGCAACCCCTCCCCCGAACATCAGGTAGCCCGGATAAGCGGCACGATACCTTGCGAGCGGCGCTGCGGAGAGTCCTGTTCCGGTCCCGACTGCTCCCAGATCGAGGATCAGGCACCCGTCAAATGAGAGGTCCGCAACTTCGCGGAGGACATCGCAGGGATCCCTGTCATAGGAAATAACGTATCCATTCCGGACATCGAGGGATAGTATCCCGGAACGAAACCGGGATAGATCAATTCCTGCGGTCTCGGTCCCGATAACATTTACGATTTTTTCCCCGGAGAGGAGGTCATCAGGAGTCCTGCACCCCCGATCGACAAAACATCGTCGCACCATCCCGGCACAGACCCGTATTTCCGGATCATGGGATCCCACACCCATGATCCGGTCCAGGTCTGCAATATAGAGTAATACCGGCCGGATGATGTCGAGGTAGGCGGCGGGATGTGCAGTAGGAGAGATACCCCATGTCAGGGGTCGATAGGAACTGCGTTCTCCCCGCATTCCGTGGACAACAACCCCTCCTTTCAGGTCCATTGCCAGAACCAAATCCATGATAAGCGCAATCACTATTAGTCAGAACAATCATTAAATCCTATGCGATTGCTGGTCAGCCCGAGGGATATTGACGAGGCGAAGCGATCACTTGCCGCCGATATCATCGATGTGAAGCGACCTGCCGAGGGTTCTCTCGGTGCCAATTTTCCCTGGATAATCCGCGCGATTACGGAGATTTCCGCCAAACCGGTCAGCGCCGCTATTGGGGATTTTGATTTCAGACCCGGGGGAGCGTCACTTACCGCATACGGGGCTGCACATGCGGGTGCCGATTTTGTTAAGGTTGGCCTGATGTTTGATGGAACAGGGCGTGCCGAGGAGTTCATCATTGCCGTGGTCAGGGCAGTAAAGGAGGAGTTCCCAGAGAAGAAGGTGGTCATCGCTTCCTATTCCGATTACGAGCGGTTGGGAACGATCTCGCCATTCGCAATGGCTCCCCTGGCGGCATCCGCCGGAGCAGATGTAGCTATGGTGGATACCGGTATCAAGGATGGGAGAAGCACGTTCGAGTTCATGAACGAGGAGTCGCTGGCTGAATTCACCGAGATGAACCGCGATGCCGGGCTGATGACCGCCGTCGCAGGATCCCTTGGATTTGAACACCTGTCAGCCCTGAAGCGGATCGATCCCGACATCATCGGCGTGCGGGGCATGGTCTGCGGCGGTAACCGTGACTCCCAAATCCGGGAAGAACTGGTCGACCAGCTGGCCAGGATGGTCGGATGAGCTATGTTCCGTGAGAAACTGCAGATCCCGGTGGCCCTCACCTTTGACGATGTGCTCCTCGTGCCTGCAGAATCACACGTCGAGCCGAACGAAACCGACATCAGGAGTCGATTCTCAAAGAACATTCCCCTGAACATCCCGCTGGTATCCTCTGCCATGGACACGGTGACCGAGTCCTCCATGGCAATCGCACTTGCCCGGGAAGGGGGAATCGGGGTCCTGCACCGGAATATGCCGGCTGCTAACGAGGCAGCAGCCATCCGGATGGTCAAGCAGGCCGAAGAGCTCATCGAGCGTCAGGTGGTATCCGTTGACCCGGATACCATTGTTGCCGATGTCGAGCGGCTCATGAGCGAGCACCGGATTGGTGGCGTTCCAGTCCTCGAAAAAGGCAGGGTGGTGGGAATCGTCAGCCGCCGGGACGTGCGGGGCATCGCCCGCCGGCGTGGTAGTGAGAGCATCAGGACGATTATGACCCGGGAGCCCATTACGGCAACCGAGGACATTTCCCCTGATGAAGCTCTCGAGGTCATGTACTCGAACAAGGTCGAACGCCTCCCGGTCCTTGATCACGATGGAAGACTGGTCGGGATCATCACCATGCAGGATCTGCTCGAGAAACGCCAGTACCCGAACGCGAGCCGTGACAGGAACCGGAGACTGCGGGTGGCAGCCGCCGTCGGCCCCTTCGACTTCGAACGGGCCATGTTGCTTGATGAAGCTGGGGCTGACGCTGTAGTGGTCGACTGCGCTCACGGCCATAACATGAACGTTGTTGCGGCAGTCAGGAACATTAAGGGGAGTGCACGCGCTGATATCGTCGCGGGCAACATCGCCACCGCACAAGCCGCCACTGACCTGATGGATACAGTCGATGGCCTTAAGGTTGGGATCGGACCGGGTTCCATCTGTACCACCCGGATCGTTGCCGGGGTCGGCGTCCCACAGATCACCGCGATTGCCAGTGTTGCCGATACAGTGAAGGGCTCGGGAATCCCGGTCATCGCCGACGGGGGAATCCGCTTCTCTGGCGATGTGGCCAAAGCCATTGCTGCCGGCGCCGACTGTGTGATGATGGGAAGCCTGTTTGCCGGGACCGATGAGTCACCGGGACGGGTCATCACCATGAAAGGAAGGCGCTATAAACAATACCGCGGTATGGGGTCCCTTGGAGTCATGAGCGGCGGGGAATCGAGCGACCGTTATTTCCAGAAGAAAGAGATCGGGGCAACCAAGTTTGTCCCCGAAGGTGTAGAGGGTGTTACCCCGTATGTAGGCACCATCTCCGATGTTATCTACCAGTTGTGCGGAGGACTCAAGTCCGCAATGGGGTACACCGGTTCACGGACCATTCCTGAGATGCATGAAAAGACCCGCTTTGTCATGATAACTGCTGCAGGGCAGATCGAGAGCCATCCCCACAACATCCTGATCACTGATGAAGCCCCAAATTACCGGCTCTCGGAGTAATCTTTTTTCAGGCAAAGCGTTTCCTGGGGGATCATCTCTATCCCGTTTCATGATTACTACATGAACCGGCGGGGTTTTTCTGCATCCCCCCATGCCGGTTCGGAAATAAGAACCAGGTTGCTGCCCTCGTTGGCGGATATATTATGAGAGAAGAAGGATACATTTCTTCCCCATGCACAGGAGTTCCTTAAAACATATGTCTATATATATTAATAACCCTAACATAAAGTAATTAACATGCTGGATCAGGCAGAGGTCGCTCGCATTCTTGATATCCTCGGGAACAGGAACCGCAGGCGCATCATCGAGCTGTTGCGGCAAAAACCCTGTTTTGTGACCGAGATCTCGGACCGACTGATGCTCTCGCCCAAAGCGGTAATCGAGCACCTCCAGCTGATGGAACGCGAGGAGATACTCTCTTTCCGTCTCGATGAGCGACGACGGAAATACTACTTCCTGGCCAATGATATCAGCATCGTCGTCAACCTCACCAGGAAGGAAGATTCTCATGGTGTCCTTGCATCTGACCAGGCTATCAGGTTCCGGCAGACACTTGCCACCCTGAGGAAGCTTGTGGATGCCCGCGAAGAGATGGATGAGAGTCTCCGGACAATCGAGAAGAATATCGATATGCAGATCCGGGACATCGTTCAGTATGGGAGGGAATTACTCGATACCGATGATAATGAAATCAACCTCCTGATCGCGCTTGCTCATTGTGATCTGACAGTACCTGAGCTTGCCGAGCTGACCGGTCTGCCCGAACAGGTTCTTTCAAGGGGATTGAAGAATCTGACCATGAAGCAGTTTGTGAGGATGGATGGCCGGACCTTCCGGCTTAGGGGGCCCAATGGCACAGAGTAACCCGTACGATGAATTCCTGAAGAACCTCGCCCGGATGGTCGAAGACATGATCAGGAACATGCCCGAGAATGAGGGTACCCATTTTGTCGGGTATACTATCATTGCCGGAAACACGGGAGATCTTCCAAGGATTATCCCCATAGGTGCCCATTCCGAAGAGATCCAATTCGAAGTCATCCAGGATGACACCAATATTTTTATCACGGGGAGACTACCCCCACAGTCGAAATCGGCTGCTTACGCGGATATATCGACCGATTCCGTGACCATCGTCGTCGGTGAGAAGAAGGCATCCATCCCTTTCGAATCACCGATTGATATCATTCACAGCTTCTACCAGGTCAGGCACGGCGTAATCGACATCGTGCTGAAAAAGAAGAAGGGAGCCTGACCATTTCCGGCGCCCGGTTCGATCAGGCTTTGATCAGGGTATCTCCGGCAACCCACCCTGAAAGTTCCTTCCTGTCCGGGCGGTACTCGTGGAACTGGCGTAGCGAGACGGTGAGATCACGGGTGAAGGCAAAGTATCCGATCTGGGTGGTTTGACACAGTTTCATGGCCATCTCCATCAGACCGCGGGGATCGGGCCGCTGCTCCCCCAGCCAGATGTGGAATATATTGCCCCCGTCAACGATCGGGAAGAAGATGTGCTCTATCTCCATCCGTTTCCCAAGGGAGATGTTCGCACATGGCGCCACGTGGGTCCCATTGGTATAATATACAGGAAGGTCCCGCGTGGTCCCAAGCATCTCGAGTCCCTGCTGAAGGTCGCCCTTCACCACCTTCACGGCGTGTTCGCGATATTCCTTGGAGAGCAGGTCGGCAACCGCAAACCTCTGCCCGGTGGTCTCGGCAGGGGTACGGGCAAGCGCGATAGTCATCCCATTCCGCACCGAGAGTTTCTTGGCATAGGATTCCATCTCTGACATTGCCCTGACAGCAAGGATGAATGTTTCCCGTGACTCGTGGAGCTGGCAGCCAGTGTGATGTTGCACCATCTCGTTCACCCCGACAACCCCGATGGTATATACAAGCCCGTCCAGGTCAACGGCAATCGATCCTCGTTCGCCGGTCAGGGGATCCTTGGGCCGTTGCATCGCAAACGGCATGCGGCCATTGGTCCGGATAATCTCAAGCCAGCGACGTTTGATCTTGAAGACTTCCACGCAGACATCCATCAGGGCCCGGAGCTCAGCGAAGAGGCGTTCATCGTCACCCTCAGCCCGGTAGGCGGCTCGGGGACAGTTCAGGGAGACCACCTGCCAGGATCCCATCGAAAAATGCTTAGCATCGTTGAAAAAGAGCTTGTCTTCGAATTCGTTGTCCTCGTCAGCATTTGCGGAGAACTGGTAGGCACAACACTGGTAGCAGGAGATCCCCTTTCCCGCCCCGCGGTAATCCGGCATCTGGTTGTCATAGTACGGGGTGCCGAATTTTGAGGCCAGCTCGAACGTGAGGAGGTAGAGGTCATGGTATGTCGGGAGGTCGGGGTGTGCATGGTTAAACTCCTCGTCCTCGGTCATGAAATCGGGCTCGATGCTGATCTCCGGTTTTGGAAAGCTGAAGGGTTTGCCCCAGTTGTCACCCTCAAGCATCACTTCCATCAGCGCCTTGAAGAGCAGCCGGACTTCACACTCGAACTCACCATAGCATCGCGCGGGAGCGTGCCTGCCATTCCAGACTTTCCCCTTGAACACGCAGGGTTTATCCTTCCATAGGTTCGGAACACCCGGGCTGAGCTGGACCGAGGAAAAGACCAGCTGTCCGCCGCGGGCTACCATCATCTGCGTCATCTCGTAGACAAACATCTGCATAAGCTGTTTGATCTCTTCATAGGCCATGCCCTCAAAATACGGCGCAAGGAATGTAAGGAAATTGTAGTATCCCTGGCCACCGGCAAAATTGGTCTGGGCGCTTCCCAATGCCTTGACCGCATGCAGGACCGCAACCTCCGCCCGTTTTGCCGGCCCCGCAACCGAGGCCTTGGTGCCGTTCCCGTCAGGCATCAGGCCATAGTAGAGGAAGTAACGGAGGTCCCAGTCCTGGCAGAAGGGCCGGGTGCCAAAATATTCCAGGTCATGGATATGGATATCTCCGGAGAGGTGGTGATCTGCAAGGTGCGGCGGAAGCTGGAGGAGGTATTGTTCCTTGCTGATCTTGTCGGCTTTCTTCTTGTGCGAGGTCTCGGCATTCTCCTGCAGGTTGGCATTGTCCCGGGCCTCAAATCCCCTTCCCACATCGATCAGGTGGGCATCAAAGACCGGAGTGCCCACCCTTGTACAGGCGTTGCGATACTGTACCATGCCCTTCTCGAGCAGGGTCATATTCACAATCTCACGGATGAGCGGGCCTGAGAGTGCCTTAAGGCCGAGCGAACGGATCCGCTGCTCGACCATGCGGGCGATCTCGATAGCAATCTCCTCGCTGGCACTCTCGTATCCATAAAAAGTCTCGACCAGCCTGGTCTCTTCGATTATCTGGTCGATAATCCGTTTTCGGTCATATTCTACGATATGACCATCGCTGGTCCTGACGGGGGGCATCTGGGAGATGTATACCCCGGATAGCGTGGTCTGCCGGGTCTGTTTCTCAGCCATCAGGAACCCTCAATCAACTGTAAAACCCGGTCTTCATTGAGGGTATTGGCAGAGAAGAGATCCCGCGGAACAAGAAACGAAGTGCCTGCCTGTAGTACCGGGGCTTCCATCACGAAAACCCCGTTTATCCGAAGCTCGGTGAGAGCGGCAGCACTGGACATGTCTCTCTCCTGATAGGGTATCTCATTCCTGGCAAGGTATTCCTTGAGCGTCTCGCAATTAGGACAGTATTCAAGCGTATAAACAATCAGATTCAATCTCTCTTCCAATTTTTTCCCCCCTGTAGTTCTTTCTCAACCCAATACTTGTTGTTGGTGAAAAAATATTTGTCTATCGTGCATGATTACATAAAAAGGGTAATTTTTTGCGCTACGTCATGCACATGAATATGATCCCGATTGCCGGTGCGGGAAACCGTGTGGAGGGGGTGTTATGGTCCGACTATTTGTGGCCGTAGATCTCTCTCCGGAAATCCGTGAGCGGCTGAAAATGCCCCAGGAGATCCTGAGACAGAGCAGAGCGCGCCTTTCTGTCGTCGATCCGGCAATTATCCACATGACCCTCAAGTTCATCGGGGAGGTCGCTCCCGAGCGCATGGAACGGATCATGCGTGCTCTGGAGACTGTCAGGTTTGAGCCGTTCGATCTGAAGGTCACCGGGATCGGGAGCAATAATCCCCGTCAGCCTCGGGTTATCTGGTGCACCATTGACGATGGCGGCAGGTCGGCTGCCCTCCACGACCGGATTGAAGCATCTCTGGAACCCTTGGGCATTCCACGGGAAGGCCGGCCGTTCAGAGCCCATGCAACCATCGCCAGGGTAAAGCAGTACGACCCTTCCCTTATGGCGCGGTTGAGAGATATTCCCCCGGAGGATTACGGATCCTGCACAGTCAGGTCATGGCAGCTTAAAAAGAGCACCCTTACCCCCAAAGGACCCGTATACGAAACACAGCTGGAGGTGCCCTGCATATGAGGACCCCCCTCGAAGAGTTGGTCCTTTCACGAATCAGGCCTACTCTTCAGGAACAGGAGCATGTCCTCGGAGTGGCGGCACGGCTCATCGCGGTCGCAACCGAGATCGGCAGAGCCGAGCCACTCATCGTGGGGTCGGTGGCCCGGGGAACGTTCATCAGGGGCGACCGGGATCTCGACCTCTTTCTCCTCTTTGAGCCCGACCTCCCCCGCGAAGATCTTGAACGGGAAGGTCTTGACCTTGCGCGAACCATTGCAGAACGCCTGAACGCTCCCTACCACGAGAAATACGCCGAACACCCGTACATCAATGCCAGAATGGACGGTCTTGATGTGGATTTAGTCCCGTGCTACCGGGTAGAGTCCGCAGCGGAAATCCAATCGGCGGTGGACAGGACACCATTCCATACCCGGTACATCGAAGGAAGGATAGGGTCTTATACCGATGATGTCCTCCTGCTCAAACAGTTCGCAAAAGCAGGCGGAGTGTATGGATCGGACCAGATGACCGAGGGATTCTCCGGATATCTCTGCGAACTTCTCATCCTTTCCTTTGGCGGATTTCACGCACTCCTGGCTGCAGCGGCGGAGTGGAAGCCCGGTACCCTGATCGATCCAGGCAGGCACCGGGCCAAAGAGTTCCAGGAACCTCTTGTAGTTGTCGACCCCGTTGATCCTGCCAGAAACGTCGCGGCATCAGTGTCGCTTGACCGGATGTACGAATTCGTGGAACTTGCTCGGGGCTACCGGGACGACCCGGATAAGTCGTTCTTCTTTGCCCCAATGCCGGATACAATCTCGCACGAGGAACTGGGATCGGTGATCCAGGCAAAGGGAACTGGTCTGGTTGCTATAACATTTGCAACACCACCATTCATTCCCGAAGTCGTCGTCCCACAGCTTCGAAGGAGCCTGGATTCCCTGTGTGCGCTCCTGGAGCGGAACGGTTTCTTTGTCAATGCCGCTGATTGCGAGATGCTTGATGATCAGAGCATGCTGATTTTTGAACTGATGAACACCCAGACCCCCCGGGTACGCCGGCATATCGGTCCCCCACTCTGGAACCGTTCCAATGCCAGCAGGTTTGCCGCTAAGTACCGGGCCTGCGATTCAGAGAATCTCTTTGCCGGACCATTCATCGAGAACGGGCGGTACGTTGTCGAGATCCCCCGGAAATATATCCATGTCGAAGACCTGCTCGGATCGCCCGAGGTGCTCGATGTGGGACTGGGAAAGCATGTCCGGCAGTCCATGAGTAACCATTCAGAAGTTCATTCCGGGACTGCCTGCTGGTCACCGGCTTTCGCCCCGTTCATATCCCGGTTCCTTTCCCGGAAATCTCCCCTGACGAGGATCCTGGACCGTTTGGATGGAGCAGGCAGACCATATGAGTAATAGAACTTTGTACCCGGATGAACCGGGAATAGCTTGATATAAACTCAGGGCGATCTCAAACATAACCGGGATTTCATGCCATCCCCTGTGGCTTTCGGGGTGCTGCAGGATTCCCGCAGGTGATTTGATGGAGGACGAGACAGCTCTTGCCCGGAATATTCTCCTTGCCTTAATATTTTCAGTAGTCATTATTGTTATGGTAATACTGGTGGTTTTTATGGCCTTTCCACCGGCTCCCAATATTGTGCCTTCGTTCAGGGCCAATTCCGAGCGTTCCGGGGCTACCGTGTATCTCTACCACGATGGCGGCGATCCCCTGCAGGAACGGACAACCCGTATCCTGATCAACGGCATCGAAGTCCCTACCCGATCGGTCACCTTCCTCCACGGGCAGGACTGGCCCTGGACGAGTGGAGAGACGATACGGGTGGACAACACTGGTGGCGGGATCCCAGAAACCATTGAAGTTCGGTACGTGTCCGGGGATACATCTGCCATCGTTTATTCATCAAATCTCGCACCATTGACTGTGCCCGTGACTACCGAACCCACAATGCCAACCACAACGACGCCAACAACTACCATCCCAACGGTTACTTTTACTACTGCTCCAGGTACAACCCTGCCCGGAGAGCCGGTTCCCCGACCACCGGCCGCGATATTCCAGGCCGACCCTCGTTCAGGTGAGGTTCCACTCACGGTCCGGTTCACTGATCTCTCCACCGGGTCCCCTTCCTCCTGGCTCTGGAACTTTGGTGACGGCGGGACTTCAGCAGAACGAGAACCGGTTCACGTGTACGACATGCCGGGTGTTTACACGGTCACCCTGACGACCGCCAACAGCTATGGGAGTAACAGCAGAACCGAACCCGAGTATATTGCGGTGGGGATGCTCCCCTCCGCACAGTTTACCGGTACACCCCGTGAGGGATTCTCGCCCCTCTCGATCCAGTTCAACGATTTATCGAGCGGTTCACCGGACCACTGGGCATGGAACTTCGGCGATGGGACCGGCTCTATAGAGAAGAACCCTGTTCACCTGTACCTTGAGCCCGGTGAATATTCCGTTGCCCTCACCGCCACCAACAGCTACGGATCGAATACCAGGATCCAGTCATCGTTCATCAGGGTTTTTAAGACCGAGAGGACCGGGGTATTACTAACAGGCAGTCAGTATGGCTCGCTCCTTCCGGATGCCCACCTGCAGTTTCTGGTAACCGGGCCCGGGGCATGGATCAGGATCGGCGGTACTGATTACCGCTTCCTGGAAGGCGACCTCGTCCAGCTCTTCCCAGGAGATGTCAGCAGCGGGGTGATCGATGTCAACGAGGCCGGGATCGCGACATTCTCTTTTTCAGGAGTCCGGATGTTCGTGAACGGCGATCTGGCCCGAAACGGTATCGTCTCCGGCATCTCGGTGCCTGAATTCGCCGGCCTCAAGTCTACCCTGACCATCATCGTGCCTCCTGACGATACGACAAGCGTCCTGTACATCGATGGTAACAAAACGGCTATTTCCGGGCCGGAACCGATTGTGATCTCCAATCTCGGGCCTGGTTCTGACGGAAAGATGTACCTGTCCAAAAAAACCATGCATCTTTCCTTCCGGGGGGGAGCCGAATCCGTCAGGGCCGGGTAATCCCTCCCATTTCCCACCTAATGAGGGAGGAGAAAGACTTTATCCCGTCTCCTGCATAGCTGTATCGTTTTAAGAGGTTTTATCATGCAGAAGAGAGCGGCATTCTGTTTTTTCATGGGTATTCTCTCTCTCCTTTTCCTCATGCAGCCAGCGGTGGCGGCGGATGTAAAGGTTACCATCTACGAGACCGATTTTTCCAGCGATCCCGGATGGATAACGAACAACCCATCCTACTATTATTGGGATGTCCAGAAGGAAGCCTACCACTTCCAGACCGAGGGGGGGACGAACGGATACAGCTTCATCCCGGTGGGATACCAGCATGGTTCTTTCACGCTCGAATACGATTTGCTGATATGTTCCATTCTGGAAAGTGGTGCAGTGCGCTTCGGGATGACCAGTTCGGATATGGATATCTCAAAGGGCGTTAACGTGTTTGGGGTCTTTTCCTATGAACAATATGGAAGGATCATGGCAATCAGGGTAATCGACCAGAATAACCACCTCCACGAAAAGACGAGCCAGCGCTATTCCTATTGCGGCGAACAGTCAGATTGCGTTACCAAGCAATATGAGGAGAACACCACCTACCGCGTGACCATCCACTACAACGAAGAACCGGCCCAGGCCGACATCATGGTCATAAACAAGGATACCGGGGAGCTCCCCTGGGGATACTTTGTCCCGATTGGAAACGAACTCCATTTCCTGAACCGGCTGGCAATCACCACCAAGGGAGACTACAAGCAGGGGAATACCGTCAAGGGGTACATCGACAACATCATCTTGTACACCTACATCCCGGTCACTCCAACTACAGAGGTAACCACGCCGCCTGCCACCACTCCGACAACCATTCCGACCACGATGCCCACTCCCACACCGACCAAATCCCCGGCATGCCCGGCCGCTATCTGCCCATCGCTCTGTATCGCTGCCGGAATCGCCATCCACTTCAGGAAACGACGAACATTGGGAGCAGGAGATGACCGGCAACCCTGATAACCATGTGATCGAGGCCATCGGACGCTGCAGGATAGTGGTCCGCGATGGGGTGGTATTTGAAGTCGGCCCTCCCCTTATCCGTGAATGCCCGCTTGCCCGGAGATTTGCCCGCCCGGTCCACCCGATAACCCCAGAAGCTGTGAAGGAGAACATCGAACACAGGATCCAATCCTTTGGAATGTGTCTGGCAGAGCGGGAGGTGCTCTCGTCTGGTGAATATGTGGGATTCGGAGCCTCCGAGCTGATCAGCTACGGGCTTTCCTCCGGCCGGTTCGATGCCGCGGTAATAGCCTGTGAAGGGGCCGGAACGGTGATCGCTTCCATCCCGGAACTGGTGCAGGGTATTGGGGGGAGGATGTCCGGACTGATTCGTACAAGTCCCATTCCCCAGGTTATCGCATCGATCGAACTCAACAGGGGCATCGTTCCCTTCCGGGATACCGCTGCCATCGATCAGCCAGGCGGGGTCCGGGTTGCCTGCACATCGGGCTTTGTAAAAGTTGCCGTCACAGTAGCCATTCCTGACGATGCCCGGGAGATCCGGGAAGCGTATCCTGCAGCATTCATCATTGCCGTGCATACAACGGGAATTTCCGCTGAAGAAGCGGCGGTTTACGCTTCCACCTGCGATATAGTCACCGCCTGTGCATCCCGGGCAGTCCGTGATGTGGACGGCCCCCGGGCACTCCTCCAGGCCGGTTCATCAATCCCGGTATTTGCCATGACACCGGGAGCAAAGAACCTCATCTTAGACAAGGTCAGGGAGACCGGAGGCCAGTTCCTGGTGACCGGGGCGAAGCTTCCCTTTGCCGGAGATACGCTACCTGATCCGCTGGTGTAGGGTGCTGCCTCCCTCTATGCGGATCGGATTATCCTCATTCGCAGATTTGACATCCTCAAACGGTATGGGATACTTTTTTTGAAATAGAAGATCACATAATGCAGGCATGGCCCATGGAATGCCGGCATTCGCTTTTTAAGTCGAAAAGATGGAGAGAACCGTACAAATCCCAGAGAAACTGATTGGATTTCAAGGGTGGGTGGGTTTCAGGGATTATTCCTGCTCAAGCTCCTTCCGCGCTTCAATGAGTGCTGCCCGCTGCTCTTCAGTCACCTTCGGATACCGGAGATCAAGGGACCGGATGGTAGTGGATATGATTTCCGCGACAAGGGTTCTTGCCACCCACTTGTGATCGCCGGGAATCACATACCATGGAGCCCAGTTGGTGCTGGTGGCGTATAGCATATCCTCGTATGCTTTTATATAGTCATCCCAGTACTGCCGCTCTTTTTGGTCTGATATTGCATACTTCCAAAGTTTTTCATCATTCTTGAGGCGATCAAGCAGCCGCTCTTTTTGCTCATCCTTCGAGATGTGCAGATAGAACTTGAGGATCAGTGTTCCGTTTTGAGTCAGGTGGTGTTCGTAGGCGTTGATATCCTCGTACCGGGCTTTCCAGAATTTCTTGCCCGGTCTTTCCCCGGGGATCCGCTGTCTTTCCAAGAGGTCCGGATGGATTTTTACAACCAGCACTTCTTCGTAATAGGACCTGTTGAACACCGCTATCTCGCCGCGAGCTGGCAGGTGCCGCCAGTAACGCCAGAGGAAATCGTGGTCGAGCTCCTCCTCGCTAGGGGCTTTAAAGCTGGTTACCCGGCACCCCTGGGGATTCACACCCGACATCACGTGCTTGATAGTCCCATCCTTGCCGGAGGTGTCCATCCCCTGCAGGATGATGAGCACCGAATAGGTATTGTTTGCCCAGAGGAGTTCCTGGGCGGCATAGAGCTCCCTGCGGTTCTTTTCGAGGGTTTCCAGCGCCCGTTCCTTCACCGCTTTATTACCAGCTGCCTCGAGATCATCATCCTGGGACCACCCCGTATTGAACCGTCTCAGATCCACTTTTTTTCCGGGAATGATCCTGCACTTGTTGATGTACTTCTCCTGAATCATTTCGGATTCCCCTAGGCCGGATCGCGGAGCAGGGGGCAGGTCATGCAGTGTCCTCCGCCACGCCCACGCCCAAGTTCCGATCCCTCGATTTCAAGCACCTCAATTCCGGCATCCCTGAAGTTCCTGTTGGTGCAGGTGTTCCGGTTATAGGCAATGACCACGCCTGGACGCAGCGCAACCACGTTGTTCCCGTCATCCCACTGCTCCCGTGCAGCCTGGTATTCATCACCTCCGGTGGGGATTACCTCAAGCCTGTCAACCCCGAGGGCACCGGTGACCGCTGCGATGAAATTCTTTTCTTTTGTCACGGAAAATATGGAGCGTTCGTCTCCCGGAGTGATACTGTAGGTCTGCATCTCGTTTACTACCTTCGGAAACACGGTGACGGTATCAACGTCGAGCATGGTAAACACGGTATCAAGGTGCATGTGGGCCCGGTTCCGGCTCATCTGCGCCACGATTATCCGGTCGGCGGCATTCTTCACAAAGAGTGCCCGGGCCACCTGTTCGATCGTACGAGCCTGGGTCCTTTCGCTCATGCCGATCAGGACTGCACCGTTCCCAATAGGCATGACGTCTCCTCCTTCCAGCGAGGATAAGCCGAAATTCTCGGAATCAGATCCTGCATCGCCCCCCGCCCGGGGGTACCAATACTCGAATGATCCATCACGGAATATCGGGTGGCTGCGATAAATGGCGGCAACATTCATCACTTCAAGTCTCCGCACCGGCCAGAACATCTGATTGAGGGTGACCCCGTCATAGATCCAGCTGGAGGAGTCACGGGTAAAAATGGTATTTGGAAGCGGCGGCAGGATGAATGTCCCCGGGCCGGCAGCCGCTGCGGTGAGCGAGAACTGGGATAGTCCTTTCATGTAGATGCACTCGAGTTCTCCAACGGTGAGTCCCCCGATGAGATGGTTTGCCAGGAGTGCAGGCTCCATGTCCATCAGGCAGATCTTTACCGCATCAACTGCTGATGCGCCAACCGTCATCTCGTTCACGACCCGTGATAACAACCGTTTGCGAGCATCAGTGTCCGATGCCAGCGCTTCGGCAAGCAGTTCCTGCAGATAGTAGACCTTTACCCCCTCGCCTCTCATGAGCCGGACAAAGGCATCGTGCTCTTCAATCGCCCTGTCTACCCACAGGACATCATCAAACAGGAAGTCTTCGTGATTGCCCGGTGTAAGCCGGCGAAGGCTGAGATCAGGGCGGTGCACCATTACCTTTCGAAGCCTGCCAACTTCTGAAAATGCTCCGTACTCTATCATCTTTCATACCTGTTCTGAGCGGACCTGGGTTCCTGCATCCCCGGTAACGAGTGCCGGGATATCCCCCAGTGCTCCGATCGCTGCCCGTTTTCCGGTCTCCTCCACAAACTGGCAGGCGGCTTCCACCTTTGGACCCATCGAGCCGGGCGCGAAGGTGTGGGCCTTGAGCTCGACAGGTGTTGTATCCCGCATCACCCGGGACGATGGGGTATTCCAGTCAAGGTAGACCCCATCCACATCAGTAGCCATCACAAGGATATCTGCACCGACATCCTTTGCGAGAAGGGCGCTTGCAAGGTCTTTATCGATGACCGCTTCCACTCCTCCGAGTACTCGTTCCCTGCCGGGGAGGTACATCACCGGGATCCCCCCACCACCGGCACAGATGACAACACTCCCCATTTCGAGCAGCCACCTGATTGGCCGTTTCTCGAATATCCGTTGTGGGCGCGGAGAGGGGACCACCCTTCGCCACATATCTCCGTCCTGCCTGAAGGTCCATTCCTTTTCACGGGTGGCCCTGTCGGCATCGATCTTTGAATATCCGGGGCCGACGAACTTTGATGGACGCCTGAATGCAGGATCTGCAGGGTCCACCTCGACCATTGTGAGAAGCGTTGCCAAAGGTATTTCAAAGGGGAGAAGGTTTCCCAGTTCCTGCTCGATCAGGTACCCAATCATTCCTTCGGTCTGCGCATCGAGCACATCGAGGGGGTAAGGATCTACTGCCGAATAACAGGCAGCCTGCAGGGCAAGGAGGCCGACCTGAGGTCCGTTGCCATGTGAGATGACGAGCTCGTGTTCAGTTGCAAGGGGGGCCAGGGCAAGGGCCGCCATCCGCACGTTCTCCCGCTGCCGCTCGGCTGTCATGGGCTCCCCCCTCTTCAGGAGGGCATTTCCTCCCAGGGCGACCACGATTCGCATCGTGCTATCACTCCGCAAGTATCGTAATCGTGGTGGCCATGGTTTGCATCCTGTTCCCGGCTTGATAATACCATGTGGCGGAATGGCCTGTTTTTTGAGGCGAGTTATCCATTGATCGGAATGCATATATGAAAATTTCCGGACATGCGTTTCCCATAGTCATTCAGTATGGAACTTGCTATTTAAACGAATGGCAAATGGCTGAAGCTCTGGCTGATCGTTGACTTATCGCAACCGATGGAATTGTGGAATGTATCCTCTGTGTGTTGGCAGAACTGATTCCCGGGTTCACCGGAATTTAAATCGTAACAAGACAAGACCTGATACTTGCGTGATAAATTATTATCACCTTTCCATCTCAACAGATCAGTATCTTTGAGTCCCTGCCATGGATGCCATTACGGTACAGAATCTGACAAAAAGGTTTTCTGACCTCGTAGCGGTAGATAACGTGAGCTTTACAGTTCGTTCCGGAGAGGTCTTTGGGTATCTTGGTCCGAATGGCGCCGGCAAGACCACCACTATCCGCATCCTGACCGGGATAACGGCTCCGACCGGAGGATCTGCCAGGATCTTCGGACTCGATATTGTCAGTGATACCATCAGGGCACGCCGGCAGATGGGTATTGTGTACGAGACCTCGAATGTCTATGATGACCTGACTGCGTGGCAGAACATCATGTTTGCCGGGGAACTCTACAACGTGGGAAAGCAGGAACGGGAGAGGAGAGGGAAAGAACTTCTTGAAGTCTTTGGGCTATGGGAAAGGAGGAAAGATCGGGTACATGGATATTCGAAGGGAATGAAACGACGGCTTACCCTTGCGATGGGACTCATCAATGATCCAAAGCTCCTCTTTCTTGATGAACCAACTTCCGGGCTCGATGTGCAGAGCAACCTGATAATTCGCGATGTACTTCACGATCTTACCAACCGGGGAGTGACCGTCTTTCTTACCACCCACAATATCGAAGAGGCAAATGTCACCTGCGACCGGGTCGCAATCATCAACAAAGGCCGTATTGCAGCCATCGATTCTCCGGAACGATTGAAAAAGACCATTCAGAGCGTTCAGTCTATCGAAGTCGCCTTCGAAAAAGGAATTGCAAAGGTCCTCGCCGATCTCCCCGGTCTGCCTGCGGCAAACGAGATACGAAAGGAAGGGGACAAGGTCAGGATCTATACCGATGATCCGGCCACCCTCCTTGAAGAGATTATGGAATATGCCCGGGTTCATCAAAACCGGGTGGTGAGTGCGACCACCAGGGGGCCGACCCTTGAGGATGTATTCATCCACCTGACCGGCCTTTCAACACAGGTGAAAGGAGGGGACAAAGATGGTCGATAACCCGGGTGGAAGCCAGGTGTCTGCGGAGGTAAATGCCGCATGGGCGATTGCGAAAAAAGATATGTTCATCTATTACATCAAGCCCAATATCATTGTCTCCGGCCTGCTCTTTCCCCTTTTCATGTTCCTGGCATTTGCATCGGGAAAAAATGTTCCCCTGGGTACTCTCATCCCGGGGCTGATATCGGTTACACTGCTCTTCTCCTCATCGACCATCGAACCGGTATCAATCCCAATAGAACGGCGGACTAAGACCTTTGAGAGGCTAATCTCCGCTCCGGTATCTCTTCACGCAATAGTATTCGGGGAGAGTCTCTCGGGATTCATGTATAGCATCGGAATAGCGCTGGCCCCCCTTCTTGTCGGGATCTTTGCTTTTGGCACCGGAATCCCACATCCTTTGTATCTCATTGCAGGAATGCTCCTGACTGCATTGTGTTTTTCAACGATGGGAACCCTGTTTGCCGCCTATCCGACTGAAAGCCCGGGGGATATCATGTCGATGCTGAACCTGGTCCGTCTCCCCCTCATCTTTGTCTCCGGGACATTCATTGCGCTTGAAACCATGCCCCCGGTTGGAAAGGCGATCTCCTACCTCTCCCCGCTCACGTACGGAAACGATCTCATCCAGGCCGCATACGGGCATCCTGCATACTTCAGCCCTTTCCTTGATATCGTGATGCTTCTTCTCTTTTTCTTCATATTCCAGTTTATAGCCCACCGATTGTACACGAAGTTTAACGAGTAACCTTTAAACTTTCCGAGACCCCGGTGATTTTGAAAAGCCAGCGTGTATCCCATATCACTTCAATTCAATTTATTCGCTCAATGGTCTGAAGCCGGCAGGCTGGCCGACAGGCAGCTTCCTGAAGTTGAGCGTGGGGTCAGGATTGTTTTTCTCCGGTCTGCGCCCTGGAAGCTGGTTGGGGTTAATCCTGTAAAAGCACGAGATTCTCCGGAGTAATTCTCATAAGGGACTCCGCCTCTTGCTACGGGCGCAAAGACTGCAGGAACACTTGTCACAGCTTTATTGCCCCCGGGTCCAATTATGGATTTGTCCCTCCGGGAACTGTGAGGCCGTACCATGAAACCGATAGGTTCCCTGATGCAGGAGCACCGGCTGATCGAGCGGGCCATCCGTCTGCTCGGCTCCGAAGCCACTTCCATCCGGCAGAGCGGGAAGGCCAATGCCGTGCATATCGAAACGCTTGTCGACTTCATCCGGACCTACGCAGATAGGACGCACCATGGGAAAGAGGAAGAGATCGTCCGGGACCTGAAGATAAAAGCCCTGTCTCCGGAACACGCCCGGACCAGGGATGAACTCATCGAAGATCACCATCGCGCCAGATCCCTTACAGGTACCCTCGTGGCGGCGACGGCAGGTACCATGAGGGAGATCCGATGGCGCTTGCCGTCATCCTTTCCAGCATCGATGAGATTGCTGCGCTTTACCCGAAGCATATCGAAAAGAAGGATAAGCACTTCTTCTTCCCGATCATCGCGTACTTCACAGTGGAGGAACAGGCAGCGATGCTCGCGGAGTTTTATGAATTCGACCGGAAGATGATCCATGAGAAATACACAAAGGTCATCGGGTCGCTCAAAAGAACCGGGTGAACCGGCCCGGAAGGAGGTTTTGTTTTATGACGATTTATGTCTGCGAAGTATGTGGATATGAGTATAATCCGGATGTAGGGGACCCAGATGGAGGCATCCCTGCGAATACACCGTTTGAGAAACTGCCGGACGACTGGGTCTGCCCGGTCTGCGGCGCCCCGAAGAGCCAGTTCTATCCGAAATGAGAGGGATGGGCCGGAGGCGGCGCATTCTGCCGAAAGGCAGGATGCCCAGTATCCGATCTTCACGTGTACCATGGAGGTTAGTCCTACCCATTAAGGGTGAACGTAAACTTTATCCCGGGTGACCAGGTCCGGCTCATGTATTGAGCCCCCTGCTTCGGTGATAAATGAAAAAAGCTCCGCAGCATCCAAAGCGGCAAACCGGGCTACACAACCCGCAATGAGAAAAGGATAACCAATGCCCGGTAAGCCCTGATGACCCCCCGGCCGAGACAAAGATGCCGGCCCTGGTAATTGCCCCGGTGCTCACTGCAGCGATCGACCCTGCATCAGGGTCCGCTTTAATCCGGTCATTGATAGCGTCGTTCTGTTCCCCGGATTTGTCAGCCTGGGGTGAACTTCCTTCTTAGAATCACAAGGTATTGCTGTGGGATCTTGTTCAGGAAACAGGAAAGTTGTTGAAATTAAAAAAAGTGATGTGAAATCTATTTCAGAGCGGCCGGATATTCCTTAATCGTATCTGCCATCTCCTTGAGCCGCCGGTCAACAAGGTAATTCACGGTATCCTTCCCATAAGTCCCGTCCGCCTGCCGGTCTCCTGCTTTTACCCCGGTGAGCACTTCGATTCCTTCGTCGATTGTATTCACGGTGTATATTGCAAACTTCTTATTTTTCGCCGATTCCAGGATTTCTTCTTTGAGCATGAGATTCTGGACGTTGCTTGCCGGGATCATTACTCCCTGTTTTCCGTTCAGGCCTCTTGCTTTGCAGACCTCGAAATAACCTTCGATCTTTTCATTCACGCCGCCGATGGCCTGGATGTCGCCCTTCTGGTTCACCGACCCTGTGACGGCGATTGCCTGGTTAATTGGGAGCCCTGAAAGAGCGGAGAGAATGGAATAAAGCTCTGTACTCGATGCGCTATCCCCATCAATCCCTTCGTAGCTTTGCTCGAAAACCAGGCGTGCGGAAAGACTGAGAGGCTTGTCCTGCGCATATTTATTGTTCAGGTAGCCTGCCAGTATAAGGACACCTTTGGTATGGGTCGGGCCTCCCAGGGCTGCTTCGCGCTCGATATCCATGATACCGCTCCGGCCGACTCCAACGCTGACCGTAACCCGCGAAGGTCGGCCGAACTCGATGTCCCCCCCACTCATCACCGAGAGCCCGTTTATCTGTCCTACCCTTTCTCCATCGGTATCGATGAGGAAAAACCCTCTCCTGATGAATTCCTGTATTTTCTCCTGGATCAGGGCTGAACGATACAGCTTCTCCTCAATTGCCCTCTCAACGTGCTCTTTTGTCGTGTTCCCGGCATTCTCCTTCGTGGCGTAGTAACTCGCTTCCCTGATGATATCCGAAACCAGGGAGAACCGGGTGGATAGCTTCTGCTGGTCATCGGCAAGGCGGGACCCGTATTCGATGATTTTCGCGACCGCCGATTTGTCGAGATGTTTCAGGTTGGATTCCTGGCACAAGGTACAGATAAAAGATGCATACTGCCTGGCATTCTCTTCGGTACGGTCCATGACCATGTCAAACTCGGCCTTGACTTTAAATAGTTCTGAGAAACCCGGATCCTGGGTATACAGCATCTGGTTTATCGCAGGCGTCCCGATGAGCACGACCTTTACGTTGAGAGGGATGGGGTCAGGCTTGATACCTTTTGCGGTTATGTACCCCATCCGCTCTCCAGGCTCTTCGATTACGACCTCTCCTGTCTTCAGGGCTGTTTTCAATCCGTCCCATGAGAACTGGTTCCTCAGGAGATCTTCGGCCATCATCACCAGGTAGCCCCCGTTTGCCATGTGGATGGAGCCGGGCCGGATCATGGTGAAATCGGTGGTAACCACCCCGAACTCTACCTCTTTTTCAATTTTCCCAAAGAGGTTCTGGTAGGTCGGGTTCTGCTCAAACACGATCGGCGCACCCTCAGTCCCGGAGTTATCGACTATGACGTTTACCTCGTATTTCCGGAATGCAAGTTCCCTCATGAGTGGATGCTGGAACTGCTGCGGAACCTGCCCTTCCGGTTGCTGTTCCTGAGGCTCGGGCATGAACTGGGAAAGGTTGTCCACGATATCCTTCTGGACTGCATCAATGAATGCGAGGAGAGGTCCGATGCTGGAATACTTGTCCTTGAGCATCGCGACACGGTGGCCCGTGGCATTGAGGGCGACCTCCTGGTTTAAAGAATCGACTGTCTCTTTTTCTTTCTCGTCAAGGTCACGGACCTTCCGGTACATCGTTCGTAAATCTGACAGGAGTTCTACACGTTTTTTCTGGAATCCTGCCTGTTCCTCTTCAGGAAGGGCCTGGAATTCTTCCTGCTGGAGCGGCTGTCCGGATTTGACAGGAATCGTCATAAGTCCGGAAGGCCCGGGTTTGACAACGAAGCCTTTCGTGTTCGCACTCTCATTTATCCAGGCAAACAACTGGGATCTCTCCTCTTCAATCCCATGGACGACTGCTTCCCGTTTCGCCACATAGTCCTCACTTTCAAAGACCTTGGGAATGATTCGCTTTGCCTCGGAGATGAAGACTGCCATGTCCTTCTGGAACTCTTTTCCTTTCCCGGGAGGGAGAGTTATTGCGCCGGGTTCGTACGGTTTCCCGAAATTGTTGACGTAAATCCAGTCATTTCCCTTCGGTTTTACCTTCACCAGCTCACCGAGGAATTTCAGCACGGCTGTTTTACGCCCGGTTCCCTGGATTCCAGAGACGTAAACATTGAACCCCTTCTCCGGGATGTTCAGGCCGAAATCGAGCGCCTTGATGGCTCTGTTCTGCCCGATGATCCCGCTCAGCGGTTGCAGTTCTGCCGTTGTTTTTCCTTCGACCAGTTTGGGATCAAAACGATTCCTGAACTTTTCAACAGAAAGCTTCGTTTTCATATTTTTTCTACCAACAGGACAGCGTCTGGTGGTACCCCTTTATCTTGGTATTGGTGGACAGGTTGAGTATTATGATTACCCTCTTCTCCGGCTGTCTTTCTGACCGGAAGATATTATTGGCATTTTAATCCAGGATCAGCTGCGAATCGTTTTCCCGATACACATTTATAGGCAGCCGCATATGAACGCACAATATGGCTGAGGAAAACAAGGAAAAGTCAAAAAACATCGATGAGGATCTTGAAAAAGTTACTGAATTCATGAAGTCACGGCGGAATGTTGTCCCGGATTACATCAGACTGCTTCAACATGGCAACCTCCTTGAGCGGACGAAATCCGCCGATGCACTCGGAGAGATCGGAGATACCACGGCGGTTCCTCCCCTTATTGAAGCGCTGGCCGATGAGTCAACCTCAATCCGGTATCTGGCAACCAAATCGCTGGGCATGCTGAAAGATAAACGGGCCGTAGACCCTCTCATTCATGCTCTGTCTTCTGACGATAAATGGGTCCGACATGGAGCCGCCGAAGCGCTTGGATCCATTGGTGACCCCAAAGCGGTGGACGCGCTCATCCCCTTACTCAAGGACGACCATCACGATGTCCGTGCCCGTGCCGCCTGGGCACTGGGTGAGCTTGGGGACCCTAGGGCGATTGATCCCATCACACTGTTGCTGAAGGATGAAAAGGCCGATGTGCAGAAGGAGGCAGAATCCGCCCTTGCAAAATTGAAAAAAGGATGAGTGTTCATATGGGTCCGGGATGGCTATCATGCCTTGAGAATTGGGTTTTTTTCATCACACATGTGGGCTGGTTACAGGCGAAAGGAGGACGGGTGTTCCCATGGGAGATCTGAAAAGGACTCTTGGTGTCTGGCAGGCAGCGGCAGTCAGCATCGGCGCAATCATCGGGGCAGGTATCTTCGTCCTGATCGGAGTCGCATCGGGCCTTGCCGGCCCGGCAGTAATACTGTCATTTGTCCTTGCCGGCCTTGCCGCTCTGTTCACTGCGCTCAGTGCCGCTGAGCTCTCATCGTTTATAACCGAGTCCGGAGGCTCGTACATCTACACGCACCACGCGTTCGGAAGGTTCTGGGGGTTTATTGTCGGGTGGGTCCAGACGGCAGACTATATTATCGGTGCCAGTGCGGTATCGATCGGTTTTGCCGGATACCTGATTTATTTCCTGCACATTCCTTCAACCACCGCGGCGCTCATCATCATAGCTTTCCTTTTACCTCTGGCCCTTGGGGTCATAAATCTCCGGGGTATGCGCGAGGCTGCCGGAATGAACTCGATCATGGTCTTTTTAAAAATCATTGCTCTCATCATCTTCATAGCAATCGGCGCCTGGTTTATGATCCTCCATGGGCCATCGGGTAGTTATTCCCCATTTTTCCCAAGTGGAATATCCGGGATGCTCCATGGGGCAGCCATCATATTCTTTGCCTTCGTCGGATTCAACACTGTGACAGTGATTGCCGAGGAAGTTAAGGACCCTGTCCGGAATGTCCCGAGGGCTCTTCTCATCGCATTCATCGTTTGTGCTACCCTTTACATCTGCGTATCAATCGTTGTAATCGGACTCGTTGACTGGTTAGTGCTTGCGACGTCCAACGCACCTCTCGAGACCGCCCTTCATGTTGCGACAGAAAACCCCCTTGTCCTCGCGTATGTCTCTGTTGCCGCCCTGTTTGCAACGGCCTCGGTTGTCATGTCGAGCATCTTCGGGGGGTCAAGGGCGCTTTTTGCCATGGCCCGGCAGAAACTTCTTCCCAGTCCTATTACCAGGATATCAGTGAGCGGGGTGCCTTTCATCTCAGTTGTTATCGTTTCGGTGGTCATGGCTGCGATCGTCCTCGTATCCCGGGGAAATCTTGATACTCTCGCCCAGGTCTTTAATTTTGGAACAATCCTCACCTTCTTCTTTATCAACATGAGCCTTGTAAAACTCAGATGGGACAACCCCGAGGCAGTACGCGGGTTCAGGGTTCCTGCCTATCCGCTGACACCGGTGCTCGGTATCCTGTCCTGTGCTCTTCTCCTCGCCTTCCTGAGCCGATATGCCCTTATCTTCGGGGTAATCTGGATCGCCATCGGGATTCTGATCTTCGAGGCAAATATTAAAAATTTCAGGAAAACAGTGGAGGCGAAGCTGAAGAAAGAACTCTATTCGGAAAAACGTCCGGAACAATAAACTTCATCGACCTTTTTTCAAGCAAATATGACAAGACAATGAGATAATCGACCTGGCTATACGTAACCTCTAAATGGAGGATTGGGGCAGATTCTGATGACGAACAGTGACTATCAGGAGAATACCAGTGCCTGGTGTTGTTCCCTATCATAAGAGAAACGGATATCGGCCTGAATGATGGTGGTGCAGAGGTTTATTTACCTTTGAACTGATGTTGCAGAATAGTGACAACCGCACCCGGTGATGATTTCTACCAGTATGTGAATGGTGACTGGATATCGGGTCACCTGGTCCCCCCTGATAAAACCGCCATTGACGTATTTTCCGAACTCGATGATACCACTGAAGAACGTCTCCGCTCGCTCATTGAAGATGTCGCCCGGAATTCTGATGCAGAACAGGGATCACTTCACCGGAAAATCGGGGATCTCTACCGCCTGGGGATGGACACCGGCACAATTGAGCGCCTGGGTATCACCCCCCTGAATAACATCCTGGGCCGGATAGGCGCAATTTCCCGGGTGCCTGATATCCAGCCCGTCATCGCCCATCTCGTTACATGCGGAATTGCCCCCTGCTTTGAGTTGTTCGCCGAGATCGATCCAAAAAACAGTACCCTGATGATCACTGGTCTTGCGCAGGGGGGGCTTGGGCTCCCGAACAAGGATTATTACATCAGGGAAGACGCCGTATCAGAAAATATCAGGGTCCGGTATAAAGGCCACATCGCCAAGATGTGCGGATTCCTGGACGTTCACGCTGATTCCGCCCGAACGGCTGCCGGGACGATAATGGATATGGAGACACGTCTGGCGAAGGCATCTTATTCCCCTGAAGAAAACCGGGACCCTGATGCTACTTACCACAAAGTCACCATTGACGGCTTGCAGGAGATTTCCCCGGAAATTGACTGGGCCGCTTTTTTCTCCACCATTGGATATCCGGATACCAGGGATGTAAATGTTCATCAGCCAGGGTTTTTCACGGAACTCGGCCGTATGGTATCTGCTATCGGGGTTGAAGAGTGGAAAGCATTTCTCCGCTGGAAAGTGATCACCGCGCTTGCTCCGTTCCTCGATTCACGGTTCGACACGGAGAACTTTACTTTCTACGGTACCATCCTGAACGGCCAACCCATGATGAAGCCCCGCTGGAAGAGGGTGCTTGCTACGGTGAACTTTGCACTGGGTGATGCCATCGGAAGGTTGTATGTCGAGCGATACTTCCCTCCTGAAGCAAAAAAGAGGATGCGTACCCTTGTGGAGAACCTGATGGAGACCTTCCGGTCCCGGATTGAACATCTTTCCTGGATGGGGCCTGAAACCAGAACGGAAGCTTTGGAAAAGCTTTCCCGTATGCACCTTAAAATCGGGTATCCTGATGTATGGCAGGACTACCGGGAGTTCGAGACAGTCAACGATTCATATGTTGCAAACGTACTCCGGGCAATGGCGTATGATTTCAGGAAAGGACCTGCTGGTCTCGACAGGGCAGAAAAACCTGTCGACAGGAGGATCTGGTACATGCACCCCCAGACTATCAATGCTTACTATGACCCGGGCATGAACGAGATCGTCTTTCCCGCCGCTATCCTGCAGCCGCCGTTCTTTGACATGGGTGCTGAAGATTCGGCCAATTACGGGGCTATCGGTGCGGTCATCGGCCATGAAATGACCCATGGATTCGATGATACCGGAAGAAAGTACGACCGTGACGGGAATCTCCGGGACTGGTGGACGGCAGGGGACGAGCAGAAATTTAACCGGAAAGCCCAGGTAATCGTCGACCAATACAACGCACAGGAGGTGCTTCCCGGGCTCCCCGCTAATGGTCGCCTCACTCTTGGGGAAGATATCGCGGATTTAGGAGGGCTTACCATCGCCTGTCATGCATATGCAAAAGTGCGGGAAAAACGGGAAGAAGCGTTGGAACCCGGAAAATTCACCGATTTCCAGCAATTCTTCGTCAGTTTTGCCACCATCTGGAGGGAGAACATCCGTCCGGAAGCCCTCCGGAACCGGATTATGTCGGATGTCCATGCTCCCAACCGGCTGCGGGTGAACTGCGTTGTATCCAATATGCCGGAATTCTATGCTGCATTCCCGGATATCACACCGGAAAACAGGCTCTACCGCCCACCGGATCAGCGACCGGAGATCTGGTGAGGACAAGGGAGGGTATCAGGGACGATTCCATACGAGGTATGATCATGGCCCATGAATCGGAGACAGAAGAGATCCGCCGGAAGGTCAGGAGTATGATGCCCGGAATCCTGGAAGATCTCAAGGATCTCATAACTTATCCTTCCGTAGCCTTTCCAGATTACCCTCCGCAACCCGTGCTCGATATGGCTAATGCTACGGTTGCAACGCTCAGGCGGTATGGCCTGCAGGATGCCCGCCTCCTGGAAATCACCCCGGGCTATCCGGCAGTATATGGTGAAATCCCGGCTCCGCCCGGTTCACCGACCGTGATGATGTATGCCCACTACGATGTCCAGCCGGCACGAAAAGAAGATGGATGGGAGACAGATCCCTGGACACCGGTCGTGAGGAACGGGCGCCTCTATGGCCGGGGAGCCGCCGATGACAAGTCTGGTATCATGATCGCTGCAGCCTCCCTCGGCGTTTTTGCAGGGAGACCTCCCGTAGGCGTAAAGGTCATCATCGAGGGCGGGGAAGAGGCTCCGGATCATATCGAAGATTACGTTGCAGCACACCCCGAACTTTTTTCCTGTGACGTATTCATCATCGCCGACAATGGCAACCTCATGGCCGGAAACCCTGCACTCACTACGACACTTCGGGGGGAGGTCTCGTGCATTCTCGAGGTTAAAACACTCGATCACGCCGTGCATTCGGGCTCGTTTGGCGGGGCAGCTCCGGATGCCCTTGTCTCCCTGATCAGGATGCTGGCCACACTGCATGACTCCCACGGCGATGCAGGCATCGAAGGTCTCCATTCGTATCCGTCACCAGCCATCCAGTACCCGGAAGAACTGTACAAAAGAGATGCCGGATTGCTCGAAGGCGTCGGGCTCATCGGGACCGGACCTCTTTCTGCACGCCTGTGGTCGAAGCCTTCCATCACAGTAATCGGGATCGATGCTCCACCTGTCACGGGGGCATCCAACATCCTGATCCCCCATGCTGCGGCCAGGATCAGCATGCGTATCTCCCCTGATGCCGATCCCTCCCACGAGCTTTTACTCCTGATGGATCACCTCAGGTCCGTTGCTCCGTGGAATGTCCATGTAAACGTCTCGGAGGTAACGAGAAATGCAGGGTTTGTCTGCCCGACAGTGGGTCCTGGATACATGTCGGCCCGGGTGTCAATGGAGTCCGCCTTTGGAAAAGCCGTCGAGGAGATCGGTGCCGGTGGATCGATTCCCCTGCTGCACGCTCTAAAGGCAGCCGTCCCGGCAGCAGAGTTCATCCTGTGGGGAGCACAGGATGCATCGTCCTCCCGCATCCATGGAACCGATGAGAGCGTGGATCTCGATGAACTGGAACGATTTATCGTAGCGCAGAGCCTGTTTCTTCAGGTACTGGGAAAAGGGAAGTGAGATTTCTCATTCTGATGCGAGGGAAGGGATTTGAACCCTAGAACTCCTACGAGACGGACCCCTCAAGCCCGCGCCTTTGACCTGGCTCGGCAACCCTCGCGCGTTTGCCATAATATGGAGGACGTTTATCTAAAATAATGTATCCATCCGGAGGAACATGAGGGTACCACGTATCGGTGATCGGTGCAGAAGGATTGTGCCGGTATAATGTCGATTTCCTGACAGTGATGTATAAGTATGGCCGATGTTAGAGATATCCTCCATGTGGTCGGATATCATGAGGGAATTTTCAGATTCCCCCTCGCAAGGCCGGGTGGCACGGTTCCTCCTCGAGAACGGCTTCGGAGTGAACTGGGAGGGCAGGATCACCTGCAACGGGATCGAGATCCCCGACACCAATATCGCCAAAGCTATCGGGACCGACCGGAGAGTGGTCGATGCTACGGCCCGGCGAATCCTTAATGCACCATCCCTCCGGGAGGTCTTCACCAGCATCCGTGCCACTCCTGACCTCTCGCAGCTCACCGGCCCCCTGGGGCTCTCATCCATCACCATTCTCCCGCAGGATGCCCGGGAGAAGGGCATCGTGAGCGCTGCGGTGGGAGTTGTGTCCGGGCAGAACCTCACAATCCGGCAGATCTTCGTGACCGATCCCCAGCTTTCCGAGGAACCACGGCTGGTTATCATTGTAGAGGGGGAGATCCCGGGAATTGTTATCGAAGCCATTCGGAAGCTCCCACAGGTAAAGCAGGTTATCCTCTAGCCTGTTTACGAACGCCTGAACTGTTCCGTTTCAAGCCACAGCCGATAGATGCGGTACCTGACCTCCCTTTTAAGATAAAACGAATCTGCGAGACGTTCGTAAATGGACACCTCGTGCCTCCCCCTGACCAGGTTATCGGCACTGGCCACAATTTTCTCCTCGATCGTCTCCGGTATGCAGTCTACCGGGAGGAGCCGGAGCAGGGTACATTCATCAGCGGTCAGCCCGGCGCCGGTATGCCGCTCGACAATCCGTGCGATCTCCTGGGGTATACCATGGCTCCGGCACCAGGCCGCCCCGTCCTGGGCATGAGATATGGCGTGGGAAACCCCCCTGCCGATATCATGGAGAAGCGCCCCGGCGTTGACGAGGGCCCTGTTTGCAACCGATGACCGGTCACAGAACCCGAGCGCAATATCCCTGACTTTGTGGCAGTGCGCTACCACCCGCTGGCTGCACCCGGCAGCGCGGAGCATCCCGTCATAGTAGGCATCCCCGTCAGGCATGCCCGAGCGTCTCTTTTATCGATTCGATCCGTTTTTTGAGGGCGCGGAGCAGGATCTCGTTATCGAAGTGCTCGAGCTGCTGATCGCATGACGGGCAGATAAACTCGAAGTCGATGGCCTGGTTGAAGGTGTAGAGCATGCCGCAGGCCTTGCAGATGTAAAAATCATTTTCCTCCTCATACCGCTCTCGCGCCTCGAGTTTCTCTAAGATGGCCTCGAGATCATCCCTTATGACATCATAGATCAGGTCCATCCGCAGATGCCAGAGGTATGTAAGCCATCCGGTTTCACTGTTCTTAATCCTCCGGTACTCTGCCAGGCGTTTCTCATAGAGCGTATAGAGGGAGTGGCGGACGGAATTTAAGTTGATGCCGGTCTGGGCAGCGAGCTGCTCGTCGCTCCATTCGCCATCTTTGGGGAATTTTTCCAGGAGGTTGATCCCTTCCTCGCCGATCAACCTGAACAGATATGCTTTTATCGACGGATTTTCCAGAACCTCATCCATAGAGCCTTCCACCCATATATTGTCGGACTGTTTGAAAATGCTTGTGCAGGAGTCCGGTCGCCTCCTCTTCGGTCGATCCCCAGCCGTAGATGCTGATAACCGCCTGCCCCTCCTCAAATGCTGTCCCGGGCCAGGGAATGTCCGAAATAATGGACGAGAGCCGGGAGAGGTCTGCATGCACGGTGAAGTCGCGGTCTGCGAAGAGTATCTTTCGTGCCGCCACCTGCAGGCAGGGGGGTCTTTTCATGGGAAGGTTCCCCATGCATGCCGCAAGGTGTGCGGAGAAGAGATTGATACCGGTTGACATCTCAACCGTATCAAGCGTTGCCTGGAACCTTGGGTTGATCTCGATTGCGAACAGCTCGTCTCCAGCGATAAAATCAATGCCCAGCGTCCCGACACACCTGCTTGCTGCAGCAATTCGTTCGGCAACCTGGATCAGCTCATCGTGGCGGGGATCGAGAAAAGGGGTGACCGAGCCACAATACCCATATGAAGCACTGCCCGATCCCCGGAGCAGCTGGCGGTTCGCTGCAATGGCAACCGCATGTGTGCCGTCAGCGACGCAACAGACTGAACAGGGTGCACCGGATACAACTTCTTCGGCAAGCGCTGGTGGATCGTTGAATTCCGCCCGCCACGACTCGAGATCGGCCACGGAACTGATAACCCGGTTCCTCCATCCACCCGAACCACGCCTGGGCTTCATCATCACCGGAAAACTATGTGGGGAGATCAGCGCAGGGGTGCGGACACCGATTTCGTCAAAGAACTGGTGGGTTGCCATTTTGTCGAGGAACCGCTGAACCTTTTCCGGAGGCGTTCCATAGAGGTTCCGGGACGGCAGGAGCTCAGCGCCAGACGTGGCGACCACGATGTCTGGCGCATGCTTCCGGGCCATCTCTTCAACGGCAGGTAATATATCGTCGATTTCATCGAACCGGATGGCCTCCCTCGCATAAAAGGAGAGATCCCTGTCAGAGAAATGGTCGACGGCATACACCTCGCAGCCGGCTGCATATGCGGACTGGACCACATGGCGGGTGGAAAACCCGGCGACCAGCACCTTCAGTCCCATCGTTCCTCTGTTTGCTTCGTATCCTTAGCCGGGACCACGCGGATCCGTGCACCCGGGAATTCTGAACAGAGTTCCGACCCCTGGAAGAACCGATCGAGGAACACGGCGAGGCTTGAAATTTCGGAATGGGGCTGACCGGTCACCGCGATGTTGTAATCGGCAAGGCCATAGATTTCACCGGGCACTTTTTCCGCTCCGACTACAACGAGGATACGGCTGTGGGAGCGGATTTCCTCTTCCCGGTCCTGGATACGCTCGCCGTACATGGTCAGGTGGACAACCACGCCCCCGGTTTCTTTCCACTTCCGGATGCATCGTTTCCAGGAAATGTGGTTCCTGATGAAAAAACTGCCGCCCCATCGATCGACTACATCGGTGATGCTCTCCACCACCCCCTTGTCATCAGCGGCAAGGTACATACCGTCGGCCCCGAATGCCCGGGCAGCGAGCCCGACATGGGTGGTGACCCGCTGGTCGCGTTCCGGCCTGTGCCCAATCCGGAGGACTGCCAGGTGTGCCATTCATTCCTGCCCTTTTTTCAACCGGATAATCCCGCCCTCGAAGGTTATCGGCGAATCAGGGTCGTACCTGGACTGGCACTGCAGGATTATCTCCTGGACCGAGAGAACCCGGCATCCTCCGACCTCATGGGAGATCAGCATCGATTGCTCAAGACGCCTGAACGATCTTTCGACATCATCAGTGCTGCACCCGATCCTGCCGGCGAGGACCGCACTGCCCTGGCATGGATCCTCGATGAGGAGATGGTAGACCGTCCAGTCCAGGTCTGTATCGTTCACGTATATTCATTCCACGAATACCAGAATATAGTTTTTTCAACAATTCAGGAGGAAATACTTTTCTCCATGGAGGATCGAGATCTCGGGAAGTGAACGATGAAGACCCCCTTCCTTACCCGGTGCTGACCGGTATCGCTGATGCTATCCTTGATGGAGGGGAGGACGATCCCGAAGCCCTTGCTGTTCGCCTTGAACGGCTCGATCGAAAGGTGCGGGAAGAACTCTTTGGATCTGACCTTCTGAACGCCTTCCAGGTATTCTATTTCTTCTTCCGCGAGTATCCCGGTGATCTTGAGACAGAACGGCTCATGCTCCAGCCTGCATCTGCCCTTGCAACCGGGGTAGTGGTTACGAAACGTGATTGCTACGAGGTTATCTTCCTCGTTACAGGCGGATCACCGGCCATTTCGGTAAGCGACGGGGAGACGGTCCTTGCCAGCTTTTCCGGGCAGGATGCGTATCTGGAGGCTCTCTCCTTTGTCGAAGAACGGCCCTGACCCTTGAAGCAGTGTCAGAGCAGGCCCCCGGTTATGAGATCGCGGCGGCCTTTCACCCGTACCGGATCAGGAATTCGTCCCCACCGGAAGGCCCGGTCTCCGATAATCACGAAGACCCCCTCCACTTGGCCGGGATCGAGTTTTTCGAGAACTGAAGTGTTTCCGGGGCTTATCTGGTTGCAGATGGCGGTGGCCCATGCATCAGCGAAGGCTGGGTTTTTTGAAAAGACGGTTACCGAATCGGCAATCCCGAACGAGAGGGAATGCCCCACTGTTGCCGATGACGTGCAGATCCCACGAATGGCAGGGTCAGGGCCGATCACGAAGCCCAGACGGTCTGACAGGGGCGATGTCCCTGCATGGACTCCGATTGTAACTTCGCGGTCCGCGACAAGCGCGATATCTCCGCCATTATCGACCACCCCGAAGAGTGCCCCGGCCTCCTGCATCGCTTCAACCCCTGCCCACGCGATTGCCCCGGCAACCGCGGCCATCGGACCAACTCCTGCGGCCTCCCCCGCTTCTGCCATACGGTCAACGATAGCGATCCCGGTCCTGACCGGATAAGGTTCGAGGGTTGAGAGAAAGAAAGGATCACCGGCAATATAACTCTCGAGCTCCTGGCGGGCGGTGATGATCCTGTCCCATGCGGCGGTGATGTGACTTTCATTGGCTGCAAGGATGGTTGCTATGGTCTCCCGGAGATGGAACCGGCGCCGGATCATTACCGGTACATTCTTTTGCCTGATATCCATATAACCGCCGGAACGGATCCGCTATGCAATCAGCTTCCCGCAGGTATTTATGAGACAGGGATGAGGCTTATAAAGAAGCATGAGATGCCTCTGTTCCAGGAGCAGGAGAGCGAGACGCTCTGGCACCCGCAGGGCTGCCACCTATCTCATCCTTGCCCGGGTCCCTGACTCCGGCATCGCAACCCTTGTCTCGCGCTTCACCGAAACCATAACTGCCCGGTCAGGTGAGACGCGAGAGCCGCATGTCACCCTGTTCGGCCCGTTTGGACTTCGCGGTGGATCTCACGATTCCCTTCTCCTGGACCATATCAGGGAGGCAGCTTGCGGTACTTCGGCTGTCACCTGCACGATCGGTGATCCTCTCCGGTTGAAAGGACGGAAAGGAACGGCTGTCGCGCTCTCCCTGATCCCCGATATGAAGATGGCCGGTCTCTACCGCAGCATCGTCCATACCCTCTCCCCGGAGATGGCCTGGTGCACCTGGATCGATCGCCCTCCAGGGTCCCGGATATTCCACATCTCGCTTCGTATATCGATCTCACGATGCGAGATCCAGTCCGTCTGGAGCAGGATGCCGGATATATCGCATACCGTCCTGAAACACGGCAATGGCAGGGGGAGCCCTGCCCCCCATGCCAATGGATGCGGCTCCCCGCTGACCCTTTTCCGGATGGCAGTACTGCGGAAGGGAAGCCTCTGGAAGGAACTTGACCTTGCCCGCGGAACCTGGCTCTCCCGGGCAGAGGCCTTCAACCCGGACCTCTGGATCACTACTCGCCGTGAATACAGGATTTCACAGGGGTTACAGCTCACCGGACCGGTATCCCGGACAGTGCCGGGTATTTTCGTGATCTCCGACCTCCATCTTGGTCATGCAAATATCATCCGCTACTGCCGGAGACCATTCTCATCAGTCATCGAGATGGACTCCGTGCTCCTTGACAACTGGAACTTTACTGTGCGACCTAACGACTCAGTCATTTACCTTGGCGACCTCCGGTATGGCAGAGGCGCTCTGCCTTCCAGCCACTTTTTGAACCGGATGAACGGGGACATCACCACCGTTATCGGGAACCATGACGACCCGCTCCCCGGTGCCGTCTCCTCTCTCATGGTCACCTGCCAGGATATCCCCTTCTTATGCATTCACGATCCCGGATTGGTGCCGGAAGGCTACCAGGGATGGGTGATCCACGGGCATATCCACAACAACGACCTGGAACGCTACCCGTTTATCAACGGAGAGCGACGGACCGTCAATGTGAGCGCCGAGCTCGTGAAGTATGCCCCCACGAGCCTCGAGGAGATAGCCTCCTTTGTCCGCGCCATCCGGCCCGGGGAGAAGGCAGCTACCCTTGACGATGCCCGAAAGCTGTGGAGTCCCAAGCCCGGCCAGCATACGCATCCGGTGTAAGGTACAGAGGCGTCAGATGATACTATCCGGGTGCTGGAAGCCGGTGCAGTAACCCACAAAACCGGGAACCTGGACATTCATACCGATCCCGGCAAAAACCACGCGGTTCATTCCGGGGTGCAGGTAAACGGAATGAAACGCCAATGAAATCTTCCGGCCACATGGCTCCCTGGTAAAAAACGTGGATGGGGTTCTCATGACAAAATGGCGCAGCCATTTCCCATGGAACCACCTCTGGCATTTTCATGCGTTGTGCCTATTGCGAATTGCATCGTTCCTGTTTTATATTCAAGCGGTTTCCTGCCGAACACAGGTTCCATATAAAGGGGATAGCTCCATTCGCAAGAAGAAGGATAGAAGGATCGTTTCCGGGCATCCCAACAGGTCCGGCCTTCCCTACACTTCCTCCTTCTGCGAAAGCGCCCGCTGCGGGCAGATCTCAATGCAGCGACCGCACAGAACGCAGCGTTCCCCGTTGACCACGAGCTTCCAGTTCTCATCGAACGAGAATACTTCCTGGGGACAGATGCTGATGCACGCCCCGCAGTCGATGCAGCGGCTCTCATCAAGCGAGATGATATCCTCGAGCACGCGGACCGAGGCTCCGAGGCGGGACAGCCCCTCTTTCACCACGGTGCATGCTTCATCAGGAATGTCGATGAGCGCTTCGCCCTCGGATGAATCGATTTGCGCCCGCTCAACATTGATCAGAACTCCCGTATCCCGGACCACCTGGGCGATGATCGGTTTTTTCCCTGCTTTCCGGGAAAAGGTCACGATGAGCTTCATTTCAACCACCTTCCGCCGAAGAGCTTGCCAAGGTTCATGGCCGTAAGCATCCCTATCACCCGTAATTCACGGTCCACTACCGGTAACGCACTGATGTTATGCTTCTCAAGCTTCCTGACCGCGATATCCACCGGTTCTTCCATGGTGGTGGTGATAACCCGTTTCTTCATGATGTCTTTGACCCTGTTCGCTTTGCCAGGATTGACCACCGCTTTTGATATATCATAGGTGGTCACGATCCCGACCAGTTTGCCGGAGGAATCGATCACCGGGAGGTGGTTGGTTTCGCCCTTCAGGAGCTTTTGGGCCGCCGAACGTATCTCCTCGTCCTGTCCTATGGAAAAGACCCTCCGGTCCATGATATCGAGGACCCGAGGTCCCTGGGCCGTCTCCCGCATTGGATGAGCTTTAATGGTTGTATCGATCTTCCGGGTCGGCAGGACAAGATCCAGCTTCCCCTCCTCCACCCAGGCCTTCAGTGTGAAGGCAACTTCACGGGCACGCCGGTAACTGGAGAGCGGGGATGTTCGTATCTCTTCGCCATTCAGTTCAACGCATCCGCTCTTCAGGTCCGCGTAGCTGACCTTCCGCAGGGAGGGCCTGTCCCGTGAAGGAATCCCATAATCGATGATGTCCACGGTGATGTCCTCGTCCCGCACCGCTGTCGAGCGGACCGTCTCCAAATCAAGGACCGGCAGGGGGATGCCCAGGCCCACATAGAGGGTGACCCCGTACCCGGTCATGGTTGCTGCCCGAAGGAAATCCTGGGACATCTTTTTCATATCAGCGGTGACCATCAGCGTCCCGAAACCTCCGGCGGGAGAGTGCTGGGTCCCCTGGCCGATGACCATCCCCGGCGCCCCGCAGAGGAAAGCCGGTACACCGCCCCCAATAAGGCGGAACTCCGGATCGTTCGTGATGGGATTGAGGAGCCCGGATCCCGAGAAGGTGATATTTCCGCAGTTCGGGAGGAGCATCCCCATGTAGGTGCTGAGCGTCCGGTCAGTGGAATTGGTTGCCGCGTTGTACCGCTGGTACCCGTTCCGGGGATTGACCATGGTAGCCTCATTGAGGTTCTCAAGCAGGAGCTCGGTGGTGATGGTCCGCCGTGGATAGCAGTCCGTCCCGGTCGAGAGTGCCCGGAGCTCGACCGTTTTGCCCGATACGAAGTCTTCCATGACGTGGGCACCGCCGTAATGCGCCTCCCGCGTGGCCGATTTCTGGGTTGCGCCGATATAGGCGTCGACTGCAGCAATTCCCCCATATGCCTCGACATCATTGAGCCAGACCCGTTCCATCCTGATAGGGGGATCAGCATGCCCGAAGTTCAGGAAAGCCCCGGATGAACACATAGCCCCGAATGTCCCGGTGGTGACTACATCGATTTCTCGGAGTGCCCCTTCCTCGCCAAGTTCTTCAACGATTACGGGCATCTCCTCTGCCGTGACCACCCGCGCATTTCCGTCCCTGATCCGTTCCCTGATCAGGTCGATGGTCTTCTCCATAACACTGATCTTCATCTTTTAGAATATTTAATGATGTTGTATATTACTAGCAGTAATTGCTACTTTTAAACCCAGGGTAATCGATACTTTCACATGGATATCGGGGAAATCATACAGACCCTCGAGCAGATTGCTCCGCCAGACCATGCCGAGGAGATGGATGCCGGGAAGATCGGGCTCATCATCGAAGGGAAGAAGGAAGTCCGGCAGGTAGCCTGCTCCCTAGATGCCACCCTCCCGGTAATCAGAGCCGCGGCCCGTATGGATGCCGATCTCCTGGTGGTCCACCACACCCCGCTCTGGACACCAGTGACGTCAATCTGCGGCTCTCTTGCCACACTTCTGCGGGAAACCCTCGCCGCAGACATGAACTTATATGTGATGCATACCAATTTTGACCATGCTGAAGGAGGGATCAATGATGCCCTTGCATCGGTCCTGGATCTCTCCGGGACAAGCCCAATGAGTCTCGGTGTCTGCGGGGACTGCCACCTCACCCTGCCCGAGATCGCCAGCCGGCTAAAGGCACCTCTCCTTACCTGGGGAGAACCAATCCTCCCCTGCAGGCTCGGTGTGGTGGGGGGAAGCGGCTTTGATCTCGCCTTGATTGGTGAGGCTGCAATGCTTGGTGCAGAAGCTTTCCTGTCCGCCGACCTGAAACATGCCACGATCCGCGCTTCGCCTCTCCCTCTTCTCCAGAGCACCCATTATGCCCTCGAGGCTCCGGGGATGCAGGTGCTTGCAAGGAAGATGGGGTGGGAGTATATCGATGATCCCCCGGTAACCGCGGTATGGACGTAGAAGAATTATTCGATCGGCTCTGTCATGAAGGTAAACTAACTCCCGCTTTCAGGGAGGAGATCATCTGTTTGTTCGGAGACAGGGGGCGAAAAGCGCTCAAGGCCATCGATGAGCACAGGATCAAGAAGTACCTTGACTTCTACGTAGTAGTCGGTACATCAGGAGAATACATCGTTGAAGACGATTTCTGTACCTGCCCGGTCTATTTCTACCGGGGGGGTGGTTGCTGGCACGTCCTTGCGGTAAGGATCGCTGCACTTGCGGGAGACTACGAATCATACGAACTCTGGTACCAGGACTGCTGGAACGCCGGTTCTCCGGCTGACAAACAATATTTATCGTAGCAAATCCAAAATTAGTGATACAACGTGGTTTTTCATGCTCGAAGAGGAATACCAGCTCGAATACTTTACCACCCATGGGCTGACCCGGAAGATCTGCAGGAAATGCGGAGCGGCATTCTGGACGAGGAGGCCGGACCTGGAGATCTGCGGTGATGCACCATGCGAGACCTACAACTTTATAGGAAAACCAGTATTCCGCCAGCATACCGTTGATGGGATGCGGGAGGCTTTCCTCTCGTTTTTCGAGAAGAACAACCACACACGCATCGAACGTTACCCTGTAGCGGCCCGCTGGCGGGACGATATCTACCTGACAATTGCCTCCATTGCCGACTTCCAGCCATGGGTAACCGGCGGCATAGTGCCCCCTCCGGCAAACCCGCTGACCATCTCCCAGCCCTGCATCCGGTTAAACGATCTCGACTCGGTGGGCAGGTCGGGCAGGCACCTGACGCTCTTTGAAATGATGGCCCACCATGCCTTCAACTCCGACTTCGAGGAGATATACTGGAAGGAGCGGACGCTTGAACTGTGCGAACAGTTTCTTTCCTCTATTGGTGGTGATCTTGAACAGGTCACCTACAAGGAGCACCCCTGGATTGGTGGCGGTAATGCCGGGCCAAGCCTCGAAGTGCTCATTGGCGGTCTCGAGGTGGCGACCCTGGTCTTCATGAACCTCGGGAGGCAGAAAACAGATAAGCCACCCGTGGATCTCAATGGCGAACTCTATTACCCCATGAAGAACTGGATCGTGGATACCGGCTATGGCCTGGAGCGTTTCGTCTGGGCATCACGCGGCTCGCCAACCATCTATGATGCCGTGTTTCCGGAAATGGTCAGCAGGGTGATGGGATCGGCAGGGCTCGAACACCTCCTCAACGACCATGAGTATACCAGGATTCTCTCCCTGAATGCCAGGTTCGCCGGAGTGATGGATATCTCCGGTGCAAACCTCTTCCAGCTCCGGAAGAAGGTAGCAGCGGCAATCGATGTTCCAATCGAGAAGCTTGACCGGATGATCACCCCCATCGAGAAGGTCTATGCCATTGTGGATCACACCCGTTGCCTGGCCTACATGCTGGGTGACTGTATAGTCCCCTCCAATGTCAGGGAGGGCTATCTCGCCCGGCTGGTCATCAGGAGAACGCTTCGGATGATGAACGAGCTGGGCATATCGGACAACCTCGCCGATCTTATCGAGCAGCAGATGCGGATCGTGGGCACCCGGTCGTTTGAACAGGATATCCTGGTCGTGAGGGAGATTGTCGACCGGGAAGTGGAAAAGTACCATGCGACCCTTTCCCGGGGAACAAAGATCGTCCGGAAAGTGGCAAAAACTTACAAAGACAGGCGTGAACGGGTACCACTTAAGGAGATCGTCACCCTCTACGATTCCCATGGAATACCCCCCGAGATAACCCGGGATATTGCCGTTGCAGAAGGTGCCGTAATCGATCTCCCGGACAATTTCTACTCCCTGATTGCCGAGATGCACTCCCAGTCCGGGGAAGAGGAGGAACAGGACCAGTTTGTCAGGTTCCGCGACCGTATCGGTGGCCTGCCCCAGACCCGGAAGCTCTTTTACGAGCAGCCCTGTGATATGGAGTTTGATGCCATGGTGCTGGATTACTTCGACGGCTATGCGGTTTTAGACCAGACCCTCTTTTATCCCGAGGGTGGCGGACAGCCGGCAGATACCGGTATGCTGATCAGCGCCGAGAGCATGGTGCGGGTGGACGATGTCCGAAAGATCGGGGAAGTCATCGTGCACCATACTTCTGGAGGCCTGCTCCGCAGGGGCGACCGGGTGAAGGGGATAGTTGATGAAGAGCGCCGCTGGTCCCTCATGCGTCACCACACTGCGACCCATCTGCTCCTCAGGGCGGCAAAGGAGGTGCTCGGGGCACATATCCACCAGGCCGGGGCACAGAAAGGGGAGGAGAGCGCCAGGCTCGATATCCGTCACTTCAAGCATATCACTCCAGAAGAACTGCACCGGATCGAGATTGCGGCGAACCGGATGGTGATGAGCGACCAGTCCGTGGATATCAGGCACGAGGACCGTACTAAAGCCGAACAGATGTACGGGTTTGCACTCTACCAGGGAGGTGTACCTCCGGGAAGGGAGATAAGGATAGTCCGGGTCGCTGGAGACATCGAGGCATGCGCAGGTACCCATTGCCGGTCTACCGGCGAGATCGGGATGATCAAGATCATCAGGGTTGAGCATATCCAGGACGGGATAGAACGGCTCGAGTATGCTGCCGGCATGGCTGCGGTGGAGTACGTCCAGCAGCTGGAAAAGATCATCAGCGACTCTGCAGCGATCCTTTCTGTCCAGCAGGAGAACCTTCCGTCCTCGGTCCAGCGGTTCTTTACCGAATGGAAAGCCCAGAAAAAGGAGATCGAGCGGATGGCCCAGCGCATGGCGGAGATGGAAATCGAGACACTTGTTCCCGAGACGGTTGGCGGGGTGCCGGTGGTTGTGCGCAGGATCGACCTTGCTGCCCGGGATCTTGCGACCATCGCATCACGTATTTCTGACAGAGGGGGTGTTGCTCTCCTTGCCAGCGGCCTCGAACGTGCTCATGTGGTTTTGATGTCGGGTTCAGGCAAGGTGAACTCCGGAGAGATAATAGGGCAGGTCTGCGCCATTCTCGGAGGGAAAGGTGGCGGGTCCCCGACCCTGGCCCAGGGCGGTGGGCCGGATATCGACAAGATCGAGCTTGCACTCAAGGTCGGGAAGGAACGGATATTTTCGGCGCTGCATGACTGACGATGTGATTGTTCTTGAGCCCGGAGACGAACGGGCACAAAAGATCGGAAAGGCGATATCCAGCCAGACAGCAGGCGATATCCTCCATATCCTCTCACAGGGTCCAAAGACAGCAACGGACCTGACGGGACTGCTCAGTATCCCGATGGGCACCCTCAAGTACCACATCGACAACCTGCTCGAAGCGGGTCTCGTTGAGATCGCAGAAACCCGGTACAGCGTCAAGGGAAGGGAGGTGAAGGTCTACCGCCTCAGGGATCAGCTGGTCATCGTTGCCCCGAAAGTGACCAGCATCCGTTCAATTCTACTGAAGTATGCGTCGCTCTTCGCCATCGTTATACTTGCCTCTCTCGCGATGCTTGCCATACTCCCCCTGTTCCAGGCCTCCCCGGACATGGTCAGGCTGCCTGCCTTCTCTGAAAACGGGAACGGTGGAGCAGGGATACTGGCAGAAAAAGCTCCCGGGGCGGAGACGGTTGGGGCAGGAGGGGCTATAACCCTGGTTCAGGCGTTCTTCCTTGGAGGGTTCATGGTTGTTCTCCTGCTCTTTTTGCACGAGGCCTATAAATGGCGGAAGAATAAATTTTAGATTCTGCTGCGTGGGCGATTATGCCTGGCTCTGTTATGGAATTCCTGGCGGAAAGCTAACAGAGCTGCAACTTCTGGTGCGGCGTGAAAGAACGTACCGTTCACCGGCATAAAAAATTGTGGAAACCAGATTATTTCCGGCTCATGACACATATGATAGCGGCACCAGCGATTCCCGCGGCCAATGCAGCGAGCGGAAACGAGGTATCCATTGGGCTCGAAGGTGATGGCTCTTCCGAAGGGCCATCCGGACCTGCCAGGGTGGTGGTTACGGGCGCAGGAGCTTCCACGGTGTACCGGATGGTCGTCATGAACCCGTCCCGGTCATGGATCTCCACGTAGTAATTCCCCGGCTCGGTCACCGGGGCCTGGTAAGAAAACCATCCATCGGTCTTTCCGGGCTTGGTAGTCGTCCGGATATACTGGTCTGGAAGCGAGAAACCCCCCCGGCCGCTGATCTTCAGGGTGATTGTCGCCACACCGAGGTTGGGAATATAACCCTCGATAAGGAGCGCATCGGGGAGAGCCTGATTGACGGGGGCGGTCATTACTATCTCCCTTGAACGGTCGATAATGTTTACGAGCTTCAGGGTAACCGAGGCAGAGCCAAGTTTCGATCCGGGATCCTGCAGGAACCGGACCTCCACCTTATACTGCCCGGCCTGCAACCCGGTGGTCGGAAATGAGGCATCGAATTCTTTCGATTCATCGACGACAATCATCCTCCTTGCGATTTCTTCAGGTGTTGTGAACTGTGTCTTATAAAGGATGATGTCAAACTGGGTCCCTTTCGGGAACGTGGTATTCCCGATGACCAGGAGCGGGGCACCTGCCCGGAGCTCGGTCGGAGCATCGATGAGTATGACGTATCCCTGGACAGCACTGCAGAGCAGGACGGATGACAACAGGAAAAAAAGGATGTATCTCATATTGTTTTGTTACTGCGGGCACGATAATATGTTTCCGGGGCCGCCTAGACGAGATCGATGAAGTTTTTGAGGATCTGCAGTCCCACCGCCCCGCTTATCTCGGGATGAAACTGGACGCCGTGAACCATTCCGGAAGTGACTGCGGAGGCAAACGGGCATATGAAATGGGTGGTGGCAAGCGTATGAGAAAACGCGGTGTCCGCATAGAACGAATGGGCGAAATAAACGTATGATCCCTCGCCAATTCCCTCCATAAGTGGATGGTCTGGGAGCGCGACGTGCAGGGTATTCCATCCCATGTGGGGGATCTTGTAGCCCGGAGTTCTGGGGAATTTCCGCACGGTTCCGGGGATGAAGCCAAGGCCGGCATGGCGGCCGTGCTCTTCGCTCCACTCGAGCAACATCTGCATACCAAGACATATCCCGAGAACGGGGATCGATTTAGCGGCATTGATAATGGCCTCCCGCATGCCGGCAAGCTGCTCCATGCCATCCCGGAATGCCCCCACGCCGGGAAGTATGATCCCCTCAGCGGCCGAGATCTCCCCGGTATCAGAAGTAATCAGCGGCACCGCTCCCGACTTTTCAAGACCGCGGAATACGCTCCTGAGGTTCCCAAGACCATAATCAACTATAACGATACGCTTCATCGCCCGCCTCACCCCTGATCCTCCAACCACCCATTGTCACCCACTCTGGTGGCAGTCCGTGAGCCTCCTGCCAGGCACCGAGACGGGTTCTCCAGCCGCGCCACAAGTCCGGGTACTGCTCCCGTATCTCCTCGATTACCGCTACATCGCTGGAGGGGCACATGAAGCACCCGATCCGGTCAAGCCCCCGTTCATAGAGGGGGTTCCAGGGGGCCTGTTCGCGGAACAGGTAGAGCCAGACATGGAGCGCTGTCCAGTTATGGATGGGGGCTGCCGAGATCTGGTTCTTCACGATCCCGTTCCTGAAGACCCGGTTACTCTCCTTCCGCCGCATAGATTCATACCTCCGCTGGCCGATAAACGAGAGACATTCTCCCCATCGTTTTTCGATAAAGTTCCGGATCGGCCGGAGTTTGCAGGCGCTGCAGCACCAGCGATAGTCCATTGCCGGAGGGCCCAGCCGTTCAAAAGATTCCCAGAAGGCATCCTCTCCACTTACCCGTATCACTTCGAGGCCGTACTTCTCAGCTGCAACAGCGACGTTCTCAAGCGTTTCGGGGAATTCAAGGCCGGTATCGATGAAGAGGAGGGGTAGTCTGCCAAGCGCCTTCTTCACCACAAGCAGCGTTGCAAGACTGTCCTTGCCTCCCGAATACGAGATGTTTGCCGGACGGTCGGTATTTCCGGCAACCTCCTGCACGAAACAGACTGCTTCTGCCTCCGCTTCTTCGATGACCTGTGAGTTTGCAACCACTGCATCCTCCCATGTCGAGTGCCCGGGAACACAAACAGAGGGAGCATTTTTCCTGGTCCTGACCACCGCCCCGTGTTCCATGGCCCTCGCCATATCAGCATCGACTTTTGCCCTTCCCACGCCGGCACAACTCCCATCAGGTCCGAGAATAAAGACCTCCTCTCCAGTCCTGACAGATGGGTCTATGGCACGAAGGCCGGGAGCAAGGACGCTGGCACCCTTGTCCCGGATTGAAGGTATCGCCCCTTCATCTACCACGACATACCGGCATGCAGGCTTAAGGAAGCAGGCCGCTTCAGGGCGGGGGAGAGGCTCCCATCGCTTCTCGCTTGCAACGAACCGGATTGCTCCTACCACGCAACCACCGATGATGATCTCTTCCATCCGATCGGTATCCGGCACCTTGTTTAACAGAGCAATTGTCCCTTCCGGGATGAGGCGTGCTCCGAAATGATTCTCATAAATCCTGTTGACTAGTGCGCAATCGGCCGGGAACGCGGGACGGGCGTCGCCCGGTGGTGTGAGTTGGACCTTCCGCGTGGCAGCCCCGCACCCGCATACATTAGAAAGTACCGGCACATGGCAGGTATCGCACCAGTGGAGGTGCATCTTTCCAAGATATGCAGGCCGCATGAATGTTATCATATGTGGGCGATCAAGCAATAAATAGGAACGGGATGTACCCGGTTTGCCCAGCGATCCTGTAACTATCGTTATCCAATGGCTATTTTTGCAAATTTTATTTAAATAGTCTTCAATCCGGGGTTCTTTTCCATCGCTAATAGTATTGTTTATCAGGCTTCAGATCGCTAACTTTTCATACATTCCCTGGCCATGACCGGAGAACCGGTTCCCAGCCACCCCGACTGGGTGTCCGGTGCCTGTCATGTTCTGAATGCATGTGATTGTTATGTGGGATATTGAACACCAGACCAACCATTCCCGGGACCCGGAGTGATCCTAATGATCGCCTTTCTTGTCACGTTCCTCCTCGTCTTTTTTATTTATCTTCTTCTGACTGCGGGGAGCGGATCAGTCGGGTTCTGGTCAGCTTCTGAACTCATCGCTGGTGCAGGGCTGGGTATCGTGGTGGCAGGGATAACCAGAAAGTTCCTGTGCCGGTCGGACAACTATCGGATGACAAATCCGCTGCGCTTCCTGCTCATCCCGGTCTATATCCTCGGGCCCTTCCTGATCGAGGTCACCGTGGCAAACATCGATGTGGCCATGCGGGTCATCACCGGCAGGATCCGCCCAGGAATCCTCAGGGTTTCTTCCGGCATGAAAACCGACCTCGGCATCTTCATGCTTGCAAACTCGATTACCCTGACCCCGGGAACAATCACGGTCGACATTGATGAGGAGACAAACGACCTGTTCGTCCATAAGATCAATGTCACGGCCGACGAAGAAGGCAAGACTGTGACTCCGGCACGGGAACTCTTTTCCTTTGCCGATATCCCTGCTTGGATCCGGAGGATTGCCGAATGATGGACTATTTTTCCCCAGTCGCATTTATCCTTGTCGCCCTCGTCTTCCTGGCCATGGTGCGGCTTGTCAGGGGACCCACTCCTGCCGATCGGGCGGTTGCCGTTGACACGGTTAATACGCTCATGGTCGCGGTACTGATCCTTCTTGGTGTGGTCTACCGCCAGATCATCTTCATCGATGTGGCCATCGTGTATGCCCTGCTCTCCTTTGTAAGCACTCTCTTCATCGCCAAGTATATAGGGGGTGATCTGTGAGATGATCGCGGAAATTCTTATTGTTGCCTGTCTCGCGGTCGGGAGCTTCTTCAATATCCTGGGCATCATCGGACTTCTCCGGTTCCCTGATGTCTATACCAGGATGCACGCCACAACCAAGATGACCACCTTCGGATCGGTCTTCACCGCACTGGCGGTCATCATCTACGGTGTCACGGCTTACCTGGACAGTGTCAATTCGCAGTATGCAGTGCTTGCGATCCATACCCTGATCGCCGCCGTGGCACTTGCCTTCACAAACGCTCTGGGATCACATGCGATCGCACGGGGAGCACACCGGGCAGGGATCAAACCAGTACAGGCGGTCGTTGACCGGCTGGAGGAGGTGGGGCCATGATCGAGACGTTGATCCATGTGCTGGTTATTGCCGGACTGATTATCTCTGCGCTGCTGGTGTACTGGTTCCGGGATCTTCTGGCAGCAACCCTGGCTGCAGGTGTTTTCAGCTTCCTTATATCCCTCGAGTTCTACATCCTGCAGGCTCCGGATGTAGCCATCTCCCAGGCAGCAATCGGTGCAGGGCTTACCACGGCCATCTTCATCATCGCCATCCGGTCAACCAGCCAGTATGAAGGAGGCGGATCATGAAACGGGCATTGGTCCTCGTTACCTTCGGTATCCTGACCGGGGCTCTCCTGCTGATTCCCGGTCTGCTGCAGTTCGGGATACCTGCAGCAAGCGACATGGATGACTATTTCCTGGAACACTGCCAGGAACAGACGGCTGCAAACAACGTCGTCACCTCGGTGGTCTTCGATTACCGCGGGTTTGACACCCTTGGCGAATCGGTGGTCCTTTTCACCGCAGTGATAGGAACCGGGCTGATGTTCCGGAACATGCTGAAGGAGGAAGAGTATGAGGATGAGTAAACTGGTGAGGACCGGGGCAGACCTGCTCTACCCCTTCGCCCTGATCTTCGGGCTCTACATCGTCCTTCACGGCCACCTGACTCCCGGCGGCGGGTTCCAGGGAGGCGCGGTGGTGGCCACGGGAGCGGCAATCGTGATCGTGGCCTGGGCGTATGAGGATATCGCGGAAATGATCCGTAAGGTGACCATGATGGCCCAGGAATCGGCCGGGCTGTTGCTCTTCATCGGTGCAGCGATCCTTGCCCTCGGATTCGGATACGCCTTCTTCTATAATGTCCTTGCCAACTCGGGGGGCCTGTTTGGCCTGCCTGTTGCGTTTGGGCCAAACCCCGGGGAGCTTGATACCGCCGGGGTCATCCCGATCATGAACATCGCAGTGGGCATCGAGGTGTGGGGCGGATTGACGATCATTCTCCTGTACCTGCTCTCGGGCCTGAAAAAAGAGGAGGGGACCTGACATGTTCTGGAACCTCCCTTTCATTGCCGTGGTGGCGCTGAGCCTGATTGGGCTTGCAACAATCGTCATTAAGAAGAACCTGATCAAGATCTTCCTTGGCATCACCATCTTTGAATCCGCGGTAAATCTCTTCCTGATCAGCCTCGGGTACCGCGCGGGTGGGATCGCCCCCATCTTCACTTCGGCCCCATCGACCGATATGGTCCTGGCCACTCCGCAGGCGCTGACCCTCACCTCGATCGTAATCGGGGTCGCCACGAGTGCGCTCCTCCTCTCCTTTGCTGTAATCATCTGGAAAAAATACGGGACCATCAACACTGATGAGATAAGGAGGCTTCGCGAATGAACGGCTTCCTGATTACACATGCCCCGGCGCTCCTGATCATGGTCCCCCTCATCGGAGCGTTTGTGGCGCCATTCGTCGGCAGGGTATCCCCAAAGGTCCGGTCGGCATGGATCATCCTGATAATGACCCTGACCACCCTGGTCGCCCTCATGCTTGCATCCGACGTCTTCCTGCATGGCACACGTATCTATGTATTCGGAGCAACATCTCCCGGACTCACCGTCCCGCTCGATTCGGGCGGCATTCCCATCCGGATCATCTTCACCATAGATGCAATGAGTGCATTAATGCAGGTGATTGCGGCGGTCTGCGGATTTGCAGTCCTCCTCTATTCCATCTCTGCCGACCGCATCCATTCGGGACTCGAGAGTTACTACACCCTGTTCCTCCTGATGATTACCGGGATCATGGGCATGGTCTCAACAGGAGACTTCTTCAATTTCTTTGTCTTCCTCGAAATCCTCTCCATCGCTTCGGCTGGCCTTATCGCTTACCGGATTGACGGGGGCCTTGCCGTGGAAGCGGCCATCAAGTACTTTGTCCTGTCGACGATCGGGGCGATGGCAGTCCTCATCGCCATCGGCATCTACTACGGGGAGTACAATGCCCTCAACATCGCCATGATCGCCTCCAGGATGCAATTCACCCTCCTCGACCAGGTAGCCCTGGTGCTGATCATCGCCGCCCTGGCCATGAAATGCGGGGCTGTACCCCTGCATTTCTGGACTCCGGATGCCTACTCCATGGCTCCCTCTTCGGTCACCGCCATGCTGGTGGTTGCAAGCCAGGCCAGCCTGTATGGGCTCTTCCGGGTTGTCTTCACCATCTACAATCTCACCCTCAACGCGATGACCGTCGGATGGATTATTATCATTCTCGGGATACTCTCCATGGTCGTCGGGGTGACCATGGCCATTCCCCAGAAGAATGTGAAACGTCTGATGGCCTACCATGCCATCTCCCAGACCGGCTACATGCTGCTCGGGGTCGGTGTTGGACTCGCGGTTCTTGGTAACCAGCCACTTATGGAATCCTTCGGGTATATCGCCATGGAAGGCGGGATATTCCACATCATCAACCACGCCATGTACAAAGGACTCCTCTTCCTCACCGCCGGGGCCATTTTCTTCAGGATCGGGACTTATAACCTCAACAGGATGGGGGGGCTTGGCCACTCAATGAAGTATACCATGGTCTTCTTCATCATCGGCGCCCTGGCCATTGCCGGGATACCTCCCTTTAATGGATATGCCTCAAAACTAATGATTTACGAGTCCGTGTTTGCCTTCAACCCCGTCCTGGCGGTTATCGCCATGGTGGTGAGCATCCTCACCCTCGCCTCCTTTGTCAAGGTCTTCCACTCGATATTCATGGGGCCGAGACTCCCCGAATTTGACACTGTTCAGGAAGCGCCGATGCCGATGCTTGTAGGTATGGGAATCCTTGCGGCCATCGTGATCCTCTTCGGCCTCTTTCCGCAGGCAGTGGTGGATACCCTGATCGCCCCTGCCGCCCATGCCCTTGCCGACCAGAGCGGGTATATTGCATCGGTTCTCGGAGGTGCCTGATATGACCCTTGTTGAATCCCTCTCCACAGGCACAGGATTCTGGAACCCTCTCGCCTGGCTGATCGCCGTCCTGGTCGCAGCAGTGATCGTGTACCTCATCCGGCAGCGGGGCGAGTCGGGATACAAGAAAGGTACGACCCAGACCGTCCCTTTCATTTCAGGGAACCCTGAGCCGGAGAAAGAGATGGTCCATGTGCGGGCATCCAACCTTTACTGGGGGTACCTTGATGCTCTGAAGGGATACTACAATTTCATCGTCCCTGCTCATACCGGTGTCCTGAACGACTACGTGCTATGGTATCTAGGCACCACGGCAGCGCTCTTCGTTGTGGTGGTGTTCATATGAAACCCACGCCGTCCTTCAACCGGTCGCTGTGGGTCTACCATTTCAACTCGGGCTCCTGCAACGGGTGCGAGATCGAGATCGTGGCTACCCTTTGCCCCCGCTACGATCCCGAGCGGTTCGGGATCAGGCTGGTGGGCTCACCCCGCCATGCCGATGTCATGCTGGTGACCGGGCCGGTAGTGAAGAAGATGAAAGACAGGCTGATCCGGGTGTATGCCCAGATCCCTGACCCAAAAGTGGTGATGTGTATCGGGACCTGCGGGACCTCCGGGGGTGTTTTCTACGACTCCTATAACCTTGAGGGCCCAATCGATGACATCATCCCGGTGGATGTCTATGTGCCCGGATGCCCCCCCCGTCCTGAAGCGATCATCCACGGGGTCGTCGTAGCCCTTGCGAAACTCGAAAGACTGGAAGGAGGCAGTATATGACGGAAGAGATACTTACGCCCGAACAGGTAGCCCAGGTCTTCCGGGATCGGTTCGGTGCAGCAGTGACCGACATCAGGATTACCGAGCGGCGTGAAGGGGTCAAAAAGAACCCGAATTACAACATATGGATCGATATCGACCGTTCAATCCTGAACCCGGCGGTTGCCACTCTGATCGATATCCACTTCCCCCACCTTGCAGTTATCTCCGGGGTGGACGCCGGTGATGCGGTCAGGCTTATCTACCACTTCACCGTGTTCTACGGGCACCGGGGGGCGGAATGCACGGTAAGCTTCTCTGTCAACCTTCCCAAGGGCGATCTCTCAATACCCACCATCTCAGGCCTCATCCCCGGGGCTGTGTTCTCCGAGCGTGAGAAACAGGAGTTTCTCGGAGTCAGGGTCATTGATATCCCGGATGGGCGCCGGCTCTTCCTTCCTGATGACTTCCCGGAGGGAATCTATCCGTGGAGAAAGGATGAGACGGGGGTTCCCGAAGGCATGATCAATGAGCTCTGGCGCTCAAAGCGACCGGTCGACCGACCCGCTCCCCCGGCCGATGAAAAGGCACTGTGTGAACTCCCGACAGAGGATACCCCTGCAGAGGAGGGATCCCCATGAGCGGGGAGAAGAAGGCCCCCTACATCGTCCCCATCGGGCCGACTCACCCGGCACTGAAAGAACCGGTGATGTTCACCTTTGAAATGGACGGGGAACAGATCCGGGAAGTGGACTTTGCACCGGGCCAGGTCCACCGGGGTATCGAGTGGATGGGCATGCGCAGGAACCCGGTGCAGATCGTCCACCTGACTGACCGGATCTGTGGGATCTGCGGGGTGTCCCACACACTGGCTTTTTCGCGGGCGGTGGAGCAGGTGGCAGAGATCGAAGTCCCGGAGCGGGCCGATTACATCCGTACAATTATCGCCGAATTCGAGCGTATCCAGTCCCACCTGCTCTGGGCTGGGGTTGCTGCTCATGAGCTTGGTTTTGACTCGCTCCTCTATCTTACCTGGCAGGTGCGGGAACAGGCAATGGACGTGATCGAGAACCTTACCGGTAACCGCGTCAACTACGGCATCGTGCAGGTTGGCGGAGTGCGGAGGGACATCGTCCCGGAGCAGCACAAGGTCATCGAGGACTGCCTCTCCGCATACGAGGGGGTGCTTTCAAAACTCCTCGACCTCTTCCTGCATGACAGGACTATCGCCATGCGGTGCCGTGATGTCGGGGTCCTTTCGAAGGACGATGCCCTGAAGCTTTGCACCGTCGGTCCTACTGCCCGAGCATCCGGGGTGAACGTCGACCTCCGGCAGGATTATCCGTACTGTGCCTACGGTGATCTCGAAGTCAGGTCGATCCTCCCTGACCAGTATGCAGGTGAAACCCGGGGAGATGTATACGACCGGATTGTGGTCCGGTTGCTCGAGGTCGGCCAGTCATGCAGGATCATCCGTCAGTGTCTTTCTGAGATGCCCCCCGGCGAGGTGACCGCGGAACCAAAGCTTGCCAAGCTCCTGGCCATCTGTAAAAAGGCCAGTGGCGAGGCTATCGGGAGGGTGGAGGCCCCCCGTGGGGAGTGCTTCCACTACGTGCTGATGGCGGGCAAGGAGGCCCCGCATGCATGGAAGGTCAAGGCCTCCTCATACTCAAACCTGATGTCCTGGATCCCCATGCTGCGGGGTGAGCAGATCGCCGATATCCCTATCATCGTGGCGTCAATCGACCCCTGCCTCTCCTGCACCGACAGGGTTGCCGTGGTAAAAGGAGGCTTGCAGTCGATCCTCTCAAGGGAAGACCTGCACAGGTTATCGGTTGAAAAGACAAGGAGGCTGCAGCAATGACGCTTACTGCCGTTGTCGGTGAAATAATACTCTGGACGGTCATTGTGTCTCTCTTTGGCCTCACCGCCGGCCTCTTCCTGCTCGGCATTGACCGGAAGATTGCCGCCCATATGCAGGCCCGCATTGGCCCACGCCTCCGGCAGCCGTTCATCGATATCCGGAAGCTGCTGGTGAAGGAGAATATTATCCCGGAAAACGCCATCCCCTGGCTCTTCAACCTGGCCCCGGTCATTGCGCTCGTTTCGAGCCTGGTCATCCTGCTATACATACCTCTTGGAAGCCTGCATTCGCCGCTCGGAATGTATGGCGATCTGATCCTGGTGATGTATCTTCTCACGATCCCTGCACTCGCAACGGTTGCCGGAGGATTTGCTTCCGGCTCACCTTACGCAACTGTAGGAGCGCAGCGGGAAATGGTGACCATGATCGGGTATGAGTTTCCGCTGGCAATCGTGGTGATTGCCATTGCCTGGCGCCTCTGGGCAGCGGGCGTTGCCCATCCATTCCTGCTCTCAACGATCGCCGGAAACCCCGTCTGGGGACTTGTCGGTCCACTTGGAATCGTTGGAGTCGTCCTCCTGCTCATCGTGCTTGCAGCGGTTACACCTGCAGAACTCTCGAGGATCCCCTTCGATACACAGGAGGCCGAAACCGAGCTTGCCGGTGGCCTGCTGGTCGAATATTCCGGCCGGAATCTTGCGCTCTTTTCCCTTACCACCGCGGTGAAAACCCTGGTGCTCGGAGCGCTCATCGTCGCGGTCTTCTTTCCCTGGAATCTCTCCTCGTTCGTGGCCATGCCGGCAGGAATCGCCCAGCTCGCCGACCTTGTCTTTTTCCTCTTCAAGGTAGTCCTGGTGATGTCTGTTATCGTGACCCTCGTGCGGGTGGGCATGGCCCGCTTCCGGATAAACCAGGTGGTCACGGTATACTGGCACACCTTTGCCCTGATTGGACTTGTCGGCCTCCTGCTGCTGATGGCCGACTCGGCACTCGCGGGGGTGCTCTAAAAATGGCGCTCCTCCCCATGTTCCCGGAGCTCTTAAAGCAGCTCTTCCGTACTCCTGCGACAAACAAGTTCCCGGCTAAGTATCTTCCACCATCAGTCACTGCGTACCTGGAGAAGGTCGGGGCCGGCCGGGCAACCCTTATCCCTCCGGTTCCGATACCTCCGAAGTTCCGTGGAAAGATCGAGTACCAGCGGGAAGGGTGCATCGGGTGCAGGCTCTGCATCAAGGTTTGTCCCTCTAATGCCATCGAACTCATCGAGGAGACGAAACGAATCCGCATCTGGGTAGGCCAGTGCATCTTCTGTTCCCAGTGCACCGAAGTCTGCCCCAAAGGCGGCCTTGCCATGAGCGATGCCTTCCTCCTTGCAACTGAAGACCGATATGAAGAAAACCTGATAGAAGAATGAGGATTTCTCTTTTTTCAACAATGAGGAACAGGACGTCTTCATAATCCAGACGATACGTGTATTCCGGTACAGTATTACACCGGTGTTTTCCTTAAACCGCCGCCCCAACGCTGCGGCGCCATCGAAGTATGATTGGGGGAAGCAGAGTTTTTTCATACGCCATGGATCCCGATCCCGGTAAGAAGCGAAATCCTCCCCAGGGGCATATCCAGGGGCACGATAAAAGGGAAGCGAACCGGCGGTAAGTATCTTCCCCGGGTATGAGTTTCACCTTTTTGGGTTGTATTCCTCAATCTTCTCTATATTCTCCTCCCCAATCAACCGGATGAGCCTCTCCGCACCGTCCCGCACCGCGTCAGAAAGAGGCTGGCCCAGCCCTGTTCCACCGGGCTGGATACCGATGAAGAGAATCCGGTCCACATGATGGGAGAGGAATCCTATCATGATGTTCAGGGGGAGGGCATGGGTTCCGAAGGTCACGGCAGCGATATCGTCCGGCTGGACGATGCGGAATTCCCCGGGAGCGATCCCCATGTCCGCGGCATCCACGAGCACCAGGAGATCGGGCCGCTCTCTCCGGACCACCCCGGTGAAGTTCTCCGGGATGGTACCACAGTCGAGGACGATCCACCCTGGGGCTCTGAACCGGTCGGCCACGTAGTTGCCGGCACCATCATCACCGCGGAGGGGGTTTCCAATCCCAAGCAACATGCGTACCATCAACGATCTCCTGTATACTGATCCAGGCGGGATAAGATACAAGGCCATTCCCGCGCCATGGCCGTTTGTGGTTTTAGTGCATGCATGGTTTCATAGGGGTATCAAAGGGAACTCTCCCATCATAATCCAGGTTGTCCTCATGAAGAACCGAACCGCTCATCTATCCACCGGGTAATCCCATCTCTCACCGCTCTTACCTGGTCCATGATCTCCACATCGGTTCCGGTGAAATTTCCCGGATCCGGGAAGCTCTGGTGAATTATCTCCTTTGCCCATGGAAACATCGTGCATACCGTATGGGCATTGTCACAGAGCGTCACCGCTATGTCGATCTCCTTTCCGGTGAATTCAACCAGCGGTTTCGAGCGCTGGCCGGACATATCCACCCCGATCTCCTGCATGACTGATATAGCCTTCCGGCTCACCCGCGACTGGTTAGTGCCGGCGCTGAAGACCTCATACCGATCACCATACCGCGCCCGGAGATATCCCTCTGCCATCTGGGAGCGACCCGCGTTCTGGGTGCAGATAAAGAGGATGCGGGTTCTCATGTCCGACTTCCGCATAAACTTTTTCCAGCGATCATGAGAGCTTTGCGATTTGGATCGGCAGGCTTAGAATGTTGAAAATGGATTCGAAATTTCAAACAAAAAGCCTGGTATATTTCCAAAACCATTTCACATATGGTTGAACTGCCATGGCTCCCACAAAAAATCCCCGGGAGGGCTCAAAGCCAGGGATCATCGATGAGATACCAAAAGAGATCGCCGTCGGCCTCGCAGAAGCGGGAGGTCTCCCCTGGCTCTGCAGCCTCATCCCCGGCGAATCATCTCTGGCCGGCCAGGTGAAATTCCACAAGGCACTGTCAGACGCCACCCGCCTGAAAATCCTGCACCTGCTCTCAGCACAACCCCTCTGTGTCTGTGTCATCAAGCACTGCCTCCGGATTGCAGATTCAAAACTCTCCTACCACCTCTCAATCCTGAAGGATGCCGGGCTTGCCGAGAGCCGGCAGGAAAAGAACTGGCTCATCTATAGCCTGACAGAAAACGGGAGAGCGGTTTTGGAGCAGGGGGCACGCGCACGGATCTGAGTGTAACCCTTATACGGCCCGAATCCAATACACCGCTGATGGCATCTCTTTCCCGCGGAGTATATATTGCTGCGGCACTCCGGGGCTCATCCTCCTCGAAGGTATGTACGGGATAATCGTTCTTGACCCAAGCATAATTCTTACCGTATTTCTCGGTTTTTTCCTCACCTGCATTCCGTATATCATCGAACGGAGAGTTGGGGTAACCCTGCCGTGGGAAGCAAACTTCCTCATTGCTTTTTCCGTTTTCCTCCATGTGGCAGGGTACTCACACTACCTCTATGCCGCCCTGTATCCATATTATGATAAATTCGCCCATTTCATTTCATCCATCACAGTCGCGATCCTGGCATTCGTTTCTATCCTGCTCATCTACCGCTTCAGTTGCACGAAGCTGCACCGGTGGCAAATATTCTTCTATATCGTCATCATATTCACCATGGCCATCGGCGCGTTCTGGGAGATCTACGAATACCTGGTGGACCTTTTCTTCGAATCGTTCCTGATAAAACCCCTTCAGCACGGACTCGATGACACCATGATAGACCTTATCATGGATCTCCTCGGGGAATCTTCGTGGCCGCTTTGGGGACATGGTATATCGAGAATAAGACACTCAAAGAACTTACCGAGAACATGGTCGGGGAATCGATCCCTGGTTGCGAACTCTGAAACATTGTCAGACCTTGGTTTCCCAGCGAAAAAAGGCAAATTAATAAAATCAGGAATCATTTTCCATATACAAATACCTGGGTGGTCATATGACTAATGAGACAATTACGGAATTTGCCGGGATGCAGGGTGTAACCTTCCCCTGGTGGCTCGTGCTACTGCAGGGCATTATCGCCCTTATCCTTGGGATCTGCCTGTTATACGAACCCATTTTTGCAATGGCGACAATAATCATTTTTCTTGGGGCTTATTGGTTTGTAAGCGGAATCTTTACCCTGTTTGGAGCTTTTGGGGAACCAGGCGATCGCGGATGGAAGATCGGGCTCGGTATCCTTGGTATTATTCTTGGTCTCCTCTTTATTGCATATCCTCTCTACAGCACTGTCATCTCGATGTTTGTGTTCGCTGTCATGGTAGGGGTTATTGCCATGATCCATGGGTTTTTGGCTCTTAACGGTGCATTCAGGGGAAAGGGGTGGGGTGTCGGTATCCTGGGCATCCTCTCTATCCTCTTTGGCCTGCTCATCCTCGCAAACCCATGGGCATCAACCCTCGCCGTACCTTTCGTCTTTGGTATTCTTGGTGTTGTATTTGGCTTTGCCGCAATCATCGGGTCTTTCACGGTCCGCTCTTCACAGAAAGCGACCTGATTTCATCCAACTTTTTAGAGAACCGGGCTTCGAGCCATACCAGAGCCTTTCTTGACCGATGTCATTGAAACCTTTAGATTGCCTGGTTTAGTAAGGAGATGGTGCCATGGATCCGCTGTTGTTGAAAGCTGGAAACTATGCGATCTGGTTCTTCGTAGTCACCAGTATTGCGGCCATGGGGCTGAACCTCACGGTGAAAGAGATCCTCGCCCCCTGGAAGAAGAAGTGGCTCCTTTCCATCTCCCTTATCGCCAACTTCGCGGTGGTCCCGCTCTTTGCCCTGCTGATCCTCTCTTTAATACCCCTTGACACCGATCTGGCGATCGGTCTCATCATAGTGGCCGCGGCGGCAGGTGCTCCATCTTTGCCAAAAGCAATGGATATTATCGGGGGCAACGTTGCCTATGCGGTTGGGCTGACAATGATCCTGACCCTGGTGACCATCTTCTACATGCCGGTCATGCTTCCATACCTGATCAAAGGAGTCTCTGTCGATCAGAGCGGCATTGCCCTCCACCTTGTCATCTTCATGCTCGTCCCGCTCATCGCCACCATGGCAGTGCGGGCATTGATCCCGACCCTCGCACAGAAGATGCACCCGGTTGTCGACAGGGTTTCGGATCTCTCGATCGTGGTGGTTCTCCTCATTTACACCTTCGGACTATTCACAAGCGACTTTTCGGTAAAGGCAGGCGCCCTCCTTGGCCTTGAAGGAACTCTCGTGGCCGCCCTGTTCATCCTCGGATCGTTTGGCATAGGTTACCTGATGGGAGGCCCCGAGCTCCGGAACCGTGAAGTGCTGGCATTCGGAACCGGGTTTCGGAATGTATCCGCTGCCCTGGTGGTGGTCTCGGCAAATTTCAAAGACCCTCAGATCCTTTTCATGGTTCTGGTTATCGCCGCGTTCGGAATTATCTTCATGGTTATTCTCGGCGGACTGTTGTACCGGAAGAACAAGCAGGAGGGCGAAATTGTCGGACCAGTGGACCTCTGATACTGTTTCAAGCCCGGGCAGGCGCTGGCCCCCATTTTACTTGCCGGAAAAACAACACTAAATCTCTTTGAGAAATACGTGACAGTTCACCCACTTTATAGGAAAAAGGGCCCCGGTCTGTCTCCGGTTGTTGTATTCATCTCACTGATTTTCCAGGGATGGATACCTGGCGGAACGGGTGTCCATAAGGACCGTTTGTCTCACCCTTTCAGGCCGGATGCTCTGCGAGCCATTCTGCGCGATCTGGTGGATTGGTTACCTGCCACGACCCTGCTTGTGAAAAAGGATCCAGGAACGGAATGCATAATTCCCCTCTGGATCATTCCTGTTGAATCGCGGACCGCCTGCTCGTTCCTGATTGGTAAATCGCCCGTCATTTCCTTCTCCAAAGCATATTGTCCTGCTGCAAGCATTGAAGAGAGCTCCGCGACCAGTATTAGAGAAAGGGATTTCATGGCCGGTGTGCGGGAAGGCTGCAGGGAGATTATCGGCAGGCACATTGCAACATTCAGGCTCTTCCTCGCAATTTTCATGGTACTTTCCTTTATCATCCTCATCCCGCTCATCATTGGCGGGTTCTTCGAAATCCCGCAACCGGCCATAATTGCCCTCATCACATCAACGCTAATATTCCAGGCAATTGCCGTGGCAGTAGCGGTTGGGCTCGGCACCGATCCGGTGGTGGCAATCGCGATTTCCACATCGGTTGCTATCGGAGTTATGATCACAATCCTCCAGGTCTGCGAACTATTCTCTGAATCTTCGTCCCGCATTGCAGGGTGGCTCGACCGGGTGGCAAAGCGGACCGAGAAATATTCGTTCCTACAGCACTACGGGGTAATAATGCTGATCCCGATCATATGGATACCGGGAATCGCCCTGTACGGCAGCCCGATTATCGCCTGGATATTCCAGTGGGACGAAATCCCGGCCATCTCCTGCATGGTCGCCGGGTGGCTGATCGCAAGCTCACTCGTGGCTGCTGGTGCGATGGGACTTATCAGCATCCTTTTGTGAGTGCCGGGCATGCCCTGCCCCACCTGACTGGCAGGATTCCAAACCCGGGAACCCATTACCGTTCAAACCGGTGGATCTTCCAATATGGGGGTGGGCACAGCCGCAAATGATGAGGAATCCCCCCTTCGCGGAAACCGTAAGGGATTGTTCAGGAATGCTATCCGGCAGTGGCCCAGCGGAGAATATCCCCCGGTTATCTCCTGCCACCCCCGGATCATGCGAGGCGTTCCATATTCCCTGATAAATGCCCTTGTCCGTTTGCTAAAACCTTCATGGATGAACACGGAAATTCCCGGGTTCGCGGACAATAGCGCTTCAAGGCCCCCGGTGTGGTCAGCGTGATCGTGGGACAGGACGATTGCCTGTATCCCCAGGGGGTCTATTTGCAACGATGAGAGGTTCTGGAGCAGGATCCGGCCGTCACCTCCGGTATCGAAAAGGAGATCTCCTTCCTGGAGAAGGCAGGAAAATCCAAATGCTGCATTCACCACGGGCCGGAATAATACGTTACTGTAAATTCGACCACTGATATCGCCGGTTCCCGAAGATTCCCTGAGTTCACCTGCACACTTCAATTGAAGCCAGCGCCCGACCAAAACGGAGCATGGTCCATCCGTTTCACCAGTTGTTCAGATCTTCCGGGATGCCCATGGGTTTCAATCACCTGTTCCCTTCAAAGAAGGTTCTGGTCCAGGGTATGATAGAAATGATACCCCGTTGATTTAGAAACCATCAAATATCGCCCATACGAGTATTTTGCATGGGAAATAACTATGGTATGTACCTCGCCTACTTTTTCCAGGCGCTGATCGCCCTGAACGCGGTGCATGCCTTCGTAATCGGGGAATACCAGGCCATGTTTACGGCTATCCTCATGTTTGCCATGACGATCGTTCCCTATGTCATTGCAAAGCGCATGGACATCGAGCTCCCATGGTTCGTCTTCTTCCTTATCGCGCTGGCTCTCTGGTTCCACACCGCAGGTTATATCCAGGGATACTATGAGAGATTCTACCCCTACTATGACAAGATCGCGCACCTTGTGTCCGGGACGGCGGTCGCACTGCTTGGATTCCTCGGGGTCATCTTCCTTGACAAATACCTGAAGATGAACCTGCAGCCGGTCTTTATCATCTTCTTCACTATCATTTTCGGGGTTGCGCTCGGGGCATTCTGGGAGATGTACGAATTCCTGATCGACTTTTTCTTCGGAGGGAGCCTTGCCGGCCCGATGCAGAACGGGCTTGTGGACACCATGCTCGACATGATGTTTGTTCTGGGGGGATCTATCATCGTGGCCATAATGGGTATTTTCTGGTTCCGCCGACACCAGAAGGAAGAAATCACGAATGGCGTGAAAATATGATATTATTCTCTCCCCTCAAAAAAGAAAACCGGTCATATCACCCCCGGATCATGGTGAGTGCCATCTTGAAGCGGGTGGTTGCCAGTACCGCATGAGGGATGTTTGCCGGCATTATGATAGTCTCCCCTGTTTCCAGGTGGTTCGGGAGGCCCCCGATGGTGATTTCTGCTCTGCCTTCTAGGACAGTGAGAACGGCATCAAACGGAGCGGTATGTTCCGAGAGGGCCTCACCCTCGTCAAAGGCAAAGGCGGTGATGTTCCCGGCCGGGTTGGAAACGATCATCCGGCTGGCAATGGTCCCTTTCTGGTAACCGACCAGGTCTTTGAGGGACAGGACCTTTCCCTTCAGTTCATCACGGGCAGCGTTTGTCATTGTATGTATTATCCCTGGTAATTTATTTTAGGTTTATTCTATTCCTTCTTTTTTAACCGGTTGACTCTTCCTCCGACCCGGGTATACTCCAGTGCACCTTCAACCGGGCAGACATCAAGGCAACGATGACAGAGGTAGCATTCCGCTTTCAGGTCGGCAAGCTTCGCTTCGTTTGTGGGGCAGGCTCTCTCGCACTTCCCGCACTCGATGCAGGCATCGGTCCGTTGAATCCTGAACCTGCTTCCCATGGCTGGAATTGACACCAGTGCCCCGAAAGGACAGAAGAATCGGCAAAACGGGCGGTACAGGAAGAATGAAAGCCCGACAATTGCCAGGAAGACGAAGAAAGCGGCGGAAAAGATAAGATTGAAAAAATCCCGGATGCCGAAGAGCGACAGGATACCCTGTGAAAGCATGATCCCTGCCCCGATGAATACGAGGAAGAATGCCCAGCGGGATAGATACGGTATGGTCTTGTTTTTCAATCGGAATTTTGGAACCGGAACGAGGTAAGAAAGCTCCTGGACCGCACCTACCGGGCAAAGATACCCGCAATAGAACCTGCCGAAGAGAAACGAGAGAACGAGCATGATGAGGATCCCGATTACTGCGATCCCGATCGGGCCGCCGATGCCCTGAATATCCCGGAGGACGATTTGCTGGAACTGCCAGGGAATGATCGGGGAGAAAATGAGAAACCCAAGGCCAATTGTGATCGCGAGGATGACTATTCCCTGCCAGCGCCTCCACCGCTTTGTGTACCAGAGCACAAAAAGGACGAAGAAGAAGACCAGGGCATACATAAACCCGATGAACCTGAATTCGAGGTAGGCCATTCTATCACCTTACAATACCTCCTGTGATGCCATGCCCTAAATTGATAGTGATCCACAAGAGAGATGTTTGATCATGAAAGTCACGGATGTGAGCATGCTCCCGGTCAGCCCCAACCCCCACCATGTCGATGCCCGGATAGCGTATAATTCACCTCCCGTTATCGCGATGGTAATTACCCTCCGGCCGGGCGAAGCGCTGAAGGAGCACACCACACCGGTCGACGTCTTCTTCTATGTCCTGGAGGGAATCGGGTGCGCGGAGATAGGGGACGAGCGGACAACTGTGGGAAAGGATATGCTGATCGAGTGCCCGGCCCGTATTCCCCACCGATGGGCCAACGAGAGCACCGGTCTATTCCGGTTACTGGCAGTCAAGATCTTCCGGCCGGCAGGAGAGACGTGACCGCTTTGGTGAAACGACATTATCAGGAAGGAGCTCATGTGAGATATCCATGAGCCTCGTTATCGCCTACACCGGGTCAAACGGTGCAATCATGGCCGGTGACCTGCGGGAGATCCGGATGGGGGGTGACGATGAAGCTATTGACACCCTTGAAAAAGAACTTTATTCCGGAAACATCCGGGACGGTGGTCAGCTCCGGTGCCGGGCGAAAGAGCTTGGGGTTGTAATCCTGATCCGGGACGACAAGGAGAAGGTCAGGGACAGGGGTGGCATTCTCATCGGAGAGGTCACCGAATCCGGGAGCGGTATACAGCGGGTCCGCCGTCTCTATGCTTCCGCAGGGCATTATGCCGTTGCCGATATCGAGGGATCCCGGTTCGTGATGCGGGGGCGGGGGGACACCAGCACGTTCGTGATCCTTGGAAACGAGCTGACCCGGCAGATCGCCCATTCCGCCATCCAGCGCTACTGGAAAAAGGGAACGCCCGAGGATGCTGTCACGGTGATTGTAATGGCAATGAACGAGGCTGCAGCCCGGACTGCCTCGGTAAGCAAGAGGTATATCCTCCTGCAAACGATCAACTCCGCGTCTCTTGATGCAGCACTTGAAGAAGACCAGAGGTTGTGTACAGAAGAAGCCTGATAATAAACTGTTTTTCCTGGGGTTGCCGGTCCGTTTCCTGGTGTTTTCCCGTCCGGTCAAAATTACCGGGACAGGGAGCCCCGGGCCTGCATCCTTTTCCGGTACATGAGGTAAAGGAGTCCAAGTATCCCGATAACAAACGCGGCAATGGCCAGTCCCAGGACAGGATCGGCCAGGATGAGATGCTTAATATACTCTGTTCCAAGAGCGATGGCTGCGCACCCAAGGATCGAGCCGATAGTGATTGCCAGGATTACCTTTCCAGGAGAAAGCCCCATCATCCTTCCTACGAGTGTCCCCCCGATGCCCCCGCTTCCCTGGAGCGGGAACATGACAAACATAACGACACCCACGAAAGAGAACCGTCCAAGCCACGGGCGGAGGCCAAAGAACTCTTTGCCATTGGTGATGAATTTCCGGATCCATCGGCCGACAACAGGGATCTTCAGGGCGATATCGAAATTCAGGGCCATGAAAATCGCGGCTAGGATATCCATCAGGGAGATGGAAATGGTCATCAGCCACCAGGGAAGCCCAAGTGCTATCCCGATTGGAATAACCGATTCCTTTCCTGCCGGGGGCAGGATATAGGCGATTAGCAATCCACCGTGGGCAAGCCATAATTCGTATGGGAGGAAGAACAGGAGGATCAGCAGGTATGGGACGCCCAGCAGGAACGGGATGGAAATTCTGAAGATCCGCTCAGGGATGCCGATATGCCGCTTCGGCATCAGTTCAAAGGCAGAGGTTATGAGCGGACGGGGCATGGGGGGGCTGTCACACAGGTTGAAAGCACCGATCTGATATCTCTTGCGCTCCCCTCGCGGCGATGGGAGGTTCCATGAAAGTATGTATTATAACCCACCAGATCGCACCCCCAATCTGCCAGGTGAGTATTACGCTGAACCCGAAGGTGAGCCTCATCATTGAACAGTACTTTTCCCAGATTGTCGACAGGCATATCCGTACCCGGTCTTCGCTCCAGTCCGCCATCGAAGGACTCGACAGGTACAGGGCCATGGGAAACCAGACCCTCCTTAACTTTCCTGAAGGGGAGCGGGAAGAGAACCGGAAAGCCCTCGATGATGGTTATGCGATGGCGATCCTGCGGCTGAAGGAGTTCCATGAACAGGAAGCCGACATGACCGGACCGTTGGCCGGGTCCGGGAGCGTTGACACGTCCTGAACCGGTCGGGGTAACATTTTTAGCCGGGTAATGATCCTGTCCTCTCCCATGGATCATTTCCTTACGGGATATCGGGGTTCTGAAAAACCCACACCGGGACCTGATGACCCGCCCTGCACTGCATCCGGCCGTGGCTTTTTTCCATCCTCTCCCCGATGGCAAACCGCCTTGCATCCGATGAACTGGACTTCCCCGACCGGGTGAAGCGGCTTTTCCACGATGCACAGGCTTACCTCATCGATCCTGCCCTTAACCGGGCCGGGGGTATTGGGTGTATCCTGCCGGCACCCCGCTCTTTTTTTCGAACATGTGCTGATGTCATATCGCTCGAGACCGCAGGGAGATCATCACCGTCTACCAAGCCGGAGAGCCCTGTAGATGAGGAAAGAGTCCCGGGGTACCAGCCTCAATCCTTTAGCCCGGTACCCCGGTTGGGGAACGCAACCCCTGATCTCCTGCTGATGAACGACCGGCCTATATTGTTTCCCATTCTTCGGGCTACTGCAATCGGAAGCCCGATTACCATGATATCCTGGGGCAGCGCATGGTTTACAGTCGGGTCCTGCGGGCCCATGAATGCTGAATCACGGGGAGCGCCTGCCGCCATCCCGGCCGGGAAGGTCACAAGAGTGTCGCAGGCCGGACCCCAAGGGACGAGCACCGGGAAGAACGGCTCTGCCAGGTCGAAATGGACCAGGGCGGCCATGTTCCGGATCTGCTCGGCATTTCCGAAACAGGATATTGCACGAACTCCTGTCTCGTTGTCCGCGACCGATTCACAGGTGCGAATCACCAGGTATGGCCCTGCCGGTGTGACCGGGCCGATTGCATCGAAGCAGGCGTCTACCAGCTCCGGTCCTGCCTTGAGATACTCTGCCGGAGCGTCCGGGACACCCGGACGGCCGGTTGAGACGAACCAGCTGAGTGCCGGTGGACGCATGATGTAACCGGTATGGGAAAGTCCTCCGGGGCAGCATCCCTGGCGCACGTCGTTTCCAATATAAACAGCCTGTGGTCCATCGTTCATCGCCATATGGACCATGGTCACCGCGATGCAGCGGTGGACGGAAGGGAGCGGAACAGCATCAGAAGGGGGGTTTTGTGAGCCATACACGGCAAGTGGTCTTGTTTTCAACCTAAACGCAGATGCGATCATCCGGCCCAGTTCGCGAATGGGAAGGTCAGGCATGGACAACCATTGGGGACTCCAACCGTATAGGTCTTTCATGTATCCGGCTCCCGGCCATCGATCCTGGAGAAGCGGTGCAATAAGGACATCCCCCTATGAAGCTGCGGGTTGAACCCCTGGTCCTGATTTTTCCTGCCTGCTGCAGCAATTGTCGTTACTGGGATGCACTCATGCTCATGAAAAAGCCGGATGTTGCAGCAACGGGATGTCGATCAAAACCGCGAGCCCGCCTCTATCACCTGTTCTTCCAGGTGCGGCCTGATATAGAAAGCCCGGATGCCATTGTGTCAGCTGGGTTACGGTCGGGATAAAGCGGGAAGTTCAAATATTTCCCCTGCATAGCATCCCTGATTACATATGATTGCCCGGAATTCTCTCTTTATCGGGGCCCTCTTCATCCTCATCGCAGCCACCCTGATCTGTGGTTGCACACAGCAGCCGGCAACTCCCACCTAGACGCCGGTAGCGACCACAGCCCCGACAGCCGGTATGGCCAATCCCGCTTCGGTGTTCTGCAATCAGTCCGGTGGCAGGGTTGACATCATGAAAAACCCTGACGGATCGGAGTACGGCATGTGTACCTTCCCCAACGGCACAAGCTGCGAGGAATGGGCCCTATTCCGCGGAGAGGGGTGCAAGGCCTAAGGATCTCCTTCACCTTTTTTTACCGGATCGTTCTCCGATACATCTTCAACAAAAGAGTGTTTTAATAAGTTTTATCGGGTGTAGATGCCGATGGCCTGGCCCCCGTACTGGACGGCGTGGCCCTCCATTGCCGCTCTCAAGGTCTCTACATTCGAGCCCGGTTTTATGTTGAGAAGGCCGTCCAGCCCATAGACATTGAAGTAGTAGGTATGAGTGTCTCCTTTCTGCGGGCAGGGGCCGTAATATCCGATGGTGTGAAAGTCATTTGTCCCCTGCACCGCGGCAATGGGATGGGTGACAACCGGCTCTTTGGGAATGTTCTCCGGGATGTTCTCCCGTGCCACAATGTTCCATATGAGCCACTGGCAGAACCGCTCGTCAGTCCCGGTCCAGTCCTCGAGTATGATTGCCAGGATCGGGGAATGGATTCGCTCGATGAAGATCTCTGGGGAGATGTTCTCTCCATCACAGGTATGCCTCCGTGGAAACATTTTCTTGTCGAATTCGATACTGATGACCAGGTTTTCCATGAACAATTCCTTCTATGGGAGGGTATACAGGTGGAGATCCTATGAATGTTTTGGCAAAAAAAACCGAGGCTCTAATAAAGCAAGAGATTAGTCCCTGGCCGGCGGATGGAATTAAAAACGTCCTGCACGCATTTCGACGGAAAACAAGAACAGGTGATGCGCCGACCGGGATTCGAACCCAGGTTTAGGCGTTGGCAACGCCTAGTGATAACCACTACACTATCGGCGCAGTGCTCTCTACACTACGTGGTGAAGAGTATTAAGGATATCGAATCCGCTTATTATGTGGACTTTAGCCCTGCTGCAGGGTGAACTCCCATCCGCAGGAGAAGTCCCGCTCCAGGGGATCAGGCGGGCAGGCGATGCTGGCGGTCTGGATCCGGGGGTCGATGGCCCTGGCAAAAACCGAGTACTCGACCATGCCAACCTCACGGCATGGAAATGATGAAAGACCCTTCCTCATCCGGGCGGCCTGGGTCCTGCAGGTCAGCATGAAGTAAAAGAGCGTGTTCTCGGACGGCCGTTCGATCCTCCAGGAATTGAGCAGGGAGTGGAGCCGGTGACGGAGAGCGATATCAAGCGCGTCAAGCCCGCCGGATTCGGGGAGGGAAAGTCGTTTTTTGATCCGCTCTGCTTCGATTCGCGAGAATGTTGTCCAAACCCTCCGGTCCATCTCCATGGCTTTTTCGAGACCAAACTCATCCTCGACGGCAAGGAACCAGAGCCCGTCCATGGCCAGCCAATTTTTTGCTGCATCGATAAGCTCCGGGCTAACAGGATCCATTGTTGATCCTGTGGTCCGAAGACCGATATATTCCCACGGTTCACTTCCCAATCATCCGGATTGCGTTCTTGCGTATCGTCAATAGAACCGGTGAGCCTACCCGGAGGGCCATCTCATCCGCCATTTCCCTTACGATCACAGCGGAGAGCGTGGCACCGGCATCGATCACGACCCGGGTAAGGTATCCTGACTGGGTGATGGCATTTACCATCCCCTGCACCGTGTTATCCTTGCCAGAAAGGGATGCCTGGGGCGAATGGAGAACGACCTCATCGGCACCGATACAGAACGTGACGCCCTGCCCTGCAGGCACAGTGCAGGATGCACGGAGCTTCAGTCCCGAAGCGTCGATCAGGCACTCCCCATCACCCGATGAAACCACCACTCCGTCAATGACATTCTCATACCCGATGAACTCGGCAACCTCCCGCGTGGCAGGGGATGCATACACCTGCCTGACCGATCCCTCCTGTTCAAGGCGTCCGTCCATGATAAGGGCCATCCGGGTGCCAAGCGAGAGGATCTCGTGTCGGTTGTGGCTCACCTGGATAATAGTCAGGCCATTGTCCCTGTGGATCTCCTTGAGCACCTGGATGAAGTACTCCTTCATGCCAGGATCTAACGCCGAAAGAGGTTCGTCGAGCAGCAGTATTTGGGGATCGATTGCCAGGGCGCGGGCAAGCGCCACCCGCTGCATCTCGCCGCCCGAAAGATTGAGTGTCTCACGGGAACGCAGGTGGAAAATTCCGAAACGTGACAGCAGCTCCTCAACCCTCCTTTGGATTTCAGATGATGGAAGGTGGTGCATTCTCAACCCGAACGCAATGTTCTTTTCAACCGTCATGTGCGGGAAGAGCGAGTAGTCCTGGTATACCAGCCCGACCCCTCGTTGCTCGGGAGGAATGGTGCTCACATCCTTCCCGGAGAGAAGGATCCTCCCTGTGTCGGGAACATGCAGGCCGGCGATTGCTTCGAGGATGATCGTCTTTCCTGCCCCTGAAGGGCCGATAATGAAGAAGTATTCCCCGCCACGGACGGTAAACGAGATGTCCTTGAGGGAAAACTCACCGAGGGCGAGTCCGACACGGTCAAACTCGATCATCATAACTCCCCAGGTAACGGGTAGCAATCCGTATTACCAGGAATACTGAAAAACTGGCAATGATCATTAAGAAGGCAATGGCACTGCTCTCCTTGAGGCCCCCGGTCGTAAACCGGTAGTAGATGAGCGTGGAGACGATCATCGGATAGTAGGCGATCATGATGACCGCAGCAAACTCGCTGATCGCCCGGCCCCAGGCCAGTACACTTCCGTTCAGGATGTGCCGGGCGGAGAGAGGGATCACAACTAACACGAAGGCTTTGAACCTGGTGGCTCCAAGAGTTCGGGCAACGTTCTCGATATGGAGCGGGACTTTCTGGAACCCTTCGCGGACAGTGTTGACATAAAAGGGCATGGAGACAAAGAGCATGGCCATGACGATTCCCGGGAGTGCGTCTTCGAACACAATTCCTATGTCCTTCAACGGCGCTCCTAAAAGCCCCCGCTGCATGAAGAGCAGGTAGACCATAATCCCTGCAACGGTGTGGGGAAGCACCAGGGGGATGTCGATCAGCGCCTCTACCAGGCTGTTTATCCGCGAATGGGTCCGGGCAAGGACATACGCAAGAGGGGTCCCGAAGAGGAGGAGGATGAATACCACCGCAAGACCGGCCCCGAATGTCAGGGCAATGGAATTGATCACCCGGGAATCGGTGGCTACTCTGACGAGGAAGGTAAGATCGGCAAGCTGGGTAAGGGTAATGGTCGCCAATGCCAGGAATGAAAAGATAACCAAGGTTGAGCCGATGAGCGAAAAGGCGATCAGGGTTGAATCGGGTCTCCTGAAGCGTGACCAGAACGACTCTCTACCGGGATTACTCATGTACTTCCATTGCTGTGATAAAGGCTCTACTCGTTGATGCGGGACTCCTCCTCAACAATTTCCCGGGAAAGCATGTCCTCGTTGATCGGAAAAATAAAAAATGGGTCAGGATTTCATCTCGACAAGGCCGGAGAGCTCGGTAGGAACGGCGCCGAATCCACCCGCCGGGACAATCGGAGGCTGGCCATCGGCAGTCAGGATAGCCTGGCCTTCGGGACCGATCAGCATCTCAATGAAATGCAGCCCATATTCAGGATGCTCTGCGATCTTTGGAACTGTCACACCAAAGATAATGGGCGTTCCCACGTAGGTTGTCGTTCCGGTTCCTGCCAAAGCCTTGATCTGAACTGTTGCATAGTCGTCGGCATAATCGACAGAAGAGAGATCGATTGCCTCAGGGAGCACGACATACTCCAGGTCATTTTGGACAGAGACGCTGATATACTCCCAGGCATAATCGATGCCACCAGCCTGCACCATCTGGACCAGCTCGACGCTCTTGGGGCGGATGGTCAGTTTGGTGCCATCGGGAGCCGGGTTGGTTGCGTCAATAGTCCAGACACCCCCGCTCTCGGACGCCGTTATGCTGCTGTGATCCCCGATGAGGGTCTCAAAGATGCTGTCATCATTATAGCATTTCTCGGCGAGCTGGATGACCATGGGGGTGCGGTATCCGGCCGGGTCTGCATTGGGATCGGAGAATGCCCACCGGACTCCGTCCCGGGCGAGGATCTTGTACCAGTTGTCGGCGTTGATCTCGGAGGCATACTTACTGTTGTTGGTGTAGGCAATTGTCAGCTGGTTCTTGGCAAACGTGATGTACCAGTCGGCGTCTTCAGGCACCATGTACTGGGGGATCAGGAGATAATCAGCCGATGCAAGCACATCGGCCGGTTTGCCGAGCTCGGTCACCTTCTTGATGCAATCCACGCTGCCAGCCGGTTCGAGGAGGACTTCGGTGTTGGGATACTTCGCTTCATACCTTGCTTTCAGTTTCTCGAAGGGACCGGTCAGGCTCCCCGCATGGAACACTTTTACAGTGATCTTCTCAGAAGGAGCAGGCGTTGAAGGGGTCGTTACCGGTTTTGTGGGTTCCTGGCTGACACAGGCGCAGGACAGGACGAGGCCCACGACGAGGAATGATAATGTAAGGAACTTAACAATTCGGTTCATAGTCAAAGTATAACCGATCTCCTATAAATTTCTGCTCTTATGCGATAATATGGATTAGTAACGTTACTTCGGGCAGAGATTCCGGAGGTCTGCCATACGGTAGCCCATTCATCCCCAGCCCGGGAGAGATATTCGTCAATTTCAACGGTTTGCTACCGGTGGATGGAGGCCAAATCCCTATCTGGGTGTTGGTGTCATTCACTCCCAGAAAGACAATAATGGGTTATATATCAGGGCTACGAATTAGGAACTGGTTATCTGTCCTGTTCAATCCGATCGGGTCCCTGGATAGCAAATATAGAGGATTTTTTTTTTTCGTATGAACTTCCCAACAATTCCAACATCTTAATTAAAAAAGACAGGGTAGATCTATAACAATGATCCCCCTCATGCTGGACTTCTCGGGCAAGAAGGTGGCAATCTTCGGAGGGGGAGATGTCGGCGCCCGGAAAGCAGGGTTTTTCTGCCCGGAAGCGGATGTGACGGTGTATTCGCGCTCATTCTCATCGCGCTTCGAAGGGATGGGGGTGACTCTCGTAAAGACCGATTTATCGGAGAAATCAGACCCGGAACTGTTACAGTTCCTTACCAGGGCATGGCTAGCCGTGGCCGCGACTCCTGATAATGCGCTGAACGACCGGATCGGCGCCCTGTGCCGGTCGCAGGGAATCCTGTTCAACAACGCCTGTGGAGAACCGGGAGATGTGGTGATTCCCTCAGTGATTCGCGGGGATAACTTCACCCTCTCCATATCGACGGGGGGAGAGAGCCCGGCGATAAGCAGGTATCTCCGGGAGCATCTGCAGTCATCTCTCCCCTGTCTTGACCGGATGATCGGCCTCCAGGGCCGGCTTCGCCGGCTGCTCTGGCGAACTGAACCCGAAATCGCGAAACGAAAGGAGATCCTTGTATCCGTTCTCCATGACCAGGATGCCTGGGAAGCGCTCCGGGAAGGAGATGATGCAGCATGGAATCTCATCAAGAGGAGGTACCTGACATGAACGACCTCCTCTTTGTCCCAATCGCCATTGCCGGAATCAGCCATCACCATGCAATGGTGGACAGGCTGGAGCAGTTCCGGTTTCCTGATGAGGCGGCCTTCCTCGCCCGGGCAAAGGACAGGTTTCGGGGAGTACTGATCATCCAGACCTGCAACCGGGTCGAGATCCTCGTGCACGGTGAACCTTCTGCCCTCCAATCCATGCTCGAGGAAGAAGGTAGAACTGGTTTTTCGCTGTTGACCGGGGCAGAAGCCCTCCGCCACCTCCTCCTGCTGGCGGCTGGCATGGACTCGATGATTGTCGGCGAAGACCAGATCATCGGGCAGCTCAGGGATTCCCTTGCCCTTGCAAAGGAGGCGGGAACGGCAAGCCCGGTCCTCGAGCTCTGCATCAACAAAGCTATCCACGTCGGAGTAGAGGTGCGCCGGCAGACCCTCATCAACCGCGGTGCGGTCTCCATCGGGTCCGCAGCGGTCCTGCTTGCCGAAGAGCAGCTGGGCAGCCTTGAGGGAAAGCATATCCTCGTGGTCGGGTCCGGTGAGATGGGGATGCTTGTTGCCCAGGCCCTTGCCGCCAAGAAACTGACAGCGATGTACGTGGCCAACAGGACTTACCAGCGGGCCGAGGTGCTGGCAAAAAAGATCGGGGGAAAAGCGGTGAAACTCTCTGAACTACCCCGATATATGGTTCTCTCCGATGTTGTCATCTCCTGTACCTCGGCACCCCACCCGGTTATATACTACGAACAACTGCAGAATATCATGCGAAGCCGGTGCTGGCCGCTCGATGGCTATCCGCGCCCTCTCGTAATTATCGATATCGCCCAGCCGAGGGATGTCGAGGAAGGGTCGGAGGAGATTGACGGGATCCACCTCTTTTCTATCGACAGCCTCCGGCGCATAAATGAGCTGACCATGAGCAGCCGGAAAGAGGCTGCCGGGCAGGCCGGTTCATTCGTTGAGAAGGAGTTAAACCAGTTCATCCGGCTGTTGAACGGAAAGGCCGCTGATGAGACCCTGTCGCTCCTCCATACCTGGGCAGAATCGATCCGGCTCAGAGAGCGGAACCGTGCACTCTCCCGTCTCGGCAACGGCAATCCGCGGACCGATGAGATCATCGACGATCTCACCCGGGCCCTGGTGAGCAAGATCCTATCGGATGTGACGGTGTCGATCAGACTCTGCGCAGAAGACGGCGACCTCGGCTACGCACGGTCGCTGGTCTCAGCAATTACCCGAGGTGAGAAGATATGTTTCCGCAACGAAGAATGAGAAGGCTTCGGGGCAGACTGCTCCAGCCCCTGGTTCAGGAGAACTTTATCTCAAAGGCGGATCTCGTGGCCCCGCTTTTTGTGGATGAGACTGCTGACAACCCCCTCCCCATCGCATCCATGCCGGGACAATTTCGTTATCCTGCAGGAGGACTCGTACAGGCAGTGCAGGGTCTCCGGGTAAAAGGGATCCCTGCCATACTTCTCTTTGGAATTCCGGCACACAAGAATCCCGGAGCAACGGAGGCTTTCAACCCATCGGGGATCGTCCAGCAGGCGGTCCGGTCAATCAAGGCAGCTGTGCCGGACATGGTGATCATCACCGATGTTTGCGCCTGTGAGTATACCGATCATGGCCACTGCGGGATCATTGCCACCGGTCCCCATGGACCGGACCTTGATAACGACCGTTCCCTGGAACTCATGGCAGAGATCGCAGTCAGCCACGCCCGTGCCGGTGCAGACATCGTCGCGCCCTCCTGCATGCTCGACGGAATGGTGGCCGCTGTCCGGACTGCCCTCGATGATGCAGGATATACGGATACGGCAATCATGTCCTACTCAACGAAATTTGACAGCGCCCTTTACGGACCATTCCGGGAAGCCGCGGATTCAGGGTTTGCGTTCGGCGACCGCAGCACATACCAGATCAACCCGGCAAACGGACGGGAGGCAGTCCGGGAGTCCGAGCTTGATGCATTGGAAGGGGCCGACATACTGATGGTGAAACCGGCAGGCTTCTATCTCGACCTCGTGGCAGCGATACGGGGATACGGTCTGCCAATCGCGGCCTACCAGGTCAGTGGCGAGTATGCTATGATCAAGGCAGCGGCTGGTCAGGGATGGATAAATGAGAAGAAGGTGGTGATGGAGAGCCTCCTCTGCATCAAGCGGGCGGGCGCTGACCTGATCATCACCTATTTTGCGGGGGACGCGGCAGGGTGGATCGATGAAGAGCAGTGACCTTTACCGCAAAGCAACGGGACTGATGCCAGGCGGCGTCAGCAGCCCGGTCCGGGCCATCCAGCCGTATCCATTCTACACAAAATCCGGGGACGGTCCCAGGATCACTACGGTCGATGGAGATGTTTTGACAGACTGCTGCATGGCTTACGGTCCGCTGATCCTTGGTCATGCTCACCCGGCTATACACCAGGCAATCACCTGGCAGCTCTCCAAAGGCTGGCTCTACGGGACACCAACTCCGGCCGAACCGGAATTTGCAGAGTTGATCATCCGCGATCACCCCGGGATGGATATGATCAGGTTCGTATCGAGCGGCTCGGAGGCCACCATGGCCGCTATCCGCTTAGCGCGGGGGTTTTCCCAAAAACAGGACATCGTCAAGGTTGAAGGAGGCTTCCACGGAGCCCATGATGGTGTGCTGGTCAGGGCAGGGTCGGGAGCAACCACCCATGGCGTGCCGGATTCCGCGGGCGTCCTTCCTGATGTGGTTTCCCATACCCGGCAGGTTCCCTACAATGACCCAGAGTCGCTCGAGAGCCTGCTTTCCCGGGAAAAGGATATCGCAGCGTTCATCCTCGAACCGGTGATGGGAAACATCGGCCCGGTTCTTCCAGATGGCAACTATCTCCGGGAGGTGAGAGAGATAACCCGGGCGCATGACGTGCTCCTCATCTTTGACGAGGTCATCACCGGCTATCGGTTGGGGATCGGAGGTGCCCAGGTCATGTTCGGCGTGCGTCCCGACATTACCACGCTCGGAAAGATAATTGGCGGTGGTCTTCCTATCGGAGCGTTCGGAGGGAGAAAGGATATCATGGAACTCATCTCGCCGGCCGGGCCGGTGTACCAGGCAGGAACCTTTTCCGGAAACCCCCTCTCCCTCGCTGCCGGCATGGCCACCGTCCGCTGGCTGCATGCCCACCGGGGGATCTACCAGACGATGGAGGATGCCGGAGCCAGGATCGGCGAGGCCGCGGCACAGAAAAGCGAAGGATCGTTTGTCCGGCTGGGGTCGATGTTCAAGTATTTCTTCCGGGATCGGCCTCCCCGCACATACCAGGAAGCTAAGGAATGCAACACCGGTAAATTTGCGGTATTCTGGAATGCGATGCGAAAGGAAGGGATTTTCCTCCCACCGTCTCAGTTTGAGACTAACTTCCTTTCAGCTGTCCATGAAGATGATGATATCTCGCGGATTGTCTCGGCGTACCAGGCATGCCTCTGAAGATCGGGACCCGGGGGAGCCGGCTTGCCCTTGTGCAGGCCGGGCGAGTGGCGGCGCTGCTCGGTGACCTGGGATACCGGACAGAACTCTCCATCATTACCACCCGGGGGGATGAAGTCGACGGGGTGCCGCTACATGAGATCGGGGGGCAGGGAGTTTTTGTCCGTGCCCTCGATGATGCCATCCTCAATGGCGCAATTGACTGCGCTGTCCACAGCATGAAGGATATCCCTGCGTTCAGACCGGAGGGGGTGACCACGGTCGCCATTCTCAAACGGGATTCTCCGGCAGATTTCCTGGTCCATGCGTTACCGTTCGACACCGTTAGAATCATCGGGACATCGAGCACCCGGCGTAAGGCCCAGATTCTTCGAAACCTGCCGGGCACAATCGTAGAGCCGCTGCGTGGCAACGTGGATACCCGGCTCCGGAAACTTGAGGAGGGTCAGTTTGATGCCATCGTGCTTGCCGAGGCAGGTATCGAGCGGTTGTCCCTTCCGGTCACAGGCACAAGACTATCCCCGGGCCAGTTCGTCCCCTCCCCAAACCAGGGGACAATTGCTGTCGTATGTCGCCATGAGCCGGAACTTGTAACGATCCTCTCGGAAATCGATCACCCGGAGACCCGTTTCGATACCGGGATTGAGCGTGCGGTGATGGAAGAGGTGGGCGGGGGGTGTTTCACTCCCCAGGGTATCTTCTGCCAAAACGGCCACCTCATCGGGGAGATTCTCTCCCTTGATGGTCAGCGGCAGGTTCGGATCGAAGAGGATATCGCATCACTGGACGAGGCAGGTGCCTGCGGAAGGATGCTGCGCAGGAAGGGAAGAGCGCTTATCAGGGAAGCATACGAGAGACTGGAGATCGGAAATGAACGGTAAGGTGTATCTGGTAGGATCAGGACCGGGGGGGGAAGGGCTCCTCACCATCCGGGCCCGCGAGGTGATTGATTCTGCTGACGTGATTTTCTTTGACCAGCTCCCCGGCGAGGAAATCCTGGCAGGACTGCCGGAAGGGGCGGAGAAGATCGATTGTGGGAAGTTCGGGTCGGAGCATACCCTTGAACAGGATGAGATCGAGGCCCTGATGGTGGCCAAAGCCCGTGAGGGAAAACAGGTGGTCCGGCTCAAAGGCGGCGATCCTTTCATGTTCGGGCGGGGAGGGGAGGAACTTGAAGCTCTCAGGGCCAATGGCATCCCGATCGAACTCGTCCCAGGGATCACGAGTGCCCTTGCTGTCCCTGGTGCCGTGGGAATACCCCTGACCCATCGCAAGTTTGCGTCACAGGTCACAATAATAACCGGCCATGAGGATCCAACCAAGCCGGAACCGTCGCTTGACTGGAAACTCCTTGCACAGCAGCGGGGTACCATCGTGATCCTGATGGGGGTAAAAAATCTCCCGCAGATAGCGGCTTCCCTCATCGGGAACGGCAAAGACCCCGATACACCGGTGGCGGTCATCGAGAACGGGCTTCGGGAAAACCAGCGGGTGATCATAGGGACCCTCCAGGATATCGGGAAGGTTGCCAGGGAGCAGGGGGTAAAGCCTCCAGCGGTCATTGTTATCGGAGAAGTGGTCTCCCTTCATCGCGAAGGAAAATACCTCATTCCCTTCTGAACAGGTATCGCAGAATGGGTCTTGGTGTTAATTTTACGGCACAACCCAAGGCGAGGGGAGAAGATCCCTCCCGGAAGCATTGCGAAGGATGAGATCTTGGCCATCTTCCTCGTGTAACTCGGCTAAATAGTGGAGGCGTTTTGGTGACATCGGATGATCCACCGTGCATGCCGCACCTTCGTGCGGGCAGCCTATGCAGCGGACATCCACGAAGAAGCGGTCATATGTTCCTGCTTCTACCCGTTCTTCCTGGGAAGTTATTTGAAAAGTTGCGGATCACTTTCCCTGAAGAAATATAAAGAAGCACGGCATACCCTTTTTTCAGGAGAAAAATCGCGGAGATACCAGCATGGAGAAAACGACAAAGAAACAGCTGAGCCTGCTCTGTTTCGTGGCAGGGTTCGTCCTTGTGCTACTGCAGGATCTCAAAGGATTTGCCACAATCGACCCAGGGTTTTCGTGGCCCTGGGCGCTCATGTTCTACATCGGGCTCCTGCTCATCCTCATTGGCTATTTCCTGAGAGGATAACCCCATGACCTTTGTCAGATGCATGATTTATTTGATAAAACAGGTCCGCATCACGGGGTGATGCCCGGATCTCTCATTTTCCTGTAATTCCTGCCAGATGCCATGCCGGTTTTGACCCGGGCGGCTTCTCATCAAGAACGGGCCATTATCACGCGGTGTCCGGCACGAATGATGGACTTCTCTTCTTCAATTTTTAAAACGGTCGGTTTGAACCTCCCAAGGATGCCTGCCAGACAAGGCACCAACCCGCTGATCCCGGTAGTGTGCAGATGATTCCAGGTACGAAATATTATCTCCCTGATGGTTTCCCCTGGCAGGATCTCGCCCGAAATAAGCCCTGTACAGCCTTCATTTCAGCCTGTAGTTCCAGAAATTCCGACTCCATGCGAAACGGTGTCCACACATATGTAAAAAATACTTAATAATCGCGTATTTTATGCAGAGAGCCTCAAAATTGAGAGAGAATATCTGCTCTTTAATGCAATTCTGTACCCCGGGAAAAAAAATGGAAGATATTCACTCCACTCGTATCCGGGAATGCCGCTGGAGACAGTCTGTGAAGGATTTTGCAAAACGTCTAAATTATGGGTTTTTATTGATTTCCTATTGAAAGTGCGGACAACTCCGGGCCTCGAACAACATCATATAGCCCTGAAAATTACACCAACCCGAATCACCCTCCAGAACCATCATCCGGCCCCGGATATTCCCCCTGTCATGAGAGGATCGCCTGTGTCGATCAGGTAAAAAGAGGATTATGGTATTATTTAGAAAATGTTCAACTTTTTAATGGTCGCAGGAAGAATTGTTGGCGTCAGGGTATACTTCCATGTTATCGGGAGCACAATCTGTTTCTGGATCCCCGAAGTTATAACAGGGAGGATTGTCTCGGTTTTCTCCCAGGCTACAGGGAGCCCTGAATTCTTGAAATCCCACCAGAGCGAATCGCCTTTGGTGCCGATGTCCAGTTGTGAATTCCATGAGAGTGAAGAAGGATCGTTCAGAGTCTGTGAGGAAACCCATTGGGTCTTTTTCGCCATCCCATCATCGTATGTGGTATATTCGATGGAAACGGTCTCATTTCCGGTTCCTTTTGCCGATATGGTTGTCCCTGAAGAAAAGACCCCCCAGGGAGTGGCATAGTCTGCCGCTGCAGTCATTGCTGGAAGGAGAGCCAGCAGGAGCGCAAGGAGAATTGGTATATGTTTTTTCGAGGTCATGTGTACCTTCCGTTCCAGTTGAAGATTTTTGGTCACGTTACCAATGACACCAGGCCTTTATAAGTTTTCTGAACCTCCCGGTTCAACCCATTCAAATCCGCTTGAAGAGCTCGTCAAGTTTCTTTTTGGAAAAGACAACCATGGTCGGCCGTCCATGTGGACAGGTAAACGGGTTCTCCGTGGTCCTGAGCTGACGGATCAGCTGTTCGCACTGCTCGGGGGTGCACACTGCACCGGCCTTCACTGCTCCGCGGCAGGAAACGATCCTTCTCAGCCGTTCTGCGTTTTCAATCTCCCGCGGAATCCCCGGTTCGATCAGCTCGGATACGATCTCCTTCACCGTTTCCGGATCGATCGTCCTCCCGAGGATGACCGGAACAGACCGTATTGCCCAGGATTTTGGTCCGAAGGCCTCGACCGAAAACCCTTCCCGGTTAAGGACCGGTATCGCGGCAACGAAGAGTTCAGCCTCGCGTGGGGACAGCCTGATGATCACCGGCTCGATCAACTCTTGGGCACTATCCCGGAAGGTCGACCAGGAGCCGATCTGCTCATAGAGGATCCGCTCATGAGCGGCATGCTGATCGATCAGGATGAGTTCATCTTCAGGGGTGCAGCACAGGATATAGAGATTCGAGTGCTGCCCTATGACCCTGAGGTCAGGCATCCGTCTCCCTTTATGATCCTCCTGCGAATCGTCCGGATATCCGCGTTCGGTCAGACGCAACTGCCTACCGGTCAGGAGCTGTTCACGTAAAAGGGGTTCCCGTACACCAGCGATACAGGAATCCGGGGGCTGATACCGGGCGGGGAAGACTGGTGCATGCGTGGCCACCCGGGCGGCTGGCCGGGCATCCTCCTTTGCGATGAGGCAGCAGGACAGGAGTGCCTGTTTTAGAAGATCCGTAACTTCAGCTATGGTATCCCGCTCGCGCGTGAACCTGACCTCCCGTTTTGCAGGATGGACATTGACATCGACATCGGTTCCCGGGATCACTATGTCGAGGAATGCCATCGGGTACCGGCCAGCAGGGAGCAGCGTGCCATAGGCTTCTCTCACAGCGGATACCAGGAGACGGGAGGAGACCGGGCGGGAATTTACCGAGAGGAAGATCCGTGATGGGTCCTTCCGTGATACAGAGGGGACCGACACGTACCCGCGAACGGCAGCGTGCTCCCCCCCGACCGTAATCGGTATGAGCGATTCGGCAAGTTCGAGGCCAAACAGCGAGATGATTGCATCATACAGACAGCCTTCCCTGGGGACCGATACCTTCTCCCGCCCGTCGATGGTGAGGCTGAATGCAATATGCGGGTGGGTGATTGACAGCCGCTCGATAACACCGGTGATTTGTGCGATCTCAGCTGCCTGGGATCGCTGGAACTTTTTCCTGGCAGGAGTGTTGTAGAAGATATCTTCAACGGTAATGCTTGTTCCCACAGGACATCCGGTCTCCTGTTCCCTGCTAATCGTCCCGCCTTCGTTGACCAGCCTGATGCCTGAAACCGTCGGTTTCCCCTTCTCCCTTGTAATAAGGGTAAGTCGGGAGACCGCAGCGATGCTTGCCAGGGCCTCGCCGCGAAACCCCAGCGTCCTGCAGGAGAAAAGATCGTCAATCTCTCTTATCTTGCTTGTTGCGTGGCGGGAAAAGGCCAGCCGGGCCTCTTCGCGGTTCATCCCGCAGCCGTCATCAGTGACAGTTATAGCGGAAATACACCCTCCCCGGGTGACTATACTTATGTTGAGAGCCGATGCACCGGCATCGAGGGCATTCTCGCAGAGCTCTTTTACCACCGATGCCGGCCGTTCCACCACTTCACCGGCAGCGATCCTGCTGATGGTGACCTCATCGAGCTGCCGGATCCTGCACCGCGATTCATCCACCATGATCCACCCCCTTACGTCCACCGGCTTTCCTGTGGAGTTCATAGAGCACTTCGAGGGCCTGCCGTGGCGACATGCTGTCCGGGTCGAGATCGCGGAGATCAGAGATAACCGGGTCCAATGGGGCCTGCGGCGCATCGACAAGCAGCATCTGTGTATACCTCTTCACTCGTTCAGAAGGTTGACCAACGCCCCTGACCAGGTCATCGAGGATAGCGGCTGCACGCCCGGTCACTCCAGGGGGGACACCTGCAAGGGCAGCAACGTGAATGCCATAGCTACGATCGGTTGCCCCGGGAATGAGGGTGTGGAGAAAGATCACTTCGGCCCCGGTATCCCTCACGGCGAAGTGACAGTTCTTCAATCTCTTCAGGTCGGCTTCGGCAGTAATAATCTCATGGAAATGCGTGGCAAAAAGCGTACGGGGTCCGGCCTGCTTTTTTCCATGCAAAAATTCAAGAACCGATCGTGCGATGCAGTAGCCGTCAAGCGTGCTTGTACCCCGCCCTATCTCATCGAGAATGACCAGGCTCCTTCCTGATACGTTGTTCAGGATATTGGCAAGTTCGAGCATCTCCACCATGAAGGTGCTCTGGCCGCTGGCAAGGTCGTCGAATGCGCCCACCCGGGTAAAGATCCGGTCCACAAGACCGATCCGGGCATGGGTAGCCGGCACAAAGGAGCCTGCCTGGGCCATGACAACGATGTGAGCCACGGCCCTCATGTAGGTAGACTTCCCGGCCATGTTTGCGCCGGTGATGATCAGGATCTGGTCACCTCCGGCAGAGAGGAGGGTATCATTCGGAACAAAGGATCCCCCGAGCGACCGCTCCACGACCGGATGGCGCCCCTCCCGGACCAGTATATCGAAAGACATGTCGACTACCGGCCGGGTGTAGCGGTGGTGAACCGCCACCTCTGCGAGCGATGAGATGACATCGAGGACCGCCATGCCCTGCGAGATTGCCTGTAACAGGGGCAAGCTCCCGGCCAGGGTATCGAGAAGCTCTGTATAGAGCTCCTGCTCAATGGCCGACAGTCCCTCATCAGCAGTGGCGATTGCAGCTTCGTGCTCCCGGAGTTCAGGCAGGGTAAACCGTTCACCGGTCGACGTCGTCTGCTTCCGCTCGTACTCCCCGGGGACCAGGTGGAGGTTGGGCCGGCTTACCTCGATGTAATATCCAAACACGGAATTATACCCAACCTTGAGCGATCGGATCCCGGTTCGTTCCCGCTCTTTTTGCTGAAGGGCAACAATCCACTCCTTTCCCTGTGCGGAACGTGACCGGAGCGAATCGAGGCGGGAATCGTATCCGTCCTGGAAAATTCCCCCGTTCCGGACGGAGACTGGCGGGTCGTCGGTTATCGCCCGACCGATGAGAACAGAAATGGAACCTGGATCGCCAAGATCTTCGAGCGCCCCGGAAATGAGCCGGGGCAGTCCGCTATCGGAAAGGGCATCTCTGAGTGCTGGGGTGGTGGAGAGGGATCGCGCAAGGGAGATCAGATCCCGCGGTGATGCGTTCCTGCAGGAGATCCTTCCGGCAATTCGTTCGATATCCGCATTTTTTGCAAGCGCCGCCCGGACCTTAGTACGGGCCGGCGTGTTTTTCGTAAAGAATTCAACCGAATCGAGCCGGTCATTGATCCGCTCCACCGAAAAGAGCGGGGCAGTAAGCCATTGCCGGAGGAGCCTGCTTCCCATCGGGGTTCCAGTCATATCGACGACAGAGAATAGTGTCGGGTCTCCGGCCCTCCCCCTGATGCTCCGGACAATCTCAAGATTCCGCTGGGTGATGCTGTCGATTACACAACAATCTGAAAGCTCCCTAAAAGACAATGCCCTTACATGGGAGAGTTCCATCCGTTGCATCTCCTTCGCATACCTGAGAGCAAGAGCGGCAGCCCTCGCCGCTGGTGGACACCCCAGAATCCCGGACTGCCCCAGAACCTCTCCATCAAACTGTCCTTCCAGGAGAGTTGTCGCCTCATCGATGCCAGGGGAGGGTCCCGTTTTTGTGACCACGACCCCGCATTCGCGCACAAGATGGTCAAGATCATCTGCCATATCGGAGGGAAGCAGGCACTCTGCAGGCTGGAATCGGCGTATCTCGGAGACGAAATCACCGCCCCCCTGGCCGAAGGTGCAGGCAGTCGCAATGAACTGCCCGGTGGAAACATCGAGGAATGAAAGGCCCAGTTCGGTTTTCCGATCACCGGGCACAACGGCCATCAGGAAACGGGCTTCCGGTGATGAGAGTATGCTTTCATCAATGATCGTGCCGGGAGTGATGATCCGCACTACTTCGCGTTTCACAATCCCCTTCGCATTCCTCGCATCCTCAACCTGATCGCAGACCGCCACCCGGTAGCCTTTCGCGATCAGGCGGGAGATATAGTTCTCTGCTGCATGGCAGGGGACACCTGCGAGGGGTATCTTAGCTCCGGAGCTGTCACGGGAACGGGAAGTGAGCGCGATATCAAGCTCCCGGGATACAGTTTCGGCATCCTGGCAAAACGTCTCGTAGAAGTCGCCAATGTGGAAGAACAGGATTGCGTCCCTGTGCTGCTCCTTGATCGACAGGTACTGGGCCATGGCCGGAGTGATCTTTGATGCCGGCCGGCCGCCGCGTCCAGGAACGGCCATAGCATGTATTGTGTCTTCACGTGATAACAAATGCATACCGATCTTCCCACCGTCAAAACAGGAGATTGTTGATGTCCTGGAGATCCAGGGAATCCCTGCATGGAGGTAGCCGTACCCTTCTCCATGGTCGCTATGCTGATCGTCCTTCACCAGGATTGTGCCCGTAACGATGCCCGGCGAACGAAGGCGCCTGGTGCCTTTTTTGTCTCTTTCGGATATCCGTTGTTCCCTGTGTGGCTCAGGTTACAACCGCCCCTCCCTCAATCGGCGCGATGTGCTTTTCCAATCACAAAGCTCTCATTAGTACCTGATGAGATTGTGAGCTGACAATGAACACCAGAGATGAGAAAGCACAGGGCGGGAGCGCAAAGAACAAGCCAAACAGGCTCATCGGCGAACTGAGCCCGTACCTCCTGCAACATGCCCACAACCCCGTGGATTGGTATGCCTGGGGCGAGGAGGCATTCGGAAGAGCTCTTCGGGAAGACCGAATGATCTTCCTTTCCATAGGATATGCTACATGCCACTGGTGCCATGTCATGGCCGGGGAGTCATTCGAAGACCCCGAAGTTGCACGGGTGCTGAACGAGCACTTTGTTTCCATCAAGGTCGATCGCGAAGAGAGGCCGGATATCGACCAGCTCTACATGTCCGCCAGCCAGTTGCTTTCAGGGACGGGAGGCTGGCCGCTCAACGTTATACTGACCCCGGAGAAAATACCGTTCTTTTCCATGACCTATGTCCCCAGGGAAGGACGGTTCGGATCACCGGGAATCATCGAGGTCCTGAAGGGTCTCGCAGACCTGTGGAGGGATGATCGCGGGAGGCTGCGCTCATCCGCGCAGGCAATCCTCCGACAACTTCAGTCCCGGCCTGAGCGGGGGAGGAGCCCTCATCGGAACATGCTTGATGAGGGTTTCCAGGAACTCATGCTCCGTTTTGACCGAATCCGCGGGGGGTTTGGACCGGCCCCCAAGTTTCCTATCCCCCACAACCTGCTCTTCCTTCTCCGCTACCATCACCTGACCGGCGAGACAAAAGCCCTTGAAATGGTGGAAAAAACGCTCCGGTCGATGGCCCTGGGGGGTATATACGACCAGATCGGGTCGGGGTTTCACCGTTATTCGACCGATGCGGACTGGCTCGTGCCTCACTTTGAGAAGATGCTCTACGACCAGGCGCTGCTTGTTCTCGCGTATGCTGAAGCGTACCAGGTGCTGGGAGACCGCTTCTTCGAACGGATAGCGAGGGACACCCTCTCTTACGTGGAGCGGGAGATGACATCTCCGGAAGGGGCGTTCTTTTCGGGGCAGGATGCGGATTTTGCAGGTCAGGAAGGGGGATACTATCTCTGGACCAGGGACGAGCTGGAAGATCTCCTCGATCCCGATATCTTCCGGGTTATGGCCACTGCCTGGCACGTGACCACGCCCGGAAATTTCCTTGACCCAGTGACCGGTGAACGGACCGGGAAAAACATCCTTCACCTTACCCGTCCTCCCGGTCAGCTCGCAACACAGCTTCATATGGCACCGGAAGATCTCGATTCAGTGATTACCTCCGCACGTGCCATCCTCATGCAGGCCCGCCAGAAGCGCAATACCCCGATGACCGATGACAAGATCCTTGCCGATTGGAACGGTTTGATGGTTGCCGCCTTTGCCCGGACCTCCCGTATATGTTCTGAACCCCTGTATGCCGATCGTGCCGGGACCGCTTGCCGGTTCATCACAGATAACCTCCGGACAGATCAGGGCGAACTCATGCACCGTTACCGGAACGGACAGGTGGGGGTGAGAGGGCAGGCTGCCGACTACGCATATCTGATCTTCGGCCTCTGCGAACTGTTCATGGCCCGGTCACGTGCAGGAGACCTTTCCCTGGCATGTGACCTCGCGGATGTCCTCGCGGAACATTTCCGGGACTCCCGAAGCGGCGGCTATTACACAACCGCGGCCGGGCAGGATGACATCATCGCCCGGCGTATCGACCTGTATGATGGTGCGATTCCCTCGCCAAACTCCGTTGCCTTCACCAGTCTGCTCACGCTCTCCCTTCTTACCGGGGATCCCTCCTATGAGAGACAGGCATTCGAGCTTGGGAGACTCTACTCCGGTCCGCTCTCCCGGTCTCCCGCCGCGTACACTTTCTTCCTGGCCGGTCTGACCTTCGCGCAAGGGCCCGGGGGTAGCATTGTAATAGTTGACGGAGATGCTGCATCAGGGGTGGAGATGACGGCTGCCGTCAACCGGCACTACCTCCCTTTCACCACTGTGACCAGGAAGACAAAAGAGAATTGGGATGATCTCTCCCGGGTTGCTCCCTTTACCGCCGCCATGGATCCGCTGGAGAACCGGACTACCGCTTACGCATGCACCCGGCAAAGCTGTTCACGACCGATTACGACAATTGGTGAACTTATCACAGTTGCTTGCAAGAAATGAAAGAAAAGACGTTTTATTCTCCAATCACTCAATTGCCGGCCGTCAAAGGTTCACGAAAAGGTGTGGCACCCGGAACTCAAAGGCCGTGACGCGGAAAAATTCAGATATTTTTCAACGCAATAAGGTCTTTGACTCCGGTCAGCTTCCATACAAGCGACCGCTCCTCGAGCGCGATAGCTTCGGGGGGATCCTGGGGGGAGTGCCCGAGAGCGGCGAGGATATTGGTCGAGAGGCTTCGTTCCTTGACCAGGTTCACGAACTCCTCGCGGATGAGTTTTTTCTCGATGGAGTCAGTTACTTCATCGAGGTAGCCCTGAAGGCTTACGAAGGTGAAAAATGAGAGATCGCGCGAGTACTTCTCGATTTCCACGGCGACATACGGGCTTTTCCGGAAGTACTCGATCTTCTTGCCATATTTCGTCGAGAGGAAATAGAGGAACTTACCGTCAAACACATAGAGAAACGGTGCAATATAAGGATATTTCTCACCCAGGAAGGCGATGCGGCATACATAGCCCTCCTCTATGAGCCGATCGTAATCACCTTTGTCCATCCGGGGGATTTTCACGATTTCCATTGCAGTACCCTTTTGCACATAGCCACCCGTGCACCTTAAATTTTTGGAAATCCCTGCCAAGGAAAAAGAGAGTTCAGGGTAGTTTTACGATCGGTAACCCTGCGCTCTTCCAGGCCGTCATACCACCGAGGATATTGGCGATGCCCTGATATCCGTTCCGGGCAAGGATGCTTGCCCCAATGGACCCCTTGAACCCTGCATCGCAGTACACGGCGACCTGGACGCCTTTTGGGACCTCGGCGATCCTTTGGGGGAGTTCCCCGATATAGATATGGTGCGCTCCGGGGATCATACCTGAGCGGTTGACGTTTTTGATGTCCCGGACATCGAGAATGAAGATATCAGAATTCTCCCGTCTTTCGGCCAGTTCCTGGACGCTCCATGCTGCAAACTTACCGATCGGTGCTGACGATTTGAACCATGCCGGAAATCCGCCGGCAAGATAACCTGCAAGGTTATCGTAGCCAAGCCGCATGAAGTGTCTGCGTGCTTCGGCAAGATTGCAGTTGAAATCATCGATCAGAATGATCGTATCCTCAAAGTCAAGGAACCACCCCATGAACTTCGGAAGACCATCCTTCCAGATCGAGAGCGATCCCGGGACGTGGCCAGCGGCAAAAGATGTCGGTGACCGGATATCAAGGATCTGCACCCTGTCCTGGATCTCTCTAAGCTCATCTGCCCTGAATGGTTTCAAGTCGGGCAGATGGTGGACGATGGGCGCACCTTGCTGGTTGCACTTCTCCATTATACTGAAGTAAGGGGGATGGTAGTGGTGCTCGGCCACCTTTTTTCTTATGAACTCCTCCCTGGAAAGTGTAAGAAGCGGGTTGGTCTCCTTCTCGTAGCCAATGGTTGAGAACTCGCGGTCGCTTATCTCAGATCCGCAGACCGAACCGGCCCCATGGGCAGGGAAGATGATGGCCTGGTCTCCGAGCGGGAGGATCTTTTCCGTGATGCTATCGTAGAGCATCCCGGATACCATGGGACGCTTCACCTCCCCGAAGAAATCGGTCCTGCCTACATCTCCGGCAAAAAGTGCATCGCCGGTAAAAACCCCGTAGGGAAGATGGGAGATTTCGCGTTCGGTCACCACCACCGATATGCTTTCCATGGTATGGCCGGGTGTCTCGAGTACCTTCAATTCGATCGGACCAAGGCGGTAACTGTCTCCGTCCTTCACCGGTTTGCCGTAGGCAAAGTCCGTCTGGTGCCCATGGAGGACCAGAGCCCCGGTCCGGGCGGCAAGTTCAAGCGAGCCGATGACATAGTCCTCGTTCCGGTGGGTCTCGAAGATATACGTGATCTGCACTCCTTCCTTTTGTGCGAGATCCAGATATTCATCGACATCGCGCCTTGGATCGATAACGGCAGCCTGCCCCCCGGCACTGATGAAGTAGGAGTTGTGAGAGAGTCCTTCTGAGGTGATCTTTTTCAGGATCATGTGCAAGTCCCATTCGGCGAATGGCGTTTCGTGAGCAATATACCTTTGTTCATGCTGCCGGGGGGCAATAGAACTATGATATTGCCTGCAAGAGATAATGCCGGATATGCCGGGAAACGGGACTTCGTCGCTCATATTTGACATGGACAATACGCTCTTTGACCTGGTGGGGGCAAAGATGCGGGCCTGCGGGCGGGTTTCAGCACACTGCAGGGCCGGTTCTGCCGGAGAACTGTTTTCCTATTTTCTCCGCAGGGCAGGGGGCTTCGAAGACCCGGAAAACATCAGGGACTTCTTATGCCACCATGGGTGCTATAGCGAGGAGGTCTATCAGCAGTGCACGGAAATCTATCAGGGGGAGAAGCTGCGCGATCTCACCCCCTACCCGGGGGTCAGGGATACGCTCCGGCTGCTCGCAGACACCGGGTTTCGGATGGCCATTGTGACCGATGCCCACCTCCCGGACGCTCATGCGCGGTTGAATCGTACCCGCCTGGCAGAATTCTTCGATCCGGTCGTAACCTTCGAAGTGACCCGTGCCCATAAGCCAAGCACACTCCCCTTTCTTTCTGCTCTCCTGCAGCTGCGAACCACTGCACGGGAGACCTTTCTCATCGGAGATAGCCCTGTCCGGGACATCGCTCCCGGGATGATCCTCGGGATGACCACAGTTTATGCCCGTTACGGCGACCGGTTCTCACACCCTGGCCAGTATGGGGGGGCCCACCATGCTATTGATGACTTCAGGGAGCTGGCCGGTATACTGGGACTCCCCCCTGATACTGGCAGAAATGGCGGGGTCGGGTGATCCCCATGTGCGGCCGCTTCACCATCACTGTGACCATCGGGCTCCCGGAGCGGTTCGGGGTTACCAGAACGGAGGTCCAAATCGAGCCCCGGTATAACATCGCCCCTTCGCAGCCGGTCCCTGTCATTATACTGGAGGAGGATGCGCGGCTCATTACGGAGATGGTCTGGGGCCTGGTCCCGCACTGGGCACGTGATCCAGCCACAACCCGGCGCCCAATCAATGCCCGGTGCGAGAGCCTTGCAGAGCGCCCATCGTTCCGGGATCCATTGAGGTATACCCGCTGCCTTGTCCCGGCGAACGGGTTTTACGAGTGGAAAAAATCCGGGAAAAAAACAGATCCCTATTACTTTCACCGGAAGGACAACCGGCTAATGGCGATTGCCGGACTATACGATACCTGGAAGGCTACTGATGGAAGCAGGCTCCGGACCTTCACGATTATCACCACAGAGCCAAACAGCCTTGTATCTTCCTACCATGACCGGATGCCGGCGTTGCTTTTGGAAGAGGATGAGAACCGGTGGCTTGAACCCGGCTGGATCCCTGACGAAACACTCCGGGAACTGCTCAAACCTTACCCGGCCGGGCTCCTCGAAGCTTATCCTGTCTCCCGCCGGGTGAACGATCCGTCAAGTGAAGGCGAAGACCTTGTCAGGAGAATTCCTGACGGTACTCTGCCGGTCTGACCTGTTCCAGCCATTCCTCTTTCCTGCTCACTGGTTTCTCAACGTGCTGGAAGGCCGTTGCATTTTTCCGGGCTGTGACGATAGTTCCTTTGGAATGCGCTTCGCTTTATCGAATCTTCAACTTCATCGTAAAAGCCGTGAACCTCACTGCCTGAGGGAATGTTGTCCCGCGGACAGATGCAGCGCACAGCCTGTTTCCTGGCAGAATCTTCAAGGCACACCCTTGCTTTTCCGGCATCCGGAAGGGAGATGGAACCTGGTTTCTGTCATCCTGATTCCTCCAAAGATCTGTCCCGGAGCGACCACCAGCCGGCTACACGTCCGGATTATCGGTCAGATGAACCTCCGGAATACCAGCTGTATGATGATTACGGCACTGCCATGTCGATCCGGCCCGGTAAGTGCCTGGCTGAAAGGCGAGAGTTGATAACCGGAAAAAAGGAGAGGAGGGATTCTGCCAGGGTCACCTTACTAGCGATGCGCCCCAGATGGTGTGCTCATAGCGCTGGGCCTTCTCAGATCCTTTCGTGCAGAAGAACTTGTTTTTCAGACCGAGCTGCTTTGTAACCGGGCAACCAGGACATATGCATCCTTTTTCCTGGTCGATGCACATGAAGCTCTTCCCTGTGGCGCAAAAGAGAAGCTCTTTTGCATTCTTTGCGCAGGAAGTATAGCTCGGGCATTTTGGGCAGATACACATGTCCTTCATGCTCCCGATTTTTTTCGACTGCTCATCCTTGTCCATCTTCGACATGGCATCCATTGCCTGTTCAAATGTGTCCATCCTGTTCACTAAATGTAGAAAACAATTCTCCAGTATTAAACCTAATGCAGGTTTTCCAAGCAATTCGCGCCTTCAGTTCTGCACTGCAATGTTGTATGCCAATCTGGCCGATTCCCAGAGGAATTCTTTTCCACTAACAAAAAGTCTTAAGTATTTTGATTGAAATTATAAAACGCCTTCCAGGTTCCATTACGGCTGTCACAGGATAAAGAATAGGTTTTCAGTAATACAAGTTTTGTCCGGACAGGAACCTGGAGCACATTTCACGGAGGAGTTGACTATAAAATATCTCACCAGAATCGACCAGTTAAAAAGGCTTTCGCAGGAAGAGCGTCTCTCCCTTGAAGAGGTAACCCGGAAATTTGCCTTCAGAACGAATGAATATTATGCATCGCTCATCGAATGGGACGACCCTGATGATCCCATCAGGAAGGTAGTGATCCCGGATATCAGGGAGCTGGAAGAGTGGGGGGCACTTGATGCTTCATCAGAAAAGACCTATACCGTAGCGCCTGGAGTGCAGCACAAGTATCCACAGACCGCACTCTTCCTCGTTGTTGATGTATGCGGCTCATTCTGCCGGTTCTGCTTCAGAAAACGGCTCTTTTTTAACGAGATCGATGAGACTGTACGGGATTATTCACAGGGAATAGATTACATAAGGAACCACCCCGGGATCACCAATGTCCTTCTCACCGGAGGCGATCCGCTCATCCTTGCAACGAGCCGGCTTTCATCGCTCATTGCCAGCCTCAGATCGATAGAACATGTCAAAATCATCAGAATCGGGAGCAAGATGGTGGCATTCAATCCGCACCGAATCCTGAATGACCCCTCTCTCCTTGAGATGATCCGGACTTATTCTACAAGCGAGAAACGGATCTACCTCATGGCCCATTTCAACCACCCGCGGGAATTCACACCCCAGGCCATCGAAGCACTCGACCGACTCCGCGATGCAGGGGCTATCATCGTCAACCAGACTCCAATCATCCGGGGAATTAACAGCGATCCCGATGTCCTTACCGAGCTCTTCCGTAAGCTCTCCTTCGTAGGGGTCGCGCCATATTACGTTTTTCAATGTCGCCCTACACTTGGAAACCGGCATTTTGAGCTGCCACTCGAAGAAGCCTATGAAATATTCGAGCGGGCGAAGGTTGGCTGTTCAGGGCTGGCCAAGCGTGCCCGCTTTGTGATGTCGCATGCAACAGGCAAGATCGAGGTTGTGGGCAGGACTTCCGAAGCCGTCTACTTCAAGTACCACCAGGCAGCACATCCCAAGGACGTGGGGCGGTTCATGGTTTTCCGGAGCAATCCATCGGCATTCTGGTTCGACGATTACGAAGAGCTTATCGAGGACTGCCGGATTGCCGGCAACGAAAATGAAGACCTTCCATCCTCCCCGTTCGGGAAAAATATCTCCGAGGACTCAAGCGTGACAGGGTAGCCTGAAACCAGCACCATTCTATTTCCCTTTCCGAAAATACCCAAAGGGGTCGCGGTAACCGAACAGGAGGAGTGCCGATCGTTTCTCAGGGAAGACTCCTTCAGCGACAGTTTTTATATCCTCTACAGAATAAAATGCCTTCGGGAGGAACAGCCTTATACCGGTGATTACTTCTTCCAGATCCTGGCGCTTTATGACCGAGAGGATAATCTTCACCTTCCCCTTCGATCCCTCTCCATCGGCAATCGTGACCCCGAAACTCCTCTGTCTCAGGTATGCGACCAGCGGGGTGACATCCTCCGGAGATATCACCCGGACTACTACGGTCCCAAGGCGAAGACGCTCCTCGACCTTCATGCCGATGAACGTCCCGGTGGCAAATCCGCCGCCGTAGGCAATATAAGATGCTACGTTGCTGATATTGGACATAACCTGCCCGATGGCGATCAGCCAGATGATAACTTCGAAGAACCCGATAACGGGGGCGATATACTTGAAACCCCGGGCGATAAAAATGACCCGGAGTGTCCCGAGGCTCACATCGCATATGCGGAAAGAGAAGATCATGAGGGGGAGGACCACCCATGCGAAAACCTCAGCAGACGCTGGCAGTGCCATCATGATATCCTGTCATATTCCGTTCTGTGTCCGAAATGTCTCAATATAGTATCCTATTTCCCATCTGTGTCGGGGTGGAGCGTCAACGACCCGGCCTCCATGCCGCCTCAAATCCATCCCCTCATATGCATCGCTTGAACAACCCGGCTGACAGCGATCGAGTAAGCCGCCTGTCGCATAGGAACCTGGTTTTGGGACGAGAGAACCCGCACCGATCGGTATGCCTCGATCATCTTTTTCTCGAGCCGCCGGAAGACCTCTTTCTCATCCCAGTGGTCGAAATTGGCGTTTTGGACCATCTCGAAATATGAGACAATCACCCCCCCGCCATTACAGAGAAAATCCGGGATAACCGGGATACCGTTCCCATGCAGGATTTCATCAGCACCAGTGCCTACAGGTCCGTTTGCAAATTCGGCCACCATTTTTGCTGCAACCTTCCCGGCATTGGCCATGGTGATCACGTTTTCGAGCGCGGCAGGGATCAGGATATCGCATTCGAGTTCCAGGAGATCGTTGTTGGTGATATTCCGTGCACCAGGGAAGTCATGCACCCGGCCGGACTTCTTCTTGTGGGAGACAAGTGCCCGGACAGCGAGGCCATCTTCGGCAAAGATGCCTCCACTGCTGTCACTGACAGCCACAATCCTGCAGCCGAATTGCTCCTGCCCGATCAGGGCAGCAGGGGCTCCTACATTACCGAACCCCTGGATCGCGACACGGGCTCCACGGAGATCGAGGCTGTTATCCCGGGCGGCTTCACGTATGACAAACCAGCCGCCCATTGCCGTGGCGGTTTCCCGTCCCTCGGATCCCCCAAGGCTGACCGGTTTGCCGGTTATCACCCCAAACGTGGTCTTCTGGGCGATCCGGGAATACTCGTCCATCATCCAGGCCATTGTCCGGGCATCGGTATACAGGTCAGGAGCCGGGATGTCACGGTCAGGACCAATAATGTGGTAAATGGCCTGGATATAGGCCCGGGAGAGGCGTTCGAGCTCGGCCACTGACATCTCCTTCGGGTTGCAGATCACCCCTCCCTTTGCGCCGCCTAGCGGGAGGTTATGGAGGGCGCACTTCCAGGTCATCAGGGAGGCAAGACCCCGGATGGTATCGATAGTTTCGTCTGGGTGGAAGCGTATCCCTCCCTTGGCAGGGCCGAGCGCATCGTTGTACTGGACACGGAACCCCTGGAATGCCTGGATTGTCCCGTTGTCCATCCTGACCGGTATCGAGACGTGGAGTTCCCGTACCGGGAGCTTCAGGACTGCCTCCACGCTAGGCGAGAGAGCAAGGTCAGCGGAACAGGAGCAGAGGTGCTGTTTGACCATCTCGAACAGGTTCTGGTTATTCATGTTCCCTACATCCACTGATCACCGTTTCGCATCAAGGATTGCCTGTATAGCCTTCCCACGGTCCACCGGGGTCATGCTACGACGGGGAAACTGCTCTTCGAAAACCGGTTTTTCCTGGCGGAAGAAGAGACCTAATGCGATCGGAGCGTCCCTGTTATAATCCCATTCCTGCGCCTTGCGGCATGCAGCTTCAAAATCGGCAGGATCGTGATCAGAAAGGGCATAACCCTGCCGGTCATAGACCTCGCTTGTGTTGAAATAAGTTGCGCAGACCTGGAGCACATCGATAAATGCAAATCCCCGGTGACGCAGCCCCTGAGAGATGAGATCTTCCAGCTCTCTCATCTTCCTGCTGGTACCCCTTGCCACGAAACCTGCCCCGCTGGTAAGCATCAGCGAGAGAGGATTGAAGGGAGCCTCGATTGTTCCCCCCGGAGTGGAACGCCCCCTGAAACCGAGTGGTGAGGTGGGGGTATACTGACCGGTGGTCAACCCGTATACGCGGTTGTTATGGACAATGACTGTTATATGGGAGTTCCGCTTTGCGGCAAAAACGAGGTGATCCAGTCCCTCGGCATAGGCGTCTCCGTCCCCGGTGCAGCAGAGGACGGTGAGTTCGGGGTTGGCAAGCTTGATCCCGGTTGCAACAGGGATGGTTCTCCCATGTATAGAGTAGAAGCTGTTGATGTTCAGGTAATCGGCCATCTTGGCATGACATCCAATCCCGGTCACGAGCACTATGGTCTCGAGCGGGACACCCTCTTTCACAAGGTTCTGGATGGCATTTCGCAGCGCGAACTGTATGGTGAAGTTCCCGCATCCCGGGCACCACGTGTTCTGTGCATCGGTTATCAGCGTCCTGCTCATTTTCAGGTCACCTCCGAAAGCCTGCGTTCCAGCTCTTCAATGGAAAAGGGCCGGCCGTCATACTTCAGGATGGCCTCATCCACCGAAATCCCGTTCCGGGCACAGAGCATTACGAGCTGGCCAAGCGCATTCTCCTCGATTGCAATGATCCGTTCCGATCCGGACAGGGCAGTCTTCAGCTGATTGACGGGGAACGGGGAGAGCACTACCGGCTGGACTACGCGGAAGCCAAGGGTTCCGGCAACTTCACGACAGCCCGGGAGCGTGGAGCCCCAGCACAGGATGGTGATGGGAGCATGGTCCCGGCCAAATACTTCCACGGGCGAGAGCGACTCAGTCCGGGCGCGAAGGGTCTTTTCCTTAAGAATCCGCTTATCGGTCATCCTGGTGGTGAGATCGGATCGCTCGGTGGTTATCCCCGCTTCATCGTGAATGTAACTGTTCACTTTAATCACCGACCCGGGGACTGGTGGGTACAGCATCGGAGAGATCCCGTTTTCGGTGAAGGAATAACGGTGATATTCCCGTCCGGAAGGAGCATCCGGACGTTCTTCGGAAGGCAGGGGTGGAAATGCCCCGTTCTGGAGGGGTGTTATACCTTCGCAGAGCGTCTTGTCTGCCAGGATGATGGCCGGTACCTGGCAGGACCAGGCCAGAGAGAGAGCCCGGGCTGACCAGATACAGGCCTGGGTAATGTCCCCGGGGGCTACCACCAGCCGTGGGAACTCTCCCTGACCGGCATGGAGCACGAAGTGGAGATCAGTCTGGCCTGTGTAGGTCGGAAGACCGGTGCTTGGGCCGGTTCGCTGTCCCATGACCACCACAACCGGCACCTCGTTTGTGCCGGACATCGAGATACTCTCGGTCATCAGACAGAACCCTCCGCCGGAAGTTCCGACCGCTGTTTTTTTCCCGGCATAGGCAAGACCATGGGCCATAAGGATGACCGCTATCTCGTTTTCAGGATGCACCACAGTCAGGGGGTGCTCCTCTGCCATCCCGGCCAGGAAATGAAGAAGGTTTGAGGTCGGGGTCATCGGGTAGGCAACGAATGCATCGAGGCCTCCATGCAGGAGTCCGAGGCCGATTGCTTCGTTTCCCGAGACAAGGGGGAGTGGCTCTCCGGTCCCCGGTTCAATGGTGCGTACCTGTTTCACCACTCCGTAACCCCTCCGGGCGACAGCAATATTCTTCTCAAGCCCCCGTGGGATCTGCCGCGTAAATACCTCCTCCACAATGTGGAACGGTATGCCGGTGGCACCGGAAAATGCCCCGATCATGCATGAATTCCCCATTACTGCGGGTGCCTGTTCCTCGGATAGGATCTCCTGCACCGGGACACCCTGCCCTTCCGCGGTCGCTCTTCCGCTGTCGTATATCACCACCGTTTCATCGTGCATGAGATCGCGGTGTAGATCGATGGTATCCTGGTTCAGGGCAAGCATTACATCTATTCGTTCCCGGCATGCGCCAACCGGCATATCGGACGCCCGGGTGATGGTAAAATTATGCCCTCCCTTGATGAGCGATGGATAATCGAAATACATGTACGGGAAATATCCCATCCGGTTGAAGAGATGGGAGACGAGCAGCCCGGCACTGTTGATGCCATCACCGGCCCTGCCCCCTGTGAGAACCGACAGGTCAGCCATAACCTCCTCCTGATACACTGGTAACCGGGAGAGTTGATATATATTCCGGGAAATCGCGGGATTTCAGAAAAACGAGTATGTAATTGATTTATTTCTTTCTGCCTGGAGCAGTGCGCCTGATCCGGTCTGCCTCATCTGGTTCCTGTACCCGCACCAGGAATGTCCCGTAGCATGGCTTGGTGTAGGGGAATGTGATGGTATCACCATCGAGGCCGATCGAGACAGGAGGAACACCTATCACTGCTTTTTCAAAGATTCGGAATCCTGGATCCACATCGTAATATTCACTGCAGCGGGTCCTGACATAGTCCCTGCACTCCTTGAAGCTGGCGCCCTGCAGGACGACTTCATAGTTCAGAGATTCGAGACAACCCATGGAAGCACCTCGTCGATCTTTTTCTTCAGCGGCATCGGGTTGTGCACCGCATGTGCCGCGATCTTTTCGCAGGGGAAATCGATGGCATCCGCCACTTCCTGGAAATGTTCTCCGTAAATAAGCCCGACAACCGTTGCTCCAGTCAGGGAATGTACCGTTGCCGCATAGCTGATCCCGGCATCGTTATGGATAAAGGTGAAATAATAGTTAAACCGGCTTTTCCCATCCGCAAGGTCTTCGATGAACCGGTCCAGGTCGATAAATGTCCCGGTATAATGGCGGTCGGGGTCAGATACTTCGGCATTCAGCCGGGCCGCCCGGTTGCCGGCAATAACCGGGACAACCCCTTTTTTCCTGAGGTGTGCCGCAAGGTAGAGTGCGATGCTGGTCTGCACCGGGACCTGCGGGCAGCCAAGGACAAGAACGGCCTGCTTTCCACCCGCCACGTTCTCTCTGATCATACTGGTACCCTTTTAGCCATCGGCCTTCATCTGCTTTTCCGAAGGTGTTTTGTCCTTTGCATGCTACAGGGGGACAACCCCGCTGACTCTGCAGGGATGGGTGTAGACCGTGAACCGTTCGTTCCGTGAGAAACAGATCAGGGTGATACCGAACTTATCGGCGGTTGCAATGCCCTGGTCGGTTGATGCAGCCCTTGAGATGATGATAGGGACTCCGGCATTGGCATACTTGATTACCATGTCCCGGGGTTGTCTCCCTGTGCAACCCACGGCACACTCCGAAAGATCGACCCCGTTCAGCACACCATGGCCGATTACCTTGTCAACGGTGTTGTGTCTCCCGACATCGCTTGCCCTGAACAGGATATCACCATCGCGGGCAAGGACAGAACAGTGAACACCCCCTGTCCGTTGCCATAGGTCGGTCACGATCTCACCGGTGATGGCAAAGACTTCGGGAATGGTGATACAACAGCGGGACAGGACAGGTTCGGGAGGTCTGCACCGGAACCCCACGGCCCCGGTTGTCTCTATCTCGCGCTCACAGGATTCTTCCAGCGGCGCGGATACGAGGATCTCGTTTCCTTCCACCGACACGGCTCTGATCTTTTTCGACAGCCCCTGGGTGATGACGAAACCTGCCCCCAGTTCACGCAGGTGCTCCCCGCTTGCCACCATGTCGAGAACCCGGATCCCGTTCAACACGAGGCTGAATCGCTCCTCCCGCACGATGGTGTCGTCAATTCCGGAAACCTGTTCATCAATGACCTGAAACCCGCTATGCTTTATCGTTCTCATTGCCGGACCTCCTTGCAAAGCCACTGGAGATAGGGGGGATATCCTCCAACTACCGGCAGCAGTAGCATCTCCGGCAGATCATAGGAATGAAGCTCGCGGATCCGGTCAATTGTCGCATCACCATGGTCCCGTGTAGTCTTGATTATGAGGAGCTGCTCTGGGTGCTCGCACAGCTCACCTTCCCACTTGTAGAACGAAATGGCATCAATGACGTTCACACAGGCTGCATAACCTTCTGATACCAGGGTTCGTGCTATGACTTCAGCCTCCGCTCTTCCTGCGGTAGCAAGAACAACGATCGGTTCACACGGCATGCTCCCCATTTCTGTACATTCCTCCATTGCGGGCCACAGATTATATTCCTTCGGTCACGAGGTTTTCCGGCAGTCATCTTCCTTGCGGGTCATCTTAATGTGTGCCGGAAAAGAATACGTACCCGCATGTACGCGGAACGGATGGGGGACCTTCCCCCCTACCTCTTTGCGCGAATAGAAGAGCTCAAGGCCGCCCAGATAGCACGTGGCGTTGATGTGATCGACTTTGGTGTCGGGGACCCCGATCTCCCCACACCTCCCCATATCGTGGATGCCCTGTGCCGGGCGGCAAAGGACCCCCGGAATCACCACTATCCGTCGTATGCCGGGATGGAACAATACCGGGCCGCAGTCTCCCGCTGGTACTCCGCCCGGTTCGGTGTAAAGCTCGATCCGAAGAAGGAAGTCCTGGCCCTGATGGGCTCAAAGGATGGGATCGCCCATATTCCCGAGGCATTCATCAATCGCGGAGACTATGTCCTTGCCCCGAGCCCAGGTTACCCGGTATACCGGACATCAACCCTTTTTGCCGAAGGAAGCGTCCACGAGATGCCCCTTTTACCGGAGCGGGACTTCCTCCCTGACCTCGCAGCCATCCCGGGGGATATTGTCCGGAAGGCCCGGCTGATGTTTCTAAACTATCCGAACAACCCTACGTCGGCAATCACCCTCCCGGGATTTTTCGAGGAGGCAGTCGATTTTGCCACGGATAACGACCTGATCATCGTCCATGATAATGCATATTCCGAGATCGCTTACGATGGCTACCAGGCGCCGTCATTCCTTTCAACACGCGGTGCCATGGAGGTGTCTGTGGAGATGCACTCTCTTTCCAAGACTTACAACATGACCGGGTGGCGGATCGGGATGGCCTGCGGGAATGCCGGGATCATCGCCGGTCTCTCAAGGGTCAAGGCCAATGTCGATTCCGGTGTGTTTGATGCTATCCAGCATGCCGCCATCGCAGCGCTCTCCGGCCCGCAGGACTGTGTCAGGGAGGCCTGCCGGATATATGAGGAGCGGCGGGATACCCTTGTTAGCGGGCTCCGGTCGCTCGGGTATACCGTCAACCCGCCGAAAGCGACCTTCTATGTCTGGATGCCTGTCGAGGACTGCATGGAGTTTGCCACCCGGCTCCTGAACGAGGCTGGGATCGTGGTCACCCCGGGTATCGGGTTTGGGAACGGCGGTGATGGTTATGTGCGTTTCGCCCTCACGCGGTCAACAGAGCGGATCCGGGAGGCGATCGAACGGCTGAGGAGGCTCTCCCAGTGAACCTTCCGCCGCACATTACCATCCGGCACGATCATCTCTGGATTGGGGAACATGATACCGTGGAACTAGCCCGGACATGGGGCACCCCGCTCTACGTGACCGATCAGGACAGGATTGAAGCCTGCTACATGGCCTGCCGCGATGCGCTCTCTGCAGAATATCCCCGGGTGCGGATTCTCTATGCAGCCAAGGCAAACGGCAACCTCGCGGTGCTCCGGGCCCTGGCAGCACTCGGGGCCGGTGCCGATGTCTTTTCATCCGGGGAACTCCACCTTGCCCTAGCTGCGGGAATGCAGCCGGGAACCCTCCTCTTCAACGGGAGCTCGAAGAGCCGGTCCGACCTCGCCCTGGCTGTTGAGAGAGGAGTGCCTGTCTCGGTGGACTCGTTTGACGAGCTCGGGCAGCTCGAGGCCGTTGCCGCAGCAGCCGGAAAAACAGCCCGGATCGCGTTCAGAGTCAATCCCGCAATCGATGTCCCCACCCACCCGAAGATCGCCACAGGTCTTGCCACAAGCAAGTTCGGAATTGCCCATCACCTGATCCCGACTGCCTATAGGGAAGCCCTTTCATGTGCCCATATCGACCCGGTTGGGATCCACTGCCACATCGGATCCCAGATCCTAGACGTGGAACCGTTTGCGCGGGCCTGTGAGGTGATGATGAAAATAGTGCGGGAGATCACCGGAATGGGAGTCCGGCTGGAATTTGTCGACCTCGGCGGAGGCCTTGGCATTCCCTACCATCGCGGTGAAGGAGAACGATCCCCCAACCCTGCCGATTATGCCCGTGCTGTCATACCGCTGTTCAGGCAGGGCATCCGCGAGGCAGGAATCAGCCCGGAGCTCTGGATCGAGCCAGGCCGGTCGCTGGTTGCCGATTCGACCCTCCTTCTTGCCGGAGTCAACTCGGTCAAGCCGGCACACCGGAACTTCGTCAACGTTGATGCCGGGTTCAACCTTCTCGTGAGGCCGGCGATGTATGATTCCTGGCATGAAGTGATTGCGGCAAACAGGGCCGGGCAGGAAAGGAAGGTCACCTGCACCGTTGCCGGGCCGATCTGCGAGTCTGGTGATATCCTTGCTCACGATCGGCTGCTTCCAGAACTCGCTGCAGGAGATCTGATCGCTGTGCTCGATGCCGGCGCTTACGGGTTTGCCATGTCCTCCCAATATAACAGCAGGCCACGGTGCCCAGAGATTATTCTGAAGGGTCGCTCTGCTGCCCTCATGCGGAGGGGGGAGGATATCGGCGACCTGATACGGACCATGGAAACCCCCCCCTGGCAGGAGCGGGGTCGCTAGCGGGGGATAATCGGAAGTGCAGTTCCACTATGCCCTCGTGGACGACCTGATCAGCCGCGATGAGTTCGAACGGCGTGTCGAAGAAAAGATACAGGAATGCGGCGATCTTCTCGACGATGTCACCGCTGCGATGGTCGTGGTACACGACCTTGGCCGGGAGCATGTCAAGATCCGTGACCTCTCGACCGGATCTACCCTCTCATCTTTTTTTGGCAGGGTCATCACGATCTCCCCTCCGCGGGAGTTTACCCGCAAGGATGGTGAGAAAGGATGGGTGGCCCATGTTATACTCGGAGATGAGACTGGTCAGGCACGGGCGATCCTATGGGATGAAAAGGCTGCCGCCGTTGCAGAGATAGAGGAGGGCGATGTGCTTGAAATAATCGGGAAGCGGGGAGGACGCCCGGGGGATATCACGGTGCTTGCTCTCCGGAAATCACCCATCGAAATTTCGTGTGGAACAACAGTCCAGCCCCAGTACCGACCTGCGGAACGGGCCGATGTTGAGGGTTTGGTTCTCTTTCTCGGAGAGCCGCGTACCATCACCCGAAGGGATGGGTCTGCCGGCGGGATGATCGAGGGCTGTATCTATGATGGCACGAGCACTGCCAGGATCGTGTCCTGGGATCCTTCTCTCCTGGCTGGCGTGCAGGAAGGGTTATGCATCAGAATCGGGGGGGCCGTGGTGAAGCAGCGGACTACAGGAACGGAGTATGGCATCGATGAACGGAGTGCGATTTCGCCCGCATCGCACACGTGTTCCTTCGTGTTCAACACCCCTGGTGATGTCCGGGAGGGCGGGATGTTCTCAATCGAAGGTATCGTTGCATCCGCCCAGCCCCCATGGGCATTCACTACCCGGGATGGCCGGCCGAACCATGTCCGGAACCTCGTTATTACCGCATCGGCTTCCGACCTCAGAGTGGTCTTCTGGGGTGACCGGGCCCTCATCCCCCTTGTCGCTGGTGATCGCATCACCATTTACCACGGGTCCGGCAGGACAGGGCGGGATGGCGGGCTCGAGCTGCATGTCGGGGCAGGCGGATTTATCAGGGTGCAGCCCCCTTCAGCAGCCCAGGAGATAGAGATGGATGGAACGATCATCGTTACCCGGGAAGGGACATTCCTCGATGATGGGCGTGAAAGGTTCCTTCTTTCCGGAGAGCATCCCCACGGGCATGAAGTCCTGGTCCGCGGGACCCGCTCAGGGGATCGGATCACTGCGATCTCTGTTGAAGAGCGGGAACCGGACCCTGCAGCGGTCAGGGAGCGGATACACGCGGTTACCGGTATGGGCGCCGACAATACTTTCACGCTGCACGGCCGCCAAGATATATGACAGGGTATACCACGCTCTCTCTGTCAGAGGTGACTACACGATGACCAATGGACCCCTGGACCTTGAAGATCTCCCCGGTGTCGGGCCAACGACCGCAGAGAAGCTCCGCGAAGCCGGGTTCGTTACCGTGGAGAGCGTTGCCACAGCCTCTCCCGCCGAACTGGCAGAAACTGCAGAGATTGGGGAATCGGTTGCAAAGAAGATGATCAAGTCCGCCCGCGCACTGGTGGATATTGGCGGATTTCGGACCGGGAAGGACGTGTTCGAGCAGCGGAAGGAGATCCGGAAGCTCAGGACCCTCGTCCCCGAGCTCGATGAACTCCTGGGCGGGGGGATGGAAACCCAGGCCATCACCGAACTCTATGGTGAGTTCGGTTCGGGTAAAAGCCAGATCGTCCACCAGATGGCAGTCAATGTCCAACTCCCCGAAGAGGACGGAGGCCTCAACGGGAGCGCTATCTATATCGATACCGAAAATACCTTCCGGCCTGAGCGTATCGAGCAGATGGTCCATGGCCTTGAGATCGATGCCGACCCGCAGGATTTCCTTGCAAACATCCACGTGGCCAGGGCCCATACTTCCGATCACCAGATGCTGATGGTTGAGACTGCACGTGAACGGGCTGCAGAGCTGCGGACCACCGACAAGCCTGTCAAGCTCTTCGTCATCGACTCGCTCACGTCACACTTCCGCGCCGAGTATGCCGGGAGGGGGACACTTGCCACACGGCAGCAAAAGCTGAATCGCCACCTGCATGACCTTTTCAAGCTGTGCGATGAGAACAACGCGGTCGGCCTGGTCACCAACCAGGTGCTCTCCAACCCGGCGGTTTTCTTCGGAGACCCCACCAAGCCCATCGGTGGAAACATCGTTGGCCACACCGCAACTTTCCGTATCTACCTTAGGAAGAGCAAGGGCGGGAAACGGATCGCACGCCTGGTAGACAGCCCGAACCTCCCTGAAGGCGAGGCGCCGTTCATGGTAGAGGAGGCAGGACTCAGATCGTGCTGAAAGGGCTCGTCACCGATATCGATGGAACAATAACCGACCGGCACCGGAGGATCCACACCGGTGCCATCTCGGCCCTGCGGGAGCTGTGCGACTGTGGCGTGGAGGTGGTGCTTGCCAGTGGCAATACGTCCTGCTTCATGGATGCAGTTTCGCGAATGATCGGAACCCAGGGAAGCTTCATCGCAGAGAACGGCGGGGTCTACCGGGCAGGATATACCGGAGATCTTCGCATCCTCGGCGATCAGTCTGTTGTCCGCGAAGCACTCGGTGCCATCACCATGTTCTGCCAGAAGGAGGGCATTGCCCTCGATTTGTATAGCCCCACCTACCGGTTTGCCGACCAGGCTTTTGCCCGGACAGTTCATCCCGGCAGGATACGGGAGATCGTGCAGGATTTCCCGGTAGAAATCATCGATACCGGTTTTGCAATCCATATCCAGGCCCGTGGGATCAGTAAAGGCCATGCATTTCTCTCTCTCACGCGTGATCTCGGGCTCAATCCTGCTGATTTCCTGGCAGTGGGCGACGCTGAAAACGATATCGACCTTATCAAAAATGCAGGAATCGGGGTGGCGGTCAGGAATGCTCCTGAGGTGTTGGCCGCAGCCGCCACATGGGTCTCGCAAAAAAACTATGGTGAAGGGTTTATCGAGGCCCTCACCCGGTACAGACCCTATTTTCTTGACAGATAACGGTCTACGACGATATAGTCCTTGATGTCCTTGACCGCTTCAAAGGTGATGAACAGGCGATCACCTTCCATCCGGTAACCTGTGGTATCGAACGACGGATCGGGGTAGATAATGAGGTCCACCACCAGACCAGTATTAAAATCGACAACGAGGTTTCGGAGGGTCCCGATCATCTTCCCCTCATTGGTAACGATCTTCTTCTTGGAAAGGCTGCGGGCTAACACTCTGGCCATAAGAGAACTGTTGAGTTACAAATATTTAAATATGTTACAAAACGTCCGGATGGATTGTGGTTCACTGAACCGGGCCGGAATCGATGAGAAATCATTCTGTTCCGATTTATTTTGGGATCCATTCCCTTCCTTCCGGATACCCGCAATCCTCCTTCCCTACAACGAGGGGAACTGACGGATAATATCTGACTGGGTCAGGATTCCAACCGGCCGATCCCCATCCATGACCACAAGCCTCCCGATCTTCCGCTCCTTGAACCGGCGGATTACCTCGAAGAGATAGATGGTCGAGGGGGCTTTTTCGACATCGGTGGTCATGACCGAAGAGACGTGTTTCGTGAGGGGTTTTCCCTCTCCAATGGCTTTGGCAATGTCGCTCATGGTCACGATTCCCGCAAGGTCATCGCCCTCCATGACCGGAGCCCCGTGGATATGGTGCCTGGAAAAGAGGGAGGCAGCATCGGCCAGCGTATCGTGCTTCCGGAGGGTGAGAAGGGGACTGCTCATGTAGTAACGGATCTGTTTCTTGGGAAGTGAGATCATTTCATAGGTCGAGATGAGGAGTGACCTTGAGACTTCGTCCTTCCCATAGACCTCTCCCCTGATCAGGAGGCGGTTGACCGGGGTAGGGCCGATCGTGAGATTGTCACCGATCTCAAAGCCCCGGAGGCTTCCCATCACCCGCACGCTCGCATGGCAGACGTCCGGGTGGCATAGCGTGGTGAATGCAACCTCGACCACGTTTACACCAACCACAACCTCACCATCACGGGATATCGGTACATCGTACTCACCCCCGGAGAGCTCAAGGTTCAGCTCGCGATAGGCCCGTTCCGTGGGATTGTAGCCTCCTTTCGGGCCGGGAATGCCGTCCACCAGCCCAATTGTCTTGAGGGCCTGCATCTGGTTTCGGACGGTGCCGGGATTCCTCCGGATGACTTCGGCAATCTCCTCGCCCTTGATGGGATGGGAGTGCTGGTGATAGAGGCTGATGAGCGCGACCAGGATATCCTTCTGGATGAGGGATAAATCCATATTGGTTTATCATATGATTTTGCATATATATTGATTGGGTTGAATTCCGGTGGAATTTGAAAGAATCCCCACGGTGCCGACCGCCGATGAGATCCTCGATCGGTGCCTTCGGCGGGCAGCATTAAAGATGAGGCTAAAAAAGAACAAGGACCGGGCAAACGAGGAATTTGTCAGGGCGGTGAGCCAGGCAATCCATGACCGGCTTGTACGGATTGTGCGATCCTTTCCGGAATTGAACGAGATCCCCCCTTTCTACCGCGATATCGTGGATATCATGTGGGGTCTTGACCGGGTTAAAAAATCGCTTGGGGCGATCGGGTGGGCAGCACGGTGGGCAAGGACTCACGGACCGGGCCTTGCATACCAGACCAGAAAGGCCGAGGATACTGCAGTTCTGCGCAAACGTGCTGTAGCGCGACTCTCTTCTGTCGTCCACCAGATCGATGAAGATCTCCTGTTCCTCAACGAGATTCGAAACGTCGTCAGGAAGCTCCCGCATGTATCTGACGAATTCACCGTAGTGGTCGCCGGATATCCCAACGTCGGAAAATCATCCTTCATCCGCCTGGTATCCTCTGCGGACCCGGAGGTTGCTTCCTACCCGTTTACCACCCGGGGCATTATTGTCGGTCACCGGATGGTGGGCGATGAGCGGATCCAGTTCATCGACACTCCCGGACTCCTTGAGCGTGCTCCGGAAGAGCGAAACGCAATTGAGCGACAGGCGATGACCGCCATCATCAACCTCGCAGATGTTATTCTCTGTATCCTCGATGCGAGCGAACATTGCGGATATTCCATCGAGGAACAGGTCAGGCTCCTCCACGATATTGAAGCGCTGGTCGATAAACCAGTGGTGGCGGTGGTAAACAAATCAGACCTCGCCTATTTTGACGGCTACCTTAATATGTCGACCGAGACGGGAGAGGGTGTCAACGAAGTGATCGATCATCTCCTCCATTTCCGGAAACGGTCACAGCAGGAGCGAAAGGCCGTAACCGGCTAGGAAACCGAGAATTGCTCCGCCATTGATGGGGGGGAGGCCGGCCTGGGGTTTCCCCTTCTGGACTACGGTCAGAAGCAGGACCAGGCCTACGACCGAGCCGATGATCGCCCCCAGCGCCGGAAAGGTGATGAATCCTGAGAGCTTGGGAGTATCCATGAAGAAATTGGCCGATACCACCAGGATCGAAGGCATGATCAGGTCCCCCATACCGATCACAAAGGCAGCCCGCTCACCGCTGTCCAGGCCCCCTATTCCTTCCCGCACGAAACTGTAGCCTCTTCGCTTGGGAACGATGAACAGGATCGGGGACTTGATATCGATAACACCTTCGGCAAGTGTGACCATGTGCCGGGTCTTGTAGACCGAGATTGCATCATAGACCATGAGGATGACCAGCAGGATCAGTACCGGGATGATGCCCAGCGATATCCCAAAGATCGAAGCTGCCCCGGCAGCGATGAGAATGCCGAGGGCATCGATGATGTACCATTCCGGGTAGAGGAACAGGAGCGCAGTGGAAAGGAGGGAAAGCGCCAGAGTCACGCCTATCGTTCCCGGGACAATACCGAGGAAGTATACGGTAATCCCGGCGTATATATAAATGAAGGTGAAGAAAACGGAGACGGCGATGATGGCTCCGATAAGCTTTTTCCATCGGTACCTGATGAGCACCAGGAGGAATGCAGTGAAGACGAGGAGGATTACAATGAAAATGAGCGGATTTGTGATCGATTCGGGATCCTCAAAAGCCGTGATACCAGCAGCTTTCATTGGCAGGGATAGGGAGAGCGCAATCACCTCCACGAGCACGAGCATGGCGGGTATGGTAATGAAGGGGAGCAGGCGCGACCAGTTCATTAAAAAACCCCGGAATTCACAGGTAACTTAATTACCCGGCCCTCATCATGTAAAAACATGGATATAACTGAGTACCTGGGGGATATAATACTCATTATCATAATTGTTGCATCGGCCTGGTGGCTCTTCTCGCTGCTGCAGGCAACGTGGCAAATCATTACTGCCGTTCTCCTGATTCTGCTGTCGTTCGCTGGCCTGCTTGCAATCGTTCATCACAAGATCCGTCTCATCGAGCGCAACATCACCAATCGTGAACATATGATACGGGTTAACCTCGAGGAGATATCGGCCAAAATGGCGCAGCGGTATGACAGCAGCGTTGACCGGATCACAGACGTGGTCAACGAGGTTTCCCGAAGGGTGTACCGGTAAAGAGTCCCGGATTCGGTGATTGGTGAATGGGTGTTTTACTCCGGGACATCATCGCCGACTATAAAACACCGCTCTCCTGGGAGACGCTTGCCGGTGTTGCAGCACTCGATTCTCACAATGCCCTCTACCAGTTTTTAAGTATCATCAGGCAGCCGGACGGCACCCCGCTCATGGACCATACGGGACGCGTCACTTCCCATCTCTCGGGTATCCTCTTCCGGGCGGTCAACTTTATGGAGAAAGGGATCCACCCGGTCTGGGTCTTCGATGGCATCCCACCTGAATTCAAGCAGGAGACCATCAATCAGCGCCGCTCCATCCGTGAACAGGCCCGGGAGCGGTGGCAGGAAGCGCTGGAGCGTGGGGAGGTGGAAGAGGCTGCCAGGCATGCACGGGCATCTTCGCGGATCGACCAGGAGATAATTTCCACGTCAAAAAACCTTATCTCCCTTCTCGGTATGCCATGGATTGATGCGCCAAGCGAGGGTGAGGCCCAGGCAGCAGACATGGTTAAGCGCGGCGATGCCCGATATGTGGTCTCTCAGGACTACGATACGCTGCTCTTTGGAGCTCCGATGCTGGTGCGCAACCTCACTGTGAGCGGCCGGAGAAAACTCCATGGGAGGACAGTTTCCGTAAACCCTGAGAGGATAGTGCTTGCGGAGCTCCTAACAGGCCTTCGTATCTCGCGAGAAGATCTCATCCGTATCGGCATCCTGGTTGGCACCGATTTCAATACCGGGGTACGGGGGATTGGGGCCAAGACAGCATTAAAACTTGTCAGAAACGGAGAGTTTGAACGTGTAGTTTCGGAAAAGATACCCGAAACTGATACCGAATCGATCCTTGAATTTTTCCAAAATCCCCCGGTCATTGTGGACTACTCCCTTGCCTGGCGTCAACCTGACCGTGAAGGTGTGCTCACGATGCTCTGCGATTCCTACGACTTCTCTCCGGATCGTGTTGAAAAGGCCCTCGACAGCCTTACAGTTAAAAGTGGTCAGAAAACCCTTGATTCCTGGTTTTAGTCTGCGTAAATATCCATCAGACAAAAACCCGACAGGTATAGTTGGCACACCATCCCGGCAGATGTCTGCAGGGTCAATCCTGTTTCTTCTTATCAATCTCTTTCCAGACGAAGACAAACCGCTGTAATGCCGTAAAATGCCCGACAATCCCAAAAATGACCAGGAGCCACCCGAGGTACGACAGTCCGTATATCCCTGCAGGAATAAGGATGGCCAGGATGCCGGCGATGATGAGGAGAAACAGGCGGTCAGCCCGGCCGAGGGCCCCCCCATAGTAGCGGCCGATCCCGACGGCCTGGGCCTGAGTGCCTAGATAAGAGACCATCAGCACACCGGTAAGGGCGAAGACGCCTATCTGCCAGGAGGCGAATCCACCGGCAAAGATCCCGGTGATGATGAAGATATCTGCATAGCGGTCCACTACGTGATCGAGGAAGTCTCCTTTCCGGCTCTGGATGTTCAGGGCCCGGGCAACCGCCCCATCCATCGAATCGAATGCAGCATTGCACATGATGAAGAATGTCCCCAGTACCACGTCCCCGAAATAAAAGGCAATCCCGGCAAAGATGGCCACGAAGAACGCGGCGATAGTGAAAATATCGGGTTTTAGTCCAATCCGGATAGCAATGCCGACAAAAGGACGGTAAATCCATGCGAGGTGTGGGCGGAACGTATCAAGGGTCATTCGATCATCCCGATGTATGAAGACCAATCGAGAAATCCGGATTGTGGCGGGATCTCCCCCTTGAAAAATCCGCTGACCCGGTCCCGGCATTCCCGGATACTCATATCTGTCGTATCCAGTTCATAAACCTGTTCAGGGGAAAATTTTTCGAGCGTTTCCACCAGCACAACATCAAGCGCTTCAGCCAGTGCATTCTCCCGGACTTTTTCATCACCGTACCCGCGTTCCCGGAGCCGGGTGGCGAGGATATCGGGGCGGCACCGGAGCACCGTTATCCTGTCGCAGGGGAGGAGATGAGCCAGGTGGCCTTCGACAACACCATCGAATGGAACGAACTCTGCCGCCCAACGATCTTCATCGATCACAAGAGTATCACGGGCCGGATCCTTTCCGACAACGTAGATGCCGGTTGTTTCTGAAAGATGCAGGATGCAAAAACCCTGCTCCCGGAGCGCACCTGCAACCGAACTCTTCCCTGTCCCCGGAGTGCCAGTGATACCAAACATCATGATCATTCAGGCTCTGGTGTCCGGAAAGTTAAGTGCTCCCCCTACATATTCCCTCCGTATACATAAGCGGTAATGCACAAGGCCAGTCGTCTCCCATGGTTATAACATGGCAATTCCTGTTCAGGTCGGAGTTATTTACCTCCAATACCCCTGCTGGCAGCAAAATCCGGTGTTGATCTCAATTGGCGTGGTTATTTGCCCTGATTCCTTGTTTCCCGACATACAGGAAACCATCCGCAGGAGACTATTCCCGGAGCGCGTTCACCACCTGGGCAGGGATGCTGAACGTGTGCCCGCAACTATTACAAGCCCCAACTTAAACCAGGCACACCGGGTACTGATTTTTTTACTGGAGGCGCTAAGGCTGTTTCTGGTGCGTGGGAAGCCTGCTTGGTCCCGGCCACCGGGACTAGATGATGCAAGAAAAACGGCATTGCCATTCAGGATTTATGTTGCCGGTGTTCACAGGTCTTCGGAGAGAGATATGCATCAGATCCTATCCGACAGGATCGGGCCTGCCGGTGAATTGACCGGTCTTACCTGTGCGACCTGCAGATTCCCCTTATAGCGGTAAGGAAGATCTCGTTTTCCCAAACGTCCCCGATGCTCACCCGGATGTAATGGTCGGGGAGGCCGGGGAAACTTGCACACGACCGGACGATCACCCCCTTACCTGCAAGGAGGCGCACCATCTCGTCTCCGCTTTCCGGCCTGGTATCGAACATCAGGAAATTAGCTCCCGAGGCCGGGGATGGAAGAGGGCATTCCTGTCTGATGCGTTCTCTCCACTGACGTACGTAGGATACATACTCATCCATTCTTTCCCGGTCAGCGAATGCACCGCACGCCACACTCGCAGATATGGAATTGAGGGTGAATGGAGTTGCCGCCCGGTGGTAGAACGGAGTCAGCCAGCCGGGAACAAAAGCATATCCCACGCGGGCACCTGCCAGAGCGAAGGCCTTAGACATCGTCCTCCCTATGACCAGGTTATCAAATTCGTTCATAAGTGGCCGGTAATCGATATCGGAGAATTCAACATACGCATTATCAAGAAAGAGGATCCCGCTGATCACAGAGAGGATTTCCCTGATATCCTCTACCGGGGTAACCGTCCCGGTGGGATTGTTTGGAGAACAGAGAAATGATATCTTCGCATCCCGTGTCTCCCTGATAAACTGCCGGGTGTCTATAGAGAAATCCCGCCCCCTGCGTATCTCCACCACTTTGGCGTTCTGGGCGAGAGCTGCGAGGCGGTAGAACGAGAATGTGGGCACCGAGATGGCGACCCTATCTCCTGGATTGATAACTGTCCGGATGATGGTTTCGATAACTCCGTCCATGCCAACTCCGGTGACAAACGAGAAATCTCCGTGAAACCTGGCAAGGGTTCTCGACAGATCCTCCATGCCCTCATCAGGGTATCGGTTCGCTTCACGGAGTGCTTCGCACCCGGCCTTTACCGCAGCGGGAGAGGGGGGCCAGGGGTTCTCGTTGCTTGCAAGACGGGCGATCCTGGAAAACCCGTGCTCCCGGGCGATGTCTCCGGGTTTTGCGGCATAAACATAGCCCCCGGTCCGGTACAGATTCCGGATCAACCGGTTGGACCGGCTCCCATCAGGGCTCTCATCGTTTCCGGCCATGGATGGCGTTCCGGAATAGTATGATTCATGGTATCAGATAACTCCATTGGCCGGTTTTTGATTATGACAATCACATGGAAAAATATCTTTCATGGTGAAAAGACAACTACCTGATTATGGCAGATCACAACCTGATTTTTCCGTTTCCATTATTCATGTCGTTCTTCCTGCTCCCGGTTGCCGTTTTGGCCGGACCGGTAACCGGGGCAGTGGTCAGTTTCGATCAACCAGAACTAACCCTGATGCCGGGAGAGGTAGCAACGGTCAACCTTATTCTCGACCGGGTACCGGCCGGTATGTCAGGTTATGCGGCCACTTTCAGCGTTGAGGATCCACAGGTCGGAGAGATCACCGAGGTGACCCTGCCGGAATGGGCTGTGCTCTCGGATATTGACGGTGTTCCCGGCCCGGAGGTAAGTGTTATTGCAATCGACCTGCAGGGGGATATAGAGGGATATTCAGAAATCATTGTCCTTGCCACACTCTCAGTGAAAGGCCTGGCAGCAGGGACCACAGAAGTAGTAATCGATGATCCACTATTCGAGGACGATGAGGGAAATGAGATTGCCCCGATCCTTTCATCGCTTTCCGTCACGATCGTAACAAGGGAGAACTTAACCCCGCCCACCACATTGCCCGCCATATCCATGACAAACACCGCAACACCGGGCACTTCAGTAGCAACCACCACTGTGATGACGACCACCACGGCAAATCCCGGCATGGTCACGACCGTGGGGGCAGGGGGCGGATCCACACCATACCAGGTTTCGGAAAAACCCACAACCGTGGCAACCGTAACTGGAAGTGGGGGAGCCATGGAGCAAAATATGACAACAACGACTCCAGTTGTTCCTATAACCACCGTCCCTGAAACTACGAAACCGGATGGCGGAAACCAGGGGATCCCCTTCATCACCGTACCGGGAATCCTGCTGCTGTTCGGTGCCCTGATCCTGCTTGGAATAAAACTTAGATAGGGTCATAAAAGACCCCTTTTCAGTTATTGTACGATTTCTGAAAGAGCGTTGCCGATGACACGTGCAGCCCGGTCAATCTCCTCATCGGTGATGACCAGCGGCGGAACCAGCCGAAGGTTGCCATCCGCTGCGCAATTGACCAGCACGCCGTTTTCTGCACAACGTTTCTGGACGGCTGGGCATGAATCGCCGACTGAAATCCCTATCATTAGCCCTTTTTGCCGGGGTCTGAAAGGGGCCAGGAAATCGGCAAACCGTCTGCCTTTCCGCTCTACATCAGGGAGAAACTGGCTGATAACGCTGAAAGTGGCCTGTGCCGCTGCGCAGGCCAGCGGGCCGCCGGCAAACGTGCTGCCATGCTCACCCTTCTTAAACTCAAGATCCTGCCGGGCGAGAAGAGCCCCCATGGGAAACCCACTGGCGATTCCCTTAGCCAGTGTAACGATATCAGGCTTCACCCCGGTATGCTGGATCGCGAGCCACTTCCCGGTCCTCCCCATACCGGTCTGGACCTCATCGGCAATCATCAGTGCCCCCGTTGCATCACACTGCTCGCGGATGCACCTGATGAACTCCACCGGAGGGATGATCACCCCCGCCTCGCCCTGGATCGGCTCAACGAAGACCCCGGCCACGCTTTCATCCATGACCTTCTCAAGCCCGTCAGAATCCCCGTATTCGATGAATGTGCTGGCAGGCTCGAGGGGTTGAAATGGTTCGCGTATAGCTGGTTTGTGGGTCACCGAGAGCGACCCGAGGGTCCGGCCGTGAAACCCATGGGTGAAGGCCACGAACCGCTTCCGTTTGGTCAACAGCCGGGCAAGCTTGATCGCCCCGTCGTTTGCCTCGGCACCGGAATTTGCAAAGAATGCCTTGTGCATATCACATATCCCGACAAGATCCCGGGCCAGTTCGGCCTGCCCAGGGACATAGTACAGATTCGAACAGTGGATCAGGCGTTTGGCCTGTTCACAAATCGCTTTTGTCACAAGGGGGTGGCAGTGTCCGGTACTGCAGACGGCGATGCCGGCTACACAATCGATATACTCATTCCCTTCGGCATCCCAAACAGTCGATCCGAATCCCCGCTCGATCATGATCTCGCGGGAGAAAGCGGGCATGTAGTATTGCGCTTCTAATTCACGATAGTTCATCTGGGTTCATCTCTCCTGGGTTCATTCGTACTCGATGGTTGCGGGAGGTTTTGGGGTGATATCATATACTACCCGAGCAACGCTTGGAATCTCATCTGTAATCCGGGAGGCGAGGTGCCCGAGTACCACAAACGGGATATCGAGTGGGCAGGCAGTCATGCCATCCTGCGAGTTGACCGCCCGGACCGAGATTATCCACCCGTGAACCCGGTTACCATCTTTCACACCGGTACCAAGACCGAGCAACGCAGCAAAACACTGCCAGGGAAGGAACCGGTCGACCAGCTCTTCTTCGACGATGGCATTTGCTTCGCGCACCACATCAAGCTTCTCCCGGGTCACCTCTCCGATCACCCGGACGGCAAGACCCGGGCCCGGGAACGGCATGCGGTGCTGGATTTCCGGGGGGAGCCCCAGCGCACCGGCAACATCCCGGACCTCGTCCTTGTAGAGGTCGCGGAGAGGTTCGATAATCTTTTCAAACTCCATATGCAGCGGCAAACCACCTACATTGTGATGGCTCTTGATCCCTCCCTCGCTCTCGATTCGGTCAGGGTAAATGGTGCCCTGGAGCAGGTACCGGGCACCGGATTTTTCCGCCTCCCGCTCAAATACACGGATGAACCTCTCCCCAATTGCCTTCCGTTTCTGTTCAGGGTCAACGATTCCGGATAGAGCTGAAATGAATTCCTCCTGTGCATAGACGATACGGAGATCCAGATCTCTGAACATCCGGGCTATCCGTTCCGTTTCACCCTTCCTCATCAGGCCGGTGTCAACATAAATTGGGATTAGCCGTTTTCCGATCGCTTTTGCCGCCAATGCAGCACAGACCGAGCTGTCAACGCCGCCCGAGAGAGCGATGACAACACGGTGATCCCCGGCCCCGGTCCTTATCCCATCAATGGTTTCACGTATGAAACGTTCTGCGTTGACCATGACAGTCCTATCTCCTGCTCCGCCGGGCCCGGCAGGCTTCCACAAACCCAACAAATGGCGGAGAGGGCTTCGTAGGGCGTGACCGGAATTCGGGGTGGAACTGGGTGGCTAAAAAGAAAGGATGGCCCGGGATCTCGCAGATCTCCATCCGGTCTTTCCACACGCCGGAAAACACCAGCCCACCCTTCTCAAGATCGGGGATGCACGCCGGGTTTACCTCGTAACGGTGACGATGACGCTCCACGATCTCTTTTTGCCCGTAAATCTGCATGGCGAGGGTATCTTTTTTCAGGTTGACGGGATAGTTACCAAGACGCATTGTCCCACCAAGATCAGGTATTCCTTCCTGGTCGGGGAGAAGAGTGATCACGTGGCGGCCCTGCCCCATCTCGGCACTGGTGGCATCCTCCCATCCAAGCACATTTCGTGAGAATTCCACAACGGCAAGCTGAAAGCCGAGGCAGAGGCCGAGGAGGGGGATCCGGCGGGAACGGGCGTAGCGGAGCGCCCCGATCTTGCCATCAAGCCCACGCGGTCCGAACCCTCCGGGGATGAGGATCCCATCAAGCTCGGCGAGCTGCGACTCCTCGTAGCGCTCGGCATCGAGCCATGTAATCGTCACTTCAGTGGAGAGAGCCCGACCCGCGTGCTTGAGGGCTTCCTTGATACTCATGTACACATCCTCAACCCCGTACTTGCTCACGATGCCCACATGCACCCTGCTCGTGTACTCCCGTGAAACGATGGAATACCAGCTGGCATCAGCACTCTTTGGATCAAGCCTGAGATACTGGAAGAGCACCTCGGCGATCCCTTCCTTCTCCATTTCCATCGGTACCTGGTAGATATCGGGAACCGTGGCCGCGCTGATCACCGCCTGCTGGGCGAGATCGCAAAATGCGGATATCTTCCGCTTGATCTGGGACGCGATAGGACGCTCTCCCCTTCCCACGATGATTTCAGCGTGCAGCCCGAGTTCGCGGAGTGCCTTGACCGAGTGCTGGGTTGGTTTTGTCTTGAGATCCCCCATGGAATCTTCCGGGAACAGGGTAACGTGGATCAGGAGCGTATCTTTGTCGGGGAGTTCCCCTCTCATCTGGCGGACAGCCTCAAGGAAGGGCATACTCTCAATATCTCCAACGGTTCCGCCAACTTCGACAAGGCATATATCAGCCTGCCCGTTTCCGGCGGTCGCATCATGGGCTGCAGCCCTGATGCGAGACTTGATCTCTTCGGTGATGTGTGGGATGATCTGTACAGTCTCTCCCAGGAACTCGCCCCTCCTTTCCTTCTCGATTACACTCCGGTAGATCTTACCAGTGGTGATATTGTGATCGGACGTGAGATCGATATCCAGGAACCGCTCATAGTTGCCCAGGTCAAGATCCACTTCCCCTCCATCAGAGAGTATAAATACCTCCCCGTGCTGACCAGGGTTCATGGTTCCGGCATCGATATTGAGATAGGGATCGATCTTCACCGCGGTCACGCTGTAACCACGGTTCTTGAGGATTCTCCCGATCGATGCGGCGGTGATACCCTTGCCAAGGCCGCTCATCACCCCCCCGGTAACAAAGATGTATTTCACAAAGATTACCCCGCCCAGGCTCTCCTGGCCTCTGGTGTATGTATTCTACTCTACGGGTGATAGTTTTTATTCTACGGACCTGGGAAGCGTTAGATCAGCGCTTCATTACTGCATACGCGGCCGAACACCGGGCAAGTATCAGGCCTTCCCCTTCTGAAAAGACCTCCCCTTCGGCAAAAATAACCCTCTTCCCACGTTTTACCACAGTCCCCTCAGCAATAAGTACACCTTCCCGGGCCCCGGCAAGGAATGAAGTTGTCTCAGAGATTGTGGCAATGCGCTCTTCCGGATCAAGCAGTGGGTAAGTGGCAAGGACCATAGCTTCGTCAGCAAGAGCGGTGAAGATCCCCCCCTGGAGCCATTCCTCCCCGTTCATCATGTCCGGCCGGACCGGCATCCTTATCCTGGCCGATCCTTTTTCCATGGTCCCAAGTTCCACCCCCATGAGCGTGAAGAACGGGTTTGCATCCCGCCCCTGGGCCCTTATACGCTCGATATAGCTCATATCATGGGGTTTTGCCCAATCCGGGATAAGGTTGCCGGACATTCTTTTTGTTGTCGGCAATCCAACCATACTGGTATGAATGCCGATGAGGAAAGGGAGCTGTTATATGATCTGATCTGGCTCAATGCTGTGATTGCAACCGAGCTCATCCAGATCACCGAGAATGTATCCTCTATACTCCGCCAGGGGCCGCCCCCCGAATCCTGTCTTGCCGATCACAACCGCCTGCGTCAGCAGGCGCTTGCGATCGTTGAGAAGTACCGTGATGCGACTACACTCCGCGATCACCTCACAGGACACCGATAAGCCGGAAGGAACCCAGAGTGAATCCTGCATATACTGTCATCGTCCCGGCCTACAACGAAGAGGATAGGATCCGTGAACTCCTGGACCAGATGCCCGGAAGCGGCGGCAAATTCATTGTGGTCTGCGATGGAACCGATGACACTCCCGAGATCGTCCGCTCATTTTCCCGGGAGAACCCAGATCTCGACCTTGTCTGCCTGACCTATTCCCGGCGGCTCGGGAAAGGAGGTGCAGTCAGGGAAGGCTTTTCCAGTGCGTCCGGACCGCTGGTCGGTTATATGGATGCCGATGGCTCGACCTCGCTCTCCCAGATGGAAGGTCTCATCGATGCAATCGATGGTGCTGACGGAATCATCGGTTCACGCTGGCTGCCGGGTTCTTTGATTACGACCAGGCAGGGATGTGTACGGCGACTGGAGAGCCGGGTGTTCAACCTCATGGTCCGCCTGCTCTTCTCACTCCGGTATTCAGATACGCAGTGCGGTGCAAAAGTATTTAAAAAAGCAGCCATCGATGCTGTGATAGGCGACATGATATCGACGGGTTTTGAATTTGACGTCGAACTTCTCTGGAGGCTTTCCAGGAAGGGATTCCGGGTAAAGGAGCTTCCGATTACCTGGAAAAACCAGGGGGCGTCGAGAGTCAGAGGCTCGGACATCTTCGGGATGCTAACTACCTTATTCTTACTTCGTCTGGGAGGGACAAGTCGATGACCGGTGACCGTATCGAGGAGATCAGGCGCAAGTCCTTCCGGCTCTTTGAAGAGGGGAAGTATACCGAATCCCTGGATCTGTGCCGTGCAGCCGGGACTGCAACCCCCGATCCGCAGCTTGCTATCCTCGCTGCCCGGAATCTGTTTAACCTTGGTCGTTTCGATGAAGCAGAAGCATATGTACGGGATATGATCAGGACGATGCCGGAATCCTCTTACCTTCACAGTTTCCTTGGCAGGATTCTCGAAGAGCGAAAAGACGACACCGCGATTTCTGAGCATGCACGGGCTGTCCAGCTCGACCCGGCAAACCAGGAAGCCCTCCGGAGTTACGCGGCCTATCTGGTAGCAGTAGGAGACCGCCGGATGGCCATCCCGGCGCTGAGGAGGCTGGTGACTTTCTCCGGCAGGGAAGATGACGCCCGCTGCCTGGCCAGGGCGCTGACGGTGTCAGGCCGTAGCGACGAGGCCCTCGCCCTGTTTTCACGGGAGGTCCGGCGGCGGGAAGAAGATTACGACTACATCGCTGCCCTGATGGGGGCCGGACGTTACCATGAGGCTGCCCGCGAGGCTGCGGCAGCCTACCGGTTATCCGGCAAACTCCTGTTTGCGCGGATCCATCTCCAGGCCCGGGCTTCACACGATCCGGAAGACGCGCTGAAAGAATACAGGGAATATTTCTCCACTATCAAAGATCCCGGGATAGGCCTGGACTATGCCCTCTTACTGCGAGCACTCATGAGGCAGGAAGAAGCGCTCGCTCTCTGCCGGGAACTGCTTGACTCTTACGGTGGGGGAGATGACTATACCATCCGGCTCCTCACCTGCAGGCTGAATGCCGAACTTGGCGAGAAGGAGCGGGCAGCGGGCTGCTTCCAGCACCTGATACAGGATGCACTCAAGAATCTGGACGATCCTGATTTCCTCTCCAGTCTCCTCGCCGCATTCCGCGAATTTGTACTCACTTATTACCCAGTCCGGGAGGCAGAGGCCCGCTTCATCTCTCAAGTCTCATCCCATCCGCACGTTGTGCCCCTGCTGGCCACAGCCCGCCTCTATGAGGATATCGGAGATCTCTCGGAAGCCCGCTCCTACTCGTACCGGGCTTTCAGGAGCGATTATCTCCAGGGAGGCATGGCGTATGCACGATTTCTGGCCGGACATGATGAAATCCGGGAAGCCGAGAAGATCCTCTTCTACATGTTGAGCAATGCCAGGCGGACCAGGGAAATCGAGAACGTCGCCGGACTCATCCTGGATGAGAAGTGGAAATTGTACCGGAGTACGCGCCTTATCGAGCGGCTGGTCAGCATGCTGGGGCAGCGTTACGCCCTCCTCAGTTCTGACGGCCTGGAGTATCTCGCGGTCGCCTGCCTGGTGTCTGCCGGGATTGCCCGTCGTGAAAAGGACTATCTGCGGTGCAAGGAGTACTGCCTGCGGGGACTTGATGCCGTGCCGGCAATCGCTAATCATATCCGACCCGGTGATTTTCTCGAACTAATTCAGGCCTGTAAAGAAGAGGGTGTCTGTGATCAATTGATCATGGTGACCCAGATAAAGGGAGAGAGGGGAGAGGCCGAACAGGACCATGCTCTCAGTGAATTCATGGAGAACTGCAACGATCAGGAGCGGCGCATCCTTGAGTATCTCATCGAGCACCATGAGGCAAGCGAGATCGAGCTTCGGAAGCTTCTCAATACGAGGAGAGTGGTCGGGATCATGAACCGGATCATCCAGAAGGCGGCAGCATCGGGAATTTCAGTTATCGAAAAACGAGGAGTTGGAGACGGAGGAGAAATCTATGCCTATACCGCAGGGTGACCCAATCGAAAAGAGACGCCTCGAAAGCCTGAATATCATAAACGCTCTCAGGAGAGGGACTGTCCCTGCCGGCGGCCTTGAACGAATAGCCGTCGGTGTCGACCTGGAAGAGGGCGTAATCAGCGCCCAGCTCGATTATGTCGCAAAAAGCGGTGGTGATCTCAAGTTCGTCCGCGGAGACTATGGGAGTGGCAAGACCTTCCTCGTTGCCCGGGCACTGGAGATCGCCAGGGAGAAGGCGTTTATCACCGCCCACGTGGCGATCTCTCCTTCAGCACCGCTCTACCGGCAAAAGAATATCTACCAGCAGATATGCGCAAGCCTCCGGACCCGGGAGGAGGAGCATGCCCTCAAGGCAGTCATCGACAGCTGGCTCTTCTCAATTGAAGAACGCCTGCTCAGGGTGAGCGATCAGCCCATCGAAGAGGAGAGCCTTGAGAAGGCCACCCTCAAGGAGATCGAGACCGCCCTTGCCAGTATCTCCGAGATGAACTCCTCGCTTGCCGCCGCACTCCGGACCTACTACCGGGCAAATAACGCCGGGGATTTCCAGACTGCACAGTCGGCCATCGGGTGGATCGGTGCCGAGCCAAACATCGGACGGGAATTCAAGCAGAGGGCCGGGATCAGGGGAGACATTGATGAGACTTATGCCCTCATCTTTCTCAAGGGTCTGGTCAGGATCATCGTCAGTGCGGGCTATGCAGGCCTTGCTGTTGCCGTAGACGAGCTCGAGACTACCCAGGTACTCCCGAGAAACCAGCGCGACAAGGCCTATAACACCCTCCGCCTCATTATCGATTCGCTCGACCGCGGCGACCTTCCTTACTGCTATTTCCTCTTCACTGGCACTCCGGCGCTCTTTGAAGGCCCCCGCGGAATCCGCTCACTGCCCTCTCTCGCAGATCGTATAGGAATCACAGAAACCGGTGAATTTAAAAATCCACGGCAGCCCCAGATAGTCCTCTCCAGGTTCGATGCAAAGAAGCTCGAGCAGGTTGCCCAGAAGATCATCCGTATCTACTCTGAAGCGTATGCAGAGATCGACCAGAACCGGATCTCGCACAGGTTTATCCGGGCCATGATTGGGAAGGTGACTGGTAAGTTCGGGGGCAGGATCGATGTAATCCCGCGAATTTTCTTAAAGGAGTTCGTGGATGTCCTTGATAAGTGCGAGTTGTATGAGGACTACGATCCCTGGGAGAGTTACCAGTTCGATGCCCGTCACCTGAAAGGGGAACTCCGCGAAGAAGAGGAAGCGGTCATGGTAGTCGAATTCTGATCCGTTATCCGGGACTGCCAGTATCAATTAAGTTCCGATGGAAAACCAGGAACAGTTTTAAAATCCAGCACTAGCCTTGCGCTTTATTGGTGATCGGATTGTTTGGCTCTTAATCCGTTAAAGGAAGGGTTGATACCTCACCTTTCCATTCTCATCCAACAGCGGAATTATCCGCCATTCCTGACAGATATTACCATACCTGTGCCTGTCGCTTTAATCCACTTGACATAACCAGTTGATTTAATTAAAGAAAAAATGTTAATAGTAGTAGTGTCGATGTTGGAGCGTATGAATTTCAAAAAGACACTTTTCGTACTGAGCATTGTGGTAATCGTTTTGACCGGAATTGCCTTTTCCGGGTGCACTACCACGACGCCCCCGACTACCCCGCAAAAACAGGATCTACTCATCGCCACCACGACCAGTCTCTATGATACAGGTCTCCTGGACTATCTGGGAGGTATCTTCGGACCCGAGTATAATGCAAACCTGCGGATAACTGCCAAAGGCACCGGGCAGGCCCTTGAACTGGGACAGAACGGAGATGTGGATGTGGTCATGGTCCATGACCGGGCACGCGAAGACACCTTCCTCCAGAACGGGTATGGCGTTGACCGGCGTGTGTTTGCTTACAACTATTTCATTGTTGTTGGTCCGCCTTCGGACCCGGCCAGCGTCAAGGGCATGACCGCGACACAGGCTTTCGACACCATTTACAAAAAAGCCCAGACAGATCCAAAAACCATCTTTGTCTCCCGAGGAGATGCATCCGGAACGCATGCCAGGGAACAGCTCCTCTGGAAGAATGCCGGGTATAACTATTCCAATATCCGGGCATCCGGATCCTGGTATGTTGAGTCCGGGACCGGAATGGGCGCGACGCTGCTGATTGCCGAAGAAAAGGATGCATATACCCTATCAGATGTCGGTACCTTCCTCGCATATGAAGGGAACCTCACCCTCGTGCCTCTGGTTGATAAGGGAGACGATCTTCTCAACGTGTACAGCGCGATGATCATCAATCCTGCCAAGTTCCCCGATACCAAGGTGCAGCTTTCGAAGGACTGGATTAACTGGCTGATGACGCCCAAAGGTCAGGATCTAATCGCCAATTATGGCGTTGACAAGTACGGGCAGCAACTCTTCTATCCGGCACGCGACAACTGGGAGCTCCTCGGAGTGACCCAGGCTGAGACCCAGACTCCAATTCCATAAATCGGGTCCTGAAAATTTTTTTTATTTCATATTCGTGTGATGCGAAGAGGAAATCATGGCCGGGTTTCTTGAGGGGCTCAGCCCTATCTGGCAGGGATTACAGCAGGCGTTCAACCTGTTAATTAGCCTCGATCCCCAGATCCTCCGCATTACGGCACTCAGCCTGATCATCACGATGAGCGCCGTACTCATCGGCTCCCTGATATCCATCCCTCTTGGTTCGGTTATCGCATATGGAAAATTCAGGGGTAGAAATGCACTGATATGGTTGATCCAGACTCTCTATGCTTTTCCTACGGTGGTCATCGGCCTGATCGTCTTCCTCTTTATCCGGAAAACCGGCCCGTTTGGATCGCTGAACCTCCTCTTCACTCCCCAGGGCATGATTATCGGCCAGACTGTCCTTGTGCTCCCGATCATCACCGGTTTGACAATATCGGCGCTGGTTGCGGTTGATCTCACCATCCGGGATACCATTACATCTCTTGGGGCGACACGGCTACAGTTCCTGATATCAGCCCTAAAGGAGGCCAGGTTTGCCATCCTTGCTGCCATTGCCCTGGCATTCGGGCGGGCAATATCAGAGGTCGGAGCGGCCATAATTATCGGAGGAAACATCGCCAGCCCGGGTAACTTCTATACGTCAACCAGGACACTTACCACCGCAATCACCCTTGAGACCGGGAAAGGAGATATCGCACTCTCCATCGCTCTCGGGATTATTCTCCTGCTCATCGCCCTCGTCATCAACATCGTCATCAGCATTGTCCAGAACCGGTGAAGCCATGATTGAGATACTGGATGTATACAAGCAATTCGGTGAAAAGAAGGTCCTGAATGGTATCAATGCCACCATCGAACGGGGCGAGGTGTTCACCATCATCGGGCCTTCCGGCCAGGGGAAGTCCACGCTGCTCCGGCTGATCAACCTGCTTGACAAGCCCACGCGTGGCTCGATCCTCGTTGACGGGGTCGACATCCATCTGAGTCGCGAACAGCAGGCCATCCGCAGAAAAATGGGCATGGTCTTCCAGAAGCCAGTGGTATTCAGTACATCGGTTTTTGAGAACATCGCTTACGGCCTTCATTTCAGGCATATCGATCGGGATGTCATACGAGCCAAGGTCGAGCAGGCCCTCGAAGTGATTGACATGGCAGGGTTTGATGAAAGGAAGGCCAAATCCCTCTCAGGGGGCGAGATGCAGCGGGTAGCCCTGGCCCGGGCCATGGTGACCGAACCCGAGCTTCTCCTGCTGGATGAACCAACGGCAAATCTCGATCCGATTGCCACTCATAAGATAGAAGAACTGGTCAGGCATTACAACCGCGAGTCCGGTACAACGGTTGTCATGTCAACCCATGATATGCAGCAGGGTCAGCGCCTGGCAAACAGGATAGCGGTGATTATGCAGGGGAAGTTTGCCCAAGTCGGTACACCCCGGGAAGTTTTTGGCAGTCCATCAGACAAGGAGGTGGCAAATTTTGTGGGAGTCAAGAATATCCTGACCGGAAATATCACCGGAAGTGAAGGAGGGGTAGCGGCATTAGCCGTCGATGGCCTTACGGTGAAAGCGGTCACCTCTCTTCCTGTCGGAACACGTGTCTGGGCCTCCATCCTGCCCGAAGATATCACACTCCTCCTTTCACGTGGGAAACAAATCAGTGCCAGAAATGTCTTCTCAGGCCATATTGTTCATTTTTCTCCCCGTGGCCCGCTCCTTAATGTGACCGTGGACTGTGGCGTGAAGCTTTCGGCTACGGTCACCTGGAGATCTGCTGAGGGGATGAAGCTCAAAATTGGGGACGAAGTACGCCTCTCGTTCAAGGCAAGCGCCGTTCATATCATGGCTGACGGTGGTGGTGGACCAGGATGACGGTATAAGTTGAAAATTCCGATTTATGATCAGGGGTGCTGTGGTTCCAGACACTTTCTTCGTGAAAACCAATCATGATACGCGCAAAAGCCGGGAATGTAAATATAAACGAATTGACTTTGGTTTTGGTTCAATAGCAAATGATTTAAATTTTAAGGGTTAAGAAAAAAATGCCGCATGCACGATTGTAGCATGTGGTCGCGTCAATACTGCATGATTCGGAGGTCGGAATGGGGGATGTTCGGGCAATCCTCATTCCAGCCTTCTCTTAAGCCCATTATTTCGGGTCTCTACACTTGTTCGGTCCAGTCAAGACGGAAACCTGGAAGAAGGTTCAGGAATACTTTCAATCCTGGCCTGGTGGATCTTTTGCTGATGTCCCCCTGTATTTTTTCTCCAGCCAGGGGAGAAGGTAGGCGGCGGCAAGGCCAATGAGGAAGGCTACGGTCATCCCGCTGATCAGTGCAAGGACCGCAATGAGGATTGTGACGGGGTATGAGTCGGTCCGGATACCGTGCCGACCGAGTTCGATGGCCACGAAGATCAGCAGCGCACCGTAAAAACCGGGGTAAATCAGGGTCAGAATTTCCGGGCTTGCAAAGAAGAGGGCGAATATAATGAATATTACTCCGGCTATGACATTCGCCCCGCCGGTTCTTGCCCCGAACCGGTACTGGGCGGCATACCCTCCAGCACCGTGGCACATAGGTATTCCTCCAAAAGGCACGGTGGTCAGGTTCATCAGACCGATGGTCCGGGAAAGGTACTTGGGAGGGGTCTCTCGTGAGAAGAGATCGATCGAGAGGAGAGCAGTCGCAAGGATCGAATTGGCGATGGTAAGGCCGAACTGGGGCGCGACCAGGTCAGTAAGAGCTATACCATAGTCTTCAAGCCTGGGAATGGCTAGGTGAGTAGGGCCAATGAAGTGAAGTCCGGGAAGCCCAAGCTGCATAATCCCGATGACTGCTGCCAGGACGATGACGATCAGGGCCGAAATGTCGGGGATCGAGAAGCTTCGGGCAAGGAAGAAGAATGAGACGATGATGGCAACGCCGAGGAGAAAAAATGCCGGATTGCCGATTAGAAATGTCGCTGATGACCGGAGGAGCAGGAGGGCGAGACCGAGCTGTATTCCCCGGACGACGCTTCGCGGGATCCACCGGTCAAGCACGGCCATCACGTTCCCAAAGCCGAGTGCAAGGAAGATAAGGCCGAGGATCATGCCGGAGGCCGCTATTTCGCCGGCGGTAAGCGTGCCGGCGATCACGATGACCGCCACGGCTTTCATCGGCTCGATGGGGATGGGCAGACGGTAGTAGAGGCCGGTGATTGCGAACCAGATGCCGAAAAATAGGAAGATGTAACTGATATCAAGGTCGGATACAGCGGCCATTGCCAGAACGAGGGGGATAATGGTCCCGTAGTCCCCAAAACTGCCGGCAAGTTCGGAGAGGTTAAAACGAAGGGGGACTTTTCCTTCCCTGGAATTCACCATGTCCGGCTCCATCTGCAGAATCCCTGCCGTACTATACTGGCCCTTTTTTTCCGGTTCCGTCTATCGTGCCCGTATTACCGTCCCGGGCTTTTCCCCGGCGAGTACATTCCTGATACTCCCCGGTTTGTGCCCGTTAACGATTTTCACTTCGTGGATGTTTTTTGCAAACCGGAGCAGCTCGACAACCTTCTTCTCAAGTACAAGATCTTCGAGGTTCATGGCCAGGAGTTCAGATGCCGTGATATCGGGGATGAGTTCCGCATCCGGATGTGTAAAAGGATTGTCGGTGTAGAGTCCATCCACGTTCTTCACGAGAATGAGATTCCTGGCGCCGAGGACTTCGGCGGCGAGAAATGCACCGGTATCAGTCCGGTTGGGGGGTATGGCCCCGACTTCTGCCGGTTGTTCATACAAACCATACGGAGGGGTTCCGTGGGTCACGGGAAGAACGCCGATGCCCATCAGCATGGGGAGTTCGAGGAGATCCCCGGTATGTATCCGCATTCCTCTCCATCGCGAGAGAAGGGTTGATACCATGATTGCATTCTGCTCGCTTATCTTTCCGGCAAGTTCGGCAAGGACTCCGGTAGGCATACCGAGATCGAGGCCGACATCCAGGATGTGTCGTACCCTGACACCCCCGCCAGTGACCACCAGTATTTGGTTCTGGCGTGAAAGCTCACCGATTTCATCAAGGAGGGGGAGGAGGACATCTTTTCCATAATCGATGATTCCATGTCCACCGATTTTGATGACATTCAGGCCGGGCATCAGACGTATCTGAGGCTTTCCTTCATATCGTTCCAGCAAACCACGCCGAACCAGCGATTCACCCTGCAGCTTGCTGGTCACATCGAACCTTTCGCGCTTCATGGCCATCTTCCAAAAGCTTTTATTCCAGAGTGTTAATACGGTATGCTCGATACCAATTGGTATACGTGAAAAAGCCGGTTGGTTCAGAGGTGTAATTTATGAAGATTTATGTCAGAGAGCGTTTAAAGGTGCGGGAAGGCGTCAGGCAGCCAATGTATCGATTTGTCGCTGTGACCGGCGGGCAGGTGCAAATCGACCTGACCCATTTCCGAAAATTCGAGATTGAACAGATTGCAAAAGACGTCGGCGCCGAAGTAGTCTATCTTGAGGAAATTTCCGATGAAGAAAAACAGAAACGCTAACTTTTTTCTCTGGAGAGACCTCTCCTGCGGTAGTATGCCTTTTTCTGCCGCCGCGTCAATGCATATTATAGAAACCATTACATGACCCGGCTCTCTATCGACCTCATCTTTGAGTCTGCCCTTCAAATCCACCTTCTTGAAGAAAAAGCGGTATCCATCACTTTCTCGGAATCAGATGTTAAGATTAAACTTCCCACCACGCGGAAACTGGCCGAGTTTCTTAATGTCCCCCACTATTATGTTCTCCCCTACTTTGCCATGATGGAACAGGAGGCGCTGGTCACCAGGGCTGAACGGGTAGGAATCATGACCACCTCTACCGGGACCATCAGGTACCTGTCCCTTATGAAAGAACGATATCCCGGCGAAGGTATTGCGGTCTTCGGACGTGTCATCTACACTGAGCTGATTAGCAGGCTGTCCTGATCATAACGTACGCCAGACATTCCATCTGCTTCCCTTAGTGAAATAAGCGGTCTGATTCATTATCCCATCTATTTAAAAAACCCGGGTAAAAGCTGTTTCATAACGCTTTTATGTATATCCGTGATATTAAGTATGGGACGTGAACAATCATGAAAAGTCAATTGGTCCTAATTAACATTGCAATTATCGTGATCATGTTCGCTGGCTGTACTAGTCCGGGAGGACACGAAGCAACTGCCGGCCAGCCAGATGCAGGCTCCCTCTATGTTTATTCCGGTGCCGGCCTGAAGGCCCCGATGCTTGAAATCGGGAAGGTGTTCCAGAACATGACCGGAACACGCGTTGAATTCAATTTCCAGGGATCCGGTGCCCTCATCAGCCAGATGGAACTCAGTCGCAAGGGTGATGTATTTATTCCAGGTGGAACACCGGATTACAACATTGCACGGACAAAGAACCTGGTCGGTGAACCCCTCTATGTGGCCTACCATATCCCGGTCATCGCCATGAAAAAGGGAAACCCGAAGAATATTACATCGATGAACGACTTAGCCAGAAGCGGTTTGAGGATTGCACTTGGGGATGCAAACGCCACAGCGATCGGTAAGTCAACCGTGAAACTGCTCGCCCGGCAGGGAATAACAGAGGCAGTCGAAAAGAACGTGGTCGTCAGGGGCGCAACAAACCAGGAACTCGTCACCGCAGTGGTCATGGGAACTGCGGATGCCACCATAACAACGCTCGATATAATAAAACCTGATACCATGGATTTCATCCCCATTCCGGTTGAAGATAACCACATACTGATTATCCCCATAGGGATAACCACCTTCACCGACCAGGAGGCGCTGGCCCGCACGTTCGTGGATTTCGCGGCCTCTGACGAGGGGAAGGCTATTTTCGTCCGGCACGGATTCCCGTCCTACCCCGATCCTGCTTATGCCGGTGTTACTCCATGACGGGTGATCCAGTTTCCAGGCACGAGATATCATGCCCAGTAATCGGGGTCATCCATACCCCTTTCTCCGATCCTGCAGCAACCCCCATCCAGGGAATCTTCTCCCGCGCCCGCGGTACCATTGAAATGTATCCGGAATACGCTCCGGGACTTCGTCACCTGGATACGTTCTCCCACTGCCTGCTCATCTATCATTTTCATCGGGCCAAGGGTGCGATACTGGCCGAAAAACCAATGATTGACGGCCAGGAACCCCACGGCATCTATTCCACACGCCATTTCAACCGTCCGGGCCACCTGGGGATGACCCTGGTCCGGATCATGCGGGCAGAAGGGAACAGGCTGGAGGTGGAAGGTGTAGATATGCTCGATGGGACGCCGCTGCTTGATATAAAGCCGTTCATCATTCCTTTTGACTCAGCACCGGGTGCATCCGCCGGGTGGGTTACTCCCGGACATATTGAGCAGATCAGGAACCAGAGCGCTTCCTTCGAGGAATGAGAGCCGGATACCTTTCTACTGTGCAGGCTGGATTCTTCGCCATAGCACTGGCGCTGCTGGCCTTTATATTCCTTGTACTGGCCGGCATGGTTCTTTATCCCCCGTTCGATGCCCTCGTCCGGAGCCTTCAGTCCGAAGAGATACTCTTTGCCATCGGACTCTCGCTCGTTACATCGGTCATCTCTACCGGTCTCTGCGCCCTTGTCGCCATACCTGTTGCTTATTCCCTTGCCCGGGGAACGTTCCCGGGCAAACGGGCAGCAACCATCCTGCTGAATGTCCCCATGGCCCTCCCACCGCTCGTTGCCGGGGTCGCTCTCCTTATCTTCTTTGGGCCATCGAGCATCGGACAGTTCCTGGAAAACATTGGAATTTCTGTAGTATTCACCCCGCTCGGCATCATTGTGGCCCTGTTCTTTGTGAATGTTCCGTACCTGATCCGGATTCTCCGTTCGACGTTCGAGGATATTAACCCCCGCTTCGAACACGTCGCACGAACGCTCGGGTGTTCCGAGTGGCGATCTTTCCGGAGGACCACCCTGCCGCTGGCCAAGCGCGGGCTCTTTGCCGGCCTGGTCATCACCTGGTCAAAATGCATCGGAGAATTCGGGGCCGTCCTCATCCTCGCCGGAGCCACCAGGTTGAAGACCGAAACTCTTCCTATTGCCCTATTCCTGAACATGTCGACAGGAGATATCGAGCTGGCTATCGCGGCGGCTATCATTCTGATCGCCATTTCCATTGCATCGCTTTTAGTCCTGGAATATTTCGCAGGGGAATCCCGCTTCGTTTAGGTGATCGTGGTGCTTGAGATTCGCAACCTTGAAAAGAGACTTGGTGATTTTGCACTCCATAATATCAGTCTCACCATTGGTGAAGGCGAGTACTTCATGGTTCTTGGTCCCACTGGTGCCGGAAAGACCGTGCTGCTCGAGACAATCGCCGGCATCATTAAACCCGAATCCGGGAACATCTTTCTTTTCGGACGGGACATCACCGTTCTTCCCCCGGAAGAGCGGGGGTTTTCCATCGTGTACCAGGACTTCATGCTCTTTCCCCATCTCACGGTCTTCGAGAACATAGCTTTTGGACTCCGGGAACAGAGACTGCCATTTCCGGAACTTCGGGACCGGGTGACAGGAATATCGGAACTCCTGGGGATTTCCGACCTCCTGGAACGGGCACCGCATACCCTTTCCGGAGGAGAGCAACAGCGGGCAGCAATGGCCCGGGCACTGGTGATGCGTCCCAGGATCCTTCTTCTCGATGAACCGATGAGTGCCCTTGATGCTGCATCACGGATACGCCTTCGCCAGGAGCTGAAACGAATCCATCGGAATACTGGAACGACAGTCATCCATATCACTCATTACTTCGAGGATCTATTTCCTCTCGCTGATCGACTGGCTGTAATGCAGGACGGGGCGATCGTACAGGTCGGGACACCTGAAGAGATCTTCAACCAACCGGAGTCTGACTTCGTGGCTCATTTCACCGGAATGGAGAATATCTTCCGTGGCAGTGCTGTCCGGAGGGGCGATGAAGTCGAGATCGATCTCGGTCCAATCGTCCTACATGCGGTAACGCCGCTTGAGGGTGATGTGATCGCCGGTATCCGGGCTGATGAGCTTATACTATCCCCCGAACCGTTCGATTCTACAGCCAGGAACACGTTCAGGGGTACGGTAAGCGAGATCCAGGCAAACGGTGTTTTTTCCCGGGTCGTGGTTGATGTTGGAGTTCCCATGTGCGGCATAATCACCCGCCAGAGTCTGTTCCGGTTGGGCCTGACACCGGGACAGGAGATAACCGTGATCTTCAAGGCTTCGGCAGTTCACGTCTTTCCCGCCTAATCCAGACCTCCTGTATCCCAGAGATTTATCGAGATTGCGCCTCATGCCTGGAAATGCCGCTGTAAGGTTGGCTGGGGACTAAAACCACGAAATTTTAATGACCCGGATCATGTCCGGGTTGCGTCGTTATCTGGACGATTAAAAACCACATATGTTTTACAAATCAATGAAATTAAATAAAAACACTTATAATCAAGGAGGTTTAATTACTCCATTGCATCAAAAGGAGATCCTTTTGGTGTATCATGCAAGTGCAATCTTGGCCATCCGATTTTTCGGATAGGAGCCGGCAGGTTCTGCATGATGAAAATCACGTCCATGGTTAATCACGCGGCCTGCCGGCCCACGCATTGGCCATTCCTTCTTAACTACCGGGTCCAGTTCACCGGGTTTTCCTGATTTATATATTCCTTAAATAACCCGTCTCCAGCAAAGCCAAACGGAGGGTGTCCATAATGTTAGAATCTATCAGAGTACCACCGGGCTGCAGGGGAATCCTGCAGCCCGTCGCCACATGCTTTCATCAGAATATCAGGACCCGTTGATAATCGGCAAAAACCCCTCCAGGGGCCTTGAAAAAGATTTGTGCAAGCATTGCAGGGTCTATCATCTGGACTCCTTTCCATGCGGAGCTTCCCGAAATCCCCCGTTCCCTGAAAGATGGAACATACCCATAATAATCGAGGTTACAAGTGCCGGATGTTGCCGTAATGACCGACTGGATATTGAGAACCGGGTCGGTATCACCGAGCTTATGTCTCCCTGAGAGCGAGTAGATACCGTCTTCCATGAATACTACCCTGGTGAAGATACCCAGGTGTGAGCAGGCCAGGGCAAAGGTAAGTGCCCCGAAAGCCATTTCGTTCCCATAAGGGGAGTGAGTGACGAGCACTACAAGAGGCGGATGATCGGAGCCTCCCGGGGACCGTATCTCAGGTACTTTAGGACTTCTTGGAAGATGTATCGCAAAGGCCGAATGCGAGAGTACCGGATGCCTCTTGCAGAGCCGGCCGGCAATCTGGGAAATATCCCAGATTTTTGCGGCGGGAAGGGTGCATGAAGAGATTATCTTCCCTTTGTGGCCGGTAAACGTCGCAAACCCTCTCGATGCTGCACTCCTGGAACAGACAAGGAACAGGGGGGAGAGTCCTTTTTGCTGGGCTGCCTCGTTCACCTTCATCAGCATATCCCCTGCGTTTACCGTCATTGTCGGCCGCTGGCCGTTATGCATAATGTACACTCCATCAAGGAAGCCATACAGTTCAGGAGATATCTTTTTCCCGACAGTTGCCTGGAAGAGATCGATTATCGCCGAGGAGGACGTGTTCAGATATGGAGATTCGAACTGGAGGAAACCCAGACAGCGGTCTTGTGTCTCCTGCCGGGTAGCTTTGAGGAGAATTTCCGCAAATGAACTGCCTGTTCCTGCATTCCCTGAACCTGCGCTTACGATCTGGTCGGGAATCCTCCTGGAAAACGGCTCGATCGAAATACCGCGCATCAAAAGTTCCTGGGAATCAAAAATAAACCGTACGTGTGGCAATCTGAAGAGTATGTCCCAGAGTTTCGAGAGCCGATGATCGATGAGGCTGTAACAGGCTTCGTTCGTGAAGAAGAGGGAAAACCCTGGTACGGGCGTTCGAGGATGGTGATGAAGGCTCTCGGGATAGTGGCGGGTGCAGTATAATTTCAGAAGTTCGGTTATCCAGGTAAACCTCTCCAGGGTCAGCTTCTCTGTTGTATAAAAGATGTTCCCATACGTCATGACCTGCACCAGGACCAGGATTGTCCCTGCATATGAACCGGATCTCTCCGTGTATCATTCCTGTCGCGGACGATGCCAGCTGATCTCCAGTATCTGCTGCTCCCTCCCATGGTCCATTTCTCCATAAGCTTCAACGATCCGGTTCAATCCTTCCGACCGCCGCAATGTACAGTGGCCATTGAGACTCTGGATCGAGTCCTGCCAGCTGAGCCATCATCTGGTCGTGGAAAAGATCGATGGGGTGAACGCGGCATCCGATACAGGCTGAAGCCATTATCAGTGCCTGGCAGATGTGGCCTGCCTCGATAAAGATGCTCCGGTAACCCCTGTTCCCAAGTGCCCAGACCGAACGGTAGGGGGAGGCTGCCCAGAGGAATGTGACCGCAGCACGGGTGATAACCTTGAAATTCATACTGGCCGTTCCCATGGAAAAGGGAAGATCGGAGTCCTCACGGATGGCCATGATCCGATGAGTGCCTGGCAGGTAGCGGTATATTCCCGTCGGAAGGTCCTCGATTTCTCCCACCATGAAATAGGTGTCTATGGGATGCCGCTCCCCACTTGAGGGAACATTTCGTATATTGGTAAGACTTCCTTCCAGTTTTCGTTCTCCCTGCGTACACCAGAGCAGATACGAGAGTTCTTTCATGGTCAGGGAAGAGCGCGAAAAGAAGCCCACCGGCTCCCAGCTCTCAAGAGCCTCGCGGACCGGCATGTCCGGTATCCTGATACGGTTCGGGTTGGGAAGCTTGATGGGTTTTGTGCCTTTCGGAACCGGCAGTTCAGGGGGAGGTTCCGGAACTCTGAGGATCATGTCCACGGTGGAGTAATCCGGATACCTCGTCTTTTCCATGAATTCTTTTCCTGGATTGGTCATTGATTCACTCGGGAAGACTTAGCTATGTACTCAATATTGGAAATCGTTGTCGGGATTACCTGGCAGGAAAAAGGGGAGATCCTGGTTCATGCAGCCATGACATAGAGATTTGCATATACTTCTTTTCCCTTTACCTTCAGGTGACGCTCGCCCAGATCACCAATATAGTGGGTGAATTTTGCAGTCATGCCATCGACTTCCCGTTCAGTCATTCCCACTTTTTTGAAACCGGGAAGCATGTGCTGGACCGCACCAAGCACATAGATATCCCCCTTTACCATCTGGCCTCCGACACGCCCCTGGACGTCACCTTTTATAATTACTGTCCCCCCTTCCGCGTGGGTCGACACATGAATAAAGGCATTCTTCTCGACGATGATGGTCCCGCCGAGCATGAAAGTTCCGATGTCGTTTCCGGCATTGCCACGGATACGGATTGTCCCTCCCCGCATTCCGCGCCAGTCACCTCGATATGCGCATCCAACGTAATTCTCGGCATTGCCATCGACAAGGATTTCCCCTCCTTCCATGGCGATCCCGCAGAATGAATGAACGTTGCCCAATACATGGATCTTCCCGCCTTTCATCCATCCACCAAGATACATGTCGGCATTGCCATCGACCGTGATGCTGCCTGCAGTCATCTTGTTGCCGATATACTTAATCCGCGAGCAATCGCCCGAAACCCGGATTTCGGTCTCTTCGGGGGTCTTTCCAGCGTTCCCCTTCACTTCAAAGAAGTCACCCAGCTTTACCGTTGTCTTTCCTTCGCGGACATCTAGTTCGGCAATCTCTGCAGACGTCTTTCCGGCAAATACATCCGGGGAGATATTGTAGCACTCAAGGTAGAGCTCGGGGGTTTTGTAGGGTTTCAATGTTACCAGAGCCATGGTTCACCTCAGGCCTCCACATCGATATTGATCACGTACGGATTAGGAGCCAGGGAATCCCATACCGGGTAGTTGTTGAGACCGACCGTGTAGTCTTTCAGGAATTTTTCGTGAATGTCCCGGATGACCTGGGGATTCTCTTTTACCTTGGCATTCACCCAGAAGGTTCTCTTGTTGCCGTGGCTGGCAATGTCGCCGTCTTTTACCACGATATCTCCTGACTTGATGAACCAGCGCGCCCTTGAAAAAGCCCGCTCAATCATTTCCGGATCGGATGGCATGTCCTTGTAGTTGAGATCATAGACAACCACATTCGCCTCCATACCTGGGGCAAGCCCTCCAAACATGTGGGAGAGCCCCAGCGCCTTTGCCGGTCCAGCTCTCGTCATCTGGGCAATCTCGTAGAGGTTACGCTCGGTCTCAATTGCATGCAGGTTTGTTGCATCGATCACCTTGCTGCTGTACTTGAACGATGCGAGGGTTTCTTCACGTGCATCCCTGCTCATCAGCCATTTGATGATACGGGGATACCGGATGAAAGGTCCGGCATTCGGATGGTCGGTAGTGATGAATGTCCTCATCGGATCCTTGGCATATAGCCCGAGCTCGAGTCCAATTGCCCATTGGATACCGCATACTTTGATATCCTTATCGTAGACATAGGGGACTACACCGGCAGCAGTTTCAAGTTCAACATCGGTGTTCGCCCATTTCAGGTGATTCAGCCTGGTGAGGTGGTGTTCAAAGGGACCGTCTGCGGTCATGGTCGTGGTCTCATCGAGCGTCACGCAACCTAGATCTACGGTGATGTTTTTCTGCTGGTTGACATAATCCATGACTTCCCGGGCCTTCGACTCGAAATTCCCCCATGAATCGCCGCCATATGAGTGAAACTGGATATGGGTTGAATGCATGACGGTATCCCGGGAAAATTTATTCTTAGCTTTCATCCCTTCGGCGAGCCTGAGGGAGTCCAGCGTTACCCCGTAGTTGCCGGGTGTGCCAAGGCTGTTCTGATGGATGTGAATTGAATGCGGCAGCCCGAGATATTCGTTGGTCTTCATGAGGCCGGTGATAATTTCGGCAGGGGTTATGTCGAAGAACGGTACCGTGTCATTGAGAGTCAGGCAGTTCAGACCCCATGCCCATGCTGCTGTTCCACCGGGGTTTACCAGTTTTATCCCATATCCCTTGGTGGCTGCCAGGAGCCAGGCAACATACGAGGCACTGTTCTCAATCTCCTGGTTCTTTAGGTACTCGAGAACGAACCAGTTGTTGGCAAAGACCGGCAGCGCTCCCTGATCGATGATCGGGGTGTCGTGAATCTCTTCGTGGACGTGAGGGGAATGGAGGGGGGGCATGGCGGCCTCCATGACGAAGGCATACCCCATCCTGGCATAATCGTACCCTGTCTTGAAGGTACTGGGGATCGAGAATCCGCTCTCCATCCGGTAGCTTTCCTGTGCGTAAGGACTCTTGAAGAGTTTGTCCTCCGGCCGCATCAAACGTCCGACGTTTACCTTTGGTCCAGCGACATGGGCATGAACATCAACACCACCGGCCATCACGACTTTTCCCCGGGCGTCGATAACTTTTGCACCTGACCCCACCTGTTCGGCAATACGGTCATCCTTTATGGCGATGTCGGCCACGTCACCGTCAATGTTCCGGGTCGGGTCGATGACAAACCCATTCTTTATCAAGATTTCAGCCATATTCACTGCTCCGCGGCGGTAGGTGCCTTTGCGTGCTCCCTCGAAGGCAGCCAAATCGGTTCGGTCTCGGTGAGCTCGCACATGCGTTCGTAAATCCTATCGAAGAGCTCTTCGTCACTGGGAACTCCTTCGGGTCCATCAACGACTTTCTTGAACTGAATCGGCACATTGTCCATACGATAGACGATTCCCGGCTCCTCCACACCGACAACACGTACGGGGATGTGGAGGTCTGAAATTTCACTTGCCATGCAGATGTTCGGATCCACGGTAATGAACGGGCGTTTCTTCAGGTGCTTGATCGCATCGATCGGGAAGTGGGCGCCAGCATCGGTTCCGACGTTCATGAAACAATCGACCTCGTCCCTCATGGCAAGATCGACCGAGCTCGTCTCACCGGGGTTCATGTGAGCATGGGTGCCCTTTGAGAGGTCAAGGCAGTAGGGAAACCCGAACTGCCATGACCAGACCTGGCCCGGTCCGGCAATGTTGTAGTGGCCCCGCATGGCCATGATTGATGCCTTGGTGTGGCTGTTAATGTCGCGGGTCAGGCTGATGGCAATATCAACATTGTGATTCCGGCCATCAGTATGACAGCACCCCATCCCAAAGAAAATCATGACAAACCGGCCTTTTTTGATCTTTTCCACTGCTTCGAGAATCTGGTCCTTCTTGATCCCCGCAACCTCGGCGGGAATATCATGTCCCCGGAGAACGGTCCTGAAGGCGTCAAAGAGATCGTAATCATGACCCTGTTTGATCATGAGATGGATGTTTGCAAGTTTGGCAGTGTCGGTCTCCCTGGGATCGATGCAGATTATCGTGCGCTGCATCTGCCCCTTGGTGGTAAAGAACCCCCGGGGAAAGATGGAGTAGCGGGAGGTATGGCGGGGATGGGCATGCATGGGATTGCAGCCCCAGAACAGGACAACGTCGGCCCGGTTCTTCACTTCACCGAGAGTGCAGCTGGGATAGCCGTTATCGAAAATGGCGAGAAATGAGGGGCCATGGCAGATTGAAGCGCAGTTGTCGAGCACGGCACCGGCCTTCTCGGCAACCCGGGCAACAGCACTCATACCTTCGCAATTGGTCGAGCCGAACCCATAGATGAGCGGTTTTTTTGACTTTAGCAGGGTTTTTGCCGTGTAATCAACAGCTTCATCGTAGGTTATCTCCTTGAAGTTTCCGTCAGGCTGCCGCATTCGTGGCTTCTTCGGCCTGTCGGGGCTCGAGACATGATGAAAGATCTCATTTCCAATAACACATGCATTCCTCGTCTCGAGGATTTTCTTACCATCATCTGATACAAGAACCTCAATGTCATCGCAGGATGACCCGCAGTAAGGGCACCCGACCTGTGTTATCCATTTTGGCATCTAATTACCTCCTTTCCAGAGTCCGACAGCTCCCTGAACCAGTTCAAGGGCAGTTTTAATTTTTTCATTTATTGCAGGCTCGATTGTAACTGGAAATCCGCTGTATTGCGGTGTTCCGGTCGACTGGGTCCGGGGCGGAACGACCTGGTTTGCCCATACGCCCTGCCGGATGTGGGCGAGTCCCGGAGGGCAGAACTGTGTCGGTTCAATCGCTTTCACAATCACGCTCCCGACTTCGCTGGTGACCCGGACGTTGGTATTCCTCCAGATGCCAATCCTCTTCATGTCTTCCGGATTCATCTCCACAACTGAACAGGCCTCAAAGTACTCACGGGTGGTCTTACCCTTCTCCATAGCCTGTCCCTCTTCAATAGCACGCTGGGTAATCATATTCAAAATGATCTTATCTTTCATAGGTGAACCTCATTGGTCATTTTTTCAGGTATTACGTGGGTCTGTTTCTTCTCCACTTTTACAATTCAGGTGACGACTTCTAACGGTAACTCTCCCCGACCGGAGAGGGAAATGACACCATACGGGCATGCCCCGATACACACGCCACACCCGGCACAGAGCTCGGAATTCACATCTACAATGATTGATTTTCCGTTTCTGACCGAGTAGATCTTCTCCTTGGTAACCGGGTCAATGGTATAAATTTCAAGGGCATTGACCGGGCATGACGCGACACAATTGCCGCACCCAGTGCAGCGTTCGATCCTTACATGCACACTAAAAGCCATGTAAACTGGGGGTTATCTGTCAATATTATTAAATATTGTGAAACAGTTAATTGGATTTAATTACATTTAATAAACTATAACTAATCTTAATTTACAATAGGTTAACATTTAATGACAAATCGCCAGGAATCAAACGGATCCAATGATGACATGACACGTCATATAAATGATATAAAAACACACTTCGCCGTCAGGGCTCCCGATTCTCTACAGCTGCAAATTCCTTGATTATCCGATCCCGAAATCCCTTAAAATTCATGCTATCGAGCTGGTCTGTAAGGGTGCTCCCACTGTATGCATACCGGTAAATCCAGTCAACGACCCTGTCAACAACCTTCCCGGCCTTTTCTTCAGAGTCCACCCGGACGAGTTCCCTCCCGATAACCGGATGGCGCCCACGCCTCCCCCCTACCGTAACCAGGTAGCGTGGTTTGGATCCCCTGATAATATGGAAAGGGCACGAGTCGATGCACATGCCACACTGCACACAGCGTGTGTAATCGAGCACCAATCGGCCATTGACCATTGTTATCGCCTTTTCTCTGCAGGTATTTGCGCAGGTCCCGCACGCTGTGCACAGTCCTTCATTCCTGATCGGCTCCCGAAGCCCGGTAACCCCTATCTCACTCAATCGCTCGCTCATGCAACCGTTCGGGCATGCTGAGATGGCGATTCGTACCCGGACCGGCATCTCCCGGCCAAAATGTAATCTGTCCAGGCGTTCGAGCAATGTATTCGTGGGAATATTTGACAAGCGGCAGCGGTCTGTCCCGGGACACGCAGTAATATTTACTATCTCCTCGTGTTCGGCTCCCAGGTATATACCGGTCTTTCCCAGTGCTTTGAGAAGCGGCGGGATTTTCTCCAGGGCGAGGTGGGGTATCTCAATGGTCTGGCGAGTCGTCAGATGCACTGCTCCTAATCCCCTCGTTCGTAAAGCCCTTCCAATTCCAAGAAGCTGTTCGGTGGAAATGATTCCTCCCGGAATTCTCAATCGTACTGTGTGAAGGTTGCTGCCTTTTTCGGGAATGATCGCTCCCTTTTGTTCGAGAAAACGGAGTATTTCAGGATTGACCCGCATCCGAGCACCGTCCGGGCAGGCAGCGTTCCGTGGTTTTTTTCCTATGTGGCGATATCCTGTCCCGGAGGGAAAGGTCGCGGAATGAAATGGCCTCGTCCATCTCTATGACAAGGTCGTGGATTTCGTCCAGTGAAATGGGGCAATATCCGATCAACTCCGCACTCACATTTATGGTTCTCTCAAGAGGGTTGAAGAAGGGATACCGGGCAAGATCCTTGTTATGGACATGCCCGTGAATTACCCAGCCTTCGAACGGTTTGACGAGTTCCTCAGGATTGTGAATGAAGAGGTACGGAATTCCCCTGTACCTCATGAGGAGGCAATGGGACATGAAAGGGTAGTAGGGATCATGGTTTCCTTCGATGTAGAACATGCGTCCTTTCAAGCGCTCAAGATAAGACTCGGGCGATTTTGTGCTCATATAAGACAGATCACCGAGAAATATCACGGCATCATTCTCCTTTACGGTCCAGTTCCAGTTCCTTATGAGGATCCTGTCCATTTCATCAGGATCACTTGATAAAAATGGTCTTTTATAGCGCAGGATGCCGTTCACATGACCGAGATGGAGGTCGCTCATTATGTATATCTGGGGTTCTTCCAGAAACCCCGATCGGGTCATCTGGTACCCCTTTCCAATCCTGAATCGGCGGAGGGATAACCTGGCGTTCTTCCTCAGATGCGATGTTGAAGCGCCAAGCCACTTCTTCTGCGAGAGATCGTATTCTGCTACTGGCGATCCGTTTTTTCGGAGGCATATTCTGAGAATTTCGATGAGCACCGGATGACCATCTCGTCCTTCAGGAGTCCGGACCATCGGAATGGCACGTTCCCCCTCATTCCTGTTCACCACCATGCCCTTTTTCTCACTTTTTAACCCGCGGGGAGGGACCTGGGGATCGCCAGGGGGAAGAGGCGGGACAATTGTGAAGGGTGCCGGAATTCCGCGGGCGATGCGATCGACTAACGATCCTGGTTGGATATCTACGGGACAGCTGCGGGAGAGGAGGAAGGCGAATGCCCGGAGTCCTGGAGAGGGAAGGACCTGGTAAAATGAAACCGCCAGCTCTGGTTGCACATGTGACACCTGATGTACCGATATCATGATTGGCCCGGAAGCTTCAGCACTCCTGGCAACAGCCTGCATAATGTCCTGCTGACCCCCCCAGTCTCCAGGGGATATCTCTGCAAGGACAATATAGGGATGACGATCGGGGTCCCTGCACAAACCAGGATCTCCAATCCACCACTCGAGGGCCCCATTTATCTTTGCTGAGGGGATGCCGAGTCGCAGATCGAGACGGTATAGCGAAGTATCATCATACCGGCTATCGGGACTCATCGCTTCCATATGGCATTAATATCTTGTAATTAATTATTATAAAAATTCATTGAAATATCTTTACATAGCTTTTTCTATATGGCGTCACAGTTCGTACATGTTATCCCTTCACATTACCATCGGGAAAACAGGGGATACCTGACCGCTTCCCGCAGTCGAGTACCCGCCGATACAATCAACCGCGTCCCTGTACAGTCCGGATTTCAGGATCGCAAGTATGCTGATTGTTGCAGGGTCCCCGAGACAGGACAGGGGAATCACCAGGTTGTAGGATACATACCCCAGGTGGGTCCAGGAAAGGCTCGCTATCTCTGCTGTTTTCTTCCGGCATACACCCGCATCGGCGCTATCGTTCTGTATGGCGGTGATGACACCTTCTTCGCTCTTGGCCTGGGTTTCATACCCATGCACCTCCTGTGGCGTGATGCCCGAAGATTGTAAGAGTTTATCGGTGAGCGTCCGGGCAGGGAGACCCCGTGCCCGGTTGATGAAACGAATCCCAGTAAGATCATCGAGTACGACCCCATTCCGGGAGGCGAGTCCCAGCTCAGCCTCGGCGACGGTCACTCTCATAAAGGTTGTTCCATCCGCAGTATCGAAGAGATCGGATGCCATCCATGACCCGGTCCGCGGCAGGGCAACCGATGCGGCATGGCACCTCCCTTCCCGCAAGGTGACAAGTGCCCTCGAATCCAGGGTATTGCAGCAATGGAGTGAGAAACCCCGGGGGGTAAGGAGATCCCCCAGGATATGGATGCACTCGTCCCTGGCACCGCATACCAGGAGGTTCCTGTCGAGATGTGCCGGTGGTATTGTCAGCTGGACGAAGACTTCTTCGCCGGCTTCATAACCTTCATACGAAGCAGGAATCTGGATTAAGCCGTCGGATCTCACCAGGGACATCTGGACACCATTTCCCCGGGAATGGGGCATGACGGAGACACGGTTTCCGACCCGGGCTGCTGAGATCTGCACGAACTCCTCGTAACCGAGATCAGAGGCGATCCGCTGGGCGAGTTCTGCCTTTATTGTGAAGATCGGGTAGGGTGCAAGACCCCACCATTCCAGGAGCCGGGCGACGAATTCCTTGATTACGCAGGCTGCTGCAATTGGAAATCCCGGCACGCCAAATACGGGTTTGCCCTCAACAGAACCAAGCATCACCGGTGTTCCCGGCTTCATTCCCACACCGTGAAAGAGGAGAGTCCCGCACGATGAAATCACCTGGTCCGCATAATCCCTGGTACCGGCTGAAGAACCCCCGAAGAGGAGGACCAGTTCATGTTCCTCGATTGCCAGGGAGAGGGCGGTGGTGATCGATTCAGGATCGTCCCAGGTAATCGGGTAGCGGTAACAGGTTGCACCCATTCCGGAAAAGTAGTGGCGTGCAAAGAGGGTATTGCTCTCTACGGCACCCCCTGGTTTTGGCCTGGCCCCGGGTGGAACCAGTTCATCACCGATGGGAATGAGACCGATGGACACCGAACTCACCAGCAGGTTTGTAATCCCATAGGTTGCCAGTGCCCCGATGTCAAAGGGCCGCACAATATGGCTGCGGGGAAGGACCAGTTCCCCTTTTCGGATATCTTCTCCAGCGGGCCTGATGAATTGTCCAGGAAAAGCTGATTTCCGGACCCTGCAGGTTCCATCGCCAAGCCAGACATCCTCTATCATGATGACCGCGTCATAACCCTGAGGAATGACCTGCCCGGTATTGACCCGCTGGAAGTGTTCGAGGGTTACAGGATTCCGGTCCATCGCCCCCTGGGTATCCGCACTCCGCACGGCGATTCCGTCCATGACGGACAGGTTCACTTCCGGGACCGAGTACGGTGCATAAACCGGTTCGGCAATAACCCTTCCGACAGCCTGCTCAAGGGGTATCCGTTCTGTCACTCCGGGAGCTGGGAATGTTTCTTTCATAATCCGAATCGCATCTTCAAACGAGGTGAGGGAGAAGTATCGGCGTTTCATGCGCATCTCCGGAGGTGAGCAGGGTTATCCACCAGGCGCCTCTGCACTGTAAATCACTACATATTAATTTCATTCACTACTTAATTATATTATCAGAATTGCTTGTGACTGAGGATTTGGTCAACCCTGAACATTTATAATAAAGGATTACTTAACTTCATGGATTATGGCCCATCGTCCTCGCATTGAAGTTACAGGTGATACCCCGCACTTTCTAACCCTCGACTATGAAGTCCTTGTCTACGAAAACGGGGATCTGGTTCAGCAGAATGTAACCGTCTGTCATGAACAACCCATCCGGCTGATAGTGAACGGTTATAAGCTGGCGACACAGATGATGAGTCCGGCCGACTTTGCAGAATTTGCCTGCGGACATGTGATCAGCGAAGGAATAATTCAGCATGCGGACCAGATCGAAGCCATCCGGATCTCTCCCCCCGATATCGCAGTTACTGTCACCGGTTTTGATGAGCAGATGCTCTCACGGAATCGGGCACTGCTGACTTCGGGTGGTAGCGGTATGGTTGTTGATGGATCTGAGTTCCGGAACAAGATCATCTCCGCTGCCCACGTGTCCCGGGATACTATCTTCTCTGCAATGAACTGCCTAAACGATCATGCTGTCCTCTGGAAACTGACAGGAGGAACACACTGCACCGTCCTCTTCGATACCAGTGGGCATGTGGTAGCTCACGCAGAAGATATGGGACGTCATAATTCCGTTGATAAGGTAATCGGAAAGGCCATCCTCTCCGGAACCGATCTAAGCCGGACTTTTGTCAGCTGTTCAGGGAGGATGCCTGCCGGCATGGTGAGCAAGATCTGGCGTTCCGGTATCCCCATTGTAGTAACCAATAATGCCCCATCAGCGGCAGGCATCGATCTTGCCCGGCAGGTGGATCTGACCCTGGCAGGCTTTGTGCGGCCTCCCCGGATGGTTATTTACAGCGCCCCGGAGAGGATTCGGTTCTGATCCTCCCGGTCTCATCTATCGTGGGAGCGTCTCCAGAAAAAACAGGTCTTTTTCGGGCGATTCGATTACGCCTTCCGGTGAGAGATTGACAGGCTTTATGGTAAAAACCCACGCCCTGCCATGGCCAAAAAATGTAACCTGGTCCAGCTGATTCCGGATTACCCTACTTTGGCTGATGACGAGGCGCCCGTTTCCAGGCCGTGATCCGGTGATGCCAATAAGACTATCTGCCCGGCAGGGATTTGTGCCGGGATCGATGGAGATGGCCTGCCTCCGCAAATCTCCCCCTGCAAGTTCCGTGGCTTTTTCCGAGATGCGCACCGCCATTGCTGCACCACTGCACCATTCGCCATGGTAATTGACAGCCTCACGGATCAGGCTCTCGCGGTATCGGGCGGGCCCCATCTTCAGTATCTTTTCCGAGCGATCATGGGTGGTTGCTGAGAAGACGGCGTCCCATCCCGGCTGGTAGGGCTTGATGTCAATGATCGGCGTTCCATCGATCAGATCGAGGAGACTCACGGTGAGGACCCCCTCATTCCTTCTCTTAACAAGCCGAACCACACTGAAGGAAAGAGGGTTCGGGCGCGAGGGGGATCTCAATGCAAATACACCTTTCTCTGGAAGATCTGGGGCAACTTTTCGGGCCCGTGCCGTAAGCACGTCCCTTTTTGCGTGGTGCATCCAGCCGATGAGGATCAGGTGGGAATTGCTATCGATCCCGTCAAGGGCTTCCCGATATGTAGGAAAAATGACGATTTCACCATGCACTCCCTGCAACGGCATTTCTGCCCTGTTCCTGATGGGTGAACGGACCACTCCGACAGGTACCAGATCCAGCAGGCCGCTCACCGTTTCCTCTCCTTCTGAGGGCACGGTCATGGTGATGCGATATTATTGGCATTTCTCGTAATAAGCAAGGCTGCCGCATCCAACGCACTTTTCCCCTTCCATCAGGTCTTCGGGTACCTGCTCGCCACAAGAAGGACAGGTTGCCGAGCGCCATTTCTTTTTGTGGGTTACTTTCAGCCTGATCCGATCAAACGAGAGGATATCTTTCCCAGCAGTGAGGATCTCGTCAACCACCTGGCGTTTCATGGATCCGGCCTTGAAATCAGGACTGTTGTCGAACCAGAGCGCCAAGACCCGGTATTTCTCAAGTTTCTTCCGATCAACGTATACCCGCACCCCTTCCGCGTACTCATTCGCGGAAAAAGGGGTCAGGGTGAGGGCAAACTTACCGATTGGGAGAACTCGAAGCCGGTGATTCCCGATCGTTGCATGCATGATAACCTGGGGTGGATCCGGAAGGCATTTGTGCGTTTCACAGGTAACATAAATCCGATCGGTTGGCTTTTTTCCCAGCAATTCAAGGGCATAGTCCACCATGAAAACCCCGATCAGGAGACCTGGGGCAGCATATGTATGGAAATCGATGCATGCATTGAAGAATTCCCGCAATTCCGGTTTTATTCCTGCAGCAACGAGGCGTTCGGATACTTCCCTGTTGGAATATTCTGTTACCATCTGCATGGTGAAATATCAATCAAAACGGCTAAATAGTTTGTTATTGTTAAATTCGTCAGGTTAATGGTCGAATCAGGCATATCTGTATAAAGATCTCCAGGATTGGTTCCCCATGAAGGTCTCCGTCCTGAATCGTTGTGATCGCTGGATGTACAGAAGGATTTGAGTCGGCGGGGAATGAGAGGCTGAACCCGCCGGAATTCATCAGAATCGAGCTGATGAGTCTGAAATGAGATTGATAAGAGATATGATCCAATAGACCGTGTAGGAGACAGTATATCATATGACCATTCTCACCGATATCCTGGCCAGTTTCCAGGAAGACGCGCCCGTGCGGAACGTCCTTGTGGGTGCACACTGGACTATGGTGTGCAGCCGGTACTGCGGCCTTGCCAGCACAATCGCACCCTGCAACCCTCATACGCATCATGAGGCCCCGGTACGCAATGCAGGACGCCTTCATCTGAAGAGTGCCCGGGAACTTGCTCTGTATGCTCTCTCAGATAACCCGCTGGAAGCGGGTATCGGTGTCGCAGCCATCAACTCGCTCCTGCCAGTCGATGATAACAACACAGTTGACATCAATGCGTCACAGATACTGGAAGAACGGGGGCGTGGGAAAACCGTGGCCCTGGTAGGCCATTTTCCCTTCATCCCGAAGCTCCGGAAAAAGGTCGGGGCCCTCTGGGTGATCGAACAAAACCCATTCGGAGACGATAACCCTTCTGAATCTGCACCCGACCTCATTCCAAAGGCTGACGTTGTAGCCATCACCGGAAGTGCCCTGATCAATCATACACTCGATGACCTGCTTTCCCTGTGCCGCCCGGATGCACTGGTTATGGTCCTAGGACCGAGCACCCCGCTTTCACCGGTACTCTTTGAGCATGGGGCTGGGATTATTGCCGGCTCCCGGGTCATTGATGAACGGTGCGTGATGCAGTACGTCTCGCAGGGCGCTAACTTCCAGCAGTTTGAGGGTGTTCGCAAGGTATCATTTTCCCGTTTGAGAATGGAATAAAATCGCTGGGAGGTGGAATGCATGCTTCGGTATTGAAGAAGTTATGTACCCGATGAGATGTGAATCCAAACGGTATTTCAAAAGAAACCAATGCTCTATGTTCTTTTGCAGGGATTTTCTTAATAACCCATATCCCACGAGCAATTGAGGATATCAGCAGGGTGAAATCACCTCGTAATACGAGGCCGGGCCGCATCCTCTGCACACCTTGCCTTCGACCATCATATCGGGGACAAGTTCACCGCAGGAGCTGCACCGTACCGATTTCCATGACTGCTTGAGGGGGACGTGGACCCTGACCCGCTGGACAGAGAGAATATCCCTTCCTGCCTTTAGTATCTCATCGATGAGTGGATAGATCATATTCAGGCTGCTGAACCCGGGGCTGTGCGTATACCAAGCATTGATGAGCGGAAAGTCCTTCAGTTTATCAGCATCGACGTAAACCCGCACACCTTCGGTTTCGGGGGTATCAGCGGGACGATTCATGGTCAAAGCAAATTTTCCGATGGGGATGACCTGCAGGCGGTGATTGCCAAACGTACACCCCGTGACGACCTGAACCGGGTCGGGCACGCACCGGTAGGTTTCGGAGATAGCATAGAGTCGTTCCCGCGGATGTGCTCCTAGAAGTTCAAGGCAGTAGTCCACCATGAAGACTGCAATGAAAACTCCCGGCGCCGTGATGCCATGAAATGTAATGCTCCTGGTAAACTGGTTCTGGAGTTCGGCAGAGATTCCATATGCATCCATATTACTTCGCAGGTCGCCAACCGGACGGCTGTCCTTCGGATACTGCATAACTATTCGAGGGGCATGTTCAGAAATAATGATTTGGAAAGGACCTTCAATGATTGCCAACTCGATATACCTGGATATATCCGGCGCCTTCTATATATGGTTAACATGAGTATTTTAACCAATAAAACAGATTTATTAAAATTTATATAATATTGTGATAAGTTATTAACTGTATAAAAAAGTTAAACCAAATTTTCCGGATTTTCCGGAAAACGTTCTATGGTGAAGTTATGACGAAAGACGATTCACTGTTGAAATATGTCACTACCACCTGCCCGTACTGCGGAGTAGGGTGTGCACTCAATCTGGTTGTGCAGAATGAGAAGGTGGTTGGTGTCGAACCTTCGCAAAGGAGCCCGGTAAACGAGGGGAAACTCTGCCCCAAAGGCGCGACCTGCGATGAGTTCATCCACAGCCCTGACCGGCTGACGAAACCGAAGATCAAGAAGAATGGGAAGTTCGTTGACGCCAGCTGGGACGAGGCCCTCGACCTGATGGCAAAGAAGTTCAAGGAGATATCCGACAAGCACGGGCCAAAGTCGCTCGGATTCCAGGTCTCCTGCCGGACGCCGAACGAAGAATGCTACATCATGCAGAAGCTCGCCCGGGTCGCCTTCAAGACCAACAATGTCGACAACTGCGCCCGTATCTGTCATGGGCCATCGGTCGCAGGACTCTCGCTCTCGTTTGGGTCGGGAGCGGCAACAAACCCCTTCGAGGACGTCCTGAACGCCGACCTGATCGTCATGTGGGGCTCGAACGCTGTCGAGGCGCACCCGCTGGCAGGCCGGCGGGTAGCCCAGGCAAAGAAGAAAGGCATCCCGATCATCGTCCTCGATCCCCGGTACTCGCCAACGGCCCGGCTTGCCGACGACTGGATCCGGTTCAACCCCTCCACACACATCGCGCTTGCCAACTCGATGATGTACTGGATCATCAAGGAGGATCTGCATGACAAGGAGTTCATCAAGACCCGGACCAAGGGATTCGAAGACCTGAAAAAGACTGTCGAGAAATATGCAGAAGCTGAGCATATCACTGGTGTGCCGACTGAGAAAGTCAAGGAATTTGCCCGGACGTATGCAAAAGCCAAGAACGCGGTCATAATCTACTGTCTCGGAATTACGGAACTGACAACAGGTACCGACAATGTCCGCTCGATGGGCAATCTCTCCATGCTGTGCGGCAACATCGGGAGGCCGGGTGTCGGTGTGAAC
>JALHCK010000099.1:528-1202 GCA_022841205.1 Methanomicrobiales archaeon | reverse complement strand
GCATTTTTCAAGGCTCACAAACTGGGGTCAGAAATTCTTGCGCCTTGTGGTGACATGGGAAGCGCTCGAGCATCAAGCACCAGGTGTCTATGATATCGACTATCTCAATTATATTGAGGGTATAGTCGAAGCCGCTGCTCGACATGGAATATCCCTCTTCATAGATCCGCATCAGGATGTGTGGTCGCGTCTGACAGGAGGAGATGGAGCTCCAATGTGGACGCTAGAAGCCGTGGGCTTCGAGCCCTCCAACTTGCATGCGAGCGGCGCTGCAATGCTTCATCAAGAGATGGGTGCACAATATCCCGAAATGCAGTGGTTCTCCAATCATCTGCGCCTTGGCTGCGCTACGATGTTCACTCTGTTCTTTGCGGGGAATGATTATGCTCCTGGTGTGAGCGTCGAGGGAAGCTCAATCCAAGAGTTTCTTCAAGAGCATTATTTTCAAGCGTTTGCCAGGCTCGCGAAGTGTCTTGTCTCCTATCCGAATGTCATAGGATTTGGTTCTATGAATGAGCCCGGGGAAGGATTTATCGGAATCCACGATGTCCGCGCTACTCGAAGCGATATGCTTTTGCCTGGGCTAGCGCCAACTCCCTGGGAAGCGATGTGCGCCGGGGAAGGACTTGAAACGAGCGCCAATAGAGTAGCTGTAAAAGGCCTAAAATTGCGCT
>JALHCK010000099.1:0-406 GCA_022841205.1 Methanomicrobiales archaeon | reverse complement strand
GGCCTAACTTTTTCTGCGTCAACGAAAGCCATTGGTATGATTCGCTGACGCTTACCATGAAGCGCTGGACTGGTTTTCTTGCATATAATCCCGAAAGACAAAGAGTCGTTATTGGTTCGCATGCGGTGCGGCGCTATTTCCGAGAGGCCTTGGCGCGGATCATGCAGCATTCACAAGAATTCATGAGTAATGCCCCAACTCTTCTTGGCGAATTTGGCCTACCATTCGATCTGAATAATCGCAAAGCATATCGAACCGGAAACTTTAAACTGCATGAAAAGGTACTCTCTCTATATTATGATGCCCTTGACGCAAATCTCTTAAGCGCAACGCTTTGGAACTATACGGCTGACAACACTCATGAGCATGGCGATGGCTGGAACAGAGAAGACCTTTCGGTTTTTTG
>JALHCK010000098.1 GCA_022841205.1 Methanomicrobiales archaeon | reverse complement strand
CTTCTTGATGATATTTCGTTTTCGGTTCACGCAGGCGAAATTGTCGGCATAGCAGGTGTGGAAGGCAATGGTCAGTTCGAACTGGTCAACTGTATCATGGGATTGACCGAGCCAAGCGGCGGGCATATAGAAGTCGGCAACAAGGAAATCACTCGACTTACCATTCTCGAACGGCGCAAATTGATTTCCTTTGTGCCGCAAGATAGGGCCAAGATGGGAGCTAGTATTCCCGCTTCGATATTGGACAATGCCATAATGACACACCATCGACTTAATCCGGATTTTTCGAAATGGAGAGGCCTTGTACTAAACTACCGCACTGCGCGGACTTTTGTCGAATCTCTTGCCGAGCGCTTTTCTGTGCAGATCATCATATCAGAACCCATTTAGATCGCTATCTGGAGGCAACCAGCAAAAGGCAATCCTTGGCCGCGAGCTATTGTTGCCCACTCCTTTCTTCTTGATGGATCAGCCAACTCGAGGGCTAGATGTTGGATCGATCGAGTATGTGCATGATCAGATTCTCTCTATGCGCCAGGAAAATCGAGCCATTCTTGTCATCTCTGCGGATCTCGAAGAACTTTTTTTAATCGCAGATAGAATACTCGTGATGCATCGCGGAAGAATAGTGGCGGATCTTGTTACCGACCAGACCTCGATCGAAGAAGTTGGGCGCTATATGCTAGAAGGGAAGCTTACAGCATGATACGCAAAATAATCAGTGGTGTGCTTGGTGTCGTAATCGCGCTGGCGGTAGGTGCTCTTATCATGTTGCTGCAAGGTTATGAGCCTTTAGCAACATACGGAGCTCTGGCGCAATTTTCGATTGGCGGGCTTGGGCCATTTACTACTACCCTAAAGAACGCCGTGCCGCTTGTGCTAACTGGACTGTCCGCAGCAATAGCTTTTGCCTCCGGGCCTGTCAACCTAGGACAGCCCGGGCAGTTCGCATTCGGAGCTCTTGCGGCGACGCTGGCAGGGCTCTATACAAACCTTCCGCCATTTCTCGAAATTCCACTTCTCATGCTATGCGCTATCGCAGGTGGCGC
>JALHCK010000015.1 GCA_022841205.1 Methanomicrobiales archaeon | reverse complement strand
TTCAAGCATCTCGAGCCTTGTTGCATTCGAAGGCCACTCGCCGCCATAGACCGCCATCTCGTTTGGCGGCTCGCCCGTGCCCACGCCGAGCCCTACACGCCCCGGGTACATCGCCCCCATGGTGGCAAAAGCCTGGGCAACGATTGCCGGGTGATATCGCATGATGGGTGCGGTGACACCGGTGATGAACGGGACCTGTTTCGTCGCCTGGAGTGCCGAACTCATGACCGTCCAGGCGAAGTTGCATTCGGTCCCCCCCGGCATCGCGACCAGGTGATCCTCGACCCATAGCGAGTCAAACCCGGTTTTTTCAGCTGCTACCGCCTGCTGCAAACACCTGGCAGGTGTCCATGCATCAGTTATCGCGAAATACCCGATTTTTGTTTTCATGCTGTTCCTTCTTCCTGTTTTCTCATAACTATCTTTCGATTCATTAGCCGTACGATGCGGTCTCTAAAAAAAATCCTCTTTTTCAATGCCAAAAAACCCTGGTGGTTATAATTTGGGTAATCTTTTATCCTATCTGCAGGAACAGTTAAAACGATAAATCCATGTTTCGACTGCAAAAAGATTCCACTTACATGATGCCTGCCCATTTCGGGGGCGATGTTTTCACGACATCCTACAAGGCACAACAAAAGGCAACGACACTGGCGATGGCCTTTGAGACCGATCGTGCAGAACTCGAGCGCTATATCCCTGAAGAACTCGAACTCCGGTCCCCGATAGTACAGGTGGCAATGAACCAGTTGACCGAGATCAACTGGCTTGCCGGGGGACACTACAATCTCGTAGGGGTGCTTGCACCCGTCCGGTTCAAAGGAAAGAAGGACCATGCTGAAGCAGCATATCCCCTGGTTCTATGGGAGAACAGGACAGCCCCCATCCTCACCGGTAGGGAGCAGACCGGTGTGCCGAAGATCTTTGCCGATATCGAAGACCTGCATGTTTACAAGCCTCACTATTCCACATCCGTCAGCTACGAGGGAAACACCTTTCTTTCAATGTCTTTTGAAGCGACCGGGCCGATCGCCGGCAAGGATCTGGAACAGGCAAAACTCGAACTTCGGTCACTTGACATGATCGGTTGGAGGTACATTCCAAAGGTCGGCGCACCGGGTGCAGACCTCAGCCAGTTCATCTATTTCCCGCAGTGGATGGAGGTTGAGAAGGTATATGCGGGAAAGGGAACCCTCAGGTGGACAGAGCTCTCCGTGATGCAAAACCCGCGACAGCACCATATCATTAGGGCCCTGGCATCTCTCCCGGTGAAAAAGATGCTCCAGTCCGTACTTGCAGAAGGAGTGGTCATAATTGACACTTCACGGTCAAGGGTACTGGAATGATCGATTGAGGCCAGAGACCGCGTATGGATAAGGATGATCGTTTCAAAAACAGGATTGGTGTCGTGATCGCGGCGGAAGTGAAGAACTAATCTGAATAGTGCAACGGATGGCCAGCCCATGCCCAAAACCGCAAGATCGGAAGGGAGCAGGCTTGGGCGATCCTGCACTTTCAGCAAAGACCTGCACTGTTGAAATTTCCGGAATATCCGTCCGGATTCTCTCTTTTTCAGCTGCATTCCAATCATCGGATCAGCGGGTTATGGCGAGACCAAAAAACCAAATGGTTCCTCCGATGGACGCAGGCACATAGATGTAAATGCCGCCGGGCATTCTTATGTTAATCCCCTGTCGCTCCTGGAAAAAGGATAGGGGGTATTTTTCCCCTTCACGAACCGGTTGAAGCACCCTGCTGGAGTTTCTGGGTGATCGAAACGGTGAGCAGGGTCAGGATACCGATGAATACGACAAGGAGCGGGAGGATAATGGCATAAGCAACCATCCCGAGCATGCCTGGCAGGAGAACCGGTGCGAGCATGTTGATGCCAAACACGATCGTTACAATCCCGGTGGCTGTGAGGACGAGAAACAGCCGCCTGATAATTGAGGGGATGGCAACCGGTTTTTCAGGAGGGTGCCGTATCCCGTAGAGCGTCGGGGCGATGATCTGCGTGGCAAGGAGCAGCACACCGGTCAGGATGTTCTGTAGCCCTAGCAGGGGCGGGATCACCCCGGAGAGGATTCCAGGGACGATGCAGGAGAAGACCCCTGCACCGGCACACACGACCCCAAACGCCACCACCAGCCACGACCGGGTAACCTGGCTTCCCACGAACTGGCCCAGGGCAAGCAACTGAAGCGAGGTCAGGACAAGGAGCAGGCCGAGCTGGCCATCTGAATTGAAGGAAGGGAATATACCAAGGATGTTCAGGAGGATGAGGAACCCAAGGAGGATCATGAGGAAGCCCTGGTAGGTGTTGATGGCATTTCCCACCGTCAGGAAGGCTTCCCGGAACAGGCAAAACCCGGTGTGCGATGGCGGTTCCCGAGGGACAGTCCTCTCATCTCCGGAAGGATACTTTTGGTGCACTTCATGGATGCACCAGGAAAGGAAGAAGAGGGATGCACCGAAGATGAGACACAGAACCGCTGTCAGTGGGTTGGGCATAATGCCGGGGAGCAACGTTATTGCCCCAAGCACGATCTCGATTCCGTATACAAGAACACAGGCGATGGTCAGCTGCTGCAGGATCCCGGGCACCTTCATCCATAACCGGGCCCTGTCCTTCGCTGTGAACAATTGCAACAGTCCCAGGCCTCCGGTGATGAGAACGATCAGGCCGGCAAGCAGGCGGATCGCCACACTCAGGTGCCCGGGGTAGAAGATGGCCAGTGTTCCGATGATTGCCGTGACTAGCCCGGCAACCACGACGATCCATGAGCGGAGGAGGTCGCCAAACGGTGTCTTTCCCATGGTGATTATCTGCATCGAGACCAGGATCACGAACAGACCGTACATGCTATCCTCGCTGTAGGGGAGAATTCCCCGGTCGATAAGGAAAAGGAGCGCCCCGAATAGGAGGAAGTACACCCCGCCGACAACCAGGAGGACTACCTCGATTGAGAGGTCGATCTCCGCCCGCTTCTCGATATAGGGTTTCAGTTGCTGTCCTGAGTCCTGCTGCAGTGCCCCGTCGTTCATAGGCACCCCCGCTTTGAGCACGGTGTGCCTTGGCCGACAGGCAGTTCCGGGAGGGCGATGGAATCATCCTTTGTGTTAAACATAATTAGCATCTGAAAACCTGTCCAGTAAGGTGTTGATAAGGATATCGATCCGGACCTGATTCGTCGAATCCATATCTCGCATTCATACCATGAGCGGATCATATACCAGGACTCCTGGCACTCCCTAAAGCGGGAGGCGGGAGATCGCTGTTATCGCGGACCGGTTTCCAATGGGTGCGAACTATATCGAAGTCAAAGGTATCATTATCACTTCATCCATCGCAGGAGTTCTGCATGAAGGTCTGGAAGAATACAGAAAAGGCTTCCATTCTCCCTGTCCTTGCCGGGCTGATGGTATCCATCTCGTTTATCTTTGTTGCCGGGTGCACGGGAAACCCGCCAGGATCTGTTGAACTGCACCTGGATGGCACAAAGTGGACGCTCACGGAGTATGTCCATGATGGACTTCCCCGGCAGATCCTTCCAGGGACGACAGTAACCCTGTTTTTCACCGACGAAGGGAGTATCGGAGGCTCGGCCGGTTGCAACAGCTATTTTGGAAGCTACGAGTTGGAGGGCACCAGGATTTCGATCGGCAGTATTGGGCAGACACTGATGGCCTGCATGGAGCCCGGGGTGATGGAGCAGGAGTACCTATACCTGTCGCTTCTTTCCGATGTAGTCTCGGTTACTGCAGGAAGTGACACCCTCAGCTTCCAGGATTCACGCGGCACCACAATCCTCTCGTTTGATCGGATGGTCCCCCATGAACCTGAACCCCTTGTCGGGACGAACTGGACTCTTGCTTCCCTCCACACGGAAGACGCCGTGTCATCGGTGATAAGCGGGACCACGATCACAGCGGTATTTGATGACGAAGGTCGTGTGGCGGGCTCTGCCGGGTGCAACCGTTACTTCGGACCCTATACCCTTGAAGGAGATTCGCTTTCGATCGGCGAATTAGGTACAACCAGGATGTACTGTCCTGGCCCGGGCATCATGGAGCAGGAAGCAGGTTACCTTGATACCCTGAGCAAGGCGGCAGGGTTCATGATCGAAGGGAGCCGTATGAGCCTTGTGAACGCAAATGGCAGGACGCTTCTTACATTCACCGCGGAATCCTGAAGTGAAGGAGAGATCTGATCGATAGCACCCCACGGCTCATTCGGGCATGCGGGAACAGAACCGGGTCATCAGGAAAGGGACGGAGATCGCATGAGAATCCCCCTCATTTCCTCATTTAAGAAGAGAGAAAAAAAGAGGTGGAAAGGAATTACCCCGCCACTTTGCCCATGCCATCAAATCAATCCGGGGTAAGCACAGTGAAGTGCTTCCTGCACTTCCCGCAGGTCGCGTCCCTTGATTTCCTGTAAAAGGCCTTGGGCATATTGTATACAATGGCGTTTTCCTTCGCACAATTGGGACAGGTGAACTTGATCGCATACCCTGACCTGATCCCTATTACCGTGGGTCTTGCACTGCTCCTCATGTTTGTGTCCAGTCTGTGTAATGCGTGACGCAGCCGAATTAATCGTCATGGCACTCATGTCTCATTCTTACATCCGATACATGCAGTATGTCCGGGGCACACGATACGGGGAGAGGATTGGTATTCCCATGTCCGTAAAAAGGCGTTCCTGTGTATCCAGGTCAAAACCAGCATATATTGTAGGACGTGTAAGGGTAAAAGGTCATGGGACGAGACAAGATGGGGTATGAGGTGGTGAAACGAAATGGTTATCGTGCCGTTTCCAGAACGGAGATAGTATGCAGAAGATTGCCCATGTGATGTACATTGTCCTTGCCGCGATGTTCACTCTCTTTGCAGTCTCTCCCGGGTGCGTTACGGAAACCCCCGGCTCTTACAACATGACCCGGGATGAGCTCGCCGGTCTTTACCTCGTTTCGGCTGCAGCAATCAGGGATTTCCGGTCGGAATATGTTGTGTATCCGCTAATGTCTTCAGGTGATTTACCGGTGGAGAGGATCTCGTTTGACTACAAGGCTCCGTCCTTCTCACGGGTTGGGATGGAGGCAGGGACTTCCGGAGAGCCAGGAAGGTTTGCGACCAGCAATGGCACATACACTTCGTGGTACGACTCGCAAACCCATACCTACGATATCTCTTCCGCCATGAACCTCTCCCGCGAGTACGATTACCAGCTGATGGTCCGGAATGTTATCTCGGACAGGAATTTCACAATCCTCGAACATAACACGACCGGGGGGCAGGACCGATACCTCATCGAAGTCGTAACAGACCCCTGGTCAGACCGGTACACCCCCTACATCAGTTCCCGGGTCCGGGCGTGGATAGAGCCCTCGACCGGTCTTGCATGGGAGATTGCCACCTACTACGATTGGACCGTGGCCGGAGAACCGACTTTTCCACCCGGCATGATCCTGCCGACCATGACCCCTCCGCAAAAAGACATGGTGCAATCCACAAACATCACCAGATCGGAGGTTCCAGACCGGGTTGTCCGTTACGAGTCAATAGAAGTCAATTCCGGCATCCCTGATTCGTATTTCGAGTTTGTTCCCCCTGCGGGATCGGGAACACGGTGCGTCCCAAAATATACCGGTTACGCTGAGCCCCCAAGGATGGATCCGTCGGTTCCTATCAACGAGCCCCTTCCCGGTGGTCTGCGGTACTCCTTTAACGAGAGCGATTCAGGGAGAGCAGTGACACTTCAGACCGGAGAAGTACTCGAGATCACACTCCCGACCATCCCTGGTCTTACCTTCCGGTGGATGATGCCGACCGAAGGCTATGGACTGGAACTACTCAATGCCGGGCCGATATATGAGATGCCGGAGGGAAACGACTTCCTGGGTGGAAAAGGGTATTACAGGTGGAGGTTCCGGGCCGTTGAGCAGGGTACCACAACATTCGATGGGATCTTTGCCCTTAGTGGGTGCGACATACAGGATGCCAGGCGGTTTAACCTGACAGTGAAGGTAATGGCGTAAAAAGGCCAGGACATGAAAGAGCCTGGCCAACGCATTTGCCATAAGAACCCTTCCAGTGTCGTTTCCTGGTTGAGATACTTTTCAGGACAACGTCTGTAGCATAGGGTGTCAGCCTTCCGGATCGTCCTTGTCCCGTCTTTTTTATCTTCTCTTGGGAGTTGCTCCCGTAGAAGTTGCCCATGTAAGTTCCTTCCGGGCGGGCAGAGATACACCGGGATCGGAGATATGGGCGCGAGCGTTCCTGCATCTTCCGCCGCTCTCCTTCATCTCCGCGTTTTATCATCTCCAAATAACAAATCCGCATGGGAGTGAAAAACCATGGCACGCATCCTTGTTGCATATGCAACAAAACATGGATCGACTGCGGAAATTGCACAGGCGATTGGGAAGGAACTGCTGGCTGCAGGACATGCCGTTGATGTCATGGAGATGGGAACCGTGGCATCGCTTGGTGGGTATAATGCGGTCATAATCGGGGGGCCTGTTTACATCGGAAAGATGGTCGGTGCAGGAAAATTCGTGAGGCGCCACGCTGACGAACTGAAGAAACTGCCGGTTGCCGGGTTTATTGTTTGTCTCTCAGCGGTCTCAAAAGACCCGTCCGGTATGGAGAACACGGAAAAGGTGCTCCATGCAGCACTCTCCCCGCTGCAGCCGGTCTCAGAGGCCGTGTTTGCCGGCAGGCTGGACCCGGCAGGGCTCTCGTGGCTCGAGAACTGGATGACAAAGAAGGTGAAGTCCCCCGTCGGCGACTTCCGCGACTGGACAGCGATCGCTTCCTGGGCCAGGGAACTGCCCGCGAAAATGGGGATATAGACGCTTAATTTTTTATCACCTGCAATCTCCAGTACGACCGTGCACCCCGGGATCAATGCTACTGCCCTGTTGGACATCCGCTGGAGGAATACCTTTATCCTGTCGGGTTCATCCGATTGCATCGGGTAACAATCAAGGGGATCGACCCCCTCATCCCCCGTAATTATTCCCCCTGTCAGGATTGGCATTGACTGGTTATCCGTGACAATTTTGTCGCCTCTAAGTGACGGGTGGGTTTTTCAGCATTGGTGACAGCACTCGCGGGAATTCTCTTCTGTGACCATGATCCATTCCGCGGTTCCAGGCGAATCGGGAGAGGGAGAAAACAGGTGCAAATAATGGATGTTCCCGGTCGGCAAACTTGATGAAGGGAGAACAACAAGACTACCCTGTCTGGCTCTGCCCGGGAAATTTCCTCTCACCCGGCATTGAGAGAAAGGAGTACATATGCAGGAAAAAAAGAAACTGACCACCGCAGCGGGTGCACCTGTTGCTGACAACCAGAATGCTATAACCGCCGGTCCCCGCGGACCCATGCTGATGCAGGACGTATGGTTCCAGGAAAAACTTGCGCACTTCGACCGCGAGGTAATCCCTGAGCGACGCATGCATGCCAAGGGATCGGGTGCATTCGGCACATTTACGGTCACCCATGATATCACCCGGTACACGAGGGCAAAGGTCTTCTCGGAGATCGGAAAGAAGACCGAGGTGTTCGCCCGCTTCTCAACCGTTGCCGGAGAACGCGGGGCTGCCGATGCTGAACGCGACATCCGCGGTTTTGCCGTCAAGTTCTACACCGAAGAGGGGAACTGGGACCTCGTTGGGAACAACACCCCGGTCTTCTTCCTGCGGGACCCCCACAAGTTCCCTGATCTCAACCGGGCTGTCAAGCGCGACCCCCACACCAACATGCGGTCTGCGAGGAATAACTGGGACTTCTGGTCTTCGCTGCCCGAGGCGTTGCACCAGGTGACCATCACCATGAGCGATCGCGGTATCCCCCTCTCGTATCGCCACATGCACGGTTTTGGCAGTCACACGTTTAGCATGGTCAATGCAAAGAACGTGCGGGTATGGGTCAAGTTCCACTTCGTTACCCAGCAGGGGATCAAGAACCTGACCGACGAGGAGGCGGAAGCAGTCATTGCAAAGGACCGGGAGAGCCACCAGCGCGACCTGCACACGAGCATCGCGAAGGGGGACTTCCCACGCTGGAAGCTGTACATCCAGGTGATGACCGATGAGCAGGCAAAAAACATGCCTTACAACCCCTTTGACCTCACCAAGGTGTGGTTCAAGAAGGAATATCCGCTGATCGAGGTGGGCGTGCTCGAGCTTAACAGGAACCCCGATAATTACTTCCAGGACGTGGAGCAGGCGGCCTTCAACCCGGCAGCAGTTGTTCCGGGGATCGGTTTTTCACCAGACAAGATGCTTCAGGGCCGGCTCTTCTCGTATGGCGATGCCCAGCGCTACCGCCTGGGAGTCAACCACCACCAGATCCCGGTCAACCGTCCGAAGTATGCACAGGCCCATCCATCCCACCGTGACGGCCAGATGCGGGTCGACGGGAACCATGGGGCCACGATCGGGTACGAACCTAACAGCTATGGCGAGTGGCAGGAACAGCCCATGTACCGCGAACCTCCACTTGAACTCTCCGGTGCGGCAGCGGCCTGGAACTTCCGCGAGGATGATTCCGATTATTACACCCAGCCCGGTAAGCTCTTCCGCCTGATGAGCCCTGCCCAGCAGGCGGCCCTCTTTGGGAACACCGCACGGGCTATGGGAGATGCACCGGAATTCATCAAGATCCGGCATATCCGGAACTGCCTGAAGGCGGACCCGGCATACGGCAAAGGTGTCGCGGACGCATGCGGTATCCCGATGGATACCGTGGAATCATCATCCTGAAGCAGGGGCCGGCTCCTCCCTTTTTTTCACCTGGCAGGCCTCTGTTAAGAACATGGACCTTATTTTGAACCTTTATTTCCCTGCTGATGCCATTGGACAGGAGAATTCGAAGATGGGCTTGATAGCTTCCGCCGGCATGGATGCGTACACAAGCCCTGCGATTCTCTGGCCTGCCCGTGATTGAGACCCCCTCTTTCCAAACGCCACCCTGTGGTCACGTGCTTCCCGATCGCAGAGGTCACTTCCAAAAACCTTTTGCAGGTCCTTTCCAAAGGATCTGGTATGCAGGGATATGCCGAGTACCGGCGCCGGGAATACTGCAACGATGTGCAATGCCCAATCCAGGTGCTCCTGAACAGGGAAGCGGATAAATCTCCGCGTTATGAAGAAATACGGGCGATTTGTGCGTCTCATTGCCTGCATACCACCCATGAATTTCACCAGTGGCTGGTAGCGAAGGGATACATGATCGTCAGGCCGGAGCACCAGTAATCCCACATTTTTTTATACAAAAATTGCTCCGCCGTTTTCTGTGAGAATACCACCGGCATTTTCATGTACCGGGCCTGTTGAGAGACACTTCATGAGTGTTTTCATTCTGCATGATCTCATCACGAAGTGAACCATGCGATTTTTATCGTTATGTATCCTTACTTCTCGTGAAGTGTCCCCATGGTGAACGCGTATCTTGATATTGGGATCCAGAGCCGGATGAACCGGATCATCAGTCCAAAGGACAACCGGGTCGTAATGCTTGCAATCGACCACCCCTATTTCCAGGGGCCGACAACGGGTTTGCGGGACATGAGTGGTACCATCAGGACACTCCTCCCCTATTGTGACTGCCTGATGACCACCCGCGGGGCAGTGCAGAGCAACATTTCGCCTGGAGATCTCGGGTCTAAGCCCATCATGCTCCGGGTCTCCGGGGGAAACAGCGTCCTGTTCGAAGACCTGAGCGATGAAAGGCTCACGGTCACCATAAAAGAAGCGATCCGGATGGATGCAGCGGGAGTGGCAGTCAGCGTGTTCATTGGCTCGTCCAACCAGCAACGGACGATCCTCAATCTTACCGACATGATCAATTACTCCGGGGAATACGGCATTCCCGTGCTCGCTGTCACCGCTGTTGGAAAGGACATGGCAAGGGATCTACGCTACCTGGCACTTGCCTCCCGGATCTGCCAGGACGCCGGGGCCCGGATCATCAAGACCTACTACTGCGAGGAGTTTTCAAAACTGGTTGACTGGGTCGCTCCCACGGCGGTCGTAGTCGCCGGAGGGAAATACTCCAGTCCTCCCGATGCTCTCGGTATGGCCTGGAACTCGGTCCAGGCGGGTGCCGCGGGTGTTGACTTCGGACGAAATATCTTCCAGGACGAAAACCCGGTCGGCATGATAAAAGCTATCAACGCAATTGTCCATGGAGATCACACTGTGAAGGAAGCCCTGGATATTTATAATGACTGTCTGCCTGGTGCCCGGAAGCTTGAGTGAACTTCTGTTCACTAGGACTGAAAATGCGCAAAACATGAGGCAGATGAGATGATGAAGAGCCTTCTGATCGTGTATTCATACCATCACCATAATACGGAAAAAATAGCAAATGTTATTGCAGACGTCCTTGGTGCCCGGATTGAGTATCCGGATAAGGTGATCCCTGAAGAGATTGCGGAATATGGGCTGATTGGAATTGGTTCAGGAATTTATTATGGAAAACATCACGAATCCCTGCTTTCCCTGGCAGACAGACTGCCGCAGGTCAGTTCCGGCAAGGTATTCCTGTTCTCAACCGCTGGCATTACCGGAGCTCAAAAGATCGCCAGGGATCATTCTGCGCTCAGGGAAAAGCTGCAGTCGAAAGGGTATACGGTTGTCGATGAATTCGGTTGCAAAGGGTTCAATACAAACAGTTTTCTGAAATATATTGGCGGGATGAACAGGGGCAGGCCGAATGCAGAAGACCTTCACCAGGCTGAAGAGTTTGCCCGCAACCTGAAGAAAAAACATATGGTTTAGTGGTATCTTCTTTTGGATGGATCATCACAATCTTTAATTCTCTCTCCATAAGGTGAACAGGATGAAGGCAGCAGTCTACTATTCGAACAGTGATATCCGCACCGAAGATGTCGATGATATTCCCGTGGGACCAGGGGAAGTCAGGGTGAGGGTCATGGCCTGCGGCGTTTGCGGCTCAGATGTCATGGAGTGGTACCGGATAAGGCGTGCCGGAAGACCGGGGGGCATCGGGGCATTCGGCCACGAGTGCACAGGGACCATTGTCGAGACCGGGTCCGCTGTCGATCCGAAATGGAAGGCAGGTGACCGGGTGGTGGTGACCCACCATGTCCCCTGCAACACCTGCAACGCCTGTATCAGGGGGCATACGACTGCCTGTGCCACCCTGCAGACAACAAAATTCAAGAACGGGTACGGGGCGTTTGCAGAATACGTGGTGTTGCCCGGGATCAACGTTGACCGGGGGATGCTGCGCCTTCCGGACCCGGTGTCGTTCGATGCCGGGACCTTTGTCGAGCCCCTGGGTTGTGTGGTACGGGGGCAGCAGCTGGCTCCGACCTCGGACGGCCGATCGGTCCTTATCATCGGTGCCGGGATCACCGGGCTGCTGCACATCCAGGCTGCCCGGCTGAACGGTGCGGGTTTCATCGCGGTCTCCAACCCGAGTCCTGAACGGTTGAAGATCGCCCGGAAATTCGGTGCCGATGCAACCATTTCTGCAACCGAAGATGTCCCTGAAATATTTAAAGAATTGAATGGCGGGGTTGGTGCAGATACCGTTATCATGACCGCACCGGTCCCTGAATGTGTCAGACAGTCGCTGGAAGCAGTCGGGCCGGGGGGCACGGTCCTGTTTTTTGCTCCAACCAGTCCCGAAGTCCAGTCTACAATCAACCTATGGAACCTTTGGCAGAAGGAGGTGACGATCACCCATTCCTATGCGGCTGATTTCCATAACCTGACGACAGCCCTGAAGTGGATCCAGTATGACCGGGTCAACGTGGCCGATATGATAACTCATACCTTCCCCTTGCGAAAGACGGCCGAAGGTTTCCTCCTGACTGCCCGGCACCGGGACGGGAGCCTGAAAGCGATCGTCCATCCGCAGGAATGACGTTTGTTTCAGCCAACAGATACCGGTCAGGGGGGACAATTGTATCCCGGGCTGTAAAGCCTGATTTTCTGGATACTGGGAAGAGGCCGGCTATAAAAATAAGGTTATTTTTTGGTCACTTTATCTTCTTTCAATACCTTCTTGGCAATGATGAAGACGATCAGTGCGACGATGATAAAGTAGATCAGGTCAGCAAGGAATTTGCCCCAGGATATGACAATTGGCCCAAGCGCAAGAGTCGCAGTCTGCCACTCGCCGCCAGGGATGAAGAAGGTGATGATTGGCATCAGAATGTTGTCAACCAGGGATTTTACAAGTGCCGTTGCTGCAACACCGATAATGAAGGCAATTGCAAGTCCGATGACCTTGTACTCATACAGGAAATCCATGAATTCTTTGATCAAACTCATACTTTGCACCTCAGATAATGAGATATTAATTGGGTTGGCCGATTTATATAAAAAGCAACCGTTGCAGGAATGCCGGGCTGCTTTGACCTGCAATAGTTTTTCCCGGTGAAGTCCCGCCCGTTCATCCGTTGTAATGGTGCCGGTCAAATGTCTGGCGCAGGAACTCATCCTTCCGGTGCCTGCTCCCCTGTACCGGAGGCTTCAGGTATCCGATTTCCGGGGTCTGGAGGGCCGGGCAGAAGGGGCAGAGGGCGGAATCGACATCGTTTGCCTTCTCCCTGACCGGGCAGTAGTAGACCCCGTCGATGACTTCGACCCTGTCCCCACCGGGAAACGGCATGCCGACCGGGTGACCGGGGAGGCCCTGCACGAACATGCAGAAACCGGAGAGAAGAAATTTCAGGAACCGTAACCTGATCTTTTCCGAATCGTCCCCGGAACACCGGGCAGCAACCATCTTCCAGTACGCACCCGCATCCTTTGCAGGAGGATCATTCATGCTGGCAAATGTCCCCTGCTGGTTCATGAGCCGGAGTGCCTGGTAGGTCCCATGCAGGTGACCGGTGATGGTCTCCTCGAGTTTTTTTCGCAGTTCCGGCGGCATATCCTGGATCTTCCCGGCAAAGTTCCACCGCATCCGCTGGAGGTCTCGCGGGGAATATGAGAGTACGATCTTTGCAATAGCGTGACCCAGCTCACCACGGGTCTTCTGCGATGCGAGGTTCAGGCACGTATCTGCAATTTCTTCAGCATTCATTGTAAGGGATCTCCATCGATAATACAGGCTCTTATAAATGTGTCTCCTTTAACAACCATATTCTCTATGCTCTTTTGGCAGACTAATGCCCTTGCATCTGACGGAATTGCAGAGGATTATTCTGATCGCACTCCTCAACAACATTTAATTATCAAGAGAACTTGGTAACCACAACTGGAAAATTCGAAGTCTACACCGACAAGTCAGGCAAGTACCGTTTCAGGCTGAAGGCATCAAACGGAGAGATCATTGCTATTGGAGAAGCATATAACTCCAAGGCTGCCTGCCTGAATGGCATCGAAAGTGTGAAAAAGAATGCTCCAAATGCTCCTGTTGAAGAAATCAAGGAATAGTACATCTTGGTCGTGACAATCCGGGAATATCAAATTCCCGGATTGTCATTATTAAGCCCTTAATCGTTTTCGATAACCTGGAACCCAGTTTTTTTTCCAGCAACCGGATAGCAACTGAAAAAAGTACACCGGTTTCAGGCAACATGTTCTTTTTTTATGAGTTTAGTGTCTAATCATATACCAGTACTGGGCCGATTTTTTGAGTGAGGGGTGGTTCAAAGTATTAAAAGCAACCCTAAATCTTCATGCACCTGCACGCCTGTGGAAACCGATAATGCAAGTATGCTCTCATATGTGTGATAATAAATACATACAACGAATTGAATAAAGGAGAATACTGGGTAAATGCAGGGTGCAGGATCAGAGGATCCCAACCGCCGATGGCTCAATAATAATTTACGGGAACCGTTAATCAGATGTCTGAAACGTTTTCCCCCGAAATACAGGAGGCCGGTGTATGTCGGATTCTGGTACGGAAAAATTCTCGTTGAGAATGGCTTCAATGCTTTCTTCTTCGCCCTGAAAGAACATGTAAAAGTCGCAAAAAAGACAAGAAGGCCGGGGGAGGCTGGAATATCCGGTTTCGATTCCGATGAAACCCTCCGTTTATCTCCATCCGAGTTCGTCCCGCTCAACGGTATCAGAATTGCAGTCCACGTGCATGTGTATTATATCGACCTTTTTCACGAAGTAAAGAAACACCTTTGCAATATTCCAATACCGTTCTCTCTCTTTGTTTCGGTGACAAATGATGAAGACCGGCAAACCGTTTTAAAAACAATGAATGGAGTTCCAAATCTGGACCAGATTGATGTCAGGATTGTCGAGAACCGGGGGCGAAACATCGCGCCATTGCTTGTGGAATTCGGACGATTGTTTCAAAACTATAAGTATATCTGCCATATCCATACAAAAAAACCAACCCGCACATATGAAGAGAAACCAGGGTGGAGACAGTACCTCTTCGGGAGATTGCTTGGTTCCCCGGATACCATACATGCCATTCTTAGCGCGTTTGAAAAAGATCCAAGTATCGGAATAATCTGCTCCGAGATCTATCCTCCCCTCCCTTACTGGGTATGTTCGTGGTTGTCAAATAAGGGCATTGCAGGATCGATTTTAAATAGTCTGAATATTCCGTTCGATCCGGGCGATTATTTTGATTATCCCGTCGGGTCAATGTTCTGGGTCCGGGAAAAAGCATTGGGCCCGCTATTAAGTCTGGGACTTACCACCCGCGATTTTCCCGCCGAAATGGGGCAGACTGATGGCGCACTTCACCACACCCTTGGGCGTTGTCTCATCCTTGCAGCAGGGAGCAGGGGATATCGCCACCTGATGATCCTTGACCAGGAAACACATACATTCAGTTACAGGAGCGGGAGGAATCTCCACCAGTACCTCGATTCGTCTTTTAAGACGAAGTTTTTACAACAGTTGGAAGAATCTGAAATTGTATCGTTCGATATTTTTGATACTTTGCTGATAAGGCCGTTTACCTCTCCTGATAAGGTATTTGATTATCTCGAAGAGATCGCCTGGAAGGAATACGGCATCCGCCATTATAAAGAACTGAGGATCGCTGCAGAAGCAACCGCCCGGGAAAGGAAGAACCGTTCAGGAGATGTGAAAATTTCGGAGGTCTATGCTGTTCTTTCGGAAATCGCAAAAATCGATAACGATACTGCATTAAAACTCCTTGACTTGGAAGTGAATACAGAAAAACAGCTTTTCATACCAAGGAGCGGGCTGATAGAATCGGTAAAATATGCAAAAACGATAGGGAAACGGGTGATACTCGTTTCAGATACCTATTTTGAGCGGAAACATATCGAAGATTTCCTGGTTTCCAGGAATTGTGATTTCTTCGATGAGATATACCTGTCCTGTGAAATTGGAAAGAGAAAAAATCGTGGCGATCTATGGGACCACATAATAGAAAAAGAGGGCATCCAACCGTCCAATTTCATGCATGTGGGGGATAATGAAGAATCCGATATCTACAGGATTCATGACAGGGGGTTTAAGAATTACATCCATATCATGCGACCCTCTGTCCTCTTCCGCCAATCCAGGCTCGGTTCTATTCTCTGGAAAAGAATGGACCCTCCTGGAGGTTGGAGGGAGAGTCTGCTATATGGAAAGATCGCAAATTGCCTCTGTTCAAATCCCGAGAAAAAACACCTCCTCTTTTCTCCGTGGCTCTTTGAGGACCCGTTCATAACCGGATATGTCGTATTCGGTCCGATTATGTTTAATTTCATGAACTGGTTGATAAATACTGCAGGAAAGGATAAATGCCAGCAACTCTGGTTCGTCGCCCGCGATGGATATCTTCTGAATGATCTTTATAGCATGATTGTCAGTCATCCAGTTCTCCGGGAAATCCGGGCAGAACTGCCATGCAATAAATATTTCCTTTGTTCGAGGCGCACCGCGATCTTTGCATCGTTCCGGGGAACAGAAGATATCCCGCAACTGATGGCCGGATCTTTTACGGGAACACTTCGTGATTTTTTTACAAAACGACTCGGGACAACCGCCATCAACCAGATAGAAGATCGTCTTGGAACAGAAGCCCTCGACCGTCGGGTCTCTTTGTTAAAAGATCGAAATGCTATTCATAATGCGATACGGGAAGTGACGGGTATCTTAGTTGAGGAGGCATCAAGGGAGGGGGCAATGCTTCGAAAATATTGTCAAAACCAGGGATTCGATCCGACAAAGCGAATAAGTGTGGTTGATCTCGGATATTCCGGGACGGCTCAATATGCCCTGTCAACCCTCCTGGATCATCCCTTAGACGGGTATTATTTCGTTACACAAAAAATGGCGAAAAGAACTTCTTCCGCCGGGCTGCATTATCGTGCATATTTCGGGCAAAATGTGGATCTTTCTCCCAGGAAATGCCCCGTATATCAGTACAGGCTCTTACTTGAAGCGGTGCTTACCGCACCTACAGGTCAGCTGTTACGATTCGATGCAAATCCTGCCGGTGAACCTGTCCCTGTTTTCAAAGAGGAGGGGATCTCTCAAAAGGAGTTTCACCGAATCGGCCGTATTCATGAAGGTATTAAGGTATATGTGCGGGAAATGCTGGATGAATTCGGGATAGCGGCGTTGGACATTGAATTTCCAATCGACCTGGTCCAGGTTTGTTATGACCTTGTGATCAGTGGGGAAATTGACATCGGGTCCCTGGAATCCGTCCTTTCTGTCGAAGATCAATACAGCGGGCGCGAGGAGGTTCCACCGCTGAAATATTACCGTGAATATGTTCTCAACAAACCCGAGTATATCCAGGAAATGCAGTATTCCGAATACTGATGATCCCCCTGTTCGTCATTTAATCCGCTGATAACCGGGCCATTTCTTACCGTGAATTTATCCAGGATTCCGGAAAAGATGCATCTTTACGAATCTATATCATAATTGTCACTGGCAGTTTTCACGGGATTAAATTCCAGAGCTGATAATATTCATGCGAGTGAATGAGGGAGGTAGCAATGCGGAAACCTTCCATCACGAAGTGAACCATGGATTTTTTTAACAGGGCTCATGGCTTCGAATTTTTTCGAAGTTTACGCCATATTGATGTGATCCCCCCCCATATTTTCAGACATGTCACGCAGCCGCAACCTCCTCATCCTCGGTTGCTCCCTCATCCTCATCGCCATTCTTTCAACAGGATGCATGAGCATTCCAGCGAAAGTACCTACCGTGCCGTCGGAATTAAAAAAATTCAATTCAACTGCCGAAATCGAGCAGTATCTCGAAAGTTCGATGGCACTCTACCAGCAGGACGGTTTTCACCCTACCTTCGCTCCAACTATGGGAATCAACACGAACAGGATGGCCGGGGAAATGGCCTCCGGGATCGGAATTCCCGCACCCGTCGGTCCTGGTGGTGGCCCGGGTGCCTCCGGAGTCCCGTACTCCCAGACAAATGTCCAGGTTGCCGGGGTCGATGAACCGGATATCATCAAGAATGACAACCGGTATATCTACACCATATCCGGCCATAACCTGGTGATCGTCGACGCCTACTCTGCAGCGGATGCATCAGTGGTATCCTCCACGGAGATTGCCGATACGCCAAGGGACATCTTTGTCATGGGGAACCGCCTGGTCCTCTTCACTACCGGGACCCCTGATGCCGGCCCATACCCGGAGCCTACCGGACCGTGGCTGATGCCTCCTTACTACCCTCCCCCTCCACCCGTCACCCATGCAGTCATCTATGATATCGGCGACCGTGCACATCCCCGTGTCCTTAAAGACTACTCTATCGATGGCGATTACCTCGATGCCCGGATGGTCGGCCCGCTCGTCTACCTGGTCACCCAGGAGCAGGTTTACCCCCGCCGCGATGTCCCGGTAATCGTCCCGGCTCTCCACGAAGGTTCACGGATTATCCTCCAGCCGGACGTCTGGTATTTCGACCACCCTGAGTCCTGGTATACCTTTACCACCATCACCGCCCTTGATGCCGAAAGCGGGAAGGAAAAAGATGCCCAGACCTACCTGCTCGGCGGCGGAAACACACTCTACGTGTCAGAAGATGCGATGTATGTGAGCTATCCGCGTTATGTCCCCATGATATACCCGGTCCGGGTTGCCGATACCGGCAGTGCTTCCGCTAAGTTGTCAGGAATCCCGGCCGACTTCAACACCCTCACCGGGCAGGAACGGCAGTCCGTCATCGAGGGTCTCCGGAGCGCCGAAGAAGACGCGATCCGCCGGAAGGAGATCGACCAGGCCACCACCGTTATCCACAAGATTGCCATCAGGAACGGGGCCATCATCTACCTATCCAGGGGAGAGGTCCCCGGCACTCTCCACAACCAGTTCTCGATGGACGAATACGAGGGCAACCTCCGGGTCGCGACAACCTCAAATGTCTATACGCCCCGGTACGGGCAGTACACCTATAATAATGTCTATGTCCTTGACCGGGACATGGCAACGATCGGCGAGCTGACCCACATTGCCGAACAGGAATCCATCTATGCAACCAGGTTCATCGGCGACCGGCTTTACATGGTGACCTTCAGGAGGATCGATCCCTTCTTCGTGATCGATCTCGCAAAACCCCGGGACCCGAAGATACTCGGCAAGCTGAAGATTCCCGGGTACTCCGATTACCTGCATCCGTACGATGGAACGCATATAATCGGGATCGGCAAGGAGACAGAGACCAATGACTGGGGCGGGGTCTCCACGAGCGGGGTCAAGCTCGCCCTCTTCGATGTTTCTGATGTTTCGAACCCCGCCCTGCTCTCCAAGGTGCAGATCGGGGATGCCGGGTCGGACTCGGCAGCGCTCGCGGACCACCATGCCTTCCTCTTTGACCGGGCAAAGAACCTCCTTGTGATCCCAGTCCGGGCGGTTATCGCCGAGCCGGTCACAAGGGAGGAATATTCGGTCTACCGTCCGCAGGTCTGGTACGGAGCATACGTGTTCGGTCTCACCCCAGGGACCGGGTTTGTCCTTCGTGGCACCGTCCAGCACGGTGCCGGCGACTCCGGGTACTACTACTACGGTACATCGGTATCGGAGGTCAGGCGGTCCCTGTACATTGGCGATGTCCTGTACACTATGTCGACGAAACAGATAAAGGCGAATTCGCTTGGGGATGTTAATACGACGATTGCAACCATCCCCCTTTCGGGAAGGGATGTGCTGTATCCAGTGTTGAAGGAATAGAAAGAGGAATTGGATATTTTTTTCCGTGAGTCCGGTCCGGGTTTAATATCAGATCCCTGAAGGTCTTTCTGTATGATCTTTCAGGGAAAGATCGATCGCTTTCATGGATGAGGGGGCTATACCCAGGCATGTGCTCCGAGAATCGGGGTATATCCAAAAGTCCTTTGTCATGGGAGGGGTCTTTGCCCAACAGGTCTCTGGGAACCGGAGAACGGTTGAATGTATCCCCTCCAGGCTCAAACCGGATTTATCCGATCATTCAAGCTCATTATCCGCATTTTTAGATTCACTCCGGCTCTCATCAGTGTACGACCTGTCATTCGTGAACAATCCGAAACCGCTTTCACACATCCCACGAAGAGGATGTACCACGCACCATGAACGAGAGGACGACACGCTATTCGGACCGGGAGATCATCAACAACTGGGCGATTTTTAAGAGAAGTCCAGCCATTGACCATATCCTGGAGAACAGGGGAATTGCTCCATCTGATGGAAACGGAGTTATCGGTTATTTTTACATCGATCACGAGGAGGGAATCAGTTTTCGTATCCACGCGCTGTGCCGGATTGAACCCGGAAAACTCCCCGGGGTTGTTGCGAATTTCGAGGACCATGGCGAGGACTGCATCCTCCGCTACGATGAATTCAGGGAGTTCTCGCTTCTTTCGAGTGAAGAAAAAAACAATCTCCTGCTATCCGACCATCAGCGGTGGTACATATTCGAGGACCAGCGATGGTTCATTTATTACGACCCTGAAAAGTTACACGAGATACGAAACAGGGGTGATCTCGACCGGTTCAGGGCTCCCGGTTATTTTGATGATGTATATGTTATCATGCTTGCAAGAGACCAGGAAAAAATCCCCGAAGTGGTATGGGTCCGCCTGGAAGAGCTCTCGGCCGATGGGAAATCGTTCCGGGGGAGGCTCCTGACCGAGCCCGATACGGACTTTGGCGTGCATGAAGGGGACATGCTTACGGTTCATTTCGCCGAACATGAGGGTGGGCGTTTCCTTGTCGCGGAAACAGGGCCGGGGTAAAAGAGATACCACCTTCATTGAAAGACAGGATGTCCGGAAACATCCCATTTTTTAAAACACGGCAATCACCTTTTTGGCCCCGGTCTCAAATCCCAGGTCTGGACACATGGTTGGGGGGGATTGGCATGCTTCGTGTAAAACGGATGACCGCTGACCGGACATACCGGGAAGCTCTTGCCCAGGGAGAGGACGATTCCCCTGGTTATTAAGCCCATTTTCAATCTCATCGTTTAAAATAATCTACCTGGGTCCCTGCCACGCCGGTTCTACCTGTTCATAGCAATTGCAATCATTTGTCCGGTAGTAATGGGGGGTCACGGTTCACAACATGCCCCGTTGCAGCATTCCCCATAACAATATCGTTCTCCGCACAATACTGCTCCTTTCGGATAAATGAAGCAGGTCTGATAATCGAATTGGTAATCGGGTCCAGGATCTGCATAACATTTTTCGTTGCAGCAGATATCTCCGTCCTGGCAATACCATTCCCCACATTTTACCCCCGTGGGAGTAGGTTCAACCGGTTTGTCGGTTGATGCCGGAGGAGGCATCCCGAAAACAAACACTGCAATAACAGCACTCAGGATAACTATACCAATAATTACAACTGTTACCAAAATGGCAATGAACCATATACTCATGGGCTTTTTGCCTGTTTCCTCGGAGAATGCTTTTTTATCCGGCTCCGTGACATTTTGCCAGCTCTCCAGGATTTCAGCAGTTTCTCGTTTTTCCAGCCCGTTGATTTCATCGATTTTCTCTTTTACTGTCCTGGCCTCATCTTTTCGCCCTAACTTTGAATAGACAAATCCCAGGTTATTCCAGGCCCATGTATTCCCTGGATCAAGTTGTGTCGCATGTTGATAACATTGGATTGCTTCTTCGTATTTTTCGGCTTTTACGTATTCATCGCCACGACGTTTCCAGTCATTTGAGTCCCCCTCGTCTATTGCCATTTATTCACGAGAAGAAAGAAGGTATATGAATATTAATATTTATTCCTTCGAAAAGGCAGTGGCCTGGCACCAGCTGGTGTACTTGGCCGAAATCCTGTCATTGGTTTTAGGAAAACCGTGATAGGATATATCCACTCAGTCGTTTCCCGGCAAGTGGGCGGGTAGAAGCATCAGCCCTTACAAAGAATATTTCATCATTGGCGAATTCAACAAAGACCGGCGATTTTGAGGGTTTAACCTGGAGCCAGCAAAGGGTTTTTCCGGAAATCCTGTGAAAAGAGATCGTTATAAGATTGCTGAAATTGCCCAGAATTTCAGGGATAAATTTCTTCACAATCTTATCGATAATCATCAGTCGGTATCCATCAGTATTCTGGTCCCCTTCCCGGAGCTTGTTAAACTCGTCTTCGATACCGGCAATTTCGATACAGTTTTCCTGTTTTATTTCTTTTAAACCGATGATCAGGTTACCGCCATTCGTATTCAGGAAGCCTGCCAGTGATTTTGCAATCGCGAATTTTGATGTGGCTCTTTTGTATTTTTTAATATCATGCGATTCACTCCGGGCAATTTCTTCCGGGGAAAGATGCATGCTCCAGAGTGCGGCTTCCTTAAATTCTACCAGGTCGTTTTCCCCTCCCTCGATCATCCTCCGTAATGTTTCATTTTCGCTCAACTGGATAATATCTGTGAATTCGATGTTGTTTTGGACCGTTCCCGGTTTCAGAGACAGGAGAAGTTCTTCTGGCTTATCCAGCATGGAATATCTCACAAAACGCCCCATTCCTTTCAATGCCTGATCTCCCTCTGCATACTGGTGATAACAGTGAATGACTTCGGCATTGGTAATGAACTTGATAAAATCCCAGTTAATACATTCATGGTAGGCTACAACGGAGCATAACGAAAAGTCAAAAACTCTCGAGATATTATTTTTGATAATGTAATCAGCGAGTACCTGGGATATTCCATGATTCGAAGTCCAGATATCATATGAAATATTCTTGTCTCCAAACTGGCAGGCATAGTTCTGGATATATTCGAATGGCCGTAAAAAACCGTACAGAGCCGAGAGGATCAGCACGTGGTGCCTGGAGCCACTTACAATTTGTTTTCGATCAGGACCGAGCCCTTCATAAAAATCGCCATCATATCGTTCGATTGCCGGCAGGTATTTTGCATCTTCATCAGGGCCGGATAAGTCTTTTCCAAATTTCAGGTTCGGATTGATCGATTGGATCTCACGTTCACAGCCGGGCCATATGATTTCGTGCCTTTTCAGGTGACTGTATACCTTACTCCTGTTTTCGATGATGATTCCTTTCATGGAATTGCTGATATTCGAATTTATAATAGAAGTTGATGGATCAAACAACGGGGATTCCTGTTCAGTATTTTTGTGAAAAGAATCTATAATGAGAATCAGGATATGACTGTCAGGCGAATAGATTTTTGAGTTTGGCATAAAGACAGGTGTTCATTGAAAAATATAGTTTTTCTGAGAGCCGGCAATTCTTTTGGAATACCTTTGCTTTTGGAATACCTTTGTTCTCTAAGTCTCATCCTTATTAAAAATCTGGAAAAAACAGCTAACAATGTGTATCCCTCTCACAGGGCCAGTTCAATTGCAACCCGCAGGTCATCGTCACTGAAGGGCTTCAGGATGAACCCGTTCGGGCTTGTCTTCTTTGCCCTGTCGATAATCTCTCCATGGGAATGGCAGGTCACAAATACAATCGGCAGGTCAAGTGTTTTGCGGATTTCCTGGGCAACAGAGATGCCATCGCATTTCCCGGGAAGCCCGATATCGAGGAGCACGAGGTCCGGTGGCATACTCCGGATGAGGGAGACAGCATCATCCCCTGTTGCCGCCCGCCCGCAAACATCGTATCCGAGTTCCTTCACCCGCCACTCAATCAGCCTGGCAATGATGTCATCATCTTCAACAATGAATATACGCTTTTTTGACATTAGACAGGGACGTCTCACCCTTTTTAATAAAGTGCTTTGCTTTTCCTTATAAATATATGCATAGAAATGATTAATATCCATCGGTGCGACGATCGAAACGTTTGAATTTTCGTCTATTGCGATTGCCCCGGCATCTCCAATGCCAGGAATTTCGCTGCACATTTTAAATCCCCGGTTACTATACAATGCCGATGCAGTTGGCCAGAAGGCCGGATGCACGACAGGTTCCGCTTCAACTCGGAGTTCAGTTGTCGAAAGTCCTATCTTTTGGAGAGAGAGAATTTTCACCATGAAATACGAGATCAAGTACAAACCTTCTTATTCGCTCCTTGTGGTCACCCTGTCTCCGGGCGAGAGCATTTCAGCAGAGTCGGGGTCGATGACCTACATGCAGCCAACGATCGGGGTGAAGACCCAGATGAGGGAGAAGAGTCTCTGGGGCTCACTTGGCCTTGCACTCGTGGGCGGGCAGAGTTTTTTCCTCAATGAGTTCACCGCTACTACAGGAACCGGCGAGGCAGGGTTCAGCGCCGCCCCGCTCGGTGATATCGACACCCTCGCGGTCAGCCAGGGGAAGGGATTCATCCTGCAGAAGGCTGCTTACATTGCGTCGCAGGGGAGCGTGAACCTCGATGTCAAGTGGGAAGGGTTCACCAAAGGGCTCTTTGGTCAGGGCCTCTTCATGATCCGGGCAACGGGCGAGGGGATAGTCTTCATCAACACGTTCGGTGCAATTGACCGGCATACCCTGAAGGATGGGGAAAAACTGGTCGTGGATAATTTCCACCTGGTGGCGTTCAGCGATACCTGCCAGTATAAAGTGACCAAGTTCGGCGGGTTGAAAGAGACGATACTGAGCGGAGAAGGGCTCGTGACCGAGATCCAGGGACCCGGTGAGGTGTTCATCCAGACCAAGAACATCCGGGAGCTCGCCAATTGGATCTGGACCATCATCGAGCCAAGGGTGCAGGCCAAGGCGAGGTGAAGTACCCTGCCACTCCCCTTCTTGCTGGATCGGGATCCCGACCGCATGTTCTGGTGACCTGATCTCCCGGTTGGATGACCTGAACAATCCCCTGGAATTTCAGCAGTCCCCCAGCAATCCCCTGGCCCAGATTCGGAAAATAATACTTATAATAAAGATATTTATCTAAGGTCATACCTATCCCCCAGCAAATCCCGGGATACACAGAACGGTGAACCAACATGTCTTCCTGGCACATGCTGCCTGTGTGAGCCGGAAATTGCTGAAATTCCAGGGGATACGATCGCGAAGTCCAGGATAGAGCCTTTGTTTCGCAATCCATCCGGAGATTGCCCTCCGTTTTATCCCCTGGAAATTGATGGCCCTGCTGAAGGATTGCTGCAATGCTGCAGGAAACCCGGGCCTGCCGCTTCTCCACTACCCGGGACCAGTTCAGGTCAGAGAACTACGAGTAGCTGGATGAACAATCCCCTGGAATTTCAGCAGTCCCCCAGCAATCCCCTGGAACCTGCTGCACAATTC
>JALHCK010000032.1 GCA_022841205.1 Methanomicrobiales archaeon | reverse complement strand
TCCTCGCCTGCGCCAAAGGCGGCGCGGCAGGCATCTGGGCCAACCTGGTCTGCCCGTGCGTGCCTGCCTGCCGGAGACTCGGCGCAGGCAGATCCGCACACAGACAGGAGGAGATTTGGTATGGGGGGTGAGTGGACCAGCACGACTCTTGGTGCAATTTGTAGCTTTGCTACCGGAAGCGCATTCCCCAAATCAGCTCAAGGCGATATGGTTGGCAAATATCCGTTTATAAAAGTCAGCGACATGAATCTGCCTGGCAATGACCGATTCATTACCATTGCCAACAACTGGGTCAGCAAAGAGACTCAAGCCAGGCTTCGAGCCAAGGTCCATCCTGAAGGGTCAACCGTATTCGCCAAAATCGGAGTTGCGCTGACATATAATCGTCGACGAATTCTCACCCAGCCCGCCCTCATTGATAACAACATGATGGCTGCCATTCCTATTGCTGGCCTTGTTGATCATTTGTTCTTCTATTACATGCTCTGCACCATCGATTTCAATGAAGTCGCAGTAGGTACGGCTCTGCCGTATCTTAATATCAGCGACCTTAGTCGCATCACGGTTCGGTTGCCAAGCCTCAAGGACCAGCAAGCCATCGCGTGCATCCTCGGCACGCTGGACGACAAGATCGAGCTGAACCGGCGGATGAACCAGACGCTCGAGGATATAGCGCGGGCGATCTTCAAGAGCTGGTTCATTAATTTCGATCCCGTGCGCGCCAAGGCCGCCGTCCGCCGCGCATACCCGAACTGGACCAACGCGCAGATCAGCCGTGCCGCCTGCCCCAACCTCAAACCCGAAATCGCAGAACTGTTCCCGGATAGTTTCGAGGACTCTGAACTGGGCGAGATTCCGAAGGGGTGGAGGGTCGGGCATGTTGTCGACTTGGCATACGTAAGCAGTGGAAAACGACCCGAGGCACGGTACACAGACCCGTCACCCGAGTCCTCCGTGCCTCTTTGGGGTGGTAATGGTCCGATGGGCTTTGTTCCCGAACCGCTTACCACGGAGCCAATTCTGCTTACAGGACGAGTTGGAACGCTCGGTTCCGTGTTTCGTATCTCTACTCCATGTTGGCCGTCGGACAACACGCTCATCATCCGTGCGAAGCGACCGCACACGTTCGAATACCTATTTCTTCAACTGCAGAAAATTGATTACACGTCACTGAACAGAGGCTCTACGCAGCCACTGTTGACCCAGACAGACTTACAATCGCAGTGGGTGATTCTTCCTGCTTTTGAGGTGCTCGAGCACTTCAGTCGATTCACGTGCAGCATATACGGACGTATCGATGCTGATGAGCGCGAATCCCGCACCCTAGCCGCACTTCGCGACGCGCTCCTGCCGAAGCTGATCTCCGGCGAGCTGCGGGTGAAGGACGCGGAGAAGTTTTTGGAGGAACGTGGATTATGAATATGCTTGGGGGACAAAAAATATGCCAATAAGCGCCGCTCAAAAAGCACAAGCCGAACAGCGCCAGTGGGACGCAGCAAAGGACGGTGCACCGCAGGTGCGACTTGTGGCCGGCCCGGGCACGGGCAAATCTCATACGATTGAAAAGCGGGTAGCTGATCTTCTGACCAATGGGGCGATTCCCGGCAATATCTATGTCATATCATTCACTCGAGCTACATGCGCCGAACTGACTGAACGTATCCGGGCCTTCTGTAGCACTCTTCCTTGTGCAAATGCGGCGACGCAAGTGCGAGTTTCAACGATGCACTCCCTTGCGCTTAGAATTCTGCGACGTGGCAATCTGCTCACTTCGTATCCCAGCACGCCAATCATGTTGGACGATTGGGAACAGACCAATGTTTTTGACAGAGAATTCGCTGGGAGTCTGGGATGTACTCAGTCTCGAGCCGCCGAGATCAGACTTGCCCACGACGCACAATGGCAGACTCTGAATCCGCAATACGTGAACCAGGCGCAAATAACCCCTACCGAGGTCCAAGGCTTTAATGCATTTCATTCCGCTCGGACCAACCTGTATTGCTGTGTGCTCCCCGGTGAAGTTATCTACAAGTGCGTAGACGCACTTCAGCAAGGCGCATTGCAGCCGAATCAATTGCCGCAAATCGACCATTTGATCGTTGACGAATTCCAAGACCTTAATGCGTGCGACCAGGAATTCGTGCGCTTGTTGTCTGCAAATAATACAGTCTTATTCGTGGCAGGGGACGACGACCAGAGCATTTATTCTTTCCGGCATGCCAATCCAGATGGCATCGTTCAGTTTCAGACCGCCTACCCAGCATCGGCCACACATGTGTTGACAGACTGCTTCCGATGCACCCCGGCAGTTCTCGGGCCGGCCAGCCAACTGATCACCTACAACTTGAATCGAGTTGCCAAGAACCTTACATCGCTCTACGGCGCTGCCACGCCGCCAGTTCATGGCCGTATGATGGTATGGTCTTTCCAGACTGCACAGGAGGAGGCATGCGCCATTGCCCAATCTTGTCAGGCACTAATCAACGCAGGCATGGCTGGGCGGGAGGACGAGATTCTCATCTTGATATCCAATCGCCGGGTGCAACTCGACATACTGGCTCAGGAAATTGGCAACCTCGGCCTTCCCTATGATCCTCCGCGAGGCGCATCGCTCACAAGTGAATATGAGGCTATCCGTGCAGTCTATTCGATACTCCGGATCGCCAGAGATAATTCAACCGGTGAAGAAGATTATCCGGCGCATCGGGACCTGCTTGAGGTTCTCTCTGGTGTCGGAAGCGCCACGGCAAAAGGCGTCGCGGATGTATGCATTTCCAACAACCAGAACTTTCGTCAGCTCTTTTATCTTCCAACCTGCCCAACATGGTTGTCCGGACGGTGTCCCTCAGCGGTTCAGCGTGTCATGGCGACCGTTCAAGCTGTTAGAACGTGGAGCATGAGCGATACCTTGGCGGCTCGGAGCGACGACATCACGACCCTGCTATCATCGCAGGTATTCACATCGGGGCGCAACGCTGCGAATAGCCTGTCGATATGGAATACTCTGGTTGGCTCGCTTCCGGTCCAGATGACACTCGAAGAGCTTCTGCAATTTCTTGCGGCCGACAGCGAGTCGGATCAGCAGGCAATTCTCGATCTGGTCAACCAGCGAATAGGCGGTGAACAACCTCAAACCCAAGCACGCGTTCAGAAGCGGATCAGGATTCTGACCATGCATGGGGCCAAGGGGCTTAGTGGAAAAGTCGTGATCATTCCAGGGGCGGAACAAGGCCTCATGCCGAATTTCAAGGCCTTGCAGGCCACTGGGCTGCTCATTGAACAGCGACGTCTGTTTTACGTGTCCGTCACCCGGGCTATGGCTTGCTGCATCGTGTCGCACGCCGCTCAACATTCGGGTGCCCAAGCGATGGCTTTGACTCAGAGTCCTATTGCACGACTTACACGCTCTCAGTTTCTAAACGAGATGGATGTTAAAAGCGTTACCCGAAACAACGGTTTGAGCAAAACAGAAGCAGCGGCAATTATAGCTGAAATCGCCAATCTATGAATAGTTTATTCGAAGGGATAGATCATATGGTGCACCCCAGGCAAAATAATTTATCCCAAAAACGCTTTTAACAGGATGAAAAACAACCTCTGGAAAACCCTCTTCCGACCTGAAATAACACGAAGTATATTTGGTGTTAAGCAGAGCAAATATGTGCATTGGGTGTTGGTTAAACAACTAAATGACCCGCCGCTGGCCAAACTGATTTCCAGCACAACTCGGGTAAAGGATGCGAAGCGGATTGGTTATAGGGCGGTGTGATGGCCTACGATCGAAGAAGGCCACCCGCAGGGGGACTGCCCCAACAGCGCAGTCTTTCCGCCTACACGAATACGATTATTCCTGGCCTGGGGCGTATTTCGTGATCGTTCCGTTTGAGCACATAACCGGGAATTTATATTTTGGGAAATTGCAGACAGGGAGATGCGATTGAATGATGCGGGCGAAATGGTAGAACGATGGTGGTATGAATTAATGAACAAATTTCCGGAATCAGAAACCGATGAAGACGTCGTCATGCCGAACCATTTCCATGGCATTGTCATTATCGTAAGGCAGACCTGCGTGTCTGCCCTGAATCTGGGCGGACACATAGGTCAGCCTCTACAATACATGGTGCGGTCGCCCGTACAAAGGAATAAACCATGGCGAATCTGACCGAATCAGAAATCGAATCCGCCGCCCTCGCTTGGCTGGCCGGGCTGGGCTACCAGACTGTTTTCGGCCCGGACATCGCCCCCGGCATGCCTGGGGCTGAGCGAACGGACTATAGCGAAGTCGTGCTG
>JALHCK010000031.1 GCA_022841205.1 Methanomicrobiales archaeon | reverse complement strand
TGTCTCATGGGTTACCTGTACGGTATGGTCTTTTTCCCATTGACTGGGTAAGCGCTCGCTTATCTTTTCCGTTGCGCTCACGCACGGTACCATCGCCATTCCTGCCAGCAGCAGTGCCAGCAGAACGGTGTAAAATTTCATTATCTTCATCTTTTTTTCCTCCAATTCTCTTCTGATATCATGATTTCGCTCCTTCCGGTCTCACGCGATACGTCGATTCAGAGCCTGAATTCATGACAGCAGGGAAAGCGTCTTCCCTTCCGGAATGTTGTGTCGGGATGAGGGGCTTCTCCTCCCCTTCGACGCTAATAGGTCCCAGACCCATAAACGATCTCTGTGCCAGATCCAGAACTGTCAGCAGAATGGTTCGGAATACGGCACGTGACGGTATATGAGCACGGTCTGCATCTCGATCCCCAACAGACCATGGGTGTGATCATATTCACGATTCATTAAAACGGAATCCATGCGTTATTCAGGTGTTTTCCAGCCTGGACTCTTACAGGGATTCTCCCCGTCATATTCCCAGGAATATTCTCCACTATGCTTAAACGGTACCAGTCCCTCTCCTGACTGGCTACAGTCCCTCCCCCGGCATAGAACTGCAGCTCGAATGTGAGGATCGACCGATTCGGAGACGGTTCGATCCCGGGTCCGATCATGACCAGTGTCACAGGACCTTCCAGAGCACTCTGATTATAGATCCACCGGGTAAACGGTGTCGGAGCTTCCGCGCTCTCCGGGCTCATCCCTTCCAGAAGCTCCCGGTCGCGGTTCATCGCACCTTCCTCCTCGCGGTAGAACACCGCATGGATATCGGTCAGGTTTCTTTCACGGGTAGAGAACCGGACCATCGTGCCTCCGTTTATTGGGATCGGATATGAGGTCCAGATGCCGAATGTCCGGTTATTGATGTCCTCCCTCTGGAATATCTGTGCATTGTCCAATTTCACGGGGAGGGGAATGGCTATCCAGGTACCATTACTACCCCCCGTCTTATCGGAAAGACCAGTTACTGTAATTTCGTATTTATATCCGCCAGGATGGTTGATAGGACCATATACCCAGAATATCCAGAGAAATAAATAATGGAGAAGAAATACCCCTGCCAGAACAATAACAATGACCAATATCCATATTGAACGATCCCATTCTCTCCATCTACCTTTTTCCCTCATGGGCCTTTCTCCCCCCAACTTATATCAAAACCTAAATGATGATGGCTTTTTTTAAAATTCCAAGTTCATCTAGTAGCATAATCAATAAGGCCCATATCATACGCTACTGTGTAGCGAAGAAGTTGTCTTGTGTCATCACGGACTGATGTGTCGGTATTAAAATTACCGAGGAGATAATGCCACCATAAGTGATCCATATATCCATTTGAAAGGCCAGCTTCATTTTTTGCACTTGCTTCTGGATCAGTGATCTCGTAGTAGTAATATGGGTGCTGCTGGACCCATGTATAATAATCCCATCCAGACATCCAATTATTTGTCAGGTATGTTTCATAATGGTCATGGAGGATCAACGATCGATCGCTGGCCTCTGTGTGTGTAGGATTGGATAAATCTGTCATATAATGCATTGAATATGCAAGCTTTCTGAATCCATTTGTTTCATCTCCCCATTCTTTTATGAAACCACGTGCTTGATCGGCATAGTATTTCGTCCAATACGGCGCACCTCCTGTTTGAAGTTGAATAAACCAATCATGTTCGTAAAAAGGTTGCCCCCAGTAATCAGGATCGTCGGCATAATCATGCAGAGTCTGACAGTTCATTGAGGATAAGAACATTTCTTCTCCAGCCCGCTTAGCGATGTCTGTATGTGGATCATAACCCCATTTGATCTCTTCATCAGGGTAATACGGCTTATTTTGCAATACGATATCTTTTGCTTTTTTGATTATAGTTTCTTTTTCTTGGTTATTCATATTTGACTGGCTACTCCATATTTCATCCAAAGCAGTAATCAAAGATTCTTTTTCTTCTTCCGAAAGGTTACCAGACTTGATGACATCAAGAACTGCAACATAATCTTCTTCGGGAATGATTGGATTATCCAGAGAAAATTCTGGTTTCTCAATGATCGGTTCAGGTAATCCAACTGGTTTTTCTATTGCGCTCACACACGATACCATCGCCATTCCCGCCAGCAGCAGTGCCAGCAGGACGGCTCTAAATTTCATTGCTTTCATCTTTTCACTCTCTTTTTTTTCGACATGCTCCGCTCGGCCATCCGGATCGAACCCTATTAACCAGCGGAACCGGGAAGGATTCAGATGTCTTATTGGACAACTTAAAATTGTCCGCATTGGTGTTGGTAAATATGGCACCAAATAATTTCTGTCCACATCCTCAAACTGCCAGTTTGATGATTTGGACACAAACCGGGAACTATTGCATCAATGTTGCCGCCTGCTTTCCTGCTTCTATTTTGCCAGAGTTGTGGGCAAGCCGTCATTTTATCGCCAGGGTACTGGAATAATCCCTGGGAATTCTTACCGGTGTTCTACTGTCTGTGGTAAAACCCTCACAGACAAATCCCATTTATAAAAAAAATGGCGAGGTTATTCCCAGAACGATCAGGTACTTTTAGTGGGAGCGGTTACCTGAACGCTAGTCCATATAACCTCTCTCCCGGAATCGAAATTTCGTTGAATTCTAATGAAGTACGTGTTTACCGGAACTTCTTTCGTTGTCGTCATGATGATACTCACCTTGTACACATTTCCGGGATATGATGTAAACATAGAGGGATTACAAGCAAGCGTCATCCCATTGGGTAAAGGTAATTCATCATCGGAATAGTTCCCTTTCACGAGGGAAAGTGCGATGGTCTCATCCCTGATTGCTTCCTTGTTTTTTTCAATTCGTAATTCAAAGGTTAAGTTTTGTCCAGCTTCAATTATCCCTGAATTCGGGGATAAATAAGTCTCCTCTATTCCGATAAGAGATTTACCGGGAACTATCAGCGTTGCGTTGTTTTCAACTTCACCTGGCGGGGATGATTTCTGGTCTATCGACGAAAATAATATGATTACTAGTATCGCGAGGACTATAATTATCCCGATAGTTATTCGTTGCTTCATTCTCTTATCCAAAAGGGATTTTCTCATGCATTTGCAGTGTGAAGGGTCACCTGTGTATCCGAGGTCCAAGTTACATCAAGGTTTGTTAACGCATTGTGTGGATCATATTCTACCAGTTTTACCCAATCGATATCAACAACATTCAGGTTGAGGTCTTTGATTTGCATATTATTAAAGGGTATAGCTATATTTTAAACCCCAACCTCGTAACCAAAATACGAGGGGAGAATGGCAGTAATCCAGTGTCCAAAATGCAGGTCGAAAAAAGTTTACTTGATGGGGACCGGAAAGCGTCGATGTGCCCGGTGCCGGTATGACTTCACCCCTCACCGTCTTCCCCTCTATTTGACCAGGGAACAGTGGAAAGAAATAATCAGATGGTTCCTCCTCGAGCAGAGCAGCCAGAACATTGCGATCAGAACCTCGCTTGAACGAGGAAGAGTCCTTCGAGCTCTCACCATTGTCAGACGAGCACTAATCCGGGATGTTCCCGAGATCTTCTCCGGAACGGTGGAAGTGGATGAAACCTATCTTGGAGGCCAGTGGAGAAACAAGCGCAAAATTGTAAGAGATGCAGGAACAAAACGGGGGAGGGGCACAAAGAAGCAACCGGTTTTTGGGATCCTCTGTCGTAATGGAACCGTCTGGGCTGAAGTTGTGAATGACGTCGAAGCTGGGACACTGCAACCTCTCATAACCCAGCAAGTCTCTCCGGGATCTGTGGTCTGCTCTGATACCTGGAGAGCGTATACGGGAATCGCTTCACGGGGATTCGTTCATCGTCTGGTGAACCATGGAGAGAAACAGTACTCTGACGGGAAAGGAAACCATATCAACGGATTAGAAGGATTTTGGGGATACCTGAAACGAAAACTTGCCTCCAAGGGAGGCATCCGAAGAGAGAAACTTCCTCTCTATCTCGGCGAATATGTATGGCGATACAACCATCGAAAGGAAAGCGAAATGAAGAAGATAAAGCGAATTCTCAAACTGTTAGAGAAAGAGGTTGGGGTCTAGACTGCTACTATACCCTTGATTAATGACCTGTTCAGTCCACAGAATTCCAGACCCGTTTGAAAATTTTTACAGCATAGCGGATAATGACAGCACCAAGGAATGAATGAAAAACCAGCAGGAGGGTCAGTGCTATGAGGATCAGCACGATATTAAAAAACATAGAGAGCTCATCCATGAAAATCCCTCATATGAATATACCTATCTTCCAATAATGCTCTCATAATAATTGGGAAGATTCGGGCTCCCAGGAATAAATTTCCCTTATTTTGGATACTCAACACCTGGGTACGTTACAACAGCCTCGTGCGTGGGAGGCGTAATAACAGCCACCCCGGGAGGAAGAACGGGTGCGAACAGGTCGTCACTGAGATCCGGATCAACCGTAAGATTCCGGTAACTGATCAGGACCGTGTTCCGGTCATTATCGTAGGATGCTTGGATCTTCATCGGATTCATCGTGGCAGCATCCACACGGACAAGAATGTCCGAGTATGCGTAACTGCTCTGGTACCTGTCGATCAGATCCTGAGGATTCTGCGGCCGGATCCTGAGGATACAGTACGATTTTCCTTCCTCCGTACCGCAGGCTTGCAGCGAAATTTCCGCGTCTCTGGCAATTTTCCAGGTCATTCGCCAGTAATCGGGCTCTGCCCACGAGTCCCCGTTCACCCAGTCCTGATCATCGGTCGGCATCACTATCACCTGATTATCTGCAGGACGGTACAAGTAGGAGGTATTTTTCCGGAAAATCTGCATTGTTCCCGGACCGGGATCATCGGACTGCTGGAAATCCATGCGTAACCTGTCAGGATATTTTACCTGGATTCTGAAAACATCAGTCCCATTTTTTTCCCCGGAAAATGTTCTCGTGACATCCGCGGAATAACTCCTGACCGCTTGGGCATGCGACAGGAATTTTTCTGCGGTAATATTTTCAGTACCGGAATTCGTGCCGGTACATCCTGCAATGAGGAGGATACCCAGAAGGAGTAAAAAAAGGGGGGTGGGATTTTTCTTATCCATCGGACGGTCCTCGGTTATGCTCAGCTGACTCCGGATCCGCATTCGTGGGTGGTAACGATTGTCCCGCTGCTCCAGCTCTTTGTCCCGTGGACGTACTGCTCGTTCGGGATGGCTCCCATGTCAGTAAAGGCCTGGTTGGGACGTACCCAGCTTCCTGCGGAATTCCGTATATAATCTCCGGTAATGGGGTTTGTCTCTGTATGGAATGAATAGAGCGGGGGAACATGCTGCAGCGACAGGAGTTCGGTGGATCCGCGGAGACTCTTAATGTAACGGGAGAAGTTATCCGAATCTGTCCAGCTATTCGAATACCAGGTTCCTGTCAGCGGGTTCTGCAGTCTCGTGGTGTACCAGTATGGAGCATCAATGGAGAGATAATAATTCACATAGGGAAGATTTGTGGCATCGATATCGATCGGCGTGTAGAGGTAATAATCATCGTGTATCGACACAAATACCCTGATCTGGCCGTCAGTACGGTGATAACTCACGAACTCGATACAGTCTGTATCCCGTTCGAGATACACCTCCATCTCATGGTAACTGAAATACGATTCTCCGTTGTTATATGACGTGGAAGGATCAATAACCCCCTGAATACCGGTAATCTGATGCGCACAGTTCGCATCGTAATACCATGAACGTTCTGCAAAATCACCGGAAGTGGTTGCGGCATTCTGTACTTGTTTCATCGGCACTGCGGCAGGATAAGTATCATGGCTGATCAGCAGATTTTCGTTTGCGTATTTTTTGACAGACGCACGGGACTCTTCCTGGGATGTATACCTCATGAGGATTCTTTCCGGTACGGTGATTGTCGTTTTATCACCAGACGCGCCAATCGATAAAATTTCTTTCGGTGCCCAGAGAATCACAACGGGTCCGTCGATTGGTTTTTCAGCGGAAGTCAGGTCATCAGGTACAGGAACGGCCATACCGGTAAGTTCCTCTCTGAAAATTAAGGAAGATGTCGGTACGGTTATGGTGACTAAACCATCATCCTGACTATTCCCGCTCTTTGATACAACGGACGCAGAAACTTCAAGGAAGAGAAATTCCTCCTTTCTCTGGACATTATTCGGTACCCCTTCAACACCTTTAACAAGAAGGTCATCGAAAATAACCGGTGCATGTGTAGGTCCGTTCTCTATTCTCTCATTCAGATTTGTTGAATTTACCGCCATCGTGCGGGAAGTCATACAATTGTCCGTTTCCTGACAAAGATAGACATTCTCGGCACTCACGATCGGTACCATAGCCATCGCCGCCAGCAGCAGTGCCAGCAGGACGGCGTGAAATTTCATTGTCTTCATCTTTTCACTCTCTTTTTTTCGATACGCTCCGCTCGGCCATCCGGATCAATTACCAGCGGAACCGTCTTATTGGACAACTTAAAATTGTCCGCATTGGTGTTGGTAAATATGGCACCAAATAATTTCTGTCCACATCCTCAAACTGCCAGTTTGATGATTTGGAAACAAACTGGGAACCATTTACAGTCATTGACGTCGATCCCGAGCCCGGCTTTACAACAGCAGGGAAAACATCCTGACTTCCGAAATGCTGTCGTGGGATGAGGTATTTATCCTCACCCTTCAAAGGTAATCGGACCCAGGTGTATAAGCGATCTCTCTGCCAGATTCGGAACTGTCAGCAGAATGATTCGGAATACAGCACGTTACGGTATTGATGATTCTCTGTCTCAATGATTCTCCCGGATGAGCACGGTCTGCATCTCGATCCCCAACAGACCATGGGTGTGATCATATTCACAATTCATTAAAACGGAATCCATGCGTTATTCAGGTGTTTCCAGGTAGTGTGCGTATAAAGAGAAACCATACCTGAACAAGAGGATCTCCCCCTTATATTTCAGGCAACGGTCGAGGAGTCATTTAATCTTCCAGTTCATTCACCTTTCCGCTTACATTCACCGTAATCCAACCTCGATGAGTAATGACGGGAGTCATGTTCATATTAACACGGAATAAGTACTCCCCTCATGCTTACATTCAGGTATCGCGGCATGGGAATTTCCTCATCAGAATTTACTGATTTCTCTTTTACCGGGACTATCCGCTGTATGACCAGCCCCTGACCCTTCGCTCTCGTCTTGAGAATTATCTGTTCCTCTTTTATCTCCCCTGCATGTATCTCTATCCTGCTAGGATGAAACCATACCGGAATACCCAAATGTTGTTTCCCTGGCGTCACATTTGGTGGTTCCCATTTTTCGTTCCTCCTATCCATTGATGAGATGTCTGTAACTTGGCTGGTAATGAGCGATAATACGCCGATTACTAGGATAAAAGTCGCAAAGAACAAAAAAATTAGCGTGGTTTTTTCCATCCCAGGTATCTCTCCGTTCAGTTTGCCGTGTGTAATGTCACCATCGAATCGGAATGGATCTGGACAT
>JALHCK010000096.1:758-1237 GCA_022841205.1 Methanomicrobiales archaeon | reverse complement strand
CGCTGTGGGATTCTGGTTGCCGCGCTTCATGAGGATGAGGTGCGAGTCATAGAACAGCTGTATCTTCAGGGTGTAGAGAATGGTGTTATTGGAATCGAGATGTGCTCTCGAGAACGCATGCTCGAGCTAGAGCCAAAGCTAAACCCCGAAGTGGTCGGCGGCCTCTATGCGCCTTCTGGTGGTATTTTAGAGCCCTATCGTTTTGTCTTTTCGCTGGTGGAATCCGCGGAGAAGAATGGGGTAGAGATCAAGACACAGTTCGAGGTTATCTCGGCAGTTCGTGAGGGAGACTGCTGGCGCATCATAGCCGCGGATGGACGGGAGATAGAAGCTCGCTTTGTTGTGAACTCTGCAGGTCTATACGCCGATACAATTTCCGCAGCATTCGGCGGTGAGCGTTTTGAAATTGTACCGCGCAAGGGAGAGTATTATCTTCTCGATCGCACCACGAAAGCCAAACCCTCACGAGTCATTTTTCC
>JALHCK010000096.1:0-742 GCA_022841205.1 Methanomicrobiales archaeon | reverse complement strand
TCTGGTTATTCCCACCGTGGAAGGCACCGTGCTTATTGGTCCTACAGCCACTTCAGCCCGAGACAAGGAGGATTTTGCAACGAGCCGCGAGCAGCTCGAGCATATACTGCGCACGGCTCGCATGATGGTTCCTTCGATTTCAGAGAACGATGTTATTACCAGTTTTGCAGGGCTCAGGGCTTCCTATGGCAATGATTTCTATATTGCGCTATCCGAAAAGACCCCCGCCCTAGTGCAAGTAGCGGGTATCCAATCGCCCGGCCTTACGGCAAGCCCCGCCATAGGCGAATATGTCAAGGATCTCCTAAAAAAAGCAGGCCTCAGGCTCATCGAAAAACCCTCCTGGGACCCGTACATTCGCAAAATCCCCCGCGCCCGCGATGCCGATCCTTTCGCATTAGACTCTCTCATTGCGCAGGACCCCGCATACGGCGACATTGTCTGTCGCTGCGAATGCGTAAGCGAAGCCGAGATAGTTGCAGCAATCCGAGCGGGCCACACCACTCTAGACGGTATCAAATACTATACCCGCGCTCAAATGGGGCGATGCCAGGGTGGCTTCTGTACATATAGGATAATCCGAATACTAATGCGCGAGACAGGAATGAGCTACGATCAGATTACCAAGCACGGTGGCAATTCCGTCATTCTCAAGGGGAGCCTATGAAGCAACTTATCTTCGATGCGGTTGTAATAGGCGGAGGAGCTGCTGGAATGGCCGCTGCAATCGAACTAGATTCCC
>JALHCK010000095.1:488-1234 GCA_022841205.1 Methanomicrobiales archaeon | reverse complement strand
TATTTCTGAACTGCCACTCAGAGATTGAATAAACCATGAGACAGAGCACCATGATCATCGCGAGGGCGGCAATCCTGTTCTCATTTTCGAGATAGACTTCGGACACGTGGAACCTGCCGTCCTTTATAAACCTGAACCCTCTCTCAACAGTGCTCTGTTCCTTATAGCACTCAAGGATCACTTCAGGATCAATCGTCAGATCATTACTCCCAAGAAGAAACCGGCCAAGACTTTCCACTTCTTGCGACACAACCACTTGGTTGAACCCCAGGCTTACATCGACATGACAGGCCCGCTCAGGAAGTTCATCCTTTTTCGGTCGGCCTCGTTTACCGGAACTTCTCTGGTGTTTTTCGAGGATATCTAAATGTTCCAGGGTATATCTGGGATGTTTCGCAAGCCAACGTTCTACAGTCCTTCCTGCATCGGCTTCACACGCGAAACCTTTGACACAGAGTTTATGAAGGGCAGTCTGATCCCGTTGTAGGTCTTTCTCCTGGTTCTTTTTATACGTCTGGAGGCTTTTCTGGTATTGTTCTTCGGACCGGAAAAGAACCCACCGCTGGGGTATTCCACCGCAGGAACTCATGAATACGGCATATTTATACCGACGATCCTGGCAACGGGTCCAGTCAGGATCTATCTGTATGAGATGTCGAACTTCCTTGATCGTCTCCGGAATCCGGGTTATCCAGAAGCACTGATCACCGAGGCGGGCAACATTTTCTGCAGAATATAGTGCAGAA
>JALHCK010000095.1:0-483 GCA_022841205.1 Methanomicrobiales archaeon | reverse complement strand
TGACCAGGGATATGATGAATTGTTTGAGATCTGATCGATGGTCTTTCGAATGGCCGTGAACGATTTGGATCAACCTGGTGTTGAGCCCCGGGTCGTATTCTCCGGTGACATTTATTGATGTTGTATCGTAATGGAGCCTGAGTGTTCCAGTCCTGATTTTGGACAGCATCTGAAGCGCTATTCCGGTGAACAGGCGGGTCGGCCCATATGCGGCAATTGCGTCCAGGCATTCTCCGAAAACATACTGGTTCAGCTGATCGGGCTTGATCCCTTCCTTGATCAGGAGTTCCGTTGCAATATCTTCGAAATATTCCGGCATCAGGAATAACCGGCGTTCAACATATCCCAGACCGTTAAGAAGAAGTGCTTTCGTTGCTTCGCCATGGGTAACCGAGTGGTGCCGTTTCTTGGGTAGTTCTTTGTCTACGTAGTCTACAATGCCGAGAGTGTCTATCATGCCGGCCACAATCCCTAAATGGGCGA
>JALHCK010000094.1 GCA_022841205.1 Methanomicrobiales archaeon | reverse complement strand
CCCTCTGTGCCAATGTGACTGAGACACTTCCCCTGTGATAAATTAGTGTCGAGGGCGGGGGAGGAGACAGCAATGCAAGAGGTGGCATGGATGCAAGAAGGTCTGTTCAAAGCAGACGCCGCAGAGGCGACCGAAAGCGAGCATGGCGAAGCGAAAGGAGCCTCTAGGGTGGTTGGGATACCGAACCCCGAGGTCCCGGAGAAAGCCGTGCGGCGCAAATTCTCCGCGGAATACAAACTCCGCATTCTGCAACTGGCCGACCGCTGTTCAGACCCCGGTAGCCTGGGAAGGCTTTTGCGCAAGGAGGGGTTGTATTCATCGAATCTGACCACCTGGCGCCGACAGCGTGATTTGGGCATGCTCAAAGGGCTACAGCCCGCCAAGCGGGGACGTAAAACCATCGAATGGAATCCTTTGCAGTTCGAGCTTAATACCTTGCGTAAGGAAAACGAACGCCTCCAAAAACGCTTGAAGCGTGCCGAACTGATCATCGAGGTCCAAAAAAAAGTTGTGAAGCCCTCGGGCTGAGCCGTGCCACTTACTACCGCAACCAAGCCGACGGCGGCACTGGAGGGAAGTCCACCCCGGCGAGTCGATCCTCTTCGAGAGCTTTAAGCTCCGAGGAAAGGAAAGAGGTTCTGGATCTCATGCATAGCAAACGCTTTATAGATCAGGCCCCACTCGAGATCTACGCGACCCTGCTCGATGAGGGCCGCTATGTGTGCTCGGTTCGAACCATGTACCGTGTGCTGGAGCAGGAAAACGAGGTCAGGGAGCGCAGAGACCAGCTCTGTCACCCGGTCTATGCCAAACCCGAGCTCCTGGCCACGGCCCCGAACCAAGTCTGGTCATGGGATATCACCAAGCTTCTCGGGCCCGTCAAGTGGAGCTACTTCTATCTCTATGTGATCCTGGACATTTTCAGCCGCTATGTGGTCGGCTGGATGCTCGCCGGCCGGGAATCGGCCGCGCTTGCTCAGCGCCTGATCGAGGAGACCTGCCACAAGCAGGCTATCCAGCCGCACCAACTCACCATTCATGCCGACCGGGGCTCGTCCATGACTTCAAAGCCCGTGGCCTTCCTGCTTGCCGATCTGGGGATCACCAAGACGCACAGCAGGCCACATACCAGCAATGACAACCCGTTTTCCGAGGCGCACGCCCCGAGTTCCCCGAGCGCTTCGGCAGTATCGAGGAAGCCCGTGCTTTCTGTCAGACTTTCTTTTCCTGGTACAACCAGGAGCACCACCATACAGGAATTGGACTGCTCAGCCCGCATGTGGTTCACCACGGGCTGGCTGCAAAGGTGATCGAGGCCCGGCGCAGCATCCTCAGCGAAGCCTACCGGTTACACCCGGAACGCTTCGTCAACGGACCTCCAAGAATCAACTCTTTGCCAGAGGGGGTATGGATCAACCCACCTCCCTCCAGGGAAGACCGATGAGAGCCGCTCCTTGGATGAAGCAGCCTCATGAAAGAAGTCTCCCGCTCTGTAGGAACTCCCCACGAAACACCAGGGAGCGAGCCGTCGGGACCGCCGAGAATGGGTCCAACCGTGACTCGTCGGA
>JALHCK010000093.1 GCA_022841205.1 Methanomicrobiales archaeon | reverse complement strand
ACATCATCGACATGAATGAATTGAAATCTATTGGTTCCTTTCCCAAGAAGGGTCACGGGCTTTCCCTTCTGGATAGCGGATAAAAGGCTCAAGATAAAGGGCTCATTGAGTCCAGACCCTGTAATAGTCGGAGGCCTCAACATGACGACAGGAAAACCCGCTGTGCAAGCTTCACGGCAGAGGCGTTCAGCTTCGATTTTGTTCCTGCCATATTCTCCTAGGGGTGCAAGCTCACCATCCTCGGGGCAAGGGACCACTTTGGGTACACCAAAAATCTCTGCGCTCGATAGATAGACCGCGCGTCGCAGGCCAGCATTGCATGCTGCATCTAGCACATTCTTTGTACCGCCTATGTTGACTGCCCTCATTGTTTCTATATTCGCTTTACGCTGTGGGATGAGAGAAGCAAGATGATACACGGTATCCATACCCTTGCAAGCTGAAGCTACGGCCTCGGCATCGCGAATGTCCGCAGCGATCCACTCGGCGCTGCTGATATCTTTAGCTATCAGCCATTTGTCATGGATATCTCCAGCCATCAATTCAGCGCCATCGATACGGCTATCCGGCAGGCCTTCTGGCACAGAAATATCGATCGCTCGCACTTTATCGCCTCTTTCAAGGAGGCGGTGTACGAGATGCTTGCCGAGAAAGCCTGCAGCTCCGGTAACCAATGCTCTTATCCATCTCACCACCTTGCCTTCGTGTAGATCGGCTCCATGCTCGGCGCTCCTGCTATGGCAGCTATATACTTCTCATAGGTTTCATGGTAGTAAGCAAGCTTCTGCCTATCGAGTTTGACACCAAGGCCAGGACCTTTCGGCACAGAAATTGCACCATCTACATATCGAAACGGGCCCCCTTCGATGATATCATCCTTGAGATAATGATAATGGACATCGGGAGCATGGTGGATGGCCGGAAACGAAGCAGCAAGATGAAGCACGGCTGCAAGGGACACACCGAACTCCGTTCCAGAATGCATGCCCATATCGAAACCAAAGGTCTCGCAGAGCCGTGCGAGCTCTTTTGTTGCTCTTAAGCCGCCATACCAATGCGGATCTGCAAGAACCACATCGACCGCGTCGAGGAAGGCGGTAGGAGCTATATCATCGTAAGAGAAACATGCCATATTGGATGCAAGTGGCACATGCGGTGACATCCGCTTTAGTTTTGCCATGGCGCTCAAGCCCCAGACGGGATCCTCCAAGTACTCGAGCCCAACA
>JALHCK010000008.1 GCA_022841205.1 Methanomicrobiales archaeon | reverse complement strand
ATCGCCATGCCGACCACGAGAAGGGCAAGGGCGATGACTATGATTCCGAGTTTCTTCATAAATATCCTCCTACATTTCATGCTGATACTCTCAGCATCACCCTTATTTTCGCAAAGAAAACTTATAAACCTTCCCGTTCGTTTCCCTCCTGGCTGAAAGGAAACGAGCAGAATCTGCGAAATATTGTATCGATGAGCGTGAAATTTGTCGAAGCGCTATGGAAAAAAACGAAAAAGAAAAAGGACCGGGGGATATCCCCCGGAGTTTCACCTTTCGAAGTTCCGGTTATCCGAACTTCGAGGTGTAGCCCATGCTCTTCGCGAAGGACGAGATGTCACCAGAGAATGCGGTGCTGTCCTTGAAGGTCATGGTCATGTAGAGGTTCTCTGCACTCTCATCGCCCACATCACGTCCGCCTTCTCTGACGCTGCCCTGGATGAAGGCAGAGACCGCTTCATGATGAAGCGCTCGCCCATCTGGGTATTCAGGTTTGCAACCTTGAGGTTCATGGAGCTGCCCGTCTCTACAATGTTGCAGAAGGTGGGTGCCTGCCTTTCGGCTCCGAACGGACAGAGCATCATGTTAGCGATTGGTCCATAGTCCTCACCAACACCATCGAGCATCATGTAGTCTGTGGTGATGATAGAGGATGCGTCAATGCCGAGGTAGGTGATCTGCTTGACAGCCTGGACGTTGTACTGACCGGTGAGCTTGTTCGAGGTGCTCACATCCAGGTCCTTGTCATAAGAGAGATACCCGTACTCAGCGTTCTGGGTGTCTTCGCTGTAGACAGTCTGGTAGAGGACGCCAGTACCGAGGGGCGGGATGGTAGCCAGATTGTTCACTTCGCCATCTCCTCCCCTCATGATTGACATCTGGACGCTGGAGGCAGCGTTGAAGTTCCCGACACCGATAACGGTCGTGGACGTTGAGAGTCCCTGGACTTCCCGTACCTGACAGATTCCTGGTTCTGCCACCGCCATGCCGACAACGAAAAGGGCAAGAGCAATGACTAATATTCCGAGTTTCTTCATAAATATCCTCCTACAATTCATGCTGATACTCTCAGCATCACCTCTATTTTCGCAAAGAAAATTTATAAACCTTCCCGTTAGTTTCCCTCCAGGCTGAAAGGAAACGAGCAGAATCTGCGAAATATTGTATCGATGAGCGTGAAGTTTATCGAAGCGCTATGAAAAAAATGATAAAGAAAAAGGACCCTGGGGATATCCCCCGGGGTTTCACCTTTCGAAATTTCGCTTATGCGAACTTCGAGGTGTAGCCCATGCTCTTTGCGAAGGACGAGATGTCACCAGAGAATGCGGTGCTGTCCTTGAAGGTCATGGTCATGTAGAGGTCCTCTGCACTCTCATCACCTGTATCACGTCCGCCTTCCCTGACGCTGCCCTGGATGAAGGCTTCATGATGAAGCGCTCGCCCATCTGGGTATTCAGGTTTGCAACCTTGAGGTTCATGGAGCTGCCCGTCTCTACAATGTTGCAGAAGGTGGGTGCCTGGTTATCGGATCCGAACGGACATAGCATGTTGTTGCCGATCGCTCCATAGTTTTCACCAACACCATCGAGCATCATGTAGTCTGTGGTGATGATCGAGGATGCGTCAATGCCGAGGTAGGTGACCTGCTTGACGGCCTGTACGTTGTACTGTCCGTTGAGTTTATTTCCAGTGCCTACATCCAGGTCCTTGTCATAAGAGAGATACCCGTACTCAGAGTTCTGGGTGTCTTCAGTGTAGACAGTCTGGTAGAGAACGCCACTGCCGAGAGGCGGGATTGTAGCCAGATTGTTCACTTCGCCATCTCCTCCCCTCATGATTGACATCTGGACACTGGATGCAGAGTTGAAGTTCCCGACCCCAATGACGGTCGTGGACGTTGAGAGTCCCTGAACTTCACGCACCTGACAGATTCCTGGTTCTGCCATCGCCATGCCGACCACGAGAAGGGCCAGGGCGATGACCAATATTCCGAGTTTCTTCATACGTATTCTCCAACATGCATGCTGATACTCTCAGCACCATTACCGCTGGTGCTAAATCCCTTAAAAAAGGAAAAGATGCAGGTCGTTAAATCATCTTACTTCCCGGTTCAGGGAAGTATCCTCAAGCCTCCGGGAACCAAGTGGTCAACGATATCCATCGGCGCACTTGTTGATCATTGGTTAATAAATGGCCACTTCTTCTGCCAGGAAGACTCCCCATTCAGTACCTGAAAGGCAATTCGGGAGAATGCACTGTCCGGAGTAAGAAACGCCGGAAATCATTCCTGGAAGGTTTACGGTCATAAAGTGCATGCAAAATAAAAAAAGATGAAAAAAAAACAGAAAAACGGGATTTCCCCGTTTCTTCTGCTCTTTCAGGGACTAAAACCAGACTGGTAGTGCATCAGCTTATCGAAGGTGTAAATATCTCCGATAAGTTCCGTGCGATCCTCAAACGAGGAATCTCCTCCAAGATCATCCGGAGCACCGTTCATTCCCTCTTTGGTTGTCCCCCTGATGAAGGCCATGACCGATCCTCTCGATGGAACCCCCGGTGTATACTCGGTCACCAGGATGTGGTAATTCGTCTCAACCGGGGTGTCGGCACTCCTGGTGATGAACCGGTTGTTCGCTGTGGTAGCAACATTGGCAACACTCAGCGTGAATGTACTACCTGTTTCCACCATATTGCAGAACGCCCCAATGGAACCACCACTACCGAATGGACAGAGCATCCGGTTTGCAGCATTCTGCGAAGTACCTGCGCCGCTTGTCATCAGGTATTCTGATGAATAGAGCGAACCGGCATCGATGCCAAGGTAAGTAATCTGCCTTGTAGATTCGATGTTGTATTGCCCGTTCAGTCTGTTTGCGGTATTGGCCTCAAAGCTCTTGTCGTAGGAAATGTACCCATTACCGGCGCTATGGGTGTCCTCGGTATAGACACTCTGATACACCACGGATGATGCACCCAGGGGTGGCATGTCACTCAGGGATGTTCCCGAAGAACTGCTGATGACGACCTCGGTCTTCTGGTCAAAATTTCCAACCCCGATCACTGTTGTCTGGATGGAGAGTCCCTGCACTTCTCTGACCTGGCAGATTCCAGGATCTGCCAGTCCATTTCCGCATAAAAAAATGCAAATTCCGAGGAAAAACATTATTGATTTTTTCATGTATCCTCCATTGGTTGCTGCTGATACTCATCCAGCATCTTTGAACAGCTGGGTAAGAATGAAATAAAGCCTTTCCTGTTTTAATTGCATATTTGGGAATATAAAACCACATCCACGCAGAAAAAGGGTTACATACGGATATTCCGGGTGTTTTATATCCGGCTGAATTTTACGATATTCCTGATACCAGCCCTGCCATAAGGATCGCAATCTGAGGTTTTATATCGAGAATTTTCTTCCCGGCGAGTAAAAATTCATTCTGGATAAACCAGGTTGTCTGATAGGAAAAGGGTGAGATTATCTGTCAATCACGAACCGAATCTCATGGATTTTGAAAACGAGATTATATCCCCATTCATCGAATGAAAATCAAAGAATTCCAAGGCCATGGAGAGTCCGGACGATTTTTCAGCATTGTTGGCGTTTCCTTCCATTGCATACTGCTTCCCACCCATAGTTGTGCCTTTAATGAACGCAGACACTGAGCCTTTCGAAGGCACACCATCGCTGTAGGAACTTACCTGTACGTTATTATAAATCCCGACTCCACCATGGGAATTACCCGTGGTAAAGCGATTTCCAAGCTCTGTCGTTATTGATGCTTTGTTGAGGTTTGTGGTGCTGGACGTTTCCACTTTGCTGAAGAACGAAGGAGCGGGGTTATCACTCGAAAAGGGAGATGCTGCCACTCCTGAAACTGACAGTGCCATGAAGCATCCCAGGCATAGTGCGAGAATGGCCATTCTTGAAGTCATGATCAAAACGCTCTTTTCGATACATCTGTCGATGTGATCCTACATCAACTTATTGGACAGGACGGGAGCAGTTTCACTTGAGATGAGAAATAAAAGTGGTCGTAAAAACCCTATCCCATTGCCCTGCTGTGGGAAACATATTAACTGGTGCATATCGACATCCGCCATATGCAGGATGTCCCTTTTTTTCCAGGGCATCACTTCCTCGCGATGGTGAGGTATCCCGAGTGCCCCACCCGTGTTGACGGCCGGGTCCCCCTCTTCGACCGGGTCATCTCCCGCTCGATGCACTCCACGGCTTTTACCGATGAAAAGAGTCCCTCTGCCGTATCCATTACCATGCAGAGATGCTCGATGAACGGGGTGTAACAGGCAAGAAAGCCCCCGGGGCGAAGGAGGGAGTGGGCATGGCGCACATGGTCCGGGCTGATGGCCATGTCGAAGTTGACAACATCAAAGACCCCTTCAGCGGAAAGGGCATCTTTTGCGATAACTTCCACGTTCAAAAGACCTGCTTCCCTGATATTCTCAGCGGCAACCCGGGCAAAGTCCTCCCGTGCCTCGTAGGTCACCACCTTTTTGGCAATTCCTCCAAAAAAGATCGCGGAAATCCCGCTGCCCGTTCCGGCATCGAGCACCACATCGTCCCGGTTCATCCCGGAAAAAGCGATCACCAGCCCGATATCCCGGGGAAGCATGGGCGCCCCTGTCCGCTTTGCATGCTCAAAATAGTCAGGGGCACGTGGGATGAGAACCCGGAACGGGTGACCGGTATGCGATTCGACCACATCCCCCGGAGATGCCTGCACAATCGTATCGAGATCGATTACCCCAAGGTCCGTTGAGAATAGTCCGGTACCGCTCCGGACAAAGTAGGTTCTCCCTTCGCCGACAAGCAGGACCCGGATACCGGGACCGATCATTTCGAGACCTTCAGGATCGCCTCAGCGATGTCGCCCCGGCAGGCGATGAGTGCCTCGCGGGCGCAGTCCAGGGATACCCCTGCCTGCTCGGCCACGAGCCGGACATCGTCTTCGGGGATGACGGGTGCACTCTCTTCGAACCGCGGGTGACCCGCAATCTGGTAGGTGGTAACCCCCTGCATCGTCATGGCGGTCACTTCAGCAGCATCAAAGATGTAATTGCCTTTAGGAGTCTCGATCACGATGCGGACGACATCCTCGATCGGCTCCACCTGCATCCCGAGCTGCTTCATCATCTGTTTCATTTTCCTGGGATTTATGTTTCCGGGCATCATGCTGCTCACCTTCCCTGCCGTACTTTTACCGCTACACCGTAATTAAAACAAAGCATCTCTCTGCCGGAGAGGACCGCTGATCCGGTCGCAAGGAGATCGTCGTTTCCCGTCACTACCATAACCTCATCGCCGGACCGGATGCCGGGGTCCGCAGCGACAACGTGTTTTGCAAACGTGTTCTTTCCCTCCCTGATGAACTCCGCGACCTCGTCAAGCACAACCACCCGGTGAGCCGGTGCGGGGAGCGAAGCAAGGAGCCTGAGGGCTCCGTCAATCCCGAGCGTGAACTTCCCATCCATGGCCCTGACCGTGACCAGCCGTTTTCCTCCAAGCGTCACCTGGCGTATCCTTCCGGTCCGGGAGAAGATGAAGCCGCATCCGTCCGGGAAGAGCGCCCTTCCGGCACCCCGTCCGAACTGGAAGTCAGCGATGACCTGCACCTGCCTCTGCATACTGCCCGGAGAGCAGTTCATTGACACGTCTGACAAACTCCTGTTCTGATTCCCTTGGTATGTAGGCTCCTGCGGCGATCCGGTGCCCGCCCCCTGCACCCCCCAGCGCGGACGAAGCCTCGGCGATGGCCTGCTGGAGGTCGATTCCCCATCCCACAACCCGTTCCGTGGTCCGCATGGAGACCTTGGTCAAACCCGGATCCTGCGGTTGCTCCACCATGATCAGGATGGGTTTGTCCATGTTCAGTTTCGAGAGCGCCATCCCGGCACCGATGCCAACGATAGTATCCGGATACCGGTCCCCGACATGGATGAACTGGAGGTGGGATAGCTCTGTCACCCCGGTCTCCAGGATATACAGGAGGAGCTCGCGGATGACGGCGCGATGGTTGGTGAGCATGTGCTCGGCCTGCCGGTAGGCGGTACCCCGGTCACCGCGGCAGATGGAACCGCCCACTGAGGGTCGGGACCACCGCCCGCAGGAATTCAGGAGGGTTGCGAACTCCTGGGCATTCCGGAGAGGGGTCCGTTCCGGCTCACCGGGAAAGATGTAGGATTCGGCAAAGAGGCGGGAGATCCCTTCTCCATGTGCAAGGAGTTGCTGGGCAAGGGCACTCGTGATCCGTTTCCGGTGCTCGTCAGGGATCTCCTCCCAGACCAGCGTGCCCTTCACCGGATCGCGGAGTGGGATGCCGAGACGCTGGAGAAACTTCATCGCCCCAGGGGCATTGTTGCTGATTCCTGGGATGAACGGGTCGTCGTTGTATGAGAGACATACATGGAGCGGACGGGTAGAGATACCGTAGCAGTTGAGATCGCGCTCCCTGATCTCGATCAGGCCCTGGGATGCCCCATCTCTTGCGATCTCACGGGCCGGGCCAATCAGGCCGCAGTCCTCGCGGGCCATCATATCACCTACGTTTCCGATCACCGCGAGGGGGGCCAGGTCCGCATTGGAGGCGTCCAGTTCTCTTGCCACCAGGTAGGCGACCCCGGCAGCCGAGAGCTTGGTGTGGCCATAGGGCAGGCAGTTGACCTGCTGGTAGGCGGTCCCGCAGTCCTGGCTCACGTGGTGGTCGATTATCAGCACTTCCTCGTTTGAGAGCCCATGCTCCTCGAGCAGGTTCTGCTGCCCGGCCCCAAGGTCACAGAAGATCTTGAACGAATCGTCCCTGGGTACCTGCCGCATTGTCAGCGGCTCGAGCTGGCGGACAAAGACAGATGTCGTCCGGATACCTTCCCGGGCGAGGGCCTGCGCGAGGATCGCCTCACCGGATATCCCGTCTGCATCGATATGGGAAATTATGGTTGCATCGGGATGCGAGGAAAGTTCCTGTGCTGCTGCCCGAACATCCTCCCAAAAACCCATCATCCTAGTAATTTGTCGATCCGGTCAAAAATGTTGGCGTTCGGCCGTTCCATCGCAACCGGGACGCTTCCCGGGTTTGTGAGCCGGGCGCTGCCTCACAATTCATAAGTTCTGCCACCAGATGCTCTAGCACTGAGGTCCATGAAAAGCATGACGCAGGGGCATGATCCTCTCCCTGCCGCGATGGCAGAATTTGCGGAAACCGGGCTGATCACTCACGAGCGGATGCGGGCCGTGGACGCAAACGCCCGGGCACTGGGACTCACCTCGCTGCAGCTTATGGAGGGAGCCGGCCGGGCACTCTCCGAATCGGTGAGAGCTTCCGGAGGGAGCCAGGTACTGATCCTCTGCGGCAAGGGGAATAACGGTGGTGATGGCATGGTTGCCGCACGCTACCTGCAGGATCTCGGACCAGACGTTGTGGTAGTGACCGGACCGGGAATGACTGTCGAGACGGCAAGCCAGCTCGAAGTTCTCTCCCACTGCCGGGTCTCCGTGTTCCCGGTCGCGTGCAGGGAGGAGGTCATGGCGCTCCGCGCCATGTTCCTGCAGGCAGAGGTCATCGTCGATGCACTGCTTGGCACCGGTTTGTCGGGTGCGTTGAGAGAACCCGTCCGGACCTGCGTAGATCTGGCCTCCGGCTCCACGGCAACGGTCATCAGTGCAGATGTCCCCACTCCCGGAATGCGGACTGACGTGATCCTTGCATTCCACCGGCCAAAAGTGGAAGGTTCGCGGGTGGCAGGGATCGGCATCCCTCTCGAAGCCGAGATCTTCACCGGGCCCGGGGACCTCCTGGTGCTGAAGAAGAGGCGGCCTGATGCCCACAAGGGAAACGGCGGGGAGGTGCTGGTGGTGGGTGGAGGGCCGTACCAGGGCGCCCCGTACCTCTGCGGGCTCGGGGCGCTCCGGGCCGGGGCAGATATCGTCCGGATCGCATCTCCCGTTTTCGAACCGGTGCCCGACCTCATCTACGAACCGCTTGACGGTGCCATCATCGAGGCCGAGCACATCGGGCAGATCCTCCGGCTAATCGACCATGCCGATGTGGTGGTTATGGGGCCGGGTCTTGGAGACCAGAGCCACCACGTTGTCCGGGCGCTCGCCCCTCATTGCAGGAAAGCGGTCTTCGATGCAGATGCCCTCCGGACCCCACTCCCACAGACCGGGAATGCCTTATACACACCACACGCCGGCGAGTTTGAGCGCATGACCGGGTGCCGCATCGGAGATGATCCCATCGGGCGCGCCCGAATGGTCAGGGAATCGGGAATCCCTGGTATAACGCTGCTCAAGGGCGGGATCGACATCATCAGCGACGGGGTCCGGGTCAGGTTCAACCGCACCGGGACCCCCCTGATGACCGTGGGAGGGACAGGGGATGTCCTTGCCGGGGTTGCAGCGGCTCTGTTCTGCCAGCTGCCGGCTTTCGAGGCGGCCTGCATTGCGGCCTACGTGAACGGCAGGGCAGGTATGGCCATCGAACAGGAATGTGCCGGGGGGATGCTGGCAAGCGACCTGCCGGCACAGGTCGCCCTTGAGCTCTTCGGGAAAGGAGGCAGGTAATGGTCGAGTTTACCCATATCCGTGACGAAAAGGTCCACATGGTGGACGTAGGTGCAAAGGCTGAAGTGAGAAGGGAAGCAGTCGCCGCAGGCAGGATCGCGCTCCGGAAGGAAACCCTCGAGGCCATCCGTTCAGGGACGGCGCTCAAGGGCAACGTGCTTGCAACGGCGCAGGTTGCAGCAACGCTCGCAGTAAAGGATACATTCCGCCTTATACCGATGTGCCACGCCATCCCTGTGACTTCGGTAGAGGTCTCTTTCGACCAGCAGAAGGAGGCGATCGAGGTGATCGTTACGGTGCGATCGATTGGCAAGACCGGGGTGGAGATGGAGGCGCTCACCGGGGTCTCGGTTGCACTCCTGACCATCTGGGACATGGTGAAGTCGGCCGAGAAGGATGAGCAGGGCCAGTATCCCGCAACAAGGATCGAAGATATCCGGGTACTCGGGAAACGGAAAGGGTAAGCACTGGCAGGTTTCCGGAAGATGGTTTTATGAAGCACCCTGCCGAAATATACAGGACTGACGGGATCTGTCCCGTGAAGGAATGTGGCGCATCCTGCGCTGAACCTGATGGTGATCTACCATGGTGAAATCGATGTATGCCTACGTACGTGAGGCATGGAAGAATCCCGGTGAATCGGAGGTTAAAGGCCTCCAGTGGCACCGGATGCAGGTATGGAGGCGTGAAGGCAGCGTGGTCAGGGTCGAGCGTCCGACCCGGATAGACCGCGCCAGGAATCTTGGCTACAAGGCAAAACAGGGCGTTGCAGTGGTGCGGGTGAAAGTGCGCCGCGGAGGACGCCGGAAATCGCGATTTATCCGGGGACGCCGGTCCATCCGGATGGGGAAGAACCGCATCACCCCGGCAAAGAGCCTGCAGCGCATGGCTGAGGAGCGGGCCTCCGTCCGGTACCCGAACATGGAAGTCCTCAACTCCTACTGGGTAGGGCAGGACGGAAAGCAGAAGTGGTTCGAGGTTATCCTCGTAGATACCCATCACCCGGCCATCCTGGCCGATAAACAGCTCGCATGGATCGGGAAGGGAACGAGTCGTGGCCGCGCCGAGCGCGGAAAGACAAGCGCCGGAAGGAAAGGACGCGGCATGATGACCCGCGGCAGGGGAACCGAAAAGACCCGCCCGAGCATCAGGTCGCATGGAAACCTGGGCAAATAAGATATCCCTTCTTTTTCCAATCCTCTCAATGATGACGGTTGCAGACGCCTGTATCCACCCCTATCCCGAAGGCAACTCTTCGCTCCGGCGAATGGCGGTCGAGGCCCGGGAGCTTGGTTTTGATACCATCGTTGTACCGGATGCCGTAACACTTACCTGCCCTGGAGTCAGGATTATCCCTGCATCTATTATCAGGGCGGAAAGCGTGCGGACGGTATCAGGCCGGCTGTCCAGGTACAATGATGGGAAGTCCCTGGTTATGGTGGAAGCAGGAGAGAACGGGTTCAACCGTGCCGTGCTGAACATCAGGGGGGTGCACGTTTTGCGGGCTCTCCACCTGGCCAGGAAGCAGTCTTTTGACCACATCTGCGCCCGGATTGCCGCAGAACGGGGAATAGCTGTGGATATCGATATCTCTCCTCTAATCCATACCTCCGGGCCCTCCCGCCAGCGTGTCCTGGTCAGGTTCGCGGAGCTGATCCGGCTCCACGACCGTTACCGGTTTTTTCTCACCGTCTCGAGCAATGCCCGCTCGGTGCTCCATCTCCGGTCGGCCAACGATATAGTGCTACTCTGCAGCCTCTTTGGAATGGAAGAGGACGACGTTTGCGAAGCTCTTTCTACTGTCGGGAATCTTATCGCCCCGGAAGGCCCGGTCAGGGTGGTATCATGAAACCTCTCCCCCCCACGCTCAGGACAAAGAAACGATACGTCCTTGCCGCCATCGAACCGGTGGGAGCCGGTGCCGATCAGAAGGAACTTTACCGGGCGGTTTCCTGCGCTCTCACCAGCCTCTTTGGAGATGTGCGTGCCGCGATGATCAGCCCGGCGGTTATCGATTCGGTCCCGGGACATCTCATCGTCCGGTGCAACAGGGGAGGAGAACACGATCTTCGGATTGCCCTCGCCACGGTCACCGTTGCAGGGAGTGAAGCCCTCGTACTCCGTTCGAAAGCGACATCCGGCACGCTCCATGCGCTCCGAAAGAGAATCCAGCGGGTTACTCACCCGCTCCCAGGAGATCCGGAGGAGGTCAGTTTCGGGGGGAAGGTGTATTGTGCACGGCGATACCAGGGTCAAAAGGTTGATTTGATGGAAAAAGGAATTAAAAGTCAGGAGCTCTTGTTTCTCACACAGGATGATCTGGAGGAATAGTAATGCAGCCACAGGCATACCAGATGGGATATGACCGGGCCATCACGGTGTTCAGTCCGGACGGCCGCCTTTATCAGGTCGAGTACGCGCGCGAAGCGGTAAAGAGGGGCACGACCGCGGTCGGAATGAAATGCAGGGATGGCATCGTGCTTATCGTTGACAAGAGGGTGAGCTCACGCCTGCTCGAGCCGTCATCGATCGAGAAGATCTTTGTCATCGATGAACATATTGGTGTTGCGTCTTCGGGGCTGGTCGGAGATGCCCGTGCCCTGGTGGACCGGGCACGGATCGAGTGCCAGATCAACCGCGTGACCTATGACGAGCGAATCGATGTGGAAGCCCTGGCAAAGAAGCTGTGCGACCACATGCAGACCTACACGCAGTTTGGCGGAGCCCGCCCGTATGGGACCGCCCTCCTCATCGCAGGGATCAGCGATGGAGAATTCCGTCTCTTCGAGACTGATCCGAGCGGGACCCTTCTTGAGTACAAGGCGACCGGGATCGGGATCGGAAGGAACGCCGTTATGAAGGTCTTCGAGGAAGAATACGATTACGATGCTCCCCTGAAAGATACCATCCTCCTCGGCCTCAAAGCCCTCCACGACGCCACCGAAGGAAAGTTCGATGTCAATACCGTGGAAATCGGCGTTATCGAGAAAAAGAAGCCCGAGTTCCGGAAGATGAGCAAGGAAGAGGTCGCATCGTTCGTAGAAAAATTCGAAAAGTAGGGCTGACTGCATGATACCTCTCGAGAGAGCGGTAGTGGCGAGGCTGGAGAGCCATGGGGAGAAGTTTGAACTGCTCGTCGATCCCGACCTGGCGGTCAAGTACCGCCAGGGGGAAGCAATCGATATCGAAGACATGGTGGCCGCGCTCTCCATTTTCGAAAACTCCTCGCGCGGTACCCGGGCATCCGATGAGGCGCTTACGAAGGTGTTCTCCACCACCGATTTTTTCGCAGCCGCTGAAAAGATCATCAGGAAAGGGGAGATCCACCTCACGGCCGAGCAGCGCCGGCAGATGATTGCCGAGAAGAAGAAGAAGGTCATCGCCTTCATCGCCCGGAACGCGATCAACCCCCAGACCAGCCTCCCGCACCCTCCCCAGCGGATCGAGATGGCTATGGATGAAGCCCGGGTCAATATCGATCTCTATAAGAACACCGAAGAGCTCGTCAAGGAGACGGTAAAAGCGCTTCGCCCAATCCTCCCCATCAAGTTCGAGGAAGTCCGCATTGCGGTAAAAATCCCGCCCGATTTCGCTTCAAAGGCCTATGGAGAGATACAGGGTGCCGCCCAGATGGAGAAAGAGGAATGGCAGAAGGACGGATCCTGGATTTGCGTTGTCCGCATCCCGGCCGGGATCCAGGGGGAGTTCTACGACCTGATCAACCGCATCACCAGGGGCAATGGCGAGGTACGTATTCTCAATCAAGTATATTAACAGAGAGGACAGAGTATAAGAGACAGATATCCGGGGCAGGTTCAATGGCACGGAAAACGCAGAAGGCAAAGGGAAGAGTTTCGGGAAGCGCCGGGCGTTTTGGCCCGAGATACGGCAGGTTCGTCCGCAAACGCGTGAAGGAGACCGAGAAAGTCTCCCGGGCGGCACACCGCTGCCCGAAATGTGACACAGTTGCCGTACGGAGGGAGGGGACCGGTATCTGGAGCTGCAGGAAGTGCGGGTTCCGGTTTGCCGGTGGTGCATACCAGCCCCAGACACCGCAGCTCCGCATCGCACTGCGCACGATCGACCGCGCTTTAGGCAAGGAGGTCTGATCGGGCGTGGCAGGGTCATACAAGTGTGCCCGCTGCAAGGCCAGGGTCGAGATTGATGTAAATATCCGGTGCCCCTATTGCGGGCACCGGATCCTTTTCAAGGAACGGGGTGCCGCAACCAAAGAAATCCGTGCCCGATGATCGTCACCACGTCACGAAAACCTGCCCCTGAACTCCGATCGCTTGCCAAGGATTTTGCTGCCGCAGCAGGGTGCTCATACGTCCTGCGGGGGAAGATGGGCCTTCCCGAGATAGACACCATAGACCCTGTTTCTTTTATCTTCTCCGCGCGTGGAAAGGAATTCTCGCTCCGGGTTTCGGATCATGGCCTGACCGTTGAAGAGATCAGGATCCCGTCCTGGAGCGTTGAAGAGCGGCCCGGAGAACGCCTTCCGGGAATCCAGGTCGATGACCTACCTCTTTATGAGCGGCTCGCCCCATATATACCGGTGAAATTGTCGGGATCAGGTGGAGGAGGGTGCCTCTTTGATGGCACCCGGAAACGCCGTTACCTGCTCCGGCTGATGATCCATGAGGCATGAGGCGGTCTTCCGGTTCAGGTCGGACCAGGCCGGAGCGATCTTTGGGGCGGTCAGTCCCGAGATGGAGGCCGAAGTCAATACCCGTTCCAGCGCCGAATGCCTGATGGACGGTCCGGACACCCTGGTACTGAAGGTCCATGCAGAGGATATTGCGGCGCTCCGGGCCTCGCTTAACATGTGGCTCCGGCTGATTTCCGTGGCCAGGGAGATGCAGGATCTCGTCATCAACAAGGAGATAAGTCCATGAGCAGTGCACTGTCACCCAAAGTCCAGAACCAGATTGCCATGCTGCAGCAGATGCAGCAGCAGATGCAGACCATCGCTGCCCAGAAGGCACAGTATGAAATGGCTGTCCGCGAGGCGAAGCGGGCCACAGAGGAACTCCACGATGTACCGGACGACGCCCCGGTCTTCATGAGCGTGGGCACGGTCATGATGGAGAAGAAAAAGGAGGACGTGCTCAAGAACCTGACCGATAAGATCGAGACGCTCGAGCTCCGGATCAAGTCCCTCGAGAAACAGGAGGGAATGCTCTCAGGAAAATTCGAGCAGCTCCAGTCTCAGATCAAGCAGGCGCTTGAAGGGAAAGCCCAGGGCGCCTCCTGAAAAATGACATGAATTCAGGGACACGGGCAAAAAGGATGCAGATGCCGGTGGCATTCCGGCACGAAAACCGCATCCGCGGTTTTCACCCGGAAGGCATGTGACCAAAAGGTATCATTGGCGTTTCATATAAAATCGTATAAAAAATTATTCGGTTTTCTCTGCCGGACTGATCCGCTGCAGGAGGTTTAAAGCATTGATCATCGCCTCGGTAGATGCGAGCACGATATCATCTCCAGACCCACTTGCCGAGAAGATGCGGCCCTGTTCATCTTCAACCGAGATGTTCACGTGGCCGATGGCATCTGAGCCGCCGGAGATGGCCTCGATGTTGAACTCCCTGAGGTGTACCCGTGCCGGGACGATGCCCAGGATTGCACGGAGCGCCGCGTCGACGGGACCGTTCCCGGTACTGCTCGAGACCTGTTCTTTCCCATAGTAGAGGGCTTTCACGCTCGCTGTGGGAATCACGTGGTTCCCGGTCATGATGGCGATATCCTGAAGCTCGATTGCCCGGGTTCCATTGCCGACGCCCATCACGCTCTCAGCGACTTCATACAGGTCGGCATCGGTCACCTTCTTACCCTTCGTCGAGATGAACTTGATCTTTTCGACAATCCGGTCGAGCTGGGATTCACTCGGGTTGAGATGGACATCGGCCAGCATCTGGCGCACGGCGTGCCTTCCGACATGTTTGCCGAGCGTAAGCTTTCTCCGGTGACCGACCATCTCCGGGGTCATGATGCCGGGCTCGAAGGTGGAAGAGCAGGCGATAACGCCGTGAGAGTGGATACCGCTCTCGTGAGAGAAGGCATTGTCGCCAATAACCGGCTGGGTGATTGGGATGGGAACGCCCGAGTATCGCGAAATCAGCCGGGATGTCTCGAAGAGGTGCCCGGTCCTGATGCCGGTTTTCACGCCGTAGATGGATTCGAGGATCATAACCGTCTGGGAAATATCGGCATTGCCTGCCCGCTCCCCGAGCCCGTTCACAGTTACCTGGACCTGCGATGCGCCGGCCTCCACCGCCGTGGTGGTATTGGCCACGGCGAGGCCGAAGTCGTTATGGCAGTGCACATCCACGGGACAGTCCACTTCGGATACGATCCGGGAGATGAGTTTCTTCATCGCAGTCGGGGTATAGACGCCAACGGTATCTGGAACGTTGATGACGGTTGCGCCTGCATCTGCCGCCGTACGGAAGACATCGATCAGGTATCCCGTCTCGGTGCGGGTTGCATCCATGGCGGAGAACATGCAGAGGTCGCAGTGATCCCGGACATAGGATACGATCTCCCCGGTTATGGCGAGGACTTCCTCTGGAGTCTTCCTGATGGTGTGAACCCGCTGTACCTCTGATGTCGGGATGAAGACATGCACCATGTCAACCCTGCAATCGAGGCAGGCATCAACATCCTCGTTCCTCGAGCGGGCCAGTCCGCAGATGACTGAATCAAGATCGAGCCCTGCGATGGCCTTCACCGTTTCCCGTTCGCCCTGTGATGAGGCAGGAAAACCCGCTTCAATGGCATGGACGCCCAGCAGTGAGAGCTGGCGGGCGATTTCGAGTTTCTGTTCAAAGGTGAATGATACACCGGGAGTCTGCTCACCGTCTCTCAGGGTGGTGTCAAAAACAGTTACGGATGACTTTGCCTGGCTATCGGTGAAGAAAACAATCCCCCGCATCTGGTGTGCGAGTCATGCACTTAAGATTCGCGCTCATATTATAAAATGGTGACCGATGAGCGCTTTCCGGCATTTCGTACCGATACGTTTAATAGTATTATTATCCCTATGTAATGAGCGCAAATCCCGCCTTAACTCAGCTTGGTAGAGTGCGCGGCTGTAGTATGATTTGCCGCATCAGGCAATTGCGCAGCTACCGCGATGTCCCCGGTTCGAATCCGGGAGGCGGGACCACTTGCAGCAATGCCCAGGTAGTGTAGTGGCCTATCATGTCGGCCTGTCACGCCGACGACTCGGATTCGAATTCCGACCTGGGCGTTACTTATTATCACACCATGTCCATTCTATGGTGAATCTTCTCACTTCAGACGAATATTAATACAAAAGGATATCTTTAAGTGCAGTATTGGCATAAATTCCCCCATTCAAGGAATGGTGGTGATGAATTTTTGGTAAAAAACACTAAATCGGTTTTCGTATTCACAGGTATCATGGTTCTTTCAATCCTGCTGATCATTCCGGCATCTGCTTCCGTCCTGCCCCCATCGCCGGATGAGATCCAGAACTTGCGGATAGTCACATCTGTTGATGGTGTCGGAGGCATGTCACAAGACAGTAAGCTTTCCTGGTCACTTTCAAGTGAAGTCCTCAATGCTAACTTGTTTGCAGTAACCAATCCTGATGATGAGTGGGATTTCATCTGGGTTCTCGGGGAAGAACCGCCATTGAACAAAGATGGTGAAGTCCAGTCGCATGTCACTTACTCTGAAAAAACCAATGCGAACATGGGGGTCATTTCGTACCGGAAGACCAGTGAGGTTGATACAGAACCACTCCTGGGTGCCCAGTACAACGTCTGGAATGAACGCCAGATCACGTTTACCGGGATCGATTCAGGAAGCCTGCTCTCTTCAGAAGACCTGACAATGTACAATGTGGGAACCTGTTTCCCGGCAGCACTGTCTGTTTGTCCGTTTACCTGCTGCGATGATTGTGGTTTTATCCCTGCATCCTGCAGCATGATTGAAACTGGGAGCAACCTGGACGTGAGCAGGGTTGCTGCTTACATTGCAGGGGGCGTCAGGAATGTCAACAGAGTCGGCGATTCCGATGTTTTCCCACCCATCCCATCGGTTGATGGACCGGCTCTGGCCAAGTATAGGGTCCAGGTTACCGAGATGAACCCTGGGAAGCCGTCTCTTGGCACTGTTTCAACGTATCTCAAAATCACTGAGAAAGATTCCGACTTCGATTGCAGAAATCCCCAGGCGATTGCGCCAGGAAAGGACCTGATGCAGAACCTTGAGATTTCAGAGTTCCGGAATATGAAGGGCAGTATTAACCTGTTCGACTACCAGATGAACTATCAGTCCAGGATTTCACCGAGTGCCGGTTGTAATGTGTAAAATACGATCGGAATCTGAAAAATCCAATCTTTTTTAAGATCTCTCAAGGCGGCTCAAAGCGCCTTCGCATGCGATCTGAATCATAGTATCAGCGTCATGAAGTGACCTGGATATCGGCCCGATAGCACGTTTATCCCCAATTCTACCAAGAGACCAGATGGAGAGCATCCTCACATTGTGGTCATCATCATACAATCTTAAAAGCAGTGGATTTACCGCCTCTCTCCCGCAGCTTCCCAATGCACTCGCTGCTCTCCACCGTAGCTCGATCTCCTGGTGATGGAGAAGCTTCAACAAATCTTCCATCGGCAGACTTTCAATATCGTGGTGTGCCATACCCGGAACCCTCGGCCCCTGATGCATGCTAGCATTGTGCATGATAAATTATGAAGTATTAAAAGTATGCCTGATGGAAATCCTCTGCACCAGCACTATGATAGCCGTCTGCTGTGGGCTACGTATACAGGTGACTATCAGCGACATCCGGGTAACGTATCTCCTTAGATGAACGATGCTGATTTCAGAGTATGGCGGGAGACGATCCCCCTCTAATTAATCCATAATAAGGCCTATTCATTTTAAAAGTCTCACCAATTATCCTATAAGCCAAAGAAGGACCGATACGACCATTTTAAATGTCATGAACTAATTTTTGCTATACATAACCAGTTGTCGGCAGGATGAAGGCGGGATATGGTGCTATGGGTGAAAGGGTGGATCCGGTCCGGCTGGTTTCCGATCTCTGGTGTCAGGAATAGAGGCACCGTCATCAGCTCAGGATTTTTCATGTTTTATTCGCGATCATCCCGCCTGCTGTTGGGGCAGTCCTCATCCCCGTCCCGACCAGGCTGCTTTCGATCGAATCCGGAGTGAAGCAGTCCTGAACAGATCATCCTGTTTTATCGATCCCCGGATCGAATCTCCAGAACATGAATCATCAGCTGGATACCGATTTGCTGGTGGGAGAGGCAGTGAAAGGCCTGGCTGGCAGGGCCCTGACAGCTGAAGATCCGCTGACCCGGAAACATGCTATCTACCTTCTCTCGATGACCGGAAACCCCGCCTGTGCTGAACTCTTTATCAGGGCCCTCCGCGATCCCGAAAAAGCGGTCAGGGCCCAGGCTACCTTTGCCCTGGCCGGGATCGGGGAACCTGTGTCTGTGCGATTGATCGAACTGCTCATCGATCCTGACTGGAAGGTCCGGTACCGTGCTGCCGAGGCACTGGGAATGATGGAGGACAAGAGAGCAGTTGGCCCGCTGGTCGGGTTGTTGTCGGATGAAAAGGACCATGTACGGTATATGGCCGTAAAAGCATTAGGTGAAATCGGTGCGGATGAGGCGATGGAAAGGATAGCCTCTCTGTCAGGTGATGAAAATCCGTATGTGAGGCGAGTAGCAGAATTTGTTGTGTTACAATTGAAACCGTCTAATCAATAGGAATCCGGAAGAAACCATATCCATCCGGAACAGCTATTCTGCCCGATCTTCCCGGAACCTCGTGCAAGGCGGGGCGACTGATTGGAGCCCTAACCACATCAAATCCATCGTAAAATTCAATGTTCGAGGTCCGGGGACGGATGGCAAACGATTGTATATACTCGTGAATTTATAGTTAAGAACCTATTAGATTATACTTAATATCTTCACTCAGGAACTTCTCGATCCATTTTCTTGCATACCCTAGACGGACAGCGCATTGCTTGAAGGATGATTCGATGATCTCCTTGAAGTGATCCAGATCCTGAATGAACGTTGCCGATACGATTCGTTTGATACTTTTCCATATGTATTCTAGTGGATTGAGGTCAGGCGAGTACGGTGGAAGATAAACCAGTTCGATGTGCTCTTTCAGGGCAAACTCCACAGTTTCAGTCGCATGATGTGACCGGAAATTGTCCAGGATGATCAGGAGGTTCTTTCCAGGATTCTCTTCCCGGATCCGGCAGAGAAAGGCACAGATATCCTCCTTCCGGGAGTGCTCTCGGAAGTCGATTACCGAGGTCCCGTTGAGTGCATAGAACCCGAAGGTGTTCGCTCGAAGCTTGGTCGTGTTCTTCGTGATGACCGGTCTTGTGAAGGACCAGAGCCTCTGGCTGTTTGCCGTGGTCTGGGGAGAGGTCTCATCCAGGAACCCGATCACTGTATCACCCGTTATCAGAGGGAGTTTTTTTTAGGAGATCCTCTGCATTCGGAGGGCGGCGATGATCATGAGGGAAGGGTTTCGCGTACCGCATGCCGAACTTCTTCAGGATTATCCGAACCTGTTTCAGTGTGTACTCAATCCCGAACTCCTTATGGATAAGATTTCGCACTTCTTCAGTGATCCAATGCTCCCTTTCCTGGAGGAGCTTGAGGAGCCGATCTTTCTGTTCTGGGGTGAGCTTTGAAGGTCTTCCCCCAGCAAACCTGGGGATAAGGCCCTCGTAGCTCGATTCATTCCATCGTTCCTGCCAGTAATATCCCACCATCCGAGTGACTCCTACTCGCTCGCTTGCCTTCTCAACACTATCCCCCTGGTACCGGAACTTGATGAAGTATAATCTCTTGAGCACCCTCGTATCCCTTTCGAGAGATTTGATCCGCTGATCCAGATCATCGATGGATAGATGCTTCTGGATCTGGATCTGTTCGGGTTTAGTCATGAGAAAAGATGATCTGTTTAAGTATAAATAGTTGAGTTCTTATCTATAGTCGCGTATCAGGTCCTGCTCCCGGTCACCTCCAGAACGTTACCACGCCTGCCCGGCAGCTCGCCGATATTTCTGAATAACCGCGGATAATCGAATAGACCCAATGTACCTACAAGCGGATGATCTCGCTCGAATGCGCATTCCGGCTCGGATTTAGACTGCTCTCTCTAATCCTGCCCTTTCATGCGCGTCCCGAATGTAATAAGAGTAACGAATATTAACCAGTGGGATTAACGTTCCCTTCATCTATACTGCTAAAAAGGTATCCAAGAGGCAAAACGCTTTGGAGGATGAGAAACATGTCATCTAAAAGGTTTATCATTATCGGGGTCATCGTGGCCCTCTTTCTGTTGAGCGCTCAGGTTACTGCTGCAATTACTTATCAGGGTGCACAATGGAGCAGTGCAAGTGGTTCAGGTTCTCTCTCCCTTGCAATCAACAGGCCCACAGGTGCTGCCGGGGATGTTCTTATTGCACAGATAACGGTCACTGGCCGTAGTGCAAATCCTACCATTAACGCCCCAACAGGATGGACCCTGGTGAACCGAACAAATTACGGCACCGGTGCTGGCCAAATCGGGCAGGCTATCTACTATAGAGTCTGGGCGAGCGGCGAACCGACTTCGTACACCTGGAGTTTTAGTGGGGGTTCTTCTGGAACCCGGTATGCCATCGGAAATATCGTCAGTTACCGCGGCGTTGACACAACAAACCCAATAGTCGATTACAGCGGTGCTGGGGGGAATTCGCAAAGTTTGATCGCGCAGGGGGTGACAGCTGAAGCTGGCTCCATGCTGGTCGGTTTCTTCGGCGACGGGAGAAACGAAGCTATTAATACCCCACCGGGTATGACCTCCAGGGCGGATCGCGGTACCACTAGTTTGCATATCCAGGCGGCTGATCAGGCGGTAGGAGCAGGTCCTACCGGGACGCGGACCGCTACTACCTCTACTGCCGATAATTGGGTCGCTCAACTGGTTGCGCTTCGCGAATATCAACCAAAGGGGAGCATCAGTGGATACAAAACCTATCCGAACGGCACCCCGATCGGCAATTGGCAGATAACACTGACGAATCAGACGAACGGAATTTCGCGGACCTGCACCACGGCTGCCAATGGTTATTATATCTTTCAGGATTTGCCGTTGTATTATTACCAGTTGAACGAGACGCTGCCCGGGGGCTGGACCCAGTGGCCAACAACACCGAACCGGACCATCCAGCTCAACTCCACGAACTTAACCTTTACAAACCAGACGTTCATCAACAACATCTGCCCCCCGCCTCCCCCGCCTCCCCCGGAAGGCAACCTGACGATCAATAAAACGGTCAGCCCGAAGGATATCAATCTCTCAGGATCCTCCTGTGCAGTGCAGAACGCGACGGTGAACATATCCATTTCCGGTTATGGGTGCGGCATTCCCGAATGTGGTGCGCATTCGCCGGTACCCATGGACGTCATCTTTGCCATAGACAACTCCGGCAGTATGAGTACCAGTGATCCCACGAACCTGCGTTTAAGCGGTGCAAAAGAGTTCATTGGCGAGATGAATGCCAGCAAGGACCAGGTGGGCATAATAAACTGGAATACTGCCGTCAAGGACCCAACGTATCCACCATCCCCGTATCCACCCGGCCTCGGAAATAACTTCACTGCAGCCAATCAAACAATCAACCTGAACCTCCCGGTCAGTGGTTATACATGTGGGGAGTGTGCACTCGATCGGGCTCTTGAAATGATGCAGAACAATCCCCGGTGCCCGAATGTCAATTCATCGAAGGCCATTATTCTCCTGACTGATGGGGATTTCAATCGCGGCTGCAATGCCCAGGGGTGTTTTGCCGATGAAATAAGTCTGGCCAATTCCCTGAATACCAAAATCATTACGATTGGCCTGGGAAACGATGTGAACCCCACTATCTTAACATACATCGCACAGGGGACAGGAGGTTCGTACTACTTCGCGGCAACTGCAGAAGATATCGCCTATATCTTTAATCGAGTTTATAGCGAGGTTGTTTCCGTCACCTCGCCATCTTACGTCAATGTAACTGAGGTGCTCGAGCCCTACATCATAGTTGACCAGGGCAGCTTCAATATCCCGCCAAACTCCACTGATATCCCCAACAATACCTATGTATGGACGAATATTGCCCAGCACGTTGGTAACAAGAACCACCGACTGAACGTCATCGAAACGGTCAATATTACCTTCAATATCAGTTCGTCATTAGCTGGCAATAATCTCGCGGTAAATAATGGGACTGCGAAAGTGAACTATGTCAATTCAAGTGGGGTTCCTGTCGAGGTACCTCTTCCGTCCCATAATGTTACTGTCAATGTCTCAAGTTGTCCGGAAGATAAGTTCTGCATTGACGGCCACAAGCTCGATAACTGTACCTCTCAAGGATTACCGGACTGGACAATCAGGATAATAAATGAAACCAGTGTTGAGGTTGGGAACGCCACTACCAATGCAACGGGTTATTACAAAATCTGCAACCTGTCTCCGGGTAACTACACTGTCTGCGAGGATTCCAAGACAGGCTGGATGAATGTTAGCCCAAAATGCCAGATAGCCAATCTAAGAGTTACTGTGCATCAACGGGACGAAGATCATCGGTTGTGAAGGAGCGGAACTGGGTGGGTGGACTATCACGCTGAAAGACGGTACTGGCGCGACACTGACCACCACGACAGACGCGACCGGTGCCTACACGTTCTGCGGCCTGTCACCAGGCATGTATGAAGTCTGCGAGACAGTCAGACCCGGCTACCGGAACGTGACCCCGCTCTGCCTGCCGGTAACCCTGGGATGCAACAGCTCTGAGGGCAACAATTTCGAGAACGAACTGCTGACCTACTGCCTCAACGGGACCAAAACGAACTGCATTGGCGAACCGATTGAAGGGTGGATGGTAACTGTAAGTGACCAGGCTGGGGTGGTTGGCAACGATACCACGGATGAGTATGGCAATTACGAGAAGAGTCCCGGGCGGGGTGGACGAACCTGACCCCGCAGTGCGTGAGCGTGACCATCACCGATAGCAATGCGACCGTTGACTTCCAGAACGCAGAGTTATTGTGCATCAGCGGGTACAAGCGCACGAGCACCGGTATCGCGCTTTCCGAATGGATCATTACCCTGACCAATGGATCTTACACTGTCAGCACAAAAACGGGTCTGGATGGGAAATATGAGTTCTGCGGACTCGCCCCCGGGCAGTACACCCTGACAGAGCTGTTGAAACCGAACTGGCAGCAGGTCTCCGCACCAGGGTTGGTAACAGCAGAATGTGAGGATGTCACAAACCAGGACTTTACCAATAAGCCCTCTCCAAATGTTTGTTGCTCCTGTTCACCGTATCCAAAATATACCTACAATGCACTGCCAAAAGTCAATGGGGTAATTCCTGTCCAGTTTACAGATACAAGCACTGGGCCAATGGCAGTAAGATGGAAGTGGACATTCGGTGATGGGGCGCAATCAAATGAGCAGAATCCACTTCACAATTACGCGAAATCAGGTTCCTATAAAGTACAACTGGGCATACAGTGGCTCGACTGTAGCGGAAAACTTTCCACAACTTGGAAGACTACAACAACAACTATCCGGGTAACGTAAGGTCTTCTCCCTCCCCGGTTTCTTTTTTTAATCATCTTATCGAAGATTTCAAAATACCCTGTTTCACGTGTTATAGCTTTAATGAAATTTCCGGAGGTCGGGTGCGGGATTATGTTCGGGAACGCCTCATTGGATACAACTACGGGCTATTGGTTCACTGAACAAGTATTGCTAATCGGGGAGATCTGACTTTTTCAGCGAGTATATGGGGAAACCTCTTTTAGTAATGCAACATACAATGAATCGAGGATGACTCTATGCACCGTGTACGAAGGGCGATGCAGATAATCATTATTGTAGCGCTTCTCGGGGTAGCGATTCCCGCTGTAAATGCGGTGTACTACCCTCCATGCTGCCCCAATTATCGGGATTACCCGTATTACTACTACCCGGTAGACCCTTATTACATGTTCCCGGTATACTGTTCCTGTCCCTTCCTGGATGACGCCCTGAATAGATCGATTTGGAAGAACACCCCTGTGTCTTACTGGGAGTGGGTCATCGAAACCCAGAGCGGAAGCTCGTCATGCACCTCATGTGGCGGGTACTCCACGACTTCTTCATTCAGCTATTCGAATACGAATGTCATCTTCCCGGAAAAGGACATGTTAATGGAGGAATATGACAAGATATCGGTTAGCACGACATTCAAATCTAAAGATATGGCCATAAGTAAATTCTTACGATAACCCAATGAATATCCTTTCTTTGGATCGGAATATAACAGATTTCATTGTAATCTTCACGAAATTACACACCTTTGTTCGACACTCCTGTGAATACCAAAAAGGATCAATCACCCGTCAATAAACAGCACTTCTGCTGTAGAATGAACATTTCAAGGAGATTGGAAGAAATGTACTGTGTATCTCTTGAATATTCTGCCCAATCTACCAGGAGTAATGTTCCTGTAATATCTCCGATCCTTCGCTGCTTCGTATTGCCGGAACCATCCTCATGGATATCAACGAGGAGTGGGTCACAGGTCAGAGGTATTTATCAGGATCTGAAGTGATAGGTGTCAGGATACTCGGGCGGAATTGACAGCTCTTTAGGTACACTGCCGAGCATTTCCGGGGGATTGTGAGAAATGTAATGTGTATCTCTTACCCAATCAAAGATACTTTTCAGGAGCAATTTTCAATGATCTCCGATCCTTCGCCAAGTTTGCCCGGATAGCCGGGCAATTCACCGGATCTTTGTTCCCGGCGGGACTTCTTTTTCCGGCATGAGCAGTGATGCCTGTTCACCTGCTGCAAGGATCATGCCATTACTCTCGATACCAAAGATTTTTGCTGGCTGGAGGTTCGCCACTACCACAACCGGCTTCCCGGTTATTTCTTCCGGTGTAGTGAACTCAGCCATCCCTGCCACGATCTGGCGGATTTCATCACCGATGTCTACCCTCAACTTGAGCAACTTGTTCGATTTCGGTACTTTTTCTGCCGATATGACTTTTCCGGTCCTGATATCGAGCTTGCAGAACTCTTCGAAGGGTATGGTTTTCATTTTCGTCGCCTTCTTTCCTGCTTCTTTAACCCTTTTTGCCAGCAGTTCGTCCATCTCCGCGATGAAGGCATCTTCGAGCTTGGAAAAGACCGGCCTTGGCGGCGGCAACGGCCCGGGAGGCACATCCCCGGTTGCTCCGCTGATCTGGTGATCTTCAATCCGGTCAGCATTCCCCAGCATCTGCCAGATCTCCTGAGCCGCCTCCGGTATGACCGGCTCGAAGATCAACGCGAGAGCCTGCACCAGGATCAGGCAGTCCTTGATGACCCGGGCCGCTGCATCCCGATCGGTCTTGATCAACTTCCAGGGAGCGCTGGCCTGGATGTAGTTGTTACCGTACGCGGCAAGTCCCATCATGCTGTCAATGGCAGTCTTGAACTCGTACTCCTGCATCGAACGATCGATTGCAGCGAGAGAACGGTCAATCTCGGCGACGATTTCCTTACGTACCGGAACGTCCGGGACCCCGCCGAATTCTTTGTGGGCAAAATAGAGAGTGCGGTATACGAAATTGCCCAGCGTATTCACAAGCTCGTTGTTCACCCGTTCCTGGAAGACCTTCCAGGAGAAGTTGAGCTCCTTGGTATGGTTAGTGTAGGAGAGCAGGTAATAGCGGAGGTAATCGGCCGGGAGCCCCTTGTCAAGGTAATCATCGTTGGTCCAGACAACATAGCCTCGTGATTTCGAGAACTTGTGCCCATCGACCTTGAGCATCCCGCTCGCAACCACTGCATGGGGGGTTCCGTATCCTGCTCCTTTGAGCAATGCCGGCCAGAATATACAGTGATGGTAGATGATGTCCCCACCGATGAAGTGGGTGATCGCGGTCGGCTCTCTGCACCAGTAGTCCTTCCAGGAGACTCCGGTCTCGTCAGCCCATTCCTCGGTAAACGATATGTAGCCAATCGGCGCATCAACCCAGACATATACCACGAGGTCGTCGCGTCCCGGGAACTTCACACCCCAGTCCAGAGTCCTCGTGATGCACCAGTCACGAAGCTCGTCCTTCACCCACCCCATGGCATAATTCCTGGCATTCAGCGTTCCGGACAGACCCTCTAGGTAGCCAAGCAGGAACTCCTTGAACTCGCTTAACCGGAAGAAGTAGTGCTCCTGGTCCCTGAACCCGGCTTTCGTCCCGCAGACCATGCAGGTCGGTTCTTTGATCTCGCCAGGCTCAAGGTGACGGCCGCACCCCTGGTCGCACTCGTCCCCCCTTGCCGGCGAACCACAATGCGGGCAGATCCCCTCCACATACCTGTCGGGAAGAAACCGCCCGCATTTCGTGCAGTAGCTCTGTTGGATGACCCTGGAGTACACATGCCCGTTTGCGATGAGCCGGTTCACCAGGGACTGTGTCCGATGGTGGTTGACCGGGTTGTCCGTCATACCGAAATGATCGAAGAGGACGCCCATCCTCCTGAAGGTCTGATCGAAATGGATATGGTATCGCTCCGAGAGGGCCCGCGGAGTCACGCCGTCTCTTTCCGCATTCACCACGATGGGGGTCCCGTGGTTATCAGAGCCACAGATGAATACCACTTTCTCCCCGCTCCGCCGCAGATAGCGGACATAGAAATCTGCCGGGACATAGGTCCGGAGGTGTCCGATGTGGCAGGGTCCGTTGGTATAGGGAAGGCCGCAGGTCACGAGGACGGGGCTGTCGCGCATCACTATCTTTTTGACGATGATGCTATAAATACCATGATTGCCATGGGAAAGCGCCTAACCTTCCACACCAGGTCTTTTGGATCTGATGCGCCTCCAGTGGATTCAGCCGTGCTCTCATCCTGGGTGGCGGAACGGAGGGGCAGGGAGGGAGACCTCACATCGTTTCTACTTGAAACAGGAATCCTTCCCCAGATCGAGGCAGGGATCATTGCTCCCTGCGCCGGGGGAGTATTCTATGCTGAACGGTGGCGGCAGGCGATCGAAGGTGTGGAAAGCGGGACCGTGACCAGCGAACTCGGTTGCCGGACTGACGATATCAGAATGGATGCAGAAGACCTGTCCCGCACCCTGCACGGCCTCGCACTAGCAGTGCCCGCCCCCCATGTCCTCGGCCTGCACGATACCTATTACCAGGACCCTGATGAGGCCGATGATGCCCTATTTACGGTATACCAGGCCCTGATGCGGGCACAGAGGGACGCAGGAATACACAGCCACGTTCTCTCCTGCGAAATTGTAAACCGGACCGAGCTGGAAGCGCTGGCCCGACAGAAGGTATTTTTCTTCTCCTCTCTTCTCAACCGGAAGGCACTCTCCCTGCTGCTCGAGTACCAGCAGGTCGTTGCAATTACACCGGCTCTATTGCCGCTCCTGTCCGATCTGATGAGCGAATACGAGGTCCACCGGATCGTGTTAATCGATGCGGAAGAGCAGGATCTCAGGCAGGCACTGCAAATCAGGGATTCCGACCAGATTATATGTGGCGGGTATTGTCGCTCATGCTGTGATGAATACTGGAAAACACTGGTGAAGAAAGCAGAAATTTTCAGATAGATTCGGCGATCTCCACGAAGCGGGAGAACTCCGGGGCCGTACGAAAGAGCCGGAACCGTATCCTGTCCCAGAATGAAAAGTCAAAATTTCCACCTGCAGCATTGGGATGGCCTCCTCCGCTGTAATTCCGGGCAATGACATGGCTGATAGGGGGGACCGATCGGAGCGAGAACCTTCCCTCACCGGAGATCAGGACTTCGATGTCCGTGGAGAGATCCCTGCGCATCCGTGCTGCAGTTTCGCTTGGGTAGCCATAGAGTGGGGCAAAAGCAATCCGGTACCGTGTTCCCATGATGGTCGCCTTTTTAATGCTCTTTGTGATCTTTGGCTCCATATCTCTGATGATATCCTGGTATTCATCTTCGATACGCCGGTCGGAAAAGACGCCTTCAGCCAGCCGGTCACGGACATAATCCCGGTTTTTCCACCGATTTAGAACCACTCCGAGGATGGCTGAACGGGGATCCTCGTGCTTCCAGAGATCGTAGTCGCAGACCACCCGTGCGACTTCTCTGGCAACGGGACTGTCGGGAAGGAGATCGTGGGCACAGATCCCGCATGCGCAGGTCGTTGTATCGATATGCAGGAGGCTGCAAAAACCTTCCACTGAAGTCCTGTCCTCGTCTGACCATCGGTGATGATCCCGCCACTCGATCTGCCAGCCCGCCTCATAAACGTTCCGGATTCTGGCCTCGATGCCAGGCTGGTAACCAAGGTCGCTTATGGAAAGGACAGTACCGTTCCCGGCAACCGCTGCGATTCCATCGAGGGCCTGGGAGAAGTTACCGACCGAGCAGAAGATGCTGGTGATCGGGCCGAACCGCATCCGGTGAATGGCATCCCCTCCAACAGCATCGAGATCGTTATGGGTCAGGTGCACCAGCCCGCCTTTCCGCGATGTTACCATGGAGATAATCCGCTCTTCAAATGTCGTTCGGGTTTTGGATCTTTGTAAGCCCACTGTTCCACCGCCGGTTGAAAAAAAGGTGCATTATTTGGGGGATGCAACCTTAAACATCACAATTTATTAGTTTAAAGGTTGAATAATGTATTCCCAGCCTCAGTAGCTCAGTTCGGGAGAGCGCCAGACTGAAGATCTGGTTGTCCCCGGTTCAAATCCGGGCTGAGGCATCATTTTTAACCCAGGGTTGCGTCTCATTTGCAGAAATAAGCAGAGAAGACAAATCGAATCCGGAACAGGCCCGGCAGGGCATAAACCACGAAAGATGATGCGCAACCCCGCTCGTTGCGGAACCTGACAGGCCTTCTTCCTTCCCGGTTTATTCAGGTTTATTCCCTCGGCCAAGGGTGTTGGCGGAATCCGAAATGAAACGAATATAACCGCCCGCGGGAAACCTGTTGGTATGAAGCGGAACACGACTTGTATGTTACTTGCCCTCGCGACGGTGGTACTGCTGCTGTCTGCCGGGTGCACCCAGACCGGGAAAGAAGGCGCATCTCCCACCCCGTCCGCCCGGACCTATATCGTCGGCATTGACGGACAGTATCCCCCGTTCTCCATTGTCGACTCCAGCGGGAATGCGGCAGGCTTCGATGTCGATTCCATGAAGTGGATTGCCGGGAAGAAAGGCCTCGATGTGAAATTCCAGCCTATCGCCTGGGATGGTATCATTCCCGCCCTCCAGGCAAAGAAGATCGATCTCATTTATTCCGGTATGACCATCACCGATGAGCGCAGCGAGAAGGTTGCATTCAGTAACCCCTACTGGGTGGTAAATCAGGACGTCGTAGCACGGAAAGGTTCCGGGGTAACGCTTGATGATGTTCTTGCCGGAAAGGTGATCCTCGGTACCCAGCGTGGTTGTACTGCAGCAATCTGGATCGAAGAAAACGTCATCGCCAAAGGCCTGATGCCCCAGGAAAAACTCAAGCTCTATGACAACACCCCCCTGGCGGTGAACGACCTTGAAATCGGTCGGATCGATGCGGTCATGTATGACGATCTCTCGCTCAAGGACATGATCGAGGGCAAGAACATCGAGAGGATCGGGGCGGTCGAGACCAAAGAGGAGTTTGGCATCGCGGTGCGCAAGGACGATACTGCCCTGCTTGCGACCCTCAACGAAGGCATCGCCGAATTGATGAACGATCCCTATTGGGACGAACTGATCAAGAAACACAACATGGCGTAGAGGCGACACAGCGGGCCCGGCCGATGTGCCGGCCCTGTTCACCACCTTCTTTTGCTGATAACGTAACGACCCTTTAGCGATGCAACAGGCTGACAGACCGGCAGACAGCGGTTCACAAATCAACGGCATTGACCCGGTATTTTTTGGGCTTGGCACCGCGGTTCTCTTTGGGTGCGGTGCGCCCCTGGCAAAGATCGGCCTTGCCACGATCAGCCCCATCATTCTTGCCGGCCTGCTCTACCTTGGCAGTGCATCAGGGCTCGCCGGATACCTCGCGATCCGTTCCCTCATCAAAAACGATCGTCCGGAACGCGAATCATCCCTCAAGCGGGAGGACTTCATCTGGCTGGCGGGAGTCATCATCTGTGGCGGATTCCTGGCCCCGTTCGTCCTCATGGCCAGCCTCGACCAGATCCCTGCTGCGACAGCAACACTCCTCCTCAATTTCGAAGTCGTCTCCACAACCCTCCTGGCGGCCCTGGCATTCCACGAATTTGTCGGGCGGCGGGTCTGGATCGCGCTCGCCTGCATCACCACCGCCTGTATCCTGCTGACCTGCCGGCCGGGAGTCCCCCTCTCGCTTTCCCTTCCGGCGATCGGGATCCTGATGGCCTGCACCTTCTGGGCACTGGATAATAATTTCTCACGCAATATTGCACTCCGCGATCCGGTCATCATCGTGGTTGTCAAGGGCTTCTGCGGAGGTTTGATCTCCCTTTGTGCCGGCATGTTGCTCGGGGAACCCCTCCCTGCACCGGGGCCTGCCGGATCTGCCCTCATTCTCGGATTCATCTCGTATGGCGGGCTTGCGAGTGTTCTCTTCCTCCTCGCCCTCCGGGGACTTGGGAGCGCCCGGTCTGGGGCACTCCTCTCGATCTCCCCGCTCTTTGGAGGAGCCCTCTCGTTCCTCCTCTTTTCAGAACCGCTTCCTACCTTTTTTATGGTGGCAGTCCCGATCATGGCCGCCGGTATCATCCTCCTTCTCACCGAGGATCACCGGCACCTCCATGTCCACGAACCGCTCGTCCACGAGCACCGGCACCGGCATGATGACCTCCATCACCATCATTCGCACGATGATGAACTAATGCCTGAAGACCACAACCAGGAACACAGTCACCTCCATACCCACCCGGGCATAATCCACGATCACCCGCACAAACCGGACATCCACCACCGGCACCGGCATTAATCCCGGGCTTCCAGCCGGGTTTCAGCTTATCAGTCCTGGAACCGCCACCTTCTTTTCCAGAATATGAACCGCGGCCGTGGTGATGCTCACAAGAGCAAGATACACCAGCCCGACAGCGAAAAAGACCTCGTTGTAAGCGAAATACTTGGTCGCAACCAGTTTCCCTGCCCCCGACAGTTCGATCACGGTGAGCATGTAGGCAAGGGACGAATATTTGATGAGGTAGATGAACTCGTTGGAAAGGCCTGGAATTGCCCTCCGCAAGGCCTGGGGGAGCACTATCTCCCTGATAGTCTGTTGCCTCGTCATTCCCAGTGCCTGGGCGGCCACCATCTGGCCGTCCTTGACCGAGAGGATCGCTCCCCGAACGTACTCGGAATTGTAGGCTGCGTTGCAGAGGATGAACCCAATCACCGAGGCTGCGAACGCTGAGAGGGTTATTCCCACCGAAGGCAGACCGAAGTAGAGGATAAAGAGGAGGAGGAGAAGCGGGCAGCCCTTGACAAAGATCACGTACAGCTTGCAAAGGACGGAGACTCCCCGGCTGCCATACTGGCGACCGAGGGCGATCCCAATACCGAGGAGGAGACCAAACGGAGCGGCCAGCACGATCAGCTGCAGGGTTATCACGAGCCCCTGGGTCAGTGCAGGGACAAGGACGGTCGTGATAAACGGTGCAGTATCCATTATTCCTTCCGCTGACCGGCCAGGTCGGCAAACTGGCTCACGAATTTCCGGGTACGGGGATATGCCGGGTCAGACATCAGGATATGCGGGGGCCCCTGTTCGACGATCCTGCCACCTTCCATGAAGATGATTTCGGACGCGACCGAGGTGGCAAATCCCATCTCGTGGGATACCACGACCATGGTCAAACCGGTTCTCGCAAGCTTCTTCATCACCTCGAGCACTTCCCGCGTAAGTTCGGGATCGAGGGCTGAAGTCGGTTCATCAAAAAGGATCACCTCCGGGTCCATGGCCAGTGCCCGGGCGATGGAGACCCGCTGTGCCTGGCCTCCGGAAAGCTCGGCCGGGAAGTGATCCGCCCAATCGCTCATTCCCACCTGGTCGAGCTCATACACCGCCTTCTCCCGGGCGGCTTTCGGGTCCATTTTCCTGACCCTGAGGAGAGCGATCTCTACGTTGCGGAGGGCGGTCAGGTGATCGAACAGGAAGAAATTCTGGAAAACCATTCCGATCTTCTGCCGGAAATAGGAGATTTTCGCCCCGGAATTGGTGACTTCCTCCCCGTGGAGGAAAACCCGCCCCATGTCAGGCGGCGTAAGCTGGTTGATGCATCGTAAAAGCGTACTTTTGCCGGTCCCTGATGGACCGATAACGACAACCGTATCACCTTTTTTTACGGAGAATGAGACGCCCCGAAGCACTACTTTTTCCCCGAATTTCTTGTGAATATCCTCAACTCTGAGGACAATATCGTCTGGTCCCATGGCTATCCAGCTCCTGCCCCAAACCCCGGGATTGCCACTTTCAACTCGATCTTCTGGATGATCCACATGCCCGCATAGTTGAGGATGATGAAAATCACGGCGCAGAACAGGTAGATAGGCATGGTGATGTATGTAACCGAGACGATCTGGGATGTCCTGGTCAGGAGCTCCGCCACTCCTATAGCATAGCAGATTGCCGAATCGGTAAGGATCTCCGGGTATTCATTGGACCATCCCGGGAGGGCGATCCGCAGCGACTGGGGAAGTATGATCGATTTGATGGCTGTAAGGCGGGTCATCCCCAGGGAAAGGGCCGCAGTCATCTGGCCCTCGTTGATTGACTGGATGGCCCCCCTGAAGATCTGTGACTGGTATGCCGCGCCGCGAAGACCGAGGACGATTGCACCGACCATGAATGCCGGGAGATCCAGTCCCAGCGCAGGGAAGATACCGAAGTAAAAGAGGAAGAGCAGCACGAGGACCGGGAGGCCGCGGAAGAACCACGCATAAGCGCCAATGCAGATCCGGTGGGCACGTGCCCCGTATACCTGAACCAGTGCAAAGGGGAGCCCTAACACGATACCGATCCCGAGTGCGATCCCGACCATGCCAAGGGTAATTGAGACTCCCCCCAGGAGGTAGGGAGCCCACTCCATCAGGACACCGGTAACTTCAACCATGCCGGTACCACCAGCAGACCTTCCTCGTCATGTTCAACGAACTGAAATGTACCCCTCCGAAATGAAAAAAGGATAGTCTTCACTCTTCGGGCCAACCCGCATTTCATTTTTATGGTACTCTCCAGGATCAGGGGGACAAATTCTTCGTTGATGTAATGGAGATGAGTTGCATCCCCTTTCCTGACAGCGATAACCGGTCCGCTCTGGAACACACCAGCCACAAACATGATATACTGTCATTTCCCACGGCAAATGAGACGGACCCTGAACATGGCCGAAAGACCCCTGCATGAACGCATCCGGACGATCGAAGAGGCAACCGGCCCCCTCTCACCGTTCCAGACCGTCCTCCTGCTCACTGACGGATCCGTTACCACTCTTCTTGAAGCCATCACGGGATCCGACGTCTGCGTGAGAACAGTCTCCCAGAATGTTATCCCGGCCGGCAGCGAGGTTGCCGCACTCCTGGATATCATGCAGGGAGACCCGGTAAACCATCGCACCGTGGAACTTGTGAACTGCACCACAGGGGAAATCCTCATCCATGCTACCTCCCACACCCCGATCGAGCGGCTCGAGTCCGGGTTCCGGGACGACCTGATGCGTGCCGATATCCCAATCGGGAAGATCCTGAAAAAGCATCGGATCGAGTCCCGCCGGGAAATCTCAGACATACGGTTCGCGACCCCGGACCCTGGTATCATCATGCGGTTTGGCGCCGGGCCACGAACCCGGTTCCTCTCGCGGACCTACAAGATCATCAGGAACGACCTGCCGTTCATGGCAATCGAGGAACTCTTCCCGGTCGGCTCGTTTGCACGTGAGCCAAGGCTCCGGGTGCGGGCACCTTCCCGCATCCATCTCGGGCTGATCGACCTCCATGGGGGCCTTGGGCGAGTGGATGGGGGTATTGGCATCGCGCTCGAAGCTCCCGATACAGTGCTCGAAGCAGTAAGGAGCCCTGTCTGCCGGGTCCTGGGCGGCGATGCAGCGCAGGTCGAGCGCGTGTCGCAGGCAGCAGCGGCCGTTACCTCCCGGTTTGACATCAGAGGGAGTGCGGTTTTTTCTATTATCAGGGCTCCCCCCTCCCACGCAGGACTTGGTTCCGGGACGTCTCTCTCGCTTGCAACCGGTAATGCGCTCTGTGAGCTTTACGGGACAACCGTCCCGGTCGAGGAACTGGCCAGGATTGTCGGCAGGGGAGGGACCTCCGGTATCGGGACTGCCGCCTTCGTATCCGGCGGCCTGATCATCGACGGAGGCCACAGTTACGGCAAATCCGGAGAAAAAACCGGTTTTAAGCCCTCATCAGCATCGCCGGGAGTACCGCCCCCTCCGGTCATTGCCCGTCACCCGTTCCCTGAAGGCTGGAAGGTGCTCCTTATCGTCCCGTTGCTGGGTGACGGGGTGAGCGGCACCGGGGAGCAGGACATCTTCCGCGAGGCCTGCCCGGTCCCCCTGGAGGAAGTGCAGGAGATCTGCCATGAGATAGTGATGCGGCTGCTCCCGGGTATCGTCCGTCATGATCTGGAGACCTTTGCTGCGGCAGTCAATGCTATCCAGTGTACCGGGTTCAAGAAGATCGAAATAGCCCGGCAGGTTCCGGTTGTGCGCTCCCTCATAGCCGGGTTAAGGGAAGCCGGGGCAACATGCGTGGGTATGAGCTCGTTTGGTCCCACCGTTTTTGCCGTCACCGGCTCCGATCCTGCAGATCTGGAACAGGCTGCATACCGGATTCTTGGAGAGGTACCCCATCTGGTGTTCAGAACCCGGGGAGATAACCACGGGGCTTCCTGTCGCTGGATCTGAAACGTTCCTGCAGGTTCTGTAGCCATTGCTGCCCATTGTTTGATGGTGCTACCGCACATACAGTGGCCCTGAGCAGCGGTGAACCCCGATATAATCGAGATGCTGGCTCTCGGGTTCCTGATCGGGCTGACCGGGGCGCTGGCACCGGGACCAACCCTCGTGGCAACGATTAATGCATCTCTGAAAGGAGGATGGAGCATGGGCCCCAGGGTTACCTTCGGCCACATGGCTGTTGAAATCCTCATGGTACTCCTTATCATCGGAGGGTTCAGCCTGCTAATCGGTAATTATGCCTGGCTGATTGGAGGGATCGGTGGCATTGCACTGGTCATCTTTGGAATCATCACCCTCCGGGAGGCCAGGAGCGCTTCCGTTCCGCTCACCGGGGATACGACCCGGGTCGCACAACCCTTCCTCGCAGGGGTCGTCACCAGCATTTCCAACCCCTACTTCTGGATCTGGTGGTTTACTGTCGGAAGTGCGCTCCTCATCGGGGCGTATAACGGGGGCATCATCCCGGCAATCGCCTTTATTGCGGGCCACTGGATGGCGGACCTCGGCTGGTTCACCCTGGTCTCGTCCAGTGTCCACCATGGACGGTTTGCCCTTGGGGAGCAAACATACCGGTGGATCCTCGGTTTATGCGGTCTTTTCCTGCTGGTGTTCGGTGCGTACTATCTCGCAGGCGCCCTTTTCCCGGCATGAATATGCATCCGGTTGGAGAATGCTCATCGTTGTTTTCCAGACTATGTACGCCGCCGACCTTGTCGTTTGCGAACCCCCATGCAGCGGGTTCATCGCTGGTAACTGCAACAGTTCCGGCAATCTTGAAGAGGGGAACGATGCAATCTGAGAGCATGCGCCCCTTTGTCCACGTCAATGTCGCCATGAGTGCCGATGGCAAGATTTCCACAAGGGAGCGGAGGCAGGTCAGGATCTCAGGACCTGCCGATTTTTCCCGGGTTGACCGCATCAAGGCCGAATGCGATGCCGTCATGGTGGGTATCGGGACAGTCCTTGCTGATGACCCCTCCCTCACGGTCAAGTCACCGGAGCTTCGGGCAATGCGGATTGCACGGGGTATGCCTGAACACCCTGTCCGGATCGTGGTGGACAGCAGGGCACGGACGCCTCCGGGCGCATCGATACTGCATAAAGGAGACGGCAGCCGGATCATCGCCTGCTCTGAACAGGCGGATCCTGCGAACGTGGCGGAGCTTGGTCGGCATGCCACAGTTCTCGTGGCCGGTCGTGACCGGGTTGACCTCGCACGCCTCTTCTCTCTGCTCTACGATCAGGGGATCCGGAAAGTGATGGTGGAAGGAGGCGGGACCTTAATCGCTGCGCTCTTTGTGGAAGGACTGGTTGACGAGCTCACCTGTTATGTGGGAAACATGATCATTGGTGGCCGGGATGCACCTACCCTGGCGGACGGCCCGGGACTTGTTGCTCCGGAGACCCTTGTCCGGTTATCTCTTTCCAGGGCAGAACCCCTGGACGAGGGTGTCCTGCTCTCCTGGCGTGTGCATCGGGAACAGTGAGGCGGCAACTGGGGGGATGGCATTCGTGATCCTGCCCCTGGTCGTCCTCGGCCTGGTATTCGCTCTGATCGCTGTCCGTCAGGCAGGCAGGCTGCAGATACGGATCTGGCATATTATGCTTGCCGGGGCAATAGCAGTCCTGCTATCGGGTCAGATATCACCGGTCAATGCCCTTCGCTCGATCAATGCCGATGTCATGCTCTTCCTGTTCGGCATGTTTGTGGTAGGGTCAGCAGTGACCGAGAGCGGGTACCTCCGGTCGGTCTCTTTCCGCCTCTTTTCGCGGGCAGGAACTCCGGATCGCCTCCTCCTCGTCATTATGATTACCATGGGGCTGTTTTCAGCGTTCCTGATGAACGACACCATCGCCATCATCGGCACCCCTCTCGTCCTCTGGTATGCCCTCCGGACCGGTATCAACCCGAAAGGAGCCCTGCTGGCTCTCTGTTTTGCCATAACCATCGGCAGTGTTGCTACACCTATCGGCAATCCGCAGAACCTCCTCATTGCCGGGTACGCAGGCCTCGGTGATGCCTTCACCGCTTTCCTCGCTCACCTCGCCCTTCCGACAGCCACCAACCTCTTCATCGCCTGGATGGTCGTCCGGTTCTTCTACCCCCCGCCACAGGCATGCATTCTCCCTCCAGAAGGCGAATTGGTAAAAAACGACTCTCTTGCCCGGCTCTCCAAACTATCGCTCGGTATCATTCTCTCCCTCGTGGCGGTCCAGATCGTCATGGGATTGATCGGAAGGGAACCCTTTCCCCTCATGCTCATTTCGCTTACCGCAGCCACCCCGGTCCTGATCGCGAGCCCTGACCGGTACAGGATTATCACGAAGGTGGACTGGTCTACCCTCGTCTTCTTCGCGGCGATGTTCGTGCTGATGCAGAGCGTCTATGATACAGGGTTTATCCAGTGCGCAATCGATTATTCGGTGGTCACATCGATCCCTGTCATCATGACCGTATCGGTCGTGATCAGCCAGTTCATCTCGAATGTACCGTACGTGGCCCTTTTCCAGCCACTTATCATCCAGCAGGGTATGTCGATCCGGCAGATACTCGCCCTGGCTGCAGGGAGCACCATTGCCGGGAACCTTACCATCCTTGGCGCGGCAAGCAACGTCATCGTCATCCAGCAGGCGGAACAGGAAGGGCACAGCCTCAGTTTCTGGGAATTCTTCCGGGTCGGCCTTATCATCACGGTCCTGAACATTCTGGTTTATTCAGTATTCCTCTCGATCTGACCAACTGGCAGGTGAAACGGACTGTACCACCTTGGAAGATAGAGAAGAGCATGGGAGGATAACGGCAGGTGTCAGAGGGCTTCAACAGGAAGGCAGCAATGTTGAAATGATCATGCAGACAGGATTGCGACGATGATACCTCCCTGCAGGAAGGCGACCTGATCCGGGATCCCCCTCTAGAGAGAGAGGAGAAAGAAACCCGTCACAATAATCAGGGATAAAGAATGACCTGAAAGGGGTTGGCTCTTTCATACCCGTGTCTGGCTCTGGTGAAGCGATACAGGTAATGGAGCGAGAATACTGTCTTTATGCCCGCCGTTTTACCGCGTGGAACGAAGTATCTATTAGCCTTCATGGTACCATGTTGGATCAGGAGCGAGGAGATAAATGGGTAAAAAGATCAGTGCCGATCTTAAAATTTCCGGTATGCACTGTGCAACCTGCAGCCTGACCATTGAGGATGCCGTCGCCGGCATTGGCAGGGGAACAATCGCCCGGGCTAACTTCGGGACCGACTCTGTCCGGGTTGAATTCGACCCTTCAGTCGTACCGCTACAGGAAATCGAGAAGGTGATCGTGGCCGCCGGCTACGAAGTCATCCATGACGAGGTTGTCCTGAAGGTTGGGGGAATGGTCTGTGCGACCTGCGTTGAGACTATCGAGAAGGCGCTCTCTGTCCTCCCTGGCGTCATCCAGGTCCGGGTGAACCTCGCAACCGAGAAAGCCTATGTCGTGTACAATGCCTCGGTCACCTCTGTTGAGGATATGAAGAGTGCCATCGAATCGGCAGGCTACCAGTACCTTGGACTTGCAGAGGAGCTCTCACTTGAGGCTGAAGAGAAAGCCCGACGAAAAGATCTCGCGGACAAGATGCGCCGGTTTTCAATTGGGTTTGCCGTGAGCATCCCTCTCTTCATCCTGATGTTTCTTCCCCTCCCGGTCTCCATGGAAACTCTCTCCTGGGCGATGCTTGTGGTCAGCACCCCGGTCTTTGTCTATGTCGCCCTCCCGATCTTTCGTGCTGCCGTAAACGCACTCCATAACCGGACCCTCAACATGGACGTGATGTATGCCATGGGTACAGGTGTGGCATTCGGCTCGAGCGTGCTCGGCACGCTCGGCATAGTGCTCACCACGGAGTTCATGTTCTACGACACCGCGATCATGCTGGCCTCATTCCTCATTCTGGGTAGATACCTGGAAGCCCGTGCCAAGGGCCGGACATCGGAGGCGATCAGGACCCTGATCGGGCTTCGCCCGAAGACGGCAATTGTCATCCGGGAAGGAAAGGAAACGGAAGTCCTGGCCGAGGACGTGGTGGTCGGAGATGTGCTGGTAGTCAAGCCCGGCGACAAGATTCCGGTCGACGGGGAGGTTACCGGGGGGGAGAGTTACGTTGATGAGTCGATGATAACCGGCGAACCGATCCCGGTGCTTAAGGAACCGGGATCACAGGTGGTCGGAGGAACCCTGAATACCACCGGTGCCTTCACCTTCCGGGCCGAGCGGATCGGCAGGGACACGGTCCTTGCCCAAATCATCCGGCTTGTCGAGGAGGCGCAGGCATCGAAACCGCCTGTCCAGCGAATCGCTGATGTTGCGGTCAGTTACTTCATTCCGACCGTGCTGATTATCGCTGTATCAGCGTTCCTGTTATGGTATGTCGTATTCGATGCGCCCCTTCTCTTTTCCCTGACCTCGCTCATTTCGGTGCTGGTGGTGGCCTGTCCCTGCGCACTGGGTCTTGCCACGCCAACTGCCGTAACAGTGGGGGTGGGGAGGGGTGCAGAGCTTGGGATCCTTGTCCGGAACGGTGAGGCTCTGGAAATAGCCGACCGTCTCACATCGGTGGTCTTTGACAAGACCGGTACGCTGACCCGTGGAAAGCCGGCAGTCACCGATATCATCGCAACCGGGATCTATGAACGGACCCTGCTTGCCATTGCTTCCGGGGTAGAGAAGAACTCGTCCCACCCGCTTGCAGAGGCCGTGGTCAGGAAGGCGGAATCCGAAGGGGTCAGGCCGGAAGATACCGCCGAGTTTACCACGTTTGGCGGTAAAGGAGTCTTTGCCCGCGTGCTCGGGGAAGAGGTGTATATCGGGAACCGCACCCTCATGGCGGAACGCGGGGTCGTTATCCCTCCGGAACTCGATTCACAGGTTACCGCACTTGAGAGGGACGGGAAGACAGGATTCATCGTTTCAGTTGCCGGGACGCCCGCAGGGATCATAGCCGTTGCCGATGCTATCAAGGCGACCACTCCCGACGCCATCCGGGAACTCGAGGCCATGGGACTCTCGGTTGCCATCATCACCGGTGATAACCAGCGCACCGCTGCAGCAGTCGCCCGGCAGGTGGGTATACGGACGGTCATTTCCGAAGTGCTGCCCGAGGACAAAGCCCGTGAGGTTGAAGCCCTCCAGAAGGCGGGCGGGGTTGTGGCCTTCGTAGGTGACGGTATCAACGATGCCCCCGCCCTTGCCCGGGCAGATGTGGGGATTGCCATCGGGAGCGGGACTGACGTTGCCATAGAATCGGGGGATATCGTCCTGATCAAGGACGATCTACTGGACGCTGTTGCGGCAATCCAGCTATCGCGCAAAGTGATGCAGCGGATCCGGCAGAACATCTTCTGGGCTTTTGCGTACAACACCGCGCTCATCCCGCTTGCAGCCGGGCTCCTTTACCCTTTTTTCGGGTATACCTTCAGCCCGGAGCTGGCGGCGCTGGCCATGGCTGCAAGCTCGGTTACCGTAATCTCCCTCTCTCTGATGCTCAAAAGATATATACCTCCCGCCAAAAAAGAAGGAAAACGAGGTGCCTGACCGATGGCAATCGATCCAATCTGCAAGATGACTGTTGACGAGAAGACCGCGAAACTTACGAGCGTTTACAAGGGAAAAACCTACTACTTCTGCGCCCCGGGGTGCAAGAAGAAGTTCGAAAGCGATCCCGAAAAGTATGCTTCCGGGAACTAGTGTGGCAGTCTGGTAACACTGCTTTTTAATTCCCCTCTCCCCGCCCTGCTCGTTCATGGGTCTACCCTGGTGTGAAGGCTTGACGGTTTCTTTTCACGGTGTCGGAATGCTCACCCGTCCGGTAAACCAGAAATATATAACCAATTTTTTTACCGATGCCTTAACAAAGAGAATCTACATGGACAATTTCGTCGGCAGGTATTCATGGCAGATAAAACTCGGTTTTATCCTGGTCTGCACCTCGGTCCTGATTTACGCGATCAAACTCACGTTCCTTAAAAACACGCTGGACACCACAAACTACATCTTCAATTCGCTTGGATTTCTCCCGATCAACGTGTTTCTCGTGACCATTGTATTAAATGAACTCCTGGCAATCCGGGCCCGCAACCAGAGGCTCGAGAAGCTCAATATGGTGATCGAGACGTTCTTTTCGGAAGTCGGTACCGAACTCCTCACGTATCTCTCCGATTGCGATCCGCATCTCGATGAAGTCAGGCATCGCCTGGTAATAACCGGTGAATGGACAGAGGATGATTTCTCCGGTCTCAACCGTTTCATGGAAGGATACAGCTTTGATATTGATGCGTCGAAGGTTGATATGATCGGCTTATCGGTTTTTCTCAAAGAAAAGAGAAATTTTCTGCTCCGCCTCCTTGAAAACCCGGTCCTTCTGGAACACCAGTCGTTCACCGAACTGCTGAGAACGGTCTTCCACCTCACTGAAGAGCTCAATCGCCGCAAAGATCTGTCAATGCTCCCGGACAGCGACCTCGAACACCTGAAAGGGGACCTGCTCAGGGTCTATAAAAACCTGGGATCGCAGTGGGTGGACTACGTGCACTACCTCAAACGGAGTTATCCCTACCTCTTCTCGCTGGCGATGCGGACAAATCCTTTTGACCAGAATGCGTCGGTCATCCTCACCCGGTGAACAGGTGTCGGTTGTGCTGCCGACTCCAGGAATCATTCCTGGTCTTCATCAAAAGAAGGATTAACGAGGAGTAAATCCAAACCAATTTATGTCATACTCGATTGATGGATCATACGATTACAAGCGAGAGTGAATCCAATGTCGCTGAAAAACCAGTATTTACAGCATGTGTATGATCAGGTCTGCAGGAGAGATCCAGATCAGAAGGAATTCCACCAGGCGGTTTATGAAGTGCTCCAGTCTTTCGAACCCATCATCAGGAAATCGCCCGAACTTTTCGAGAACGGTCTTCTGGAGAGACTTGTTGAACCCGAGCGGGGTATCCAGTTCCGCGTTGCATGGGTTGATGACAAGGGCGTCACCCATGTCAACCGCGGATTCCGTTTCCAGTTCAATTCTGCAATCGGACCCTATAAGGGTGGCATCCGGTTCCATCCTTCCGTCAATGCGTCAATCATCAAGTTCCTTGGTTTCGAACAAATCTTCAAGAACAGCCTGACCGGACTGCCCATGGGCGGAGGAAAGGGCGGCTCGGATTTCGATCCCAAAGGCAAATCCGATGGCGAGATAATGCGTTTCTGCCAGGCATTCATGACCGAGCTCTATCGCCACATCGGGGCTGACCTCGATGTTCCTGCCGGGGATATTGGTGTTGGGGCCAGGGAAATCGGCTACATGTTCGGACAGTACAAGCGGATCCGCAACGAGTTCACCGGTGTCCTGACCGGCAAGGGTATTACCTTTGGCGGGTCGCTGGTAAGGGCCCAGGCAACCGGCTACGGACTGTGTTACTTTACCCAGGAAGCGTTGGCCGTGATGAAGAACGAATCTTTTGAGGGAAAGATCACCGTCATCTCTGGTGCCGGCAATGTTGCAATATATGCCGCAGAGAAAGCCATGCAGCTGGGTGCAAAAGTCGTCGCAATGTCGGACTCATCCGGTTACATCTACGATCCCGACGGGATCAAGCTCGATATCATCAAGCAAATCAAGGAAGTGGAGCGGGCACGGATCAGCAGGTATGTAAATTTAGTGCCGGGCAGTGAGTATCATGAAGGCAGTAAAAAGATCTGGCAGACCCCATGCAAGATTGCTCTCCCCTGCGCAACCCAGAATGAAATTGATGCTGAAGCTGCAAAGGCACTCTTAAACAACGGCGTTATTGCTGTCTGCGAAGGCGCCAACATGCCCTGCACGCCCGAAGCTGTGGAAGCGTTCATCGCGGCCGGGATAATATTTTCACCCGGTAAAGCATCAAACGCAGGCGGTGTTGCCACCTCTGGTCTTGAGATGTGCCAGAACTCAGGGCGGTACTGTTGGACTGCCAGGGAAGTTGACGAGAAGCTCAGGATGATCATGATCAACATTTTCCACAACTCATACAATGCATCAAAAGAATATGGCATGGAAGGCAACCTCGTTGCCGGGGCAAACATTGCCGGCTTCCTCAAGGTAGCATCCGCAATGAGGGCTCAGGGTATTTACTGATCTTTGTCACCCTGGGTATCCCACGGTAATAAAACGACCAATAAATTTTTTGTCCTGATGAATTAAATGCGCTTTCCACGAATCACCGAAAGCCTGGCGAATTCTCTTGGTCTTGGACGCATATACCGATGATATGTGAACAGTCCTGCCCGACTGATATCCGGCACGGGTTACCCTGCTTCCGCTTTTTTGGAACCATCCGGGGAAAACGCTTCAACGAGATTCCGGGTTATCCGCGCCCCGAGTGACGGAGAGAGGGACTCGAGCCAGAGATAGAACCCGACCCTGGACGGTGTGAACCGTTCAAACTTGAAGTTCCCGTCACCGTTCTGGACCATCTTGAGGTATTCCTGCTTGCGCCTCGGGCGCAGGTACACTATGGCTTCGTATCCTGGAAGGTCGGTCGCAAGAATTGCTTTGGAATACTGGCTCATGATCTCACCGTACAATATCTCCCGGCCCCTGATCAGGAACCGGTGATCCCGGCAGATCGATCGGATTGCGGAAGGATAGAGTCCGCCATAAAGGATCTTCTTGACAAGCTGGCTGGTCCCGTTGGTGATTTCCGGAAGGCCCCTGTCGGGAGATGAGACCCGGTCAAAAACCCGTGCCCGTTCTTCCTCGTGGTAGTTCTCGTAACAGAACTCCTTTCGGAGCGGGATCGCGGGGGCAAGCACAAGACTTTTATGGGGTATCTGGCGCTGAAACCGCTCTTTCTGCCGGTCCCAACGGAGGCATGACTTGAGTTCCTCGCAGGATGCGGTCTGTATATTGACCGTCTTCGGAGTCTTGAGAAGCCTTCTACCCACAACATAATTGGTCACATCAAATGAGGAGACGAGAATGAACGGGACCTGCTTCTGATCGAACAGGTATCCAAGCAGTGCACGCTTATATGCGATCTCCTTCTCGAATTCCTTCATGTCCGATGCCGATGTTACAACTTCGGCAAACGTCACCTGATCATGGCAATCGATGAACAGGAGGTCGAATTCAGCGAGATCCTGGCCATTTCCCCGGACCGTGATGTCTCCGCACCGGGAGTAAAAGAGCCCGTTTTGGCCAAGCCGGATTTTCTGGCGCGCCTGGCGGGGAACATCTTTCCCCTTCAGCGCAAGCTGCCTGATCTCGTCTGCATCTATTGCCATCGAGCGGAACATCTCGTAGATGATGGCCTCGTACCAGCGTCCTTCCGCAGTCCTCATCTTCTCGATCTCTGGTGAGAAGAGCCGGGATCGTTCGAGACCGGACAGATGCCTCGTGGCACAAAGCGCCATGCGCTCATCGGGATGGAACGAGGAGAGATTCTTTTTCAGCCACGAGGTAATATCAGCCATAAATTCTTTACAATTATTTATTCTTTTTGGTTAAATAAGTACCTTTCCAGGGAAGTTTATGAAGAGAGGTGGGATACGTACACCCGGTGCACACCGCAGATGAAGAAGTACCCTATAAAAATATATTTATATAGTTTTCTCGCATTGTAATAATGCTGTACGGTACGCTAGAGGGTGGGCTTGTAGCTCAGTTAGGTAGAGCGCCTGGCTTTTAACCAGGTGGCCGGGGGTTCAAATCCCTCCAGGCCCGCTGCCGCGGTGCCAGTGATTTTTCGCGGTGAGGAATCTGAAAACGGTGAGGTATCAAAAAAGGATGAATTCTCTTGTGAAGGGGGGATGTGCGTGAGCACCAGACTGAATGTACTGGCCCATACCATGGTGCCCGATCACCAAATCATGAATGAGGAAGAGGTATCCGGGTTACTCTCTCTCTACAATATCACCAACGAGCAATTGCCAAAAATGTATCATGATGATCCCGTTGTCAAGACCATTGGAGCAAAACCGGGAGATGTCGTGCGCATCATCCGGAAAAGCCATACAGCCGGGAGAGCAGAATCCTTTCGGCTGGTTGTCAGGCGTCCGAAAAAATAGGGCGGAGGCTGATAATTCTGATAGACAGGAGCGTTTTATCCAGGGCATATTTTTCACGTGAGCATGTTGCGCGCCACCAACTTGACTCATACAACAATTTTCTCAGAACCAATCTCCAGAAAGTGGTCAACGAGCAGCGGATCATCGAGACCGACATCGAGGGCCGGGGAAAGAGCAGCGAGCCGGTCTGGGTCGAGCTCGGGAAGATCGAGGTCAAGAAACCCCTGGTCCGGGAGGCTGACGGGTCCCAGGGAGATCTTTTCCCAAGCGAGGCACGCCTCCGCAACCTGACTTACGCAGCGCCCATCATGCTCGAGCTGACCCTCGCCCAGGGTGAAGATCGGCAGGAACCGGTGGTCACCACCATCGGGCAGCTTCCCATCATGGTCGGCTCGGCATCCTGCAACCTCTCGGGGATGAACGATCAGGAACGCATCGCCCATGGCGAAGACCCGTATGATCCCGGTGGCTATTTTATCGTGAACGGCACGGAGCGCGTTCTGATGACCCTCGAAGATCTCGCCTCGAACAAGATCATGACCGAGTACACCGAACGCTACAACGAGCGTATCTACGTCGCCAAGGTCTTCTCGCAGTTCCGTGGATACCGTGCACTCGTGGTTGTCGAGCGGAACCGCAAGAACCTGCTCGAGGTATCATTTCCGTCAGTAGCCGGACACCTCCGTTTCGTCGACCTGATGCGGGCACTCGGGATGGTGAGCGACCACGAGATCGTCAACGGTGTCTCCACCGATGAGGACATCCTCACCTTCATGATGCAGAACCTTGAGGAAAGCGAGTGCGATGACGTCGAGGGTGGTATCATGTACGTTGGCAAGAAACTCGCCCCCAACCAGACCCGGGACTACCAGCGGAAGAGGGCGGAGTTCGTTCTTGACAACTACCTGCTGCCGCACCTCAACCACCTGATGCCGGTCACCCTCAAGGAAGGGGACGAAGGCTATCGGGAAGCGATTGACGAAGTACGCCTGGCCAAGGCCCACTTCCTCGGCAGGATGGCTGAAGCCTGTTTTGACCTGGTGCTGAACAAGCGCCGGATCGATGACAAGGATCACTACTCGAACAAGCGGTTGAAACTTGCGGGAGATCTCATGGAAGACCTTTTCCGGATCTCGCTGAACCGGTTAACCCGTGATATCAAGTACCAGCTGGAGCGGGCGAGCATGCGCCACCGCGACCTCTCCATCGGGACCGCGGTTCGCGCCGATGTGCTGACCGAACGACTCCTGCACCCGCTGGCAACCGGGAACTGGGTCGGGGGGAGAACCGGTGTCTCCCAGTTGCTCGACCGCATCGACCACATGAGCGTTCTCTCGCATCTCAGGAGAGTTATCTCTCCGCTCTCCCGGTCACAGCCGCACTTCGAAGCCCGTGATCTGCACCCCACCCAGTGGGGCCGCATCTGCCCGAGCGAGACGCCGGAAGGGCCGAACTGCGGACTGGTCAAGAATTTTGCCCAGATGGTAGAAATCAGCAGGGGTGTCACCGACGAGGAAGAAGTGGTACGAATGCTCTATAACCTCGGTGTCGAACACATCAGGGGTGAAGCCCGATGAAAAAGGCACGGGTCTTTGTCGATGGGGCCCTGATCGGGCTCGTTGACAACCCAAGGGAATTCGTCGGTCAGATCCGTAACATGCGCCGCCAGGGGGCGCTCTCCAATGAAGTAAACGCTTCGTTCAAGGAGTTCAACAACGATGTGATCATCCACACCGATCGCGGCAGAGCCCGACGGCCGCTCATCGTCCTGCAGGATGGCAAACCGTTGATCACTCCTGAGGAAATTGAAAAACTTGCGAGAAAAGAGATCGATTTTGACTATTTCGTCCGCAAGGGCATGATCGAATTCATCGATGCCGAAGAGGAAGAGGATCTTTACATCGCCATTGACCCCGGAGACCTCACCCCTCACCATACCCACCTGGAGATCGATTCCTCACTTATCCTCGGAATCGGTGCCGCCCATGTGCCATTCCCCGAGCATAATGCAAGTCCCCGTGTCACCATGGGAGCCGGGATGGTCAAACAGGCACTAGGGTTCGGGACTGCGAACATGAAGCTTCGCCCCGATACCCGCGGGCACCTGCTCCACTACATCCAGCGCCCCATCGTCCACACCCAGGCCTCAGAGCTCATAGGGTCAGATGACCGGCCCGCCGGTCAAAACTTCGTAGTGGCAATCCTCTCATTCGAAGGCTACAATATCGAGGACGCCCTGATCTTCAACCGGGCATCGATCGACCGCGGTCTCGGCCGTTCCCACTTCTTCAGGACCTATGAGGGGGAGGAGCGCCGGTATCCAGGCGGCCAGGTCGATCGAATCGAAATACCGGACGAGGAAGTGACCGGAGCCCATGGGGCCGAGAGTTACAAGAACCTCGATGATGACGGGATCATCAACCCGGAAACGGTGGTCAATGAAAAGGATGTCCTGATCGGCAAGACGTCGCCTCCGCGGTTTCTCGAAGAGCCAACAAGCGACCTCATCACGGTCGAGAAGCGGCGCGATACTTCGGTGACCATGCGGAGCAATGAGCGAGGGATCGTGGATACGGTTATCATCACCGAAGGCGAGAACAGTTCGCGCCTGGTCAAGGTCCGGACCCGCGACCTCAGGGTGCCAGAGGTGGGAGATAAATTCGCGTCCCGCCATGGGCAGAAGGGAGTCATCGGCCTGATTGCATCCCAGGAAGACATGCCGTTCACGGAATCGGGAGTGACACCCGACCTGGTGATAAATCCCCATGCTATCCCGAGCCGGATGACCATCGGGCACATGCTCGAAATGATCGGCGGCAAGGTCGGTTCGCTGGAGGGCCACCGGATCAATGCCACCGCGTTCCTGGAAACCCAGGAAACGATCCTCCGCAACTCGCTCAAGGAGCTCGGATTCTCACATACGGGCCGCGAAGTGATGTATGACGGAATCACCGGAAAGCGGTTCGCCGCCGATATCTACATCGGAGTCATCTACTACCAGAAGCTCTACCACATGGTCTCGAGCAAGATGCATGCCCGTTCCCGCGGTCCGGTGCAGGTCCTGACCCGCCAGCCGACCGAGGGCAGGGCCCGGGAAGGAGGGCTCAGGTTCGGCGAGATGGAACGCGACGTGATGATCGGTCATGGTGCAGCCATGGCCCTCAAGGAACGGCTCCTCGATGAATCGGATAAAGTCCAGGAGTACGTCTGCGCGCGGTGCGGTATGGTTGCCATGCTTGACCGGAAGGCAAACAGTACCCGGTGCCTTGCCTGCGGAAGCGAAACCGACATCTACCCTGTCGAGATGTCTTATGCCTTCAAGCTCCTCCTTGACGAGATGAAGAGCATGGGTATAGCGCCAAGAATGAAACTCGAGGACGTGGTGTAGGAGGGAAACGAGCGTTATGCCAAGCCCAAAACGAATCGGAAGGATCGAGTTCGGATTACTTTCGCCAAAAGAAATCCGCACCATGAGCGTGAGAAAGATCATCTGGGCTGACACCTACGATGATGACGGGTTTCCCTATCCCCAGGGCCTGATGGATCTCCACCTCGGGGTAATCGACCCCGGGTTGCGGTGCAAGACCTGTGACCAGAAGGCCAGCGAGTGCCCGGGACACTTCGGCCATATCGAGCTTGCAAAACCGGTCATTCACGTGGGATACACCCGGCTGATCAGGAAACTCCTCCGCGCCACCTGCAGGAGTTGCAGCAGGCTCCTTCTCCTGGCAGAAGAAATCGAGAAGGTGGTGGGGACCGAAGATGAACAGACCGGAGATGTCCTTTCGGAAAAGGATATCAAGAAAGAGCGGCTCTGCCCTCACTGTGGCGAGCAGCAGCTCAAGATCAACTTCGAGAAACCGACCACATTCTCCGAGATCATGATGGAGGAGGGCCGGAAAGTTGAACACAAGCTCACCCCCGCCGACATCCGGGCCCGGCTCGAGAAGATACCAGACGCGGACCTCCGGCACCTGGGAATCAACCCCGAAGTCGCCCGCCCGGAATGGACGGTGCTGACCGTGCTGCCCGTCCCCCCCGTGACCATGCGCCCGTCGATCATTCTCGAGAACGGGCAGCGGTCCGAGGACGACCTCACCCACAAGCTGGTGGATATCATCCGCATCAACCAGCGTTTCAAAGAGAACCAGGATGCCGGAGCCCCCCAGCTCATCATCGAAGATCTCTGGGAACTGCTCCAGTACCATGTGACCACCTACCTCGACAACGAAGTTGCCGGGTGTCCCCCCGCCCGCCACCGGAGCGGCAGACCGCTCAAGACACTCTCCCAGAGACTCAAAGGCAAGGACGGACGGTTCCGGGGCTCGCTCTCGGGCAAGCGTGTTAACTTCTCAGCCCGCACGGTGATTTCGCCTGATCCGAACCTGAGCGTGATGGAGGTCGGAATCCCGCTGGCCGTTGCAAACGAGATGTCCATCCCGGTCCAGGTCACTTCCTACAACATCGAGGAACTCCGCCAGATGGCCCTGAACGGGCCGTCACGGGCAGCCCTTGACCAGCCCTGCGGGGCAAACTACGTTATCCGGCCGGATAAGCGGAGGCTGCGCCTTGCAGAGGGCAACCTCGAGACCGTCGCCGAGCAGCTGGAACCCGGCTGGACGGTCGAGCGGCAGATCAGGGATGGGGATATCGTGCTCTTCAACCGCCAGCCGTCCCTGCACCGGATGAGTATCATGGCCCACCGGGCCAGGGTGATGGATGGCAGGACGTTCCGCCTGAACCCTGCAGTCTGCCCGCCATACAACGCGGACTTCGACGGAGACGAGATGAACCTGCACATCCCCCAGACCGAGGAAGCGCGTGCCGAGGCGGCCATCCTGGTTGCTGTCGAAGAAAACATCCGCTCCCCTCGGTTCGGTGGACCGATCATCGGCGGCATCCATGACCACGTCTCAGGAATTTTCCTGCTCACCAACCATACCCGCTGGTTCTCCAAGAGCGAGGCCCTGTATCTCCTGAAAGATATCGATTTGATCTCGCTCCCTGAACCAGGACTGGTCAGGGATGGTGAACCGATGTGGAGCAACAAGCAGGTCTTCTCCACGGCACTCCCCAAAGAGCTTAACATGGTCTTCAAAGCCAGTTCCTGCCAGAACTGCGAGGTCTGCAAACGGGAACTCTGTGAGCGGGACGCCTATGTACGGATCATTGACGGAAAACTGGAATCGGGGACCATCGACAAGAAGGCAATCGGGGCGTTCGATGGTCAGATCGTGCAACGCATCATCCGCCAGTACAGCATGAAGCGTGCAGCTGAATTCATAGACGATATCACCCACCTTGCCATCCGTTCGATCATGTTCGACGGGTTCTCGTTTGGCATCGATGACGAGGATCTGCCCCGCACCGAGCATGGACAGATCGAGGAAGTATTGAATGCTGCGGTCCTCGACGTTCAGCGTCGTATCAAGATCTACGAGGACGGGCAGCTTGAACCCATGCCCGGTCGCACACCGGAAGAGACCCTCGAGATGCAGATCATGCAGGTGCTTGGAAAAGCCCGTGACCGCACCGGCGAGATTGCCGGCCGGCACCTTGGGCTTGGCAACAGTGCCGTGGTGATGGCGGTTTCGGGAGCCAGGGGATCGATGCTGAACCTCACGCAGATGGCCGGATGCGTCGGCCAGCAATCGGTCCGCGGGGAGCGGATCATACGTGGATATGATGAACGGACCCTCCCCCACTTCCAGAAAGGGGATCGCGGATCGGATGCCCATGGGTTCATCCAGCACAGCTACAAGGAGGGCCTCAACCCCACCGAGTTTTTCTTCCATGCCATTGGTGGCCGTGAAGGACTGGTGGATACGGCGGTCAGGACCTCCCAGAGCGGGTACCTGCAGCGGCGGATGATCAACGCCCTCCAGGATCTCAAAGTGGCTTATGACGGAACGGTCAGGACCACCGGTGGGAGGATAATCCAGTTCAGATATGGCGAGGATGGGACGGATCCTATGAAGAGTAGTTTTGGTGACCCTGTTGATGTGAAGGGGATAGTCGAGAGTATTCTCAAGGAGGAGGTGTAAGATGCTTCCCGATCAGGAAGCAAAAATTGAAGGGTCGGCCCTCCCTGTGAAGACCAGGGAGCAGCTGAGAACGTATCTTGAAGGAAAAGAGATCACCTCCTCGCAGTTTGACCAGATCCTGAACCGGGTCATTGACGAGTACCAGAAAACCCGGATCGAAGCATGTGAAGCGGTTGGGATTATTGCTGCGCAATCGATCGGGGAGCCCGGGACCCAGATGACCATGCGGACTTTTCACTATGCGGGTGTCGCGGAGATCAACGTAACCCTTGGTCTTCCGCGTCTCATCGAGATCATGGATGCCAGGAAAGAGCCGAGCACTCCAACGATGACCATATATCTTGAGCCCGATTACCTGGGTGACCGGGACAGGGCGCGGGAGGTCAGCTGGCAGATCGAAGCAGCACCCCTCCACGAGTTCGGGGATATCACGACCGATATGGAGAACATGCAGATCGTGGTCCACCTGAACACCGCGGTGTGCGAGAAGCGGAAGATCCTGCCGGCAGCTATCATCGAAGCTGCGCCAAGGAAGATACGGGAGCGACGGCACTACCGGGATTTTGAGTTTGAGACCGATGGAAAATCCCCCACCATTATTTTCATGCCCAAGAACCGGGAAAGTTACCAGAATCTCTTCCAGCTGGCAGAACACGTAAAAAACGTTATCGTCCAGGGTATTGACGACATCGAACGGGTCGTAGTCAGGAAGGAAAGCGGAGAGTATATCCTTTATACTGAAGGCTCCAACCTAAAAGACGTGTTTGATGTCGAGGGCGTCGATACGACCCGAACCCGCACCAACAACATCAGCGAGATATCCCAGATCCTGGGGATCGAAGCAGCACGCAATGCCATCATCAACGAAGCACTCTCCACTCTCTCTGAACAGGGTATCCTCGTCGATGTGAGGCATATCATGCTGGTTGCTGACATGATGTGCATGGAAGGGGAGGTCAAGCAGATCGGGCGACATGGGATTGCCGGTGAGAAGGAGAGTGTCCTTTCACGGGCCGCCTTCGAGGTGACCGTGAACCACCTGCTCGATGCTGCCGTTGCAAACGAGGTCGACGAACTCTCTGGTGTTACTGAGAACGTCATCGTGGGTCAGCCCATCCAGCTGGGAACCGGGGATGTCAAACTTATCGCGAAACCTTTGAAATCAGGAGAATCGTAATGGATTTTAATGTATCTTTGAGAAGGGCCATCAAGACCGGTGAGGTCATCCTTGGCCAGAACCAAACCGAACAATGCATCAACGAGGGCAAGGCGCAGATGGTCGTTGTGGCCGGCAATTGCCCGGAAAAATTCAGGGAATCGCTCTTTGCAAAAAACGACCTCTTTGTGTATACCTTTGAGGGCTCCGGTGTACAGCTCGGGAAGGCCTGCGGCAAACCGTTCATGGTGAGTGCACTAACCGTTGTGAACCCCGGCGAATCGGACATCCTGTCCCTAAAGAGGGTGTAACTGCCATGTCTGAGATCGTTCTGACCGAGGATTGCATACACCTCATCTCGCAGTTCGAGCGGCTTACCGGGGCTGGAAGCAGGGATTGTGTCATCGATGACCGGAACAATCGGCTCATCTTCGTGGTGAATCCCGGAGAGATGGGTCTTGCCATCGGGAAGAAGGGAGCTTCGATCAAGAAGGCCATGGAAGTCATGGGTAAAAAGATAGAAGTGGTCGAGTACTCCCCCAGTCCCGAACAGTTCCTGAAAAACTGTTTCCTTCCTGCCCAGGTAATCGCCATCGAGTTCGATGAGAGCGATGACGGTCAGGTTGCTCATATCGAGGTCAAACCCGATGACCGGGGAATCGCGATAGGAAAGGAAGGCAAGAATATCTTCAAAGCCAAGAAACTGGCGCTCCGCCAGCACAACATCGCCGATGTGATGCTGGTCAACAACGAGGCGGCCTGAACCTTTTTTTTTAAAAAAGATCTGAAATCCATCGTCTATTTATATTAAACACGTCTCTCCGTTGGTCCAATGACATGTCCTTTGTTCTTTCAACATGGAACACGCAACGGCATCAGTCCCGTTCCCTGATGGGCATCCCGTAATGGCATTCAGGACGAAAGGCCGTCCTGTACCACGTACTGACAGTTGTTTTGAACCTGCAATAAAAGAGGTCATCGAGGTATTGTTGAAGATGGCAGGCGGGCATGAAAGGGTGTCTGAAACCTGCTTGCATCCAGCCTGTCTCTGGACAGTGGCCAAACGATCCTTCTGAATGCCAGGAGGGGTCTTAGAGTCTGAATTTCTTCCGCAGCGACAGGAGGTACGGGCCTGGAGGGATTCGAACCCCCGACATCCGGGTTAGAAGCCCGGCGCTCTATCCTGGCTAAGCCACAGGCCCTCGCACCCCATACTATGGGGGGTTCACTAATATTAAGTATCGGAACAGGTGGACACGAGAAAACCAAAAAAAATGGTTCGGTTCGTCAGAGTGCGTGGTAGCACGCAGACTTGACCACTTCGACTGAAATCGGCCGAATAAGGGTCTCCTGGGAGACATTCTTCACCGTTGAGGAGCCGATACACCGGACCTTGACCCGGGCAGACATCCGCTCCCGCTCTTCGTAGTGGAGCCCCTGGGTGAACTCCATGATCCGTTTCATAGTGACGCTGATCGAGAGTAGCTCGACAATGATGCCGGTGTCGCCTGGTGTGAGGTCTTCAAGATTCTCCGATGTCATGAAGACCACTGCACCAGGCTCAAGCCCGGCCAGGGTGATCACATTGGGCGTGCTTTGCAGTTCAATGGTTCGTGCTTTCCCCCGCAGGAGCTCCCTGATGATTTCGGGGGCGATACTGGTCAGTGCTAAGCAGTTCATGGCTCTCACCCGTACATCGGGAGTTGTTCTTTCTTCGGCATGGTCTCCGCCGACTGGACCTGTTCGGAAAGTTTCTGCATTGTCGACTCGATCTCTTCTGCCTGTTCGAGCAGCGGTTGGATGTCAAGCCCGAGGTCAAACATCCGGTTCAGCACCTCGATTGCGGCTGCTGAGGCACGGGGATCGGGTGCATTGATGGTCTCACCAAGGAGACCGTAAGCGTGGATGTTCCTGATCTTGCACTCGGTGAGGATACTGCTGGCAATCCCCGATATGCTGCCGACAGGAAGGATGATAGTATTTTCCTGGATTCTTGGCAGGGCCTCGTCTGATGTTGCCACACCAAAAACACGTTTTTCGGGTTCATTAGTGATGATGCCGGCAATGGTGACCACTTCTTTAACCTTGTAAGGCATCAGCCAGTCCATTATACCATTTGCCACTTCGTAGCAGATCATTGGGTGGATTGGAATATCGGCTACAACTGCTGCAATATTCTTTTTCTCGTAGATGCGGACCGGGACGTTGATGACTCCCCGGGTCATCATGGCCAATGGAGGGAAATACTTGCTGTTCATACTTCCGATCTGCATGAATTCAAGCTGGTCAACCATGTACTGGAGCGCGATGCTCCCGACGAGACCGCTCCCGGGAAATCCCATGAGAACAGAGGAGCCCTCGGAGCTCAAAGGTCGGGAGAAGATCCTGATATCCGAACTAGGATCCGGTGACATTATCTTAACATACCCCCTCTATCTAAAAAAGTATTATGCAAGAATATCCGGTAAAGCGGGGAATGACCAGCGATCTCGGTTCCCGGATGGTCGATGCCCTGCGGGAGTGCTTCGATGCAGAAATCCGCACAACAGGCGACCACCATCAGATCAGCTATGGCGCTCTCAAGTTGCTTGATGTCTCTGTTGGAAAGACCGGAAAAACGCTTATCGTGCACACGGAATCAGACGCAGGTTCCAGTGACGAGGTAATACTTGATACAAACCGGAGATTCCGGAGATATCTCGATATCACTACGGGTTACTCCACCAAAGAACGGTTGAAAAAAGCAAAAAAGGTCGGGGAGGGGGACTGACCCTATTCGATCACGATCGCCGGTTTGAAGGGAAGGGCGAACGCGGCCTTGGCGTGCGTGCTTTCACCGGCATCACTGACAGAGACCGGCACCGAGAACTCCCTTGAGAGGAAACCCGCGGCATCCGAAAAGATGGCCAGCTCATCGGGGATCTCCCTGGCAAGCCCGGCTACGATCTGGGGTGGCAGGCGGTGGATGAGTGTTGTGCACTGCCGGACAGCATCGGGCACCTCTTTTCCTCTTTTCCTCATCTCAGCGTCCTTCATGATCTCCCTGGTGACCGTGGTTTTGTCTTCTGCTGCGGCCACCATGGAAAAGACCTTCTTCTTCCAGGAAGGCGCTGTGTAAATTGTAATTGCTGATGGTGAAAACTGGATGATCTTCACGATGGATTCGATATCCTCAACCGTCCGGACCAGGAGCTCTTCAGAAAGCTCAACCTGGCTGTCGACAGCCCCGGAATCGGCAACAGGCCACGGAGCATAGGAGACGAGCCCCTCCCCGCCGAGTTCTTTCCAGAGATACTCGCAGGTGAAGGGGACAAACGGAGCAAGCAGCCGCACCCATGCCGAGAAGAGATCCTTCAGGAACGGGCTTCCGGCAGAACCAGGGGGCAACCTCTTCCTGTACCACCGGAGGTCTGACTCGACTCCGAAGAATGCCTCCTGAAGAGCCTGGCGGGTTTGGAACCGTTCGAGCGCTTCTGTTGTCCTCGCGATGCGACCATGCAACCTGCTCTCAAGCCACCGGTCTAGATCCTCCTGCCTCTCATGGCCAGGCTGATACTCAAGGACTGTGTCCATGAACCGGTCGATCTGCTTTCGCGTTGAAGTGACCAGTTCGTTTCTCCAGTCAAAATCCTGCCAGGGCTCGGCGCTTCCCACCAGGAACATCCGGACCGAATCGGCGCCGAATTCTTCAACAGCGTCTTCGAGCAGGAAAACGTTACCCTTGGAAGAAGACATCTTCGCACCATTGAGGAGCCCCATGCCAAAGACCACCATGCCCCGGGGCAGGCACGGTTCTGGAAAGATTGCCACGTGGTGGAAGAGCTGGAAAGTCAGGTGGTTCGAGATGAGATCCTTTGCTGAAAACCGGAAGTTGTAAGGATACCAGAAAAGGAACTCCCGGCGCATGAGATCGAGCCTCTCCCGCTCCGGGAGTCCCGGAGTCTCCCGTCCAAGGAAGATGAAGTCAAAGACCTCGGGAGTGAGCATGCCGGTTGGCATGGTCTTCAAGTGGTGGGCGATGGTGTAGTACGCCATGTATACCGTTGAATCAGAGAGGGGCTCGATCAGCCAGTCAGTGTCCCACGGCAACCGGGTGCCAAGACCTACGCGCCTGGTACAGGCCCAGTCCTTGAGCCAGTCCACGGTCCGCTCGAATTCTGCCCGGACTTCCGGGGGAACGAGATCCATCCGTTCGAGGAGAGCGACCACCTGCTCTTTCCAGGCGGGGTCACTATACTGGAGGAACCATTGGTCATGCAGGATCTTGACCACGGCCCTTGACCCGCACCGGCAGACCACAGACCGGGTATCGAACTCATACATCGGCAGGGAACCATAGCGATCCACCATAAGGGAGGCGACCGAGTCCCGCGCTTCCCGGACTGAACTCCCACCGTACCGGTCAAACAACCGTCCATGAGCGAACTCTGCACCGTACACTTCCTGGGTAAGGTTCTCCATCCGCGGGTCGTCCTGGCTAACGATTCCGGCCCGCTCGACAGCATCGCATGCGGGCAGCCTGCCATAGCCGGGCACGGAGATAAGGGGAACAGGCTCGATCCCGGTATACTTTCCCTCTGTCTGGAGATCGCGGAGTGCGATGTAATCGAACGGTGCATGGGCAGGAACGCTCATGACAATCCCGCTTGCCATGTCCGGATCGACGAACCGTGCCGGGAGGATCGGCACGGTTCCGCAGAGCGGGTGGGAGACGGCCTGATCGATCAGCTCTTTTCCCGGGATCTCACCGGTAATCTCAACTGTGTGGTCCTGGAACGAGAGTTTCCCGGCGGCCTCCCGGCTCACGATCCATTCTGCTCCATCCATGAGAATCCGGACATAGGTCACGTCAGGATTGACCCAGAGGTTGGTGACACCGTATATGGTCTCCGGCCGCAGCGTTGCCGTGGGGATGATCGCATCGTTCCATCTGAACATCACCAGGGTGAACCGGAGAATCTCGGCCTTGTCACCTTCGAGCAGGTCGTGGTCTCCGACCGGATTATCACACTGCGGGCAATATCGCACGGGATGGGCTCCCTTGAGCACATGGTTGCCCTCCCGCAGGTGCTTCCATTGCCACTCGATGAACCTGCTGTACTGCGGATCTACGGTGGTGAATCGCCGCCGCCAATCGATGGAAATCCCACATGAGCGCATAACCCGCTGGTACTCGTCCGAGAAATGCCGTACGATGGCGAGAGGATCGATGAACCGGGCAAGAACATCATCCGGGACCCTGTAGAGATCGCGATAGAGGGATATGGCCTTCTGATCACCGTGAGCAATTCTCTTTGAAATACCAATCACCGGTGCTCCGGTGACATGGAATGCCATGGGATAGAGAACCGTCCTCCCCCTCATCCTCCAGAAACGGGCGATGACATCGGGCGCGATGTAGGTCCTTCCATGTCCGACATGCATCGCTCCACTTGGGTAAGGGTATGCAACAGTCAGGTAAAATTTTTCACCATCGGTTGGATCAGGCTCAAACGCATGTTCCCATAGGGGGAGAATCTCGCGTTCGATCCGGTGTAAATCGGGGATGCTAATACATAGTCACCTCTCTCCACAAATACACTATAGAGAACCGTTCTCCAGTGAAAACAATTGATATCCTGTTATACCGGCCTGAGCCTGATGGCATCCCCGTCATTGTAGCGCCTGATCATTTCCTGCGCGATGCTGCTGTTCTTTGCCAGGTGGATCTCACCGGAATCGTTCACGGTGGCGGTGAAGAGGTATTCTTTGCCGGCAAAAACATCAACAATCTTCCCTGCCTGTTCCGGGCAGATGATTGTCAGCTGCTTCTTTTCCATCCTGATCTTCACCCCGCCCCCCAGCTGGAGCTCCTCTTCGGCTACAGTCTGTACCGGTGGCTGCTTCTCAAGCTCGCTTCGGGGACGAATATCGATCCCGATTCCGACCTTGTTCACAATTCCGGCGATGTTCTTTCCACCTTTGCCGATGGCCGCAGGGACATCCTTGTCCTCGATGTACACCACGGCCTTGGTATCGGAGAGCATATGGACATCAACATAGTTCTCGGTAAACCTCCCGAGTTCGCGCTGAATGTCCCGCTCGACGATCTTCCAGGCCGAGCTTTCGACCGGTTCCTTCTGGATGGCAGGGGGTTTCAGCGGTACTGAAGCCGGAATCGGCCGCATCACCGGCATGACGATTGTCTCCGAGTCGTATTTGAAGATCTCGAACAGTAACTCCCCTGTCTCGTAATCGGAGAGGGTTGTAACCGGGCGGAGATTGATCTCGCTTGACATCCCCTCCGGCACCTTGATGGTGAACCCGAGGTCGTACACGCTGGTGATCTCGCCTTTATCAACGAAGATGATGGTGTTGATCACCTGGGGGAGCACGCCGAAATCGACCCGATCGGAAAGTCGCTGGAGCGCATCCTGAATGCCGATCGCATGAACCACGCCCACCATGCCAATCCCCGCCAGGCGCATGTCGGCAAATACCGTGAAGTCTTCGTTCTTCCTGAGTTCATCAAAGACAACAAAATCCGGCCGCACCAGCATCAGCACATCAGCGGTATTCTGCATGCTCCCTTCCAGTCCGGAATACTGGGTGATGTGGTCTGGCACCTGGAGTTCCCTGGGAGCCTCCATGGTCTTTACAATGAACCCATTGTCTGCAAGGTAAGTGGCGATGCTCTGGGCAAGCGTGGTCTTTCCTGCACCCGGCGGCCCTGCCACGAGTAACCCTCGTTTTTCGCCCATGATCCGGTTCTTGATGACCGGGGCCTTGGCAAAGCTCTCGAGCGTGACATCCGCAATCGGTCGTACTGCGGTGATTTCCATGCCATCAGAGAACGGTCGCCGGGCAATTGCAATCCGCATGGATCCGATCTGGACAACGGTTATCCCACGACGCTCAATCTCGATGAACCCGTCAGGGTCACGTTTGGCACGTTCGAGAATCTCCTGGGACAGGTTGCGGAGTTCGTAATCAGACATCGGATGCTCTCGCAGCCGTGAGAGATGCATCTCCTTTACCGTCCCCTTCCGGGCCATGGGAGGTACCCGCTCCTTCAGGTATACGGCTATGGTGTGCTCGTCGAAGAACTGGTCTATGCCGAGAGGAGCGAATCCCCCGAGCTGGGGCCTGAGGTAGATAACGTCGAGCCCCTTGGCCCGGGCCACTTCTGCCTGGACCACATCGCTCGTGATGAACTGTGCATCATGCTCTATTGCGGCATTGCGTATCAAGGCGTCAATCTCTCCCCCGCTTGCCAGTTTCACCTGGTCAAGGCTCGGCCGGACCCCCGTGAAGGTGAGCGATATCACTCCTTCTTCTGCAAGCTTGCAGAGGGCCTGGAGCTCGGTGAGACCTGAAAACCCGATCTCGCGCCCCTGATTTGCCTGTGCTTCGAGTTCTGCAATTACTGCCTCGGGGATGATTATTGTTGCACCCTTATATTCACCGGATTTTATCAGTGAAGTGATACGTCCGTCGATGACGACGCTGGTATCAGGTACTAGTTTCAAAAAATATCACCGCTATGGTATATGATCATTGACCTTTATTAGCATATACCTTCGAGGGATCGAATACTTTTTCAGAAATTGTCTTCCCCTCGATTGTCCGGAAAAAGCAGCTCCGGTAACCTGTATGGCAGGCTGCACCTTCCTGTTCGACAAGGTACAGAATGCAATCCTCGTCACAATCAACCCGGATCTCCCGGATTCTCTGGATATGCCCGCTCTCTTCTCCCTTCTTCCAGAGTTGCTTTCTGCTCCGGCTGAAATAGTGGGCAAAGCCCGTCTCCCGTGTTTTTTCAACAGCTTCTGCATTGGCATAAGCAACCATCAGGACTTCCCGCGTTACGGCATCCTGCACCACAACCGGGATCAGGCCGTCTATGTAATGTAACGCTATCATTTTATCCTCCCATAACGATCTGCAACAGGGCAAAGACTAAATCCCCAGCCACGAACGCGGATACGAACCCAAAGGTAATTGGAACGATGAACGGCACTCCATAGGAGATCCAGACTCTGCCTGCTTTTTCGTAGAGTTCACGTTCCCGGGAATACTCATCAGGTCTCCGTCGCATGTCGAGGGTAGATACCCTCCCCTCCCCGCGAACCATGTCCGCGAGCGATTCCCCAATCCCCACGAACCTGCGATTCAAAGCCCCCTCTTCTTCCGTGATCTCCTCCATCACGAACCCATGGCTCTCGATTATACGGCCCCCTTCAACAGGAAATCCGAGCAGCAGGTAAGGAAATGGAGCCCGGTTGCCGTTCCGCAGGTTATAGATGAGGATTCCAATCGGGGTAAAGAGGTTAATTATGACTGCATTGACCAGAGTGGTGAAGGGAAGGAAGGGAAATGGAGGAACCCCGAGTATGGGGATAACCGGAAATGTGGGAACGAGCACAGTGATAAAGATCAGAGCCCAGGCATCGGCTCCACCATAGAGATGAAACCTTGCGAACAGGTAAAACACCAATGAGAACAGGATGATGAGAATGAGAAACGGGAGTGCTGCCCAAAGACCCTCCTCTGCGATGAGGAGGATATAAAAAAGAACGGTGAAAGGCAGCCCTGTGATGATCATGGGATACCAGGTCCGAAACGGTACCCGCCGATCCCTGATATCAAGCACCGAAGCATAAAGTAGTGTAAACCCGACTGCTACAACGGGGATGATCAGCAGGGAAATCACGGTAACTCTCTCATAGTATAACTGTTCCCCGCTATTATGTCTCGCTTTTCCTGAACCAGGAGAAGGATAAAAAATATCAGGTCCCTACTACTATTTCCATATTGAAAGACCGGATGGAATCTCCATCCTGCTGGAGGGATAATTCGTGGACAGCGCTGGCATTGTCGATGATCTTATCAGGGATATACCGCCACAAGGTACCTATTCATATTCCGGCCTTTTACAAACGGCGAGGGAGGAGAAGTTACACGGAGCGGGGGTGTCGTCCGGCCGGGGAAGGAAGACCTACCTCCTCTTCCTCGAAGGCGAACCGGAGGGGGCGTTGTTCTCCGATCACAAGGGAGAAATCTATGGGAACAAGGCCGTCTATCTTATCAACAGGGAGGATCAGTTCACCTTCTATGCCATGGATCCGGCTGTTGTGGAACGGATCGTTTTCAGCTGCAGGATCTACGACAAGAGCCATTTCACATCATCCTATAAACTCAGTCTTCCTGAGATCGGGAAGAAAACGGAGGGGATCGGTCGATTGATAATCGTGGTCAAACACGGTGGCATTCCGATTCCGGACGTTGCAGTGAAGATCCGCCGCAATGGGCAGATCGTGGGAAATGACAGAACCGGACATGGAGGTGAAGTATCGTTCCGTCTCCTCCATGGCCCTTACGAAGTCCTGATCGTGCGGGACGAGAACAATATCGATGTTTACGAATTTTCCTTCTCTCAGGAACTCCAGGACAAACCTCTTGATCTCGAGATCGGTTAATCTTAGCAAGTCAGAATATATTTCAATTAAAAGCCTCATTTTCATCATACAATACATTTCCCGTCTCTGAACTCCCCCCGGGCCGAGAGGGTTTAAATACGTTCAATCATGAGAGTACAGGTATGGAGCGTAAGAAGATCGAGAAAAGCGATTTTGAAGCGATCATCTCCGGGTCCAAGGATATCAGGGATTATATGGAGATCGATCCACTGCAGGGCACAGTATCGTTTCTGGGGGTTCGTACGGCAAGCAACCCCGATTATCTTGTTCGGTCAATCTACGAGATGTACGAGGTCAACCTCAACCGGAAACTTGCCGTGAAGGCAACCGAACAGCTCTTCAGGGCAGTTGGACTGGGTTCGGTAGGGCTGAACAATTTTCTTAAAAAGCTTGGAATGAACCTTTCCCCCTCCGAGTTTTTACTACTGGTATTCCAGCTTCAGCATCAGCAGGGATGGGGAGCACCGTTCGAGCTCGTTTCCCACGATGAGAAGAAGATAGTCCTGCGGACCCGCCAGACCTTCGAGTCTCAGGTGATGAAGGATTGGAAGATGCCAGTCTGCGGGATTCACCGCGGATGGATTGAGGGAATCCTCGCCGCCATCACTGGAAAGAACTGGTTCTGTTTAGAGACGAAATGCCGGGCGAACGGTGATGATTACTGCGAGTTTGTTGCCGATCAGACCGAGGCCAGTTGGAAATGGAAGGCCCAGGCTATCGTAAGGGGTGATTCTGCTATCACCGAATATATCGAGCATAAACCTATTGAGGGAAAGGTCAGGCTGATCGATGAACCGGTCGTCATCATGCCCCGGTTTATCTTCACCTCCATGACCAACTCTCTCATCAAGACCATGGGGGAGATGTCTGCCGGGGGTGTCAACTACCGGGCATATATGGACATGGGCCGGGAGAACGTTGAATACTACAAGAAGATGGGGATTACCGATCCGAATACCCTTGCTGATATGGCGTTCACATTCTTCTCACAGATGGGCTGGTTCAGAATCGTTGCCATGACCTGGAACGAGGCAGAAAAGACCAAGACGATCACACTCGAGCACACTGTGGAATCTGAGTCGTTCGGCAATGCAGGGAAAAAAGTCTGTTACGGCACGGCAGGACTTCTCGCAGGAATCGTTGAAGGTGCATTCGGGATCAAAGTGAGGGGAAAAGAGATATCGTGCAGGTCGAAGGGTGATCCGAACTGCGTCTTTGAGATAAAAAACAGGAATGACGGCAACGGATCCTGATCCGGCAGGGTTGAGAAAGCAAAAAAGCTTCGGGATAAAAAATACCAGAAAATAAACGGGAGAGGCTCTGCTCCCGTGCCGATCATTCTTTTTCAGGTCTGCCGGCCGCGTGGTCGACCCGTTTGGACACCGCCCTGATGTGGCGATAGGTCAGATACGAGATCACCAGAAGTGCTCCATCAATACAGCCCAGTATTGCGATGGTGACTGTATCGGGAGTCACCGTTTTCCCCTGAAGACCTTGGTGAACCGTTCGATGAAGGTGCTCTTAGGCTCCATGAGCTCTCTATCGATGGTGATCCCAGCCAGTCCGGCAGCGATTCTTCTGACTGCAACCGATGAACCCGAAGTCGGATACTTGATGACCACCGGTACCTTGGCAGAAGCAGCTCTCCTGACATTCTGATCTTCGGGAACAAGACCTATAACCCGGGCCCCGAGCACCTTCTCCATTTTCTGGCTTACCGTTGCAGCACTCTCGGACGTAGCCCGGTTGACAATCACTCCCCGGACGTGTCCACCTACCACCTCGGCAAGGATTTTGGTTTTCATGGCATCGACGATGGAGGAGAGCTCGGGATTGACAACTAGGATGACATCGTCTGCAATTGCAAGCGGGACGACTCCATCCCTGCTGATGCCGGCGGGGGCATCTATAAGGAGGAAATCGAGTCGATCGGTGAGATCTTTCAGGACATCGCCGAGTAGTTCAGGGTCAGACTGCTGGAACCCCTGGAGCGAAATCCCACTCGGAACGACCTGGACTCCTCCCGGCCCTTCATAGACCGCATCGTGAATTGAGGCCTTTCCTGCGAGGACTTCATGGAGGGTGACCGGAACCCCCTCGAGCCCAAGGGAAAGCCCGAGGTTGGCCATTCCGATATCTGCATCCATGATACAAGTCCGCTTCCCGAATTTTGCAAGACTTGTCCCTATGTTGATCGTCATCGTGGTCTTTCCGGTCCCCCCCTTCCCAGAAGCGAACGTGAATACCCTGACCAATTCAACCCTCCTTAGTGTAGTGGTTACTGCGTGTTTATATAAATCCTAATGGCCCGTGGTCTCTTTCGGTTCATAATTGGGTTTCGAATATGGTTTTGATATCGGTCTCCAGTCTCTCCACCACCTCTTCCGAAGGAGTGTCCCTTGCGCGGGCGATCGCAATCAGGGGTGTTTCCCTGAACCGGAATATAAAAGGCGTCACACCGCGTTCAGGGGCACGGGTTCCATCCTGCAGGATATTGCTGTAATATGCGGCCTCGTATTCAGGGTTACGGCTTCCATAAGAAGAAACGACCAGGCCGTCTGCCGTCCCAATAACCAGCGAATCGAGATGGTACCTTCCGGCGGCGAGCCTTATTGCGGATTCCAAATCCCCGGGGTGTTCTGATTGCTCTCCATTCGCCTGTACCTTTCCCACGGTCATCGTTCCCGGAATTCTTTTCCGGGCCTCCCGCAGACGTTCACGAAGCTCAAAGAGAAACAAAGCGTTGAAGATACAGAGAAAGAGGCAGACAGCAGTGATGATCATCAGAACAAGCAAAAAGAAGGTCTCGCTGGCAGTCATGATCCTTCATCCCTTGCGTCTTTTTCAAGGAGATGTTCGAGTTCGAGTTTCTTGATCATCTGGCGGCAGCTTGCCCGGAAATTCTCGGTCATGGCCTGGATATCCAGCGAATCGAGTGCATCGAGGTCCCGTATCAGGAGGGCCGTCTCCTCATCAGCCGGAACGAAAGTCCGGTGATCAGAGGAACGTTCCGGCACCGTTACGCGATGTGAGCCGGTACTGGGCCCAACGGTAGGTGATTTCGGGTGAGGAGTGGTATCATCACGCCGGGGTTGCGACCGTGCAATATAGATCCTGCCAGGTTTCACCCCCGCATCAACACGAGCCTCATGGTTGAACTCAAGGGCAAGCTGGATTTGCGCGGAAGATAGCTCATGAAGCGAGCTGTCAACCGGGGTGTCTCCGGAGTGGGAGATCTCCTCCATAGCGGCATGAGCGATAAGTGTTCCGCATTCGGCTAGGACAATCTTCCCATCAGAAAACACCAGCAGGACAGGGGCTTTTTCCGACACAATTTTGCAGTATCCCGTGAAGCGGGCCCTTTCCATCTCGCCGATGAGGGAATGGAGGACCGAACCTCTCTTCAATTCCCGAAATGTCCCCCTGGGAAGCTGCATCAATAGACAATACTTTCGCATTCGTTCATAATACTACTGATGCCGGGCATCTCCGTGTTGGCAGAGGCCAGACGGCATATCAGGCAAACATTTTTATTTCAAGATATCAAGAGGATGTTTTTATACAACAGGTGGCGTGCAATGTTGAAAAAAATTTTAGATGAGTTTCTGAACCTCGAAGGGGTTTCCGCTGCAGTGGTGGTGGGCCGCGACGGTTTCGTTATCGAGAGTGCGATGTCCGGCAAGATGGACATCGATGCTCTGGGGGCAATGGCATCAACGGGCATCGGGACATCAGAGGCCATGGGAAAAGAGCTTGGAAAAGGTGAGCTTACCCAGATGCTGGTCGAGCTTGACCGTGGCCCGATCATCGTGTCGCCCCTCTCGAAAGAAGAACTGATCGCAATCGTTGCGGAAAATTCCTCGAATTTAGGACGAATCCGGTACGAGCTCAAGAAGAACAAGGAACGCCTGGTAGCGGCACTCTGAACGCCGTTTATCAGAATTGAAACGACAGATAAATGACAGAATCCGGAAGATACCGGATGGAAGAGCGGATACAGGTAAAAGCACGAGGGTTGCGCGCTTTTGAGGTGTCAAACATTCTCGATGACAACAGGCTCCAGGTCATCAAGCGTCAGCCGGGTGTTCTCGCAGTTATCGCATTTTATGAAGGTTTTCCGGTAAGATCGGTGGGGAAGGACGATTTTGAGCAGGTGGCTGCCATCGCCGAAGATTTTATCCGGGCAGGGGAGCGTATCGCGAGCGATATGCGAATGGGAGTACTCGACCAGATCGTCCTGGAGGCCGGGAAGAAAAAATGCATTGTTTTCCCGTATGGTGATCTCGCACTCTGTATAATCACCCTTGCGGACGCGAATCTTGGTCTGGTCCGGCTCGCCATACGGCAACTCAAGGAAATGGAGCACTCGCACGATAAAGACAATCTGGGAAGGTGATATGATTGGCGGGAAAGAAGGAATCATCACTGAAAAAAATGTTCTCACGCGGCAAAAAAGAGAAGGAAAAGGACCCTGACGCAGCCGTTGAGTCAGAAAACATGGAATTCGAATTTGAATTTTCTGAAGAGATCAAGCGCGCGGTTGCCCCGCCCTCTAAAACCGTGGAGGTAACGTCCGAAAGAGTTACGGAACCGGTTGAAATGGATACAAAAGAGGCTAAATTGGCGTTTGCAGCCCAGGAATCTTACGAGACCGAGGAAGGGGATGTGATGAGCCAGACCCGGGCGGCACCCCGGTTTGTCCCGGTAAAAAAGAGTGTCTGGTCTGATGAGAAACCACCCCATAATGAAGCAGTCGTTTCGATTGACGAAATCGGCGATCTCCACGGGCTGATCCTGCCCCGGAGCGCCACATTTGAAGTGGACGAACTAAAAATTAAAGCCAGAACTCAGGTCTTTGACCTCAAGAGCAAGGGTGGGATCCCTTCCCAAAAAGAGAGCGCGCTCACAGGGGAAGGATTCAGGGCCGTCACCGAGACGGCAACCGCAATCGAAACAGATGCGCCCAAGGCCGGGTTCCTCAAAAAGTTGAGTCCACTCTCGATCATACGCCACCATGTTGCGGAGTATGACCCGAGAATTCATGGCCCGCTCGTGGATCTCACCTTCCGGCCGCGACCCGGCGCTGAAGAGATCGAGACGTATCCGGTCAACGAGCCCTATGCCTACATCAGGGTTACCTACGATCATGCTACCCACGAATACACATATGAGGTCCTTGAGCCAGTCCTCACTGCGGCAGAGGATGAACTCTTCGGAGAGATCAAAGAACGTATTTTTGAGCGCCTCGATGTAAACACCCAGAACCTGCCCGATGAACAGGCGCGGACCACCCTTAAGGAAGTCACCGATGATGTCATTGCCGATTTCGGCCTCTCACTCACACCTTCCCAGCGGGAAAAGATCATCTATAATATGAACAAGGAGTTTCTGGGGAATGGGATGATCGATCCCATCATGCACGACCGCTACATCGAAGATATTTCGTGTGATGGGGTGAATGTAAACCTCTTCGTCTATCATACCCGTTATGAATCCATGAGGACCAGCCTTCGCTATAAGAGTTCAGAAGAACTCGACTCTTACGTGACCAAGCTCGCGCAGAGGTCTGGAAAATATATCTCCATCGCCGAACCGATGCTCGATTCGACCATGCATGATGGGTCCCGGATCCAGATGACCCTCGGGACGGAAGTCACAGCTCATGGATCTACCTACACCATCCGGAAATTCAAGTCCGAACCGATCACCCCCACCGATTTGATCGAATGGTCAACGTTCTCCCCACTGTCCATCGCATTTCTCTGGCTTGCGGTGGAGAGCGGGAAGTCCTGTATTTTTGCAGGGGGAACCGCATCGGGTAAGACTACTTCGCTGAACGCCATATCTCTCTTCATCCCTCCGCTGGCAAAGATAGTCACCCTTGAGGATACGCGGGAGCTGAAACTGCCGCACCCGAACTGGATCCCCAGCGTCACCAGGACTTCGTTTGACACTGCAGGCAAGGGCGAGATCGATATGTACGAGCTGCTCCGTGCTGCCCTCCGTCAGAGGCCCGAATATCTCATCGTGGGCGAAGTGAGGGGCAGGGAAGCCCTGACCCTGTTTCAGGCAATGAGCACCGGGCATGTCACCTATTCGACAATCCATGCCGATTCAGTGGCAAGTATCGTCCACCGCCTGGAAAACCCGCCGCTTGATGTTCCGAGAAACATGCTCTCCGCCCTGAACCTGGTATCGGTCCAGGTGCAGGCAAGGATTGGGGGACAGCGGATTCGGCGCAACAAGCAGATTGTCGAGATTCTCGACCTCGATCCACGAACGAACGAGCTTATCACGAACGAGGTATTCCGGTGGCATCCGGTCACCGATGAGATAACGTATTCCGGCAAATCCTTTGTCCTCGAAGAGATCATGGAGGCCCGTGGATGGTCGGAAGCGAGAATGCGGGAGGAGCTCAAGATGCGGCAGGAGGTACTTGAATGGATGCGCGTTAAGAAGATCCGCGAGTACCGCGATGTGAGCAACATCCTGATCCAGTATTACCGCGACCCCTCAAAGGTGATGGAAACAGTGCGAGCCGAACTCTACCCGATGGAATGACCTGAATGAACAGCCTCCAGCGATTCGCCTTCAAACTGTTTGGACACTATGCCGGAAAAAAGCGGAACAAGTACGCAGAACTCCGCAACGCCCTGCTCACGGCGAGGATGAAGGTCCCGTTTGAAGTGTATCTCTCCACCGCGTATCTCGGGTCAATCCTCGCCGGTATCCTCTCCGCCGTCTTTCTCAGTCTGGTCACCTGGGCCCTCAATATTCCTGGCATGATTACGTATCGTGGTGCAGCCCCGGACTTCATCATTACCCTCTCACAGCATGCCCTGATCCTCGGCACCATACTTGCGGCCGTGATGTCGTTTGCCGTTATAGGCGGGATAACGTTTTTGGTCTTTCTCCTCTACCCTGTCTATATTGCCGGGAACCGGAAGAGAAACATCGATGCCACCCTTCCATATGCGATCAATTATGTAACGGCTATGTCGACAGCCGGAATTCCACCTGCAGAGATCTTCCGCCAGCTGGCGAGCAGCACAATTTACGGTGAGAGTGCTACCGAAGCACGGTTCGTCGCCCTTGAAATCGACTTGTACGGGAAGGATTTGATAGAAGCCCTGCGGCTGGTATCTTCCACCACACCAAGTTTCCGGATGAAGGAATTTTTACAGGGGGCTATGGGGTGCATCTCGAGCGGGAGCAACCTGACCGAATACTTCCGGAACAAGGCCGAACAGTATGCCCTTGAAAACCGGCAGACCCAGAAAATGTTCCTCGAGACGCTCGGGCTCATTGCCGAGTCCTACGTGACAGCGATGGTGGCCGGGCCCCTGTTCCTCATAATCCTGCAATCGATCATGTCCATCCTCTCGAGGCAGTCCCAGCCATTCTTTCTCTACATCATCATCTACCTGATAATCCCGTTCGGGAGCATCGGCTTCGTAATCCTCATAAGTTCGATGACCCCGGAGAGTTGACCATGGCATTCAAAGATCTCTTCAAAGCAAAGAAAGGAAAAACCGGAGAAGCGGTGCAGCCCAAAACCCCTCCCTATGAGGCTGCTTCCTCAGGAGACAAGCCGGGACGAATGGAAACCCTATCCCGCCTACTGAAGAGGGAAAAACCGCCGGATATCGAGCTTGGGGAACGGGATAAATCGGAATTCGAGCATGAGCAGGATGTGATCGTCAGAAAAATCGTTAAGTACCGGGCATCTGAGCATGGTTTCGGACGACTCCTGAAGCACCCGATAAAAGTTCTCACCGAACAACCAATAAACACACTATATGTGACAATACCGGCTGCCATCCTCTTTTTCCTGATCGGAACCGCGTTCGTTATCCGCGAACACGGGGTATCGGGTATCTACACCTCAACAGCAGTTGACGATATTCTCATATTCACCTTTTTCATCGCTGCCATTCCTCTTGCTGTTCTCGATTTCCGCGAAATGTCCAGGAGGCGGCATATCGAAGAAGCTCTCCCGAACTTTTATCGCGACCTTGCCGGTATGAACGATTCGGGAATGACACTGCCAAACGCCGTCCACCTGGTAGCTCAGAGTGATTACTCTACCCTTACTCCCTATGTGAGACGGCTGGACAACGAAATGTCCTGGAATGTTACGTTTATCGATGCTATCCAGCGGTTCCGGGCCCGTCTCGCCACACCTCTCACCGACAGGAGCATTGACCTGATTGCCAAGGCAAGCAAGGCCGGGGGCGACGTGAGTGAAGTACTGAGGGCGGCGGCAAACGACAGCTATGAATTCATAACGCTCCGAACCGACCGGCGGAACAACATGCTGATTTACATCGTTATCGTGTTAATCGCATTCATGGTGTTCGTCTTCGTGATCTATATCCTGGTGACCACGTTCCTCTCGGTCATGGCCACCGCGGGATCGGCAGCGGCCGGAACATCCGCTGCAGCATCCTCGTTTGGTGCAAACGTCGACCTGCCCCTCTACACCCGGATATTCACCCATGCAGCCATCCTGCAGGGGCTCTTCTCAGGCTTCGTTGCCGGCCAGATGGGGGAAGGGAGAGCAATAGCCGGGCTGAAGTACTCCATCATCATGGTTCTGATCGCCTGGATAATGTTCCGGTTCTTCATCTGACTGGCGGATCAACCTTCCTCCTCCCATCGTTTTCGCAAACCGCCATCAGTACCGGTATACACCAACGGCATGGAAAGCTACAGCACGCCCATGTCAGAGAGCCGCCCGGGGAGATATTCCTTCGTCACGAAATCGAGCCCCCTCGCTGCGAAGGCCTGCTGTTCTGACTTGAGATCGAGCGTGAGCTGTAGTTCGATCTGTTCCTTCCAGTAATCGGAGGAGAACCGCGGATCAGTCAGCTCGCTTTTCAGGGCGGCGACATCTTTCTCATTGAGGCGGTCTGAAGGAAGGTTGTAGTCCCGAATATCGCTTGGCTGGACACCGACAAACTGTGCTTTCGGAGTGGCCAGGAGATCCGAAATATGAGCACTTTTGATAGCACCGTAAGCAACGCTGGCATATATGCGATAGGACCAGGGGTCGCCATCAGTAAAGACCACGACCGGGATGTTGAACTGGTCATTGATGCGGTTGAGGACACGGCGGGTTGACCGGGCAGGCTGCCCCTTGAGGTGGATAAGAATCGCGCGGTACTCGCTGTCAAAGCCGTTTTCAATAAGACGTGCGTACATACCGCCGGTTTCAATCGCAATCACGAACTGTGCATCATGGTCAAGTAACTCGATGTTCTCGACATTCGTCGGGATCTGGTAACCGGCTTCCCCCACGTCGTCCTGGCAGTGGATGTCACGGGCACCTCTGCGGGTCTGCTCTTTCAGCTTAAGGGGGCCGAAGATGGTTGCTCCGTCCTCTTCAGGTCTGAGGTGGAACGCTTCGCGCTGCATATCGGTCAGGATCTCGAGATCCTCAATCAGGAAGTTACTCTCTTCCTGAGCCTGGAATTTCGCTTTCTTCCATCCCTCGGATATATAATATAGCTCTCTTAACGTCGAGGATCTATCCTCACCGATCTGTTTTTTTAAAAACCATATGACCCAGGCCATCTTCAGGAGATGGAGAGCACTCTTTGCTGTCCCGGCCGACCGGATGCTCTCGCGATCTCCATATTTCCAGACCTCTGCCTCGTCATCATATGCGATGTTTTGTTTGGTGCGGGACGGAAGGGAGATTGAGGGGACCTCTCCCCCGGTCATCTGGCTGTACCATTTCCTGGCGATCCCTACCAGACGCTCGGTAGCCATATTATCGAGTTGTGATCTAGACATCCTGATCAACCACCACGATCTGCCGCGGATCGATATCCCGCAGCTCCAGAGTACCTCCACCACTTCCGGTAAACCTGGTCTGCCACAATTCTCCCACTCCGACCGAGATCTGCCATACCTTCGTGTACTCGTCATCCAGCCGGGTGACAAGGTCCGGAGGTGGTCGGGCATCATCGGCTGCATCGGGTGATATGCTGTAGAGGGAGAGGGTAGCCGGCTGTGCGGTGTAGTTGATAAGCTCGATTAACACAGTGCCCCCATCAGTTCTCTTCCGGGCAACCAGTCTTCGCATGATCCGGCCTTCGATGGGCGAGATGTCGGGTATCGGCTCTTCAACGATTTCGGCCACCTTGGCAGCAAGATCGGGGAGGATTGCCCAGACTGCCCGGGCCCGGTCCTCCTGGAGCCGGTTCCGATCCCGTCGCGAAAGGAAGATTTTCAGGTCCCGGCCGAGATCCTGGAGGGCAAGCACAATCTCCCGTTCGATTTCCGGTATCCCGGCAACGGCATCCTTGCTCTCGCTTGTAAACGGTACATTGGTCGATGCAACATGCACCAGGATGATGAGAGGCCCGGTAGGCAGTCCTGCCTGCGGAATGGCATAGTTTTTCCAGTTCATCCCGGCAATGGCCTGGGTGATGGCACAGGCTCCCTGCTGGTACATGAGCGGTACACGGTTTGCGAACCGAAGGATCTGGGCATTACCCTCTGCGGGTAGTTTCCCGCCATACCCGATAGCCGCTTCGATGATGAATGGGTGGCCGGAAAATACCGATCCAGGCCGTGTCCGTGCCCTGACAAAGTCCATCTGGAACTCCTTTTCGAGGCTCCGGGTGATAAGCTCCTCTCCGATTGGCGAGAGACACTGGTTTACCGGGGGAGCAGGGACTTTCACCTCCTGAATGGCTTCGACGAGCCGTTTCTGCTCTTCATGAGAGAGGGATCCGACATCTCGGTTTCCGGCAATCCCGGCCCTGGTGCAGATCTCGCAGGCCTTCCTGGCCCCCACGCGGGAGAAATGGTTTGAAAGAAAGTGTTCCAGGTGCCCGTTGCCGGAGGCAAGCATCCTCCGGAGCTGTCCGATCTCGATCCCGTGGGGGTGAGGCTGTATTGGCTGTGGACAGGCGATCACCTCATCGCTCACCCGGTCGTAGAGCATGGTCTCGTCATCAAGTTCGAGCCGCAGCCGGGCATGGGGGTTTACCACTGAGGTATACTTGAGATACTCGACCAATCGTTTCCTGGCCGCAAGCGAGCTTTTAAATTCGATCTGGATGCGGGTGCCATGGGGCCGGTCCCATTCGATCTCCTGCTGTGAGACGATATCCGGCTCATTGGTCCCGACATCTATCTGGATCTCGATCCGGACCGCAGGGAGATCCGGTCCTGTCCGTGATATTATGATCGTGGGAGTCCCGGTCGTCAGCTGGGCATACAGGACCGCCGCTGAGATACCGATCCCCTGCTGTCCCCTGCTCTGCCTGATCTGATGGAACCGTGAGCCGTAGAGCAGCTTTCCGAACACGAACGGGATCTGCCTGTCGACGATTCCCGGGCCGTTGTCCTCGACAATGATTCGGAAGATGTCCCCGGATTGACGCCGGATTGCGATAAAGATATCCGGGAGGATCCGTGCCTCCTCGCAGGCATCAAGGGCATTATCAACTGCTTCCTTGATGGTGGTGATGACACCACGGGTCGGGGAATCGAACCCGAGCAGGTGTTTGTTCCTCTCGAAGAACTCCGCGACACTGATACTTCGCTGCTGCCGTGCCAGATCCTCAGCAAGACTCACTCCCGCTCACCTCTCTGATCGCATCGGTTAGCAGAAGCATGTCCTGCGTGCCGGTACGGAGGTTTTTTACGGTGACCTTCCGCAGTTCGCACTCGCGTTCACCGATGATCAGGGCATAATCTGCTGATCGGGCAATATGAGAGATCTGGTTTCCCAGCGATTTCCCTGACAGAACAAGTTCGGTCCTGATACCGGCCTCCCGGAATGCACCCGCAACGGTAATTGCCCAATCACGTCCTTCCGGCGTGAACGCGACCCCTGCTACCGTTGAAGAAACAGGACCCCTCTCGCCCCGGGCAACCATCACCCGGTCGAATCCAATGGCAAATCCGCAGGAAGGGGTCTCTTCGCCGCCAAAGAGGTGTGCCAGGCTGTACGTCCCTCCTCCGAGAACCTGGTTTTCGGCACCCAGGTTTTCGGCAAAGATCTCAAAGACCATCCCGGTATAGTAGTCCAGACCCCGGGCGATCCCGGGGTCCAGGGTATATTCCAGTCCCGACCCGTCCAGGATTGAGAAAAGCTCTTCGATCCGGTCCTGATCCTGTAAATCCCCGGTTATGGCAAAAACATCATCCAGTCTCCTGCTCTCGGCAAGGGCCGTGAGGCGTTCGAGAAGGTCTTCCATGCCCATGGACGAGAGGTATGCGCCAAGTCCTTCAGTATCCTTCTTGTCGAGGAACATCCGGATCTTCTTCTGTTCATCAGGATCAAGGCCGGAAAGAAGGCTTCGCATGAACGAGAGGTGGCCGATATGGATGGAGAAAGAGATGTCGCACGCTGTAAGGAGGTCGCGGGCAAGCAGGATGACCTCGGCTTCCGCCATGGGGGAATCAACACCGATCAGCTCGATCCCGAACTGCCAGAACTGGCGGTAACGCCCCTTCTGCGGTCGTTCATAACGGAAACAGTCGGCAAAGTAGAACCAGCGGAGCGGCTTTGGCAGGGTCTTTCCCTCATTGACATACAATCGCAGCACAGGGGCAGTGATTTCCGGACGCAGTGCGAGCTTTCGCCCGCCCTTATCTTCGAACGCATACATTTCCTGAATGATGCCATCCCCTGAACGGATGGTAAAGAGTTCCAGTTCCTCGAATTCGGGGGTGCAGACCTCCCGGTATCCCCAGGTGCCGGCTATCTGGCGCATTGTTCCCTCAACCTCGCGCCGCTGCTCCATCTCATCTGGGAGAAAATCGCGGGTTCCGCGTGGTTTCTGGAGCATGATATCAGGCCTCCCTCTTCTGGGTACCTTTTTTCCGTGGAGCTTTACCGAGGAGCCGGTCTAATGTCCTCTCGGATTCCCAGACTCTTTCCCGCTGTTCACGTCCCTGCAGGTAAAGGGCAGCGAGGATCAGACCAACCCCGAAGTATTCAAGGGCCGACCACCCTGTCACTGCGACGCCAAGCACGGCGAGCGCGCAGTAGAGAACGCCCCGGTAGGCTGCTTTCCTGTAACCCTGGAGTGCGGTCCGGTAAAAAATCCTGGCATCCCGCAACCAGAGGAAAAAAACCACTGCTGCCCCAAAGAAGGCGACATAGAGGAGATAGCTCATCGGTATGAACATGTCTTCTTTTACGGCCAATAACTTAACGGGAATTACGTATCACGGTTTTCCAGGTAGTGGTTAACAGTTTTTCAAAAGCGCCAGCAAACCTGCCGGAACGCGGGACTCAACCCGATGCATGGATTCCCCTCCCTGAAGGAACTTAATATAGGCAAGCCAATATCGTTATGAGAAAGGCATGCCTGCCAATAAAAGACTCCAGGTCGTCCTTGAACGCCTCCAGAAGGGAACTATTACAATCGAAGATGCAGAGCGGGAAATCGATTTTCTCCGTATCGAAGCGGTCGGAGATATCGCAAACCTCGACGTGGGAAGGTGCCTGCGGTGTGGGATCCCCGAGGTTGTGCTCGCGGAGGGCAAGGAAGCCGGGCAGCTCTCAGATATAGTGCTCGCCCTTGTAGGCACTTCGGGCCGCTGCCTCGTTTCACGCATCTCACACGCCCAGTATGCAGTTCTCGCAGACCGGGCGGCTTTGTCAGGAGTGGAGGCTACCTGCCATGAACGGGCCCGGATGGCAGTCCTCTCACGGGGAAGCCCTGTGGAGCTATCCGGGGGGGTGGTTGGGATCATCACTGCCGGGACTTCTGACATACGGGTGGCCGAGGAGGCGCGGGTCGTTGCCGCAGAGATGGGATGCAGGGTCTGCACGGCATATGATGTCGGGGCCGCCGGAATCCACCGGCTTTTCCCGGCCATCAGGAAATGTCTCGATGCCCATGTATTCGTTGTCGCTGCAGGCAGGGAAGGAACACTTCCGGCGGTTGTCGCCGGGCTCATAGACCGTCCGGTTATCGGCGTCCCTGTGAGCACCGGATATGGATATATGGGTCAGGGGCAGGCGGCGCTGGCAAGCATGCTTCAGTCGTGCTCGGTCCTCGCGGTGGTCAACATCGATGCAGGGTTTACGGCAGGGGCGTTTGCAGCCCGGATTGCAAATATGGCGGCGTCAAGATGACACGGGTATTTTATATCGGGAGGTTTCAGCCTTACCACAACGGGCACCAGTACGTGCTGGAACGCATTGCAGAGAAGGCGCGGGAGATCATCATCGGGGTAGGGAGCGCCCAGCTCTCCCACGAACCGGGGAACCCGTTTACGGCAGGGGAACGAATCCTGATGATAACCGGTTCGCTTGGGGAGATCGGGATTCCTCTCTATGTAATTCCCATCGAGGACATCCGGAGGAATGCCCTCTGGGTCTCGCATGTCCGGTCGATGGCTCCGCCTTTTGACCTGGTATATTCCGGCAACCCGCTGGTAATGCAACTCTTCTCAGAGGCAGGGGTGAGGGTGGAATCGCCGGCGATGTATGCCAGGAAGCTTCACTCCGGCACCGAGATCAGAAGGAGAATGCTGAAAGGAGAGGAATGGGAGCAGCTGGTTCCTCCGTCGGTGGTCAGTGTCATCCGCGAAATTGACGGGGTGGCACGACTCCGGAGGATCTCAGGCAACGACTGCGCAGATGAATCCGGCCAGGACGATCGGCGATTGTAAGGGCGTTCCATGTTCAAGTTCATCAAAGACCGGTTTTCGAAAGAGAGGGAAGAAAAACCGCGCACCGTGTCGATTTCCGATGTCCCGGTTCTGCTTGAGGCGCGTGACGCGGAGATCACCGCTGATCTCTCCGCAGGGATAGAACGCCACCGTGATGGGGTATTAGCTGCCAGGGAAGACCTGGTGGATCTGATACGGGATCTCCGCTCGAAGGAGCGCGAAGAGGCATATCATCCCAAACTCGAAAAGATTGCCAAAAACACGCTACCGCTCTTCGAGAAATCCATGCTCTCCTCACTTGCAAAAGCCCTCCCCTCTAACCCCGAAGAGTTCTACGTGGCGGCAAGCGAATGCCTCAAAGGCTGCGTCAAAGGGCTTGCCGGGCCCGGGAGATACCTGCGGGGGGTCTTTCCCGAAGAGATGAAAGAGATCCGGCTGAACGTAGATCGGATAGGACGGGAAGTGAATGCCATGACACCGCAAATTGCCGATGCACGGAGGAAACGAGACGAGATCGCGGACCTGCACAGAACAGCTGCATCACTGTCAGCCACAATCGCAAACCACAACGCAACGGAACGTGACCTCATTAATATCCGCGATAAAATCGATGAAGAAGAGCAGGCAATCGAAGATCTCAAAAAGACCCTTGCAATATCTGAAGGCCCGGCCGTATCCGCGGAAGTTGACGATCTGAGATCCGCGGTTTCAGACCTCCAGGGCGAGCTTTCTTCGGCCGATCGCTCGCTGCGGGCAGATATTTCTGTGATTGCCCACGTCCTGAGAAAAGGAGAAAGGATTCTGCAGCGGGGAGAGGGGGCATCGGCGTCCCGCGAAATTGAAGCGGTGGTCGATGCGCTTGACGGATCCAATTTACCTGACGAGGATCAGCTCCTGTCAGGTCTCAACAAGGTCCTGCCGATTATCCGGAGCATGATTGCGAGCGGGGAGATAGTACTGAAGAACAAGGAAGAGCGGGAGCTTTTTTCCGAAGAAGTCGACATAACAGCACGGATAAAGTCGCTGTATGATCAGTACCGGGGTGCCGAATCACGGCTAAGTGCTGCTGAGCGAGATCATGAAGCTCACCCGATAGTTGAAAAAATCCGGTGGGTACAGCATGAAAGAGAGACGAGGGAAGCCCGACTTGCAGATCTCCGTGATAAGATGGCTGCAATAGGAGAGCGTGAACAATCTCTTTCCAGGGAGATACCTGCACTATTGGCCGCGATAGAGCAGGGGATCTCCCGCATTGAGGGAAAACCGGTCATGCTGGTTAGCGATGAGCATGCATGATAGATGCCCGGATCGGTGGATCTATATCCCAACACGGGATACCCCTCCTGGAGGAATCCTTTTTCATGTCTGAAGAAGCATACCGCGTCCTTGAGGTACATGCCGGCAGGGTCCACTGCCGCCCGGACAGGGAAGAGACCATTGAGCACTGCAGGTTTTGTGTCTTCTCCCGTTCATTCAAGGTTCGTGGACGCCAGGTGACTTCACCAGCTCTCGCCTACTGCCTGCGGCACCGGGCAACGGAAGAAGTGAACCTGAAGGAAGTGGAAGCTGTAACCTGTGCCGACCGCATGGGTGAAGGCTATCGCAGCATGATGAACATCATCGGGTAGCTGGTGTTCAGGGGCTCTTCCAGAACTCCCACCACCGCCGGGTCTGGAACGGCACCGGTCGCATATCCCTGCTCCACTCGACATCGATGATGTGGTGGACCAGCTGCACTTCATCGGCGAGATTTTTCATGGAATGCTTAAGTTCAGAAATTTTTTCCAGTATCTCCCGATATTCTTCAAAGGATCGTTTCTGGTTCAGGGTGACCGGCTGCCCCTCTCTGACGTGCGAAAACCCGTTGTCGATGAGTTCGAGAATAGCCCGGTTCCGATCCAGTCCGTGCTCTTTTGCAAACCTGTCGATAAGATCGCTCATCTCTGAATCCATGGTGATGGATACCCGTATCGCCATATGCACCTCCCCAGTACCATGTTCTCACGAACTCATGGGCGTCCTCACCTAAAAATACCCACTTCTTTTACGTTTCAAAGAGGGTGAGGATAGGATCAAGCTTTACGTAGCGCTCGATCCCGGCCGCCAGATGTTCATAGGGATCATGCCAGGTCTTTTCATCGGTTGGGACATACTCAAGACCTTTTTGTGCGTACAAAAAGGAGAGGAGGGCATTCGCTGCCGAGGAGTTTTCGAAAAGTCCATGAAGATATGTGCCGATCACCAGGCCATCTTGTGAGACGGTCCCCTCACCGTAAAATGCCTCATCGTCTCCGGTCCGTTCGGTCTTGTCCGCTTGGATCTCGTATCCCTTGACCGTTCCGACTGAAGGCAGAATAGGGCCGACAGCCGACGCAGTCCGTGTTACCCTTTCGGTTGTCTTTTCATATTTCGAGATGCGGGTGACTGTGCGGAGCAGGCCGAGCCCCTCGTAGTGGACATATGACGGTTCAACACCTTCATCAATCACCTCCAGGCCGAGCATCTGGTAACCTCCGCAGATCCCAATAATGGGGACTCCCCGTTCCCGCGCTGCATGGATCTCAGCAGCACATCCGCTCTCGTTCACAATCCGAAGATCATCCACCGTGTTCATGGTTCCCGGAATGATAATGCAGTCGTACCCGGCAAGGGGGAGCCCGGGCCTGACATATACCACCATCGCCGATCGTTCCAGGGATTCAAAATCGGTGAAGTTCGAGATCTGGGGGAGCCGGATGACCGCGATCCTTATCGGATGGTCGCATGCTTTCTTATCCTCAATAGAGAGCGAGTCTTCGCTGGGAAGCGGCAGTGAGATGAAGGGTATCACCCCAAGCACCGGAACACCGCACAGATCCTCGATGATCCGGATGCCGTCCTCAAAGAGAGCGGGATCACCACGGAATTTGTTGATGATAATTCCCATGACCAGCGGCCTGATATCCGGAGGGAGGAGCTCCAGGGTTCCATAGACCTGTGCAAAGACCCCGCCCCGTTCGATATCGGCAACCAGGATGATGGGAAGCCCCAGTTCCCGCTCGATCCTTATGTTGGCAATATCGCGGTCATACAGGTTGATTTCTGCTGCCCCGCCGGCCCCTTCAGCAACGATATGTCCGTAACGGTTCATGAGGCGTTCCGCAGCCCGGACAGCATGGGAGAGCAGCACCTCCGTCTCCTGGTAATAGTCCAATATGGGGATGTCGCGGTAAGGCCGACCCATAAGCACCACCTGGGAAACCCGCTCACCTGTGGGCTTGAGGAGGATCGGGTTCATATCCGCTTCCGGTTCGAGGCGGGCGGCAGATGCCTGTTCAGCCTGGGCGATCCCGATTTCCGCACCATCCTGCGTGACAAATGAGTTCAGGCTCATGTTCTGGGCCTTGAACGGTGCTGCTGTGATCCCCCGGTTGGATAGCACCCGGCACAACGCTGCAACCACCGTGCTCTTCCCGACATGCGATGCGGTGCCGAGAACAAAAACGGACATTTCCTGGTGATAGATTAGCGCGGAGTTTAAATAAAAAGCATTCCCTTTAGCATTTTATGGGGCTTACAAGGGCCGGACACATCCTCCTGAGGGGCAGGTATCTCTTACCAGGGGAAACTCCCCGGGCAATGTTCCGGAGAGTGGCCCGGGCGGTAGGGACCATCGAAGAGGAGCACTTCTTCAGGTTGATGGACGATCTCCGCTTCCTACCCAATTCACCAACCCTGATGAACGCGGGCGGCGGCGGGGCACAGCTGTCTGCCTGCTTCGTGCTGCCGGTAGGTGATTCGATCGAGAGCATCTTCCGTGCACTCAACCACATGGCGCTCATCCACAAGAGCGGGGGTGGAACGGGGTTCTCGTTCTCGCATATCAGGCCGGCCGGAGATTGCGTCGGTAATACTGCAGGGGTTGCAAGCGGACCAATCCCCTTCATCCGTGTCTTTGATGAAGCAACGAGCGCCCTCAAGCAGGGCGGAAAACGCAGGGGTGCAAATATGGGGGTGCTGGCCAGCTCACATCCCGACATCATCGCATTCATTCATGCCAAGCAGGAGGGCGGGCTCCAGAACTTCAACCTCTCGGTAGGCTTCGATGGAACGTTTTTCTCTGCGCTTTCCAGGGACAGCGATTACGATCTGGTAAATCCCCGCGATGGGGCAGTGTGGGCTTCCGTCCCTGCACGGGCTATCTGGAAGGATCTCACGGTTGCAGCCTGGCAGTGCGGAGACCCGGGGATACTTTTTCTTGACCGGATCAACGAGACGAATACAATGCCGGGACTGGGATCAATCGAGGCGACCAACCCCTGCGGTGAACAGCCGCTCCTGCCCTACGAATCCTGTAACCTCGGGAGCATTAACCTCGCGGCATGTCTCTCCCGGGATGGTATCGATTACGGATTACTTTCCGAAGTGATCGGAAGGGCTGTCCGTTTTCTGGACCGGGTCATCGATATCAACGCCTATCCGGTCCCTGAAATTCGGGAAGCGACCCTCCGCACCCGCAAGATCGGGCTCGGAGTGATGGGGCTTGCCGATGCACTCATCCTTCTGGAAATCCCCTACCAGTCTGGAGAAGGATTATCCACAACAGGTGCAGTGATGCGTTTCCTCCAGGACGAAGCCCATGCCGCTTCCCGGGAGCTTGCCGAAAAAAACGGATCGTTTCCAGAAATCGGTCTTTCCACATGGGCCGGGCCAATGCGGAATGCCACTGTCACTACAATTGCACCTACCGGATCGCTCCATATCATTGCCGGCACGAGCAGTGGGATCGAGCCCTTGTTCTCCCTGGCCCCGACCCGCAGTATAAACGGGCAGATAATCAGTTCTGTACATCCCTCGGTTGAGCGGCTGATAGCACCTCTTCCGGGAGGCCATTCGATGATCGAGGAGATCCTGCGGACCGGGAGCGTGCAGCATCTTCCGGTCGGTGATGATACCAGGGAACTCCTACGCACTGCCGCAGAGATTGAACCGGAGTTCCACGTCCGAATGCAGGCCCATGTCCAGAGATATATCGACAATGCAGTCTCGAAAACCGTTAACCTCCCTGAAGATGCGACAACTGACGATATTTCCCGCACATTCCTCCTTGCCCGCGAACTCGGGTGCAAGGGGATAACGGTGTACCGTTATAATAGCCGGACTGACCAGGTCCTGTCACGGGGATGCGATACCTGCCGGGTCGACAGTTTTGCAGGGTGAATGGGCTTCCGGGCGGCTTATTCCAGTGCTCATCGCATTTAAGGCAAGAAACCCTCACCAAACCGCTATGAGGATGCCAACAAATATATAAACAGAACTTGAACGTACTTTGTAATGAATGGTGGGATTTGTCCGACGTGTGGACTGCCTAAGGAACTTTGTATCTGTGAAGAAGTGGCAAAAGAGCAGCAACGCATCAATGTTAAGGTCAACAAGCGCCGGTATGGCAAAGAGGTCACGGTCATAGAGGGCCTCGACCCCACAGATATCGATCTCGAAGATCTTTCAAAATACATGAAAGGAAAACTTGCCTGCGGGGGAACAGTCAAAGGAAACTCAATCGAGCTTCAGGGCAACCATAAGGACCGGGTTAAAGATCTCCTCACAAAGAAAGGGTATAGCGTGGAAAATATCAATTGAATTGGTACACGGTCACCCTGGTCCCCAGGGCCCCCTACCGTTTCCCCTTTTTTCCTTTCTTTGCACCAGCCATGGAGAGGAGGTCGAGGGCATAACTTCCTTCAATGCCAAGGCCGACAACCCGTTCATCGGTCTCGGCCATCTTCTCGATATTCAGCTCGTAGGTTCCCGGAGCGATGATCCTGATGCTTTCCACGCGATCAAACCGGTCTCCCCTGTCATTCGTCTCTTTTACAGAAACAGGTGCCGGTTCGGGTGCAGGCGTATCCGGAAGAGCGCGCTTTTTCCGTGCTTCCGGCCGCTCGAAATAGAATTTTTTTCCGCCACAGGAACAGCCTTTCAGGATCTCCTCGGATGAGTCAGGGTACACTTTTCCACACCCTGCGCAGATATGGACCATTTCCTCACCGTGATGAGACCCAGGCGCTGATAATATCTTTGTCTTTCCGTATCATCCGCAGCTGGTTTGCCGGTCCTATGACCGTTAGGCGGGATTCCGGCACGCTTCTGCCCAGGAGCCGCTGCAGGAACCCCGGTGCATGATCCCGGGATGGATAGCTTTCGATCTCGATCCCATTGAATCCGTCCGGGAGAATTTCGTGCATGGTCATCTCGATCAGTTTGCTCTGCTCTTCAGGGTCAAGCCCTTTTTCGAGAATCACGATCGTCCCTTCCCTGACATTATCGAGGATCATGTGTATCTTTTCCATAGAGGTCAGTGCGGAGAGCCGTTCTTCGGATATAAGATCTATCTGGACACCCTGCTGCATGAGTCACCCGAAATGGTATACCATCTGTTCATACAGTTCTTCGATATTCTTTCCGTCCGTGCACGAAATGGAGATGACCGGGTGCTGGGGAAATGCGCTCCTGATCCTTTGCGGTGTGGCATCAGGGAGATCGATCTTGTTTGCGGCAATGATTACAGGCAGTTTCCTGCTCTCGATGATACCGATCATCATGATGTTGACCTGCAGGAACGGATCTTCCGTACTGTCAAGCATGTAGATAACCCCGTCGATATCTTCCCGCAACCAGTGCATCGCCTCAGCAACTCCCTCGGTTGCTTCGCGTGCCCGGAGCACAGCCTCATCCTTCCCGACACCATATTCAAGGAACTCCTTGTAATCGATCTTGGTCGTAACCCCAGGGGTATCAACAATATCGATCGTGATGCTGCTCCCGTTGTTGCCGGTGATGGTGACATCCTGCTTGCGCATTGCCCGCCGGGTTTCGTGGGGAATCTCGCTCACCGGCCCGACTGCCTCGCCTGTCCAGTCCCGGGCAATCCGGTTGGCAAGGGTCGTCTTCCCCGCGTTCGGCGGTCCGTAAATCCCGATACGCGTGCGCCGTTTCCGGAAGAATGCTGCCAGAAATCTCGAGACGCGGCTTTTTGCCTGGACAAAAATATTCATACCTTCCCCTGAAAGCGGATGAATATTCCGGAGCTCATCCCGGTTTCCCCGTTCTTTCCATATACCCTTTTGGAAAGAGGCATTATTAGGTTTTGTATGTCGCCCGGGCGAGAACAGGTGAAGGAGGTATTATATAGACAGATTATTTTAATAATGATGGCTTGCAGTAGTGGTTACTGCGATTACCATTCTTTCATGAACGTTCCTGAGGGGTGATTGAGTGAAAAATTCAACAAATCCGATTCGGTTCGAAACGCGGGTGCCGCTGAAGGAGGTGATGCGGAGGAACCCTACCACCATCCAGATCGAGGAATCAGTGGCGCAGGCCGCACGGGCAATGTGCCGGGATGAAGTGGGAAGCTGCATTGTGCTGCAGGACAACCTTCCCATTGGCATAGTGACTGAGGAGGACTTCAACTGCAAGGTGGTGGCGAAAGATAAAAAACCTGGTACCGTCAGGGTCAGCGAAGTGATGAGTACCCCCCTCATTACCGTTGGATCGGATAAGACCGTGCGGGATGCTGCCCACATGATGATCAGGAACCATGTGCGCCGCCTTCCTGTGGTCGACGAAAAAAACCGGGTCATCGGGATAGTGACGGTGCGCGACACCCTTACAGTGTCAACCGAGATAAATGAGCTCATGACCGACCTTATCGAGATCAACAGGATGGAGGACGTCGAGGTGGGTATGTGCAGCAGGTGCGGCACGATGTCAGATGATCTGCGCCGTATCGATAACGTGATGCTCTGCCCTTCCTGCCGGGAGGAGGATTTCCTTCAATGAAAACCGCATCGGATTTCCTGGTTGATGTCCCCCTTCTGAACAATGATGATCTGGTCACCAAGGCAAGGAAGATCATGCGGGAGGATATTTATCGCGAACTGTATGTCCATGATGGTCAGCGAAAGCTGCTGGGGTATATCGATATAACCGATGTGCTCCGGGTGACCGCAACTAAGTCAAATGTCACCATCAAGGGATATGTAAAAGAAATCACCCCGGTATATCCCGATGATACAGTAGATAACGTGCTGGCGGCCATCCGGATTAACGCAACCGACAGTGTACCGGTGGTGGATGAGCAGAATATCATCCTTGGTGGCGTTCTCTTATCCGAACTCTTTCCGGTGGCCATCACCACCAATCAACTACAGGGGCAGGTCAGGGACTTCATGTCACAAGATGTTATTACCTGCAGCACCGATGATACCGCACAGAGAATCCATAACCTTATTATCGAAAGTGGCTTTACCGCATTTCCGGTTGTCAAGAAACGGAGGCTTGTTGGGATGATTTCACGCCGCGATCTCCTGAAAGACGGGCGGTGGCGCACCGCATCCGAGAGCAGCATCCCGATCGAAGGATTCATGACCACACCGGTCGTGACCGTATCCCCGGATGATTCTACGGGCGATGCTGCCGCCCTGATGGTGAAGCACGACATCAGCAGGCTTCCGGTCACCGATGGTGAAAAAATCGTCGGCATTATTGATCGGCACGACATCCTCAAGGTTCTCGGGTGAAGGTGCCCTGTATGTCGAACGAATCGCTTTTGGAGATTACGAATAGAACAGAGGTTGAATGATGCATAGCAATGACCGAAATTTCAAGCAGGCGGATAAACTCCTGAAGATGCCAGGCAAACTCGACCGCGGGCCGGTCGAGTTCAAGTCCCACATCGTCCCTCGCGAAGGGGACATCATGGCACTTGCAACCCGCGAGGTAGTCTCAGTTCCCCCGACCAGCACCATCATGGCTGCCGTTGAAAAGATGACATCCTGCGGGTTCAGGAGATTACCTGTGGTGGATGCCGGCAGCGGAAAACTGCGGGGAATCATAACAGCCGGAGATATTATCAATTTCATGGGCGGCGGAGACAAGTTCAACCTCGTACAGGTGCGGCATGGAGGAAATCTCCTCGCCGCAATCAATGAGCCGGTCCGGACCCTCATGACCCAGCAGATGACCACGCTCCCCGATACAGCCAGCATAGCAGATGCTGTTGAGATCATTGTGAGCAAAAAGGTTGGAGGCATGCCCATCATCGACAGCGATGGGATATTAGTGGGGATAGTCACCGAGCGGGATGTCATGAAAGTGCTTGCAACCGAGAAGGTGAATCTCACGGTCAATGATATCATGATCACATCGCTCCGCGTGACCGATCCCGATTGTCCGATTGGGAAAGTTACCCGTGATATGACCACCTACCGGTTCCGGCGGCTCCCGGTAGTCAGCGGCGACGTCCTCTACGGGATCATAACTACAAGCGATATCATGAAATACCTGGGAACCAGGAAGGTCTTCGACCAGCTGATCACAGGGGATGTGGCGGAAGTAATGGGCCTCCCGGTGAGAAACCTCGTCTCTTCGAATCTCGTTACGACCTCACCTGAAAAGGGCGTCAATGAAGCGGCCAGGGAGATGCTTGACCGCAATGTCGGTGGTCTCCCGGTAATCGAACGGACACGGCTTGTCGGGCTTGTCACCGAGTTTGACATGGTTCGAGCACTTGCCAGGAAGTGATGGCCGATGAATGCTGCAAATGTGATGAGTGCACCGGTCTACGTGGTCGGGCCTGCAGAGAATGTTGCCCGGGCCCGGAACCTGATGCTAAAACACCGTATATCCCGTTTGCCGGTTATCGAGGATGGAAAACTTGTCGGCATTATCACCAAAAAGGATATCGGCTACAGGATGCGCCAGACCGAGCCGATCTGGCGACGCCGGCCGATCGATACCATACCTATCTCGGTCCTCATGACCCCGGATCCAGCAACGGTCGCCCCTGATACCGGCATCAGGGCGATAGCATCACTGATGATCAATTTCGACATCAGCGGAGTCCCGGTGATGGAGAATGGTAATATTATCGGAATTGTCACCAAGTCAGATCTCATGCGGTCCTCCCTCATCGGGAAAATCGTGACACGGGTTGGGGATGTAATGGAGGATGTGATCACCATCTCCCGCTACCATTCGCTGACCCATATCGTCGATCTGATGCGGGAGCGAAACGATACCGTTGTCGTTGTCAACAACGATGGGACTCTCGCTGGAATTATAACCCAGAGCAACCTCGCATTCTTCCTCTATGTCAACGAGAAAATGGAACTGCCGGTAAAGGGTATAACCATGCTGCGCAAGGAAGCCCATGGCGGAAGGAAATCACTGCGCTACGTGGTGGAGACTGCGGCAATCGCTGAAGATTTCATGTCCCGGCCGGTAATCACCATTACTCCGGATGTGCCGGTGAGCGATGCAGTCGCCCTCATGCGGGAAAAGCATATCAACAGCCTGGTTGTCATGCATGATGACGATATCAGGGGAATCATCAAGAGAGATGATATCATCAGGGAAGTGATAAAATGAGCGACGAACTTTTTATCAGGGATGTTATGTCCCGCCCGATCACCATATCGAAATCGGCAGTCATTACTGAAGCCCTTGACAAAATGCTTGGGGAAGGTGTCGACCCCCTCATTGTGATAAACAACAATAACGTTGTGGGAACGATCTCCAGGAAGAGCGTTGCCGAGAAGCTGGGCACCCGTAGAAACTCGGCGATCTCTCCGAACTCCATTCATGTAGCAAATACTGTTGAAGAAGATTTCACGACCGTCTATCCGGATCAGGACATCGAGATCCTGATCCCGCTCCTCCAGGTCTATAAGCTGGTAGTGGTCTACGATGACGATCATCGCCTTGTTGGCAAGGTGGCTGCACAGGATCTGCTCATGCGTTACCGTCCGGCAGTCCCTCTGTCCGAGGTCATGGAGAAAGCATTCACCATCGACACTGAAGAGCGTGTTGTGCACCTCCGAAGGAGGATGCTCGATGACAATATACTCCGGTTCATCGTCACCGACCGTGACCAGGTGGTCGGGATAGTGACCGAAACCGATGTCGCAGTGGCGATGCGGAACTTCCGGAAAGTTGTCGATGACAAGCATCAGGATCACCGTATCCGGAACCTGCTCGTTAAGGATATCATGAGCACACCGGTGTTGTCCATGGATTCATGTTCGAGCCTCGATGATGTTATCGATATGATGATTGCAAAAAACATCAGCACACTGCCCATCACAGTCGATGGCCGGCTTGCTGGAATCGTTACCCGGGAATCCCTTGTCAGGGCTCTTTAAGCCTCTTTTTTTTATCTACAGCAGCGTGTAATCTCCACGGGAATTATTATCTGGAATCAACGATAATGTGATTGAAGACAATGACGATGGTACCGACCGATCCGGTTGTTCCACAGGAGAACGTTGCCGATCTCCTGGACGCGATGAGCAGGACCGGGTTCCAGGGGCGGAAGCTAGGGGAGTCGTTCAGGATCTGGCAGGCGATGATCGAAGATCCTGACTGCACCATAATGCTCGGCCTCTCAGGTGCGATGGTCCCCGCCGGGATGCAGCGTTGTTTAATGACCCTTGCAGAACGGCATTACATTGATGCCATCGTATCCACCGGGGCAAACATATTCCATGACCTCTGTGAACACTTTGGGATTCGCCACTACCGGGGTCACCACCACGTGGATGATGCGGAACTCTACCGGCAGGGCATCGACCGGATATACGATATCTTCGCCTATGAGGAAGAGTTCAGGGGGGTCGATGAACGGATAGCCTCGTTTGCCAGGGAGATAGCCCCGTTCTCGGGGTCATCTGCAGAATTCACCCAGAAAATGGGGAAGTTCGCCGCCAGGGAACGGCCGGAGGGGGAATCGCTGATTGCCACTTGCTTCCGCGAAAAGATCCCTGTATTTATCCCCGCTCTTGCTGACTCATCAATCGGTATCGGGCTTGTCATGGCCCGGAGGGACGGGGTGTCGGTGGATGTGGATCAGCTGGCCGATGCCGACGAGATTACCCGTTTCGTGGAGGATGCGGCAACTACCGGGGTCGTCTTCATCGGTGGCGGAGTGCCCAAGAACTTCATACAGCAGACTCAGGTCATCGCCTCCATTCACGAAGCAGGTCTGCACGGTCATGCCTATGCCATCCAGTTCACTACTGATGCTCCCCACTGGGGGGGGCTCTCGGGGTGCACCTTCGAGGAAGCAATCTCCTGGGGAAAAGAGATGCTGGACTGCCCCCGGGTCCAGGTTTTCTGCGATGCCACTATCGCGCTCCCTCTGATCACCTCGGCCCTGATTGCCCGTGATGTGAAAAGGAAGCGAACATGACCTGTTTTCCAGGCCTGACCGGCGCACTGACCCAAAGGGTTAATTACTGCCTTTTCCAATAATAGTGCACCATTCATGGAGTGGCACCGTCCGGTGCTGCGAGTGTCGATACGACGCGAGTTTCTAAGTTGAGGTAGCCAAGCTTGGTATGGCGCAGGTTTGCTAAACCTGTGTCCCCCTGGGACTCGAGGGTTCAAATCCCTCCCTCAGCGCTCAAGAATCTCAGTCACGGAGGATTGGATGGCTCAGGAAGAAGAGATCAAATATTTCGTCAGGGTCAGCAATACCGACCTTGACGGTACAAAGCCGGTCCACATTGCGCTGACCGGAATTCCCGGTGTGGGAATGCATACGGCCCAGGTCATTGCAGTGCTGGCGAAAGTTGACGAGAAGGGACTGATGGGGCGCATTACCGATGAGGAAGCAGACCGCATCCGAGAAGTTGTCGATTCCTACACGTCACGGGTTCCCTCCTGGATGATGAACAGGCCAAAGGACGTTTATACCGGCGAATCGCGCCACCTCTTCGGTAACGATGTCTCGTTAACGCGTGAAGAGGATGTCAACATCATGAGGAAGATCCGTTGTTACAAGGGCATCAGGCATGAGACCGGCCAGAAAGTCCGCGGCCAGCGGACAAAGTCCGCCGGAAGGACCGGGCTCACGGTCGGTGTGAAGCGGAAGAAGGAATAATCAAGGTGATTACATGGGATACCCGGGAAAGAACCATAAACAGTACCAGACTCCCAAACGCCCCTTTGAAAAGACGCGGATTGAGGAAGAGAGCAAGATGGTCATCGAATACGGGCTCCGAAACAAGCGCGAGGTATGGAAGGCTCAGAGTTTCCTTCGCCGCTACCGGAAAGCTGCCCGGGAACTACTTGCACTCATGTCTGCCGGGACGGGCCAGGAACGGTTTGATGCCAAGAAGAGCGAACTGATCGATCACATGCAGCGAATGGGATTGCTCGGTCCGGATGCAGATATCGATGACGTGCTTGCGCTGAAAACCCCGCAGGCGCTCGAACGGAGACTCCAGACGCTGGTGCATCGTCAGGGGCTGGCACGTTCGCCGAAACAGGCGCGACAGCTTATTACCCACGGGCACATCGCGATTTCCGGAAGAAGGGTCAATATTCCCGGATACCGCGTGACGCGGGCAGAAGAGAGCCAGATTTCATATTACAGGCGATCAGTATTCGCAGGTACCGATCACGCCGAACGGGCACGAATCACAAAGGCAGGGAGATAACCATGGCAGCAGAAAAGGAAAAATGGGGTATCGCCCACATCTATGCCTCGTTCAACAACACTATCATCACCATCACCGATCTCTCCGGAGCCGAGACTGTTACCAAGAGCAGCGGCGGCATGGTTGTCAAGCAGGACCGGAACGAGAGCTCGCCCTACGCTGCGATGCAGATGGCCTCGAATGTTGCCCAGACTGCGAGAGAGAAAGGCATCGTGGGTGTGCATGTTAAGGTCCGGGCACCGGGCCGTGGAAAGCAGCGGAGCCCCGGGCCCGGGGCACAGGCGGCCATCCGCGCTCTGGCCCGGGCCGGCATGAGGATCGGGAGGATTGAGGATGTAACGCCTGTCCCCCATGATTCGATCCGCGCCAAGGGTGGACGGCGGGGAAGGAGAGTCTGAATGGAGATCGCATTCTCCGTGCTCGATGACCAGATTGCCCGGTTCCGGCTTGACAAGAGCAGTATAGCATTTGCCAACTCCCTCCGGAGAGCAATGATCGGGGAGGTTCCCACCATGGCCATCGAGGATGTGAAGATCTATGATAATACGAGCGCGCTTTTCGATGAGATGCTTGCACACCGCATTGGCCTGATCCCCATTAAAACCGAAGAAGAATGCCTTATCCCCCGTGACACCTGCTCCTGCGGCGGTATAGGATGCCCATCATGCAGCGTCCTCTTCACCTTGAGCGTGGAGGGACCTGGTATGGTGACCTCAAAGGATCTCATCTCGCAGGACCCGCGAATCGGACCGGCCAGCCCGGACATCCCCGTTGTAAAACTAATCGGGGGACAGAAAGTGGTGCTGGAAGCCCGTGCTATCGTTTCCCGCGGGAGAGAGCATGCAAAGTGGCAGCCAACCACCGCGTGCGGGTATAAGAACTACCCCGTAGTTACTGTCAATGACCGATGCGACGCCTGCGGGCACTGCGTGGAGGAGTGCCCGCGGGAAATCCTCGAGATCCGGGATGGACGCGTGGCTGTTATTGAGGGCAGGCTCGAATCCTGTTCACTCTGCCGCCTCTGCGAGCGGGCTTGCCTGAACACAGGGATTGGTGAAGAAGCCGGAATAATCGTCAGGAGCGATGAGTCCCGGTTCCTGTTCGTTGTCGAAGGGGACGGCTCGCTCCCGGCAAAAAACATCATCAGACAGGGACTGGACTATATCAGAACGCAGTCACAGGGACTGGCAGCACAGATATACGAGATTTCAGGAGAGACCCGCGATGAAAACGATTAAGAGCAGGAAGAGCAATCCCCGCATTACCACCCTCATCTCCCTCTTGAAGACCACCTCGCGGGAGAACGAGGTCAACATCTGGAGGGATATTGCCGACCGCCTCGAAGCCCCGGCCAGGAACTACGCCGAGGTCAATTTAAGCAAGATCAGCCGGTATGCGAGCGCTGGGGAGATAATCATCGTCCCTGGAAAAGTGCTGGGCAACGGGATGCTCCAGGCTCCAGTGAGGATTGCAGCACTGAACTTTTCACAGTCGGCCTCTGAGAAGATCCGGCAGGCTGACGGTGAATGCATGACAATTGAGGATCTGATCACGAACAACCCGAAAGGGAGCAGGGTCAGGATACTGAGGTGACCATACATGGTAACAGTGATTGACGGCGACGGGCTGCTTCTTGGCCGGGTGGCAAGCCTTGTGGCGAAACGGGCCCTTTCCGGAGAAGAGATCGCGATAATCAACGCCGAGAAGGTTATCATCTCGGGAAGCCGGGCACGTGTCCTTTCGAACTATGGTCATAAACGACAACGGGGATCCCGTGAAGGAGGGCCGTTCTTCCCGAGGCGTCCTGATCATATCGTGAAACGAACCATCCGCGGGATGCTGCCCTACAAGCGTCCGGCAGGAAGGGATGCTCTCTCACGGATAAAAGTCTACGTCGGGGTTCCCTATCAACTTGTGGGATCCGGGCGGGAGATACCTGAAGAGGCGCACATGGACCGGCTGAATACCCCGAAGTTCGTGACCGTCGGGGCAGTGAGCACCTTCCTGGGAGCTAAGTTCTAAGGGAGGCGAGAACATGGTAAAGATAGTCAATACAAGCGGAAAGAGAAAGATGGCGATCGCCAGGGCGACATTCCGTCCGGGCAGCGGCACCGTGAGGATAAATTCCGTCCCCCTCGAAGTCTACCCAAATGAGATGGTCCGGATGAAGATCACCGAGCCGCTCCTCCTGTACCCCAGCGCCATTGACCAGATCGATGTAGCAATCGATGTCAACGGCGGGGGCATCATGGGGCAGGCCGAGGCTGTCCGCACGGCCCTGGCACGCGGAATCATCAGGTGGCATAACGATCCACAGCTCAGGGATCTCTACCTGTCCTATGACAGGACCCTCCTGGTCAACGATTCGCGACAAAAGGAGCCGAAGAAACCTCATGGTCGCGGAGCACGCAAGAAGTTCCAAAAGTCTTATCGTTGAAATGACAAAATGAATTGGGAGATCGGACGGGTATGATACCGGTGCGGTGTTTCACCTGCGGAAAAGTAATATCGACGGCATACGAAGAATTCAAACGGCGCCGGGATACAGGCGAGGATCCGAAACGGATTCTCGATGATCTCGGGCTTGAGCGATACTGCTGCCGCCGGATGTTGCTGACCCACAAGGAGATCATTGATGATCTCAATCCGTATCAGTAAGGGGTCGTGGGGTAGCCTGGACTATCCTATGGCGTTCGGGACGCTGTGACCTGAGTTCGAATCTCAGCGACCCCATTCAAGTATCCATGGAGAATTTTGAGGTATTATGACAGAGTCGTACACCCGATATGAGAGAGCCCGGATCATAGGTGCCCGCGCTCTACAAATATCGATGGGTGCTCCCTTGCTTATCAGGACAACAAAGATCGATCCGCTCGAGATCGCGCTCGAAGAATTCCAGCACAACATCATCCCCATCACCGTAAAGAGGAAGTAGGGTTCCATGACCACCATCTGCGAGATCCAATTGCGAAAGATACTGGACAGCAGGGGGAATCCCACTGTTGAAGCAGATATCTATACAGAGAACGGATTCGGGCGTGCATCGGCCCCCAGCGGGGCCAGCACCGGATTATTTGAGGCAAAAGTCGTGGAGCCTGATTCTGCCATCGGGTTTGCCGTGCAGAACCTGATCCCCCTCCTCATAGGTGAGGATGCCCGTGACCAGGTTGGGATCGATGGAAAGATCAGGGAGGCTGACGGGACACACGATTTCTCCGTAATCGGTGCCAACATCGCTGTCGCCATCTCGATGGCCGTGGCAAAAGCAGCCGCTTCCTCCCGGGGCATGGAGCTCTATGAATACCTCGGTGGGGTCTTTGTCCCCTCTCTGCCGTTGCCGATTGGCAACGTAATTGGTGGAGGGGCCCATGCTGAGGACGCTACCGAGATCCAGGAGTTCCTGGTGGTCGCTACCGGAGCATCAGGTCCGACTGAAGCGGTGTTCGCAAATGCTGCAATACACCACGAGTTGAAAGCACTGCTGAAGCGGGAGGGCAAGTCCTGTGGTAAGGGAGACGAGGGGGCCTGGGCTCCCAGGATAACCGATGCTGAAGCCTTCGAGCTGCTGAGCGAGGCAGTCGGGGTCGTTTCCGATAATCTCGACCTCACCATACGGATTGGCCTTGACGTTGCAGCAAGCCAGTTCTGGCTGGAAGGAGGGACTTACCGGTATCGGGATCGTGTCCGCTCAACTGAGGAACAGATCGCTTATATCTGCGAACTCGTAGACCGTTACGACCTGCTCTATGTAGAGGATCCTCTCCACGAAGAGGACTTTGCAGGTTTTGCCGAACTCACCTCCCAGGTTGGCGAAAGGTGCCTGATCTGCGGTGACGATCTCTTCGTCACTACAACCTCCCGGATCCAGCAGGGAATCGAGCAGGAATCGGCAAACTGTGTACTGATCAAGCCAAACCAGATCGGAACGCTCACCGAAACCTTCGAAGCTGTCCACCTCGCGCATACGGGCGGTATGGATACGGTCATGAGCCACCGATCAGGCGAGACAACCGACACGACCATCGCACATCTGGCAGCCGCGTTCCGATGTATTTTCCTGAAGACCGGTGTCGTAGGGGGCGAGAGGACCGCAAAACTAAACGAACTCATACGAATCGAGGAACAGATAACATGACTGAAAACGAGATGGAAATCCAATTGACCGAGCCCCTTGTACCGGTTGAGGAATACCTCGCCGCCGGGGTGCACATTGGAACACAACAGAAAAGCAAGGATATGAAACGGTTTATCTACCGGGTCCGGGGAGACGGCCTTTACATCCTCGACATCAGGGAGACCGACAACCGCATCAAGACCGCAGCCCGATTCCTGAACCAGTTCGAACCGCCTAAGATCCTGATTGTAACCTCCCGCCAGTACGGGCAGTACCCGGCAAAGAAGTTTGCGGAGAGTATCGGGGGAACGGCAGCGACCGGGCGTTTTATCCCAGGAACGCTCACCAACCAGAACCTCGATGGTTACCTTGAGCCCGGTGTCGTGATGGTGACCGATCCCATCGGGGACTCCCAGGCCATCACCGAAGCAGTCCAGGCCGGCATTCCCATCATCGCCCTCTGCGATTCCAATAACATGACGAGCTACATCGACCTGGTCATTCCCACGAACAACAAGGGCCGAAAAGCCCTTTCCATGGTGTACTATCTCCTCACCAGGGAGATGCTCCGCCTGCGCGGTATTGGCACCTCACTGACTGTTGAGGACTTCGAGACCGAACTTTAAATATCAGCAGGGAGAAGGGAGATCCGATGAAGATCCGCGCATGCGAAGTCGCAGGCATGTTCTATCCCAGGGATCCCCATCATCTTGAACAGCTGCTGGGGAAGTTCTTCCATGGAAAGGAGACCGGTCTGGATGCCCGGGGGATTATTGCCCCCCATGCCGGATACCCATACTCGGGAGAGACAGCTGCGTGGGCTTACAGTGCTATTCCCGCTTCATTTGCCGGGACGTTCATCCTGATCGGCCCAAGTCACCGGGGACTCCGGACTTGCATCTCCCGTGTTGCCTGGGAGACACCGCTTGGCATCGTGGACAGTGATCCCGAGCTCGCATCCGCCATAGAAATCGAGGCCGATGAGGTATCGCACCAGGGAGAACATTCCCTTGAGGTTCAGATGCCCTTCATCAAGTACCGGTTCCCCCGGGCCCGGATTGTTCCCATCCTGATGGGTAATCAGGACTACAGGAGCGCCGGCTACCTTGCGGAACTGGTACTCGATGCCATCAGGCGAACAAACCGTGATGATATCCGGGTCATCGCCTCAAGTGATTTCTCCCATTATGTACCTGCCGCATTGGCCAGGGAGAACGATCGGTATGCCATCGCAGCTCTCGATGACCTGAATGTCCAGGAGTTCTACCGCAGGGTTTCCGAAAGGGAGGTCAGCGCCTGTGGAGTCGGGCCGATTGCCGTTGTCTGCCTGGTCTGCCAGGCGCTTGGCGCCCGGAAAGGCCAGCTGCTTTTCTATGGAACAAGCGGGGATGTGACCGGCGACCCTACAGTCGTGGGGTATGGAGCCATCGCGGTGATGTAAGGGTGGCGACGTGGAGTGCGCCAGGCAAGGTATTCCTGTTTGGCGAACATGCCGTGGTCTATGGAAAACCGGGCATTGCCATGGCCATCAAGCCGCGGGTCTTCGTTACCGTCAGAAAAAGCAGGTCGGCCCACCATGCCAAGTCACCATACATCGACAGCTGCTTCGACATGATGGGTGTGCGGGGGAGTGTGTATGTCAACTCCCAGCTTTCAAGTTCGTCAGGGCTCGGATCGTCTGCAGCGGTAACCGTGGCAACCCTTGCTGCAATCAACGACGAGTTCGACAAGAAGTGCCGGCCTGAAGAGATCGCAGACATGGCCTTTGCCATCGAGAAAAAAGTGCAGAAGGGGCGGGCCAGCCCGACCGATACCACCGTTTCCACGTTCGGAGGACTGGTCCTGATTACCGGGACAAAACGACGGAGGCTCCCTCCCCAGAACTTCCAGCTGGTGGTTGGAAATTCCCTGGTCCAGCACAACACGGCAAAGATGGTGGAACAGGTGGCCGCGCTCCGGCAGAAGAGCCCGGAAATCTGCAACCCGATTATCGATGCTATCGGTGCAGTCGCCCTTTCCGCGATGCGGCATCTGAACGATGCAAACAAGCTGGGAGAGTGCATGGACATGAACCATGCCCTTCTCGATGCGCTGGGAGTCGGCCACCCCCAGCTTTCGCGGCTGGTCCTGGCGTCACGCGCTGCAGGTGCTTACGGGGCAAAGCTTACCGGTGCGGGCGGCGGCGGGTGTATGATTGCCATCTGTCCCAAGCACCTGAAGAGCAGGGTGGCAGGAGCGATTGAGGCCTGCGATGCCCGTGCGTTCTCTACGAACATCGATACGGAAGGAATCCGGAAGGAGAAGGATGCCTGAAACAGTTCTTCTTAAGCTTGGAGGATCCGTCGTCACGAGAAAGGACAGTGAGGGGGAAATACGAGATGAAGTTCTCGACCGGATCAGCAGGGAGATCTCCGGCCGTAGCGCACTGCCACTTCTCATCGTTCACGGGGCTGGTTCCTGCGGACATCCTGAAGCACGGAAGTTCGGGCTTTCTGCCGGGCTCTCGCAAGGGAACCTTGCCGGGGTGGAGATGACCCACAAGGCGGTATCGCGGTTAAATACCAGGCTCGTGGAATCGCTCCGGCGTGTGGGATGCGAGGCAATCGGTATCCATCCTTTCCATGCTGCCTATGCCGAGAACGGGAGGCTGATCGCCATGGAGACCAGGCACATCCGCCAGATGATTGACAGGGCGATGGTCCCGGTCCTGCATGGCGACGTGGTGATGGATGGTGCATGTGGGGTCTCGATCATCTCCGGCGACCAGCTGGTGGTTTTTCTGGCCCAGGCTCTTGGGATCCGGCGTGTCGGGCTCGCAACAGATGTGGAGGGTGTCTTTGATGGTGAACGGGTGATCCCCGAGATCACACCTCGCCTGGCCGGAACAATAGCGATCGGAGCTTCCCGGCACACTGATGTGACTGGAGGAATGGAAGGCAAGGTGCGTGAGCTGCTCATGCTCGCCCGGAATGGTACGAGTTCGGTCATCTTCCATGTCGACCGGATTGGGGACTTTCTTGACGGGCGCCCGCATGGCGGGACCGTGGTGAGAGGTGGATAACATGGACCGGCGGAACCAGACATCATCGAGGAAAATGGACCATCTCCGCATCTGCCTTGAGAGGAACATCGAACGGGGTGATCCCGGTTTTGGTGATGTCAGGATGGTGCACAACGCCCTGCCCGAGTGCGATCTGGAGTTTATCGATACCGGGATCGAGTTCCTCGGACACAGCTTCGATGCCCCTCTCTTCATCGCGGCCATGACCGGCGGGCATCCCGATACCCGCGAGGTGAACCGACGCCTCGCCATGGGGGCCGACCGTGCCGGCATCGGCATCGGGGTAGGCTCACAGCGGGCGGCACTCGAAAGGCCGGAACTTGCTGATTCATTCTCTGTGGTCCGCGAGGCTGCGCCGCGGGCGTTTGTCGCGGCTAATATCGGTGCAGTGCAGCTCCGCGATCACGGACAGGAATGGGCCGATCGTGCCATAGAGATGATAGATGCCGATGCCATCGCCGTGCACCTCAACTTTTTACAGGAATCACTCCAGCCGGAAGGAGACCACGATGCACGGGGATGCCTCCTAGCAATCGAGGAACTCTGCAGATGGTCACGAGTCCCGGTAATTATCAAGGAGACCGGAAGTGGGATATCAGCGGCTACTGCCCGGGAATGCTGGGAGGCCGGTGTTGGAGCCATCGATGTTGGCGGATGGGGAGGCACCAACTGGGCGGCAATTGAAGGTCTTCGCACAACGAACACGAACAGTCCGCGGGAGGAAGAGAGAGTCCCTGTCTCGCGCCTCTTCGAGGACTGGGGTATTCCCACCGTGGTCAGCCTCTGCGAGGTTGCCGGGACGGGAGGTCCGGTGATTGCCACCGGAGGAATAAGGAGCGGTCTTGACATGGCTAAAGCCATCGCTCTCGGCGCCGATCTTTGCGGAGTTGCACTACCGCTCCTTGCCCCTGCAATGCAGGGTGAAGAGCAGGTGTCAGAAACCATTGCAGCGTATGTGGAAGAATTGCGGATTGCAATGTTCCTTTCGGGGGCCAGGAACCTTGTGGCACTAAAGGAGAGGCGGCCATACATTACCGGAAGGATCCGCCAGATGCTGCAGTCAATGGAGGAAAAATAATGGATATTGAGATAATTGCCGTTGGCGGATACGATGAGGTCGGGAGAAATATGACCGCCGTCCGCTGCGGAAAGGAGATTATTATTTTTGATATGGGCCTCCGGCTGGACCAGGTCATGATCCACGAGGAAGCCGAAGTCGAGAATATGCATTCGCTGGACCTTATCCAGATGAAAGCGATCCCAGATGACACGATGATGAATACCGTGGAGGGCAGCGTGAAGGCCATCGTCTGCACCCACGGGCACCTGGACCATATCGGGGCCATCCCCAAGCTCGCCCACCGGTATAATGCCCCGATCATCTCCACGCCGTATACCACGGAATTGATCCGGCAGCAGATTGCCGGTGAGCAGAAATTCGGGGTCAACAACAAGCTTTTCGCCCTGAAGCAGGGACAGAAGTATACCCTCTCGCAGAACCTTGCACTCGAATTCGTCCGGATGCAGCACAGCATCATCGATACGGTAACCGCTGTGCTGCACACCCCAAAGGGAGCGATCGTATACGCCTGCGATTACAAGCTCGACCGGACCCCGGTCATCGGCGAGCCGCCGGATTTCGCACGTTTACGGCAGATCGGCAAGGAAGGGGTGCTCGGCCTGATCGTGGAGAGCACCTATATCGATAACCGCGGGCGTGCCCCAAGCGAGCGGATCGCCCGTGATCTCGTGCGGGACACCATCACCAGCTACGAGGACGACAAGAATGCAATCGTCGTGAGTACGTTCTCCTCCCATATCGCCAGGGTCAAGACCATTGCCGAATGCGCGGAACAGATCGGAAGAAAACCCCTCCTGCTCGGGAGATCCATGGAGCGGTATAGTTCGACGGCCGAGCAGATGAAACTGGTTGCATTCCCGAAAGAGATGAGCATGTTTGGGAACCGCAGGACGGTTGACCGGACCCTGCGCCGGATGATGAAGGCAGGGAAGGATAAGTTCCTGCCCATCATCACCGGTCACCAGGGTGAACCCGGATCCATCATGACCAGGATAGCCACCGGAGATACGCCCTATAAGATAGAGAAGGGAGACAAGGTGATCTTCTCGGCCAAGGTTATCCCGAACCCCATGAATATCGGGCAGCGATACATGGTGGAGGCCCACCTCAACATGGCCGGGGCCCGGATCTTCCCGGACCTCCACGTAAGCGGCCACGCCTATCAGGAGGATCATTACGAGTTTATCCACCTGCTGAACCCCCAGCATGTCATCCCTGCCCATGGGCATGTCCGCATGACCTCGGCATATGCAGAATTTGCCGAGGGGATCGGGTATAATCTCCACAACGATGTGCATGTGGTAACGAACGGACACCGTATCAGATTGACGTAACGCATAGGAGACCCGACTGGAATGGACCTGAAGGATTATCTTGACAGCACCGCACTCCAGGTGGACCGGCTCATCAACCGCTACTTCGGAAATGTTGCCGGTGAGCTTGGTAAGGCAAGTGCCCATCTTCTCCTGGCCGGAGGTAAACGCTTCCGCCCCGCGCTGCTCCTGCTCTCTGCCGATTCGGTGAGGAAAGGAAGCTCGATAGACGTTATGCCTGCAGCACTTGCGCTGGAACTGACCCACAGTTTCACCCTCATCCACGATGACATCATGGATGCGGATGCTTTCCGGAGAGGAGTCCCGACAGTCCACACCCAATGGGACGAGCCAACGGCTATCCTCGCCGGAGATGTCCTCTTTGCGACCGCATTTGAATTCATCGCGATGGCCGATACTCCGGACCATGCAAAGGTACGGGCGGTGTCCATGCTCGCCAGGACCTGCGTTGAAATCTGCGAGGGCCAGCATATGGACATCTCGTTCGAGTCCCGTGGTGATGTCCTCGAAGGGGAGTACCTCACCATGGTGGAAAAGAAGACCGGGGTGCTCTACGCTTCTGCTGCCGGTATAGGAGCCATTCTTGCCGGCGGAAAGCCCGCCCATGCCGATGCACTCTACGCCTTTGGGAAGGGTATCGGGATGGCATTCCAGATCCAGGACGACATCATCGACCTCATGGCCCCATCGAAGGTGAGCGGCAAGGACCGTGCCTCTGATCTCCGGGAAGGAAAAAAGACACTGATCTCCATCAAGGCCAAGGAGAAAGGCTTAGACCTCGAATCCTACCAGAAACCTCTTACGAACACCGAGATCGATGACGTGATCGGACAAATTGAGGAGTCCGGGGTACTCACTGAAGTCCGTGACATGGCCCGAGGCCTTATCAGCATGGGAAAGCAGCGGATCGCTATTCTCCCGGCATCAGAGGAAAAGCAGCTCCTCATGGATCTTGCTGACCATTTCCTCGCCCGGAGTTTCTGACATGCCTGACGAGCTCAGGGAAGCCCTGTTCATCTTTGCCCTTCAAAACGCGGTCAAACACAAGAGCCTCCCAAAGGCCGGCACGGTGATTGGTATGGTCATGGGGAAGCATCCGGAGTTCCGGTCGCGCGCCAAGGAAGCTACTACCGTGATGAACTCGGTGCTCACTGAAGTCTCGGCACTCTCTTCCGCCGAGCGTGAAGAGCGGCTGGCGGCCCTCGCCCCCGGTTTAATGGAAGAGATGGCAAAACCCAGGGTTCATGCCCGGGAGCTCCCCTCCCTTGAAAAGGCAGAACACGGCGTGGTTATGCGGTTTGCCCCAAACCCAAGCGGCCCCCTCCACCTCGGCCATGCCCGTGCGGCGGTACTCAACGATGTTTACGTGCAGCGCTATGGCGGGAAGTACATCCTCCGTATTGAAGACACCGATCCCAAGCGGGTCGACCCGGAAGCATATACCATGGTCAGGGAGGATATTGAATGGCTCGGGCTCACCATCCACGATGTTGTCTACCAGAGCGACCGCTTTGATCTTTACTACCGGTATGGCCGGGAGCTGATCGAACGGGGTGGCGCATATGTTTGTACATGTGAAAACGAGCAGTTCAGGCAGCTCAAACTGGCCCGTCAGGCCTGCCCCTGCAGGGGTCTTACCCTGGATGAGAACCTTGCGCTCTGGGAGCGGATGCTTGCCGGAGAATTCTACGAGGGTGAGGCCTCTGTACGGGTCAGGACCGAGCTCGAGCATCCCGATCCGGCCATGCGGGACTTCCCCGCTTTCCGGATACTGCATACCCCCCTGCACCCCCGGATCGAGGCCTGCGTCTACCCGCTGATGAACTTCTCGGTGGCCGTGGATGATCACCTGCTTGGAGTGACCCACGTTATCCGGGGTAAGGATCACATCGCCAATACCCGTCGGCAACGCTACATCTATGACTACTTCGGGTGGCCGGTCCCGGTTTATCGGCATTACGGCAGGATGGGAATCGAGGGGGTAATCCTCTCCACATCCCAGATGAGAGAGGGGATCCAGTCCGGGATCTACCGGGGATGGGACGATATCCGGCTCGGAACCCTCCGTGCACTGGCGCGGAGGGGGATACAGCCCGGTGCGGTGCGGGCGGCAGTCTTCGATATCGGGATTGGCGATACGGATATCTCGTTTTCCTGGGACAACCTTTATGCCCACAACCGGTCCATCGTGGACCCGATTGCGGACCGCTATTTTTTTGTCCCCGATCCGGTCTGTCTGAAGGTTCGGGATGCTCCGGTCCATACCGCCAGGGCACTCATCCACCCAAACGATGTCAACCGGGGAACCAGGACGCTGCCGTTCCTCGGGGAGGTGCTTATCCCCCGCGAGGAACTCGGAAAAGCCCCGGACATGATCCGTCTCAAGGATCTATTCAATGTGCGGGTAGCGGCATCCGGTGAGGAGTACGTTCTCACCTATGCCGGGGAGGATATGGCCGATGCCCGGGCGGCAAAGGCTCCGGTTATCCAGTGGCTCCCGGCAGAACTGGCTCTTCCCGCAATCCTTGAGACTCAGGACGGACCGGTGATCGGTGTCTGCGAGCCGGCAGCAGGCGCACTCCAGGGCAACGTGGTGCAGTTCGAGCGGGTGGGTTTTGCAAGGATCGACCGCGTGGAACCACAAGAATTAATTGCTTATTTCTGCCACAGGTAAGTATTTCAGCCTGAAATAACGCCGGATCTTCCGGCCCGGGTGAATTCAATGGTCACCAAGCTCAAACGCTATTGGCAGATAGCCGACATTCTCCTCAAATACCAGTTTGGATCCATCGTCCAGCGCCTTTTTCCCGGCACGTACCGGTTCCGGCGGTGCAAGGAGTGCGAGGTGGAGCTGGTCACCTCGGTCTATATGCGTATGCGGATGGCCCTCGAGGAGCTGGGACCAACTTTTGTCAAGTTCGGCCAGATCATGAGCACCAGGCCAGACCTGCTACCGCCTGATCTTGTCAAAGAGCTGAAGAGGCTTCAGGATCAGGCAGCGCCGCTCCCGTTTGAAGATATCCGGAGGGTGATTGAAGAGGAATGCCCGGATTGTGCATCAGCCTTCCTATCCATCGATGAAATGCCTCTTGCATCGGCGTCCATCTCCCAGGTCCACCGTGCCACTCTGATGGACGGCACTCAGGTGGCCCTGAAGGTGCAGCGGCCTGGCATCATCGAGGTCATCGAGACCGATATCCTGATCCTCAGATCGTTTGCCGAACGCATTGAACGGTATTATCCCGAATACGCGGTATACAACCTCCGGGGCATTGTAGCGGATTTTGCGCAGCAGATTCGCAGGGAACTCGATTTTGTCCATGACGGGAGCAACGCCGACCGTCTCCGTCTCAACATGCAAAATCTCGAGAAGGTCAGGGTTCCGAAGATCTACTGGGATAAAAGCACGCGCCGCATCCTCGTTATGGAGTTCATCGAGGGCGTGCGGATAGATCGCGTTGCTGAGATCAAAGCATTGGGTGTCGATCCGAAAGAGATCGCTGACCGCGGGTTCTATGCGTACATGCAGCAGATCTTCGAGGATGGTTTTTTTCACGGTGACCCCCATCCCGGCAATCTCCTGGTCTCGAAGGATGGCACGCTGAGCTTTCTTGATTTCGGGATTGTCGGAGTTATCTACCCCGAACGGCGGTTCCATTTCATCTATCTCCTTACCTCCATGGTTTATCTCGACCCCGAGCTGATGCTCAAGGCTCTCGAACGCCTCGGTATAACGATTGCCGAGAGCGACCGCGATCAAATGCGGGAAGAGATCTACCGGGCGATGCTCGATGCCGAGGTAGAGGCTATCGGCCAGTACAGCTTCAAGAACATGAGCGAGTCGCTGACCGAGATCCTCCGGAATTACCGGATCATCATGCCCCAGAACATGATGCTGATGCTCAAAGTGATCGTGATGGTGCTCGATGTCGGGGTGACCCTGGACCCATCGTTCAACTTCAGGGAGAAGGTGGAACCTTACGTCCGGAAGCTGGGGCGGCGCGAGAACCTCCTAGACCAGGTCCTGTACAGGGCGAGCCATTCGTTCCTTGAAACAATTGATGGCGTCCTCGAGATGCCGCGGACGGTGAACAAAACGCTGCGTGCCCTCTCGGCCGGCACGATCAAGATCGACATCGTCGATTCTGACATCCTCAAGCTCCAGCAGTCGCTTGACAAGGCAAGCGATAAGCTCCTGATCGGGCTGATTGTCGCAGGGGTGGTGGTGGGATCATCCCTCGTCCTGAATATCGCCGATATCCAGATACCGGATTTTGTCTTCTACTTTGCCGCCCTCGTCTACGTTGCGGCTATCGTTATCGGGCTTTATACGATCTGGCATGTTCTGGGTGTTGCGCGAAGGCGTTAAAGAAAGAAGGATGCCCCATCTGTGAGATGACAGCAGCTGTCCCTATAAAAGCTATTCGCTCTTTTCGGCACCGGGACGGAAGTAGAGGCAGCAATGGCAGCATCCCTGGGCTTCGATCTCATCCTTGTGGTACACGCAGGGGCAGACGATCATGGCATCTTTCTCCGCGTCGCCGGTCCTGAGCCTGCAGGGACAGTATGCTTCGCCGTACTTCCGGCGGTTGCGGGCCAGTCCCCGGATAACAATTCCCAGTTTCTTCTCGTCAGGGTTCAGGACCCATCCATGATCCTTTGCATACTTCTTCGCCCATTCCAGGATTTCCTTCTCGAGCTCATCTTCAGCCATCGTTTATCCCCGCGCTCATGTAATCCCTGAATGCTCGTTATATGCGATAATAGATAAAAAGACCTTCTTTCAGTCTTTGGATCTGAGGATCAACTCCGATTCGCGTTCAGGGGGTGCGTCTCCATGGCAGCGACGGTTTTCTCCCGGTTGAGCACGCTGGTGATATTCTCGAGCGGACCGCTTTTGTTGCTCTCCGGGGTCAGGACACCAATAGTAACCTTTGCAATAGACATCATTTCTGTCCATCTCCGGTGCGGACCCGGCCGGCGACTTCACGGTATACCTCGAGCACGTCCCCTTTCCCGAGGCGGTATACATCCTTGTCAAGCGACACGCCCGTTGCCGCGTCCCACAGGCGCATCGAGTCCATGCTGATCTCGTCGCCGACAAAGATACGGTCAGCATCACGGCCGAACTCGAGCTTGAAATCGACCAGGGTGATGCCGATGTCGGCAAAGAACCGGCGCAGGATCTCGTTGACCTTAAGAGCAAGGGCCTTGATCCCGGCCAGTTCCTCACGGCTGACCAGCCTGAGCGCGGTTACAATGATATCGTCGTTCAGCATGGGGTCGTGACGGGCATTGTCCTTGTAGTCGATCACGATGACCGGGGGGTCCAGGGGCATTCCCTCGGGGACTGGGTAATTCCGGGAAAGCGATCCCGCGGCGATGTTTCTCACGATAACCTCGAGTGGGATCATACGGAGATCCCGCACGATCATGCCGCAGTCCCCTTCCATCCGCACAAAATGGGTAGGGATCCCATGATCTTCAAGGAGCGAGAAGATCTTTGCCGAGACCATGGCGTTCAGGCTCCCTTTGCTTGTGAGCACATCCTTCTTTTCGCCATCGAATGCAGTGATATCGTCCCTGAACCGGACATAAAGCTGCCCTGGTGTGTCAGTACGGTAGAGAGATTTTGCTTTTCCGGAATAAACAGGTTCACCCTGGTTCACGTGCGTTCCTCTTTCCTGATATGTTGGTCAAGTTTCATAATAAGAGGTCCCAGCCGGGGGTGGAACCACCCCAGCCTGATAAACCGGGGGTAGATGCAGAGTCGCTCCTGCAGGACGCGATTACCGGCGATTTCTTCCAGTCGCTCGAATTCAGGCCAGCGGTGTTCAGGATTGACGTAGTCAATTGTGAGGGGAGAGATACCGCCGAGATCATCCACCCCGCAGGGGATGAGCTGCCTGGCATCGGCCAGGTTTGGCGGGATCTGGACAGCGATATCATTGGGTAGAATATCCTTGGCCAGCATGATCACGGTGCACATCTCATCGGTATCGACTCCTTTCCCGGAAGCCATGGGGGTTCCCTCCTTTGGGCAGAAGTTCTGGATGATAACTTCCTGGATGTGGCCATATCGCCTGTGGAGATCGCGGATGACCAAAAGCGACTCTTCACGGTCTTCCATGGTCTCGCCAATGCCAAGCAGGATGCCGGTAGTAAACGGGATCTTCATGCGGCCGGCATCCTCGATCATGGCGATCCGCACTGATGGATCTTTTCCGGGGGAGAACCGGTGTGCCCGGAGCTTTGCAGTGGTCTCGAGCATGAGGCCCATGCTCGCGTTGACTTCGCTGAGTCGTTCCATTTCACTGGTGGTCAGGATACCGGCATTGGTGTGGGGGAGGATCCCGTAATCGATGGCTGTTTCGCAGAGATCGTAGCAGTAATCAAGGATGTTCTGGTATCCGTATCGGGCGAGCAGTTCCGGGAACCCCGGTTCAAGCCCGGGTTTTTCCCCGAAGGTGAAGAGTGCCTCGGTGCACCCGAGGGCGGCACCCTGTGCGAGGATCTCGTTTACTTCACCCGGGCGCATTATGCAGCCCTCGTGCACCGGTGTCCGGAAAATACAGTAACCGCACCGGTTGTGACATACGGTTGTGAGGGGTAAAAAGACATTCCTTGAGTAGGTTATGACCCGCCGATCCATCAGGTTCCGTATTAGTGTTCGCTACTGATCTCTTATAAGGGCACGGGATCGTCCGCCGTTCCTGACCGGAGATTTTTATTCTTCTGGGACCAACCGGATATGTACGTGGCGATCCCTGCGGCCATCCCGTTCAAACCGACGAATCCAAAGACCCGTCTTTCCTGCATGCTCGACCAGGAAGAGCGGGAGCGGTTTGCACGGATGATGCTCTGCGACGTGGTTGCCGCTGCACGGATGGCGGGGTGCGAACCGTTCATCATTGCCACTGAGCCATTCGTATTCGGCGATACCCGCGTAATCCTGGACGAGCATGGCTTAAACGATGCGCTCAATGACCTTCTTTTGCGGACCCCCGGACCGCTGCTGGTCCTGATGGCAGACCTCCCGCTCACCACCCCGGATGCGATACGGCGCCTGACTTCCTCAAGTGCGGATGTTGCTATTGTGCCAGGAAGAGGTGGAGGGACAAACGCTATATTCCTTCAACATGCCGACCGGTTCAGGGTCAGTTATTACGGGGGTAGCTTCAGCAAGCACCGCGAGATTGCACGGGAATCAGGGCTTTCCTGCGAGATCATCGATTCATTCCGTATCCATACCGATATCGATGAGAAAGAAGACCTGGTGGAGCTCCTCATCCACGGCGAGGGCCTTTCGCGGGCATACCTTGTGGAACTCGGTTTTTCTGTCACCATCGAACGGGGACGGATTGGAGTGGAGCGGAAAGGTGAGGGTGACATGTCCGGGTTGATGCCCTGATACGCCTGAAGGATCCACGGAGTTATTTTCACGAAGGATGACATCCCCTGCTGGCTTCTTTAAAAATGGTTTTCCAGGTTACAATCACCCCTGTTTTCACCAGATCGTGTAATCCCGCTCCGTTCTCCGAAAACTCCCATGAACAGGCACTTGTCGGCATCGATTGATTCTATCCCCTCGTAATCCCCAATCGGAATTCCTAGTCCCCGTATTACCGCTGCCGGGGTGCACTCATCGGCCTCGCCCATCAGGATCTCGGCGGCCGAGGCGATATTGTCGGCCAGGGCCTGCTTGGTGACCTCCAGGGTACGGCCGAAGAGATCGGATCTGCCCCGGACATCGATGACCGCCTCAATCCCGGAGCACCCGATAGCCACACCGCTGCACCCTGATCGCATGGCATGGGTGCGGGAATCGACTACTATCACCCCTACCCGGGCGCCGGTCCGATCTTCGATATCCTTCCGGATCCTCCGGGCACTTGCGTCTGGATCGGTGGGGAGGAGCACGACCGTTCCGGGAGGGGCGTTAGAGGCATCGATCCCGGCATTGGGCAGCAGGGTCCCGGCCTTCATGCAGAGCAGGAATCCAGGGATTCCGCCAACAACCTCATCGCTCTCCCGGAGCACGATCTCGACAAGCCGGGGGTCCATCCCGTACTGCCTTGCGGTCATGAGCGCCTCTTCCCCGGGAACCACCGATGCCAGCCGGACAATTGCCCTTTCGGCAGTCGCGACAACGGTCTCGGCAACAACTAGGATATCGCCATCCCGGAAAGACGCTGCTTCCGACAAAGCGATCCCTGACAGCAGTATGCCAGCCAGGTCGTCCCCCGGGCGGACGATCCCGGTCCGGATACCGACGGTCAGAAATGAGCTCATGTCCGGCTCACCATCCGGGCCGCAGTCCTGATGACCTCGGCGGTCTCGGCAACGTCGTGGGTGCGGATAACATCGGCCCCTTTCGCGATGAGGAGCGCCGCGAGGCCAAGCGATGCTGCAAGACGCTCTTCAGGAGGCCGGTTTCCGGGCCCGGCCAGGAAAGTCTTGCGCGAAACGGCGGCTAGCAGCGGCCTGCCGAAACGGGTGAATTCCCTAAAGTGACGGCAGAGTTCCCAGTCGAGATCTGTGGTCCGCTCCGGAATCCAGAGCCCGATGGCAGGATCAAGCACGTAGTCGTGGATGCCGCTATCGGCACACCTCGATTCTACCTTCTCGAGCGTGGTAAGAGTCGCGCCCAGCGTGGTGGCATCACCCGGCTGTTTTCCCGATGCCATCAGAAAAGCAGGGAGGCCGGCATCGGCAACCAGGCAGGCGTAAGACGGATCCCGGAGTCCCGATATATCATTTGCGGCATGGATATCGTGGGAGAGGCAGCGTTCGAGGACAGGGGCATGCACGGTGTCGACCGAGACCGGGATGCCTGACCCATCAAGCTCGGCAAGGGCGTGATCCAGCCGTTGTGCCTCTACCTGCTCTGTGAGCGGTGGAGAACCGGGTGCTGTGCTCCGTGCCCCGATATCGATGATATCTGCCCCGGCGCTGATCATCTCCTCGGCCTTCCGGAGAATGGTCCCCGCAGGAGCATATGAACCCCTGTAGAACGATTCCGGGCTGCAGTTGATCACGCCCATCAGCCTGACTGGCTCGCCGCGGCCTATCGGGATGCCTTTCACCAGGCACCGGGACATGACAACCGCCGGGCGGCAAGGAATGTGTTCTCCATCAACGTGGCAATGGTCATGGGGCCGACCCCTCCTGGAACCGGGGTGATAGCCGAAGCGCGGTCTAAAACCTGCTCGAAATCGACATCACCACAGAGCACCCCTCCGACCCGGTTGGTGCCCACATCGATGACCACCGCTCCTTCCTTTACCATGGCTGGACCAACGAACCGGGGCTTCCCGACGGCAACCACCAGGAGGTCAGCTTGCGAAGTGAGAGCCGCAAGGTTACCGGTCTTCGAGTGACAGGTGGTGACGGTCGCATCCCGGGAGAGGAGCAGGGCTCCCAGGGGGCGGCCAACTTCCAGGCTCCTTCCCACGATGACCGCGTGCATCCTGGCAACATCGATACGATACTCATCGAGAAGATTCATGATGCCTAGCGGGGTGCAGGGAGAAAAGAAAGGGTGGCCGGCAAGCAACCGTCCAAGGTTCAAGGGGTGGAATCCATCGACATCCTTTTCCGGTGCGACCGATTCAATGACCTGCACGATATCGACTTCGCGCGGGAGGGGGAGCTGGACAAGGATGCCCGATATGTCCGGGTCGCAGTTCAGGACATCAATTTCTCGGATCACATCGGCTGAATTTGCGCTGGCGGGAAGCGTGATTCCTACCGAACCGATATGTACCTGCTCGCATGCGGCATGTTTCATCCGGACATAGAGCTCGGATGCCGGATCGCGTCCCACGATGATGGTGGCGAGGCGCGGGCATAGGCCCGACCTGTCGATCTCCTCCCGCAGGAGGTCCAGTCGTTTCTGCCGGACCTTCGTCCCATCAAGAATCATGTCACTCGGGGTAAAGCGGATAAATCGATGCCAGGGCCCTGACTTCATCGCCAACCTTGCGCACCAGGGCCTCGTTTGAAGTATCCTTCAGGATCGTGGCTATCCAGCGTCCGATCTGTCGCATCTCGGGCTCTTTCATGCCTCGTGAGGTCACTGCCGGAGTCCCGATCCGGAGCCCGCTGGTCACGAAGGGGCTCCGGTTCTCGTTCGGGATAGTGTTCTTGTTGACCGTGATGCCGGCCTTCCCGAGCACCGTCTCGGCCTCGAGCCCGGTGATGGAGAGGCTGGTCAGGTCGAGCAGGATGAGGTGGTTGTCAGTCCCCCCGGATACCAGGCGAATCCCGGCCTCGTCGAGGACTTCGGCCATGGCCACAGCGTTTTTCACGATCTGGCGGGAATATTCGGCAAACGATGGCCTGAGTGCTTCCTTGAAACAGACAGCCTTGGCAGCGATGGTGTGCATCAGGGGGCCGCCCTGCATCCCGGGAAAGACCGCCTTGTCTATGGTCAACCCGTATTCATCATCGCACATGATTGCCCCGCCGCGGGGGCCACGGAGGGTCTTGTGGGTGGTGGTGGTGGTAAAATCGGTCACACCCACGGAGGTCGGGTGAACGCCGGTCGCACAGAGCCCGGCGATGTGGGCGATATCGGCCATGCAGTATGCATCGACGCTGTCTGCGATCTCCTGGAAGGCTGCGAAATCGATGGTACGGGGATATGCCGATGCCCCGCAGACCAGGATCCTGGGCCGCTCCTTCCGGGCGATATCCTCGACTACTCCATAGTCTATAGTCTCGGATGAGGGATCCACTCCATACTGGACCACCCGGTAAAACTGGCCGGTGAAGCTGACCGGTGACCCGTGTGAGAGGTGACCTCCCTGGGTGAGTTTCATGCTCATCAGGGTATCTCCAAGCTTCATGAACCCAAAATACACCGCCATGTTGGCCTGGGTACCGGAATGCGGCTGCACGTTGGCATGACCGGCCCCGAACAACTCTTTCATCCGTTCACGGGCGAGGGTCTCGGCCATGTCGTGGAACTCGCAGCCCCCATAGTATCGCTTTCCGGGGTAGCCTTCGGCATATTTGTTGGTCATGATCGATCCCATCGCCTCGAGGACGGCCCTGCTGACCAGATTCTCTGAAGCGATGAGCTCGAGCCCGTTTACCTGGCGTTTTCGTTCTTTCTCGATGATATCAGCAATCTCATGATCGGTAGTGGCCAGATAGGACATGTACAAAAAGGTCGCCCTGATAAGGTAATACTCTTTGTGCTCCCCTTGATGAAAGAGGCTGGGAACGGGCAAGGTTTCCCCTGCGGCAGGAGTGTGTCGCGAGTGATACCTACTGCCTGGAGAGCACCACTCCAGGAAAACGGGGGATTCTTGTCAATCTGCCCAAAAAATGGGAGCATAATTATTATAGGGGAATAATCCATGACTATCACTGAGGGTTCTTATGATGCCAGATGATTACCGGAAATCACTGCTGAGGAACACCCCTTCCGGGAAGGAGAAAAATATGGAGATTGTAAAAAATCCGTCGTCTGCCACCTCTGCCGCCCCTGAAGAGAGGATATCTGTCCTTGAAAAGAAGGTCAAGGATCTGGAGGCCCTTGTCAAGGGACTCACCGAGGAGATGCTCGATCTCAAATCGATCACCATGCGCCTGAGCAAGGTCTCCGAGGAGCGTGGTCGTGCCGAGCTGAAGATGGGCCGGCCTGGCGCAGCGGCCGGAGGCGGCACGGTGGTGGTCCCAAAGGCTCGTGTCTCACCTCAGGCCGCCCGGACACCGCCACCACCGGAGCCCGAGACCATGGACATGATTATGCAGCCGGATGGAATGCTAAAACCCGAGAAGAGAAAGTCGAGTGAATACATTGTTGCCTCGGCGTCCTACTCCAAGAAAGCGAAACAACAGGCTGCGGGTGCAGGCAAGAAGGCTGAATTTATCGTGGCCGAAGATGAGGAGAAAGAAGAGAAGAAGTAATATTCCAGAACGACGTGATGGGAGACCCGATATTTGCACATCTCTGAGCTTGAGATAGATAACTTCAAATCTTTTGTAAAAAAGACAAAAATTCCCTTCTTTGAGGGTTTTACGGTTATATCCGGTCCGAATGGTTCGGGGAAGAGCAATATCATCGACAGCATCCTCTTCGTGCTGGCCATCTCTTCCTCGCGGACCCTCCGTGCCGAGAAGTTGACTGACCTGATAAACCTCAATTCGGGGAAGCAGACAGCCGAAGTCTCCATCTCCTTCTCGGATGGTACGAGGATCAGGCGGCGGATCAAGCGGACGGCGAGTGGTTACTATAGCTACAACTACTTAAACGAAAAGCCGTGCAAGCATGCCGACATTGTCGATTATCTCTCCCGGCATGGGATCATCCCACATGGCTACAACGTGGTCATGCAGGGGGACATCACCCGGATTATCGAGATGAGCGATTTCGAACGGCGCAAGATCATCGATGAGATCGCCGGGGTGGCCGAGTTCGATGCCAAGAGGGAACAGGCTATCCGGGAGCTTGAAGTGGTACGGGAGCGGATCGAGCGGGAAGAGATGCTGCTTTCCGAGCTTTCCCAGCGCCTTAGCGAACTGGCCAAGGAGCGGGAGCAGGCCCTGAAGTACCGGGAATGGCAGGAGAAGCTTCGTCGTTTTGAGAGCTGCCGTGCTGCTGCGTTCCTGAATGCGAAGGAAAAGGATCTCGCCTCGTTAACGCGGGTGATCGCCGACCAGGAACTGGCTATCTCCAGGGTGGAATCTGACCGGAGCCTCGAGGAGAATGAGCGGTCCTACCTCCAGGCAGACCTCGACGATGTGGCCCGCCAGATCAACCAGAAAAGCGGGACCGAGTACCTGAAGCTGATTGCAAACCTCGAAGAAGCGAAGGGAGTCATCAGGCTTTCCGAGCAGGCCATCAGCCGGGCACGGAAGGAGAAGGAAGCCAACCTGGAGGGGATGAACCGTTCCTTCGTGGACCAGAAACGGGCCGAAGAGCGGATAACAGAGTGCACCACTAAGATCCGGGAGATGACCATAGACCGGACCAGCCTGGCTATGGAGGCAGCTGCGGCAAAGGGCCAGATAGGGAAGCTCGAGGCCGAGATCGAGGCCCAGAGCCGGGACGCGGAAGGTGCGCGCGACGAGCTTTTGTCCCTGATGCAGAATATCGAGGCAAAGAAGACAGATCGATCGGCGATCCTCCACCAGAAGGACCTTATCCTCGAGAAGAGCCGGATGCGGACCTCGGAGCGTGAGCGGCTTGAGGAGCGCCTCCGGGAAATCGAAAGAGAGGTCACGTCCCGGTCGGTGCAGCGGGGTTGGGAGGAGCAGCAGGGAACCTCGCTCCAGGAAGAGAAGGCGGCGCTTGAACGGGAGATATCCGCCCTAGAGGCGTCGGTGTTTGCGAAGCGATCTCTTGCAGAACGACTGAGGGAGGAACTGCGGGGGGTCGAGCAAGAGGTAGTGCGGCTCGAAGCCCAGCAGCAGGCCCGGGGCGAGCCCGGCTCCCGGGCACTCGAGGCGGTGCTGGCAATGGAAGGGGTACATGGGACCATCGCCCAGCTCGGGAGGGCTCCTCCTGAATATACCATGGCCCTGAACGTGGCGGCCGGGAGCAGGCTTCACTATGTGGTGGTTGATGATGATGAAGTTGCTGCGGAGGCAATACGCCATCTCAGGGACAGGAAGCTTGGACGCCTGACCTTCCTCCCGCTCTCCAGGCTCCGGCCGGCACCGCTCCCGGAGCTTCCCGGGAAGGGGATCATCGGCCATGCTGTGCGGATGCTCGAGTATAAGCCACAGTTCGAGCCGGCCTTCCGGGTCGTCTTCGGGTCAACCGTGGTGGTGGAGTCGCTTGACCGTGGCCGCCAGCTGCTCGGCAGGTTTCGCATGGTCACCCCGGAAGGGGAGCTCCTGGAGCGGAGCGGTGCCATGACCGGGGGTTCATTCAAGAAACCGCCCGGGGGTTTTGGGGCGGCGGTCGAGGACGAGATCGGCCGGCTGCGGCAACATGCCGGAGAGCTCCGGGCCGAGATAGGGGGCCTGGAAGATGCAGTGAAGCAGGGGGGTGTCGAGATTGAGGAGCAGCGGGGACGGCGGTCGGCTATAGATACGAATCTACAGCGGTTCACAATCGCCGCAGAAGAGATTGGCAGGCAAGCCGATCTCTTCTCCCAGGAAAAAGAGCGGCTCGAATCAGCTCTGGCCGGGCTTTCCGAAGAGGTGCGGAACGGGGCGGTGGATCTTGCGGCACTCGAGGCATCGCTCGATACCACGACCGGTGAAATCAACGAGCTTACCCGCAGGATGGAACAGCTCAAGAAACGGCTTGACGGTACGGCCATCCCGGCCCTGACCGGGTCGCTTGAGAAGAAACGGCGCGAGCTCGATGATGCGGAGCGCCGTCTCCGCAACAAGGAGTCCGACATTGCCGATCTCTCCCGCGAACGGCAGCATTTCGCGGCCCGGGTGGAGGAGCTGAAGGGGGAGGTGGGACGCCTGACTGAGGTCAACCGGCAGACCGATGCCGATATCGCGTCGGCGGAGGCACAGATCGAAGAAAATCGGGCAACAATCCGGCAGATAGAGGAGCGGCAGAAGGAGTTCTCCAGTGAGCTTGACGCACTTCGCGTCCGGCACTCCGGCATTGCCGATGCCATCCGCGAATCGGAGAAGAAGCTCCTTTTATTTGATAATGAAAAGGAGCGGATCAACATACAGCTCGATGCCCTGCACGAGCGGCGGACGGCGCTCGCTGGCGAGATAGAATCGCTCCGGGACGAGGTCGGGGAAGTTACCACCGATCTCTCCCTCTCCGAGATAGAGGATGGCATTGCCGAAGCTTCGTTGGCGATGCGGAAGATCGGGGCGGTAAATATGCTTGCTATCGAGGAGTACGACCGGGTGGAATCGAGAGTAAATGAACGGCAGGAGAAGAAGGAGATCCTCTCCCGGGAGCGGACCACGCTTCTTTCGCGAATCGAGGGATTCGAGACCATGAAGTTCGAGGCTTTCATGAGTGCCTACCGGGCCATCGATGCCAACTTCCGGGACATTTTTGCCCGCCTCACCAACGGGAGCGGCAGGCTGATCCTCGAGAACGAGGATGACCCGTTCAAAGGTGGGCTCTCTTTTGCCGTGCAGCCGCGGGACAAGGCGGTTCACCTCCTATCAGCCCTCTCCGGAGGGGAAAAATCGCTCACAACACTTGCCTTCATCTTCTCCATCCAGCAGCACCTCCCGGCGCCGTTCTACGCCTTTGATGAGGTGGATATGTCGCTGGACGGATACAACGTGGAACGGATCGGCGAGATGATCCGGAATCTCTCCGGGACTTCTCAGTTCATCATCGTTTCCCTCCGCAAGCCGATGATCGAGGGGGCCGACCGGATCCTCGGCGTGACGCTTCTCCCGGACAAGAGCTCGTTCGTTACCGGGGTCAGGGCCGATGTCTGAAGAGCCTGTCGAGATCCTTGTCCAGATGGCCGATCGGGGGGAGATCGATCCGTGGGACATCGACATCGTTGAGGTTACCGACCGGTTCCTCTCCGAGCTTGAGCGGAGGAAGGAGCTTGATCTCCGCATATCAGGCCGGACGCTCTTTTACGCGGCGCTCCTCCTGCGGATGAAGTCTGAGTACCTGGGTATGGCGGCCGATGAAGAGGTGCTCGAAGAGCTCCTGGAGGACGAGGACTATGGAACCGGCCTTTTTGGCGAGTTCCCGGAAGAGGTGGGTGGACCGATAGAACAACTCGAGCGGGAGATACGGCGGAGACTTGACCGTAAGAACCTGCGCAAGCGGCCGGTCACCCTCTTTGAGCTGATCCTCGAGCTGAAGAACGCAGAGAAGGAACAGCGGCGACGGCAGCGGTTCCGGGATCCCTTCTCCATGGGCCTGATGGACGTGGAGGAAGTGGTGGGCATTGCCCACGAGGAAAACTACCGCGAGGTCGCAGAAACGGTGCTCTGCCAGTGCGAGGCAGCAATCTCCACGGAAGGGGTGATGACCCTCCACGAGCTTGCCAGGCTCCTGGGAAAGGGGCTCATCGATGTCTACATCCCCCTCCTCTACCTGATGTTTGAAGGGAAGCTTTCGCTCTGGCAGGAAGAGTTCTTCGGAGAGATCATGGTCCAGACCTGCCGCGCGGGCGAATAATTCCCGCACCGGTTTCCAGACCGCGCCCCCGGATGCATGTGCCAGGTCTTCATTTGCAAATGGAATGAATGAGGGAGTTTTCTTTCCGGTCGGCCAGAGGTGTATGGATTAGTATTTTATAGAGGTGGGATCCAATTGTGATGGTTCACATGCGCCGGTTCAGCGGGATCCATCCCGTTGCCGGTAGCGGGATATCACCATTCACATTCCCGCATGGGGAGAGCGATGGATTGATATACGATTGAGGGCAATAAGTATGTCCTCAAATTATGATGATGAACTGGACGCTGCTGCGAGGAAATGTCCGGTTCTGATGTCGGAAGATCTCACCACAGGCCGGACTCACAGCGGTCGTGCGATCGTGCCCGGCAGACAGGTTCTGATCATTCAGGCTGTCGTTTCATCCAGTTCCCTGGAAACACGGAATGGTTAAATACCAAAAATGCGAATAATAATACCCTCTGTGATGGAGAACCAACCACCCCGGTGCGCCGGAATTGGTTCTGACGTTGGTACTGGCAATGCGGAAATCTGCAATGGTAACCGCTAATTCCTCGAAATTTCATCCGATAGTGTGCATTACTTGAGAATTCTGGTTGATCCTGCCAGAGGCCACTGCTATCGGGGTTCGATTAAGCCATGCGAGTCGAGAGGTGCAAGACCTCGGCGCACTGCTCAGTAACACGTGGACAACCTACCCTGAGGTGGGGGATAACCCCGGGAAACTGGGGATAATACCCCATAGGCCGGAGATGCTGGAATGCACTCCGGTCCAAAGGTCCGCCGCCTCAGGATGGGTCTGCGGCCGATTAGGTTGTTGTTGGGGTAACGGCCCAACAAGCCATTGATCGGTACGGGTTGTGGGAGCAAGAGCCCGGAGATGGATTCTGAGACACGAATCCAGGCCCTACGGGGCGCAGCAGGCGCGAAAACTTTACAATGCGAGAAATCGTGATAAGGGAACCCCGAGTGCCCGTAAATTCGGGCTGTCCGCCAGCATAAATAACTGGTGAAGAAAGGGCCGGGCAAGACCGGTGCCAGCCGCCGCGGTAATACCGGCGGCTCGAGTGGTGGCCGCTATTACTGGGCTTAAAGCGTCCGTAGCTGGGTTGTTAAGTCTCCTGGGAAATCCACCGGCTCAACCGATGGGCGTTCAGGAGATACTGGCAACCTAGGGACCGGGAGAGGTGAGGGGTACTCCAGGGGTAGGAGTGAAATCCTGTAATCCTTGGGGGACCACCTGTGGCGAAGGCGTCTCACCAGAACGGCTCCGACAGTGAGGGACGAAAGCTGGGGGAGCAAACCGGATTAGATACCCGGGTAGTCCCAGCCGTAAACGATGCGCGTTAGGTGTATCGGTGACCACGAGTCACCGAGGTGCCGAAGGGAAACCGTGAAACGTGCCGCCTGGGAAGTACGGTCGCAAGGCTGAAACTTAAAGGAATTGGCGGGGGAGCACCACAACGGGTGGAGCCTGCGGTTTAATCGGACTCAACGCCGGGAAGCTCACCGGATAAGACAGCTGGATGATAGCCGGGCTGAAGACTCTGCTTGACTAGCTGAGAGGAGGTGCATGGCCGTCGTCAGTTCGTACTGTGAAGCATCCTGTTAAGTCAGGCAACGAGCGAGACCCACGCCAACAGTTGCCAGCATGTCCTCCGGGATGGTGGGGACACTGTTGGGACCGCCTCTGCTAAAGAGGAGGAAGGAATGGGCAACGGTAGGTCAGCATGCCCCGAATTATCCGGGCTACACGCGGGCTACAATGGTCAGGACAATGGGTATCGACACCGAAAGGTGAAGGCAATCTCCTAAACCTGTCCTTAGTTCGGATTGTGGGCTGCAACTCGCCCACATGAAGCTGGAATCCGTAGTAATCGCGTCTCAAAATGGCGCGGTGAATATGTCCCTGCTCCTTGCACACACCGCCCGTCAAACCACCCGAGTGAGGTCTTGATGAGGCTGCGGTAGCCGCCGCGGTCGAATCTGGGTTTTGCAAGGGGGGTTAAGTCGTAACAAGGTAGCCGTAGGGGAATCTGCGGCTGGATCACCTCCTAATGACAAATTTCGGGAAGCGGTTGCCATGCAGACTGCATAATTGCCGGTGCCAGCAGGGACAGAGGGCTCATAGCTCAGCTGGAAGAGCGCCGCCTTTGCAAGGCGGAGGCCCTGGGTTCAAATCCCAGTGAGTCCACTTTCGATGCACCTGGAGATGCGAGTCACCAGGGAAGGGCTGAGAGTCAAGCCAATGACTCAAGGAGGCCGTGTAGAGGTTTGCACTCAGGACGTTAAATGGGTTTGACGGAGCACTGGTCTTTAGCCTGTCAGTGGATGGCTCGGTTCGAGTGCCGAAGAAGGACGTGCCAAGCTGCGATAAGCTCCGGGTAGACGCAAGGAATCTATGATCCGGAGATCTCCGAATGGGACATCCCAGCACTTCGGTGTTGATCCGTTGAGGATCGGGAACGCCCCGAATTGAAACATCTCAGTAGGGGCAGGAGAAGAAATCAAATCGAGATGTCGTTAGTAGAGGCGATCGAACACGACACAGTTCAAACCGAATCCCGCAAGGGAGATGTGGTGTTGTAAGCCCACCGAACGATACCTGAAGGTCAAGCGGAAGTCACCTGGAACGGTGCACCACAGGGGGTGATAGTCCCGTACGCGAACGGCCGACAGGGTCAGGTGGTGCCTTGAGTACCGCGGGTTGGAATTCTCGCGGGAATCCGGGGGTCATCAACCTCCAAAACTAAATACAACTCGAAACCGATAGCGAAATAGTAGCGTGAGCGAAAGCTGAAAAGTAACCCTGAAAAGGTGGTTAAAAGCGCCTGAAATTGGCAGGTGATGGCGAGTTACGGCGTGAAAGGATCTTCCCCGCGAAGGAACCCGTTGCGAGGCGGTAGTACGGGCGAGGGTTGCCGATGTCGTAACGTACGTTTTGAAGAACGGGCCAGAGAGTTTATTCTGTTGGCAAGGTTAACCGCAAGGGGAGCCGAAGGGAAACCAACAAGTCCGTAGCGCAAGCGTGGGACGACGTATTAAAAGTGCGTGGAGTCAGCAGGATAAGACCCGAAGCCTGGTGATCTATGCGTGGGCAGGTTGAAGCGTGTCGAAAGGCGCGTGGAGGACCGCAAGCGGTTTTGATATGCAAATCATTCGCGTGACCTGCGTATAGGAGTGAAAGATTCATCGAACCAGGCATCAGCTGGTTCCTCCCGAAACATACCGTAGTATGACCTGGCTGGAGACAGACGGTGAGGTAGAGCACTGATTGGGGGAGCTGGGGGCGAAAGCCCTCACCCCCCTGCCAAACTCCAAACTCCCCGTCGTCCTAGAAGGCCGGAAGTCCGGGCTGCGGGGTAAGCTTGCAGTCCGTAAGGGAGACAACCCAGACCGTGGTTAATGTCCCTCAATGTAGGCTAAGTGTAAACACTGAAAGTGGTCCTAGGTCAAAGACAACTGGAAGGTGAGCTCAGAAGCAGCTATCCTTTAAAAAGTGCGTAACAGCTTACCAGTCAAGATTTAGGGCGCTGAAAATGGACGGGGCTAAAGCCTACTACAGAGACCACGGAGCACCGCAAGGTGATCTCGTAGGGAGGCGTGCTGCATGGGCAGAAGCTGGGGCGTAAGGTCCAGTGGACCGTGCAGTATTGAGAATTCTGGCAGTAGTAGAAGCATAGTTGGGTGAGAATCCCAACCGCCGCAGGGGCTAGGTTTCCTCGGCAATGTTCGTCAGCCGAGGGTTAGTCGGTCCTAAGGTGTACCGTAACCCGAGTACATCGAAAGGGAAACAGGTTAATATTCCTGTACCGTCCGTCTGAAGCGTGAAGCCCTGACGCTTCGGGGTATGTTGAGCGGGGTCGTCGCCCCGTCCAAGCGTATAACTCCGTGGAGTACCGTAATGGTGAGAAGCGGACGAAAGCGTGATGGAGAAATTCGACAAATTCCCGGAGCCCATGAAAAGGGAGACGGCGTCCGTACCGAGAACCGACACAGGTGCCCCTCGCTGAAAAGGCGAAGGCGTGTCGGATTAATCGTGTTAAGGGAACTCGGCAAAATGGCCCCGTAACTTAGGGAGAAGGGGTGCCTGCCTGGAGATCAGGCAGGTCGCAGTGACCAGGGAGCTCTAACTGTCTAATAACAACATAGGTGACTGCAACTCGGAAACGACTAGTATAGTCACTGATTCCTGCCCAGTGCGAGTATCTGAATACCCGGTACAACGGGACGAAGGACTCGTAAACGGCGGGGGTAACTATGACCCTCTTAAGGTAGCGTAGTACCTTGTCGCTTAATTGGCGACTTGCATGAATGGATTAATAAGAGCTCTACTGTCCCTAACACGAGTCCGTTGAACCTTTTGTCCTAGTGCAGAGACTAGGGACTCCTATTGGGAAGTGAAGACCCCGTGGAGCTTTACTGCAGCCTGTCGCTGGATTACGGTTTTACATGCGCAGGGTAGATGGGAGGCGTTAATCCGTCCTTTTCGGGGGACGGGGAGCCAACGATGAGACACCATCCTTGTTTTGCTGTAGTCCTAACTCTAACGAGGACACCGGTAGGTAGGCAGTTTGGGTGGGGCGCCACACCCTCGAAAAAATATCAAGGGTGCCCTAAGGTCAACTCATGTGAGTCAGAAACTCACAATAGAGTGAAAGAGCAAAAGTTGGCCTGACGCGATTGCGCACAGCAAGCAATCGCGAGAGGAAACTCGGGTCTATCGAACCAATACGCCCTTTTGGTGAGGGCTATTGACTACAGAAAAGCTACCCCGGGGATAACAGAGTCGTCGCCGGCAAGAGCACATATCGACCCGGCGGCTTGCTACCTCGATGTCGGTTCTTTCCATCCTGGCTGTGCAGCAGCAGCCAAGGGTGAGGTTGTTCGCCTATTAAAGGGGATCGTGAGCTGGGTTTAGACCGTCGTGAGACAGGTCGGTTACTATCTAATAGGAGTGTCAGGAGTCTGAAGGTAAGAATGAAATAGTACGAGAGGAACTTTCATTCGGCGCCTCTAGTCGATCGGTTGTCCGACAGGGCAGTGCCGAGCAGCCACGCGCCAAGGGATAAAAGCTGAAAGCATCTAAGCTTGAAACCCGGCCTAAAAAGAGACTCCGTTGAAGGACACCGGTAAAAGACCGGTTTGATAGACCTGGGATGTACGCACGAAGGCAACGACGTGTTCAGTCCGCAGGCACTAACGTCCGAATTCCCCAGTGCTCGCCACGTCAAACCCAGACGAAATCCTGAGTGCAAACCTTATATCCTATCCTGTCCTACAGAATAGGGTATTACGACAGAGACATCCAAGGTGGCGGAGCGGCTACGCGGTTGACTGCAGATCAACTACACTCCGGTTCAAATCCGGACCTTGGCTTTGGGTAATTGCGGCCATAGCAGTCGGGACACACCTGGACCCATTCCGAACCCAGCAGTTAAGCCGACTCACGTGGTGCACTGTACTGAGGTACGCGAGTCCTCGGGAACTGTACCTCGCTGCAATTACCCTTTTGCATTGAAATTGGTACTTGTTTTTTATTATTTGTTGATGTGAAGAGCGAAGGCTCTGTTCGCATAATTAATAGGTCTTAATGTAATTCGGATAATGGATAGCCTCCGTGAAACCAGATAAAACATGGAGGAAGGAACTCATGAAGTTATTGAAAACTGGAGTCGTCCTGTTGCCTTTATTTCTGGCAGCAATAGTGATGGTTCCTGGTGTGAGTACAGGGATCGTGAATACAATCCCCCAACAGGCATCCGATCAGTTTATGGAATGGGCGTATTCCATGAACGGAAAAGAAGTGACACCGGCCAGTGCCTGGAGAAAAGGGTTCTGGGATATTGGGCAAATCTCTCGGATGGACAGAAAACCTCATATGCTGAAATAAAAGTTTTACTTCCGGACTTTCACAAATTTGAACAGGATACCAGTGCAGTATCGGCCTTAGCAACTGATGCATCCTCTCAAGATGAAAAGGCAGCCGCAGTAATCGCATATATGTCAACTGCAAATAGCGCTACCTGAACTATTCCTTAAACAATTAACTACTGGGCAAGCACGGCAAATACCTGCAATGGAGCATCATGTCCCTCCCCGGTTACGAATGTAATTGCCGATTTTATGAGGTAGAATAGATCCAAATGGGTCCGTATAGATAGTGGACAAAAATCGGATATTATTCCTCGTTTGTTGAACTCTGGAAGACCCCAGCGTTTCTCATCCCAAATAAGCCCAGATTGAGCTCTTTTTACCGAAGAAATGCCAGTTAAATCAGGTTCCATGGGAAATGATGTCCACCCTTTTGGAGGAATATTGATTAAATTGACTATTTTCTCAAATAAGCGGTTTAAATTAGTTTGAAAACCTGCTCTTTGTTTGCGTTTGTATGGGCTTTCAATATTGAGAGGTAGTAATGGCCGGACCAGCAGGTCGATCGCCACTGTGCGCAATCCGTGAGGATTACCCAAGAAACAATTATTGTCGGTTATTTTGTCGAATAAACCCTTTAAAAGGTTTAAAAAAAGCTTGGAAAAGACCTGGAACTCGCACGGAACCCTCTTTATGGCAGGTGGTTAATATTTGAAATTTTGAACCCCGAAATTCTTTTTCTTTCTGCCGCAGAGTTATTAATAAACAACCTTACCATTAAAGATGTTGCCTTACGGACGATGATCAGGAAGGAAAAGTTGCCATGTTGCTCGGGATGCCCCTGGAGAAGGGGAGATGGATGCTAGTTGGTGCAGGCCTGATCATCAATCTCTGCCTCGGGGCGGTCTACTCGTGGAGCGTGTTTGTCAACCCACTCATCGAATATTTCTCCACTGACTTCGGACAGACCATCACCGCAAATGACGTGCTCCTGCCCTATTCGGTCATCCTTGCAGTATTCTCAGTCACCATGGCCCTGACCGGCAGGTACGTTGAGACCCACGGACCGCGGAAGATCACCATCGCCGGCTGCATCCTGACCGGCCTGGGCTGGCTGCTTGCATCGACAGCCTCAAATGTCACCATGCTGTCTGTCATGTATGGAATAATCGGTGGCATCGGTATCGGGATTGCCTACGGTGCAACGGTCGCTGTCGCCGCCCGGTGGTTCCCTGATCGGAGGGGGCTTGCGGTAGGGCTGACCGTGTTCGGGGTCGGCTTTTCAGCGTTCATCACCGCAAACCTCGCTGGATATTTCATTGCAGTTTCCGGGGTTATGACCACCTTCCGGATCTTCGGGATCGGGACCATCATCGTCACCGTTCCACTGGCACTCCCACTCATCTTCCCGCCAGCGGGGTGGAAGCCCTCCGGATGGAATATTTCGGGAGAGAAGAATAACTTCAGATGTGAGTGCAACCGTTCTGAGATGCTAAAGACACCTGCATTCTACGGGCTCTGGATGTGTTACTTCATCGCGTGTATCGCGGGGCTGATGGCGGTTTCCATCTCGAAACCGGTTGGAACGGAGATCGTAGGAATCGAGACCGTCCTTGCGACAGCTCTCGTGGGATTCTTTGCCATCTTTAATGGTGGTGGGAGGCTGGCATTCGGATTTCTTAGCGACCGGTTCAACCCGGGGAACATAGCTGTGACGACCTTTATCCTGATAGCTCTGGCCTCCTTCGCCATGTGGCAGGCACCTGTAACCGTGGTGTACATCACTGCCTTTGCTGTACTCTGGGGATGCCTTGGTGGATGGCTCGCCATCGCCCCGACAGCCACGGCAAGCTACTTTGGGACAAACGACTACCCGAGGTGTTATGGTGTGATCTTTCTGGCATTTGGTGCAGGGGCAATCACCGGCCCCCAGCTTGCAGGATTCATCAGGACAACGACGGGAAACTACCTCGGGGTGTTTCCCTGGGTCTTTTTTCTGGCAATCATCGGCATCATCCTCGCATTCACCCTTATGAAGCCGCAACATCTCAAAAGATCCTGAATTGACAGGTACCGTATTTATGCAGGCACGGATTGTACATCGAGCGTCGCGATTCGGTCGTCACCAGATGACAAATCGATCAGGCTGTTTTCCTCATTATGATGCAATACCGGGGGGAGCGGGCAGGAATCCTGGACGATTACTAGAAAATTTTTATTCGTTCTGAAACAAAAAAACATCATGAAATGTAAATCAGGTCTTCTCGCTGTCATTATCCTTGCAAGCTGCCTCGGTTCTATTGTGTCCGCCGGGTGTGAAAGCTGCAATGTAAAATATTTGCCCTGGGGATACAAATCAGGACCGCCGGATTACAGTAAAAATGCATACTGGGGAATGTCTGCCGAGGATATCAGTGGCTCTGCCGAAAATTCCCGCTCAAACCCGGATTCGATGAAGACAAAATATGATACGATGCCAGTACTCGTATTGCCAACCTCCAGTTCAGACAGATTTTCGAACCTTCCAAAAATTCCAAGCAAAAAAATCGATCCGGTTACGAATTTCTTTGGGGAAAAATCATCTGAAAAAAGTTACCCGGGAATAAACTCCGCATACGGGTCACTGGTAACACCAGGTAGAAAACGAATCATGTAATCTTTTTTAAAGGGAAACTGGGGCTAAACCATCCTTTTACCGTCTTTATCCCTTTGATCTCCTGGTTTGTGTGGACATTGTCCAGAGCAACGCTCACATCCTCCAGAAGATGAGATATAATGTTCCAGACGGTTAGAATGAGCACCTATATCGATCAGTCGCTTCCCGGTCTCTTATCGATTCCCTAGTGTAGCACCCGTATTGATCCCGGAAGGGATTTCCAGCATTACTTCAACCGGGAGGATCAAATAATCTTTAAGGTTGAGGTGTCATGGTACTACACGTTAGGTGAGGGGCGACATGAAACCGATACTGTGTGCCATAACCACTTCAATTATCATTGGTATAGCCACTCTCCCAATCCTTGCTCCTGTATCTGCGGCAGGTAACTATGGGTTGACGAGTCCGGAACTTACAGGATTGCAGAAAATGTACCCTGGCTTCGAACCGGATGCCAGCTCTTCAACCACGAAGTCCGGAGTCCTCCTGCAATCCCGCCTCGAATCCGGTGTAAAATCACAGGCTCTCCAGGCCTGGAAGGACCAGACCTATATACCCACACTGCCGGAAACCTATACGCCCCCGTTGCCGGGCAACGGAGTCCACAAACCGACACCTGCCCTATCCCCGTCACCAACGCCAACCCTGGAATTCATCATATCCGATCCTTCGAAATATACCCCCGGTTACAGCAAGGAATCGCTGTTGACTAATAAGTATTCGTCTGAAAAGGCCGCGATGCTGAATTCCAGACAGACCCCGACGGAGGCAAAAAATCCCGTTGCACCGGTTTCAGCAAGCGGGAAGAATGTGGTTCAGGCCAATAACCAGTTTGCCCTGGAATTCTATTCCCGGCTCATCAAGGATCCCAAACAGGCCGGTAAAAATATCTTCTTCTCGCCGTGGAGCATATCGTCTGCCCTTGCCGTCACCTACGAAGGTGCGCGGGGGCTGACCGCCAACGAGATCCAGTCGGTCTTCCATTTTCCCGTTGATGCAGCAACCCGGCAGAAGGGTTTTTCTGAGATCACCGGCGGGCTGAACAAAGGAGGGTTGGGCTATACCCTGCGAACGGCAAACGCACTCTGGGCAGATAAGAGACACTCGTTCCTCCCGTCTTACACAGGGATTGCGCGCAGTTTTTATTCGGCACAAGTCACCAACCTTGAATTCATCGGCTCCCCGGAGTCTTCCCGGGAGACCATCAACCAGTGGGTCAAAGAGCAAACCGCAAACAGGATCCAGAATTTGCTGCCGGAGGGATCGATCCATCCTCTTACCCCGCTGGTGATCACCAATGCGATCTACTTCAAAGGGACATGGGACAAGCAGTTTGAAAAGAAAAACACCATTGAGGAAGATTTCAGGATCAGTCCATCGCAGACCGTCCGTGTCCCGATGATGCAAAGCACCGATGAATACTGGTATGCCGAGACCGGGACATTCCAGGCGCTTGGCATGCCGTATGCCCACATGAATGGGAAAGAACTGTCCATGCTTGTCATCCTGCCCAGGGATGATGACTTGGAAGCGGTAGAGTCCTCCCTGACTCCCCAGGAAGTGTCGAAAGTTCAGCAGGCGCTCGTCTACCATCAGGTGAAAGTGTATTTCCCGAAGTTCAAGCTGGAAACAGAGTATAGACTTGGGGATGCCCTGATAAAGATGGGGATGCCGACCGCGTTCTGTTCATATGCCGATTTCTCTGGGATGGATGGAACCGGGGAATTGTGGATTGACGAGGTCTACCATAAAGCGTTTGTCGATGTCAACGAGGAGGGTACCGAAGCTGCAGCTGCGACGGCGGTTACGATGACTATGGCCTATTACTCGGACTTCGAACCAATTCCTGTATTCCGGGCAGATCATCCCTTCATATTCTTAATCCAGGACAATGATACCGGGAATATCCTCTTCATGGGACGTGTGGTGAACCCGAACGGGTGAACTATCCTGGCCGGTTCTGGCAGGATTTAATCATCGTTCCAATTTTTCCCGGCTCCGGGCAAACGTGCAAACACCAGCCAGAGAACCATGCGCCCCCCCTTTCCCGTTCCGAAATCGAATCCGAAATGGTAATACCTTATCCACTTTGACGCTGATATCCAGTTCCCAGTTCAAGGAAAAAAGTTCCACCCGGGATACCACATGGCCCAGGATTAACAGAAAAATATTTAAGCCAAGAATTAAAGTCAATTCTGACCATCAATCAAGGTGGCTCCATGAAATGGGAATTGGCGGTATCACGAACCCCTCATGTGACAAAACCTTAACCATTTTTCCCATTTCATGTAAACCTGATTACATTTTGAGGAATTCTTTTCTCTACCGGTACCATACCTGCCGTGGTACAAACATTTCAAGGACATCCGGTTCGCTCGAGTCACCTGTTACTGTCACTTCAAACCCCTGAGCTGGAGGCATTCATCAGCTCCAACATCTCCCCAACTCATGGCAAATGAGAGAATTGTTATAGACGCATCTCCCCCTACGATTCAGAATCGTGAGCAGTTCCAGGTTCACACCACTTTCAGTTACAGGAAACCTGCGGGGAATTATCGAACCCCGCGGAGGGTTCTGGAGGGTTTCTCCCTGTCGTCAACGGGTTCCGGATACCATGGGTATGGACAGTGTTGGCGGAAAACTCGTTCATTCGACCGAAAGCGATATTGTTCTACCTCATTGCGCCCGGATGCCGATGTTGACTGGTTTCACCAAACCAATTCCTATGTTGCACGGTGGTGCACACTGCCAATTCTCCGGCATAGCATCGTTTATCATCGCAGTATACCTTCCGTCTGGTACGAGCAGGATTCTGGGGACACTTCAGGAATTCCCAGCACAATTCCCCGGAAAAGCCGAAATAAAGTGAAAAAAAAATGAAAAAGCAGAGATAAATCTTCATTACGGCTTGATTGCAGCCTTCACCTTGGCCAGGATATCCGGAGGAAGAGGGTCCATGTTATGGACGGCCTTTGCATGTTCGGCGATCTTTTTCATCAATTCAGCCTCGGTGGGAGCAGAGGTTTCGAACGAACAGTTCTTAGCAATACATTTAAAAGACGGCATTATAGCACCAGCTGGGTAATTATCGTGTAGCTACTTATAGCTTTTTTTCATCCCGGGCCACAGTCCGGGTTACCCAATTGAAAAATGAATGGTTAGAGAAGTAATCTCACACCGATCGTGCGGCGAGATACACATCCTCTTCTTTGAGAGTTTTTCGTCCTGCGTGCATGGCGAGCTTGGTTGCCTCCCTCGTGAGATGGGCAATGTAGTCTTCTGCCTCTTTCAGCAAAGCTTCTGCACCATCATGGCCAACACGCTCTGCTCCACTCTTTTTTGCAATTCGTACAACTGCAGCAATAGGTAAATCTGCCACCTTGATTACCTCATTATATACCGAAGAATTTTGATGTATTTATATATTTTCATTCTCTGGCCCCTATACACTGTGAAATAGGAAAATCGTGCAGGTATGTTGCTATGTTCATTCAAATCTTGGGGGCAATTCACCGCTTGAAGGGAACTTTCTGAGAATTATTATTAAGAGCCGGATCACCTTCCAACCTCTTTGCAGATTATGAACCGGGATTTCATCTTTTAAGGTTACCGATTGGAAGTAGTAAGTAACCACAGCACCGTTCATTCAAATGGCCCGGCATGTCCCTGGCCAGCCTTTCCCTGGATTAGCCTTCCTGGCATAGCCAATCCTCTATGCCTCTGAAGCTTTATGGAAAACCACTCGCGCCCTTTCGGGGGTATACCAAGCGCACACCAAAAGAGATCCGTTGAGGCTGGAGCCTGAACGCATTGAAAATCCGGGATGCAACACCCGGTTCGTATTCCGTTTCCTGACATGTGGCTGGATACCCTGCCAAACGGCCGGATCGAACGTGGCTCCTGCCACGGTCCGGGTGCTCACATGGAAGATCACCTATCATCCCGTTGTGAAATTGTCCCGATGTAATCATGGACCGGGAGGGAAAAGACGGCAGGCCGATGCCACGCCACTGGTGAAATTCTCAAGAAACCCTGCACACATCCCGTATGCCGAAATCACCGTTTCCCGTGGAACTTTTGGCACACCGCAGGTGAGTAAACGGATATTCTTCGTATCAGGGGTCACCTTCGTTGCCTCAGAGTCGCGGTAGGGATAGATGGCGATGATCTGATTAGCGGCAGTGAGAATGACCTGATTTTTCGAAAGCACCACCGGTTTTTCCATTCCGATTCCACGAAATTGCTCCCCTTCCGCAGCAAAGCGCATCGCCAGTGGTCCCTGCAGCATGTCAGCATCAAACGCGGCGATTGGTATCCCGGACCGGACTGAGGCCAGGTTGTAGGCATCGACCGCGGTGTTTATGACCGGGAGCCTCCCGCCGGAAAGGATCCTCCGCACCAGGGCTTCAGAGGCCGGGCGCGTCCTGGTAGGGTCAAGGCCCACGCTCCAGAAGAAGTCACGATACGCCCGGAAGAGCGGCTCATCCTTGATCCGTTCCAGGGTATACCTAACACTTATCTCTCCGACAATTTCCTGCTTCAGGGCTTCGAGCCTGGGATCCAACCGGGTGATGTGGACGGACCGGACATCCCCTCCGGCCACGCAAATCCCCGGAAACGCGGCCATGATCTCGTTTGTAAAATCCATGGAGAGTATTCGCAATATCATGTAAAATATACGGGCTGGAGGGTTTATGCTGACAGCCCGTGGATCCATTCCAGGTGGTTCTAAGGGTTCGGCATTAGAGTTCATGTTCCTCGTTATAATGCTCAAAGCTTCGGAACGATTTCGTTGATCTAGTCCAGTTTTTTTTCAGATAAAACCAGCTGACAGCCAGCAGTGACTTCGCATGATTCTTAATTAGAAAATTGACCCACCTGGCCTCTGCTTTTCCCGAAGTCCTGACCGGTCATTGATTCACTTCGGGCGGTACATCGAGTTGTTCAGCGATTCATTAATCTTTCGCTGGACGATGAGCCAGAGGACCGGTACAACGACCAGGATCAAGAGGGCAAAGCCAATGGCCGTGTAAAGGAGGAGATTGAAGAGTGTATGCGCTGCCATGGCAAGGAACAGCCCGCTGAATATGACTGCGGAACGGCGCGATGCCGGCAGAAATCGCGCCTTCCCGAGCGCATATCCCCACATCGCCGAGAAAAGTACGTGTCCCGGGACGGAAATGAGGGCACGCACGAGGCCGGTCTGGACAGCGAGCTCGATCGATGTCTCGAGTGCAGAGAAGACATAGATGATATTTTCGAGGGTGGCAAATCCCAACCCTACCGCAGCGGCATACACGATCCCATCCACCGGTTCATCAAATTCGGCGGATTCGTATACCGTCCTCCGGACCACCAGGTACTTGCCCGCCTCTTCGATGACCGGGGCGATCAGGACAGTGATGAAAAAATCGGTAAAAAAGATGGCAAAGACCCCTTCGATCAGGGCTACCGGTATCGTAACGGCGATCCCGAAGAGATACACCATCAGGGTCCAGGCCAGGGGTTCGGGCTCATAGCGGTCCTTCTGGTAGAAGTACCAGAGCCAGAATAACGCCGGGGCTATGGCGAGCATCAGGAGGGGGGCGGTCGCCATACGGACATGAGGTTGAACCGGGCCCGTGATAATATGATATTGTCGCGGGCTCCACACCTGCCGGCGCTCAGATCCACTGCCGATCCCGGAAATATGCGAGCATTATCGCCACGATCGCAATCATGATCCCCCACACTGCATAGTAACCGTATTCCCAGTAAAGTTCGGGCATGTACCGGAAGTTCATACCATATACGCCGGCCACAAAGGTCAGGGGAATGAAAATGGTTGCAATAAGGGTGAGCACCTTCATTATCTCGTTCATCTTGTACGAGAGGCTGGAGAGGTAGATATCGATCATTCCGGAGACCATGTCCCGGAACGTTTCGAGCGTATCGATCACCTGGATTGCATGGTCGTATACATCCCGCAGATATATACGGGTGTCATCCCTGATCAGCGGGGAATCCGACCGTTCTAGGGTAAGGATCATCTCGCGGAGGGGCCAGACCGATTTTCGGAGAAAGAGCATATCCTTCTTCAGGCGGTTGATTTTCGGGAGGGTTTCCTGGGTAGCATTGACCACCAGCTCTTCTTCGAGCGCCTCCACCCACTCCTCGATCTTCTCCATGACCAGGAAGTAGTTGTCAACGATGTTGTCGATAAGGGCATATGCGAGGTAATCCGGACCATTCTTTCTCACCCTCCCTCCGTCTTTCCTGATCCGCTCCCGGACAGGGTCAAACACGTCGCCGATACTTTCCTGGAAAGAGATGAGATAATTTTTCCCGATGATGAACGAGACGTGTTCAACTTTTATTTCACCGATTGCACCCGGTAGCATCAGCATCTTTAAGTTGAGGTAGAGGTAGTCCTCAAGGTCTTCCATTTTCGGACGCTGGCTGGTGTTGAGGAGGTCTTCCAGGATGAGCGGGTGGATCGAGAAGTATCGCCCGATCTTCTCTATAACATCAGTGTTGGCGAGGCCATCGATGTTGATCCAGGTGACCGTTGACGTGTCCCGGTAGGGGAAACACTCCTCGATGGCCCCCACTTTCCGTTCTTCGACATGGTCAGCATCATAATCGATAAGCGTGATCTGGACCCGTCCGGTCCTGGGTTCCCCGTCGAGGTGGAGCGTTCCGGGGGGCATCCCGGCTTTCTTCGATATCTTGTGCCGATGGCGGGACATGGGTGTTCTTCTGATCAATCAGTATGGACAATGAGCCAGTTAATGATTGTGCGATAGATAACGTAGTTCCTGACACTTCTGGCTTAACCGATCAGGATCGCGGTCATAGGTCTCCCGGCTATACAGCCCGGGAATTGATGGGGATGGTCCGGCAGGGGGACACCCCCTGGATGATCCAGTTCGAGAGTGTCTCTTCTCCACCCATAACTGGGGAAGAAGAGCGATCCCGTGAAAGACGGATTCGTTTTTCGCCCTGGTGGCAATTGATACCTCTTTTTAAGCATTCCGACCCATGATCAGAACGCCTGCGGGCACGCAGGTAACGGTGTATCCAAAACCAGAGATTTCCATGATCGTCCCCTTTGTCCTGTTTATTATCGGCCTCGCACTGCTCCTGAAAGGAGCCTCGGTAGCAGTCCGGGGGGCAGAAGGGCTCGCAACCCGTTTTGGAGTTGCACCGGCAACCATCGGGTTCACGGTCATTGCCTTTGGCACCTCACTCCCCGAACTGGTTGTGTCAACCGAGGCGTTCGTCCGTGGAGATGCCGGTATCGGGTTTGGTAACATCGTGGGAAGTAATATTGCCAACATCGGCCTCGTTCTCGGCCTGATCGCCTTATTGGTGCCGGCAACATGCTGCAACGTAACCTCACGGAGTTACGTTGCCAAAACGATCTTCATTGTCCTTGCAGCCACGGCGGTTTTCATCCTGTTCTCAATGCGGGGAGTGCTCGATTCCCTCTCGGGGATAGTGTTTCTGGGAATATTTATCGCAATCCTCTTTTCGCTTTGGAGGTCAGGGCCCGAGGTTGACCCCGTCCCTGATGAACAAATCCCCTACCCTCTAGCGCTAACCGTGGGAGGGCTCGCGGCGGTCATTCTCGGTGCCCACCTGCTCCTGACCGGTGCTGGGGAGATCGCACTCGCATTTGACATCTCCTCCCTGGTCATCGGGCTTTCTATGGTAGCTCTAGGGACATCGCTTCCGGAGCTTGCGACCTCGGTTGTAGCCGCCATGAAAAAGAGTCCCGGTGTTGCCATGGGAAACATACTTGGCAGCAACATTTTCAACCTGCTTTTCATCGGGGGGATCAATTCCCTTGGCCACACGACCCCTGTTCCTGTAAATGGAAGCCTGGCGGCCCTCTGCCTCTTCTCCATCGGCCTTATCCCGTTTATGATTGCCCGCCCCTCATTCATACGGGTTTTTGGGGGGATTCTGGTTGGAGGTTATATCATCTATATCGCATTCCTATTCCTGGCCTGAACGACGATTACCTATGCCAGAATTCCACGAGCCTATACTAGGACCAGGGAACCGGTATCGTGGCCGCAAATTGCCCCAACAACAACGCTCTGAAACCCTCGCATTCCTTTTCCCGTTCCTTTCAGGGAGACTCCGAACGTACAGTTAACAATAGCCAGGAATAAGAGGGAGTTAACCAGGAAGATGAGAGTTGTGAGAGGCATCTGCGAGAGGGACCACGGGCGGCTTCACAGATAACCTCAATGTGATCTGTAAGCTCCGGGAAGCTGAACCTGAGATCTATGCCCGGTACAATTGTTGAGACAAAAGGTTTCCGTTTATTCCTCCCATTGATGCGAAATTGCCTGAATAATATATGAGAAAACTATCGTTTAATGCCTGCTCCTCCGGATGACGCTAATCGTCCAACAGTATCCAGAAACGGTGCGAATTAATTGCTGCGATGAACATTTATGGAGGGTATTAATATTGGCATTCACGAACACCTAATCATCAGTAGGGGCCTGGGTGAACCATGCGACGGCCCGCCTGCACCCCTACGACCCGTAGGCATCAGAATAGTTGGTGTTCCTCCCTATATTCTTATGCCTACTCCCTCATGTAAAAGTCGAAAATCCCCTACTTTCAAGGAAGAGCGGGTTTCGTCTACCAGCCCCTCCAGATAGGGAGTATCTGCAGCCAAATTCGATGCACCCGCCCACTGGCCGATCTCTCCGGACAACCATTGACCGGCCGGTCGACGGGAAACGTGTATGAGGATGGAGGATCGTACCTGGCATGGTCTCGCATACAGGGGGTGTCGTACGCCTGGGAAAATTATCAAAGGGTTACCGGGCATGCAGATGGTCATACGGGGCGATCCTGCCATTGCCGCACCACAACGGGAATAGAACAGGCCGCTCTTTCATGCACCTGACCGGTAGGCAAAGGGGACGCCTGCCGGCAATCAACCCGGTTTTGAGGCAGGTGGCATATAAAGCCTTGTTCCGGGAACAGGAAACCTGAGGATCGGTGCTTCGTCCTGCTCTTGCAGAGGGGCAGGCCCCACTTCTTTTTTATAATCGAGCATGGCAGGGAACCGAAATATCTGACCTCTCCTGGGAATGATCCGAAGCTCTGCATTGCCATGAAAATTCTTTTCCTGTTTTGCGAGCAATATCACAACCATGGAGTTCTCCCTCATCTTCTCAGTCCTGATTCTCGTCTTCCTCGTGCTCTGCATGGTGCTGCTGGTCAGGAGGATACTGACTGCACCCGGCACACCGCTTGGGAAAGGCATTGGCCTTGCATTTGGCCTTGCAGTCGGACTCGCCCTCTGGCTGCCGCTGGGTTTTATTGCCGGAGATGAGAGTGCTGGCATCGTCCTCGGGAGCGCTATCGGAATAACAGCCGGGATCGGGCTCGAGCTGTGGTCCCGGAAACGGGAGAAAGCCGTATCCCCGGCGAATGAGCAATAAAAGGGAGGCTTACCCGTAGTCACGATTTCCCGGCGAGGGGCCCATGGAGGGACTCCCAGGCATGGACCGCCCCGGGAGCACCCATGAGCAGGCGCCTGATGGTATGGTGGATAACTGCGGATGTGCCGGGATCGATCTGATTTCTGACCGTGACGAGGATGTCGATGAGTGGGAGATGGTATTCTTCCTCCATCAGGTCAACGGCATCAAAGGCCCTGAGAAGGGATACAACCGAGTTCTGGTTTACCGGTGCGAGGGCGAGCAGGGCATCTTTAAGAAGTTCTCTCCCCTCCCCAGTCTGGAGCGAGATCTTCCGGTTGGCGGCAAATGATCCGTACAGCGCCCGGTGATCGTTGACCTGTTCTATCCTGAACCAGGGTAATCTCGCTGCCTTGCGGACCAGTATAACGGCATCCAGGGCCGAACACCCCCCGACCGCGGCCAGGAAAGCCTCCCACGATACGGGATGGAGAGACGCCTGCCTCCCTGCTGCTTCCATCACTTCCAGTCGGTCGGGGGCGGTGCTCTGCAGGTAAAGGGAGAAGGCCCGCAGCCGGTCGGTGGCAACCTCCCCTTTCTCGAGCTGCGAACGCACCAGGGTTTGAATTTCCGGTGTATCCAGGGTCGCGAGGAGGGAGAGGCAGATGTTCCGGATCTGCCGCTCCTTGATGGCCGGAACCTGGATTTCCATCGGGGCAGTGAGCGGAAGCGCCGGATGGAGTGATTCATAGAGTCCCCTGAGCTCCTTTCCGTAACGGTTAGCAAGTGCAGTCTCAATGTGCTTACGTGCGTCATAGAGTGCCCTGTATCGGTGGGCATACTCCGGGGAATCGACCGTGTCATACAGGGTCAGGGGCAACCCCCCCATGAGCCGGGATCGTTCCCGGTTGGAGAGAAGGCGGAAATACAGGTCCAGGTATTCATCCGAGGGCGTTTCGGCAGGGTTATCGATGAGGCGGATGATCTCTTGTTCGGTAAGCCGGAAGAGGGCGATGAACCGGTTCACCGCGTCGCTGTCGAGTTCTGCCTGGAGGAAAAGCGCTGCCGGGTCAGCTTCGTTCTCCACCCTGCCATAAAACGAGTATTCCCGGTTCAGGGAGAGGAACGCCGGTTGATCCACGTTTTCGAACACAATCTCTCCCTCCATATCCTCAAGGCGGATTTGAGTTTCGGCAAGGTCATGGCCTTCGCTGTTTACCAGGGCAGCCCGGAAGGGCAGGGGCCATGGAGCAGCGTTCCCGCGGACGACCTGGCGCAGGTTCATCCGGTATCTCCGGTGCTCCCCGTCATACTCCCCTGACACCGTGACAATGGGAAAGCCGGTCTGTTTCAACCAGACCCTGGCCATACCAGAGAAATCCTGCCCTGACTCCCCTTCCATGGCGGAGATCCACTGCTGCCAGGTGGCATTCCCATGCCGGTACCGGGTATGGTAACGGTCGAGTCCCATGGCAAACTGCTCCGTTCCCATGAGAGTCTCGATCATACGTACAAATTCCGCGGCCTTGACATAGGTGATGCCGGTGATCAGGTCGTTTGGATCGTTGAAACCGTCAGGCTCGATCGGAAGCGATGCTGCCCCGGCATCGAGCGCGAAGGTACCGGTCGAGGGTGCAAGCAGGCCGAGTACAGTCCCGAGCCGGGAGTACTCTTCGCCAAAGAGCCGGGCATGGTACCGGTTCTCCATGAATGCCGTCACCGCCTCGTTGAGCCAGAGTTCAAACGGCGTCATGCCGGTCACTTCGGACCCGTTCAGGTTGTGGTAGAACTCGTGTACCTTGACCCGGACCATGTATTCGAATGCCGGATCGGTCATCTGGGAGTAGGGCATGATCCGGTTCATGGTAATCGTTGTATTCCCAACATTCTCCATGCCGCCAAAGTCGGAGTTCTGCATACCTATCTCCCGGTATACCGTGCCGGTATACCGGTATCCGGGAACAATAGCTGCCGACAGTTTGCGAAGTCTTTCCCGGATCTCCCCCAGTCTTTTCGCATCTCCCCGATCATCCTTCAACCGGTCCCGCTCCTTTACGAGGGCATGAATCTCCTCTTTTTCCCGTGTCTGGCGTAAGCTTCCCGGCCCGGTAAAGAGGTAGACCCAGAGGATAGCGTCGGCAAGCACCTCCAGCGCACATCCTGCAACAACGGGATCCGCTCCCGGCGGGACCAGTAATTCGAGCCGGAACTGCTCACCATCCGGGTACTCGAATTCCCGGGTGAAGGTGTCGTACGTGCCGGCGCAGAGGAAGAAAAGGTAGGGTGCCATCGGGGTGACGGTGTTGTCGTAGGTGATGCTCACCCGTCCCGGGCCGGACGGGTGGCGGGGGATGGAGATGTCCCCGTTCGAGAGGAGGTTCGTGTAGCGCTCATCGGCGATGATGGTTGTGGTGTATGTGCACTTGGCAGTCATATCATCGATGCAGGGAACAATCCGTTGGAATCCCCACTGCTGGCACTGAGAGATCTGGGTTGGGGGAGCCCCCTCAGGTGTACGATCGTAGTAGAGACCTTCGAGGATATGATCGGTCGGGTGGCAGATTGTCTCGGTCCTGATGGAAAAGCGGCTCTTTGGAGAGAGTTCCCGGTCGAACTGGATGCGGAGGAGGTTTCGATCGCGGAGGTATTCCGTATTAACTGCTGCGGTATCGCAGGATACCGCAAGGATCTCGAGGTCGTTTGCATTCAGCACAAGCTCCCGGACAGGCTTTTTTAGCACCTCCGCGGTAAGCACCGATGTCGCTCTCGTGTACTGGTCATGGATATCAAAAACGAGATCCATGTGGACGACCCGCACCGTCAGTTCGCCGAAATCGGCGGGATAGTATCGGAAAAGACGCGATTCTTCCTGCAAAGCCATGATCCACCACCAGATGCCCTCCCACCGGAATGGTACGGGGCATGCTCATTATCTGATAGTATAGCCTTGGACAAAAAGTAATGCTGTCCGGGCCTTCATCTGTCAATCCTCTTCCCTTCAGGGGATAAAAAGATATACCCTGATACCAATGGCTGACAAGTGGAGTTGTATGAAGCCATGGTTGCCAAACTACCCCTCGAACAGTACCGGAACCGGTTTGACACCTCGCTCCTCGATTGCAAGAACACCCGTGAACTGAAGCCACTGGAAGAGATCGTCGGCCAGAAACGGGCTCTTTCTGCTCTCACCTTCGGGTTGAATATCGAAGAGAAAGGGTTCAATGTCTATGCCTCCGGCATGTACGGCACCGGGAGAAAATCCTCCGTGAAAAAGTTTCTCGATGAACTGGCAAAGAAAAAGCCGCAAGGAAACGACTGGATTTACGTCAATAACTATCAGAATCCCTATGAGCCGAATGCCATCCGGCTCCCACCAGGGATGGGGAAACAGTTCAAAGATGACATGGATGCCTTCATTGACGAGGCAAAACGGTTCCTCCCCAAGGTCTTCGAGAGTGAGGACTATGTGAACCGCCGTGATGCCGCCATCAGTGGGATCGAGGAACAGAAAGCCCGGTTGCTCGCCCACATTGATGAAGTGGCACGGGAGAAAAGTTTCCTCATCCAGCCGGGACCACAGGGGCTGCTTACCATCCCCCTGAAAAAAAGCGGCGAGCCGTACCAGCAGGAAGAGTTCGTGGGCCTGCCCCCTGAAACCCACGCCGTTTACCAGAAGAACAAGGAAGAGCTGATGGTTGAGCTCAGGAACACCTTCCGGCAGCTGCGTGACCTTGACCAGGAAGGTGGTGAAGCGATCGAAAAGCTCAACCGCGAGGTTGCACTTACCGCGATCGGCCGCCGTATCGCCGCTCTCAACGACAAGTATGAAAAGATCGATGAGATCGGGGCCTATATTGAAGCTGTGCAAAAGGACATCGTGGAAAACCTCCCCCAGTTCATGCCTGAGCCTCCCCAGCAGCAGATGCCGCCCCAGTTCCCCATGATCCGAGATCTTGCCTTTCGCAAGTACGAGGTCAACGTTATCGTGGATGCCTCCGGAAGTGGCGGGGCGCCGGTTATCTACGAGCAGAACCCTTCATACCAGAACCTGCTTGGCAAGATCGAAAAGGAGGTCCAGTATGGAGTGGTGACCACCGATTTCACCATGATCAGGCCGGGTTCGATCCATAACGCAAACGGCGGGTTCCTGGTATTGATGGCAGAGGATCTCTTCCGCAACCCCTTTTCCTGGGACGGCCTCAAGACAGCGCTCAAAACCGGTGAAGTCAGCGTGGAGGAGCCTGGGGAGCGGATGGGGTTCATCTCCACCAAGGGGATCAAGCCCGAGCCGATCCCCATCTCGGTAAAAGTGATCATCATCGGAACTCCCCAGATTTATCAGATACTATCAACACAGGATCCGGACTTCTTCGAGCTCTTCAAGGTCCGGGCAGATTTCGACACCACCATGGACAGGAACGATGAAAATATCAGGAATTATGCTTCCTTTATCTGCAGCCTCTGCGAGGAGGGAAGCCTCCACCACCTTGATAGCTCGGCGGTTGCCCGGGTAATCGAATACGGATCGCGGCTGGCGGAAGACCAGAACAAGCTTACCACCAGGTTCTCGCACGTGTCCGATATCATCCGGGAGGCAAGCTTCTATGCAGAACAGGATGGTTCCGAATATACCAGTGACCTGCATATCGTTAAAGCCATCGAAACGAAGATCTATCGCTCTAACCTGATCCAGGAAAAGATCCAGGAATATATCACAAAGGGGATCTTCCTGATCGAGACCGAAGGCGAGAAGATCGGCCAGGTCAACGGCCTCTCAGTGATCGGACTTGGGGACATCGCGTTCGGGCGGCCTTCCCGGGTAACAGCTACGGTCGGGACAGGCAGGGGTGGGATCATGGATATCGAGCGTGAGGCAGCCATGGGTGGGCCGATCCATACCAAGGGGGTACTCATCCTCTCCGGTTTCCTGAACGCCAGGTATGCACAGGACAAGCCTCTCTCGCTTTCAGCCCGGCTCGTCTTTGAACAGAGTTACGAAGGCGTCGAAGGCGATAGTGCTTCAAGCACGGAGCTCTATGCCATTCTCTCCGCGCTTTCCGGCCTCCCGATCAACCAGGCCATCGCTGTAACCGGGTCGGTGAACCAGGCCGGCGAAGTTCAGGCTATCGGAGGAGTGAACGAGAAACTCGAGGGATTCTTCGAGGTCTGCAAGGCGAAAGGGCTGACAGGGAAGCAGGGGGCCATGATCCCGGCAAGCAACGTCCAGAACCTGATGCTCAAGGAAGAAATACTCGAAGCAGCGCAGGCAGGGAAGTTTTCCATCTACCCCGTAAGGACCATCGATGAAGGCATCGAAGTTCTTACAGGAGTGAAGGCCGGGACAAGGCAACCAGATGGCAGTTACGAGGAGGGGACGGTCAACTATCTGGTCGACAGGAGGCTTGAGGAGATGGCAGAAACCATGAAAGAATACCGGGCAGGGGCTCCCTGACCGGATTGTTCCCCCCTACCTTTTCTTAGGACCTGACTCTGTCTGTATAACCGGTTCTTCATACGTGCTCGATATCTGTGTAGTCCGATATCTCCGAGTTTACAGTGCAGAGATCGCTCACCCGGAGGGCATGAATATCGTTGTTTCCGGTCAGCCGGGCGATATCCTCAAGCTCCTTTGTGCAGACCCGGAGGAAGAGCTCGAGCTTCCGGGCCGAGATGGCGATCTCCAGCCGTTTTCTGAGTTCCTGGTCCTGCGTTGTGACCCCTACCGGGCACTTTCCGGTCGCACAAAGGCGGTATTGCTGGCAGGCACAGGCCATCAGGGCAGCTGTCCCGATAGCAACGGCGTCGGCACCCATTGCCAGTGCTTTGGCAAAATCGGTGGAGATACGCAGGCCCCCGGTGACAATTAACGAAACGCCTGCAGAATCGTGGGAATCGAGATACTTCCGTGCCCGGTGGAGGGCAAAGATGGTGGGCACCGAGGTCGCGTCCTTGATGAATTTTGGAGCCGAGCCGGTGGAACCCGGCCTGCCATCGATGGTGATGAAGTCAGGGTCGGCGAAGAGGATGGCCTCGAGGTCGGCCTCTATATGCCCGGCGGCGATCTTGACACCGATGGGCCTTCCCCCTGACTTCTGCCGGAGCCAGTCAATCTTGGCTGCAAGATCCTCCCGGTTCCGGATGTCGTCAAAGCTGGCCGGACTGGTGATATCGGTCCCTTCCGGGTAGCCCCTGATGGCGGCAATCTCGGCAGTCACCTTCTCTGCCGGAAGATGACCTCCGAGACCCGGGGAAGTTGACTGGCCGAACTTGATCTCGATGGCATCTGCATCCCGGAGATTTTGATCGGTGACACTGTAGCGGTTCGGCACATATTCGAAGATGTAGCGGTAAGCAAGCTCCCGCTCTTCGGGCAGGATTCCGCCCTCCCCGGATCCGATCGCCGTCTGCAGTGCAGCACTCCCGGTGGCAAGGGCAAGCTTCGCTTCCCGTGATAGGGCTCCAAAAGACATGTGGGTGACATAGATTGGAATCCCAATTTCCATGGGTTGTTTTGCTTCAGGTCCGATAACTGTGCGGGTATTCACCGGAACATCCTTGTTTAGCGGGATCTTCGCGATCTGTGCCGCCCGAAACAGGATATCATCCCACGAGATAAACGGGAGCCGGGTCCGCATCGGTTCAATGATTGATTCACCAGTGCGGGAGATGAGGTGGATCTCCTCCATGTGCACCTCCCATTTATCTGATTCTCTTCGCCACGGTCCAAGGTAGGACCCAAGATCCTTCTTCTCCTCCCCGGATACCGGGGTGATGATCTCCTGGCCGCATATCGGGCAGATCTTTGTTTCAAGCTCGATATGGCGGGGATGTTTCTCTTCGTGCACCAAGACAAGATGGGAGCTGTCCGAAGAGCAGATCGGGCACTTCCAGTCTTCGGGAAAGTCCTTTACCTGAGTTCCGGGTTTGATCCCGGTGATCGAGCTTCCATACCAGGGGTCATACTCAAAGACGTTGCAGACATTGCACCTGTATTTCACCATGCAGATCGCCGCCGTGAATGAAGTGATTTTACTCGCAGTATATGATAAATGGGCTGGAGGTTTCCGGACCACCTGAGTTTGGGGGCCAATTCTCCGAAAAATCGGGACGAAGAAAAAGAGGGACTATTTCTTCATAACGATGCTGTGCTTGTCGGTATCAAGGGTATAGTTCTTCGGATATTGGAGCAGATCAAGGGCATTGATCTCCATGTCGATGAGTTCCCGGAAGGTGAAGCTCTCGAACTTTTCCTCTCCCTTCTTACCATAGTAGCATGCAATGCCGTTTTCCATCTTTTTGGCAGAGACAATCTCCTTCATATGCTGAGGGTATGGAAAGCCTTTCTTATGAAGGTTTCTCAGGGGGCAGGATTGGCGGGATATCCTGGCGGCAGGTTGTTTTGGTATCTATCCTCCCTGGTGCGGACCGGGGCATCTCCTGTTACCCAAACCCGACATCAAGGACCATCATGACCAGGAACCCCGCTAGGAAACCCCCCATTGCCGTGGCTTCGAACCCCTGGTGCAGGGATTCGGGGATGACCTCCTCGATCACCACAAAGACCATCGCCCCGGCAGCAAATGCCAGGGCAAACGGCAGCAGGCTTCGCATGGTGAGCACGATCATCGCTCCGAAAACCGCAGCCACCGGTTCCACCACAGAAGAGAGCTGTCCATACCAGAAGCTTTGGGCCGGGGAGATACCTTCCCGTCGCATGGGCATCGAGACGGCCATGCCTTCCGGGAAGTTCTGGATGCCGATCCCTATGGCAAGGGCAATCGCCCCGGCCATGGTAGTCTCCGGGATACCCGCCGCCACCGCCCCAAAGGCCACCCCGATTGCCAGACCCTCAGGGATATTATGGATGGTAATGGCCAGCATCAGCAGTGTGGTTCGGTGGAGTGATGAGGGAAGACCTTCAGCCTGCTCAACCGGAAAGCCGATATGGAGGTGGGGGATCAGATGGTCGAGTGACATCAGGACGATCCAGCCGATGGCAAACCCTACCGCTGCCGGGTACCAGGGGACGAATCCGAGATCTTCAGAAAGTTCAAGGGCGGGAACGAGCAGTGACCAGAAACTGGCGGCGATCATCACTCCACCTGCAAATCCGAGCATCCCGTCCAGGAGCCGCTGGTTGAAACGACTGGTGAAGAAGACCACCGATGCTCCAAGTGCGGCCACTGCCCAGGTAAAGCAGCCAGCAAGAAAAGCCTGGATGATCGGATTCAGGGATAGGAACAATTCCATCATGGCTCCTCTTTCCCTGGTCGTGATTGCATCAGATCGTCATGACAGAATGCGATACCCGGAGGTATATGTTTGCGCCTCGATCATCGCCAAACCCCCTGAAAAATTTGGCCAGATCCGGCGTGGTAACCTTCAGCAAAATAACCAGGAGACGAGGGGAGTAGTTTCAACCCGCCGCAGAGGTTGTAAGGAGGAGCTTCCCCAAAGAACCCGGAGGATCAGGACTCGTGCTCGATCTCCTTTTTGAGGATGGTAGGAATGGTTTAGTAATAGCAGGCTTTGATTTCTGCCCCGGTTCAGTAGGAATAATTGTTACAACTACCCTGGAGAAGGGCTTTGTGGAACTGGCAGAAATCATCCGAGACGCCGGACCTGCAAGGATGTGTCCTTCATTATCAACCATGTTTTTCTGCCCAATGCCTGAATGGTACAGAAGATCCTGGAATAACAGGTCATCCGGCCAGCGACCAGCTTATCCACCGGCAACCTGTTCTTCTCCATTGTTATAGGGTACACACCGATGACCATTCCGTATCTTCCCGATAACCTGTCTTTCCATGAAGTCCAGCAATTTCGCCAGATCTGGATCGTCCTCATCGTAGGGTTCCTGGCGGCCCTGGCATGGTATAGTTTTACCATACAGATCCTGCTCGGCGAGCCATTTGGCACAAACCCGGCTCCTGATATCCTGGTGCTGATCGTCCTTGCGATTTTCGGGATCGCCTTCCCTGTCTGGTTCCGGGTGATGAACCTTGAGATCCAGGTCACGGGAACGATGCTCAGGTTCCGCTTCTTCCCCCTCCACCTCTCCTGGCGGGAAATCCCGTTTGATTCCATCGCCCGGGTTATGGCTGTGGTCTACCGGCCCCTCCGGGAGTATGGCGGGTGGGGGATCCGGTTCGGCAAAAAAGGCATGGCCTACAATGTTTCAGGGGACCGGGGTGTGCAGGTCACGCTGAAGAACGGGAAATCATTCCTCCTCGGGTCCCAGCGGGCAGAGGAACTCGAACTGGTGCTCCGGTCAAGGATTCACCAGCAGAATATGTGAAATACCCTGTTTCTTTGCGACATCCCTGGATAGCTCGGCCCCTCTCCCGGATGGCTTGCAGTGTATTCGCAACCATGGTCATTCAGACTGCTGTTTCGTAATTCTCTGTTGCATCGATAGCCTGACATTTATTTCATTTCGTCCGGCCGGATCGTAAGTGGATGGCAGATTCCGACCCGGAAAACCTACTTTCCCGCGCATTTTTAACACAGAATGACCCGGTGACGAGAGCCTTCGTCTTCCCTCCGTCACACTTCCCGGGTATCCTGATCGCTCTCCTGTCAAGAAGGCGGTGTTGATCGTGAGATATATCCCTGACCTTCCGGCTTTTCGTTCCTCGTTAGGCACCGCTAATTGTACTGGTGGCGGGGTTCAGGCGGAGGAGATTCCCCCGCCATTCCCGTCCCGGAGATCTTCTCCAAACCGGGCGATATGCATAAAATGTAGGAGATGGTATTACCAGTTCGCCCTCTCTGTAGTATGAAGTGACGGGGTATTCCCGCCCCCTCATAACACATTCCTGTTCTGAAAACAATCATAAAAAAAGAGAGGATTATGGGAGTTGGAGCATTGAATCACAAGGTTTGATGAATTATCCCTTCAAGGATAGTCCTGTTTTATTCCTGGATCCCTTGATGGAACAATTCCTCGCCATTCCGATGAACATCCGAGCGGTTTATACCCAGGAGAAGTCCTCCACTCGTCATCCTTCCCTATATCGATAGGAGATCAAGGCATTAAACCGCAGGGGGATGATTGCCGGGAAAGGGAGTGGGTCCATGAGGTTACCTTCCCATCGGATCGCTCACCCGTCCCAAAACCAGGATATTTCCAGTATCATCGTCCCGGATGATGAATATGAACGGGTGATTGGCCCGGACGACCGATACGGTAGCTTCCAAGGCAATCATTTTCATTATCAACGCCATAGCTGCTGCAGCCTCGGTTCCTTCATCGTTCACATCCACAAACGCCTGGTGTACCATGTCATCGATGAACAGGTTGAGGGTCCCGCCCGTGTCCGAGGTTGCGGCATTTTCTCATGGTCTCAGCGGCTCTCACATGCTGAAAGAAAACCCTTATGAAATCTGATTGCCCATCTGGAAACCGGGATGCGTGAAACAGCATGACTGCACTGCCGGTTTTCGGAAGCTTCATAAGAGACTTCATCGGGATTTTTCTTATCGGGGTGGTAGGAGGGGTTGTTTTTGCCCTCCTGATGGAGAGAGGACTTACTTTTCCCACCAAAGTATATTCCAATGAAAAGCTGATCAGGGTCAATTTTGAGTTCTTCGCGGATGTGATCATCGGAGCCCTTGCTGCGGTCATAGTCTATGCGCTTAATTCGCCGCAATCGCAGCAGACATTCGTCGTTTTAGGCATTATCTCAGGAATCGGAGGAAGCGCCATCCTGACCGCGTATATGAAGAGCAGGGAGAGCGAAGAGGCCAGGGAGAAAAAAGTACTTATTGCCGAGCGGTACCGGGCGGCGGTAGCCCGGCATGCCGGATCGGTCATGTCACAGGGGAACATGCAGCTTCTGAACATCGAGCTAATGGAAATCGATGAGCAGCTCCTATCTTAATTTTTATTGGGTTGCCTGAAAAAAGACGAAATGATGGATTTACCAGGACTCTACCATCGTCATGTTGACGTAGATGTCCTCGAGCCGGGCCTTGTGTCCCCGCTCCATGTTTGCCAGCTGCTCAAACACCATCCGCTGCTCGGGATTGGCGCTTCCCTTGGCTAACTGTGTATACATCTGCATCGCCGCAAGTTCCTTTTTAATGGCCAGCACCAGGCCGTCGACCGGTTTCATGTCAGGGTTAAGCTTTGGAGTCGCACTATCATCGACCACCCTGTAGTTGTAACTCGCATCGAAATGGAGCATTTTTACATCCTTGGTGAGGAATGCCTGGAGAACCTCCCGGTGGGTTTTTTCTTCTTCGGCCAGCTCGCCAAAAAGCTTCTTCAGTGCGGGATCTTTGACCTTGTCTGCTGTGCTCCTGTAGAACGTATAAGATTCTACTTCCTTGTCGATTGCATTCGAAATGATCTTGCGGTATTCTTCTGCATTCATAGGGGGTTTCTCACCTCTTTTCACGTCCATTCACAGCCGGTTAATACTATTGGTGGGGGAATCCCCGCAGATGGAGTGAACCTGGAATACCGGCATCTGCCGCATAAGAATGTGGTCTCTATCCTTTGTCCTGTCTCCCGATATCCAGGGCGTTAACGAAACGAATTCAGATCCGGGAATGGACGCTTTTTTGCCATCTCCTGTGTCTGTGCAACTTCCGATGGATGGAATTATTCGCAGAAACTTCCGCATAAGGAAACATCTCCCAATAGGATGAATGGACGAGTTCAACTGCCAGAAGACTCCCGGCATTCAAAAGTCTACTTCAATCTCCTGTGGCTGATACTCCGATTCACAAAATATCTATTAATAGTATTTTGAGTAACTTTTACCAGGATATATTTCCGTTTTCTCCACATCCTGGGAATCCCTGCAATACCATCAATTTTAGCTTTCAGAATTACCTTTCCTTTTCCTTTGAACGTGTAGTAGGGGATAACCACGATTGTTCGGGCAATGATCCAGGGAAAAGAAACCAGAAGTATAAGCAGTGGATAGTTCTTCACCGGCCACCAGAGAATGTTCCTGTTCCCAAAATAAACGCTGAGATCAGACATGAAGCCCGCAGTTCCCCCATGATAATGATACACGATCGCTTCTGGAACAAAAGAACATTTCCAGCCAGCAAGGCATGCCCGGAACGCAAGATCGACATCTTCCATGTAGAGGAAAAAATCTTCGTCAAAAAGACCTATCTCCTGTAACATCGTCTTCCGATACAAAGCCGCACCGGCGCATGGCCCGATGATTCCTTCCGGTGTGTCATATTGGCTTCTATCTTCTTCAAACATCCCCCTGTCCCAGGCAGCCCCGCTCCGTGAAATGCAAATACCGGTTGAATTGATTCTGCCATCGGGAAAGAGCATTTTTGGGGCGCACATGCCAACGGACTCATCGCCGTTCATTTCAGTAAGAAGCCGTTCGATACAGTGGCGATCAATCCGTGTGTCGTTATTCAGGGTCATGATGAGGGCGCCTCGTGCGTTCAGGATACCAGAATTCACTCCGCCGGCAAAACCCAAATTGGTCGGATTTTCAATAATGAACAGTCCCCTGAACTGGGATTTGAGATATTCAACACTGCCGTCCGAGGATGCATTGTCGACTACAATGATCTCCATGTTGGAATATGTCTGGGCAGTGATGGCTTGAATGCACTCATCAAGAAATTTCTTCCCATTATAATTGACAATAACAACGCTTACGGTGGGACTGGGGGGTATGTCATTATGTGTATGGGAAATCATGCTTCCGGAACAAGAGCCTTCTTTTTAATTTTGTTTTCATCTCTTTCATGCAACTCATTTGTTTATTCGAAAATCCAAAGAGTGTTGATATTTATTTATGGATAAACATAGTTGTGCTGCTGGATCGAAATATAAAACGGAAATTGTTCAGATAATTCGCTACACTTCTAAACTTAATGAGATAGTTCATTTGCTCAGTCCGCAAGCTTGGTGTAGGCGGAAGATTGGAGGGAGATACGTAAAAGTTTGCCTGTATCACTCGCCAGACTTATATAATTCATAATATCTGCCCTTCTTTTCCATTAAAGAATTGTGAGTTCCATTCTCAACAATCCTGCCTCCGCTCATTACATAAATCATATCAGCTTTCTTAATTGTTGAGAGTCTGTGGGCGATCATGAATGTAGTAATGTTCTGGGCAATCTGATTGATTGAATCCTGGACGGCAGCCTCAGATTTATTATCGAGGTTGCTTGTCGCTTCATCCAGCACCAGTATATCCGGCTCTCTTACAAGTGCCCGGGCAATTGCTATCCTCTGTTTTTCACCACCCGACAATTTTAATCCTTGATCGCCCACAACAGCACAATATCCTTCAGGAAGATTGTTAATGAATAAATCGATATTTGCTTTCTCTGCAGCCTTTTTGATTTGCTCTTCTGTATAATGCCCGCCAAACGAGATATTCTCCCAGATGGATGCATTATAAATGAACGCGTCCTGGCTGACATATCCAACCTTTTGAAGGAACGATTTGAGATCATATTCACGAAGATCAATTCCATTGAGTTGGATACTCCCACCGGATACATCGTAATACCGAAGGAGGAGTGAGACAATGGTTGATTTTCCGGAACCGGAATGACCAACAAGGGCAGTTACTTTATTTCTTTCAATGGTTAAATTCATATTGTTGATGAGTGGCTGGGGTGGGTCGTACGAAAATTGTACGTTCTCAAAAACAATATCCTCGGTAAGCCTTTCAAATATTATACTGCCATTTTTCAGCAAATGATATCTGGAATCGGTTGTAAAGTTATAAACTGTTTTTAAATTGGGCCAGCAATCCATGGCATCTATATAGCTTTTCCCAAACGAGGAGAGCCTTGGAAGTATTTTAATGGCGGCGAATGCAAATGTTCCAACGAGGGGAATAATATATAGAAAATTTTCCTTGTATGTATAGTAAAGGACAATTACCAGAATTGCAATGAGAGAGAAAAAGAAAAAATGAAGTAGTATACCTGGGAGATGTTTAAAAATGCTATATTTAATAAATTTGTTCCAATAGTTATCAAGAGCATTATTATATTTTTCTTTCCAGAAAATATCTCCGGCAACAGATCGAATCTGACGTAATCCCTGGATATAGTTATTGATAACATCATTCTCCGATTGTATTGAACTAAGTTGCAATTCTCCTAAACGATAGGCTTTCCTTTTCCCGACAACCCTGACTGATAGCATGAATAAAAGCGCTGCAATTATCATCAGGGCAAAACCCGCAGGAGAAATTACAAATAATATTGTGAATATCGTTAGGATCACCACAATATCAGAAAACATTAGTGTAGTGTTTTCCAGGAAATCTCTAATTTTTCCCGGAGCCGTTATGACAGAGTATAGTATGTCTCCCCGTTTGTTATCAACAAAATACCGGTAGTCATTGCGTGCTAATTTGTCAAAAACAGTTTTTTTGGTCTGGACTATTATCGATTTTGTGAAATACAATGAAATATATTTATAAATCAATGTCACCAGAAAGGTAAGAAACACGACAATGATGAACAGTATACAGAATAAAATTACATCTGGTAAATTCAGAAGACTCCGTGCAGAGTTGTAGATTGGTTCAAGGAACGGGATATTCTGGTCAAAAAGATTGAACGAGGCATTCAAAATAGGATAAAGAAGGATGATTTGAAAGGTTTCCATCAAACCCAGCGATATACCGACAATTACCAAACTGGCAAGCAATCCTTCAAAACCTTTGGTATAAAATTCAAAGATATGAAATTCTTTCCAGATTTTTTTAATTCGATTAAACATAACAACTTTGAAACGATTGGTTATGGTATTGAGATGAATTGTCTGTTTTATCATGCGGTACCAGGTGATCCTATTCGCACTAATTTGGCATGAATTATTATGCTGCAATCAACCTCCTGTTCGGAAGATATTCTTGGATAAATTCTCCTGACAATCCGATAAGCATTTTGTTTGAAAATTCACTTGTTTTCCCCTTTTGGCTTTACTGGTGTTTAAACAGTTATCCTTGTGCGCTGATTGATGAATTATCTAAATATTGATTGGTTTTGTACGTGGCGGTACACATTTCCCCAAGAAGGGCGGGATAAAATTCCCCAGCTAGAATACTCCTCTTAGGAAATCATACTTTCTCATGAGGTGGAGCAA
>JALHCK010000092.1 GCA_022841205.1 Methanomicrobiales archaeon | reverse complement strand
GCCATCGGCGGTTCTGGGACTGGAAACCGCAATGCCCGAACAGGCCGCGCGGGCTTGTGCCGCTTCAATGACAAAATCGGGTAGCAAATAGAATGATGCGTCGAGCAATTTGTGCTCCGCCAATGACAAGCCCGAGGTTTCTGCCATACCCTCCATGAGCTGTCTCATTTCTGGTGTATACGTCTGGTAGGTCGCCTCGATGGCGTCTCGATGCTCCTGGCTAAGTCCACGCGCCGCAAGGTCCTTCTCGATTGCGGTGTAAAACGCTTTAAGCTCCACTGCCGCGAGGGCGCCGTATTGCCTGCCCATCTCATGCCAGCTTCCCTTTAGGCTGAGCACCGTGTAACCTCCGATCTCGCTGCGATAGCTGCATCCCTCTCCATAGGTGGCCAAGGCGCCTTGCCTAAAGAGACATTTTCCGTGCTGGCCTTTTGTCTCAAGCAGACTGTTGCGCCTGAATCAGACGAGGCATACACCACCAACCATGCCCCCGTCGCGCCATGAGTCCCAGCCATGTCTTCCGGTTTTTCTTCGGCGCCTTTTGCTTCGGCGCCTGCGGGCGTGCCCGACCATGTCACTTCTCCGTCCGAATCGCTACGGCTGGACGTGATACTGTGAAAATTCTGGTCAAAGAGCCTCCAAAGCGCCGCGCCAGAAATTGTTGCTGTCCCCGATAATGGCAGGCGCAGCCACTGACCTACTTGAGCTCCGTACTTGTCCTGCACAAGCGGAATATTCGCAGTTCCAGGTTCGATTGTGGGAACTGTTCGCGAATCCCGATAGAGTTCGGCCCCAAATCGCAAATACGATGCTCCCTCTATCATTTCAGTTCGAAGGTCCTTGAGATCGCGGCTGAAGGCCACTGGTATAGAGAGCCACATTGCCGCTGTCTTTGCATCAATTGGCTTTAGAATTTGTGGCCCATCCATCGCTTCTGCGGTCAGGTATCCAGGAACCTCAGGCAATTCTTGTGGCGAGATACTCGGATTTTCCGCCACACTAACATCTTCGGCATCAACAATATCGCTAGCCAGAAGCCACTCTGAGTCGCATCGATTTTTCCAGGCTTCTGGCAGAACTGGACCGGAATCCAACTTTTGGGCAAGTGGCGCGGAGGTCACATAATGCTCGTATCCTGATGGGAAGCGGATTACATAGAATACCTTGCCTTCGTGAGGC
>JALHCK010000030.1 GCA_022841205.1 Methanomicrobiales archaeon | reverse complement strand
ATTCTCAACACCTGTTCCGGGGTAAGGGATATCAGCAGTCACTAAATTTTATTTGGTTGTCATTATAAAAAGATCTTTCGGTTGGGGCTGAATAGTTACGAACTTCTTTCCCTTAACATAGGGCACGTCCAGTTCGACCGGTACGGAGCAGTTGTTATCGTGCATGGGAAGACAGGGATGCGTCGGCTGCGGCTGATCAGCTCGGTCCCGGACCTCCAGACATGGATCAACATGCACCCCCTGCGGGCCGATGCCCAGGCCCCGCTCTTTGTGACGACCCGCTGCTATGGTGGCCGCCCACGCCGCCTCGATATGCGTACCGTGGAGAACAAACTCACTCATGTTGCAAGGGCTGCCCGCATCACGAAGCCTGTCCATCCTCATGCAGTCCGGCATGCCCGTCTTACAGATCTTGCTAGGGGAAGCGGGAGCAGGACTGGGCTCAATGAGATGGAGCTCCGCCTTGTTGCCGGATGGGAACGGAACAGTGCCATGCCCGAGGTCTATGTTCACCTCTCAGGAGCTGATGTGGAACGCAAGGTACTGGCAAATGCCGGAATCATCGAGATTGAAACACCAGAATCCGAGATAAAACTCGAGCCAGCACGATGCCCACGGTGCAAGACAATGAACGCCCATTACGCAACCTACTGTTCCCAGTGCTCGCAGGTCCTCATGGAGAAGACTGCGTTGAGCATTGATGAATCAGTTGAGGTCGCAAAGTCAAGCACCGATTATCAGGATCTATTGAATCGACTAAAATCAGATCTTGGTCTGAAGTCATGAGATATGGACCGCGTATTTATATCAGGGTATGACCTTACAAAATATAATCTTTTGTTAGGTTATACTACTACAATAAATAATATTATGTAGGAGTATAATCCTACACTATCTTGTGACATCGCTCTTTGAACTCCTCACCACGCTGAATCCCTGGTGGACCGGCCAGGAATTTGAGACGGGAAAACCCCGGCTCTCCTACTTCTCGAAAATCCAGCGATATCTCGGTACCGATGAAATCATGGTACTCAGCGGGGTCAGGCGTTCAGGGAAGACAACGCTCCTTTTCCAGACCATCAAATATCTGATTGATAGTCAGCACGTCCCTCCCCGGAATATTCTCTTCGTGAACTGCGATGAGCCCGAGATCTCCAGCCTGGAGAATCCTCTCTCGAAAGTGGTCGATACCTATCGGAAGGAGATCCCCGCGAAGGGAACACTGTACCTGGTCTTTGATGAGATCCAGAGTATCCAAAGGTGGGAGGGGATCATAAAATCTCTCTACGACCGGAAGAATTACAAAATAATCATCTCGGGTTCCTCCTCCTATCTTCTGGATTCGCAGCTATCCACACTTCTTTCCGGGCGTTTCTTTACCATCCCGGTATTTCCCCTGGATTTCAGGGAGTACCTCGCTTTCCAGGGGATAGAGATAACCGACGACCCGGTCGACCTCGCTGCCAGGAAATACGAGATACTGAACCAATTGAAACGCTACCTGCGCGAGGGCGGATTCCCCATCGTCGTGCTGCAAGAGGATGAACGCACGAAGGACGATTACCTCAAAGCCTACTATGACAGTATCGTATATCGTGACATCATCCGGGTCAACGAGATCAGGAACCAGAAGGCACTCGCCGAACTGCTCCATTATCTCTTCACCAATATCACAGCCCCCTATTCATATCGCCGGCTCAAAGACCTATTTGGAATAGACAACATCACCATTCAGGACTACATTCATTTCGCCGAGATGGCCAAAGTCCTCTTCGAAGTACCGCACTTTGCCTATTCCCTGCAGGCACAGACGAGACCGAACCGGAAGATCTACTGCATTGATAACGGTCTCCGGAACGCGGTATCCTTCCGCTTCTCTGAAGACGAGGGGAAACTTGCCGAGAACCTAGTATTCATTCAGTTGCTCCGGTCCGGTTCAACTCCCTTCTACTGGAAGAAGAAGAAAGAGGTAGACTTTGTCGTGAAAGGCCCCGACAATCTCCTCACCGCAATCAACGTCTCCTACACCGATACAATTCCTTCAAGAGAGAAGGACGGGCTCAGGGAGTTTGCGGGTGAATTCGGTGACAAGGTGAAAGAGATGATCATTCTCACGAAGGACACCGAGCAGGTCACCGATGATATCAATCTCATCCCGCTGTGGAAATGGCTCTTAAGGGAGAGATAGCGACTATTTTTTAACGGTAGAACAGGGATTGACAGGTCCCTCTCGAATAATCGCAGCCTGATACCTGCATTCAAACAGAATGGAGGGGAATCCAACTTCTGGTTCAGCTCTGTGAAAACAGTAAAGAAGGAGAGGACGGTCCAGCTTTCTACATTGAGAAGAGCGATGAACTTCTTCATCGCCCCGATCTTTTACACTACGCCGTACAGTCGGTGATGAGGATGCTGTCGGGAGAGCAGAGGAAGGGGCCGTTGTTTGTGGGGATGGATCAGGTGGAAGGATAAGAGATGAACGGCAGATCATGAATTAGGAAAGCTGCGAAGAGAAAAAGAATTATAAGAATTGTTCTATCTCCAGAATCTCTCCGGAATTTGCATCGATGGATACTGTCCCACCACCCACAGTGTTAGCCTGGGATCCGAGGATCGTTACAATCCACATCAATTTTTGCGATCCTCCATCATCGTACCAAATCTTCAGTTTGCTGTCTACGCTCTGGACGTCGATACCTTTGAATTGCTCATTTGCAGAGTTTACTGCCTCTTCCTTCGTGACTTTATAGGTCAGTGGTATTGAGATATCTCGATTGATTCCGACATACGACAATATATCACCCGTATCTGGATTAATAACGACATCTATAACACTGGGACCCTCAATCTCCCCCAGATATTCCCTCCAGGTAAAATGATAGGTGGGCATATTGCCCGGATCAAACAATTCGCTGGTTATCAGTTGAAAATTCTCATTCTGGAAGTCTTTGAAATGATTCATTGCAAAGTCCAGAGCAGCTTTTTCAGCGTCGTTCTTTGACAGTTTAACCTGCGAGAATTTGTCATAGCTTGAATAGGACAGATAACCTTCAACGGTAAAGGTATCGGCATTCACCCAAAATTCAGAATCGCCATTTGAAACTGAAATGTAGTTTGCATGGGGCGTCTCTATCCCATTCGAAGCAATTAAGTCTGCCATTGGATGCCCCATAAACTTATAAACCGAATCGATTGCTTTCTCGTTCGAGGTCAGAGTGCTTGCACCATTTACAACGAGTATTCCACATAGGACTACCACGATTATGATTGTTAAACCGGATGGAATCGATTTCATTTCTTTTACCCCCCTCAAATCACTCCATATCTAGCGGGATAGATGTATTCGGTATAAGTCAACCGATACTTTAAGTTCTGCAAATTGACGCCGCCATAGTCACTTTCTTTTAATACAACCTCCACTTTAGCGCCTTCATTTGCGTCCTTTATTCTTTGGTACGTACATCGGTACCAGAATCTATCCGCCCAATACTTAATGTGACTTTCATTCACCTCATCAGTAAATCCAATGACGTAGTCAGCTCCACCATAATTAAAGGTTTTATCAACCAGATTTCCTAAATTATAATGTGTCCTACCAGTATAACACGCGGCATATACCACAAGTAGAACATCCTTCAATTCAGTAGTATAATTGGTTATATACTTTGAAGGCTCATAAGTGGGCCAATACCCATTATTTTGAGCTGCAATGAGTGTATACTGATTACCATCCCAGAAAGTAATAGCCCCACCTCTGTGCTCTAATCCTGGTATTTGTTGACTTCTAAAACCATGACCGATAAAGAAAAAAACTGCATCGTCTTTGAAATTGTTAAAGGCCGATAAATAGTTTGAATTGGTTGTGGCATAAGCATTATAATTGATACTAGAAAGATTGTTTTTTGCCAACAATGCACAAGGGCGTGTATCACTATCTGGATAAAGAAAATCATAATTATGTGCCCATGGGGGGTTATACTGGGTAGCCATTGCAGGACTAATCAAGATAGCTGTCAAAACCAGAACGAAGACAACTATTAGCAGTAATGATGACTTCATTTGAATCACCATTAGGGAATAACTGCTTTCAATAAAATGTAAATTGCTATGTATAAAATATGGATAATTAGCTAATTTGCAACAATTGGATGAAGGTTAATGGGATAAACAAACGGATTTAGATACAATTGTCAAAAAAAAGTTTTAATCAGCCCATGTGTATTGACATCCCGGTTTTATATAGTACGTATTACCTTGGCCATCGAATCCAATCGGATAGTGTTCCCCTGTATCAGGGTTGACACATTCACAAACAGGTGTGCCCTCACATCCACAATAAACCATAGCCCGATACAGGGGTCTCGAAGGAATCGCAGGTGGGCAGGATTTAGTTATTGGTATCAAGGAAGGTTTTATAATTGGAGATGAGGGGACACAGGGTTTCGAAAAAGGTTTAAGTGTCGTCAAGTCAGTCCATTTCGGAAATGGAATTGAATCTGACTGAGGTGTAGGTAGTACTTTGGGAGTCGTCTGGGTAGGTTCGTCTGGTATTTCCTGATTGTTGGAATTGGAAAGAGAAGATGGTTCTTTTCGATAGTATGAGATCAAATCGCTTTTACTGATTGCCAGGGCAGACGAGCATATAAGTGCGAATATAATGAAACCCGCGATGAGGGATTTGGCTTTCATATGCTTTCCTCGCTTATCTTAAGATCTACTAGTATATAGAGTATTGCCATTAACCTCCCTCTTTCATCGACTACCACCGCCCTCCTATCCTCTCCCTTCCCGGAGTGACCCTGTTTCTTCCTGAAATTCCGAATTTCCGGGATTTTTTCTGAATTTTTCGAGCGCTCCCGCTATGCAGATCGTTGGTTGAGGGTGCACAGTTGCCTGAGGTTGAAATTGATACAGGAGAAGGTATTCTTGACCCGGACTCTG
>JALHCK010000007.1 GCA_022841205.1 Methanomicrobiales archaeon | reverse complement strand
ACGAGGAGTGGATCACGAGTCGTAGGTATTTATCTGGGTCTGATGTGATAGTGTGTCAGGATACTCGGTTCGAATTTACAGCAGTTTAGATACACTACCGTTGCCAAGTATTCCTTGGCAACTGAATCGGGCTGAAGCTCTCCCTCATTGAAGATATTCCGAATGTGAGAGCTGATGTTCTGGAATTCACAACCAATTGTTATGACTGTCTATTGAAACACGGGATATATTTATGCAATGCCTGGGTCTAATTACCAGATATCGCCTAAGTATCCCTTTGAAGATGGTTTTTTGAATGAATGAGTATCAGTGTGGCTGGTTTGGCACCATCACCGATTTTTTAGCGGTCTCAAAATCGATATGGCTGAGTTCACTATCCGATCATCATCAAAGGTGTATGAACTGTGCGGCCGATGAGAGTCAGAAGACTGCATGGGCTCGTTCCTTTGATATCCTTCAAAATGAGCTGAAAAACCTCCCTGCTGCCGGATGAACCGGTCCGATGAAAAGATCGGATAGTAATAGATGAGCCATTTCTCAATAAGACGGCCAAGGGGCAAAAATACCCGGTTCTCCTCTTCTCTTAACTGATGAGGAAGATCACGACAGATGTTGATTACTCCTTGCAGGAGAGCGTATTTACAGGTTGCAAATGTGCTATCCCGTTCAACGATGGAATTGACTGCTTTCTAAGAAGAGAGTTACGACCTAACCCTCCTTCCCCTTCAGCAGCAGCCACTCCTTCTCCCCCGCTTTTTTAAACCTGATGAGCACATATCGCCCGGAAAGCCGGTCGCCTTTCATCACCACTTCGATCCGGTCTTCATTCCATTCCAGCGGTTCATAAAGCCCCCTGTCCCAGATCTTCACCTCCCCGGCCCCGTACTCCCCTTCCGGGATGTTGCCCTCGAAATCGGCATATTCCAGCGGGTGGTCCTCGGTCCGGATGGCAAGCTTCTTCTCGCCCGGCTTTTCAGGGATGCTCTTTGGGACGGCAAAGGATACCAGCACCCCGCCACGCTCAAACCTCAGGTCAAAATGGTGATGGCTGGCCTGGTGCTCCTGCACGACAAAGACCTTCCCGACACGGCCCGCTTCCCTTTCACCTCCTTCCGGCTCCCCGGTCTTCGAAAAGTCCCGCTTCTCCCGGTACTCCTTAAGCGGCATGGGTCAGACCATCTCCCGGTACTCCTTAAGCGGCATGGGTCAGACCATCTCCCGGTACTCCTTAAGCGGCATGGGTCAGACCATCTCCCGGTACTCCTTGAGCGGCATGGTTCAGACCATCTCCCGGTACTCCTTGAGCGGCATGGTTCAGACCATCTCCCGGTACTCCTTGAGCGGCATGGTTCAGACCATCTCCCGGTACTCACTGAAAGGCATGGTTCAGGATCATCTCCCGGTGCTCCTTGAGCGGCAGGTCCAGACCATCTCCCGGTATTCCCTGAAAGGCATGGTTCAGACCATCTCCCGGAATCTCATTTTACCCATCCTTACCGCGACTCCTTGAGCTGGGCAAGGGTGTCTTCGAGAGCGGACATAAGCTCCCGGACCTCGGCAGCCTTCGGTCTCTCGATATGGACCGTCTCGCCCTTCATCTTCTTCCGGATCAGTTCCTCGATCCGTTCCCGGTAAGTATCGTGGTATTCGGCAAGGTCGAGCTCCCCGGTCAGGTCATCGATGATACGCTCCGCGAGGGCGAGCTCCTTTCTCCCCGGCGCCGGAATGGAAGAGAGCTCCCCGACAGCAGCGGGATCGGTCACCTCGTCCGGGTAATGTAGAGTGGTAAGGACGAGAGCGTCCCGGTACTCCCGGACCAGTGCCGGATACTCGCGGGTCCGGAGCGTGATCCGGCCGATCCCGGCCCGCCCCTTCTTCCGGAACGCCGCCATGAGCAGTGCATAGGGCTCGGGAGGGCCGTCCGGGACAAGCAGGTAGGTCCGGTCGAAGTAGACCGGTTCGACTTCAAGCACGTTGATGAACCGGTCGATCCGTATCCGGCGGTCCGACTCCGGCCTGACCGCTTCAAGCTCATCGCGCCCGATCACGATGTACTCTCCCTTACTGACCTCGTATCCCCTGACGATGTCCTCCCAGGGCACCTCCTTCTCCTCGCTGGCACAGGTCCTCCTGTAGACGATCGGCTGGCCGTCCTTCCGGTGGAGCAGCCGGAATGACACGGCATGGTCCCTGACCATCACCATCAACCGGACCGGGACGTTCACAAGACCGATACTGATGCTCCCGGTCCAGAACGCCCGTCGCGGGACCGGCCCGGCTCCCTGTTCATCATCACTCATGGTCAACCACCGGCAGCCGTTCCGCCATGTCGAAAAACCCCTTCCACGGATCTCCCGTTCTGGAAATCGCTGTCCGGATAGTAAAGTCTTCTGGCATAAGCCCCTCCCGGAGCTCCTCCCAGGCAAGGGGCATCGATACCGTTGCCTCCGGGGTAGCCCTCAGGCTGTAAGGACCGATCATGGTCTTCCAGGCTGCATTCTGGGGGTAGTCGACAAACACCGTCCCGGGCACATGGGTCCCGGAAGGCTCCGATACCACTCCGGGCAGGCGCCGGGAGAGGAGTATACCGATGGCGTGCACAAAGGACCTCGTGTCCTCGAACCGGTAGACCCGTTCCAGGGGGATGACCACGTGGAGACCTTTCCTGCCGGTGGTCTTCACAAAGGAAGAGAGCCCGAGTTCCCCGAGGACTTCGTTGAGTGCCCGTGCCGCCTCCACCGCCTGGGCAAACCCTGCCGGCGGCTCGGGGTCGAGGTCGAAGAACAGCATGTCGGGCCGCTCGGGATCATCGGTGCGGGCAAGCACGATGTGAAGCTCAAGGGCGGCCAGGTTTGCCAGCCAGATCAGCGTCTCGACACGGTCGCAGACCACGTAACGGATCTCCCGCTTTGCCGACGGGGTATAGTGCCGGTGGAGGGCCACGAAAGCCGGCGTCCCGGCCGGGGCGTCCTTTTCATAAAAACCCGCCTGCTCCACCCCTCCGGGGAACCGCTGCATGACAAGCGGCCTGTCGGCAAAAAACGGGAGGAGCCGGGGGGCGATCCTGATGTAATACTCGATGATCTCCTTCTTGGTCACCCCTGGAGATGGGTAGAGGACACGATCGGGATTGGTGACGGCAACTCCCCCAACCTCCAGGCCAGCACCCATCCGCCACTCCACGCTCCCGGTGAGGGTGGCACCTCATCAGGGAAATACCCTCCGGGCCGGTGAGCCGGGTGCGGCAGAGTTCATATAAATATCTGAGTCCGATGTATAGTGAAGTGACGACCGCAATCCTTGGGGGTGGCCTTTCCGGGATTACCCTTGCCCGTGCCCTCATCGGGCAGGGAGATGAGGTCTTCGTGCTCGAGGCCGAAGAGAGAATCGGCGGGCTGTGCCGCTCCCGAAGCGATGGGGGGTTCTCCTTTGATACCGGCGGATCCCACATCATCTTCTCCCGCGACCGCGAGGTGCTGGAGTTCATGCTCTCCATGCTCGGAGAGAACCGGGAGGAGCGGGTGCGAAACACCAGGATCTTCTACAAAGGCCGGTTCGTGAAGTACCCGTTTGAAAACGGCCTCTCCGATCTCCCGAAGGAGGACTGCTACTACTGCCTCTCGGAGTTCATAAAGACCCTGATTGCCGCCGAGAAAGGCGAACTCCCCCCAGTCAGGACCTTCGCCGACTGGATTGTGACCACGTTTGGAAAAGGGATCGCCGAGTGCTACCTCCTCCCCTACAACCGCAAGATCTGGAACTTCCCCCCTGACCAGATGTCTCCCCACTGGGTCGAGGGAAGAGTGCCCAGGCCACCGGTGGAGGACATAATCAAGTCCGCGGTAGGAATAGAAACTGAGGGATACGTCCACCAGGCGGTCTTCTCCTACCCGGTAGAAGGAGGGATCGAAGCCTTGGTCCAGGCCCTTGCCGGACCGGTGAGGGACTGTATCACCTGCGGGTTTGAGATAAAGAGCGTCCGGAAGGAGGGCAGGGCCTGGGAGATCGGGGACGGGGTGCGGACGGTGAAAGCGGACCGGGTGGTATGCACCATGCCGGTCCAGAACCTGTTTGCCGCGCTGCAGGGTGTCCCCCCTGCCGTCCGGGAGGCGGTGAATTCCCTCCGTTACAACTCGGTCTGCTCGGTGTACATCGGCATACGGGGGAGTGTCCCGGATATCTCCTGGCTTTATGTCCCGGATCCCGACCTCGGGCTCATGAACCGGGTATCATTTCCCTCCAATTACAGCAGGAAGGTCGCACCGGAAGGGTGTGCATCGGTCCTTTCCGAGATCACCTACAACGATGGAGACCCGGTATCCCGCATGAGCGATGAGGAGATCATCGCCCACGTCGTGGAATCGCTGGAGAGGATGGGTCTTGTACAGGCAGGAGATATCGTCTACACCGGCCTTGACCGCCACCGGTTCGCCTACGTGGTCTACGACCTGCATTACCTTCGCAACATTGCCGTAGTGCGGGACTACTGCCGGGAGATCGGGATAGACCTCGTGGGGAGGTTTGCCCGGTTCGAGTACCTGAACATGGACGGCTGTATCCGGAGCGTCATGGACTACACGGGGTGGTCGCGATGAAGGTCAGGTTTTACGTTGAGGACATGCTTTTTTTCAAGTATATCGGCTGCGCCACCGTGGCAAAGACCCTGTTCCGGCAGCTCTGCACCATGGACGGGATCGAGGCCTCCTGGAAGGGTCTTGCCGGCACTGCCGATATTGTCCACTACCACACCTTCGGCCCCCTGGCCCTGGTGAACCGGAAGATCGCCGGGGGAAAGAAGGTCCTGACCGCCCATTCGACTCCCCGGATCAACATCGGCAACATCGCCCTTGCCCGGTTTATCAACAGGCGTTACCCGAAAATTTACCGGAAATTCGACCATATCATCACCATCTCCGGGCCCTGCAATGACGAAGTGACGGCCATGGTGCCTGATGTCCCGGTGACCTGCATACCAAACGGTGTTGACCGGGCGTATTTCCATAGGGATGAGGAGAAGAGGGCTGCATTCCGCGAACGGTTCGGCATCCCGGAGGACCGGGAGGTTGTGCTCTCGGTCGCCCAGCTAACCCCGCGGAAAGGGTTCTATGATTTCCTTTCCCTGTCCCGCATGTTTCCTGAAAAGACTTTCATCTGGGTAGGAGGGTTTCCGTACGGGGCTCTTTCCAAGGACTGGACACGCATCCGGCGGCTGAGGCGGAAGTGCAGCAGTAATGTAATCTATCCCGGGTACGTTGACGAGATAATCTCGCCTTACAGTGCCGCCGATGTGTTTTTCATGCCCTCGTATGCCGAGACATTCGGACTGGTGATCCTTGAAGCGCTCTCGTGCAGTCTCCCGGTGATCGCCCGGGACATCCCCGAGTTCCATGACATATTCGCGGAAAACCTCCTCTATTTCCGGTCGCTGGAAGATGCTTCCGGCCTGGTCGGCGACCGCAGCAGGCTCGCATCATGTGCTTCAGGAGCGCGGGCATTCACGGAGCGGTTCGATATCAGGGACATCGCAGAGCGCCACCTCGCTTTATACAGGGAGCTCGTGGACGCATGATCTCCGTCATCGTCCCGGCCTACAACGAGGAACAGAACATCGCTGCCTGCCTCGAATCGCTGGAGCGCCAGACTCTGCCCCGCGACCGGTACGAGGTGATCGTGGTCGATGGGGGATCGAAGGATGCGACGCGGGAGATTGCGGCACGGTATGCGGACCTCGTCTTTATCCAGACCAGCAGGAAGGTCGGCGGCGCCCGGAACGATGGTGCAGTAAGGGCTTCCGGGGATATCATCGCCACAACCGATGCCGACTGCATCATCCCTCCCGGATGGCTCGAAGTGATAAAGTCCGGGTTTGACTCCGACCAGTCAGTTGTCCAGCTGTATGGCCCGGTCGACCCCATCGAGGGTGGCGTAAAGAACCGTCTCTTTCTCGCCTTTGCCAACACGTTCTCACGTATCGGCTATTACACCGGCCTGTTCTACTATACGCTGGGATGCAACAGTGCGTTCCGGAAGGCAGCCTTCATCGGGGCCGGGATGTATGCCTGCATCGATGCCGGAGACGACCTCGAGATAGCCCGGCGGATGAGGGAACTTGGCCGGGTGAAGTTTGAGAACCGGATGCGGGTGTTCTTCTCGATGCGCCGCTACGAGCAGTTCGGGACCATCAGGTCGCTCTACGAATGGGTATACATCGTCTCAAAGGGAGGAGAGTCGGAAAAGCATTCCTACTCGGGAAAAGAGTACAAAAAATGACAGTTACGTCAGACTGGACCGGGTGCGGGGATGGGTGTGGATGAGTGACGATAGTGTCGGACCGGAAGAACGGATCGAATTCTTCAACAGTACTCCCTTTGCCCGCCTGCTCGGCATGGAGATTTCCGCGGCGGGTCCCGGATGGGCACGGGTGGTGATGGACTCCCATGATAAAGGCAACATCAACCGGAAAGTCCACGGCGGGGCAATCTTTGCCCTTGCCGACCAGGCTTTCGGGATCGCCGCAAACATGGAAGATCCGCCCGAAGTGGCGGTTTCAGCCTCGATAATGTACCTTTCTCCTGCTGCCGGGAGGCTTGAAGCGGTTGCGAAACGGGTGGGAGAGGACTCCCGCCATTCCCTCTACCGGGTTGAGGTGTTCGAAGGCGACCGCCTGGTTGCCACGTTCGAGGGGACCGGGATAAAAACGGCACGGGAGCCACGGACTGAGTGAAGCGGGTTGTCTCTCTTTGGACAGGCTCAATCTTCCTGGCGCCAGTGGGACAGTTTATCAGGACGCATGGATGCACGATATTTACAATTCGGAGAATGGTGTTTCCCGTGTAATATTGTCCCGTGCCTCTGTCCAAAAAACACTGCCAGGTCCCTGACCGGCCCGTGAGAACGGGACCTGAAGGAATACCATATTCGATGTCATGAGCCAAGCAATGACCGGGATGAGGGGGATGAGCAGGGTGATGATGGCAACGGCTACAGCAAGGATCGTTTTTCCGATACTGAGTTTCTGAAGCTCGTGGACACCCAGTATGCCAGGAACCAGTGGCCAGAGTGCGAAGAGTTTTCAGATAAATGGCATCCACCCGATCAGCTCCGGGCCGTGCTGAGAGATGCTGGGGGAGATGATAGCTTATCCCAGCCCACCGACAGATCTTGCCAATGTTTTAATCTCACCGTGTCGTTTATTGGCCGCTTCGCAAGGTCTCTATTTCGGGATTCCCGCCTCTGTGGGATTACAGACTCGAAAATCACATGAACAACCATGTCAGTCGATGCGATGCAATATCATCACGATGATCAACATTCATCGAACTAATAGTTTAAAACGTTTAAATTTGAGATTCAAGTGAGAAAAGAAAAGCATTTCAATCATTAGGTCTGATTGAGAATTCAAGCGGAGGCTTACCGTGTCCTCAACAGAACGAAACTGGGAGGCGGGTTCCGGACAGGGGTATAACTTGAAGTCAGTAATCAGTAATAACTGGTACTATTATGCAATGTCCAATCCCGCGATTTCGACACGCTCGCTTGCCGGTTATGCGAAGAACTACGACGATACGTTGTTCTAACTGGTATACAACCACCGGTATACGTTCAGAACTGATCCGTCAGTCCGGTCAATCACCCGGAGCTGTCTCCTCGACACCGCCAAGCACTCGCTTGGTCTAGTCAAGTATGTGAGGGATTAAAATTACAATTTTTTTTATTTCAGTTGTTTGGTGATCTATATGTTAGATGTTCCCGTGATCCTACTCGGCGCTATCCTCCTCTTCTGTATCCCAGCAATCCTCATCAGTGCATTCGTTACCGCCATTTATTTCGCCCTCAGGAAACTGCCTCGGATTGCCAGTGATGTTGCACCGGTTATTGTTGCATTCTCTCTCTCGGCGATTACCCCTGCATACAGCGAGATGGTGACGCTCTTTCCATTTTCATTGTTGATCGAGCTTGGGGTGGTTGCAATGGCGGTGCTGACGCCGTTCATGTTCCTTGACCGAATCTTCCCTGCCGGAAGCCGAACGAAGATATTGGTCCTCGGCTCTTTCATTACCATCGCCGGGCACCTTGTATACGGGTTTGCCGGAGTATTCGGTAATGGTAGGGAATCCCCAGTCTTTCATCTGGTCACTTCTTTCGCCACATCCGACGCTAATTTTCTCATTTTAAATTCGATTTCCCTTTATGTGGAGGTGGTTATCGGAGCAGCAGTGGTATTCGGAATTATATATGCAGCCATGGTCATAATGAGACTTTTACGGAGGCGTCCAGCAGGCCACTAATACATCCGGTGTCATCGTATCTGATTGATTGGATCGTCCAATTGCATCATCTTTACAGCCGGGTTTCCTTGAGAACATGGCAGAGTATTTCTCAACGGAGGAAGTAGAACGCTGAAAAGGGAGTATATACAGATTCCGTTGAATTTCAGCACGTTACGGATCCAGGCACATACCGGCGCACGTCAACCTGGGCTCCGCTTTGTGACATTTTTTCGGCCAGTGCCATGATCTCACGGGCGACTGTCTCATCCACGTAATCTTCGCCGCAGCTTGCGCAGATCTCGGCGGGCACCTCTTTCATCACAAGAGTGAGACCTTCCCGCTCGAATGTGACCGTCGTGGTCCCGGGTCGGGTCTCCCCACTCCTGCATATTACGCACTTCATGGTTTTCTCCTTGTGTAGTGATCTTCCCAGAGATCAGGGTCTGGTTCGTGCGCTGTTACCACAATTATCACTCCCTCCTCTTTATCGTATGCTCCGACCACATGGATGGGCCGGCCGCGAACGGTCCTATACATGAGATAACCCGGATAGGGGGTGTCATCAGGATATTCCTCTATGATCGTCCCCTCCCGCCACGACCTTTCCAGCATCTGCTTCATCTATCTTCCGATTGAGCATCTGCCTGAGTGCATGGACCCGGAAGAGGAGTGAATAAGGTTTTTTGACGATATCCGAAACAGTTTTACTCTTCATTTCACCACCCCTTCCACAATCCTGATCTCCTCCTCAGTCAGCCCATACAGCTCATACACAAGGGCATCGATCTGCCTGTCGGTGGCGATTGCAGACATGACTTTTTTCATTATCCTGATTCTTTCGTCGGTGACCTCGATCTGTCGCTTGGTGAGGGTCTTTTCGTGGTCGGTCTTCACGTCGGCCTTCTGCTTGTGAAAGGCAAGCATCTGCTCGACCAGAGTTACCATCTTGTCATAGTTGTTTTAACCGTCCCTTCCCATCCGCCAGCGGACAGCGCTACCCCCGGGACCTGAAGGGTAGTTTTTCATCGTAGATGAGGTATGGTCCGGGGGGCGGGTCCTTTGTAACAAGGGTGACGAACACCTGCACCCTGTCAGTCCCGGTCGTGCCGACAATTTCAACCGATGCACCAACCTGTGGCCGGATCATGGAAGCCTTCTCGGTACTGTCGTCGGACCGGGTCACCACGACATCTACGGAATGCAGGACGGTCATGCCTTTTCCGCCGCGGAACATCACGGTGATCCGCGGATCGATTGCCACAACGTTCCGGTCCACATCGACCGTTACCTCGAAGTTTCTCGGCATCGGCCCGGGAAGGTAAGCCGGCGTCGTGGGCGGGATGGTCGTTGCTGCCGGCGGGGTGACCGCTGTCGCCGGTGGAACTGAGGTCGGGACAGGGGTCTTATCCGGGGTGGCCGGTGGCGCCGATGGCTGGCTGCAGCCTGCGGCAAAGATGGATGCTGCCACAATAAGGCTGACCACGAGTATTCGCGCGATCATGAACATGCGTTATCAGGGTTTCTTATAATAGCCTTTCCGGGACCCGGGGACAGGGCCGGAGATTCAAAAGACGCCGAGGGGGAGATTTGAACTCCCGAGGCGCAGGGCGCCAATGGTTTTCGAGACCATCGCCTTCCCGGGCTAGACTACCTCGGCTCAAGAGATCACATATTTTTCTTTGCCACCAGTATAATGGTATCGAATGACGATGAATTGCCGGTTTATCTTCATCCCTGATGGCGAGGTCGTGGAATACCACGGAGAGACCGGGGATACCTATGAAAAAGCCCTCCTGTCACTGGGGATCATTCCCGATACCGTCCTGATCATCCATGAAAAACGGAGCATCCCGCAGGACGCCGTGATAAAAGAAGAGTGTGTGGAGATCCTTTCGACCTGCTCACGGGGTTAGAGGGGCGGGATGCCTGCCGGCATCTTCTGCTGGGTGATCATCATATCGTCCACCCGTATGAGGAGGATTGCCGCTTCTGCGGAGCTCTGGATGGACTGGCGCTTGGAACGGTGCGGCTCGACTACCCCTTCCTTGAGCATATCGATGATCTTTCCGTTGTAGACATTGAGCCCGGCATACTTCTTCCCCTTTGCGTGGGCAGTCTTCAGCTCGACCAGCTTGTCGAGAGGGTTGAACCCCGAGTTCTCGGCAAGGGTCTGCGGAATGACCTCGAAGGCTGCAGCATAAGCCTCGATTGCCAGCTGCACCCTCCCGCCGACCGTTGCTGCATAGTCGCGGATCTTCATCAGGAGCTCGGTCTCGACCGACCCGCCGCCGGCAAGCATCTTTCCGTCTTCCATGGCGTCCATGACGACACGGGTGCCGTCAACGACCGCCCGCTCGAGCTCGTCGAGGAGGTACTCGGTTGAGCCCCGGAGCAGGATGGTGACCGCTTTTGGGTTCTCGCACCCGGAGATCTTGATGATCTCGATATCATCGGGCTGCTCCACGAGCTCTGCGACTCCCAGGCTTTCACTGGTCAGATCCTCGGCCTTGTTCACGATCTCGGCATTCAATGCCAGGGCCGCGAATTTCATGTCCTTTTCAGGGACATCGTCTACGGCGAGCACCCCGCCCTTTGCAAGGTAGTAGCCGACTGCATCGGCGATGCTCTTCTGGCATAGCAGCACGTTTGCACCGCTGTCGATGACCGCGTCGGCCAGTTTCTTCAGGGCTTCCCGCTCCTGGGCAGAGAATGCGCTCACCTGGTCGCGGCTGCTGATCCGGATCTTCGCCTTGACCTGGGTCTTCTTGATCTCCATCTGGGTCGCGACAAGCGCTACCCTGGCGTTTGTGACCTTCCTTGGCATATCATCGGAGAACCGGGTCTTGTCGAGCACGGCCCCGCGTACAAGCTCGGCATCGTCCATCGTGTCTCCGGTCTGCTTCTTGATCAGGATATTGTCCTCGTCGGCAAGGATGCTCCCGTCCTTCTGCTCGGCAATGGTCATGACCGCATCGACAACAATGCCGTTGAGCTTGCCCTTGACCGATTCGATCGACTTGCCGGTCATTGCCGTATCGGCAATCCTGATGAGGTTTGCCCGGTCATACGGGTCGATGGTGATGGCAAGATCGTCGAGGATGGCGAGCGCCTTCTCCATGCCCATGCGGTATCCCTGGGCGATGAGGGTGGGGTGGATCTTCTGGACGATGAGACGCTCGGACTGCTCCATGAGCGACCCTACCAGCACGACGGCAGTTGTAGTGCCGTCCCCGACTTCCTCGTCCTGGGCCCGGGCAACCTCGATGACCATCTTTGCACCGGGGTGCTGGACGGCGATCTCGGACAGGATCGTTGCACCATCATTGGTGATGGTGACATCCCCGGTCCCGGAGACGAGCATCTTGTCCATCCCGCGGGGGCCGAGAGTGGTCCTCACCGCACTGGCGATAGCTTTTGCGGCGGCAATGTTGGAGCGCTGGGCTTCAAGCCCGCGGTTCCGCTCCACGTTTTCCCGAAGAATGATAATTGGTTGTCCTCCAAGCATCGTTTATCCTCCAATGTGGTAAAAAATGGAATTGAACTTCTATATAAACTAATCCATATTTCAAAAGAGGACGGATACCCGTATCAGTCGATACGGGAGATCCTGAAGAGCGAGTATACCGGCACGCCGTCAATGTCCCTGATGCCGCGCTTGTCAAAGATGACCAGGACGGCGATCGGGTTCCCGCCGTGCTTGCGGACATAACGGACAACCTCGTGCATGGTCGTCCCTGAAGTGATCACGTCGTCGACGATGACGCACCGCTCCCCCGAGATCTGGGCGAAGTTCCCGGAGATCAACCCCACCGGCGGGTCTCTCGTGCTCTGTTTGGCGGGGTAATATACGGCGAGCGCCACGTCCTCGGCAACGGCGATGAGTGTGGCGATGGGAATGCCCGAAATGGCGATTCCAACGACGGTCGTGGGAAACATTTCAGGCTGGGCGTCTCCGCGGGGTTCGGTGCTTGCCGCCGAATAGTAGTGTTTCAGCATCATCATGGCCAGCTCGTCGAGCAGCGGGCCCTTGCTGCTCACGGCAGTCCAGTCGATGCCGACATCCTTCGGGGTTGCACCACCCTTCTGCTGGGTCAGGAGCCAGGTGACGGTCTCCACAGAGAGGCTCAGCTCATCGGCAATCTGCCCGGGGCTGTGGCCGTCTGCAAGGAGCGTACGTGCTCGCTGGATCAGCTCGTCAAGCGATGACATTGCATGAAAGTATGCACAACGCTATTTAATTCTTCTTTTAATCGCAGCCCCGCACACCGGGCACTCTCCAGGCCCCGTGTATGTCTTCCCGCACCCGGTGCACCGGTACTTCCAGGTGATGCGCCGTGCTCCTTTCTGCTGGATGGGGATGACCTGGATCTCCATCCGGTGTGCCGCGTTCTGGAGGGCGTAGTCATCGGTCACTATCTCTGCACCAAGCTCGAGGGCGAGGGCCAGGATGCCGAGATCTGTTTCCGATAGTGCTTCCCCTTCTCCGATCCGCATGGCCACGCCCCTGGCTTTTTCCTGCGCTTCCCGCCCCGGTTCCCGGACAGTCAGGCCCGACTCGCAGAGCAGGTCGAAGCGGACCTTTGACCGGAGGTCCTTTAACTCGGATACGACATGCGGGGTGGTATAGAGCTCTCCGGACAGGGTGAGTGCCGAGAAGAAGGCAGAAGCGTCGAGTACTGCTCTCATCGCCGGAACTCCACCAGTCCGTTTTCGGAGACCTCCACCGGCAGCCCGAAAAGGGAGAGGAGCCAGCACATGGTTCGGGCATGGAGGGTGAACCCCGGTGCGGTATACGATCCCCCGCCGCGGGCAAGGTAGAGCAGGAGCTGGTCGCTCAGGTGGAGATCGACATCCCCGCCGTCACGGAGCGCTGCCACCAGTCCCGCCGCCGCCGTTTCGCCAACCTTCTCTGCCGGAAGGCCCCTTTTGCCGAGCGCACAGGACCCTTTCGCACCGTCCCATGCCGTGCAGGAGCTCCCGGTCCCCGGCCCGGGGTAGCGGCTGATGCTCACCGGGTAATCCCTGCCGGTCTCTTCCAGGATGAACCGGCGGGCGCTTTCCGCCTGGCGGTCCGCGACATGCCCGGGCAGGCCCGATGAGCAGGACCTGATCCCGCATTTTCCCGTATCCCTGGCAGCTATCCGCGGACATCCTGCCGGCTCGACTGCTACCCGGACAACACCCCCGCCGGCCGGGTAATATCCCCTGCGGACAACATCGACCTCGACACCGGCCCCTGCCGGCCCGAGCGCCGGGAGGAATACCTCCGTGAAATAGTCGATGGTGGGACTGAACTGCACTTCCGTTCCGCCCTGTACCTGGAGAGAGCCCCCCTTAACGAGCGCCACGGGAAGCCAGGCCTGTAGGACCAGCGGGATGCTCCCGGCCGTGCCGACATCGACCGATATGTCCCTGCGCATGATGGAGCCCGGGGTAAAGGAGAGCCGATCGCTTCCCGGCGTATTGCCCATGACACGGGCATCACAGGCCAGGCTCACGGCCCGGACAGCGGCGCAGTGCTGGGGGGCAAGGCCCGGGCGGGCCCGTTTCTTACGGACAGAGGTCACTTCGACAGGAGTCCCGGTGACAGCGGAGAGGGCGACTGCCGACCGGACGATCTGCCCGCCTCCTTCCAGCAGCGATCCGTCGATGAGAAGCATCTCACCGGATCCCGTTTACCACGGTTTCTGCGGCAGAATAAGCGCTGCAGGCCTGCTCGATCGTATCGCTGGCAGCGACCCGGGCAACCCCCGAGGCGATCAGCCGGGCATATGCCCCGCCGGCAAAGACCCCGTGGACACAGGCCGCCGTAACGGTCAGTGCCCCCTGCGAAAGCAATATCCCGGCTGCCGTGGCAATGGTCCCGCCGGTAGAGATGATATCGTCAACGATCACCACGTCCCTTCCTTCAACAGGGAGGCTCTTAGGCTCGATCCTCACTTCATCGCCCGAAATGCGGGTCTTCTGGAGGTGGTCACAGTCCCAGCCCCCGGTTGCAGCGACGATTCTCGCGAACGGTGCGGCCCCGCCGTCCGGGGCGAGGATGAGAGGGTTGGCATGCCCGCAGCGGTCGAGATAAGCGCCGATCTCCGGGGCAAGGGACAGGTTCATGACAGGGGCGGTGAAGTGGCGAAGGACCCCGGGGTCGTGGATGTTTATGGTATATACCCGGGAGACCCCGGACGAGAGCCCGCGTGCCACGGCCCGTGCCGAAAGCGGCTCACCGGCATGGAACTGCTTGTCCTGCCGGGCATATCCCATGTAGGGGATGAGCAGGACAGGGGAGAAACCTTCGCAGGCATCGATGAGCAGGAGGAGCTGGACGAACGAATCGCTGTCCACCACGCTTCCGACGACCAGGATCTCATTGTCCACCGACCCGGTCCGGAGATAGTGTTCGCCATCGGGGAAACGGGAAAATTTCACGTCTACGAGATCGCAGCCGCTTTCACGGGCGATCCGGGCGGCAAGGACTTGGGAATACTCGGTGCTGATGATCTTCATCCGATCCTACCTCATGCTGAAAGTACTTAAACTACCATGGATAATTTATATTACCTATATCTTTTCGTGAGGTAAATCCAAGAATGGACGACGTGGAATCCGGTCATGAGAGCCAGGAGGAGACTTTTTCCCTGGACATCCATGAGAGCAGTTCATCCGAAATCGACGTCCCACAAAACCTCATCGACCAGGTGATCGGGCAGGAACACGCCGTCGAAGTCATCAGGAAGGCTGCCATCCAGAGAAGGCACGTGATGATGATCGGGAGCCCGGGGACCGGCAAGTCAATGCTCGCCAAGGCGATGGCCGAGCTGCTGCCAAAAGAGGAAATGCAGGACATCCTGGTCTACCCGAACTCGGACGACCCGAACAACCCCATCGTGAGGACGGTCCCGGCCGCCCGGGGCAAGCAGATCGTCGCCGCCCACAAGGCCGAGGCGCGAAAGAAGATCCAGCTCCGGAACACCCTGCTGATGCTCCTCGTTTTTGCCATAGTCGGCTATGCGTTCATAAACTACCAGTGTCTGATGGGCATCATCGCCGCTGCATTCGTATTCATGGCCATGCGGTACGCGACCCCGCGCGAAGAGACCATGGTCCCGAAGCTCCTGGTGACAAACGACGCAACGGCTACCGCTCCCTTCATCGATGCCACCGGTTCGCATGCAGGGGCACTCCTCGGGGACGTCCGCCACGACCCCTTCCAGAGCGGCGGGCTCGAGACACCAAGCCACGACCGGGTCGAGGGCGGGGCGATCCACCGGGCCCACCGGGGAGTGCTGTTCATCGACGAGATCAACACCCTCACCCCCCACTCCCAGCAGAACCTGCTGACCGCCCTCCAGGAAGGAGAATTCCCCATCACCGGCCAGAGCGAGCGGTCGAGCGGGGCCATGGTCCGGACCGAACCGGTCCCCTGCAAGTTCATCATGATCGCCGCCGGAAACATTGATGCCATCCAGGGGATGCACCCCGCTCTCCGGTCCCGTATCCGGGGCTACGGATACGAAGTCTACATGGGCGAGAGCATGCCGGACACACCTGAGAACCGTGAGAAGTTCATCAGGTTCATCGCCCAGGAGATCAAGAACGATGGAAAGATCCCCCACTTCGACAAATCCGCCATGGAAGAGGTCATCAGGGAAGCACGCCGGCGCTCCAACCGGAAAGGTCACCTGACCCTCAAGCTCCGGGACATGGGCGGCCTGATCCGGGTCGCAGGCGACCTTGCCCGCCAGGAGGGGGTGGACGTCACCACCGCCGATCACGTGATCGCTGCAAAGAAGACTGCCCGGTCGATCGAGGACCAGGTCTCCGACGAGTATATCGGGAGGAGCCGCGAGTACGAGCTTACGGTCGTCGACGGGACCCGCGTGGGGAGGGTCAACGGCCTTGCGGTCATGGGGAGCGATTCGGGATCGGTGCTCCCGATCATGGCCGAGGTGACCACGGCACAGGGAGCGAGCGGCACGGTGATTGCCACCGGCATGCTGAAGGAGATCGCCCAGGAATCGATAAAGAACGTCTCGGCCATCCTGAAAAAGTTCACCGGCAAGGATATCCGCGATATGGACGTTCACATCCAGTTCATCGGGACATACGGCGGAGTTGAAGGTGATTCGGCATCCATCTCGGTGGCGACCGCGGTGATCAGCGCCATCGAATCGATCCCGGTACGACAGGACCTTGCCATGACCGGGTCGCTCTCGGTCAGGGGCGATGTGCTCCCGGTCGGCGGGGTTACCTACAAGATCGAGGCCGCGGCAAAGGCGGGGATCACGACGGTGCTCATCCCGGCAGCCAACCTCGATGATGTCCTCCTCGAAGAGCGGTACCGGGAGCAGGTGAAGGTCATCCCGGTCGACAATATCGAGGACGTGTTGAAGATCGCCCTCGTGCCAAAGGACCGCGAAGGGTTCCTCGACAAGCTCCGCAGGGTGGCGATCTCGACCTCCGGAAAACTGATCGATGGCTCCGGTTTCTCCCCCCAAGCGGTCTGAAAAACCATGTCCGGTGCCCGGTACTACGATATCCGCCACGTGCAGGGACAGGCAACCGTCATCGATATAGACAACGGCGTAGTCGAATCGGCGGCAAGCTCTTTTTCCGACCATGCGGTGATCAGGGCACTCACCCGGCAGGGCTGGGGTGTCCTCACCGTCGACAATTTCCAGGAGCCTGGCAGGCACGATATCGCCTCCCTTGTTCGCCGGGCAGCATCCATCGCCTCCATCTGCAACGAGGAGATATCCCTCTCCCCGCCGGTACGGGGGAGACATGAGGTGCCGGCGTTACACGAAGACCCCCGCGATGTCAGCCTCGATGAGAAGGCCCAAATCCTCCTCGAGCTCGAGCGGTCGGCACGGATCCCGGGGATTTCGAATACCCGGATCAATTACATCGAACGGTTCGAGAAAGTCCGGTTCTCCGACAGCACCGGGTACGAGGACGAGTTCGGGATCTGCCGGAGCGGGTTTGGCGTCCTGGCCGTTGCAGCGCGAAACGGCACCCTCCAGATGGGGTACGAGCGACGGCACACAATCAGGGGGCTCAATATCCGGCACAGGCAGGATCTGGCCCGCCAGGCGGCAGAACGGGCCGTCCTGCTGCTCGATGCCCGCCCCGCCCGGGGCGGGACAATGCGGGTGGTGCTCGACCCCGAGCTTGCCGGGGTTTTTGCCCACGAGGCGGTCGGCCATGCCAGCGAGGCAGACCTCGTCCAGGAAGGAAACTCTGTTCTTGCCGGAAAGATCGGCGACCGGATCGGAAACGACGTAGTGACCATCGTGGACGACCCGTCCCTTCATGAATTCGGATTCGAGCCGTTCGATGCCGAGGGATCGGCTACCAGCCGGACAGAGATCATCCGGCAGGGAGTCCTTGCAAACTACCTCCACTCCAGGGAGACCCTCGCCGCGGTTGGAAATGGCCAGGCCGGACATGCCCGGGCAGCGGCCGGGGAGATCCCGCTCGTCCGGATGAGCAATACCTTCATCGAGGCCGGGGAGAGCACCAGGGAAGAGATCCTCGAGGAATGCGGGCAGGGGATCCTCCTGAAGGGGTCGCGGGGAGGCCAGGTCGATCCGGGAAGGGGCGTGTTCCAGTTCAACGCGGAATACGGGTACCTCATCGAGAACGGGGAATGCACGACCATGGTGAGGGACGTCTCGCTCTCCGGCGAGATCTTAAAGACGCTCTTCTCCATACGGCTCTGTGGGAACGAAGTGAGAATGCACCAGGGGTATTGCGGCAAGGGAGGACAAAGCGTCCCGGTAAGCGATGGTGCACCGCATATCCTCCTCGAAGATGCGGTGGTGGGTGGCAGTGGAGATCATTGACGACATCCTGAAAGCCGGCAGCAGGTCTGCCGACGAGGTCGAAGTCTACTTCGCGGAAGGGCAGTCGGCCTCTGCCGAACTGAAGCGGGATACGGTGAGCAGGTCCATCGAGTCCCGGTACTTCAGCCTATCCATCCGGACCATTGCCGGGGGAAAGATCGGCTCCTCTTCGACCAGCAACCCGGCCGAATGGCAAAAGTGCCTTGATGCGGCACTGGCCAGCGGGAGGCTCGCCACAGGACAGGCATGGGGCGGCCTGCCAGGTCCGCAGGTGCTGAAAGGCCCCGATCTCTCGTACGACCCTGCCGTCAGGCCCGGCGCTGCCGCAGTTAAGGGGATGCTTGAGGCGATGGTGGAAGGGGCCATGCGTCACCCGGTCCAGGTCACGTCCGGCGGAGCAACGATCTCCACGGGAACGGTGACCATCGCCAACAGCCACGGGACACGGTACTCCCGGGACCAGAGCCTTGTTTCTGCATCGGTCGAGGCCATCCGGGAGAATTCGACCGGGTACGAGTTTGAGATCTCCTGCTCGGCCGACTTCGACCCGGCATCGATCGGGGACCGTGCCGGGTTTCTTGCCGCATCTTCGGCAAACGGCACCGGGATCTCTTCCGGGGCATACGATATTGTCCTCTCGCCTCTCGCCGCAGCCCAGCTCATCTCTGCAGTCATTGTCCCGGCACTTTCGGGCCGAAACGTCCATGCCGGACGGTCACGGCTTGCAGGGTTGGCAGGGACAGCGGTCGCCGCCCCGGCCATATCGGTCTACGACGACCCGTTCCTTCCGGGAAAGCCGGGGAGCACCCGGTGGGATGCCGAAGGCACCCCGACGCGGAAGATACCGTTCATCACCGACGGCATCCTCGGAGAGTTCGCATACGACCTGAAGACCGCGTATCGTTACGGCACGGCGGGCACCGGGAGTGCGGTCCGTTCCGGCTCAGGCGGCATGCCCTCCATCGGCCACCACAACCTGGTGATAGCAGGACCGGAATGCGCCCTGATGGACGAGCCGGCCATATTCATCCAGGACGTTGTCGGAGCACACACCGCAAACGCACTTTCCGGTGACTTTTCAGTCGAGCTCACCAACCCTTTCCGGGTGAAGGACGGGACGTTCGAGGCGCCGGTCAGGAAAGCGATGCTATCAGGAAACGTCTTTTTGCTCCTCGAAAGCATCACCGGACTTGGACGGGACCGGCGGACCATCGGGTCACTGGTCCTGCCTTCCATAAGGTTAAAAGACCAGCATATCATTGGTGGTTAAGATGTCTGTCGCCCTGATCGTTGCCGGAATCCTGATCGCCATCGTCCTCATCTTTGTCATCAGGGACATCGTGAAGATCATCATCAACTCGGTGATCGGCCTGGTCATCCTCTTCTCGGTCAACTACTTTGGCCTGATGGGATATGTCGGGAGACCCGACATCGGGTATACACCGGTAAACCTCCTCCTGAGCGCCCTTGGGGGAATACCGGGCACGCTGATCGTCGTAATCATGCAGCTCATCGGGCACCCTGTCTCCTGACCGGGGGGCCTTGACGAAAAAAAAAGGAGCATAACACTTTCCAGGAAAAGGAGTGCCGGATGGATACCCGCTACAATCTGCCCGATGAAAAAACCCTGCTCCTGGTCGAGGGGGGCCGGTCCTTTGTCCTCGCCGGACTTATTGGAGACCGGTTCTCCCTGTGCCTCGAGACCGCCACCGGTGAAATATGCACCACCCTCGAAAGGAGCGATGTCGTGGCCGTGTCTGCCCCGGAGGGAGGGCCGGTTGAACCGGCCTTCATGCTGCTCGAGCTGGTGAGGACATACCGGCACCCGGTGGTCGTCATGCCCCGGGGACATCCCGGTTCACGCAGGCTTCGATACCTCGTATCGTGTGCCCCGGAGATCCTCCTCTCCTGCGCCATCCAGCGGGGAAGCCATCCGGAACAGCACCTCCTCTGTTCTTCCGATGAGCTGGCCGGGACGGTCCTCTCGGGCGGGGAGGGGTCAATCTCGGTCCGGGACGCTCCGGCATCCGCTGCAGCAAGCCTCGTGCACCCGTCCCTGCACTTTGACCGTACCACCAGTAACGGACAATAAAAAAGCGGGTAACCGCGTAATAACCCTGCAAACCCGGGCACCCGTCTACCGGGATGGTGCTGGAATATGGGTTGCCGGCAACCCGCCACTCCTTTTCGCGCATGGGAGGTGGCCGGAACCCCCCCGGATCTCCGGCAAATCTCCTTTATTTTCCAGCAGATCCGGTTATTTTTCATGAAATACTGCATTTACGGAGAGATAAATATCAACAGATATAAGAACAGTTCATGGCAAACATTTCATCTGCCGTGAGAGGAGGTTGGATGAAGACTGAGGTATTAAAAAGCATCAGAGCAACCGAAGAAGAGTACCAGTCACGAATCAGCACGGTCATGGCCGAGAGAAAGCGGAACCTTTCTGACTCCGAACTCGAAGCCGGAAACATTGTGATGAAAGCGACAGCCAATGCCGACGAGTACAAGAAGATGAGGCTTGCAGAGGCACGGCAGCAGGCGGAAAGGAAGCACGCCGAGATCGTCAGGGAAGGCGAGCGGAAGGCAGCTGATCTGAAGGCAAAAGGCAGTAATAACCTTAATCCAGCCGTGGAACTGCTGGTTTCACGATTTAAGGAGAAGCTGCATGTTTTCGCCTGAACAGATGAGCAGGATCCTTATCGCTGCACCCCGCAACGTGATGGCCCCGGTCATAGGCGAGCTTCACCACCAGCGGATTTTCCACATCGAGGACTTTATCGAGGATGACTCGGAGGAATACCAGGGCTACCGCCTTGGTGTGCCGCTCGAGGGTGCCGGAGAGACCTCAACGGAGCTGCTACGGCTCCGTTCGGTCACCAGCGCTTTTGCGATCAGGCCTGAGGACATGGACCCGTCGCAGATGCTATCGGCATCGCGCCTTAAAGACCAGATCGAGACCGAGCTCCCGGAGATCGAAAAAGAGGTCGAAGACCTGCTCGCGACCCGGTCCGCCCTTGAAAACCAGGCAAAGGAGCTCGAGAATACGATCGAGTCCCTCAAGCCGTTTGCCGGAGTCCCTGTTGACCTTTCACTACTGCACGGGTACCGGACAATCTCTGTTATAGCCGGTTATGTGCCAAAGAAGGTCGATGTCGGGGTCGCCCGCGAGGAATACTATGCCGAGTCAAAGAAGGGCAACCTTCTGATCGTCGCGGTGCCGGCTGAGTTGCGCCCCGACGTGGAACGGACCCTGCTAGATGCCCAGTTCCAGGCGGTCGCAATCCCTCATGAGTCAGGACCGGCTGCCGAACGGATCGCGGTATACTCGGTCCGCCTCGAGGCGGTGAAGAAGGAGATGGCCGAAGTATCGGCAAAGATCGATGACCTCAGGGAGCGCCATGCCGGGTTCCTTGTTGCCTGCGACGAGCTGCTCTCCATGGACGTGGAGAAAGCCGAGGCACCCCTGCGGTTCGCAACAACCGATCACGCCTTTATCGCCGAGGGGTGGGTCCCCACGCAGGACGTTTCCGCCATCACAGACGGCATCACAAGGGCATCAGGGGGGCGGGCTTTTGTCACGGAACTACCAATCGAGCCCGGGAAAGATATCCCCCCGGTCGAGTATGACAACATCAGTTATGCAAGACCAAGCCAGCTCCTTCTTGATGTCTATTCGAGGCCAAAGTATACCGAGATCGATCCCACGCTGTTCATCTCCATAGTGTTCCCGATTTTCTTCGGGCTGATCCTTGGGGACGTGGGTTATGGGCTGATCCTGCTGGCCATGAGCCTCGGCCTTGGGAAAGTCCTGAAGGGAGACGACATCAGGATGCTCCTTAAAGTGCTCCGGAACGCCAGCGTATCGAGCATCATTTTTGGTCTCCTGTTCAGCGAATTTCTCGGGTTTTCTATTCCCGGCCTCGAATCGGTCCTGCCTTCAAGGCACCTGAACATCGGTCATGCCGGTGGACACGGACCGGCGGTCCCGGAACTGATGATCATGTCGGTCTGGATCGGGATTGCTTATATCACCGTTGGAAGGATACTCGGCATGGTGAACCATGCCCGGCAGGACCATGGGTCTCACCGGACACGCGCTGTTCTTGCAAACCTGGGCTGGATCCTGGCCATGTGGGGTATCCTGCTGATGGTGTGGTCGGCATTTGCATTGCCGCTGATGCCAGACTTTACCGGAGTTCCACCGGTTGTCATGGGACTGTCTTTGCCGGCAATATCCGGTGCAGTCATGATCCTGCTTGGCATCGTGTTCATCGCAATGGATTCAGGGCTTGAGCTTGTCGAACTCCCCACCATCCTTTCCCATGTGCTCTCCTTTGCACGTCTGGTAGGGGTGGGGCTCTCTTCAGTTGCTATCGCCATGGTGGTGAATTTTATCGCCATCGGCATGATCATTGAACCACAATTGGTAAACTTGTCCATTTTCGGAGTGGGACTCACCATTGTCGGGGTCCTGGTCTTCCTGATCGGGCATCTCATGAACACCGTTCTTGGAATGCTCGGCGGCGGATTGCAGTCCCTCAGGTTGCATTACGTTGAATTCTTCACCAAGTTCTACAAAGGTGGAGGAAAGAAGTACAGCCCATTTGGAATGAAACGGAGATTTACGGAGGATTAATAAAATGGCAGAACTTGATATAGCAGTACAGGTTGCAGAAGCATCGCAGATTGGATTGAAGGCCCTTGGTGCAGCGCTTTCCGTCGGTTTGACCGGGATTGCCACGGCAATTGCAGAAATGTCGATTGGTTCTGCAGCGGTCGGGGCGACTGCCGAGAACAAGGACGTCTTTGGTCTTGTCCTGTTGCTGACCGTCATCCCTGAAACCATCGTCATCTTCGGTCTTGTAGTCAGTCTCCTGATGCTGTTCTGATCCAGGAGTAGACCATGGGACTGGAAGCGGTCATCGAAAAGATCAGGGAGGAGGCAACCAAGGAGACCGACCGTATCAGGCAGGAGACCCAGGCTGAGCGGGCAACAATCCTTGGCGCTGCCCAGGAGAAAGCCGAACGGATAAAGCTGGCGGCTGACCAGGACGTCGACCGCCAGATGGCACACATCATGAACCAGGAGGTCTCTTCCGCAAACCTGGTAGTGAAACGGCAGCTCCTCAACACGCAGAAAGAGCTCCTGGAAAACGTCTATACAACGGCCCTTTCCAGGATAGAATCGCTGCCGGGAGATTTCCACCGCGATGCCATAAAGAGCCTGCTTACCAGGGCCAGGACGGAGATCCCTGATGGCATTGTCCATTGCAACAGGCGCGATCGCGATGCCCTCGTGCAGATCCTTGCCGGGAACCCCGCTTTTTCGGGCTTTTCGGCAGGCGAACCGGTAGATATCGAGGGAGGCATAATTGTCGAGAGCAGGGATGGCAAACTCCAGATCGATTCCAGCTACCGGATGTTCCTTGACGATGTATGGGAGAACGTGCTGAAGGATGCATCTGATATCCTGTTCAGGTGAGGTGAGCGTGGATGGCTGAAGTCAGTTCCGGACCGGTGCCCTACGTGTATGTCTGCACGAGGATGCGGGTCAGGAAATCCAAGCTCATTCCCCGCGAGGACTACCTGCGGCTCCTGAACATGGGCCTTCCTGAGATCACCCGGTTCATCGAAGAGACAGAGTACAAGAAAGAGATCGACGAGCTTGCCCCGTCGTTCCAGGGGATCGACCTCGTGGAACTGGCACTCTCCTGGAACCTTGCCAAGGAATACCAGCAGATCCAGAAGATCACTCCCGGTACCCTCAAGGAGTTCACCCGGTCGTATCTCCGACGGTGGGATATCCAGAACGTGCTCACTATCCTCCGGGGGAAGACCCAGGGGATGAGCGCCGGGAAGATCCGCGAGGTGCTCGTACCGGCAGGGGAGCTGGACCGTGTATTTCTCGACAGGCTGATCAAGGAAGAGACTCCGGCACGGATCGTGGAGGCACTGAAAGGGCATTTCGTATACCCGGTCATTTCCCAGGGCCTCGATGAAGCACTGGAGAAGGAGTCCTTTGCCCGGATCGAGAACGAACTCTACAAGCAGTTCTATGAAGAACTCCTGGCAGAGGCACGAAGCGGTTTTCGCGGCGGGAAACAGTTCCTCGAGTACATCCTGCTTGACATCGATTTCACGAACATCAGGAACATGTTCAGGCTCCGGAAGGATTACAGGGACGAGGATTACCGCTCCATGGTGGTCCCGGGCGGCACGTTTTCGGCCGAGGAATTCCAGCACCTCATCAGCACTGGCGACCAGAAGGAGTTCATTGGTGTGCTCAAGGAAAAGGTCCGTTTAAAACCGCTCATCGCCATGCTCGATATGCTGGAAGGCGAGAAGTCGCTTCGCGAGATCGAGATAGAGCTCATCAAGGTGCAGCTCTCCCACATGGAATCGCTCTCCAAGCTGAACCCGTTCTCCATCCACCCCATCCTCACCTACCTTGAGAAGAAGAAGTACGAGATCTTCAACCTCCGGGCGATTGCACGGGGAAAGGATGTGTCCTTGCCGGTGGAGCGGATACGGAGTTACCTGGTGATGTGAGATGGAGATAGCAGTAATCGGCGACCACGAGTTTGTCCTCGGGTTCAGGCTGGCAGGAGTCCGGAAGACTTACACTGCCGAGACCGAAGAAAAGCTCACCGCGACCATCACCCGGGCACTCGACGATGGAACCATCGGCATCCTCGTCCTGCAGAGCAGGGACATGAACAGGATCCCGCGGCGTCTCCAGGCCACGCTCGAAAATTCAGTAAAACCGACCGTGATTGCAGTCGGGGGCGAGGCAGGAGGTATGACCATGAGGGAGAGAATAAAGCGATCAGTGGGTGTTGATCTGTGGAAGTAAAAGAGATAACAGAGAAAGGCAGGGCCGGAGTTCTACGACGGATTGCCGGGCCGGTCGTCACCGCGGTCAATGTTGACGCGCATATGTACGACGTGGTGAAGGTCGGCTCCGAAGAGCTCATGGGAGAGGTCATCAAGATCGAGGGTGAAGACATCATCATCCAGGTCTACGAGGACACCTCGGGGATCAGACCCGGAGAGCCCGTGATCAACACGGGGCTTTCTCTCGCCGTGGAGCTTGGTCCGGGACTCCTGACCGGTATTTATGACGGGATTCAGAGACCCCTCTCCGTCCTCGTGGACAAGATGGGAGATTTCATCCAGCGGGGTGTCTCTGCACCAGGACTCGATCACCAGAAAAAGTGGGATTTCAGACCGCTGGTGAAGGAAGGGGACCGGGTGTCACCGGGATCGATCATCGGTGAAGTCCAGGAGACAAACATCGTCCATAAGATTCTCGTGCCGCCAAACGTCCAGGGCGGCCTGGTAAAGAGCATCAGGGCAGGTTCATTCACCGTCGGGGAGACTGTCTGTACCCTCGATTCGGGTACAACGCTTTCCATGATGCACAAGTGGCCGGTGCGGGTTCCCCGTCCGGTCCGGGAAAAGATGAACCCGACCATCCCGCTCATCACCGGGCAGCGGATCCTCGACGGCCTGTTTCCCATCGCCAAGGGGGGCACCGCGGCGATCCCCGGCCCGTTCGGGAGCGGAAAAACGGTCACCCAGCAGCAGCTTGCCAAGTGGAGTGACGCGGAGATCGTCGTCTATATCGGCTGCGGGGAGCGCGGAAACGAGATGACCGAGGTCCTGACCGAGTTCCCCGGGCTCGAGGACCCAAAGACCGGAAAGCCGCTCATGGAGAGGACGGTGCTTATCGCCAACACGAGCAACATGCCGGTCGCCGCCCGTGAAGCATCGGTGTACACCGGGATCACCATCGCCGAGTATTTCCGCGATATGGGCTACGACGTCTCGCTCATGGCAGACTCCACCTCCCGGTGGGCCGAGGCGATGAGGGAGATCTCTTCCCGGCTTGAAGAGATGCCCGGTGAAGAAGGATACCCTGCATACCTCGCCGCCCGGCTCTCGGAGTTCTACGAGCGGGCCGGACTGGTAGAGACCCTTTCGGGGAAGAACGGGTCGGTATCTGTCATCGGTGCGGTCTCTCCCCCGGGAGGCGATTTCTCCGAGCCGGTCACCCAGAACACGCTTCGTATCGTGAAAGTCTTCTGGGCACTGGATGCCAAGCTCTCCCAGCGAAGGCACTTTCCGGCCATCAACTGGCTCAACTCGTACTCGCTCTACCTTGATACGCTCAATGACTGGTACGACCGGGAAGTATCTCCGGAATGGAACACGCTCCGGTCATGGGCGATGGAGATCCTCCAGAAGGAAGCCGAACTCCAGGAGATCGTACAGCTGGTGGGCTCCGATGCCCTGCCCGAGGCAGAACAGGTCACAATCGAAGTGGCACGGATGATCCGTGAGATCTTCCTGCAGCAGAATGCCTACGATGCCGTGGACACGTTCTGCGACATGTCCAAGCAGTACGAGATGGTGAAGGCGATCAAGGCTTTTGCCGACCAGGCCTATGCTGTACAGTCCGCAGGGGTTACCCCGCAGCAGATCATCGGGACCAGGTCCAAGAACGATCTTCCCCAGATCAAGTTCATCAAGGACTACAAGCCGGAGCTCGAACGTATCCTGAAAGCCATGGAAAGCGAGTTCAACGAACTGAGGTCGTCGGCATGAAAGAGTATCGAACCATTACAAAGATCGCCGGGCCACTGCTCTTTGTGGAAAAGACCGAGCCTGTCGGGTACGGTGAACTGGTCAATATCGCGCTGTTTGACGGGAGCGTCAAGCGGGGCCAGGTACTTGATACGAGCGACGACCTGGTGGTCATCCAGGTCTTCGAGACCACGGCGGGTATCGGGAAGGACAGCGGCATCCGGTTCCTTGGCGAAACGATCAAGATGCCGGTCGGAAAGGAGATGCTCGGCCGTATCCTGTCCGGAGGCGGGAAGCCGATTGACGGGGGGCCGGAGATCGTGCCCGAGAAGCGGATCGATATCACCGGGGCGGCGATCAATCCCTATGCCCGGGCATCGCCCGAGGAGTTCATCCAGACCGGTATCTCGACCATCGATGGGACAAACACTCTCGTGAGGGGACAGAAACTCCCCATCTTCAGCGGGGCAGGACTTCCCCACAACAATATCGCCCTCCAGATCGCCCGGCAGTCAAAGGTGCTCGGTTCCAAGGAAGAATTCGCGGTGGTCTTTGCCGCCATGGGTATCACCAAGGAAGAAGCCAACCACTTCATGCAGGACTTCGAGAGGACCGGGGCCCTTGAGCGGGCCGTTGTGTTCCTGAACCTTGCCGACGACCCGGCTGTCGAGCGGATAATCACCCCGCGACTCGCGCTCACCACCGCCGAGTACCTTGCCTTCGACCTCGGGATGCACGTGCTGGTCATCCTGACCGACATGACCAACTACTGCGAGGCGCTCAGGCAGATCGGAGCGGCCCGCGAGGAGGTGCCGGGACGGCGTGGTTACCCCGGGTACATGTACACCGACCTTGCCGGGATCTACGAGCGGGCGGGAATCATCAAGGGCAAGAAGGGGTCGATCACCCAGTTCCCGATCCTGACCATGCCCGGAGACGATATCACGCACCCGATCCCGGACCTCACGGGATACATCACCGAAGGGCAGATCGTGGTCAGCAGGGAGCTTCACCGGAAAGGCATTTACCCGCCGATCAATGTCCTCCCGTCGCTCTCCAGGCTGATGAACCTCGGGATCGGCAAGGAGCACACCCGGGAAGACCACAAGAAGGTCTCCGACCAGCTCTACGCCGCCTATGCCGAAGGAAACGATCTCCGTGGGCTTGTGGCCATCGTCGGAAAAGAGGCGCTTTCCGAGCGCGACCGGATGTTCCTCGAGTTTGCCGACCTCTTTGAGAGCCGGTTCGTCCGCCAGGGATACAGCGAAGACCGCTCGATCTTTGAGACCCTCGACCTGGGCTGGGACCTCCTCTCAACACTGCCTGTCGAGCAGCTGGTCAGGATCGACCGCGACCTGATCAACAGGTACCACCCGCAGTTCAGGCAGGCGGCCAAGGCGCAGGAGTAGGTTTACGTGGCGCTGCGAGACATCAAACCCACGAGGTCGGAACTGATCAACCTGAAGCGGCGGATAGCCCTCTCGGAGCGTGGGTACAAGATCCTCAAGATGAAGCGCGATGGACTGATCATTGAATTTTTCAAGGTGCTTGAAGAGGCAAAGGACAGCAAGAGCGAACTTGCCGAAAAATACGAGCGGGCCATCCAGATGATAGCCTTTGCCGACACGGTGGAGGGGTCCATCGGTGTCAAGTCGGCGGCACTGTCGGTGCATGAAGTGCCAAACATCGCACTTGCCAGCAAGAACATCATGGGTGTTGTCGTGCCCGAGATCGAATCATCGAAGGTCAAAAAGAACCTTGTTGACCGCGGGTACGGGCTCCTCGGGACAACTTCTGCAATCGACGAGGCGGCTTCTGCCTACGAAGACCTTGTCGAGTCGATCATCGAGAGTGCGGAGATAGAGACCACCATGAAGAAACTTCTCGACGAGATCGAGTCTACCAAGCGGCGGGTAAATGCACTCGAGTTCAAGGTTATTCCCGAGCTCACGGAGGCCCGCGACTTCATCAAGATGCGGCTCGACGAGATGGAGCGGGAAGAACTCTTCAGGCTGAAGAAGATCAAGGCCAGGAACGCGTGATCGGGAGGGAATGGGTATGGCGAAGATAGGGCGGCTGGGCGAGGTGCCGGTTGCCGGAAAGACCGTGCTGCTGCGGCTTGATCTGAACTCCCCTATCGACCCTTCCTCCCTTTCCATCCTCGATGACAAACGGTTCCGCGAGCATGCACCCACCATCCAGGCCTTGCGTGAATCACGGCTGGTGATCGTGGCCCACCAGAGCCGGCCGGGAAAAAAGGACTTCACAACCCTCGAAGGCCATGCCGAGAAGCTCGAGCACCTGATCGGGCGCCCGGTCAGGTATATCGATGACATTTTCGGTCGCTGTGCCCGGGAAGCCATCCGGTCGATGCGTCCCGGCGATGTGACAATGCTTGAGAATGTCCGGTTCAATGCCGAGGAGAACCTTACCGCAAAACCGGAAGAGGCGGCGAAGTTTCACCTGGTCCGGAACCTGGCCTCTTTTGCCGATATCTTCGTGAACGATGCGTTTGGCACGGCGCATCGTTCGCAACCGACCATGGTCGGACTGCCGATGGTGGTCCGGTCGGTGGCAGGACTCCTGATGGAAAAAGAGGTGCTGACCCTCTCCCGGGTATTTGAAAATGCCCCCCGGCCGGTCTGCATCGTGCTTGGCGGGACCAAGGCTGATGACTCGATTGCCGTCGCATCGCACATGCTGGAACACCATATCGCAGACGAAGTTATGGTGACCGGGGTCATCGCCAACATCTTCCTCGCCGCACAGGGCCATGATATCGGGCAGCCGTCCATCCAGCTCATCAGCCAGCTGAAGTACGACAAGGAGATCGGCATGGCACAGGAACTGCTGAAGGGATATCCTGACAGGATCACTGTTCCCGGGTGGGTAGCCGTCCGGGAAGGGGGCGTGCGGGCCGAATACCCGGTCACAGCCATCCCCGGAGACGCACCGATCCTCGATCTCGGCATGGAATCTGTGCTGGCCATGTCCGGGCGTATCAGGAAAGCGGGCACTGTCGTGTTCAACGGCCCTGCTGGTGTATTCGAAGATGCTGATTTTGCCACAGGCACCTACGAGCTCCTGAAGGCGGCATCAGAGGCCGAGTTCTCCATCATCGGCGGGGGTCATACCACGGCGATCGTGGAAAAACTGGGAATCGAGGATGACTTCAGCCACATCTCCACCGGGGGAGGGGCCTGCATCGAGTTTCTCACCGGAAAGACGCTCCCTGCCGTTGCTGCCCTCGAGCGGTCAAAAGAGATCTTCGGGTAAGGTCTTTCATTCAGAGTTTTCCACTTGCCCGGACCGACGGACGCAGCCTGCCTGTGCATGCATTCCTGATCCACTCAACAAGGCTTTCCATGATGGACGGCATTCCGGCATCCCTGTTCTTTGACAGCATGAGGTTGTATACCCCGATGGAAAACATCATGGCCGTGAGCAGGAAGAAGAAGACTGCGAAGAGCAGTACCAGGCCTCCGATCAGCATGAACCTGCCCGGCTGGAACGCCATCCATCCGCCGAAAATGTAGAGTGGCCAGTAAACGATTACCGAGATGCGTGTGAATGCGGCAGGACTCCACATGGACATATCCCGTTTCCCTTCGTTTTCCAGCGGGAACCGGTCGATCATTACACCCAGGCGGAGCACCACGGCAGAAAAAACCAGGCTGAACGCCGCTCCGGTAAAAAACCCGATGGTGAGAAGTCCTGGCATGGCTATCCCTGAACTGTCTGTCTGCGATCGATATAAAGCATTCTTCATGTAATACAGGAAGGATTCCGGTTATTTCTGGATTTTATACACGTTACGCCGGTTTTATCCCGGAAGATGGCCCGGCTTTTTCCACTCCGGGCGTTTAGCCGGGTATGACGGAAGGTGCTGGAGTTCGCCCCTGGCACCTTCCACCAGTTTCTTCCCGTCCGGGGATGAGATCTGGTGCAGGACAGATGTTATGGAAAAAATACCCCCTCCCTCTGCAAGGGAAGCCCTGATCCGGGCGGCACAGGGCCAGGTGCCGGCTGATGTCCTCTTTTGCAATGCCGAGCGATTCAACCCGTTTACCGGTGAATGGGAACCTGGGGATTTTGCCGTGTCCGGCGGGGTGGTGATTGGTCCGGGGAAGTTCCGGGCAAGGGCCGAGGTCGACCTGAAGGGCCGGAGAATCGTCCCAGGCCTCATCGATGCCCACGTGCATATCGAGAGCTCCCTGCTCTGCCCTCCCGAATTTGCCCGGCTGGTGACCGCCCACGGGACCACAACGGTGATCGCCGACCCCCACGAGATCGCCAACGTCTGCGGCGCGGCCGGGATATCCTTCATGCTCTCGTTCCGGGAGAATATCCCCCTCGATCTATTCATCATGCTCCCGTCCTGCGTCCCGGCAACACCATCCGATACCGGCGGGGCGGTCCTCAATGCCGCGGATCTTGCACCGTTCCGGGGCCGGGAAGGTGTGCTTGGTCTTGGCGAAGTCATGAACGTCCCCGGCGTTCTTGCCACCGATCCCGGGGTCATGGAAAAGCTTGACCTCTTCTCCATTGTCGACGGCCACGCCCCGCTCCTCTCGGGAGACAACCTTTCCTCCTACATCCTTGCCGGGATCCAGAGCGACCACGAAAGCACCGGGAGGGACGAGGCGCTTGAGAAGCTCTCGAAAGGCATGTTCCTGTATATCAGGGAGGGGTCAACCGAGAAGAATATCGGAGAGATCGCGCCGGCCATATCGTGCTGGAACGCACCCCGCATCTCCTTTGCCACCGATGACCGGCATGTCGACCTGCTGGCCTCGGACGGGCATATCGATGACTGCATCAGGAAAGCGCTTGCAGGCGGAGTCGATCTCGAGGCTGCCCTGCGAGTGGCCACGCTCTCCCCGGCTGAACGGTTCAGGCTGGATGACCGTGGGGCACTCGTCCCCGGCCGGGTGGCCGATTTCTGTGTCCTCTCCCCGGGTGTCCCGTTTGCTGTCGAAAAGACGTTCAGGAGGGGACGGCAGGTCGAATCACAACGGGCAACGATCTGCACCCCGCTGCCAGGAAATTTCCGGTGCATCCCACCGCGACCCGTGGATATCTCCCTGCAGGGGTCGGGCCGGGCCAGCGTCATCGGGCTGATGGCGCACCAGATCCTGACCCGCCACCTCACGTTCCCGGTCAGGGCCGGTGATATTCCAGACCGGGAACGCGACATTCTCAAGGCCGTGGTCTGCAACCGGTACCTGCCCGGGCGGTTCGGGACCGGGCTAGTGCACGGGTTTGGTCTTTTATCCGGGGCCATTGCCGGTAGCGTGTCCCATGACGCCCATAACATCGTAGCGGTGGGAGCAGGCGACGAGGACATCTGCCGTGCGATCTCCATGGTCATAAAGGCCGGGGGAGGACTGGCAGTGGTCGATGGGAACGATGAATTCCTCCTGCCACTCGAATGCGCCGGGCTGATGTCGGTTTGGCCCTGGGAAGAAGTCGATGCAGGATTGAAGGATCTTTCCGGCCACGTGGAACACCTCGGGGGGACCGCTGAGGCATTCATGCACCTCTCGTTCCTTGCCCTGACGGTCATCCCCCACCTGCGGATCACCGACCGTGGACTTTTTGATGCCGATCTCTTCTGCGACATACCGGTCTTTGCAGGCGATGACCACCCCCCCTCTTAGCCGGCCGGAAAGGCAAAGGCCATCCCGGATACCACGGAGATGAAGAGAAGCACGGCAATGATTATCGGCTGGTGGGCAAGGTAGATGGCAAGCGAGTGGCTCCCGAGGGTTTCAAGCTGGGGGAATGTGAAAGGCGAGGAGCCGGCCCTCCTCTTTCCTCCGGGGTATATTGCTGAGCCTGCATAGACCCCGACCATGACGACCCCCATCCAGGGAAATATGGGGACATAATCGACGCTTGAGAACGCCGGGGGATGGATACCTGACCAGAGCAGCCATGAACCTCCGCTGAGCCCGGCCATGACCGGGCCAAGAGCGATGAAGACTGCTCCGGTGAGGAGGCTCTTCCAGCCGGACCTGGAGTACAGGGGGCTTGCCATCACCGCGATGCCTATCAGGTGGAGGATGCCGAACCTGACATATGACAATGGAATGACAAGCCAGGTGACGGCGGTGATCCCCAGGCCGAGGGCAAAAATGAATGCTCCCCGGAAGACGTATTTCAAAACAAACTCCCTCCCTGTCAGCCGGGTTTTTGCATAAGCCGCGCTGATGGAGAGGGATACGCCGACAATGAAGAGAAAGAGGCTTGCCGTAGAGAGGGCCAGTAGCCGGAAAAAACCCGTGGAGACCTCGAGATGGTAAAGCCCGAGGAACCGGAGGTCAAAGGCGGTATGAAAAACGATCATCATGACCACCGCAACTCCCCTTGCAACATCGATTTCGGGGAAACGGGCCGGTACGTGGGTTGCCTTCATCTCAGCCAGCATCAGGGATCAGCACGTGTGTGTGATAAGGTACTATTCGGGCCGGGAAGCAAAAAACATCAACCTTTAAACCGGGCCGGGAAGATATATGCCTTTATGGCATCCGGCACAGGCCGGTGCCGGATTTACGAAAGAACGGGAACGTCAACCATGATCGAACAACTTCTCCTCGGAAATAAGAGGTTTCGCGAGACCGACTTTGATAAGAATGCTGAACTTTACAGGAACCTGGTGCTTGGGCAGAAGCCGAAAGTGCTCTGGATCGGCTGCTCCGATTCAAGGGTCCCACCGGAGCGGATCACCAGCCAGCCGCCGGGCGAGATCTTTGTCCAGAGAAACATCGGAAACATCGTCCCGGTCCACGACTGGAACTTTGCCACCGTTCTCGAATACGCGGTAGCGCACCTGAAGGTCACGGACATCGTGATCTGCGGCCATTCCGATTGCGGGGCAATTAAAGCGCTGGATGCGGAGAGCTCTGATGCCTATATCCCGCTCTGGTTAAACGAAGCCCGCGAAGTGAAAGAGATGGTCGATTCCCGGATAAAACCGCCCACGACACCGGAAGAGCGGATGGAGCGGTCACGCCAGATCGAGACCGGGAACATCCGGCTCCAGATCGGACACCTGAAGACTTACCCGATCGTGAAGAAAGCCCTCGAGGCCGGGAAAGTCCGGATCACGGGGCTGTACTACGACCTTGAAACCGGTGTCCTGTCAAAAGTGGATTAACCTTCCTGGAACACGCGCTCGAGTTCCTTCTCGAGCATCGGCAGGGAGATACGGCCCATCGGGACATACCTGCCGTTCACGATGATGATCGGGAGCGGCGGGTAGTGCTCCTCGATAATTATCTCGATATGCGGCGGGACCCCGTCATCGATCAGGGTAAGCTTCATCTCAACGCGGCCATCGTACTCGGCACGTATCTCGTCTTTGATGGCATCAAAGGCAACTACCAGTTTTCCTGACGGATAACAGTCATAGAGGCCGCAACTCCGGGTATGGTCGCAGGGAAACGGAGAACATGAGCTGTCTTTCAGGCCGACGACCTCGACTTGCACCGGGCTGTCCATGGTACACTATTGGAGAGCGGCCTATTTTATCGTTCAGATTCGAGCAGGGACCGGATGCGTTGAAAAAGATTCCGCTGTATCAGAGAAACCGTTCGAACCGGTCCTGCTTTGCCTTGCAGATCGGGCAGACCAGTGGAGGGTTGTTCATGGCGCACAGGTACCCGCAGACCCTGCACCTCCACACCGGGTAAGCGAGCGTCCCCAGCGCTTCCCGGGCCCCTTTCAGCCGGGCCTCTTTTCGCTCTGCTCGCGACGGCCGCCGTTCCGGGATGGGGCCGGCCGTGCTTTTTCCGGCGACCACGTCACCGCTGACATAGAGGGCGCAGTAGCAGGCCCCGTAATCGTTGAGGTCCGGGTCCCGGTAATCGCAGGGGCAGATGATATCGAGATCCTCTTCCTTCTTTCCGGACGCAATGCGACAGGGACAGGCCATGTAGCCGTAGCGCTGCTCGTTTACCAAAAGCCCCCTGACAAGGTTCCGGGTGAATGCAATATCGGGATTGAGGTTGTATCCGCCCTGCCTGGCCTCGCGGTCAAGCCGCTGGTAGCGGGAATCGATCTCTGCTTCTGTTATCATCCCAGCGTCTCCCTGATCTCCTTTTCCCGGAAGCCGACGATGACCTTCCGGTTGTCGATGACCAGGGTCGGAAACGAACCCTGGGGGTTGAACCGTTCGACCTCCCGAAGCGCTTCTTCAAGTTCTTTTTCCGGGAGGAGGTCTACGTAGACATACGAGTGCTCCACCCCCATCTCCTTCAGGAGGTCTTTTGTCTTCCCACACCACCCGCAGGTGGAAAGTGCGTATAAAACAACGGTTCCCCTGTTGGTTCCCGGGACATGCTCGAGTTTCACAATTGCTCCCTGTACCAGAATGGCCGGGGGAGATATTTAAGGATATCAGGCAACGGGCCATGGACTCCGGACGGTTTTTTCCGGACAATCCAAACCCATATACCGGGCGGGTGCAGATATAAATGAACAGGGTGTACTTCGGATGATCCGTATCGAAAATGCAATTGTTCTGGGAAATAAGTCATTAAAAGAAAGAATGGAACATCTCTCCGGGACATTCTCATACGAAGAGACCGCCTATCACCTGCCGGTCAGCTATGCCCTCACCGGAAATGCCGTCCACTCGGCCGACGAGGCACGGGCGGCATTCAGGAGCACCGGTGAGAACGCACTGGTCGCCGTGGAGTGCATGGCCGCCGCAGAGGCTGCTAAGGGCAAAGCCCCTCCCCCCTATACCGGGTTTCTCCCCGATGCGGTCCTCCGGACACTCGGATATTCGCTGGTGGACGGGAGTATCCTTGGCCTGGCAATCGTTGCCGGCACACCACCGTCTCCCGATGCCGCTGCCGCGTTGTGCCGCGAACTCCAGGAGAAGTACATGCTCACCTTTCTTTCCGGGGGAGTTGTCGGAAGCCTCACCGGTGCCGGGGTCAGGGTCGGTGCGGAACTGAGGCTCGTCCCCCTGGGGAGTTCTCCCTCATCTGCAATCCACTTCATCGATATCCTGGCCAGGGTGGCGATGATGTTTGGCGGAGTGACCCCGGGGGACGCGGGACGGCTGCTCGCCTATGCCCGGGAACGGGCGAAGGCGATCGCTATCGTGTTTCCGGGCCTTAGCGATGAAGAGACGGCCATGTTCGATGCCTTTCGTCTCCTCGGTATACCGATCATCTCCCTGGGCGAATACGAAGGAAACGAGTGGATCCGGGCAAGCCCGTCCGAAGCAGTCAGGACCGGGATGGACCTCAAGGGGATCAAGGTGAGTGTCACTGCGATCCCCATTCCCATGGCCTGCTCCCCGGCCTTCGAGGGAAAGAGTATCAGGAAAGAGGAGATGTACGTCGAATTCGGCGGGGGGCGTTCCCCGGCCTTCGAGCTTCTCCGCTGCCTTCCCGCCTCAGAGGTGGAAGACGGCAGGATACGGGTTATCGGCCCCGAGATCGGGGAGATCAAAATAGGATCGGCAGTGCCGCTTGGGATCATCGTCGAAGTTGCGGGAAAGACGATGAAAAAGGAGTACGAACCTGTGCTGGAACGGCGGATCCACAACTTCGTGAATTACGGCGAGGGGACCTGGCACGTTGCCCAGCGGGACATCATATGGGTGCGGATCTCGAAGGAAGCGGTCTCCCACGGGGTAAAGATCGAGCACCTGGGCAAGCTGATTGCGGCGAAGTTCCGGATGGACTTTCCCGACCTTCTCGATGCCGTGCAGGTGACCCTGATTACCGATGAAAAGGAGGTTTTATCGGCAAAGAAGGAGGCAGAATCGGTCTATGCGGAACGCGACGACCGGATCAGGGGTATGAAAGACACCGATGTCGATACCTTTTATTCCTGCACACTCTGCCAGACATTTGCCCCAAACCATGTCTGTATCATCACCCCCGAGCGGACCGCTCTTTGCGGGGCGATCACCTGGCTCGACGGGAAAATTGCCTACGAGATAGCCCCTTCCGGGGCAAACCAGCCTGTCCTGAAAGGGAAGGTTATCGATGCCCTGCGGGGTGAGTTTGAAGGGGTGAACCGGTTCGTCAAGAAAGCTTCACATGGCGAAGTGGACCGGTGCTCGCTCTACAGCATCATGGAGTATCCCATGACCTGCTGCGGGTGCTTCGAATGTATCGCGGTCATGTTGCCGGAGGCAAACGGGTTCATGGTGGTAAACCGGGAGTACAGGGGGGATACCCCTTCGGGGATGTCGTTTTCGACCCTGGCCGGGACCATCGGTGGCGGAGCCCAGACCCCGGGGTTTGCCGGCATATCCAAGACTTTTATCTTAAGCGACCGGTTCCTCCAGGCAGAAGGGGGGATTGGGAGGCTGGTCTGGATGCCGTCGATGCTCAAGGAAGAGCTCAAGGGCCGCCTCGTGCAGAAACTTGCGGAACGGGGGCTTGACGGATTGTTCGAAAAGATCGCCGACGAGGAGACCGCGGAGACCATCGAGGATCTCATCGGGTTCCTCTCCGGGGTAAACCACCCTGCGCTCGGGATGAAGCCGCTCCTGTGAGGACTGCCATGACCATGCAGACCCTCGCGGACTGGATCGGAGAAGTGCGGAGCGTCACCATCGGTGCGACCAGGGCAGATGGCGGTACAAGGACCGGGACCGTGACCGTTGGCGGCGAGCGGGACCTCTCGTTTGTCGGGACTCCCCCGACCGGCCACCGGCCCCTCATCGCCTACGAGATATGCGACGACCGTTCCCTCTGGCCGGCCCCGGTGAACCGGTTCCTCGGGGACCGGTCGTCAGATCCCGGGGAATGGGCCCGTTGGGCCGGGCAGGAATACGCTCCCGACCTGATCCGCCTGTTCCTGACCAGTACCCGGAAACGGGGGTTTTCCGATCCTGCATCGGTAACCTCCACAGTGGAGTCCGTTCTCCAGGCAACCGGGCTTCCCCTCATCATCGAGGGGAGCAACGATCCTGCGCTTGACAGCGAGGTGTTCCGGAGGATCGGTGAGGCTGGCGAAGGTGAACGCCTCCTCATCGGGACCGCCGAGGCCGGGCACTACCGGAGCATTGCCGCCACGGCCATGGCTTTCGGCCACCTGATGATCGCCCAGTCGCCTATCGATATCAACCTTGCCAAGCAACTGAACATCCTCCTCCGCGAGATCGGGCTTTCCTACGACCGGATCGTCATCGACCCTTACACCGGTGCCCTGGGGTACGGGTTCGAATACTCGTACTCCGTCATGGAGCGTATCCGCACGTCAGCCCTGAAAGGGGATGACGATCTCACCATGCCGATGATCTGCTCGGCTGCCGATTCGCTAACGGTAAAAGAGGTCAGGGAAGCGGATCCATCTGAGAGCGATCGCATCTCTGTCTCCTGGGAACTCTATGCCATGCTCCCGGCAGCCATCGCCGGGGCCTCCATTGTCTGCGTCCGTCACCCGTCAACTATCGCCCAGTTAAGAGCGGGGATCGGCGCGCTCTGGTCATCACCGGGAGGTGGTGCGTAGGATGGCGCTCAAAGCACTCGACATATACAAGCTCCTCCCAAAGAAGAACTGCAAGGAATGCGGTGAGCCGACCTGTCTCACTTTTGCCATGAAGCTTGCCAGCGGCAAGGTGAAAGCAGAAGACTGCCCGCACCTGGACGAGAAGGTCAGGGAGCTTCTCGGGGCATCGACCCGGCCTCCGGTACAGAAGGTGAAGATCGGTGTCGGGGAGCGTTCGTTTACCGTTGGCGGGGAGATCGTCTTGTTCCGGCATGAAAAGGCGTTCTTTCACGAACCGGGCATCATGACCGTCGTCTCGGACAAAATGGATGCAGACACGATCCAGGAGATCGTGGCCGATGTCAGGGACCACCTCATGGTGCGGATCGGCCTTGACCTGCGGATGAACGGCATCGCCGTATGTTCCGAAGGCGGTTCTCCTTCTGCCTTTGGAAAAGCGGTCGAGGCGGTTGAAGCCGTAGCCGACCTCCCGGAAGTCCTGATGGCAGAGGACCCCGCCGTACAGGAAGCGGGCCTTGCGGTCTGTGGGAACTTCCGGCCGCTCATCCATGCCGCAAGCCATGACCAGTACCGGGAGATGTGCGCCCTTGCCGTAAAGTACGGATGCCCGCTCGCCATCCGGGCACCCGATCTGGGTTCACTTGCCCGGCTCTCCGGGCTCTGTGCCGCCGGGGGAGCTTCCCACCTCGTCCTCGACCTGACATCGGCCTCTCTCCACGAGGTGCTGAACTCTGCTACGGCGGTGCGGCAGCATGCAATTTCCAGGACCACTCCTGCACTCGGGTATCCCATCTTCATCGACACCCGGGCGACAGGGCTTCCGGATGCAGCCCTCATCTGCGGAGTGCTCAAGTACGGGTCGGTCCTCGTGGCCGATGCAGTCCCGAAGGAATCCCGGAAAGCGTTCCTCGTCCTCCGGCAAAACATCTACACCGATCCCCAGAAACCCATCCAGATCACCCCGGGGATATACAGGGTCGGAAACCCGGGACCCGGTGCACCGATCTTCCTGACCGTCAACTTCTCCCTGACCTACTTCACGTTGCAGGGATACCTCGAGGCCTCCGGATTCGACTCGCTGATGCTGATCGTCGATACTGAAGGGCTCTCGGTCCTTACCGCTGTTGCCGCCGGAAAACTCTCGGAGACCCTGGTCAGGGACTCCCTGAAGCAGTTCGGGGTGCCCGACCTTGTCAGCCACAAGACCCTGATCATTCCCGGCTACGCCGCCCCGCTCTCGGGGCGAATCGAGGACGAGACCGGGTGGAAGGTGCTTGTCGGACCACGGGATGCAGCAGATGTTGCTGAATTTCTCGAAAAAGAGTGGACCTGAAATCCCATGCCGACCGTTACCTTCATCCCGGGGTTCAGGAAGACGGAAGTCCGAAGCGGGAGCAGCATCCTGCAGGCCGCCCAGCAGGTGGGAATCCACATGAACGTTGTCTGTGGCGGCCTTGGGAAATGCGGGAAATGCAAGGTTTACGTCAAGAGCGGCAGCTATGACTTTGACCGTGATAAATACGGGAAGTTCTTCACAGCAGAAGAACTTGAAGCCGGGGCATGCCTTGCCTGCCAGACTTCTGTATCCGAGGACGTCCTGGTACTAATACCGGAAGAGTCCATCGTGCAGGAACAGAAGATCCTCATCGATGTCATGGGGACTTCCACCGAGCTCAACCCGGCGGTCTGGAAGTATGCACTGAGCCTTTCTCCACCAAGCCTCGATGATCCCTCGCCGGATCTCACCCGGCTGCTGTGGGGGATCGAGAAGGCAGGCGGGCCAAAAGAAGGGGTTATCTATGCCCCGCTCGAAGTCATCCGCCGGATACCGAGAGTACTTAGGGAGAGCGGGTGGAAGGTGACGGCAACGGTGGTACTGGTCCCGGGGGGTTACCGCCTCATCGATATCGAAAAGGGAGATACCACGCCTGCCTGCTACGGGGCAGCTGTCGATCTCGGGACCACCACAATCGTTGTCTATATCAGGAACCTCATTGACGGAAGCGTCATGGGTATCGCCTCAGGCTACAACCGGCAGATAAGCTGTGGCGAGGACATCCTATCCCGGGTCACCTATGCCCGAAAAGATGGGGGCCTGAAGAAGCTCCAGTCCCTTGCCGCGGAGAGCATCAATGCCGCGATTACCGAGGCGGCCAACAATGCCGGAATCGACCGGGACCATATCTACGAAGTGGTTGTTGCCGGAAACACCATCATGACCCATATCCTGATGGGAATCGATCCTGCCTACATGATCGAGGAGCCCTACGTCCCGGTGGTGCGGCGCTACCTCACTGCAGCTGCCGGCCGGGCCGGACTTGATGTTGGGGAAAATTCGGGACTCTTCATCTTCCCGGCGGTGAGCGACTTTGTCGGGGGAGATATCATCGCCGACATCCTTGCCTCGGGCATGGCCGAGCGTGACGAGGTATCGCTCCTCATCGATATCGGGACAAACTTCGAGGTGGTGCTCGGGAACAGGGACTGGATGTTTGCCTGTGCCGGAGCTGCCGGCCCTGCCCTCGAAGGCGGTGAAGTGCTCTTCGGCATGCGGGCCAATGCCGGGGCAATCGAGCAGATCTCGCTCGACCTCGTCACCCTCACCCCGGCCTACCGCACCATCAGGCATGTCAGGCCAAAAGGGCTCTGTGGTTCGGGCTTGATCGACCTCCTCGCCGAACTCCTCCGGGCATGCATCATCGACCGGACGGGCAGGATCAACACGGCCATCGCCCACGAACGTGTCAGGATTGGCAGGCAGGTTCCCGAGTTCGTGGTTGCATGGAAAGAAGAGACCGGTATCGGAAAGGACATCGTCATCACCGAAAACGACATTAAAGCGCTGATCATGAGCAAAGCCTCCGTCCTTGCCGCGTGCCTGACCCTGATGAACCAGGCCGGGATTACCAGGAACGATATTGCACATATCCACTTTTCTGGAGCGTTTGGAAACTACATCAGCAAGGAAAACGCCATCACCATCGGCCTCATTCCCGAAGTGCCGGTCGAGCGCATCTCCCCCATAGGTAACGGTGCAATCGAGGGGGCAAACCTCGCCTTGCTCAACCGGCGGAAGAAGAAGCTGATCGACGAGATCGCACGAAAGATCGCCTACATCGAGCTCAATGCCGAACCGTCGTTCATGGACGAGTATACCGGGAGCTGTTTCCTGCCACACACGGACCTTTCCATGTTCCCGATGGTCGAGGAGATGCTCGAGAAGTGCCGGTTGCGCCGGGGTGACCCATGAGTTCCCCTCTTCCCTCCCCGGGATGCCAGGCTACCGGGATCGGTGCCCTTCCCCATACCGATCCCCGCCAGGCCTGCGACGATGTCCTCTCGCTCTTCCCGGAGATCCCCTACATCCCGACCCTGCCCAACCGCGGGATCCTCGAGACCATTGTTGTGAACGATTCGGCCCGCCTGCCTGGCGGGGTCGTGCAGGATGGAAAACTCAGGATCGATCCCTCGCGGGACATTGCCGCGGAAATGGAGCAGATCTACCTCGATTTCATGGAGGAAAACACCGCCCCTTACGCCCTCTCCCCGGAATACTACTCGGCCTTTCCCGAGATGGCCGGCCGGGACTTCTCCGGGTCAGTCTTCCTGAAGGCCCAGGTGACCGGTCCTGTGACCTTCGGGATGCAGGTTGTGGACGAGAACCGCCGGCCGATTTACTATGACGACCAGTTTGCCGATGTGCTTGGCAAGATGATCGCCCTCCGGGCACGGTGGTGCGAGGAGTCGATGCAGCGGTTTTCCGGGGTCACTTCCACGCTGGTGGTGTTGAACGAGCCCTACTTCGCATCCCTCGGGTCATCGGTGGTGCCCGTGAGCCGTGACGCGGTCGCCGCAGGCTGGCACGATATTGCCGGGATGGTCAGGGGCGGGCTTGGTGTCCACTGTTGTTCCAACACCGACTGGGAGTTCGTGATGGAACTTTCTCCTTCCCTGATCTCATTCGACGCCTATACCGTTGGCCGGGAATTCCTGCTCTACCCTGACGCCCTTGCAGGATACCTCGAAGGCGGGGGGATCATCGCCTGGGGGATCGTCCCGTCACAGCCCGACCTGTTTTCGGGATGTACCCGGGAACAGCTCCTTGGGGTCCTTGACGGTATCCGCGACCAGGTTGCAGGATTCTGTTCCCCTGAAACATTCTTCCGGCAATCGGTCATCACCCCCACCTGTGGCATCCAGTCCGGCGACCGGGAAACGGCATGCCGGATCATGGAGGCAACAAGGATGCTCTCGATGCATGCCAGGGAGGAATACGAGGCGTGAGGCCGTTCTCGGTAGCCATTTCCGGTAAAGGAGGGACTGGCAAGACCACGGTTGCCGCCCTGCTCGTCCGGTCGCTGATCTCCGCCGGGCAGGTTCCCGTGCTTGCCGTTGATGCCGATCCCAATGCAAACCTCCACGAAGCGCTCGGTGTCGAGATCCAGGAAACCCTCGGGTCGCTCCGGGAGGAGGCATTTACCCAGCAGATACCCCCCGGTATGAACCGCCGTGACTATATCAGCCTCTGTTTCAGGAAGTCCCTGGTCGAGGCGAAAGGATTCGATCTCATCGCCATGGGAAGGCCGGAGGGGACCGGGTGTTACTGCTTTGCAAACAACCTGCTCACCACCAGCATGCAGCTCCTCGAGCGCGATTACCGGTTCGTGGTGATCGATAACGAGGCGGGCATGGAACACCTTGCCCGGGGGACTATTGGCATCCCCGATCTATTCCTGGTCGTGAGCGACCCGGGGGTACGGGGCATCCGGACCGCTGCCCGGATCAGGAACCTCGCCAGGTCGCTTGGACTGGGCACGGTGCCGGTCATCCTCGTGCTGAACCGCTGGAAGGGGACGCCCCTCGACAACCTGCCGGCCGTGTTTGGAAAACCGGTGCTGGTCCCGGAGGACCCGGCAGTCGAAAGTGCGGATATAGAGGGTAGTCCTGTCGCATCCCTTCCCCCCGGTTCGACGGCCCTGGCGGCAATTGAGCAGCTTGCGGAGACGATAATCCGGATGGCCGTGGAAAAGGACCGGGTTTCGCCACCCTGAAGCCTGGAGTTGTTATGCAACCTCCAGGGACGATGGGATGGAGAAGAAGGATCTGCTCTCGCCTCGTGGAGCCTGGAGTTGCTATGCAACGATCTTTATGGAAAAAGACCCTCTCTCGCCACCATGGAGCCTAGAGTGCTCCGGATATCCTGCCGATCTGGCCTGCAATATAGTCGATCCATTCGGCAATCCCGGTGATCACCCCGGTAAGCGCGGATTCGAGGGAATAGACAACCCCGTACACACCTGATATCTCCCCTTCCGGGGGGTTGCCGGTAGAGAGGAGAAGTGCTGCGGCAACCAGCAGAATGATGACAAGGAGGATGATTATCACGACCACGATCCCGATAAGCATCCTCCACGAGACCGCTTTCATCTGGACAGCTCAATTCCTATGATCCCGTTTCGGTAATAATAATTCCTGTACCAGGGGGATCGGGTAAGCTTCAGATTGTTTTCGGGGGGACAAAACGCGGGAAGGGGAGGGATAAGCTGGGAAAATCGAAAGATATATGGGACTTCTCACCCTGACATTCGTTTATATGTGTGCACGCTTTTTTGATCGTTTTTTTAAACCACGGCCACACATCGTGGAAAGCCCTCCGCCTCCATCCATCGCCCACGGGGCCGGGGTCTACATTCCCGAATACAAGGTAAAACCCTACTTCATCGTGGCTTCAGTCGAGATGGGCAATACCACCACGAAGTGCATCCTCACCGGGGTGAACCTCGAGACCGGGATGTCCTATGTCATCAACAAGACGGTAAAGATGAGCAGGGACGTCAGGAAACCAAAACCCGGCGAGGAGATCTTTGGCGAAACTCTCGACGGGACACAGCTCACCAAGGAATCGGTGACCGATCTCGTCCGCGACACGCTCCTCCAGTGCCACGAAGAGGCGCACCTTGACATCAAAAAGGACCTCGATTTCGTGGTCAGGAGTACCGGGGTCGTTGCCGCAATGGACTCACCGGACCAGGTGGGGATCTTTGTCCTCGCCCTTGCCAACGGATGCCTCAATGCCGGGGTGCCGCCCAAGAAGATGACTCCCCCCATGTCGAAGGCCAACCAGTCGCTGAAACTCCAGCCGTTCAGCTACGCCGACAAGGTCGTGTTTGTCGGCGCAGTGGCCGGGGTCATCCCCCCGGTGGGGAGCACCGGGGTGGAGATGGTGGCAAACGAGATGGAAGGTGAGCTTGCCATGGCCGGGATCAAGGAAGGTGCAAAATGGACCGAGGTCGATTTCCGGAACCCGTGCATCTCAATCGATTTCGGCACGACCCTTGACGGCCGGATCACGAGCGACGTTGACCCTGCCGATCCAAACCCGTTTGCCAAGACTATCGGGAACTTCTGCGGGCTGGCAGGGGCGATCCCCGATGCCATCATCAAGGGGACCGGGCTTGTCGATTCCCGGACCGGAACGGCGCTTGATATCTTCGGGGACCGGAGCGTGGTCACCGAGTTTTCCCTGAAAGGTCAGAGCGAAAAGGTCAGGGATTACGTGAAGCGTTGTCACGAACTCGTCGATATCCGGGTCGTGCCGCCCGAACGACGCCGGTTCGGCAGGGTCCCCGTGTATGCCGATGTCGCGAAAGAGTCCGGAGTGGCGCTCATCGGTTCTGATGCCGGTGTAAACGGGAGCGCGCTCGACGAACTGGCCGGGATCGGGACAGAGATCTACGAGGGCCACAGCCTGGGCCTTCTAAACGAGGTGGTCGACCGGGTATGTGCCGGGATGGCTCTCCGGCTTATCGATGTCGCACGCGAAGAGGGGCTGGTATTTCCCAACTCCACCATCGGGTTTACCGGGCGGGCGGCAATCTCGGGGAGAAAACCGGAATACATCGTGGAAGGGGTCGCCGAACGCGGGATGTTTGATAATCCCAATGACCGGATCGTGTTTGTCGATGACGGGCTTGCCCGTGGCGCAGCACTGATGGGCAGGTGCATGAACTCTCTTGGGAAGCCCAAGAACCCGATCGGCGGGGTCCGAGGCGGGCCGTGCATCATGGCCCGGAGGATAAAGATAGGAAAATAAGAGAGGTGAACCGATTAATGGCAGATACCATGCAAAACGATAAGACCGGAAATCCCCCGGGGCCGGAAGAGGTCGGGGAAGAGGAAGAGCAGCTGTTCGACCTGATGATCCCCCCCGGCGTCCCCCGGAAAATGATTGCCGATATCATCAGTAAGTTCAAAGTCGACCTGGTGGCCAGGAAAGAGCGCCTTTATTTCGCCAACATGGATGGCGATGAACGCGAGCTCCTTGCCTTCCGGGGAAAGAAGGAGGTCGTGGAAGAGGTGCAGACCTATCTCTATGACGAGCTGAAAAAGTTTATCGGGGAATAGGTATCCTGTCGGGTGAAAAGGCCCCTTTTAATTTTATAATTGCGTCACTGCCCGGGTTCAGCCGCAGGACCCCGGTTTAACTATCTGTTACAGGAAATCACAGGAATAACGGTACCGGTGAAATTATCCTCTGCGCCTTATATTCAGTCGCTTCTAATCATCATCAAAGAACGAGATCGAACATCTCATAGTTGCGGGAGGAAAACGCCCACCCGGAAAACCGTATTGCAGAACTTAAAAGCATGGCCGAATCATCACACCCGGAACAGCAACCGGGATTCAGACGTTCCAGAACCCAGCGGAAGAAAGGGGAAAGCCCATCCGGCGTGCAGAATGGGCATTGAGGTTCTCCCCCGGACCGGGCAGAGGACTCCACCTTGGTTCATACTGTCTCATCGTGCAAGGAATGTGGTGTCCCGGGCAGATGAAGTTGATCAGGCCCGGGCACGACCACCGGCATTCCATTGACCTCGGCGATGGTGACCGGAAGGCCATATACTTCCCGGATCAGCTCCGGGGTGATGATCTCCCGGGTCCCGGCAGCGTAGACCATACCCTCCTTGAGAAAGAGGAACTGGTCGGCGAAGCGGATGGCCAGGTTGATGTCATGCATGGTCAGGATTGCCGTCAACGAATGGGCCCGGACGACCATGCGGAGGAAGGCAAGGATCTCGACCTGGTTCTTCAGGTCGAGGCTGCTCGTTGGTTCGTCGAGAAGGAGGAGCCCCGGCTCCTGCACGAGAGCCCGTGCGATCAGGACCTTCTGGAGCTCGCCACCGCTCATGGAGTTGATCGGCCGCAATGACAGGTGCCCGATGTGCAGCTGTTCGATGATGGCCTGGACTTTCCGGATATCCTCCCTCCGCACATCCCAGCCGATATGCGGGCGTCGCCCGAGCAGGATCGCATCAAATGCCAGGATCGGCCCTGTCTCACCCCGTTGCGGTACGTAGGCGAGCAGCCGTGCCACCTCGTCCCTCCCAAGCGAGAGAAGATCCTGCTCATCGAGGAGGATACTGCCGGCGTGGGGGCGAAGCAGCGTGTTGATGCACCGGAGCAGGGTGGTCTTCCCGACGCCGTTTGGACCGAGGATGGCGAGGATCTCCTGGCGGTTGACCCGGAACTCCACATCCTCGAGTACCTTCAGGCCATTGTACCGGAAGCTGAGCCCGGCTACATCAAGGATCATATCACATTCCTCCCGATCAGCAGGTAGATGAAGAGCGGAGCCCCGAGGAACGCCGTCAGGACGCCGACCGGCAGGACCGCCGGGGCGATGATCAGGCGGGCCACCATGTCGGCGCCAAGCAGGAGGATCCCTCCCGCGATGCAGGATGCAGGGAGAAGATAGCGCTGGTCACACCCCACCAGCCGGCGCATCATGTGGGGGCTCACGAGCCCGATGAACCCGATGATGCCGAGGAACGATACCACGACAGCTGTGATAAGCGAGGAGAGGAGCATCGCAAGCGTCCGGACCTGCTCCACGTTGACCCCGAGGGAATGGGCAGTCTCGTCCCCTGCATCGATGGCATTGTAATCCCACCTTGTGAAAAAGAAATACCCGAGGGATGGCAGGACGACCACCAGCATGAGGAGGAGATCGCTCCAGGTCGCCCGGCCGACGTCCCCGAACGTCCAGAAGACGATCGCCGCGATCTGGTCGGCCGATGAGAAATACTGCAGGAACGTTGTTCCCGCCGTGAAGAGGGCTGCGAGCGCCACCCCGACCAGGATCATCACCTCCGGCCGGGAGCTCCGGTATTTTGCAACGAGGAGCAGGCCCGCGGTGGCAAGCATCGCCCCGAAGAAGGCACAGATGGTGACGAGATAGGGGTTCCGCACGACCATGGAATCCGAGATGAGGTGGGAGATCGAACCGGCCCCAAGAGCGGTGATGGCAAACGCCGCTCCGAACGCTGCTGCATGGGAGACCCCGAGCGTGTAGGGGGAGCTCAGCGGGTTCCTGAGAACGGACTGCATGACCACCCCGGCTGCAGCAAGTCCGGCCCCGGCAATCACCGCAGAGAGTACCCGGGGAAGGCGGATGTTCAGGACGATGGTCGAAGCTTGCTCCCCTGAAGGTGACAGGAAGGCTGCGACCACCTCAGGGAGTGGGATGAAGGAGCTTCCGACCGCCAGTGCGACCAGGAAAAGCAGCACAAGGCAAAACCCTGCCCCGATGAGGAACAGTCCCTTGCGTCGGACATACCGCAGGTATCCTTCAGGCTCGTGCAGGGTGCTCACATCAAGATGCATCGTGCCCCGCTCCCTGGGCGCCTGCTTTCTCTGCGATGGTCATGACCGATCGGCCGTCAACCGGAACGGTGTTTCTGACCACGAACCCCGATTCCCCGAGAAGGCGGTTGTAATCCTCCATGGGGACGCTTCCTTCGAACCGGAACCGCTTTTCCGTCTTTTTCATCCCTTCAAGCGCCCAGAGGTTCCATTCAAGGTCGGCAAAGGGATCCTCTTCGGTGCTGTCGACCACCTGCTTGTTCAGGTAGAGCCCGCCTGGATTCAGGGCATCGGAGATCTTGGGGATCAGGGCCGGCATCTTCCCCGAGGGGTTTGACGAGGAAAAAAGGATATCATACCCGGTGCCAAGGGGATCGCGAAAGAAGTCACCTTCGTGCGTGGTGATCCGCCCCTGTGCCCCGTAATACCTGATCATCTCGCGGGTTGCCGGGGTTACCTCGGGCAGATCAAAGACCACGGCCGATAGATCAGGGTTTTTCCGGGTGAGTGCGATTGCGTATAGTCCATGACCGCCTCCAAGGTCGAGCAACCGCCGTGCAGAACGGAACTCGGGGAGAGAGGAGATGACCTGGGCCACCCGCTGCACCAGTCCGCACCGGCTCTGTTCGGCCATGGCCGGGATAATCCGCTCCCTGAACTGTTCTCCCCGGGGGTACACAATGGGGCCATTCTGCAGGATATCCGGCAGGCGGTAAAAGAGGCAGGCAAATTCCTTCATCTGGGCGATCGCCGCCTTCTGGCTGAAACGGGAGTCGGCGAGGAAGAAATCGCGGGTGACCGCCGTGACCTGGTAATTTCCTGACTGGTCACGGGAGAGAAACCCGGTACGCACCAGCCCCTCGCAGAGCGGTCCGGTTATCGCCGGATGAGTCCCTGCTTTTCCGCATATGGCCGCCAGTGGGGCGGGTTTTTTGCAGGCCTCAAAGATCCCACTCTCGTATGCCGTGACAAAGGCCTGGAAGTTCCGCAGTCCTCCAAGCGCCTTTTCCAGGAAGTGGAGGGGGGTCTCGGTTCCTGAAGCAGGAGTCTCTTCAAGCGGGAAGGGGTTGATGGAAGAGGTGGGATCCATTGACCATCACTCACCTGATCCGGCTGAAGGGAACAAAGCCACCGAAGATACGCTTCATCTCCGCATATACCGGTTTCCCGTCAAGCCTGGTATAGATCTCGTCAGCCTTCTGTTCCGGATCAACATCTTCAAACTGGGTGGGATAAAGGACCTTGCCAATGAAGTAGGCGTCGGCAAGCACAGTGTCGTAGTTGTTCGCGTACCAGTTGTAGGGCATGACCCCGTAGACCCTTCCTTCCCTGACGGCATCAAGGGACTGGTACACGGGGTCCTTCAGGTCCTCAGCCACCAGGGAATAACTGGCCTCGTCTATGAAGATGACATCGGGGTTCCATGAGAGGAGTTTTTCCTTGTCGATCATGATCTGCCCTCCGGTCCCAGCCCCAGCGGCGACGTTGTTCCCGTTCACCATGGCAAGGGGGGCGTACGATGGATCCGTGGAGAGGAGGCCGTGGGCACCGTTAAAGGCGATCCCTCCAACATAGACCGAGACTTTCTCCCCAGGAGGGATTCCTGCCGTCCGCTCCTGGAGATCGGCGAGGGTGGCATTGATGTAGCCGATCACGTCCTCGGCACGCTGCTCTTTGCCAAGGACCCTGGCCATGGTTCGCAGGGACGAGTAGAACACCTGCCGGTTTTTCCCGAGATCGCCCGTGATGAGCGAGACGACCGGTACCCTGCTCTTCTCCTGCAGTGCATCGGCATCCTTCCCGGTCACGAAAGTAAGGAACACTACATCGGGCTTCTGGAGTGCAACCAGTTCGGGGTCCCCGCCACTCCCCCCGATAAACGGTCGGCTGGCAAGTTCGGGATGGGCTATATTGTATGGACGATCGATTCCAGAGGGCATGCCGGAGACCGTTCCATTGGCATCCTGCTCCCGGATGTCAACTCCGACTACCCGGTCCTCTTCCTGCAGGTAGACAATCATCCGGAGTGCCCCTGCGCCAACCCCGATAATGCGGCCGGGATCCGCGGGAGAAGTCACCGTCCGGTCCATCATGTCAACGACGGTAACGGTCTTCCCTCCCTCCGGTGTCTTACCCGGCTGGTCTGGCGTTACGCAGCCTGCTGAAAGAAACCCGGCAATGGTGATGCAGCATATCAGGAGAAAAAGTGATCGTGCGAATTTCATACTTTCATCTATTATCATAACATCTATTAAATCATCCCTTAATAACCTGTGGACAAAGTCTATAGAATCAGTAAATAATTATAATAGAATACAACCCGGGTATGGGGTCTGCGATGACAACCAGGCGAATGTCCTCATCGCTCTTTCTTCGCCATACCAGGATAAAGGGATATCCTGATCCAATACTACGGTGCTTCCAAATCGCGGAGTATCTTCTCAGAGAGCATCGTCACAATCTGGGAAAAATGGCTGGTCTTGAACCGTGCGGTTTTTCCCGGGCTCCTTTCAGAATTCCGGCATCCTGCGGGCGATGTACCAGGCATGGATGGCAAGTATGACGTAGAAGGGAAGGAGTACGTCGAGTGCAGCGATGTCCCCCCGCATCTGGTAAATCCATAACGTGGTATAAATATCGATCTGGAAGATCAGGATTCCCCACCACTTACCAAGCCAGAGGTACCCGATGCCGGGAAGGACAAAGTTCAGGAAGCCGGCAGTAAGCGGGCTCTTCCGGATCCTCGGCCGCCTGGAAAGCCCCCTTGGGATGGACTTCGGGGCTATCCCGCACTTTGGAGCGGCGATAACCGCTTCCCACCGGACCTGGTCGTCGGGATCTCCAAGGGCATCGTAGATGGCAGGGAGAGCCTCCCTGTCACCGATTTGGCCGAGGGTCCGGATGGCCTGGATACGCACGGTCCTCTCGGGATCCCGGCTCGCCAGGGTGAGGGCCGGGACTGCAGAAGCACCGAGCATGGCGAGGGATTTCCAGTCCTGCCTCCCGGCAAGGCTGAATGCATACTCTTCCTTCGTTTCCGGCACCCATGCAAGCTTTTCGAGTGCAACCGCAGCACCGTACCTTACATAGCGGTCCATATCCTGCAATGCGTGCCTGAGCGGATCGACTGCCCGCAGGTCCCCGATCTCTCCCAGGGCCAGTGCTGCCTCCCACCGGATCTCGTTGTTCTGGTCTGCAAGGAGCGAGAGCAGCGGATCGACTGCCCGGAGATCCCTGATCTGCCCCAGCGCCTCGATCACTCCCAGCCTGGTATCCCTGTTCCGGTTGTGAAGGGCGGCGAGAAGGTGTTCCATGCCCCCGGGTCCAAGCTCAGCAAGCGCACCGGATGCCTTCCACTGCACCTCCAGGTCCCGGTGAGAGAGCGCCCTGATCAGCCCGCTGTAATCCCGCCGTTCTTTCATCCCGGCGATATCGGCTTTGCTTGAGAACGACCATGGGATCACCATCTCAAAAGCCCCCCTGCCCGCCCCTGGACGGGATTCGTGTGCTGCAGTGGGAAATGACACGACTGGCAGGTCACAGGTCTGGCAACCCCCTGACATAGTACCACGTGTGGGCAACAGCAACGGTGGAGATGAGATACGAGATCAGGTAGAGGGTCACCGCACCAAAAACCGGGGCAAGGGTGACGATGGCAGTGACATTGGCCTGGAAGAGCAGGAGTCCCCACCAGAACCCGAGATAGTTGTAACCGAGGCCAAGGAAGAAGAAGTTCAGGAACGAGGCTATGTACGGGCTCTTTCTCTCCCGTTTCCTCTTCGAAAGCACCCGCGGAAGGTGCATGAGCGGTATCCCGCAGTCGGGGAAGGCAAGGATACCTTTCCAGCGGACGTCTCCGCTGGCATCCCTGAGGACGAGGTCACATGCAACTTTAGCATCGGGGGTCCCGAGCTTTCCGAGTATCTCTACGGCGTGTGCCCGGACTTCCGGATCAGAGTCATGGACGTGGTGGATGAAGGGGGCTGCCGGTACATCGGGAGCGGAGGGAATCTCATCCCACCGCTGGGCCGCTGCAAGGAAGTATCCGCGATCCTCTGCTGAAGCAGGGGTCCAGCCAAGGTGTTCAAGGGCCAGTGCCGCACCGTAGCGGACATACTTGTCGGGGTCTTTGAGTGCCGTGCAGAGCGCTGGAACCGCCCCCCCACCTCCTGTCTCCCCGAGCGCGATGGCCGCTACCCAGCGGACCTCGGTGCTCTCATCGGTGAGGAGGAGGTCAGTGAGCCTCTTTCCGGCGCGGGATTCGCGGATATCGGCGAGTGCCTCAACTGCCCCGATACGAAACGTACGGTTCGCATGGTGGGTACGCCCGATGAGTTTGTTGGCGGCAGGCTCTCCCATCCGCCCGAGCGCTTCGGCAGCCTTCCGCTGGACGGTGGGGTTGGGATCGGTCAGGAGGCGGAGCAGTGAATCGACATCACCATTTCGCTCGAGTGCGTTGATATCCGGGGGACCTCTGAAAAGGGAACGGAGTTGGAATCTCATTGTATCCTGTTTCCTCCCGGTTCCTGTGCACTCCTCCTGGGATGGTGCTTATAACCGGTTCTCATAAAGATACCTTCTCTTCCCTGAACCCTGCTTTCCGGAATGAAAAAAACAGGGGAGATCCTCTACCTTTTCCACCGCATGTAGAAGACTACGGCGACAAAGATCGCGACAAAGACAAGGGAGAGGCTCCGAAGGACGATGAGGCTTGAAGTGCCTTCGATCGGTAGTACTTTGGAAGATGAACCAACCTCCCCGCCAGGAGTTGCCGGTGGCAATTCCCCCCCTCCTCCGGCACCCAATGGTTGCAGGGTGCTTTCATGAGCCTGGTGCCCTTCAAAGGCAGCAGGCGGAAGAGCCACTGTTCCTTGTGGCGCAGGGCCGGGCGGTTCCTTTACTGGGGGGGATGCTGCGGATGCAGCAGCCCTGCCCGGCGTTCCGCCGCTGCTGCCTCCACCACCCCCGCCGCCACCGGCACTCAACGCACGTGACACGACCAGGTTGACCAGCTGGAAGATGTTTCCTTCCTGCCGTACCGAAACGATGCCGAATTTTGAAAGCCCTTCCGGAGAGTATACCCTGAAGTAATCCATTCCGGAAACCGGATCATGGTAGAGGAACGATGTGTTCACAAATGATCCCTCGCCGAAATCCGGGATGCGGATGGCCCGGATATTTTCTCTCCTGTCGCCAATGGTTATGGTTGTAATGTTACCATAGTATCCCGGTTTTACGAGGCTGACCGTGTGGTTGCCCGGGGAGAGCCCTTCACCAATATCAACCGGGGTCTTCCCGACCAATTTCGAATCGACATAGACCATTGCTCCCTGGGGATCGGAATCAACGTGGTGGCTCCATCGCCAGCCATATCTCTCAATCCAGGCTGAGTCGATCCCAGCCACGATGGTTGCCGGGCCCGATGACTGGATATTCCCGGACTGGAAGAGCAGGGTAATTGCGGTCGCATTGACATGATGGTGGTTGTCGATAGCAATCTCCTCGAACCGGATGGCGTCTTCCGGGGTGCTCCCTTCCCATACTGTTGAGGTGATTGCACCTCCGGGAGGATACTCCGGATAAAAGGATGAAAAATTGTAGTCCCAGACAAGACCGATCGATGAATTCCGGTTGAGGGAACAAACATCGTCGCTGATGAGCACAATTCCCGAAAGGTTACCTTCGATAGTCTCATTCCCGGACTGGTAAAACCCCGTTTCATCACCCGAAATGAATTCGATTCCCGATATACCCGAGCCCGGACCGGGAATTCCGGTCACGAGCGAGCGGACTTCGAGCGGATCAAACCTGGAAATCCCGAATGCACCCGGATCGAGGACGATATGCATCCCCGCATCGGTATATTCAATCCCCACACCCTCTGCGGGCAGGATACACTGGTGTGATGAGCCTTCAACGACCGTGATATAGTCTTCCTTTTCGGTTGTTCCGTTCCCCCACTTGTTCTCCGCCAGAAGTGAGACCGTGTACACTCCGGGACTTTCGTAAGTGTAGAACGGGTCCTGTACAGATGAGTTGCCACCGTCCCCGAAATCCCAGTGCCATCCGGAGGGGTACCCGTTTGATTTGTCCATGAACTGTACCGACAGGGGAGCAGGTCCGCAAAGTACATCGGCTGAATAATCCGGCACTGGTGGAGAACCAACTGTGATCAGGCCATCCATCCTCACTGCACTTCTCTGCCATGGGTTGTGAACTGTGAGAGTAACGGGATAGATTTCAGGTTCGGCAAAAGTATGCACGGGGTTTTGCACATGGGATTTTTCTCCATCGCCAAAGTCCCACGTCCAGCCAGCAACCTCCCCTGCGCTCTTGTCGGTGAATTCAACGACAAGGGGTGGTATCCCCTCGGTTATGTTTGCCATAAAATCAGCAGCCAGGGGAGGTAACGATACCCCCAGCGTGCAGAGAAAGATATCATAGTACCCGTCCGAAACCCCCCTCCATACCACCCGGTTGCCCCAGAGTGCCGGCTGGATCTGGGGAGTATCGGGAGTGTCCGGAGCCGGGAGGACTTCTTCTGTCAGGAGGACTTCTTCTGATGTGGTGAGGTCGATTGCCGAGATATCTGAGAACCTTTCATAGACAACAAGGTTCCCGAAAATCACAGGGAATTCGTGGTTCCATGGATCAGAGGTGAGATTTGTTACATTGCCGGTTGTGATATTGTACAACATTATCTGTTTGTACCCGTCTTTATCCTCCGACCATACGATCCTGTCTTCCCAGATCGATGGATACTGCTGGTTTCCGGGGTCTGAAGTAACCTGGTGGATTGATCGGTTGCTGATATTATAGAGCATGATCTCCGGGTTATCCCCGGACCACTGCTCCCAGACAATATGGTTTCCCCATACATCGGGTTTTCCGGCCGGGGTGCCAGGTTCGGATGCCTGGCTCTCTTCACCGGTAACCACGTTGTAATAGTATACAGATCCACCATCTTCCCAGGCGATGATATCCCCCCAGACACAGGGGTTGAACTGGTCATGGGTATCATCCGTGACCTGGATTGTAACATCGTTTGCCAGATCATACAGGAAAATGTTATAACTCCCGTTGCTCCAGCCTTCCCATACAACGAGATCTGCAAAAATATCGGGATGCAGTTCTGCACTTCCGGTGATGGTGAGGCGCTGCTCCTTACCGGATGTGATATTATAGAAAAAAATATCTGACTGCATCTCTATTCGGTCTTCCCACACGACACGGTCCTGCCAGATGGCCGGCATTTCCTGATTGGAATCCCAGGTCGCAGTTGAGAGAGATGATATGGTTGCGTCGATTCCCGCACCTGATGATTCATCAGCATGGACCGGGCAGCCGTTACCAATAATAATCACTACAACGGCCAGGAAAAAAAAGAGATGACGAATTTTCTGCTTGTTCCCAACCAGTTTCCAGTTCAGCATTTCTGCCCTCTTTTTCGTTATTTTCTTACATATCCAATTCCTGCAAATTTTGATTTAAAGGTCTGGACCGCGAGTGCAAAGATCCCATCCTTGTCGTTTTTAAAGTTAATCGGGCAAGGCGCTCGGGAGTACCAGGTTGTATCGCTCCTTGTTACATTTGTTGAGGGTTCCGGTGCCAGTCGGCCGTGGGGATTTCTCAATACAACATAGGCCGGGTTGATTGCCGGATAGTGCCCGAGATAGGAGAAGGTATGGTCGGCAGGGATCTTGTTCCCGGGATCCCCATTGGTTGTCCATGCAACGGCCGGAACGGATGCAAACCCATTATTATTTGGAATTGTTGCAGCTGTCCATGTACCTGGCTGGATCACCGGGGATTTAGTGTATCCTGTAATATCCTCGAGGGCCTGCATCCCGGCACCACCCACAATGCAATTCATGGATGTGCACGGGTTTCCACATCCCCTCCATACGGCATAGGCCCTTTCATATAACAACGGCCATATAAAGCCACGGGGCCCAATTCGGGCATAACATGGTGAACCGTTATAAGTTGCCACTTTTTTATCAGGGAGGGTGGTTGCAACCATGTCTCTTTTAAATTTATACCCGGTCGCGAAAACTCCAAGCCGATTGGGATCTGCCCACGCGACCGATGCCAGGGCCGCCATGAAATAACAATCAGGAAGAGAACCCTGTTCCACGTCCTGAATGCAAAAAGATTGATCTCTCTCAGGGCCTGTTTGATCAGTACAACCATTTGGTGTACATGCTGGGAGCTGGTTGGCGAACGTTATGTTCTGGGACTGATACCTTTTGGTGTTCCTCATGATCCTGCCTCATTCCAGGATTTCCCGACACATCTGGATACCGGGGGAGCGGATAACTCAATTCTCTCCAGCCAAATGTGTTCACTCAGCCTCTCCAACGCCGAGAGTATAAAGCTATGCCCATCACTTACGGATAGCACCCTTCAAACCCGTGAAGGAGTCAAATCAGATAGCTCCATTACCGTAGAAAGTCAATATTTCCCATTCCAGGGGTGCCTGATCACGTGACCCTCTACATTGCCCTCGACGACACCGATACCCGTGAGTCCCGCGGAACCGGGCGGCTTGCCCGGGCAATCGCCCACGATCTCGGGAATTCCGGTTACCAGCTTGCCGGGGTGAGCCGGCACCAGCTCCTTGTCCATCCCGATATCCCCTATACCTCGCACAACAGCTGTGCGGTAATCCACCTGGAAAATGGCCGGGATATCGATTCCGTCTTTGAACAGGTGAAGGAACTCATGATCTCCGATTTCATCGTGGGAAGCGACCCGGGGCTGGCCGTTGCCGGCCAAAAAGACGTCCCGCCGGAGATCACCGCGTTCGGCCTCGAGGCGAAGATGACCGTCAGGACAAAGGACGAAGCATATGCTCTTGCCCGGAAGTGCGGCATCCGGCTTGCCGGGCTTGGAGGGACTGACGGGGGGGTCATCGGAGCGCTGGCAGGCATCGGGCTTGCGGCATCGGGAAACGATGGCCGGTACGTCCTGCTCGGAAACCTCCGGGACTTCTCGGGCGATATCCGCGTGGAAGACCTCCTTTCGGCAGGTGTATCGCGGGTGGAATCCATTTCGGGCGAATCGCTGGCCACCGGCATCGTCCGGGTGCGAAAATTCCCAAAGCCCGCCATCCGGGACAGGACGGCCGTCCTCTACGTGGAAGAGCGGGGCGGGATGTACCACGAAGTCATCCGGGACTGACGGGCACGGGAAGGATCTTTCCAGGTTATTCTCTTTTTAGCAACTCCGTTCGGATAACCGCCTCTTGTTTTTGGAAATCGCCTCTTATTATGGCGGGCGTGATGAATTCTGTCGCATGTATTTGTTGTCAGCTGGCTCTTTGCAAGGCCGGTCACCGGGCATGAAAAATCCTCCCAGCCAGACTGACTGCACGAATCATTTCTTGTATTCCGTGCGTCAGCCAGCAGCGAACGAGGCTGTGAGCATGACCAGGAAGACGATGTTGATAATCACATGAGCAGTCATAGACACGTAGATGCTCCGTGTTCGCCATGCGGCAAGGGCCAGTGGCAGGAACCCGGCGGCTATCTGGGGCCACCTCCACGGCGTCCACACGTGGTAGATGGAAAAAAGGAGGGTGTTTAGAACCGGCGCCCATACGCCGTAGCGGTCAATCCGCGGGAGAAGATAGCCGCGGAAGTACAGCTCCTCGGTTATTGGACCGACCAGGCCATTAAACACGAATGCTATGATCAGGAATGCCGCGACAACACCCGCTGAAGGCAGATCTCCCCCTCCATTCGTCTGCGCAAACTGCAGAATCGAACCGGGCACCCACGGGGACAACAGATCGATTGCCCAACCTTCCAGCAAAGATATCCAGGCGATCAGCGTGAAGAGGAACCATATGGCGAGACCAAAAGCCATTGTCAGCAGCCGTGCAGGAGGAAGCCTGGACCTGTAGGCTGTCGCGGCAAGCGGGGACCACGAGCCGGTTGTCCTGCGGGCGACGATAGCCAGGCACCCGAGTTCGAGAGGGACGATCACGAGTCCGATACCACCGAAGAGGGCGAAGATCGGATCCAGCCCCCAACCCTCCAATACTGGTGCCATCCCGATGATGAACGCACCCAGCCCAACGCCTGGGAAGAGACTCAGTACAACGGAAAGCCAGAGCGGATGCTGTTGGGTATGGCTGTGCTCTGTGATCATTTCCCGGGAATTTCCTGCTATGGTCCCCCGATCTCCCGTCCCATCAGCTTCACCAGCAGTGCCTTCTGGGTATGTAGCCGGTTCTCGGCCTCATCAAAAACAAGGCTCTGCGGCCCCTCGATGACCTCATCGGCGACCTCCTGGCCACGGTGTGCCGGGAGACAATGGAGAAAGACGGCTTCCGGCCCGGCCTTCCTCATCAGGGCGGGAGTCACGGTGTACCCGGAAAACGCCTTCAGGCGTTCCGCCTTCCCGGCTTCCTCTCCCATGGAGACCCAGGTATCGGTCACCACCACGTGGGCATCTGCCACCGCATCGCCCGGCTCCCTGACCAGCGTGACCGACCCGCCAGCGGCACGGGCCCGTTCCACCACCTCTCCGGGAGGCTGGAAACGGTCCGGTGAGGCGACCGTCAAATCGTAGCCGGCAAGGGCCGATGCCAGCACGAGCGAGTTGCAGACATTGTTCCCGTCCCCGACCCATGCCAGCCGGAGCCCGGAAAGCTTCCCGAAATGCTCCCTGATGGTCATCAGGTCGGCGATGATCTGGCAGGGGTGTTCGCGGTCGGAGAGGCCGTTGATCACCGGGACCGATGACCACCGGGCAAATTCCTCGATATGCTCGTGGTGGTAGGCCCGGATCATTATCCCGGCCACGTAACGGGACATGACGCGGGCGGTATCCCGTATCTCCTCCCCCCGCCCGATCTGGAGGTCGCTTGGGTTAAGGAACAGGGCATGCCCCCCGAGCTCGTACATCCCCGTCTCAAACGATATCCTGGTCCGGGTGGAGGCCTTCTCAAAGACCATGGCAAGCGACTTTCCCTTCAGGAATTCATGGGGACGCCCGGCCTTCCGGAGCATCTTCAGGTTAGCGGCCTCACCCAGTATGACATCAAGCTCGTCTGCGGAGAGATCGAGGATGGAAAGCAGATCCTTGTTCATCGGAGCTCCTGCATGTGTGCGATCCGTTGTTCGAGCAGCCGGGCAGTCCCGATATCACGGCGGTGGCGCACCCGTCCCATGACCGAGGAGGCCGCATCTTCCGCGATATGTTCTGCGGCATCGAGACTATCTGCCACCCCCACGAATGCCAGGGTCCGCGAGGTGTCGGTGAATAGCCGGCCATTTCGTTCATCGACATTGGCGTAATACAGGATGGCTTCCGGTTTTCCCGGAATATTCAGCTCCTCCCCGGTCAGTGGTTTTTCCGGGTAGCCTTCGGGCACGACATACTTGCAGACGGTCGCTTTGTTCGAGAACCGGATATCCGAAGCGCTGAGGGTCCCCCGGACGGTGTTTTCAATGACCGACAGGAGATCGGACTCGAGCAGGGGGAGCACGTTCATCGCTTCAGGGTCACCGAACCGGGCGTTGAACTCGATTACCATCGGTCCCCGGGCAGTGTTCATGAACTGGCCGTAAAGGATTCCCCGGTATGGGAACCCTGCTTTCTCCATGGCCGCCACCGCATCTTTCATGATGGCCAGGGCCTTTTCCTCGTCATGCCTGCCCACGAAGGGGAGGGAATGGTCCGGCATCGAGTATGACCCCATCCCCCCGGTATTCGGGCCCTGGTCGCCTTCGAAAGCCCGCTTGTGATCCTGGACGAGCGGCATGGGGACCAGGTGTTTTCCATCGACAAAAGCCTGGAGGGTGAACTCTTCGCCGATAAGCCGTTCTTCAAGCACCACGTTACCGGAGAGAGACCGGGCATACCGGATGGCCCCTTCGCGGTCAACATGCTCGCCCATGATCCTGACTCCCTTTCCCCCTGTAAGCCCGGTGGGCTTGATTGCCAGGTCCCCCTCGTAATTGCGGATGAATGTCTCGGCCTCACTGGCTGTATGGGTGACACGGAATGCCGGGCACCCGGCGATGCCATGGGCATTCATCATCTCCCTGCAGAAAGCCTTGTCGGTCTCGAGCCTTGCGGCGGCGTAGGTAGGGCCCATGCAGGCTATCCCGTTTTCCTCGAGCCTGTCGACAATGCCCGCTTCAAGGGGAGCTTCAGGCCCGATCACCGCGTAATCGATCAACCGTGCTTTTGCAAACCGGATTACCGCCGGGACATTGGTCTCTTTTTCGACCAGGACTTCTTCTGCCACTTCCGCGATCCCGGGGTTCCGTTTCGCCATGACCGAGAAGATGGCCGTTTCTTTGTTGAAGGATAGCGCCCGGGCAATCGCATGCTCCCTGCCCCCGCCTCCGACAACAAGAACCTTCATAGTCATGTATATGCCAGTTTTTTTTAAAAAAGTGCGTCTTTTATTCCCGCCACTGCACAACATCACGGGCGGTTGCGAGCGCGACAAGGTGTACCCCAAGGCGCCCGAGCGCTTCGGCTGCACCCGCCTCGCGGTCGACCACCGTGACAACCGTATCGATCTCTGCTCCCCCGGCCCTGAGTTCCTCGATTCCCCCGATCACCGAGCCGCCGGATGTGGTGACGTCCTCGACCAGCAGCACCCGTTTTCCGGAGATGTTCCCGATGATCCGCCCGCCTGTCCCGTGTGACTTCCCGGCGCTCCTGATGATGGCATAGGGCTTGCTGCTGGCAATGGCGGTGGCAACGGCAATGGAGATGCCTCCGACAGCCACTCCTGCGACTACGTCAAAGTCGGCCCGGCGTGCCATCTCTTCGCCGATTGCCATCAATACTGCCGGGTGGGTGACTGCCTTCTTCACATCGAGGTAGTAGGAGCTCTTTCTTCCCGAGGCAAGGGTGAAGTCTCCAAACTCCACTGCCCCGTTTTCCCGCAGCAGTTCAGCAATTCTGTTTACCATGGTACATCTTTTACTCCGGTAAGGTACCCTATAATATTCACTACCCGGTGCAGCAGGGGGGTGGCGATGATGATCCAGAGCACCATGAGGGGGGTCACCGTGGATATCACCCACCCCGGTGAAAAGATCATGAGCAGGAGAAAGGCGCCGATAACGAAGTCATACTGGTCTGCGATCAGCCATTCTGTGCCGCGGTCCTTGCCAAGCCTCCGTTTGAAAAAACTCTTGGCGAGGTCCCCGAAGAGGGCTCCGGCGGCAAGGATGACCACCACCGGGAACGTGAGTCCGGGGAGGGACAGGAGCCCGGCATGGTCCCGGACCGCTATCTGCACCGAACCGATGGCAATTCCGGACAGGATCCCCAGGAAGAGCCCCCGCCATGTTTTTCCGTCACCGAATATCCGTTTTCCGTCCCGGAGACTGCGGCCTCCGTCAATTGGCGCCCCGCCTCCAAGCACGGCTGCCGCTGAGTTCGGCAGGTATGCCGGCAGCATAATCCAGAGCGCGGACACCAGTGAGGATAAAACGAGATCGGGGCTCATCTGAAATACCCCAGTATCTGTAATAAACAGCAGATATAAGCATTAAGATATCCCAGAATCTAACCACTTCTATGAAGGATCGGAGGGGAACCCCGTGAAAGTGAAAACAACAAAGACCCTTTGCCCGATCTGCAATGCCGTTCTCGAGGGCGAAATCAACGAAGAGGATGGCAAAATCTGGCTGGAACGGACCTGCCCGGAACACGGCCATTTCCGGGATATTTACTGGTCCGATGCCGGCTTATGGCACAGGTTCGAAGCATTCGAATCGATCGGACGCGGCGTTGAGAACCCCAATGTCACAACGCTGGAGGGGTGCTGCCCGGAACATTGCGGCCTGTGTTCGAACCACAAATCCGGCACCCTCCTTGCCAATATCGACCTTACCAACCGGTGCAACCTGGACTGCGATTTCTGTTTTGCCAATGCACGGGCCTGCGGGTTCATTTATGAACCCTCCTTTGACCAGATCGTAGGGATGCTCCGGATGCTCCGGGAGCAAAAACCGGTCCCTGCCCCGGCGGTCCAGTTCTCGGGCGGCGAGCCTACGATGCGGGATGACCTGGTGGAGATCATCCGGAAAGCAAAGGAGCTCGGGTTTCCCCAGGTACAGCTCGCAACAAACGGGATCAAGCTTGCAAGGGACAAAGGATACGTAGAGGAGCTAAAGGCCGCCGGCCTTTCCACGGTATACCTCCATTTTGACGGTGTGTCAAAGGAGACCAACCCCAAGATCGCCTCCGATGATAAGGTGGTCAGGAACTGCGAAGAGGCCGGTCTCGGGATAGTCCTTGTCCCCACGATCATCAAGGGCAGAAACGACCATGAAGTCGGGGACATGATCCGCTATGCTGCCGGGCACATAAGCGTGGTCCGCGGGGTGAACTACCAGCCAATCGCCTTCACCGGAGCCGCAAGCGAGGAGGATGTGCAGCGGGAACGGATTACCATCCCTGAGCTTCTCGAGGATATCGAAGACCAGACTGGCGGGACCATCCGCAAGGATGATTTCTACCCGGTTCCCTGTGTCGTGCCTTTCTCAGACCTGGTCGAGGCCTACACCGGCAAACCGCAGGTCCGGTTTACCGCCCACCAGCACTGCGGTGCAGCCACTTACGTCTTTATCACCGATGAGGGCATGGTCCCCATCAACCGGATGGTCGATGTGGACAGCTTCTTCAGGTCCGTCGAAAGCATGGCCGAGAAACTGAAGAAAGGCGGAGCGCTGAACAAGTACAAATCGCTCATCGAAGGTATCCGGGAGATGAACAAATCGGTTAGGAAGGGCGAACAGGGTTCCACGATGGAGTTCTGGAAGCTGATCGGAAGGACCCTTGTGATGCAGAACTTCGATGCCCTCCGCGATTTCCACTGGAACGCCCTCTTCATCGGCACCATGCACTTCATGGACCGTTACAATTACGACCTCGGCCGTGTCCAGCGCTGCTGCATCCACTATGCAACACCTGATGGACGGCTTATCCCCTTCTGCACCTACAACAGCGGCCCGGTCTACCGGGAGATCGTCTGGAAGAAGTACAAAAAAGACTGATCTCTTTTTTAAAAATACCGGAATCCGGGTGCCCGGTCCGGCCCCGGAATCCTTTGCACACCAGTCTTCGGGGATCAGGGGAACCTGAGAGGGACGGAGTTGCCCTTCTGCATGGCGATTACGGCGATGGCCAGGTCCTGGATGGCAAGGCCGGTGGAATCAAAAATGGTAATCTCCCGGTCACCGGTCCTCCCTTTCCTCCCGAGCACCACCTCTCCCAGGGTCCCTGCGACCTGGTCCGGTGAATAAAGCCCTTTGCTGATCGGGACGTTGATCTCCCCTGAATGGACGGCCTGGACTGGGTCATCGACAAAGACCTTTGCCCTGGCAAGGAGAGCAGGGTCGAGCTCCTCCTTGCCCGGACCATCGGCCCCGATTGAATTGATGTGGGTGCCGTCCCGGACCCAGGCATCCCTGACCAGTGGTTCCCGCGACGGGGTGGTGGTGACGAGGAGGTCGCAATCGGCTGCCTGCTCAATGGACGTCATCCGGCATTCATATCCGGCATTCCGTTCGCAGAAAGCCCGGGCATGCTTCTCGGTACGGCTCCAGATCCGTATCTCCGTGATGGCGAGTTCCGTGGAAATAGCGTCCAGCTGGGCCTGCGCCTGGCGCCCGCTCCCCACCATGCCAAGGACGACGCTTTTCCTGGCGCAGAGATACTTGGCAGCGATAGCCCCTGCTGCTCCCGTCCGGAGGTCCGTGAGGCCGGTGGCGTTCAGGATCGCCTCGGGAATCCCTGTCTGGGGAGAGAGGATCACGGTGAGGGCCATGACCGTGGGCAGTCCTGCGGCAGGGTTCCCGGGGTGGACATTCACGATCTTGACTCCGCCGATGTTAAGAGAGGGTACGTAGGCGGGCATGGTCCTGAAATCACCGTGATCGAAGGCGATATAGACCTTTGGCGGCATCTGGACCTTCCCCCGGCCGTGTTCGGCGAACGCCTCTTCGATGACCTTGTTTACCGCATGGATATCCAGCCCTTCATCCGGATTCGGGTAGTACTGCATAAGAGGAGGTTTCACGCTGATCTAAAAAGAATGTGCTGCCGAGGGATTATCTGGTATATCGTCCAACCTTACCTGCAAGCAAGCCATGATCCACATCGTCCCAAAACCTACCGATACCCCTGATGACAACTCGACGGCCATGGTTGTCAGGGAGATCCGGAACCTCGGCGGTTCCTGCAGGTATCTCGACCTCGATGCGACCGATCCTTTCGCAACCGGCCTCTCCGGAGAGATCATCTGGGCCTGCGGCCTGAAGCAGGACGAACACCAGTTCGAGGTGCTAAATGCCCTCTCCATCAGCAACACGGTGGTAAACAGCCCGCTCTCCATCTTCACCTGCGCAAGCAAGGTGATGACCAGCGCTCTCCTGGTAAGACACGGTATAGCCACACCCCGCACCCTGTTCACCGCTTCCCGCGATGTGGCGGTACGGTTCCTCGAAGAGCAGGGCAGGGTGGTGATCAAGCCGGTGTATGGATTTGACGGAAATGACATCTTCCTGATCGATTCCGCAGACCAGCTTGGCAGGCCCCCCTACTACCTCCAGGAATACGTGCCAAACGACCGCGACTTCCGGGTGTTTGTGATCGATGGCAAAGCAGTCGGGGCAATTGCCCGCGTCTCGGATACGCTCGCCCACAACATCCACCAGGGCGGGACAGGCATGCCAGTGGAGATAAGCCCTGAGATGCAGGAGATCGCCGGTGCTGCGGCCCGGGCGGTGGGCGTGGACTATGGCGGTGTTGACCTGCTCCGTTACGGCCGGGACTTCTGCGTGCTCGAAGTCAACGGGACGCCGAACTGGCATTGCATGGCAGCCCCGATACCCCGCCAGCTTGCGGAATACCTCCTCGAAAAAGAGCGTTTTCTCAGGAAATAGAATTTTTAAAAACTACTGGGTATATTCCATCTCTTTCAGGGTCTTTGCCGCCAGTTCCCGCATGCGTGCAGAGATCCTCCCGGAAGCGGAGAACTCAACATCCTTCATGGCATTGGCGATCTCGTTTCCAAGGACAAATATGGCGTACTTGTGCTCCATCTTGCTCTTGTGGAATTGCGAGGGGTTAATTTTTAAGGAGTGGTAATCAGAAAATTTCAATCCGGGGTTGTTTCCTTCAAAAAAGTCCTTGATCTCAAACAGCATCTGGTGCAGCGATATCAGTTCCTCCTTGTGCATGCGAATGTCACTCCAAGCTATTCATGATGCACCTTGAAAATAAATAGGTATCTTAGGGGGGATCTCAGGCGATTTTCAGGAGCCTGATGGTCAAAGGACGCTTGATAATTCCCCTGAAATCGCGGGCGGCAACATATTCCAGTCCCTTGCTCACCATGAGGTCGAGTGCCCGCTGGTTTACGCCCCCATCGGTAACAAGCCCTGCAATATCGCCGTTCAGCTCCTCTGCAACTTTCTCGATCTCATCGGGTTTTGCCTCACGGATGACCGAGAAGTCGGCCCCAAGGAACCTTGCAATGCGCTTTCCCCTGACGGCATCGATCTGGTCCCCGAGCGTCACCGGGCGCCCCGGTTTCTTCTTATGGGCGATGGTCTTTTCCGGGCGTTTCGGTGCCGGGACTTCGGCCGGCAGTCCGGGCCGGGGCTCTTCCTCGACTGCTTCCTGCTCCTTTACATAGTCGGCCGGGACCTTGTTTCGCAGCGCCTTGATGATCTCCTTTCGCGACAGATCCTCCACGCTCTTGCCCCGTGGAGGATAGGCGACATAATCGATCTCGGCCACCTGTAACAGTTCCTGCAGGATCAGGTCGCCGCCCCGGTCCCCGTCAAAGAAGGCCGTTGCGGTCTTCTTCTCACAGAGGCCGATGATAACCGGGGGGATATTGGTCCCTTCGACCGCGACTGCCGTCTTGATGCCGTAGCGCAGGAGGTTGATGACATCAGCCCGCCCTTCGACCACGATGATTGCATCCGAATCGGCAACGTTCGGCCCTGCCGGGACTTTCTCCTCTCCTATAGTGCTGATCTTCTCGATCCGCATGCTCTCCCGGACAGAGTCGATCAGCTCGGTGCTGTCGATGGATCCTTCTTCGAACGAGCCGATCAGGATCTCCTTTGCCCTGTCCACGATCTTCCGTCTTTTGCTCACCCGGATATCCTCGATTGAGACGACCCTGACCCGGGCCACACAGGGACCGACCCTGTCGATTGTCTCAAGCGAGGCGGCAAGGATTGCCGTCTCGGCACGGTCGAGCGAGGATGCTATGAAGATATCCCCCTTTGTCTCGCCTTTTTTACTGGAGATCTGGACGTCGATCCTTCCGACCCGGCCTGTCCGCTGGAGATCGCGGAGGTCGAGGTCTTCGCCGAGCAACCCTTCAGTCTGGCCGAAGATGGCCCCCACTACATCGGGTTTCTCGACCACCCCCTCCGCTTCGAGATAAACGTGAATGAGGTACTTGGTAGTATCTGCTGAGTACAATGAAACGCACCCCCATGCATCATGCAGTATCCGAAATGCCTGATCATAGGTACTTATCAATTGATTTCCAGAGTAGATAAACCAAATGATAGTGGCTGAATATTTTGTGAATTATTTTGTAATTAGAATAGACTCATGCATCGCCGAGCGCCACAGTCAACCCGCTCATCACCACTCCGTGATCGGCTCCTTTGACCATGATCTTCTTGATCGGCGATGTCTCCCCGGAAAGGATGCGCACGTTCGTGGCAGGCACGCCGAGGGTCGCAGCGACAATCGCAATGACTTCGCGGTTCGCCTTTCCTTTAAGGGCCGGGGCCTTCACGAGACACCCGAGCGCCTTTCTCCACTCGTTGTAGCCGGATGGGAAGACGGCCCGCTTTGCACCCGCAGTAACTTCGATGGTGATGACCACCCCGTCACCGGATGAAGAGACGGCGGCTGAAATATCGGTCATGATCGTGATCTGTCGCCCGGCCTTAACAACCACGGGTCATCGGTGGCTGATACCGTACCTCTCCTGTTTTTACCCTCAGCCGGGCGGTGCCTGTCGCACAACCGGGTTGTCCCGCAGCTCATTTCCAGGTCTTCGCCAGCAGATCACCCGGGGACCTATGGCTGCGCTGTATCGGCACGTATATATATGGGTTGTCAGGGATGATAACCCCTTCCCGGGAACCAGCGCGGTGCCGCTTCGAAAAACTCACCTTCCCGGAATGCAGGAGTCCCACCCAGGATGACAATGGAGGGGAAGACCGCCGGAAACCCTTCGTAGGGGGTCCACCCGGCCCTGCTGTGGAGGTCATCGACCGAGACCGGCACAATTTCCTCTCCGTAAAGCGCGAAATCGGCCCGTTCACCGGGGCGGAACCCGGCCCGGGGGATTCCGAGGAGGTCGGACGGCCGCCAGGAGGTCTTCTCCATGAGCGATACCGGGGAAAATACACCCTCTTTCATCCTGGCCACTAGGAGGGGGAGCATGGTCTCCACTCCGGGAATCCCTGAAGGCGCGTCGCGGAACGGGACATTTTTCTCCCGGAGGGTATGCGGTGCGTGATCAGAGGCGATCACATCGATCCGGTCCCACATGTGCCAGAGATCTCTTCGTTCCTTCTCGCTCCTGATCGGGGGGTTTACCTTCCTCAGGGTGTCATCGGGGATGCTCTGCTCGACTGACAGGAAAAGGTGGTGCGGGGTTACTTCCAGGGATGACGACCCTGCCGCAGCAATCGACCGGGCAGCGCTAAGGTGGCAGAAGTGGAGGCGGGTGAATCCTCCGTGTGCCCCGGCAATCTCCCTGACGGTTTCCGCTTCACCGTCTGCCGGCCGGTTCAGGTCATGCCCGGCAAGATCATCGGCCTGTGCCGGACCCGCTTTCTCGGCATGGATGGTGGCAGGGGCACCGAGCCTGCCGATTGCGGATAGGGCGGAAGAGAGGGTATGGGGGGAGAGGGCCTCGCCATAACTGGAGGGTGCGGCGAAGATCTCCCCAAACGCCGCTGCCCCTTTCTGCCAGAGCGCGACGAAGTCAGTTCCCTGTGCCACCCCGGCATTGATGGCAAAGCTGCAGAGAGACATTCGACCGGCTTCCGAAACCCGGTCCCGGAAGGCTTCGGGGGTGGTGAGCGGCGGGATGGTGTTGGGCTGATCGACGACAACCGTCGCTCCCCCGGCAAGTGCGCTCATGCTCCCCGACTCCCAGTCTTCCTTTTCGCGCTGTATGCCTCCCCGGAAGTGAACATGAATGTCAACGGCCCCGGGCAGGACGACCAGTCCCCGGCACGGGATGACCTGTTCTGCCGGGAGCGGCGCTCCGGTATGCTGGACGAGCCCCTCCCGGATCGAGACATCCGCCACCCTGCCGCCAGGGAGGGTCACATCTGAAAGGACAAGGTCACACCTGCTGCTCATGGAAGAGATCATGTGCCGTGGTGGGAAAAAAAGTGTCCGCTCACCCTGGCGCTGGCTTCCGGTCCTCCAGCCGCCCGATGAGGACGAGGATGGCCGGCATGACCACGATTGCCCCGATGAGCGAGAAGCCCACCGTGATCACCGTCACGAGCCCGAAGTTGCTGATCATGTTGAAACTTGATGCGATCAGCGTTCCAAAACCAAAGACCGTGGTCAGTCCCGAGACGGTGATGGCCGTGCCGATCTGGCCGACTCCCTGGGTGATGGCCGAAAGCAGGGAGAGGCCCCGCTCCCGCTCCTCGTAGACCCGTTCCATGATCAGGATGGTGTATTCCGATGCCACACCGATCGACATCGAGCCGAGCACCGCGGTCATCGGGGTATAGTCTATCCCGAGCAGCCACATTATCAGGCCGTTCCAGCCGACGATCATCATGATGGGGATGACGGGGATTATCGCCCGGCCCACCTTTCGGAATACGAGGAAGAGAAAACCAAAGATCAGGACAAAGGCAAGAAGGGTCATCATGGTCTTGCTCCGCGAGATCTCCTCGATGAGGTGGGTGAACATCTCTCCCATCCCGGTAACGGTCGCCGTTACGCCCGGTGGAGGGGGGTTCCATTCAAGATCCCGGCGCACGTCGGCGACCATCGACATGGCCACCTCGTTTTCCATGTCAATTGTTGAGAACCCGATGACCGCTTCGCTGCTCCCATCGAGATAGCGTTTCAGTTCATCATCGGGGATCCGGTCCATTACGGCCTTCAATTCGTGGTTGTCGGCCGGAAGCACCCCTCCATTGTAACGCATAAGGACATCCGCGATGCTGGCAGAACCGGTTATCTTGTCGTTTCTCGCGGTCTCGTACTGCTGGAACTGGTACATCCAGGAGATAGTCCGGGCATCGAGGACGTTGTCGCCGCGGACGAAGATCGGGAGCGAGGAGGTGGAACCCATTGTCCTGCTCACCTTTTTCAGGTCGATGACTGCCCGCATGTCCTGGGGGACAAAAGAGTCCTCGTTGGTGTTGATGATGACTTCCTGGTCAAGCTGGATCCCGATGAACGCCACCAGTCCGCAGAGGATCAGGACCGGTACCGCGCTCTTTGCCACCCGGGTGGCAACGGTGCCGAGGAAAGAATTGTACTTCTCGATGTGGTGGGCTTTTGCATTCCCGTCAGCCCTGCCCGGGTATTTCGGTTTATAGTCGAGGAGGATCCCGAGGGTTGGCACCGTTACAAGGGCCATGAGGTAGCATGAAGCCACCCCGATGATGCAGAGCACCCCGAAATCACGGAGCATCGGTATCGGGGAGATCATCATGGCCAGGAAACCCATTGATGTGGCGATCATCGCGTAGAGCACTGCGGGACCGGCCCTGCTTATGGTGATCCTTGCCGCTTCCACCGGAGGAACCGACCTTGCTTCTTCATCGAACCGGGAATGGAACTGGATGGCATAATCGATCCCGATACCGATCAGGACCGGGAAGGCGGCGATTGCGACCATGCTGATCTGCATCCCGGCAAGGCTCATGATCCCGAAGGTGAGCACGAGCCCCGATGCGACGATCCCGATCGCCAGAAAGCGGTAGGCCACGTGGGAGAAGAACACCCCGACTGCGACCACCATCAGTACCATGGCGATGAGGATCAGCTGGCCCATTGACGACTCCATCTCTCCCATCATCTGCTGCTGGAAGGCAGCGTTCCCGGTGACCGTGACTTCAACGCCCGGTGGCGGGTTCGATACAGCTATGACGGATTCAAGGTTCCTGATGACGGCAGCCTGCGATTCGTGCGACAGCCCCGGTTCAAGGGCGATCACCGAGATGGTCATCAGGTTCGACGGGACGTATTGTTCACGGGTCTCTGCAGGGACGCCATCGAGTGCCATCGTGATTTCCGCCTTCGACCCGGGCATCGTGCCGCCCCTCGTCTGTTTCACGAGGTCGACGATTCCCGATACGCTGGCCACGTAGCGTTCGTCCCGGAGGTCCCGGTGCAGCCGGTCGGTATAGGCCAGGACATCGCGGTTGAGGATGTCATCGCTCTCGATGATGAGCATGATGTTGTCGGACTGGAAGGTCCGGGAATACTTGTCAAGGAGCATCCCCCGTTCGGTCTCCTTGTCGATATAGGTCTCCGAGCCGGTCTGCATGCTGATCTGCGTGGTGCCGACAAGGGCGAAGACCAGCAGTACCGCAACTGCCGCAAGTACCACCCGGGGACGGCCGGTGACCGCTCTGACAAGGAGATCGAACGGGTTTTTGAGGATCATTCGTGCTAAAAGGTTGGCAGCACTGGCTGATAAAGAATTTGTTGTGAATGAGACAACACAATGCGGCCCGGGCCGTTCTGCCCTGGTCCAGGCTTGGCGATCGTCCCCATGATGAGCGGGCAGGTGTCCCATCGAGACCCGGGAGACGTCCTGACCGAAATGCTCCGACCGTGACGGTAACCATTCCCTTTGGAAACGGGCAGGGGATGACCCCGCGGATGGCAGTCCCGGATGACGACCCCTGCGCAGTTCCCCGCCGGGGATCGTGCGGTTTATCTGGGAATGTCGTCCATTCACTGGTAGGAGCGACAGCCCGGATGTGAAAACAAGAGGAAAGGACTCTCGCCATAAGGGCAGCGGCAGGCCCGGTGCCCTGGCAGTGAACCAGGGATGAAAGAAACGACAGCAGGAATCCTCACAGGGTAATCGATGGAAGACAGGGCCTGGCAGGAAATCCCCGGTCTCCCGGGGACAAGGATCTTTCCCTACCTCAGGAAACCGAATATCGTTTCATCGAATTCCTACCTCCTGGCTGATGACTACCGGATCATTCTCATTGACCCCGGTGGCCTTCCGGACCAGGGAATGGCCCTCGCCCGGGAGATCGATATCCTGCTCGCGAAGCAGAAGCGCCCGGTCTTACTGTTCCTGACCCACAGCCACCTGGACCACTGCCTGCAGCTGATGAATGCCGGCTTATTCCAGGACCGGGAAATTTTCACCATCCTCGCCCACCGGAAATGCGCAGATGCTCTGCAGGGACAGGACGCCCGGGCGACAAGCGCCGACCTCCTGGGCTACGAGTTGAAACCGGTCGATGTCACGGTGCGCCTGTTCGATACTCCCCCCGAATCCGTACCAGGGGAGAGGGTGTACCACACCGCCGACGGGCTGTTCACGCTGCATGACCACCGTATCCCGTCTGGGCAGGGTCACGACGTATGGTACCAGACTGTCCTGGTGCCAGGTTCGGTCCCGGTGGAGTGTTATCCTGCCCCGGGACACAGCCCCGACAGCATCTGCATCAGGACAGGACCCCTGCTTTTTGTCGGCGACCTCCCGTTTGCCACGAACCCCGGTGTCGCCGGTCTCTATGGATGGGATGCAAGGGAGCTCGAAAATACGATCGATACCATCCTCAGCGTGATCAGGGTATACGGCGTGGAAACCTGCTGTCCCGGGCACGGAAGGGTGCTTGACAGCAGGACGGCACTCCGGGTGCTTTCCTCCATGCGCGAAGAGACGGCGGCGCTCGGGACGATCCGGGAGTTGAGCCCCGGAAGGGTCGGCATGATGGCCACACTTGCCGACGATATCATGATCGAGATTGACCGGTTGTTCACCATCCTGGCAGGCCGCCTCCTCTTCCTGGTGCATGTCCTTGAAGAACTGGACGAAGCCGGTGCTGGTGACCGGATCCGGGGGCTCATCGAGGCCCGTGAGATCGAGGAGATCCTGTCCGACTTTCACCGCTTTTCAGAAGAGGTCCATGCGGGGCATAAAAAAGAGATCCACCTGGCCTTGAAGGCAGGACAGATCGCTGCCCGGCTCTCCCACACCCTCGAGAAGAGCAGGATCGCGGATATCATCGATCCCTCGTACCTGCAGCGCATCAACCGGCTAATCGAAGATTACTCCATCACCTTCCGGGGATACGATCCGGAAACGGCCGCTACCGAAATCTCCCCCGGGCAGGTCATCGGGGATAGGATCCGGTCCACCTGCACGGGGGCGGAGTACGAAGAAGACCTGCTCCATGCTCAGGACCAGGATGCTTTCCTACAGGCGCTGATCAGTCAGATCGCCGGAATGAACCCATTAAAAGACCTCCACGTCACGCATTCGGGAAACCCCGGCGAGACCTGCCTTGCAGACGAGGAATGTTTCTCCACGCTGGTACGCCACCTCATCGAGACCTGTTTTCTGTCCGGTGGCCGGCACCTCTCCTTCGCCTACGGCACCTGGGGCCGGTACTATCGTATTACCGTAAGGAGCCCCGGAATCGTCCCTGCCATCGAAGGGCAGGCTCCCGGGATGCGGTTCATCGAGCGGTCGGCTGCCCTCAGCGGGGGGTTTCTGGTCGTTCATCCTGATGACCGGGATGTACTATACCTCGTTTTCCCCCGCCAACGCGCATAAGCGGGTGGTATATCGTGGCGGGGGCATTCCGGCAGGATCACATGAGAGCCCGTACCCTTCTTTTTGAAAAGGAAAGCTTAAATGCCGCCTTGGATCACCTAGAGCATGATGAGCGGGACCTTATCCATTTCCGAGAGAATCTTTGGTGATGTTACGGTCGTCTCCCTGGATGGCCGGCTCGATACGACGACTGCCAGTGATGCCGAAGCGTCCCTGCTGTCCCTGCTCGGTGCAGGAAGGCAGAAGATCGTGATCAATGCCCGGAACCTGGAGTACATCAGCAGTGCCGGCCTCCGGGTGCTGCTTGCCGCAAAAAAGAAGCTTGGGTCCGGGAGCGGCGATATCCGGCTGGCAGCCATGTCCCCGCAGATCAGGAATATCTTTGCGATCACGGGATTTGACCGGATATTCCTGCTCTTTGACGATGAGGGCCAGGCCCTGGCATCCTTCTCCTGACCTCCCATGAACCCGGAATACCTCGGTTACTTCATAGTCCTCTTCCAGATGATGGCAGTCATCGTGATCCTTGCCTACTTCGTCACGAGGATCACTTACTTTTCCGAAGTGCTTTCCGGAATTTTCACCTGGAAAAACCAGATCCTCCTGACCCTTTTCTTCGGGCTGGTCTCCATCTACGGGACCGAAAGCGGGATTTCCATCCTTGGCGCCCCGATCAATATCAGGGACCTCGGTCCCATGGTGGGCGGCCTTTCCTGCGGGCCGATCGTAGGGTGCGGGGCAGGGATCATCGGGGGCATCTACCGCATGACACTCGGGGGTTTTACCTGCACGGCATGCACCCTTGCCACGATCCTCGCCGGTTTCTTCGCCGGAGCCATCTACCTCCTCAACCACCGGAGGTTCGTCGGGTGGCAGCTGGCGGTCGCCTTTGCCGTCATTATGGAGGGCATCCACATGGGGATCGTCCTCCTGGTCAGCAAGCCCTTTTCCCAGGCCTTCGAGCTGGTATCCATCGTCGCCGCCCCCATGATCCTCGTGAATGCGGCAGGGATGCTGGTATTTGCCCTGATCATCGGCAACCTGATCGCTGAACGCAGGACAAAGGAAGAGCGGGACCGGTACGGGGCGGAGCTCGAACGGAAAAAAGCCGAGCTCCAGGTCGCCCGGACGATCCAGGAGAGCCTCCTTCCCCGGACCCTTCCCACCCTGCCAGGGATGGAGCTTGCGGCAAAGGCTCTCCCGGCAACCGAGGTGGGTGGTGACTTCTATGACACAATCCCGCTCTCCGGCGACAGCTCCGCCATGCTGATCGGCGATGTATCGGGAAAGGGCGTCCCCGCAGCCCTCTTCCTGAGCCTGTCCCGTACCGTTGTCCGGGCCAATACCGGCTGGCACGACCGTTCGTGGGAGGTGATCCGGGATTCAAACAAAATGATCGCCGCCGATGCGGCATCGGGGATGTTCATCACCCTCTTTTTCGGCGTCCTCGACTTCCGGAAGCGCCAGCTGACCTACGTGAATGCGGGGCACAACCCGCCGCTCCTCGTCCACGCCGATGCCACGAGCGAGGAACTCGCCATCACCGGCATCGCTCTCGGGGCGCTGGATTCGGCAGACTACGAAGAACGGATGGTCTCCCTTTCGGCCGGCGACGTCATCGTTCTTTACACTGACGGGGTCACCGAGGCGGTCAACGACCGGGATGAGCAGTTCGGGACAGTGCGGCTGGAGGGGATCGTGCGTGACGCCCACACCCGTCCGGCCGAGAATATTCTCGACCGGATACTGCAGGAGATTGCCGCATTTACCGGAGATACCCCGCAGTTCGATGACATCACGCTCATGGTGGTCAAGGTGACCTCCCCATGAATGCCCCGGCAGTACTCACGGTTTCTCCGGAGACCGGGGTGCTATCCGCTGTCGCTGACTTTGTCGAGGGGGCGCTACGGGATGGAGGGGTGGCAGAAGACATCGTCTTTTGCGTGCATCTTGCCGTCGATGAAGCCTGCACGAACATCATCTCCTACTCCCGGGCCCGTTCCCTATCCGTCTCGATCCAGGTATGCATGGAGGACGTAACCGTCATCATCACCGATGACGGGATTGCCTTTGACCCGCTCACCGCCAAACCCCCTGACATACTGGGAAACGACATCAACAACCGGCAGCCCGGCGGGCTTGGGGTCTACCTTATCAGGAAGAGCGTGGACGAGGTCACATATGCCCGCAGGGAGGGAAAAAACGTGCTCCGCATGGTGAAGAGGAGAAGGTAGCCGAGCCATTTCCTATGGCCAGGCCGTCAACCGGGATGGTTACTCCCTGACTGTGCTGCGGCCTGCTCTGCCGGCTGCCATGGAAAGGGTCTGCCCTGCCCGCTGCTTCATGTCGTCATCGAGGACGAACGGCGCCCTCCGGAGGACAATATCCTGCCTTCTCCATACCAGCCTGTTATTTGAGGTCATTTCCTTCCCGCCATCTCGATTGCGATGATGGTTACCTCCGTCCCGTCCAACCCGGCGCTGGTCGCTCCGGTGGTAACCCAGGTCGTATTCCGTGGATAGAGCACTTCGCCGGCCTTTTCATCGAGCGGCAGTGCGTGATCGCCCGGCCTGCTCAGGTAGGCTACCATCACCCGTGGTTCCCCGGTAACTGCCGGCAATTCCCTGAGGACTTCAGAAGGATTGGTGGTAAAGAGGTTATATCCCGGGTCGCGGATAAGGTAAGGGACAAGACTTTGCCCGGAACCTTCTTCACCGGTCTTTTCATCTGCGTCGAGCATGAAGAGAAAGTTACGGGCATATTCATGGTGTATTCCGCGAAAGAGGAGGACCTCGCTGGAGAATCCGGATGCCTCCAGGGCACGGTCGAGGTGGAAGATGAGGGTCTCGAAACTCCCCCACTCTTCCCGGTCTGCCAGGGAATCGGGGTTCCTGAGTACCTGCTGGATATCCTCCCCGTATTCACGGAAAAAATCGATGGCGTTCTTTTCTTTCCCGCCCGGTCCGGGCGATGCAGGGGCGTCAGTGGGCATTTCGCATGAACATATCGGAGAAATCCGTGAAAAATCTTCCGGAATGATAAAAAGATCGCGGAAGAAACGGTAATGTTGTGATCCTGACACGGCTCTGCCTGCTCCATGAAAGGTTCCCGACACGTCACCACTACCCTTTCAGCCTTGAGGTCTTCAGGAAGACGGGCTGCATCGGGTTTTCCCGGCCGGTTACCTTCTTCATAGGGGAGAATGGGACAGGGAAGTCAACGCTGCTCTCGGCTATTGCCCGGAAGAGCGGCATCCACATCTGGGAGGAGCACCAGAGGGGACGGTACCACCACAACCCCCACGAGGACGACCTTTACCGGTACATCACGTTCGAAGGGGATGGCGGGGAGTGTGGTGGATCGTTTTTTGCATCCGAGATATTCCGCCATTTTGCCGAAGTCCTTGACGAATGGGCGGTTGCCGACCCGGAATCGCTGAAGTACTTCGGGAACGTCTCCCTGCTTGAGCGATCGCACGGGCAGTCCCACATGGCTTTTTTTGAGAACCGGTTCAGGATACCCGGCCTGTACCTCCTTGACGAGCCCGAAAACGCCCTCTCGCCCCGGATGCAGCTTGAGCTCCTGCGGCTTTTTTCAAGGACCACTGCGACCGGCCCGGTCCAGTTCATCATCGCCACCCATTCGCCAATCCTCCTCGCTTATCCCGATGCAGAGATCTACAGCTTCGACCATGCACCGATCCGGAAGGTCGTCTACGAAGAGACGGATTACTTCCGGATCTACCGGGACTTCCTCAATAACCGCGAGCAGTATCTTGCCGATCTATAGGCATAGCTGGTGTGGGACATGGATGATAAACCACTAAAAAATTCGTTCCAGTACCCGGGGGATGTCCGGAGACCGGGAGTTGATGTTCGATCCTTCGGAACCCCGGTTATCTGAGAGCAATCGGGGCTGTTTTCCGGCTTATTTTTCCCCGGGTTTTACATGCCCGGTGCACCTGTGAAGGGTGATGGTATCCACGCCACAAGAGATTCGTGTGGTAACTGATTGTTTCCGCGAATTGCGGGCGAAACGGGGTTGGAAAGTTTGCTCTTTATTAAGCCTGGAATGAGGGGACAAGTTCCGGGACAGGGATTAGGCCGGGTCATAGGGAGAATATGCCTGGAAATGAGACTGTGGGAGAATTCCAGGATCGACGGAGGAGTGACATAAAAGCAAGGAGTGGTGCGTTTAATGCCGCCGGGTCGTCCGGAGCATGTGCCCTTATCCAGGGTTGCCGTGGTCAGTGGAGCGGAGGCGGAGAAGAGGGGAGATCTGCCCCACCAGAGGCTCCGTAAATCGCAATACGGTCTTCCTGCATGCCGCCGGGTATGCGCAAATACATAAATAGTGTCCGCCAACTGTTCATTTACGGCAGTAGTAGTGATCTCATGAAACCAATTTTCACAATAGCTGGACTGTTCATCCTTATTTTTGTTGTATCTGCGAATGTGGCCGCCGATGAGCAGGCCTGGGGGTTCCAGTCTGGCCTCAACAATTCAGGCGTCTATGATGACGGGGGGACGGAGCCGGACGGCACAGTGGTCCTGAGCCCGGAAGTGGTGGAGGGAAACCATACCGCCACAACGGAAAGCCTTCTTGTCACGCACCTTGACCCGGCGTATGCAACAGCCGGGGACCCCGGGGTTGACCTCGGAATATACGGCTCCGGGTTTGGAGAGGCTTCCCGTGTCCTCTGGAATGGCGAAGAGCAGCCGGCGCAGTTCCATGATTCGGGCCACCTGTCAGTCGATGTGCCGGCTGAAATGATCTCACACCCGGCGTTGGTGAATATCACTGTTTATGACAGTGCTGCAGAGGAGTTATCAAACCCCGTGTTCTTCCCGGTCAGGGACAGCACTGGCGGCGCGAAAGCCTGGAAGTACCGGTCGGACTCCTCCAACTCGGGCGTCTATGATGACGGCGGGACAAGGCCCGGGAACGAGCTGCTCTGGAAGTACATGACCGAGAGCTATTACGGTTCCAGCCCGACGGTGGTAAACGGGGTCGTCTATATCTGCGGGATATATGATATCCTTGCCATGGACGCATTTTCCGGGGCACTCACCTGGGACTCCCCGAATGGGGGCGGAATGTCAAGTCCCGCCGTCGCGGGCAATGTAGTCTATGTGGGTAGCAACGATTACAACATCTACGCGCTCGATGCCTCAACCGGGATCCCCATCTGGAATTACCGGACCGGGTCGAGCGTGCATTCCAGCCCGGCAGTATCAGGAGGTGTTGTGTATGCCGGGAGCGGGGATAAGAACGTCTACGCGCTTGATGCTGAGACCGGCACCCTTCTCTGGAACTATCCAACCGGTGGCGCGGTGAGATCGAGCCCGGCAGTGGCCTACGGCATTGTCTACTTCGAAAGCCAGGACGGAGATCTCTATGCCCTCGATGCAGGCACCGGGGCACTCCTGTGGACCTACACCATCGGCGATATTTATTCCGATTCCAGCCCGGCAGTGGTGGATGGGATCGTCTACTTCCATAGCATGGACGATAATCTCTATGCCCTCGATGCCATGACCGGGGATCTCCTCTGGGACTATCCTGCCAGGGGATGCTCATGCCCGGCGGTATCAGATGGGGTGGTGTATGCCGGGAGCACTGATGGCCACCTTTACGCGCTCGATGCATCGACCGGGAACCTTCTCTGGGAGTATGCAACGGGTAAGCCGATCCAGTCGAGTCCCTCGGTGGCAAATGGAGTCGTGTATTTCGGAAGTAATACCGGTACCGTCTCTGCCCTCGATGCAGGAACAGGAGATCTGCTCTGGGAATATTCAACGGATGAAGGAGGGTTTTCAAGCCCTGCCATCGCACACGGGGTCCTCTATATCCAGGGGTATGATGGCCAGCTTTACGCGCTTGCCGCGTTGCCGGACGACCCTCCGGAGAGCGTGACCGGTCTGCATGCCACGACCGCGAACGGGGCAGAGATCACCTGGGCCTGGACCGATCCCGGGACGCTCGGGTTCTCCTGCGCCATGGTCTACCTGGACGGCGTGTTCCAGGAGAACGTGACCGCAGGGAAAGAGACCTGGACTGCAACCGGGCTTACCCCTTCGACAGCATACACGATCGGAATAAGGACTGCCGGGGTGAACGGACTGGTCAACGCGACCATGGTGACCGATACAACGACTTCCGGGGCGCTCTCCATCTCTACCCTTGATCCATCGGATGTAGTTGAAGACAGCCCCGCATTCACGCTCGATGTGTACGGCACAGGATATACCCCTGCATGTACCATTCTGTGGGATGGAATTGAGCAGGCAACGCAGTACCTGCAGCCGGACCATGTCAGCATGGAAGTCCCTGCCGGAAATGTCGCACACTCGCGACGGGTGAAAATCACCGTGCATGACCCGGCATCAGGGGAATCATCGAACACCGTGCTCCTGCGTGTGACAGACAACCCGGCGACAGTGATGGCCCGGAAGTTCCGGTCCGACCTTAGCAATACTGGTGTGTACGATGATGGCGGGAGGAGGCCGCAGCCTTCGCTCCTCTGGACCTGCAGGACCGGGGCGCCAGTGTCATCCAGCCCTTCGGTGGCAGACGGCGTTGTCTACGTGGGGAGCCAGGACAGGAACCTCTACGCATTGAATGCGACGACAGGAACCCTGTCCTGGAAATATAATACCATGGAGCGCAACGACTACGTGAGCTCAAGCCCTGCTGTCTCAAACGGGGTCGTCTATATCGGGGGCCTGAAGACAAAGGTCCACGCGGTCGATGCTTATTCAGGAGAACTGCTCTGGGATTATAAACTGCCCATACGGTCCACTTCCAGGAGCAGCGTAAGTTCCAGTGCAGCAGTGACCGACGGGATCGTTTACATTGGCAACATGGATGGGACCATCTATGCATTCGATGAAGAGACCGGTGTGCCCGTATGGAGCCATGCCTTCACTCCATCAGAAAATGATGGGAACAGGATCTACTCCAGCCCGGCGATAGCGGATGGTATTGTCTACGTGCAGACGTATGGGGGAATGCTCTATGCACTTGACGCATTCACCGGGGCATCCATCTGGGACTATGCTCCCGAAAATGGCTGGTCTGCTTTTTCAAGTCCTGCGGTGTCAGGGGGGGTTGTCTTTGCCGGGGGTGGAAGAAATAGTAATTTCCATGCATTCGACGCACACACCGGGAGCCTGCTCTGGGAGTTTCCCTCCGAAGAAGGAACCATGTCAAGCCCCGCTGTTGCTGACGGCGTGGTGTATATCGGGTGCAATGACAATAACACCTACGCCCTTGATGCGTCAACCGGTGCCATCGTATGGAGTTTTACTACCGGAGGGAGGGTGCAATCCAGCCCTGCGGTGGCAAACGGGGTGGTCTATTTCGGGAGTTACGACAACAACACCTATGCGCTCAACGCCTCGACGGGAGCACTCATCTGGGCGTTCGATGTCGGGGGCAGGGTGACGTCGAGCCCCGCGGTAGTCAATGGAGTGGTCTACATCGGCAGCGGTGATGGTAATGTCTATGCGATCGGGTCGCTTTCCCCTGACCCGCCAGTGGCTGACTTCTCTGCCAACGTGACCTCCGGGACTGCCCCACTGTCTGTCCAGTTTACTGATACCTCCGGCAACTATCCCGGTTCCTGGTACTGGGAATTCGGTGACAACACGATGGCCACCACAAAAAACCCGGTCCATGTATATACCGAAGAGGGGTCGTATACCGTTAACCTCACGGCAACAAACGATCTCGGCAGTGGCTTTACATCAAAACCCGGGTTTATCAGCGTCACTTCACCTGTGGATCAGTTCTACATCAATGCCACGGCAGGGAGCGGAGGACAGATCACCCCGGGAGGTCTTGTCGCTGTCCCGGCTGGAGGAAATATTTCCTTCAATATCACTCCACAGCCGTACTACACGATCCAGGCAGTTACCGTGGACGGTGTGTCAAGGGCGGCGCACCTTACATGGACTTTTGAGAACGTGAACGAAAACCACACCATCACCGCAACCTTCCGGGTGACCGGTGGCGGCGGTGGAGGTGGCGGAGGCGGAGGTGGTGGCGGAAGCTACTACACCCCGACTGCCACACCGACTGCCACACCAACCACCATTGCCACCCCAGCTGGCGGAGAGGAGAATGCAACCGTTACTACCCTCCCAACCACTCCACCGCCAACAACCGGGACTGTTGAGACAACCGGGACCACCGCGATCCCCACTACCACCGCTCCTCCTGCCCGGTCACAGTTACCATCGTCATGGCTTATCCCCGTCATCCTGGTGATCATCGTCCTCGCAGGCCTTGCATACTACTCCTACCGGAAGGAAAAAGGCAACGAGCTCTCTGAAGAAAAATAACCCTTTTTTCCGTATGCCGGGTTCTCAAAGGCACCACCGGATTATGATTATGCCAGCACGGGCCCGGGACTGATATACCCCAGTCTTTTACGACGACAAAGACTATCACGAAATGTAACCTGGACGGCGGATGAAAAGAGATCCCAGGGGAGACGGAGAGTCAGCATCACGAAACACGGGATGGCGATCTTTTCCTTTTCTGCATTCTCTGCGGGCAGTTCTTACGGGTGATCACCATGCCAGGAGCGCGGTGCGGTGCGAGGCTGGAGACCTTCCTGAAGCCTGGCGGCTATCCCGGCAGATACGGCCAGTAAGCCCGCCTCCAACGAATGAACAGCGAGGATTTCATATTGTCTCAATTGGACGGTCGGCATATTTAAACAAACAGCCTTGAGTTAGACAAAACAAAGTTGATCAATTTAAATAGTTGTAACTAAAATCATTTTGTGTTGTGTGGGCGGGCCCTTCCGCATAACTCCACTAAATTGGAGGAATAAGGATGATTAAACAGAAAGAAGATGCCGTTTCACCGGTTGTGGGAGTCATGCTGATGCTCGTCGTTACCATCATCATCGCTGCGGTGGTCAGCGGGTTTGCCGGCGGGTTGGCGAGCGGAAAAGAGAAGGCACCACAGGTATCGCTGGAGACGCATATCCGGTTAAAAGGTGGTATGAGCGGTGCTGATCCATCGATGACCATCAAACATCTGGGTGGTGACCCGATAAACACCAGGAACACAAAGGTCATGACCAGCTGGGTTGGCAGGGATGGGGATTATCATGTGGCATCAACTGTTGCTGCTACGGGTGAATCATCACTGAATACAGATGTTTCTGGAAAATATCATGAACCGTACCTGATAATTCCGGGAACAGGGCCGGGTTCTGATAATTCAACCTGGTTTGGGAATTATATCATGCGTGCCGGAGACGTTATCAAAGTCGACGGGAACCTGGCTACCGGCCAGTACGGAAACACGGTGACTGATAAGCCGGTTATCAGGGATGCCGGCAATCTCACCGGCAACGAGATCGTCAACGTCAGGCTGATCGACCTGATATCAGGAAGCACGATTTATGACAAGAATGTCGTCGTGGAGGTGTGATCATGTCAAATACTGTACTCAGTGACCACGGAGTTTCACCGGTTGTGGGAGTCATGCTGATGCTCGTCGTCACCATAATCATCGCCGCGGTGGTCAGCGCTTTTGCCGGAGGTTTATCACAGTCAACAGGAAAAGCACCCCAGCTCAGTATCGGGGCAGAAGCGCATAACGGATCGTATATCCTCATCGACTTCAAGGGAGGAGACCCGATCAACAGCGGTGCAATTACCGTGAGAACTTTCATCCCCATGGGATTGTTCAAGGATATGAGCAATAAGGTTGATCTGGCGAATGCAACTTATCTACCGGATGGCACAGCTGTTGGCGTATCCGATGGCTATGGGGGATGGACATGGAAGACCCTTCAGACTGGTGATAAGATCAGGATCAATTGGACTGATGCATTTGCACCGGGATGGATTCCGGGTTCCTTCTCTGCCCCATCAACCGGGGAACCCGTTAACATCGAGATTTACGACTCTGCAAGCGGGAAGATGATTGTCACCACGCAGACAAATGTTCTCCCGTGAACAGGAAATAAATCGTTTACAGTGACCTGCGAAACATTCGGCCACAGGGGACACAGGTTCATGAACAAGCAAAAAAGGGAGAACACCCCTGTTTTCATCCCTTTTCCCATGCAAATCCATACCAGCCAGGGACACATGAAGACTCACATCCCTGAAAATCACATAGACACAGGCGTACAAAATGAAAATCGCGGATGCGATTTTCATAGTAAAACGGAAAGCTGATACCATGCACGCACCGGAACGTATTATCCCAATTATTCTCGTTATCCTCCTCGGCATTTCAGTACCGATGGCAGCCGCACAGGTTACTGTTACCGATGACATGGGCACCACGGTGACCATCAACGGCACACCACAGCGGATCATCTCCCTATCGCCATCAAACACCGAGATCCTCTACGCTCTCGGCCTGGGAGACAGGGTGGTCGGCGTAACCGAGTACTGCAACTACCCGCCGGAGGCACTGGACAAACCGAAGATCGGCGGGTTCAACACGGTGAACATCGAGAAAGTCATCGCGCTCAGGCCTGACCTCATTGTCGCTGCATTTGGTAACGGTGAGGCAACAATCAATAACCTCAGGTCGCTCGGATACACGGTCGTTTCCCTCGACCCCGGGACGCTTGAAGATGTACTTGGCAATATCCGGCTTGTCGGGCAGGTGACCGGGGCCGGAGATAATGCAACAAGACTGGCCGGGGATCTTGAACAACGGATCGATGCCGTGGAAGAACGGATCGGTGCGACAAAGGATCGTCCAAAAGTCGCCCACGTGATCTGGAATGACCCCATCTACGTGAGCGGGAACGGCACGTTCCAGGACGAACTGATAAAACTTGCCGGGGGAGAGAATGCGTTCCGGCGAGTCGAGGGGTGGAATGTCGCCGGCATCGAGGACTTCATCCGGGTCGATCCGGACGTGCTGATCGTTAACAAGGGCACGGGGATGGGGGGCCAGGAAGACATAATCGTACAGTTCTTCCGAAGTGAACCCCGCTTTTCAGGGGTGTCTGCAATCCGGAACAACCGGATTTATCCGGTCGATACCGACATGGTCGACCGTGCTGCCCCACGTATCGTTGATGTCCTGGAGCAATTTGCAGAAGACATCCACCCGGTCCAATCAGGCGTGACCCCGGCACCGTATTCGACGCAAAAGACTGCCGAGGGTCCCGGGTTTGAATTTACTGCTGCTGTCGGTGCATGTGTGGCGGCTGCGTTCCTCCTGCTGAGGAGATCAGGGAAATAAAAAGGGTGGGTCCTGCCATGATGCCAGGCGTCGATACCGGTGGAATCCGGGTACAGGGAATGGGGCTGGCAGGGATCTTCCGGAACACATTCCGGAAAGAAAGCCAAAGAAGGTGAAAAATTGCCACGATATTCCGGATATCGACCGGACACTACCGTGAAAGACACCGTGGAACCATGGCTGCCACGGTTATCGCCACCGCGTTGGCCGGATTCGGTCTTGCTTTTGCAGGTGCGATGATGCGGGGATTGTTGTCCCGGGAATCTATGGCCGATCCCTGCCTGCCCGGACCATCTGCCGGTGGAACCCACGGGGCATCTCCGGCCGCTGCTGTCCTTGACAGCGCCTCACGGCGGACTCCGCCATTCATGGGATGCATCGGGAAAGACCGGACCGTTGTAACAGAAGATGCCCCATCAGTGCTGGCGGCCACTGCCGGGATCACCGGAGGTCGCGCTTGACAGGGCCGGGATGCTCGACATGGTGCCTCATGGAACACGAGCTTGCCGATGCCCTCGAGATCCTTTCGGCCCATACCGGCACAGTCGAGATTCTCTCGGATGCCAGGCATGATCTCCTTGGCGGAACAGACGCCTGTTTCTCCTTTGACCTCCGCTATACGGTCCATGCCCCAACAACCGATATCAACATCGCCAGCTGCCGGCAACCGATCCGGCAGGCTTCGCTGGACCTTCTCCGGGGGGTATGCAGGGAGGCAGGCAGGATCGACGCCGGATGCGTGGTGGTCCATCCGGGATTCTCTCCATGGCTGGAGATGCTTGACCGCTCCTACGAAGCCCTGGTGGCTTCTCTCCGGGAGCTTGCGGCTGTACAGGAGGAGTATGGCGTTCCGGTGGCCATCGAGAATATGGGGACCTGGGAGGTCTGCCACTTCCGGGACCCATCCCTCCTGCCGGTCCTCGAGGAGGAAGGGCTTTCATTCTGCCTGGATGTCGGCCATGCCCATGTGAACGGGCTTCTCGAGGAGTTCCTTGCCGCAGGGAGGCCTTCACACATCCATCTTCACGACAACAGGGGGTCATGTGACGATCACCTGGCCCTCGGAGCCGGGTGTATCGATTTTTCTCCTGTGTTCCCCCGGCTTCCCTGCGAGGTCGCATGGATTATCGAGGTGCAGGAACTGGAAGCATTTGACGAGAGTGCCCGGTTCATGGGTGAGACCGGACAGGAGAGGATCACGCACATGGACGGGGAGAAGAGATGAACCCGCCAGGCAGTTCAGGGGTTGCCCGTGCACTGAAAGTCCAGGGCGACGGGATGGCCCGGAACGGCAATTTCGATGAGGCAATCCGGTACTACCTGAAAGCAGTCGACCTTGACCCCACTTATACCGCTGCCTGGAACAATCTCGGTTATTCATATGCCAGGTCCGGCCGGGACGGGGATGCCGGGCGATGCAGGGAAAGGATAAGGCAGCTGAAGGCCCGGCTGGAGGATAAACCCGGGCAGGAGCCTCTTTTCGGATGCTCATCCGGCCATCCGCCCGCTGCACGGGAAATCCCGGGAAGAGAAGACGGGTATCCTGGCGGACGTTTCGGGGTATCTATCGGCGACCTACTGGCGAGGCTCGGGTTTTCCCCGGGGAAGACCAGACAGGAACCATACCACGAGCATGTCCCGGCAGAAGGTGACGTCTGCGGCTCCTTGCAGGAACGACCGGAACCTTCACCTGGAGAGTCCACGGAGAGAGAAGAGCTGGAAGAGCCGGCAAACAACAGCTGGGAGCAGGTCACCACTGAACCAGATACTTCCGGGCCTTTCCAAAGATCCTGGAGATCCCGTATACTTGCCGGCCAAAGAGACCAGAGACCGACGGTGAAGATGGATCCATCCGGTCCCCGCCCGGGAGAGGACCCTGTTCCGGAAGCGCTCTGCATGGAAGGAGGAGAGGTCTTCCACTCCCGGGAGGGAAAGGGCATCTGCACTTTTCAGGACTGCGGACAGCTAGCCGGTGGGTTTGACAGGATTTTCGAACAGCAGCCCGGACTCTCTGCAGGGCTCCGGGGCATCGCCCTGTACTCCTGCGGACATTTCAGGGAAGCCCTCGAAGACTTCGACCGCGAACTGGGCCAGGACCCCGGGGCCGTGGGCATCTGGATCCTCCGGGCCCGGGCCCTCACCCGGCTTGGAAGGAACGAGGAGGCGCTCTACTCCTGTGAACAGGCCCTCCGTCTCAACTTCGGGAACTTCGATGCCTGGCGGCAGAAAGGGCTCGTGCTCCGGGAACTGGGGCGGGAACAGGAGGCACTCCATGCGCTGGACGAGGCCATCCCGCTCAACCCCCACTCGGCAGAAGTGTGGGCCGCCCGGGGCCGGATCCTCCACGCCCTCTCCCGGGACCACGAGGCGCTCCAGTCCTGCGACCGGGCCCTTGCCATCGACCCGCGGTCCCCGGACCTCTGGCTCTCCCGGGCCCGGTCGCTCGTCCGGCTCGGGAGGGAGGAAGAGGCCCTTGCGTCGCTTGATCAGGGGATCGCCGCAGACCCGGGGAACCCCTCGCTCTACACATGCCAGGGGAAGATATTCCACAGGCTTGACAGGTCCGGTGAGGCCCTGACCGCATTTGACCGGGCGCTTGCCATCCGGCCCGATGATGGACCAACGTGGGAAGCCATGGGGAGGGTGCTGCACGAGCTCGGGAAGTACCGTGATGAGGCTGCCGCCTACAGCCGTGCAATTGGCTCCGGGCGAGCGGATGCAGCCCTATACGAGAAGCGGGGGATTGCCCTGGTGCTGAGCGGGCAGCACAGGCAGGGCGCGGAAGACTTCCGAAATGCGCTCAGGCTCCGCCCCGGCGACAGCAGTCTCGTCCGCAGGCTGGGATCAGCGCTTGCCGCTGCCGGGTGTGTCAAGGAGGCCCGGGAGGTCTTCTGGCCTGTCCTCTCCGCGGCTCTGCACGGAACAGAGGGGCTGAAGGCCCGGGGGGAGGCGTATTTCGCCCTTGGCATGTACCGCGAAGCAGAGGAGGCCTTCCGGAAAGTCGTCTCTCTTGATCCGGATGATGCTGAAGGCGCCCTCGGCCTGCGGAACGCCGGGGAGGCGCTCGGGGCGAACAGTCAGGGAAAAATGCCAGGGCCGGTGGAGGACAAATGAAGAGATGGAGAGAGAGTCGCGGATCATCCGCCCATGGCCCGGACGGCAACGGGAACAAGGGATCTTTGCTGACCATCTCCACCCTCTCCGATCTCTTCCGGAAAAAAGGTGCGGCAGTCCCCCTGCCCGGGATGCCTGCCGGCACGGATGGATCGCTTCCGCCCGATGCCGCATGCCTCCCTGGCGAACGCCTGGTCGAACGGTACTGGCTGAAGAAAGGATCATCTTATGCCCTGATCGTGGAAAACGACCTGTTCGATCTCCTCTACCGGGTGATCGAACCTCCGGTCAGCTCCCAGGAACGGCTGCTCCTCGAAGAAGTACATTCCTACCTCCGCGATGTGGTCGTCCTTGAATCGCTCTGGAAAAAGGGCGGGATCCAGCTGGAGTTCCCGGGAGTCAGGGACGCAGTGCACCGGTTCTCGCCCGGTATGCCGGACAGCCGGGTCTCGGTTCTCTTCTACTACCTGGAGCGGAACCTGCAGGGATACGGCCCAATCGACCCGCTGATGCATGACCGGTTCATCGAGGACATCACCTGCAACGGGGCCGAAAACCCGGTTTACATCTACCACAACGAGTTTGGCTCCGTGCCGACCACCCTCTCCTTCACAGGGGAGGACCTGAACCGGTTCGTCCTGAAACTCTCGCAGAAGGCCGACAGGCAGGTCTCCATCGCCTCGCCACTCCTCGATGCCCCGCTCCCTGACGGCTCGCGGGTCCAGATCACCTACACCGATGTGGTTTCTTCCAGGGGAAGCTCGTTTACCATCCGGCGTTTCAAGACCGACCCGATGACCCCAGTGGACCTGATCCGGTACGGCACCTACAGCCCCGAAATCCTCGCCTTCATCTGGCTTGCGGTGGAGAGCCGGAAGAGCATGATTGTCGTGGGAGGGACTGCGAGTGGCAAGACATCCACGATGAATGCCATCTCCTATTTCATCCCGCTTACGGCAAAGATCGTCTCCCTCGAAGACACCCGGGAGATCCAGCTCCCTCACAGGAACTGGCTTGCCACGAAGACGCGGGAGACCTCCGGCCACGCTGGAAAGGGAGATATCGACCTCTTCTCCCTGCTCCGGACCTCCCTCCGCCAGCGGCCCGAATACATCATTGTCGGCGAAGTCCGGGGGACGGAGGCCCAGACCCTCTTCCAGGCCATGAATACCGGGCACACAACATACTCCACGCTGCATGCCGGGAGCGTGGACGAGTCCATCAACCGGATGGTCAATCCGCCCATCAACGTTCCACGGGCCATGTTCGGTGCGCTGGACCTGATGGTGGTGCAGCTCCTGCAGTACAGGGAAGGCAGGGCTATCCGGCGCTGTGCATCATTAAACGAGATATCGGTCGACCGGAGCGAGAACATCCTGGCCCACGAGCTCTACACCTGGCATCCCCGGACCGACCAGTTCCAGCGGAACTACAACCATTCCCGGGTGCTGGACAGCATCGCCTACGCCCGGGGGTGGTCCCGAAATGAGGTGGAAGAGCAGCTGGCGATCCGCAGGCACCTGCTCGAGCTGATGGCCCGCAAGGGGATCACCAGGTCCGCGGAAGTGAGCGGGGTGTTCAACCTGATTCGCAAGTCAGAACGGATTGCCTCCACAGGTGGTGAGGTTCCCGGTGTCGGCAGCTGACGCCCTCCGTGCAATCTCCGGGAGCCTTTTTGACAGGCAGGCCTACAGCCGGGCGCTGCGGGGGTCGCGAACGGCAAAGACCTGCGACGGGTACATGCGCTACCTCCTCCAGCAGACGGTGATGACCGCTGCGGGGATGGTCGCGGTGGCGGTGGTGGTCTCCCACCTCCTCAATATCCGGTTCACGGTTCTTGAACCCAGCCCGATCTGGGTGCAGGACATGGTTATCATTGTCATCCCCACGGTGATGGTATTTACAGCCGTGTACCTTCAGCCGGCCCTTTCCGCAAGAGGCCGGAAATCGCGGATCGATATCGATCTCCCCTATGCGACCACCTACATGCAGGCCCTCTCCACCACCCTGACACTCTACAACGTCTTCCGGAGCGTGTTCGAGCAAAGTGAACTCTACGGCGAGGTCTCAAGGGAGTTCGGAATGATCGTGCGCGATGTCGAGTTCTTCGGAGACGACCTGGTCTCGGCGATGCGGAACCTGGGAAAGACGACGCCGTCTGAGAACCTGAAGCGGCTGTTAGACGACCTGATACTGATGTTTGAGAGCGGGGGGGATATCACCGAATTTTTTGCCTCCCGCTCCGCCCACTTCCGGGAGGTGGCAGAAAACGAGCTCGGGATGGGGCTGAAGACCATGGAGATCATGGCCGAGGTCTACGTGGCAGCCTTCGTGGCTGCCCCGATCGCGGTGATCATCATGACCGCCGCCGAGACCATGGCCGGGCAGGGCTATCTCTCATCCCTGATGGTCTTTTTCTATACCGGGCTCCCGATCGGGGCGGCGGCCATGATCTGGATCATTTCCCTGGTGCTCCCGCCCGAGCGGCTGGACATCGTCCGCCGGGAGATCAGGCAGACCGAGTATGGGTCCGGCATCGCGATCATAAACGGGGAGCAGGAAATCCCGGGGCAGTTCTCCAGGAAGATGAAATCCGCCCGCACCGCGATGCGGGTCAGGAACGCTCTCCGCCACCCGCTCCGCTACTTTATCGGTGACTACCGGTCCGGTGCCGTCATCGGCTCTCTCCTTGGCCTGGCAGTCGTGGTCCTCTACTGGAACGGCACCCTTGCCGCGCTCGTTCCAGGGTACCCCTTCGAAGTCTTCGTGTGCCTGCTCTGCATCGCCGCCCTCTTTCCGGTGACAATCGCCTTCGAACTCCGGCGCCGGTACGTCAACCGGGTCGAGGAGCAGGTCCCCGACTTCCTGCGTGAGCTTGCCGACCTGAAGGATATCGGGATGACCCTGCAGGGGGCAATCCACCTCATCTCGAACTCAAAGCTCGGGCTGCTCTCAAGCGAGCTCAAGGTCGTCTCGGACGAGGTGCAATGGGGATCGCCGGTATCAAACGCCCTGGTTCGGATGGAGGAGCGGATCGGGGTGCTGATGATCAAGCGGGCCATCTCCCTGATCGTCCGGGCAAGCGAGGTGACGGATTATATCAGGGATATCCTGATCATCGCCATCGGGGACATGGAGCATTACCTGAAGATGAAGCGTGACCGGTTCACAACCTCCTTTGCCTACATCATGATCATCTACCTCTCGTTTGGCATCTTCCTCTATACCGCCTACGTGCTGAACGTCTCTTTCATCTCCTCGTTTGAAAAGCTGAACACAGTCATCGATATCTCTGGCAACGTGCTCGACATGTTCCGGATCGCGATTATACTTGGCTTCTTCTCCGGGATAATGGCCGGGCAGCTCTCGGCGGCAAACATCATGGCGGGGTTCAAGCACAGCATCCTCTTCCTGGTCGCAACGGTGGTGATGTTCGTCTATGTCCTGTGATCGGGATTGCGCGGTCTCGGAGCTCGTGGGCGAGATGCTGATGCTCGCCCTGGTGTTGATCCTTCTCGCCATCTTCTCGGCGACAGCATCTTTCTATCTGCCGCAACCCCGGGACCCGAGTGTGACGATTATCGCCGATAGCGTGCCCGGCACTCCGGGATACATGGATATCCACCTCTATCACAAGGGAGGTGACTGGATCAGGAGATCGGATCTGACGGTTATCCTCTCTCGCGTGGAAAACAACATCTTTTGGAAATATCCAAATACCAACATATCTTTCCGGCTTGAACCGGATTCCCAGTCGTTTGACCTGGGCGGCCACATCACCATCGCTGGCATTCCTGAATCCACTTACGAAGTTTCGCTCGTGACACCACGGGCGGTCGTCTTTACCGGGATGGTGAGTTCACCATGAGAGACGACGATGCCATTGCACCTGTCATTGCGGTCATGCTCATACTTGTCGTGATCGTCACACTTCTCTCGGTTTACAATGCCACCTACCTTCCCGGGCTGAAACAGTCAGCCGAGGTTTCGCACCTGCACGATGTCGAGGAGGCGATCCTGAAATTCGGATCGGATGTTGAAACAGCGGCTTCACTGAAGCGGAATATCTCGCTTTCCCAGCAGGTTCCCCTCGGGGGAGGGGATATTCTCCTCAATTCACTGAAATCCGGGGGGAGCCTTCGCGTGCAGCAGGATGACGACCCGTATCTGACTATAAGCATTGGTGGAGAACCACCGGTAGATCTTTTTCTCGTCAATTTCAGCTACTGGACGGTGAATAATTTCTGGGTCGAACAGGCATACACCTGGCAGTATGGATATGTCAACGTGAGCAGGGTATCCGGTTTTCGGATGGTAAACAGCACACCTCTCCAGTACGCCAGCATGGACAAAGTCGATTCCTCGGCGTTTGGAAATACGCTTTTTATGATCACCGATGAGCCGGGTAAAACCGTCATTGAGGTTGTCAATTTCACAGCCGGCGACAAACGGTTCAGCAGCGGAAATGGCGTGGGGATGCTGAAACTGAGTGCCGACACGGAAGTCAGGCAATATCCGAATGCGACCTTTAACTTTGTAATACCCGATACGCCACTAAAACTGCTGGACCCCGGTGAAATGGGACCAGTGGACCTCACCCTCAGGCTGACGAAAATCAGAGTGGAGGCTTATTGATTGGTTTTGGGATGTATATGGACGAGTCGGAGGAGATTGGTTTTGGAAAAGAGATCCTCTCCGTTCTTTGCTGCCCTGATCGTGACCAGGGATGTTATGACAACCTCCCCTTTCCCGCATATTTCCCCCGGTGATAAAGGATGAGCAGGGCGATCAGGAAGAGCGGGTAGAGGAGATCCAGGTACATCACCGGTCCGGCATTATAAGCAGCCGTGTTTCCATGGATGGCAAGCTCGTAGACATGGCCGAGGCCGGCACTGAAAAAGAATATCCCGGTCCCGATGATGGTTGCCCTCCAGAACCCTTCGTCCCGGAATACCAGGCAGAGGACACCGACAATTCCCAGGGCAAGGTCCCACATCCCGACTTCCCGCTGGAACGGGCTCCCCGTCATCCAACCGATCCCTTCTGCAACCCTGTCCGGCACGAGGATGTGCCCGAGGCCGGCCCAGACAAGGCCCAGCCCCAGGCCGACAGCAAGCTGCCACATCAGCACAACGCCAATGGCCCGGTATCCGGTGATGTGTTTCCACCGGATGTAAACCAGGGCAATGATGATACCGAGAACGGGCAGGAAGAACGGCCAGAGGGCCCCGGGATTGTCCATAGAAGGGAGTGAGAGGCCGGGAATATAAAGGGAGAGGCAATGATCCGGAGCCTCGGCGAGGGACATGGAGGTTTTTTCCGGTGAAATGTGTTATGGAGTCCTCAGTTAAAACTGGAGCATCCAGATTCTTAAAAATTCTCACTTTTTTCGTCGGGCGAGACCGAAGAAAAAGGACGAGTCCCCAGCCTGCGGTAGATTAACCGGGGCTTGCTATCGCTCCGCTCCGGCGACGTGGTATTCATGTGAGAGCAGGTTGCGATACAGGACCAGACTCCCAATCGCTTTTGCAAGATCAGGTTCGATAACCTTCTCCTTCTCAAGAATAGTGAATATTTCCCGGTAGGTTGACGGGACATGAAATCCGCGGGCGAGGATGATCTCATTTCCCAGATCGATGGTCCGGTTCAGCAGTGCAAAGAGGATCATCGATATCGCATAGAACGTCCGTTTGTCAGAAAGGTCGCTGATATCCGAGATGTCAAGTTCCAGGATATCCCGCTGGTACCGTTCAATATCGGATAGGATCGTGCTGATCCGTTCTGTATCGTAATCGGGTTTCATGGACAGGAAACGGGTTTATGGAGTATTCTTCTGGCATTCCGATGGATGAACGTCTGGAGGTCAAGATAGTTCCGGAGTGCCTCTGCCCTTATCCGGTGCAATGCTTGCCGGTCCCGGTTATAGAGAACAATCCCGTCCCTGACTACCCGGTACTGTATCGGAGGCGGGAGATCCTGAAACACGGTCAGGTCAATGGCAGGGCCGGTATGGGACATGATCTCTTCCCACTCGTCACGAGTGAGGTCCGGGTCAGTCACCACGCAGATGTCAATATCGGAAAGGGGAGTCATCCTCTTCGTAGCTGCCGAACCGTACAGTATGACGCCAATTACCCGTGGGCATTGCGCGATGGCCCGGGCCAGTTCTGCAACGATCACCAAGGATGGGATCGTGCCGGGGTCAGGTCTCTTGTCCGGAATTTCCATGAAAGATCTCTTTGGTCTTCACCAGATGCTACCGGCTTGTTCATCATGAGTATATTTCTGGACATTCATTATAATTCTGCCTTCATCGATGACTGGATACTTTGACAACAGCCATAATACGGGAGCGGAGAGTCCATTGCGGCCCATCACGTTCCAACGCCTTTCATCGACCATGGTCCTGTGCTGAAGGAGTGCACGGTATGGCAGTGATAATTCGATCGACACTTCCAGAAATTCCTGGCGCTCCGCACGTCCCGGAAAGGAACGTTCATCCTGAGATACGAGCTATTTCAGGTAATGCTTGTATCGTTTGTGCGATTCTTCCCTGATAGTTGTAGAGTGCCACAATTAATGTCCGTTTTGTTGAAAGAGTTATTGTCTAGACAGTTTATTTTGAATACCTTATCCTGTCGAAACATTACACCTTCAGTTCAACTTTTCCCGCCGCAAGCGGTTTTAGACAAAGTTTCCCACTATGTGCGTCTCTCATCACATTGTCGATCTTTTCGGAGATAGCAACGCTCTAATACACCTCTCCGCATTGCTGGCACACAAAGGCAGGGACATCCCGAATGACGATCACCTCATCTTCCACTCGTGCGATAAAATCGCTCTTTCCTTGTTTCAGAGTACCGCGGCAGAATGTGCACCGATTGGGAATCTTTTGGAAGTCCTCCTTTTCCTCCATTCTCTCCATAGGCTCTCGTCAGGTATATAGACTGTCACAATGCGGAGATGATCTTCGCAGAGAGCAACAACCACATGGAGTGGAACAGTATGAATGAAACCAAATATTAAGACAGAGGGGACAAGGTTCATCGTCAGGATCGGAACGGACGATACGTCTTCTTCCGATGGAAGTGGATTTATCACGATCTGTCCCACAATCTTGCGTCAATCCCATGGCAATCCCATGGAAAGTGACGCAAGACAGGAAAATGATTTTACAGGCTCGGATTGCGCGGAAGTCCCTATTATTAATAAAATAATTTTAAGTACTCCTCTCTCCCATGGAAAATTTCCAATCACAGAACACTCTGATGATCAGGTCCGGCATGAAAAGGTATGTGCCTGTGGTTCCCCATTTTCCATGGGACGCACTTTATCTAATGCAAATTCTTCTCAAAATTGTCAGATCGGGAATCAGAACAAAATTACCGCTTTTACTCAATTGCGTAACCCAATTGCGTAAGTACCACCGTTTCCATGGGATTGTGGGAAGGTCCAGTTCCGATGGAAAGGTCTGTTTCCACTCGAACTTCCCGAAAATTTACACCGCTAAAGCCCAAGCCCCTGGATGTTCCCGACCTTGTACCCTGTTATATCTGCGGGAGCTCCTGGACCGACTAGATCGAGAAGCTTACTGAGGAAGGGAAGCGGCAGTCGGAGGATCCGGACACTACACGGTGCCATCCTCAAGGCAGCCGTTGAGCGGAGCGGGAGAGCAGGTGCAATCGTTTCAAAGTCGAGCTGAGATCACATGTAGTAAACAAGTTAACCAAGAATCATTAATACATTATAAAAGTAAATAACTTTACCATAACTTTATGTGGTTTGCTTTCCCTCATGAATAGGTGAACTACCTCAAACCCGGCAGAGGTGCCCATCGGCCCGTGATCGAGATCATCCTGGATCTCTTTCCCATGTTTGGTTTTTGAGCGGAATTTCAATTCAGGGGGAGCGATGACAACAGTTACGAACCGAATTTCGTCAACGTACATGGCTATCCGGCCTTTCTTCAAAAGAAAAGTCATCAGCACGATTTTGATATATGGGACTCTCCCTGTTCTTTTCGTCGCATCGCTCTTTTTAGGCCAGTATGATGTCAGCCCTTCCCATGTCATCGATCTTCTTGGAGCACCGTTTCTGAATCTGCTACCGGAGGAGATTATCCATGTCAATCCCAGCTGGACCGCTGCGGAATATAACATCGTATACGTAATCCGCCTGCCACGGGTGATAGCCGCGGTGCTCGTGGGATCAGGACTTGCGTTAGCAGGTGCGGCATACCAGGGCCTCTTCAAGAACCCCCTGGTCTCCCCCGATATTCTCGGGGTTTCCTCCGGTGCCGGGTTCGGTGCGGCGCTCGCTATCCTCCTGTCTGCGGGGGCATTTATGACCCAGCTCTCTGCATTCTGTTTCGGCATCCTTGCAGTGGCAATCACCTACCTGCTCAGCCGTTTTTATCGGACGACCCCCACGCTGATCCTTGTCCTGTCCGGCATTATCGTTGGTGCCTTTTTCACCGCACTGATATCGCTCACCAAGTACCTCGCCGATCCCTACGAGAAACTCCCTGCGATCACATTCTGGCTGATGGGAAGCCTGGCAGCGGTACGGTATACCGATCTCCTCCTGGTCGCCCCACCTATCCTGGCTGCCGCAACAATTCTCATCCTCATCCGATGGCGGATAAACCTTCTTGCCGTTGGCGATGATGAAGCACGGGCGCTCGGAATCGATACAAAACGAATGTCGCAGATCATCATCCTCTGCTCGACCCTGATCACGGCCGGAGCGGTCTGTATTGCCGGAATCATCGGATGGGTCGGTCTCGTCGTGCCTCACCTGTGCCGTATGCTCGTCGGCCCGGATTACCGGAAACTCCTGCCGGTCACCATCATACTCGGAGCATCCTATCTTCTGATCATCGATGATATCGCGCGAAATCTGACCAGTGCCGAGATCCCCCTGGGGATTCTCACCGCCATTATCGGGGCGCCGTTTTTTGCTTACCTGCTCAGGAAGCGTTCGGTGGGATGGACATGATCCTTGAGGTGACCGATGCAGGATTCGCCTATCCTGGCGGGAAGAAGGTATTTTCGAATATCTCTTTCTCCCTTGCCGACCGCGAGGTGCTCTGTATCCTCGGGCCAAACGGGATCGGTAAATCGACCCTCATCCGGTGCCTGGCGAACCTGTACGATCTCTGTTCGGGTTCGATCCGGCTCTTTGGCAAGGAGATGTCCGGACTGCATCAGGTTGAGATCGCAAAAAAAGTCGGGTACGTTCCCCAGGCGCACGAAATCGTCTTCCCCTTTTCCGTGCGTGATTTCATCCTGATGGGGAGGGCACCCCACCTTGCAGCCTTCTCGGCACCGGGAAAAGAGGATTACGAAATTGCCATGGAAAAGATCGAACTTGTCGGCATCGAGAAGATCACGGAGAAACCAGTGAACATGATCTCCGGCGGGGAATACCAGCTCGCCATGATCGCCCGTGCACTCGCGCAGGAACCGGCAATCCTCCTGCTCGATGAACCGACCTCACATCTCGATTTTGGCAACCAGGTCCGGATACTCGAGATCATCGATCAGCTTGCAGAGAGCGGGCTCTCCGTCATCATGAGCTCGCATTTCCCGGATCATGCCTTCCTGACCTCGAACAGTGTTGCCATCATGAAGTATGGTACGTTCATGGCCTATGGACTGGCGGAAGACGTCGTCACCGAAGCGAACCTCAGGCAGACCTACGGGGTAGACGTCTCGATTACCTACAGCAATGATGTTGCGCGTCACATCTGCGTGCCGCACAGATCCGGGAAATGCAGGTGTGGGAGTAAATTACCCACGGGATGCAGTGGAAACTCATCCATAGTGGAGCCCCCGGGAGGGAGCAGTACCATGTGAAAAAAAGTGCCTTTCGACAAGTGCGACGCACTTCTTCTCTCTCATCAATCTGAACCAGAAAACTACAGGAATGAAAGAATATGGCTGATAGTAAGAATGTTTCCATGATGACGGCGGCGATATTGCTATTGCTCTGTACAGCGGCGCTCTTTGCCGGTTGTACAAATACCATCCCGCAGCCCGTCCAAAACGCAACGACAAAGGCCATCACTGACATGACGGGAAGAACACTGGAAGTCCCTCAGAAGATTGACCGGGTGCTCACCACCGTCCCGATGACCACCATTGCAGTTTACGCCCTTGCTCCCGAGAAACTGATCGGGGTGAACTTCGAGCCAAATAAGATAAACGGTAAAGTGTACATGCCGGAAAAATACCTCGCTCTCCCCAATGTCGGGGGATGGTTTGGGAAACAGACCGGCAATTATGAGGTATTCATCTCAATGGATCCTGACATTATCATTGAAGGTGAGGGTCTCGGGAATTTCACCAGTACGATTCAGGAGCACCAGCAACAATTCGGCGCTATTCCGGTTGTCGGAGTGCTTGATGCCAGGAATGCATCAGCATATGATGAATCGATCAAATACCTTGGTACGCTTCTCGGTGCTGATACAAAGGCAGCCGAGCTTTTAGAATTCTATCACCGGGTCCTGGACGATGTCGGGACACGGGTTTCCGCTATCCCGGCCGATCAACGGGTCCGGGTATATTACGCCGAAGGGCCCAAAGGGCTCCAGACCGATCCGACCGGTTCAGTCCATTCTGAACTGATCGAACTTGCCGGGGGGATCAATGTTGCTGACTGCCAGATTCTGCCCGGAATGGGTATGACCCCTGTCTCGATGGAGCATGTGACAAAATGGAACCCCGAGGTCATTATCGTCAGTGATCCGGTATTCTATTCGGCAGTTTATAATGACACCCTCTGGCAATCGATCCCCGCTGTGCAGCATCACCGCGTTTATCTCGTCCCGCAGTCGCCGTACCCATGGTTCGACCGGCCGCCGGGCATCAACCGGATTATCGGGATCCCGTGGACGGCAAAAGTCCTGTATCCGGATACATTCAGTGATGTGAACCTGCCGGCACTCACAAAAGAGTTCTACCTGAAGTTCTATCATTTCGATCTCTCGGACAACGAATTGGACAGCCTTCTGGACCCCTCACTCCGGTGAATCCGAAAAGGTGCAGTGTATGAAAACTCCTGGAGCAAAGAAATGGGACGGGAAAGAAAAAACAGCAGATGAGTTCAACGAGATCGCCAGGAATATTTTTGCCCCTGTCTATCCGGTGATAGCACGTCAGGCGATTGAATGCTGCGGGTTCGACCGCGGGTTCTGTATCGACGCCGGGTGCGGTCCGGGTCACCTGGCTCTCGCTCTTGCATCAATCTCCGGATTCACTATTGATGCACTGGACATGTCGCAGGATATGCTTGCGTGTGCCAAAAAGAACATCCAGAATGCAGGAATGAGCGAACGTATCCACCCTGTCCATGGCGATGTCCATGCCCTTTCCTACGATGATTGTTCGGTCGACCTCGTCATAAGCAGGGGATCGGTCTTCTTCTGGGAAGCACCGGATCGGGCCTTTGCCGAGATCTACCGGGTGTTGAAGCCAGGAGGCAGGACATTTATTGGCGGGGGATTTGGCACTCCGGAGCTGAAAGCGGCTATCACGGCAAAAATGAACGATCCTTCCTTTGGAGAGAAGGTGCGGGGAAACCTGGGCCATGAGAAGCAGAGAGAGCTGAGAATATGCATGAAGGATGCAAGGATACGTGACTATGAGATCAGAAGGGATGCATCGGGGTTCTGGATCGTGATGAGGAAGTGAGCAGCATGCGGTGTGAAATTTGTGCAGTAGGATGCAATATAGTCCCGGGAGGGACCGGTCGTTGCAGGATGTACACGGCCAACGAATCAGGGATAATCGAACGGTTTCCTGACCTGTTCCTTGCAGCCTTCCCGATTGCCATTGAAACCCAGCCGATGCTTCATTTCCACCCGGGAGGTAAGTTCCTCCAGGTATGCACGGCAGGGTGCAATTTTCACTGTGATGGGTGCGTGTCAGAAATCCTTGTCGACCATGCCGAGTCGCTGGCCCGGTCGGAAGCAGCAGTCAGTACAGATGAGGTCATCCGGAAAGCCCGCGAAGAGGGGTGTGTCGGGATCACATTTGCATTGAACGACCCTATCGTATCGTTTCCAACATTCTGCCGACTCATCCAAAAAGCCATGGAACAGGGATTTCTCACCGGATGCTCGACCAATGGCTATCTGACGGAACGATCGGTGAAGAAGCTCATCCCTGCTCTTGATTTTGTCAATATCGGGCTGAAGGGTGCAAGCGATGCGTGTTACCGGGCGTGCGGAGCAGCTGATGCCGACCCTGTTTTTCGTACAATCGAACATCTGTACCAGGCAGGTGTTCACGTCGAAGTCTCGCTGGTCTGTCGCAAGGGGGGAGAAGAGGAAGTCCTCGCTGCTGCGAGACGTATCGCAGGTATTTCAAAAGAGATTCCGCTTCAATTGATGCGTTTTGTCCCCTTCGGTGATACTGCCCCAGGGTCTGAGCCGACTATCTACGAGAGTGAAAACCTCCTTGGTCGTCTCCGGCAGATCCTGTCATGGGTCTACCTCTTCAATTCGCCGGGAACGCGATTTCTGACAACCACCTGCCCCGTATGCGGAGCGGAATGTATTCCACGGGAATTCTTTGGACCCATGGGTGCCCATATCAAAGGGACGGCAAAGAAAACCTGTTATTGTGGATATGTCCTGCCGGTAAAAGGAACGATTAACCCCGACATCTTTACCGAACCGGGAATGATGGGGGGATACCGGATAACCCGTGGCCTCGAGATGATTTGGGCTATACTCTCCTGCCTTGGTGTCGATGACCAGGTAACCCTCTCGCGGATATGGGGTGAGGTATTGGGAAGCGGCATGCTGAAAAAAGAGATGCATGACCGGATGAACGACATCAATGCATACTTGCACTATGTGACGGAACTTGCGGAAAATACAGGACGGGAGGAGGCCGGGAGGAAGCTCTGCAGCTTTATCCGTTCCCGCCTCGAAATAATCCGGGAACGTGTGGCAGATGTTCCCCACCCCCGCGTCTACTACGCGATGGGACACCCGCTCTTTGCGCTCAACCCGGGAAGATTTGAGGGGAAACTGGTCGAGGCGGCCGGTGGAGCCTATGTCAACCGGGCAATCGGCAGGGAGGGGAAACCCGGGGTGACGATTTCTCGCGAGGAGTTCATCGCCCTCAATCCCGATTTCCTGTTCACTTCGGGCTTCCTCACGTCGACGGTCGAAGACACCCTCCGGTTCTGCGCAGATCATGCACTCGATGTCCCGGCGGTTCGTAACGGACAGGTGTATACCATGCATCCTTCCTGGGACTTCGGGAGCCCGCGATGGATTCTCGGCCTCATGACAATTGCCCAGACGATCCACCCTGGCGTATTTGATTTTTCAATCGAACAGGAAGCAGATCAGTTTTACCGGAAGTTCTATGGAGTGCCGTATCGGTCGGTTGCGACCAACAGGTCATTTGCCCACCCTGGCCAGGTCAGGGCGGAATCGCAGAGAATGTAAACCACCTGCAATGAAGAGATATTCATCTTTTTTTCGAATGAGATCATCTCACCTTCATCATGCATGAGCATGTTGGCGGCTTGATGAGTATCTTTTTATTTATCCAAAGGAGATCAAACATGATGTGCCCAGAACGCTGCATCTTGGCTGCAACCCACACCCGGGCATTCTAACAATATTTCAATAGGATTGTACAGATGTTTGAAGGTGGACACCTTACGAGAGAAAAAGTTTGGGTATGAAAACGATCTGCCGGTTGGGGATATGAAAGTGGTGAAGGCCGGTGACCGGGAGATCCTTCTCATAAAACTCGAATCCGGGATCTATGCCCTGGATAATTTCTGCACCCATGGTGGCTGCAGGCTCGGCTATGGAAAACTTGAAGGAGAGACCATCCGCTGTCTCTGCCATGGTTCGGTCTTTCATGTGAAAACCGGTGAGGTGCTGGATGGACTTGCAACAAAACCGCAACCTACCTATACGGTAATCCTCAAGGACGGCCAGATCACCCTCACTCTCTAATCTCCTCGTTGTTCTCACAACCGAATCTTTTTCATACCACTGAGGATTTCGAATAACCCCCCCACCCAAAGTACTTTATCGTCTCCAATCGATCATTTCTGATGAGTACATTTACCAACTTCTTCATTCAGCACGAATAT
>JALHCK010000029.1:6113-6511 GCA_022841205.1 Methanomicrobiales archaeon | reverse complement strand
TCGATAGAAAAGAGCTGCTGAATTAGGGTGTATTCCCAGTATATTTGCTGCAGATCTTGCCGTTACTTCCAGGACGAAGAATTCCAGAAGTCTTGTCTGTGTATTTTTCGTTAATCTACAATGACTTAAGATCACTTTCTAAGTATATCATCACGCTTTATCTAGTACAGCCCCAAACAATAAAATGACGAATAAGGTCTAATAGCGTCCTTCGCAGATTCGGTGATTTTAGTCATACAGCATCTCCCAGGAGGAAATCGCGGATATTGAGGTGGATAATGCCGTTTCGGCTGCGGTTGATTTCGTCCATGGACACCACATATTTGGGGTAGTTATCCGTGATACTCTCGAGGGCCGAGAATTCTCGCTCGACGGTACTTTCGTCGGCAAGAAGGTAG
>JALHCK010000029.1:0-6050 GCA_022841205.1 Methanomicrobiales archaeon | reverse complement strand
AACTTGATTGATGTCCCGCTGGTTGTTGCCGTAGATGGCTTCGCGGATGCCGTGATCCACCAGATATATTTTCTCTTGCGTGGTCAGCAGGGCTTTCCCCGCCAGGTCCTGGCGTTGCGCAAGATGCAAAAGACAGGCGGCGCGGCAATACTCGATGTAATTGTAAATGGTTTCGGTAGATATGCTGCGGCGCTGGTTTTTCAGGTATTTCACCAGGGATGTGGCTGAAAAGGTGTTGCCAATATTCGCGATAAAATACAGCACTAAGCGGCGGAGCTGGGCGATATCACGAATGGCGTTGCGCTGCGCGATATCTTTAAGAATCGTTGAATCAAAGATATCGTTCAGATACTGGTTTGCGTCGGCATCGGTGAAAGGATAGTTGTACAGGAAGGGAAAACCGCCCCTGCGGAGGTAGAGTTTAAAGGCATCTTCCGGCCGGATTTCCCTGCCGCCCTGCTGGGACAAGAGCGTTACGACTTCGGCGAACGAAAAGGGATACACCCGAATTTCCACATATCGTCCAGCCAGATAGGTTGCCAATTCACTGGAGAGCATGCGGGCATTGGAGCCGGTGATGTAGATGTCGGCATCGGTATCCACGAGCAGCGCATTGACGAGGGTTTCCCAGCCTGAGAGTTCCTGGATTTCGTCAAAAAAAAGATAGAGCCGTCCCGGACCACACCGTTGTTGCTGCTCATGGACCGCTTCGAGAACGGACGCAGTACTGCGGATCCGGCTATCGGCAGCGGATTCAAAATTCAGGGCGAGGATGCGCTCCGGTCCGACACCCTGCTGGCGGAGCTCATCCTGAACAAGCTGTAAAAGCACCGATTTACCGCAGCGGCGTATAATTTTATTAATTTTTTCGATATGGCGAAATTTTCGTTTGATAGCCACAGTATAATGAGCCGCGAAAACTGGACAGGAATAGAGAGATCATAAGGTGGACCGCTCCTCCTTGCAGAATGGAAAGAAGGAGTTAGCTATGAGAAAGCGGTACGACAAAGAATTCAAGGCCAAGGTAGCCGTGGAAGCCCTCAAGGGCGACAAGACATTACAGGAATTGGCAATTACCTATTCGGTTCATCCGAATATGATCGCGCTCTGGAAAAGGCAGCTTCTGGAGCATGCATCGATGCTCTTTGAAAAAGAAGGGAAGGATAAGGCCTCAGAAGAGGCGGAGCGGCAGAAGGGTGAGCTATTTAAGCAAATAGGCCAACTTCAGGTTGAGAACGAGTTTCTAAAAAAATACAAACAACTGTACGGGACAGATCCGAAATGGTAGAAGCCGATCATCCTGAGCTCTCAATAGCGCAAGCAATACAGGATTCTGGGGATCAGTAGATCATCCTACTACTACGAGCCTAAGGAGGTTCCTGAAGATCCAGAATTGGCCATTTTAGAAGCGATTCTTGAGGTTCTGAAAGAAAAGCCATTCTACGGTTACAGGAGAATCGCCAGGGAAGTTGGTTACATGGGCGTTACGCGAAAGCAAATTGTCAATGCCGATTTACATTTGCCGGTTTTCGCCTGAACTGACCCCCTGCAAGTGGACACAAGAGGGGGTATAGAATGAAGTACCGTAAGATCGAGAGGAGGCCCATGAAGTATCCTCTGGAACTCAAGATGAAGGTACTCAAGGATTATTTCGATGGCGTAGATGGCATCCGCGGTCTGGAGCGAACCTATGGCATTAAGCACCAGCTGATCCTTTGTTGGATCAAGAACTGTGGAGACCCTCCTGGATTTATTCGGCCATCAAAAGAAACAAAGGAAGCCTGTTTACACCTCCACGAACCTCCAGCATTTCAAGATCCGCGAAAAGAGCTGGAATATCTCCGAATTCCTCCCATGTTGCAAGTCTTTCTTATTTCAGATTATACGTTACCCTCATTCCATGCTGCAATGCCGAAAAACCCCGCTTCGGTACCGCGAAGATCTGCGAAGAGTCTGCTCCACCTTCGCCATCAGAACGGCCCGAACCGGATCGCCACCGCCAGCGCGAGAAAGGCCGAGGTGACCGCGAGGATAATGAGTTGCGGTATCGCAGGGACTAGGATGATAGCACCCTACCACCCCTTCTTTAGCAGCTCCAGCTTCTCATGCCGGTTGAGCACCTGGGAGCAAGTTTCCCAATCGGTGACGCGCTGCAGTGTACCGTAGCGTTCGTCGAAGGGATTGCGCACCGGCAGGCGGTCGAGCTCCTGGCGGGCTTTTTCGACTTCGCCGAGGGCGACATCGATCCAGACGTCTTCCAGCACGTCGGGAATCTGACCGAAGAGCCGGTAGATTTCCTGCAGTCGGCCAGCAAGCACTTGGTGCACGCGGTCCTCAACCGAGTCCTTGTACCGCAGATTGAGTATCTTCACCGATGCCCGCTTCTGTCCTATCCGCTGGATGCGCCCCTTGCGTTGCTCAAGCTTGGTAGGGTTCCATGGCAGGTCGATGTTGATGAGTGTTCCCAGCGCCTGCAGGTTGAGGCCCTCGCTCGCGGCGTCCGTGCCGATGAGGATGGTCAGCTCGTGGCGCCCGACCATCTGCTTAAGCTCTTCACGCTCCTTGCGCAGCTCACGTCCATCCTGAAGCAGCATGGATTTGCCCGAGCCTGCGTAGAGCCCGATGGGCTGGCCCGGGAACGCGGTGGCGATTTTCTTGGCTACCCAGGAGGCCGTGTCGTAGTACTGCGAGAAGACCACGCAGCCTTCCTGTCCCCAGCCCTCATCCTTCAGGTAATGCAGCACGACGTCCCATTTGGGGTCTTCTTCCGTAGCCGTATCGAGGAGCTTGGCGCAACGCACGAGGATTTCCTGCTCTTCATGCGTAAAGGGATAGAGCTCAGACAGGGTATCTGCCTGCGCATCCGCATCCTGTACGCCCTCCTGATCTTCATCATCTTCCGCTACCTGGCCAAGCGTTTTCGCAAGCATGGCATCGACGGTCCGTCTGCCAGCTTCGATCGAGCTGCCGATGCGCCGCAATAGGAGCGTTTTCAAAAAGCCCGCAGCTCGAATGCGCCGAGAGAGGGCCTGGCAGAAGTGCTCGGCTTCCTCGTAGGCGTCTGCCATGTAGCCAGTAAGGGGAATGGGGTCATCTTCACCAAAGAGCTCTACACCGATCGGCGTAAGATAGGGCTCGTGCGTATCGGGGTTGATGGTCGACTCGAGGTAGCTTCTGGTGCGGCGTACGATACTGCGCACAAAGGGGAGGTGTTGGTCGAAGAACACCGTGCACAGGCTCACTGCCCGAGTTCGTGAAGCGGGCCGCAATTCATGGAACGAAGCCTTGCAGACTGCATCATGTTCCGTCATCTGGGTATCCATCCGAAGCGCCTTCGCATGGGGGCTTTCCCATGAGGGCGGGAAGGGATTCTTTACCCATGGCCATACTTCTGACGCCTCCTGAGGCGGTTCCCGTATCCCCAGCATGGCCGGGATCGCCTGTTCGGGATTGAGCCAGATGCTGCCAATCTCGCCGAGCACATGCGGATTATTCTGGCTCAGCAAGAAAAGCAGGTCCCATGCCTCGATGGGATGGAGCTGCACCGGTGTGGCGGTGGCAAACAGCATACTCTCGGTGCGGGAGGCGAGCTTGTACAGGAAGGCATAGAGCCTGTTGCATTCAGTGTCGGGATTGCGGATGGCAGGCCCGTATTCATCCGGCGCGGGGAGCTTGCGCCGTCGTGCCCGGTGGGCTTCGTCCACAACGACGCAGGACCAGTCGCGCTCAAGGAGGCAGTGCAGCGATTCAGGACTGTGCACCACTAGCCCTTGAGACACAAGGCCAATTTTCCGCGGGCATGCGAGGAGCGGTTCGCTTGTCGCTGCCGGGTACACAAAGCCTGTCTCATCGACCCAGGATGAGCCGTTCCAGCGCGCGCTGGGCACCTGCAAAAGGTCCCACAGTTCCACCTGCCACTGTTCCATCAGCGTTTTGGGCAGAATCGCCAGCACCGGCTTGTCGGAAGTGAGCGCAATGAGCTGAGCGACCATGCCGAGCTGCACGGTTTTGCCGAGCCCGACCTGGTCTGCCAGGATAAAACGCGCTCCGTGTGCCTGATGCGCGCGCCAGGCAAGGCTCACAAAGTACTGCTGGTGCGGCCAGAGTCCAAATTGCTCTCGATACACCGGCGATTCAATCGCGACAGAAGCGGCTTCTGGCTTTTCTCGCCACTCGTCGATCGCTACTTCCGTGCGATGCGCAAGGCGCTCTACCTCCTTGGCGATCGCCTGGGTCAGCGGCATGGCCAGTGGATGGTGCCAAAGGCGATCAAACTCCGCCTGCACCCAGTCGCAGGCCTCGGGGCTGTCGTCTTCCCACATAAGTTCGTAGTTGAGTGTCCATGCGGCGAGCGTCTCATTGGCACTGCCTAAAAAGCTCGTGCGCCTGCCGTCGGCATAGGTGATAACGCCCGCCTTCCCGTGGATGAGGCCGAAGACATCGTCGGGGAGCACCCGCACCTCAAGCCGCGCGCGCCCTTCCCCTCGCAGGAGGCGCACGAGCCGCTCGAGCCGCTCAGTGCCGCTTTGGGCCAGCTCTTCTGGATCGTGCTTGAAGAATGACAGCCGTTGTGCCTGTTCGCGGGCTGCCGCGGAGGCTGCCTCAATGTCCTGCTGCCTGATATCGGAATTGCAGACGATGCGGATGCTCCCACGCACCTGTTCGAAGGCTTCACCCGCCAGTTCGAAGAGCGAGCTGTCAAAATAGCCGGCAATCCGGTCATAGCGCACCGCGCCTTGAAGCCGCGAGGCGAGGAACTGGGTGCCTGGCTGACTTCGGCTGCGCTGGAAGACATGGCGCTGGATCATGGCTGGAGCCTCTTTCGAACATATTTCTGGTGCGAACTTCTTGGTCTGTCGGGGTAGAGTAATTCAAGTTGCCCAGAATTCAGGAGTGGCGTTAAAATAGTCACCCGAAAGTTTTCTCTATCTTTGAGTCCCAGCATATCTTGTATTTCTTTTCTTGTCCTTGGAATCTCACAGAATTCAAGGACTGCTGCAAATCTTCTCTGGGTTTCCTCCGAGGTGACTTGCTGGGTGACTTGCTGGGTGACTTGCTGGGTGACTTGCTGGGTAGCTTGCACCGGTGCAAGGTACACCGTCACCGAAAAGATGTCGGACTCGCGGACCGTAAAGCTTCCCTGTGGCGCGTAGCGCGGCAGATATTTCTTGACATTCATGAGCCCTGAGCCGATTTCCTCCACCCAGCCGAGCTGCAGGAACATTTTCGAGATGAGCGGGTTTTTCTGGAACGGCACGATGGTGTCAGGATCGAAGTTGCCGCCCCAGTGCGGAATGGTGGGGTTGGAGAATTCCACGCGATCCTGGTAGATGAGGATGCGCGCCACATCAGCCTTGGTATATTCCCTGTGAACGAGCAGGTTCGCAACGAGCTCCCGGAATATTTTGTCCCGGAGGCTTATGCGCACATCGCGCTCCATATAGAAGGGATCGGGCAGGTGGCGCTCGATGAATTCCATGAGCCGAAGGTAGGCTTCCACGATGTTGGTGCGCACAAGAAGGCGGTCGTCGTACCGATCGACATCCTGTCGCCTTAGGAGCGCATCGATCTTGAAGTAGGGCATGAGCTGAGTCAGCGTATCTTCCGTGCCGAATAGCACGACTGCCGCCAGACAGAGCGATTCCTGCCCCGTTGTAGAGTCGCGCACAAGGAGCCCCGCTTTGCGCAGGAATTGCGCGGTATCGAGGGTGAGCCAAGGGTGCCCTGGCTGCACGCTGCCGATTCGATTGCGCACTCTCTGGAGGGTGTCGGCATCCAGGGCATCGAGGGTGAGGTGCGGGTAGGTCCGAGTCTCGGAGTAGACCATCCGCTTGCGGTTGACGATTCGGGCAATGCCCTCCGGATCGCTGACCTTGAAGTCTCCATCCGCGCCGCGATCGTAGACCACGCCTCTGAGCTGATGCGTCTGCGAGCTTTCTGGCACCTGGATGTGCACAATCCACTGGCCCTGGTACTGCAGTTTTTGCGGATAAACGAGGTAGGGTGGCGAAAAAAGATTCCCGTTGCTGGTGGCGCTCGCGATGTCCGCA
>JALHCK010000006.1 GCA_022841205.1 Methanomicrobiales archaeon | reverse complement strand
ATCTCCCCAGGTAAGCTGAGCGATTTCGCCGACCCTGAATCCTCCTTCGTACAGGGTCATCAACAAAGCCCGGTCCCTGCTCCATATGCAGGCGTCAAGGAGTGTCTGGATCTCTTTGGGAGTCAGCAGGTCGGCGGCCCTCTTGGTCATCGTATCCCTGGGCGGGCTCTTTATCCTCCGGATCTTCTTCTCCGGCAGATCGAGATATTCGCTCTCGATCATCCAGAAAAGGAATCCTTTGAGGATGACGATGTGATCGGCGATGGTGTTCTGTTTGAATGGCCTTCCCCTTATGCTATGGCCGGACCGTAGCGATTCGATGCCGGAGTAAATCGAGCCTATGGTGAGGTCCTGGAAGGGTGGGATAAAACGTCGCCAGCTTATGAGTGTGCAGGTGATTTTGTTGCAGCGGGTGATGCTTATTCCTGCGGTCGCCCGCTTTTCGGCAAGGTATTCTCTGATGAGTTGCAGGTCTCTGTTGTTGATCTGTCCGGTCGTGAGCCCTCGGTTGATGGCGGCATCAGCATATTCAGATTTGATACAACCGAACGTCTCAGCTGTCACAGTTGTGGAAGGCATACAAAAGAGAGTTTCAGGCCTCCCTATATAAAGGGGGAGCCTTGAGCACGTAACATGGTGTTCGAATGCTGCGGGTGGGATCCGAACCCACGACCTCCAGATGTCTCAGATGACGGCGCCTGAATGCACAATAACCCTATGAGTCTGGCGCCCTAACCAGCTAGGCCACCGCAGCGCACGAAAGTGCATAATAAAAACGCCACAAACGGTATTAAAGGTTCTGATGTGTATTCTGCCCTGTAGTATCCCGAAATCATTTGACACCACGTTTATATTTTGATGTGAGCAAATTATCCAACCAGGATATCAGAGGAATCATAAATCAGTGGAAGCTGCGAAGACCGGTTCGGGAAATTGCAGAATATCACCAGGTCACTCGACAAAGGATCTATCAAATCATATCCTTTTACAAAAAGAACAGGTTTTACCCCTATCCACGACAGCCAGGGAGAAAACCAAAACCAATCCCATATGAAACAGAGACACTCGTCCTCACTGCGTATGAGACCTATTCTCTTGGACCCACGCTCCTTGAGAGGAAGATTGAGGAAGAAACAGGAGTCCACATCCCCCACAATACCATCTATCGGATTCTTCTGCACCATGATAGAGTGGAGCCCTGTATGAAGAAACGCACACAGAGGAAATGGGTCCGATATGAACGTGATCACTCCATGTCACTTTGGCAGGGTGACTGGAAGATGATTTTACTCGACGGCCAGGATAGGTGGCTTATCGCGTTTATGGACGATTCATCCCGATTGATTACCTGTTATGGGGTATTCGATCGACCTACAACTGAACATACTATCCAGGTTCTCGAAAAAGGATTCCAGGAGTATGGGGTACCCCGGGAAATCCTCACCGACAACGGTTCACAATTCGTTTCATCACGAGATCCAGAGACTGCTGACCACACTTTCCGAAAATTCCTTGAATATCACGGAATTCGACATATCAGAGCGCGGGTAAATCATCCTCAAACTAATGGCAAGATCGAGAGATTCTTCGGCGAGGTAGAACGGAGAACTCCACGATTTGGTTCTGTTGAAAGAGTCGTACACTGGCACAATGAGATCAAGCCACATAGCAGTCTCGATTACGATGAACCTGCTCATGCTTTCTGGTATCGACTGCCCCCTGAACGGATCCTGGGATATGCCCAGAGGTGGATGTATGCGCAAGGTTAATCTATGTAAAATTAATTCGGGATATCACAATGTGTATTCTGCCCATTATAAAGGTGAATCTTGAAAAAGAACCCGGAGGTTCACTCCTTTTTCTGGCCCTGGATATAGACATTGACCGCACCGGTGATGGCGGCGATCTCTTTGCCGTGTCGGAGGGAAGCGGCAAGGGTCTGCATTCGCCTCTCCTCCTCCCGCACATACCGGCCAAGGGTCTTCTGGATGTGCTCTTCCTGGAGGAAGTGAGTATGCGTATCTCCCTCCATGAAATGCTTGTTATGCATCACCGCATGATGGAGGGGGAGCGTGGTCTTCACCCCGATAATGACATATTCGTAGATGGCACGCCGCATCCGGGCGATGGCCTCCTGCCTGTTCATGCCCCAGGAACAGAGCTTGGCGATCATCGAATCGTAGACCGCCGGTATCGTGTAGCCCATGTGGATCCCTGAATCGACCCGCATCCCCGGCCCGCCTGGCGACCGGTAGCGATGGATCTTGCCGGGATCGGCAGCAAAGTTGTTCAACGGGTCCTCGGCATTGATACGGCATTCGATGGCATGGCCACGGATGGATATCTCGCCCTGCTCGAACGGGAGCGTCTCCCCTGCGGCAACGGCCAGCTGTTGCTTGACGATATCGATGCCGGTGATAAGCTCGGTCACTGTATGTTCAACCTGCAGCCGCGTGTTCATCTCCATGAAGTAGTAATTGCCGCCCGCGTACAGGAACTCGACTGTCCCGGCGTTCCAGTAATCGGATGCCCGGGCCACGGCAATCGCCGACTGCGACATCCGTTCGCGGAGTTCCGGGGTCATGATAGGACATGGTGCCTCCTCGACCAGTTTCTGGTGGCGACGCTGGATGGAACATTCGCGGTCATAAAGGTGGACAACGTTACCATGTTCATCGGCAAGGATCTGGAACTCGATGTGGCGGGGCTTGACCAGGTACTTCTCGATGAAGACCGTTGAATCCCCGAATGCTGATTCGGCCATGCGCATCCCGGCACTGATTGCCTCATCGAGGGCTTCCTCGTTTCCAACGATTTGCATGCCGATACCGCCGCCACCGGCACTCGCCTTGACGATGACCGGGTACCCTATCCCGGCAGCAACCTTCTCTGCTTCCGCGGCATTTTTCACCCCGCCCGGAGTCCCGGGAACTACCGGGACGCCTGCATCCCGCATGGTCTGCTTGCTCTCGATCTTTGACCCCATGGCCTGGATGGTCTTCCATGACGGCCCGATGAAGGTGATGCCTTCTTCGGTGCACCGTTTCGCAAAGGAGTAGTTCTCGGCAAGAAACCCGTATCCCGGGTGGATGGCCTCGCTCCCGGACATCCGGGCAATGTCGATGATCCGGTCCACGTTCAGGTAGCTCTTAGCCGGCGGGGCTTCTCCTACCAGGAATGCCCCATCGGCATACTTGACGTGGAGCGCATCCTTGTCGACCGTTGAATAGATGGCAACGGTCTCGATATTCATCTCCCGGCAGGCCCGCATAACCCGGATTGCGATCTCGCCCCGGTTAGCGATGAGCACTTTCTCGAAGTATTTCATTCCACCACCAGGAGGACGTCCCCACTCTGGACCACGTCTCCGGTATTAACGAAGATTTCGGCTATCTTCCCGTCAAAGGGGGAATGGATGGGGTTTTCCATCTTCATCGCCTCCAGGACGATCAGCAGGTCACCCTTCCTGACCTCGGACCCCCTGCCGACCGCGATCTCGAGCACCATCCCCTGCATGTTCGATTTCACACCGCCCTGGATATCACCGCGGGGGATCTTCGGAGCAGGCGCTGCAGCAGCCGCCACTGCACTTCCTCCAACGGATATAATCCGGACATTGAAGATTTCCCCGTCCACCTCGACCTCCATGCTGTGCGGGATCTCAGGTGACGCTGCGGCGGGCTTTGCCTTCTGTGGGAGTTCTTCACACCTGCGCTCCCCTTTCAGGAACGAGGGGGCGATTGCCGGGTAGAGGATGTAGGTGATGACGTCTTCCTCCTTCCGGACCAGGCCTTCGGCAATGGCCTGCTCTTTCATCTTCTCATACACCGGTTCGAGCAGATCGGCAGGGCGGACGGTGATAACCTCTTCATCGCCGATGATCTGGCGGACGATCTCGGGACTGATGGGGGCCGGGGGTCGTCCGTAGAGCCCGCGGACATAATCCTTGACCTCGTTCGTGACGTTCCGGTACCGCTCCCCTCCGAGGAGGACGTTCAGGACCGCCTGGGTCCCCACGATCTGGGAGGTTGGAGTTACCAGCGGGGGGTACCCCAGGTCGGCCCGGACCTGTGGTATCTCGTCATATACGGCGTTCATTTTATCAAGGGCATCCTGCTCCCGGAGCTGGGAGACGAGATTCGAGATCATGCCTCCCGGGAGCTGGTATACCAGTACATCGCTGTCAACCCGCTCAGAAATGGGACTCAGGATCCCGCCGTATTTCTCCCTGAGTTTTAGGCAGACCTCCCGGGCTTTCCGGAGGTCCAGAAGGTCGATGCCGGTGTCCCGGGATGTGCCCTTGAACGCCGCAACCACCGACTCGGTGGGGGGCTGGGATGTGCCGAGGGCAAACGGCGACATGGCCGTATCGAGGATATCGACCCCGGCCTCGGCTGCCGCCTGGTAGCTCATCGGTGCGATACCACTGGTGGCGTGGCTGTGGAGGTCGACCATGACATCCATCTCGTCCTTGATCCCGGTGATGAGATCCCGCGCTGCGTCGGGCATGATCAGCCCGGCCATGTCCTTGATGCAGATGGAGTCGCAGTCATATGAATAGAGTTCACGCACCATATCGATAAATCCGGGAATGGAATTGACCGGGCTCGTGGTATAGCAGATGGCCCCCTGTAGATGGGCCCCGACGTCCCTGATCATCCGCATCGATTCCTTCATGTTCCGGATATCGTTGAGCGCATCAAAGACGCGAAAGATATCCACGCCAACCTTGAAGGCATACTCCACGAATTTGTCGACCACGTCGTCGGGGTAGTGACGGTATCCCACCAGGTTCTGGCCACGGAGCAGCATCTGGATGGGCGTATGAGTCAATACCTCCTTGAGCATCCGGACCCGGTCCCAGGGATCCTCGGCCAGGTAGCGTATGCTCGAGTCAAACGTCGCTCCGCCCCAGGCCTCAACTGAGAAAAAACCTGCAGCATCGAGAGTCTGTGCGAGGGGGAGCATGTCTTCGGTCTTCAGGCGTGTCGCTATCAGGGACTGGTGGGCATCCCGAAGCGTTGTATCAGTGATCAGAAGACGTCCGTGACTCATCTGGCTTCTCCGGAGTGGTTATAAATGTGGGTCCTGTGCAAACCTCTAAAAACTTTATATCTGAAGTATAAAAATATCGCGAACGGGCATAAAAGAAACGGACAGAATGAGAATCGCCAGGATTCCCATTACTATATCCCGATTCGAAGTCCGGAACACCGGGCAGCAACTCCCCCCTGACCGGAACCCCCGGATGGCGAGCAGATCGGCCTGGTTGTGGGCCCGCATCAGGCGGGTGTGGATCAGGAGGAATCCCAGGACGGGGATCAGCCTGAATTCCAGTCCCAATCCCTTGAGCGAGATCGCCTTTCGGATCCTCGACAATTCCCGGGACGTTTCGTGAAGCCCCTGGACGCTCATCTCAACCGCAAGGCCGATATCAAAACCGGCCTTCGTTCCAAACAGCCAGACTGAAAGGTCCAGGTACTCGCCGGGGTGCCATTCCCGGTATACCGAGAAGGCGAGCAGGATTATTACCCCTGTCCTGATGAAGTATGAGATCCCATCGTTCCCGGCGAGCTGGGTTGCACCGGCAACGATGCTGACAAAGATCATGACCCCCAGGAATGCTACCGACTTCACCGCCTCTTTCAGCGTCGAGGGAGGGAGGAAAAGCCACGCCAGGGTTAGGGCGGCCCCGATGACCGACAGGAACGTGGCAATCGAGAGGCTGATAAAGGAGACCAGCCTTATTCGCGTATCCTGCATGCTGCCTCCAGCAGGTCGTCACGGGTCAGGTTCGCCGGAATGATCCCCCGTTCCAGGAGCATCCTCACGGGCCCGGGTGCCGATTCCCATGCAGATATTGCGCCGGGCAGGCTGCCGAGCCCAAACAGTGTTCCCGATCGCATCTCCCAGAGATAATCGGTTCTCGGGAGGATGTGTTGTTCGTGGGTGATGACCAGCACGATGCTGCTCCGGTTCTCATGGATAGACTGGCAGACGGACAGTTTACCCCGGCAGTCCAGCGCGCTGAATGGCTCATCGAGAATGATCAGGTCCCATGGCCTCATCAGGATGCAGGAGAGAAGGAACCGTTTGAGTTCTCCCCTGGAGAGCAGGAACGGATCTTCGTGCTCCCGCCCGGCAAGACCGGCCCGCGCACAGGCGGTGAATGGATCCACGCCATACGATCCGGCCTCTTCATCCAGGGTCCGCCCGGTGATATGGTATTCAGGGTGTTGGAATGACAGGATATGGGAGCTAATCCCTTCATATTCGACCGTCCCTGCATCGGGCCGGAGCAATCGCGAAGAGAGGAGGGCGAACGTGGTCTTCCCTGACCCGACCCTGCCGCTGACCATGTGTACGCCCGGAACAAAGACCCCGTCCGCAGAACATTTCCAGGGCCCGGCATGCCATTCTACTGATGACAGCCTGAGTCTCATCGCCGTGTCCTCCAGGAGAACGGGTAGAAGCAGTCCGATTCGGTTTCGGAGAAGACCTCTTCGGGGCGGCCGTCATGGAGAACACCCCCCTGGTGCAGGAACACGACCTTTCCACACCGGGCGGCAAGGTCCATGTTCTGGGTGCATCTGACCACGGTCCGTGCACCGGAACCGGCGATAAGGGAATCTGCCAGTTGGAGGGACTCGTAATCGAGGTGGGAGTCGAATTCGTCGAGAACGAGGGTTTTTGGGCAGGTTATCAGGGATGTGAGGAGGGCGATGAGGACTTTTTCTCCGCCGGAGAGCGTATCCATGGTCTGATGTAGCCGGTCACCAAAGCCGATGGTGGCGGCAGCCTCCTTCACCCGGGATTCAACCTCGCTGCAGGAGATATGGCAAAACCGCAGCGGCGCGGCGAGTTCATCGGCAACCCGGGAAAAAAGCACGTTCCTGTCCGGGTACTCATCGACAAAACCAGTAGTGCCCGGAACGGGGTGCACTCCATCAACCGTGATGCTGCCCGATTCCGGCCGGAAAAGCCCGGCTACCAGGCGGAGCAGGGTCGTCTTCCAACTCCCGTTTGCCCCGATCACGGCCGTAGTGCCATCGGAAATAACGAGGCGGGGGATAGTCAGGGCTCTGAACCTGAGATCCTCTATCTCAATCAAGGGTTCCCACTCCGGATGGTAAAGGCTTCCAGGCGCCCGGCGATAAGGAAGACCGCGTATCCTTTGACCACATCCCCTGGAACGAAAGGAAGCACACCGATCAGGAATGCCATTGAAAGGGATATTCCAGCCGAAAGGGAGAGCCAGGTCATTCCAAAGAGGAAAATGATTGCAAGGCCGAGGAAGATGCCCGCTATCCGGAAGACCGCGTGGTGCTGCTCGTACGCGATACCCGTTGCAAGTGCACCAGGGAGGAACCCGAGGATATATCCCCCGGTGGGGCCGAGCAGGACGGCAAGTCCTGCCGTTCCGCTATGGAATACCGGTATGTTCAGCGCCCCCATCAGGATGTAGAGGCCGGTCGGGTATACTGCGTACCTTCCCATCACGGCACCGGCAAGGACTACAAAGAGGGTCTGCAGGGTAAGCGGGACCGGAACGAACGGGACTGATATCCATGAACCGATGGCAATCAGGCCGGTAAATGAAGCGGTAAAAGAGAGAAGTAGAGGCCGACCCCGATCTTTTAACATCGTCAACCTATAACTTGTTTCAGGTTGACGATAAATTGCTATCGCTGTATGCAGTCCCCGGCAATCACCCGTTCGATCTTTCCGTTATCCTTCCTGATGAGCAGCGCACCGAAGTCATCGATATCGATCGCCTCGCCTTCAAACGTGGCCTTCATGGTATTGATCCTGACCCGCCGCTCGATGGTGCAGGAGAGGCTCTTCCATTCACGGGCGATTGCCTCGTACTCTCCTGCCTCGATGAGGAGGTAGCGGCTCTCAAATTCCTTCAGCAACCGTGCAAGGAAGGATGCCCGGTCAACATCATAACCCATCTCGGCACTAATAGAAGTAACCGGGACCTTAACCTGGTCCAGCTTGCCCAGGGGTATGTTCACATTAACCCCGAGCCCGAGCAGGCAGTAGTGGATTTCATCTGCCTCGGCAGAAAGCTCGAGGAGGACCCCGGCAACCTTCCTGTCACCGATAAAGATATCATTCGGCCACTTGATCAGGGCCCCGAGTTCAAATTCCTTGCGGATTGCACGCGCCACGGCAACGGAAGCGGCCATCGTCACCATGAATACGCGGTCGATAGGAATGGCAGGTTTGAGGACAATGGTGATCCAGACGCCCCCCGCAGGCGACACCCATGAGCGCCCTAGCCTGCCGATCCCTCCGGTCTGCTCTTCGGCGATGATAACCATTCCGTGCATCTTCCGGGCATTTCCTTCTCTCCCAAGCTGCCTCCCGATCCAGGTGGTCGATGGGGTGCTCTCAAAATACCGCATCTTCTTGCCGATGATACTGGTCCGGAGGTGCTTGTGAACTTCATAGGGAAGTAGCCTGTTGCTCTTCCTGGTCAGCCGGTAACCCTCCTTGCGGGATGCCGAGATCTCATACCCCATGCTGTTGAGCTCCTTCACATGCTTCCACACCGCCGAACGGGAGATGCCGAGCATTCTGCTGATATGCTCCCCCGAAACCGGCTCATCCTTCGATTCAAGCACTTCGAGAACTTTGAACGCTGCTGTGTACATCAGGACTACCTTTTCGCATCTACCCTTTCGGTCGGGAGCGGGCAGGGATCTTTCCCGCAGACCTGTTTGAGAATGGCCGACTGGTGCTCCATCAGGGTCGCAAGATCGAAGATTCCGGTGATGTCGACAACGCCGATTGCGCCGATTGCATTCCCCTGGTCGTCGCGGATAGGGCTCACTACGACCGGCACCCCCTTGTATACCCCCAATGAGGGTGTCCTCCTTATGAGGTGGTTTTCGGCCAGAACCTCTTCCAGTACCGGGCCGCTATACTCCCTGTCCACCACTGCCCCGCTCTCAATCCTGATCCCGGGTTTATCCCTTGAGCGTGCAGTGATGGGAAGGCGGTTCAGCAGTTCGTGGACAGCCATCCCCAGCGGCTCAAGGTCCCCTGCTGTCGAACCTTGCGAGATAACAAAGCGATTCATCGGTACTTCCTCATACATCCCTCTCTTCCATTCAAAATAATGTTTCCTCCGGTGCCGCGCAGAACGCAGCGAGAAACGGCCGCGAGGGGTATTCGTGGATGGTGGTCGCCAAAATCTCGCCCTCGCCAAAAGGCGCCCTGATCAGTACCGGATTGCCACCTGCGCTGGCGATGACCGATCCCTCGAATTCCGTGAAATAGCCATCGCACTCGATACAACTGGTATCGTATCCCTCAACAAGGCTGACCCAGGGACTGGCTTTATCGATGGTAAGGATATTCGGACCGTACTGGTGATGGTAGCGGAGGCGGACGGGAAGCCAGTCGTAGGCATCCCCCCTGTCCGTTGCGGCTCCAAAGACAAGAAGTCTGCCTCCCTGCCCGACAAACCGGCGTATCCTTGGAGCTGCTGCCTTCAGTGCAGGGAGAAGGCCCGAGAATGCAGGATTTGCAAACCCGGTTGGGACGATCAGGGTGTTGAACCGGCCCCTGTAGAACGGAGTGGCAATCATATGGGGGGTGATGTGCTCACATGCCACCCCGCACTCCTCGACATACCGCGAAAATACCAGCTTTTCATCCCAGATGAGGGCACAGTGCCTGATCATCCTTTTATGACCCCCAGTGGAACGAACCGGGCAACAAGCCGCGATATTCCGGTCTCGTGCACCACCCTGACCACTTCTTCGCTCGGCTTGTAGACCTCCGGTGCCTCATCGGCGATCGCGCTGTTGTGATGAGCCCGGACCATGATTCCTTTCTTCCCGAGAGCTTCTTTGATCTCCTGCCCCGAGAGTTGTTTCTTGGCTTTTGTCCTGCTCATGACCCGGCCTGCCCCGTGACAAGTGCTCCCGAAGGTACGTTCCATTGCCGTGGCGGTTCCATGGAGGAGAAAAGATGGAGTTCCCATGCTTCCGGGAATTATCACCGGCTGGCCCGCCTCGCTGTATGCGGGTGGCAAATCGGGTGATCCCGGCCCAAATGCCCGGGTAGCCCCTTTACGGTGGACGCAGACCCGCCTGCGCCTGCCGTCAACAACATGTTCCTCGAACTTTGCGACATTGTGGGCAACATCGTACACGAGGTGCATATCCTCGTAGGGTATCGAGTACATCCTTGCAAACACTTCGCGGGTGGCATGCATGATCATCTGCCGGTTCGCCCAGGCATAATTGGCCGATGCTGCCATCGCTCCAAAGTATGCCAGCCCTTCCGGTGATGAAAGCGGGGCACAGGCAAGCTGTCGGTCAGGGAGGACGATTCCATACTTCCTGGTGGCAGCTTCCAGTATCCTGAGATGATCTGTACAGACCTGGTGTCCCAGGCCCCGGGAGCCGCAGTGGATCATCACGCAAATCTGGCCTTCCGAAAGGCCATATGCTCCCGCTGCCTTGAGATCAAACACCTTGTCGACCCGCTGGATTTCGAGGAAGTGGTTTCCTGCACCAAGCGTTCCGCTCTGGGGCATCCCCCGCTGGAGCGCTTTTTGCGATACTGCACCGGGATCCGCCCCTACCATAGAGCCCTGTTCTTCGCAGTGCAAAAAATCCTCTCTGATGCCGAAACCATGTTCAACCGCCCATTTTGATCCGTCCGTAAGCATTCCGGAAAGCTCCTTGCGGTCGAGTCGGAGCGTGCTCTTCGCACCGACACCGGTCGGGACAGCAGCAAACAGGGCCTCGATGAGTTCCCGTTTCCGGACAAGATCGGCTGCCGCGAGAGGTGTGGTGAGGATCCGCACGCCACAGTTGATATCGAAACCGACTCCTCCGGGCGATATGACCCCGTCCTCCATGCCAAATGCGGCCACCCCTCCGATAGGAAAGCCGTATCCCCAGTGGATGTCAGGCATGGCAAGCGAGTGCTTTACGATTCCTGGCATCGTGGCAACGTTGGCAAGTTGCTGGACGGCGCCGGGTTCAAGGGTCTCTGCAAGAAGGTCCGAGAGGAAGAACCTGCCGGGGACCCTCATGTTTGGAACGAAACCGATCGGTACTTCCCATTCGTATGGTCCAATCCTCGTCACTCCCGGGAGCATGGCACCTCACACATCAAAGATGACCTCAAGGATATAAGAATGATTGTCCCGGGATACCGTGAGCCCTGATAGCGAGATACCCTTGATTTCTGTGCCAGCCCTGTGCCTGTCGGGCTGGAACGGCTCCCCCACGAGATCCCCTTCGGCACATCCCTCTGCCAGCCTGACATCGGCTCCGGAGACAACCATCTCCTCTACTTCCGAGATGTAGAGTATCTCTGAAAGAAACGCATGTATCAGTGATTCCAGGTCCGGAGCCCGGACTTCGATTTTCCGGCGCATCGGTCCGGGTTCTGCGGATCCGTACATTACAACCATCATGGCCCGGGCCGCTTCAGAAAAGAGCTCTTCGAGGGTATCTGCCTTAACCCGCAGCCTGACGTCCGCAGTATGTTCCAGCTCTTCAAAACTCATGGCATCTTATTCGGGGTTCTTCCTCCATTTCATCCATAAAAAAAGGGACCATTCCCATGTGCACTGTGGAGAGATACCGTGCCTGGTGAATCGAAACAAAGATTACATAGTCCCCTGCGGGCAACTGGAGATCGGTCGGTTTGGGGGGTTTGATGCTGATCGGGAGGAGAATCGGGCCGCCGCATGACGTTGAAATGCGGAAGTCTGATCTTCTCTGTGAGATGTAATCCAGCACTTCTTTGGCGATCCTGATACCGTCGGGAGAGAAATGGCTGCCGGGTCGGGGGTGCATACTATGCTCAATGCATGAGTAGTCTGGCTAAAAAAAAGTAATCATTGGAAAGTCTCAGGCCATCCCCACAATACGTGCAACGCAATCGACGTACTGCTCTTTCAGGGAATAAACGCTGCATGGGTTCTCGCGGTTCTTGCTCACATGTAGAATCCCGATCTTTGAGGCGATGATTCCCACCATGGAGGCAACGGAATGGTAGCTGATTGAAAATGTCCTGTTGAGGGATTCAAAGATTTCTGCGATTGTGAGTGATTTGAGGCGGAGAAAGAGCTGCAGCAGGGCACGCCGTATCCCGGTCCTGTCCCGGGAGATGTAGGTCCTGAGCCGGTTCTCAACAACCATCCTGATCTCGTAGGGAGATCTCATGGTGAGGTACTCACCACCATCTTTATTTAAACATTTCTTTTTTCGACGCGCCAATGTGGCTTCAAGTTCCGCCGGATGGTTGCCGCCAGGTTGAATCTGCCTGGTATCCGAAGGATTTTACCTCTGGATCACGAACTTAGTGGGCATGGGATTCGTCATCTATAATGTGAACCGGTATACCCCCAGGCAGATGGTGGTGCTTCCCATGGTTCTCCTTATCATTTCGCTGGCAATCCTCGGTTACAATATGGCTTCAACCGGGATGCCGGTGAAACCCGGGATGGATTTTTCCGGCGGCACCGCGGTCACACTCCTCAACCCGGAAAACCCGGATTCAATCAGGACAACATTCTCAGGATACCCGGTCATGGAGCCGATTGGTGAAAAATTCATCAAATTCGGACCGATGGACGAGGCAACATCCGAATCGCTTGCCCGGCTGATCAGCGATCGGTATCCCGATGCAAATATCGATCAGATTGGTCCTGCATTCGGCCAGACCCTTCAGCAACAGGCAGCGCTCGCCCTTGTCTTCTCCTTCATCGGGATGGCAATCGTGGTCTTCCTCGCCTTCCGTAACTTCGTTCCAGCCGGAGCAGTGGTCCTGTCTGCGTTTGCGGATATTGCCATGACCGCAGCGGTAATGTCGGTAATTGGTATTGAGCTCACGCTCCCCACGACTGCAGCCCTCCTGATGCTCATAGGTTATTCCGTTGACAGCGATATCCTCCTGACCATGCGGGTTCTCAAACGACAGGGGAAACTTGACGAGAAACTTGCCGGGGCCTTTACCACCGGAATTATCATGACTACAACAACCCTCGCCGCAATCGCCGCGATGTGGGTGGTCGCTTTTGCCGGGGAGATAACAGTTATCCGTGATATCTCGAGCGTGCTCCTGATCGGGCTCGTGGTCGACATGATGAACACCTGGTTCACCAACGCCGGGATCATCAAGTGGTTCGTGCAGAAGCAGGAATCAAGACAGGTACAGAAACAGGAACCAAGACCGAGGAAGGAAACCGGCAAGAAGCGGGGTGCCAGATGAACCGGAAAGATCTGATCGAGCTGTTCAAGAACTGGCAGGTGGCCCTGCTCATATTACTGGTGGTCGCTTCGGTCATTTTCATATATCCGCATACAGAAGGTGGGAAGCTGAAAACAAACATCCAGTACGGCCTCGATCTTACCGATGGTACCTGGCTCCAGATGGAGTTCCGGGCTGAGGTTGCGGGTTTTGAGACCAGTCGGCCGGTAGCAGATTTTCTCACCGATATCCAGAAAGCGCTCGATGCTGAGTTGTTCCTGATAAGTGACAACAAGATCGAAATCAGGAAATATGTCTCCGAACCTGAGCTCGAATCGGTTTTTACTGCAGCGGGCGGAAAGCTCACCAGCTATGAACAGGGCGTCTCACGGAAAACAGGAGACCAGGTTAAGGAGATTCTCGAACAGAAGCTCAACGCCCTGGGCACCCGTGATGCAAAAGTCAACCCGCTCACCAGTCTTTCGGGAACAACCCGCTACGTACGGGTCGAGCTTGCTGGCGTGAGCCTCTCGCAGGCAAAGGAGATCGTCGGGAAACAGGGACGGTTCGAGATCAGGATCCATACCACGGCAAATGCGACTGAACATGTGCTCTACGGAGATGCCATCACCACGGTAGGGATACCCTCGCAGGAACCACCGGGCAGCGACCGGTGGGGGGTCTCGTTCACCATCTCGGAGGAAGGCGCTGCCCAGTTCCGTGATGCCGCAATAAAGTTTGGAGCGACAACGGATCCCAATAACCACTGGCTGGATATGATCCTCGATGATGCGCTGGTATACAGCGCACCGCTCTCTGAAGACCTTGCCGCCAAACTGCAGGCCAGTCCAATCCGGCAACTGTATGCCTCAACCGGAGCCGGCAAGGCAGGCCTCGAGGCCGCCAAGAACCTCGAGATCCATCTCCGCGCAGGAGCGCTCCCGGTGGAAGTCACTGTCGCGGGATCGGGATCGGTCTCTGCTCCGCTGGGAGAATATTTTAAGACCATGTCGATACTCGCCTTTGTGATTGCAGCCCTTGCCGTCGGCGTGGTCATCTTCTTCCGGTATCGTGAAACGGCAATCGTTCTGCCCATGATCCTCACCAATCTCTCTGAGATTGTTATCCTTCTTGGGATCGCCGCACTCATCCAGCAGCAACTGGACCTGCTTGCGATCGCGGCCCTGATCGCTGTTCTGGGGACGGGGATCGACCAGCTGGTAATCATCACCGACGAGGTACTGCACGAAGGGAAAGTACCATCCCCGCATTTGTACCAGAAACGGTTGACCCGCGCCGTGGGCATCATCCTGGTCTCCGCGGCGACGGTCGTCATTGCCATGGTACCGCTTGCCCTGATGGATCTTTCAACACTCCGCGGGTTTGCCCTCATCACCATTATCGGGGTGCTGATAGGAGTGCTGGTAACCCGGCCCGCGTATGGAAAGATAATCATGGCGATACTTTCAAAATAAACCAGATAAAAATCTTTATCTCCTTTTTGGACCGATTTCTCTGGAGGTAATTACCATGGGAAAACCGGTTTTGATTGACTTTTTTGCTGAATGGTGCGGGCCGTGCCGAATCCAGGGACCCATTCTGGAAGACCTTCGGCGGAGCATGGGCGACCAGGTCGAGATCAGGCAGATCGATGTCGACCAGAACATGGAACTTGCCAACAGGTATGCGATCCGTGTCGTGCCGACCCTTATTATCGAAAAAGACGGCAAGGTGATGAAGACCCTCGAAGGTGTCACCAGTGCCGAGTCGCTCAAGCGTATTCTGACGCCGCTGGTGGAATAGATGAAGATCGGCATCGTTGGCGGGACCGGGGACATCGGGGAGGGAATTGCGATGAGGCTTTCACCGAACCATGACGTGGTAATCGGATCCCGCGAAGAAGACAAGGCAGAGAGTTCCTGCAATGCCTGTATAGGGGTCATGAGCGGTCTTGGGATTCGGTGCAGGCTCTCTGGCCATTCGAACCAGGAAGCCATAGATCGTTCTGATATTGTGATCCTCGCTATACCATTCCGACACCTGGCCCCGACAATGTCATCCCTGAGCGGATTCGAGGGCAAGATTGTGGTCTCGCCCATCAACCCGATGGAAAAAAAGGAATTCTTTATCTATACTCCCCCGGCGGAAGGTTCCGCGGCGCTTCTGGTCAAGAAGATGCTGCCCGAAGGGACCAGGGTATGTTCGGCCTTCAACACGGTGGCGGCAAATAAATGGAAGGCTTTTTCCGAAGCACTCGACCTTGCGGTGCCGGTCTGTGGTGACGATGCCACCGCCAAGTCTGCGGTGATGCAGCTCGTCGGGAGTATTCCCGGTGTAAAACCCTATGATGCCGGGCCGCTTGCCGTCTCTTCCATGGTGGAGTGCCTCACTCCCCTGATGCTCAACATAGCGCGGTACAATAAGATGAAGGATGTTGGTATCCAGTTCAGGTGACAGAACTTCCGGAACCTGTGGCCCCGCCCCGGGATCAGCATGCAGGATGAGTTCGAACGGGTAGGAAAGCGGCTCTTTGTCGAACGCCTGGTTGGCGCCAGTTTCGGCAACATGAGTGTCAGGATGGATAACGGGTTCTCTATTACCAGGAATGGTTCATATCTCGATTGCCCGGATAGCCGGGTCTTTGTACCTATGTCCGGGGAAGTTCCACCTGGTGCCTCGAGTGAATACCGGGTTCACCGTGCGGTCTACCATGCCACCGATTGCAAGGCCATCATCCATGCACATCCACCCTACGCGATCGCCTGCTCGCTCCGGTATGACCAGATCGTCCCGGTTGATTCCGAAGGGCTGATGTTTACCCCTCTCATCCCGGTTGTTGACGGCGCCTGCGGCAGTGAGGAACTGGCATCGCGGGTCGCGTGCAGCCTGGCAGCGCACAGCATCGTGGTTGCCAGGGGTCATGGGACGTTTGCCGCGGGGATTAGTCTTGATGCGGCATATCTCCTTACTTCTGCTGCCGAACACAGCTGCCAGATTCTTTACCTGGCTGGAACCACGAGGACCCGGTAGATTCGACAGGTTGGATGCCTTTTATGTCTTCCGACAACAGAACACTGTGGCAGGAAACCATGTGGGGCGGGTATCGTGTCTTTACTCGATGAGAAGATCGCCCGGCTTTCTGCTGATCAGCGGCGCGAAGTCGAGACGTTTGTTGATTTCCTTCTTCAGCGGGAGTCGGGTAACGGGTTTCTCACTGAAAACGGGATACTATTTTGTGAAAATCCGAAGGCTGCCCCCCCGCACCCGATAATCATGGCCGATGAGATACGTCCACTGGCATCCGAACCCCCGGGGGATCCGCTGCCTGTTCTCTCGGATATCCGCCCTAAAGAGTCCCGGCATGAGTATGGGGGAGGAAGCGTTCAAAAGGGCCACTCTTCCAAAAAAGACCCCGGACTGCTCCTTGATTGGATCGATTAAACCCCGGGGGGATTCGAACCCGTGACATCCTCTTTTGCAGACCGGGAGGTAAATCTCTCGACCAAACGGCGACCTCCGGGAACCTCAGCCTCCCGGAACCTCTGCTCATGGACTCGACGGGATTCGAACCCGTGGCCTTCACGTTGCAAACGTGACGATCTACCCCTGATCTACGAGCCCTGATATTGCAGTAATTATGCTCTCCCGGGTTGCATATAGTTTTATTCAAACTTGCATCGTCCGAAACCGGCATCATTCCAGAATCTCCTTAATATTCCAATACCACACCTGTCAGCATATGAATGGCCTTCCCGGTGAACTTGCAGGAGTGGTCACCGCATCACTCATGAGACCGGTTCACCATCGGGCCGGTTCATTGTGCGTGTGAACCATCCCAGGATCCGCTCATGTCCGTTATCTTCATTGAAAAGATTGGTTTGCCCTAGGTATCGATAACATCAGCCCGCGGGGAATGTCCTATGAACGACATGACATCTCCTGACCTGCTGGCCAGAAGGAAATCGTTGTATCATATCGGCCGCCGGTCCCGGCACCTTTTACGATGCGCGGTAGGGGGTAATGGTCACGAAGCAATTTAAGATCACATTATTATCCGTAAGGGCGATGATCTAGGTGATGAAAGGGTCAATCTCCAGGAAACCGGTCCTTTTCTCCATGCTTACCCTGGGGATTCTTTTCTGTATCGTCCTGTGCGCAGGATGCCTCAAGGAGAGCACCCTCCAGGTCAGGGATATTACCATCGCCGCGGAAAGGGTAGGTCCGGCAACAGCGGTCTTCAATGTGACAACCCTGGTAGAAAACATCTACGGCTTTCCACAGGCACCAGTATCGGTCGTGTTGAAAGTCTATGACGGTCAGACCAACCTCCTCGTCCACAGCGAGACCTCGGAGATCGGGACGATCGTAAAATCCGGCACACGCTCCGTTTCTCAGCTGGTGCAGCTGCAAAAGAGGGGATCGTTTCGGTTCGACGTCACGGTCTTCGAGGGAGATGCCCTGAAGGCAACGGGCAGCTATACGATCGCTGGTCTTGAGCGCCTTCCCGCTGACAGCGAGGGGGACGGGATCGAGATACGCGACATGGACTTCCTGGTGAAGGAAGTTACCGGCGGGCAGGCCGTGGTCGATGTCGGGATATATTTCACGAATACCGGGGACGAGCCATCCAGGCCTTATGACGTGGAGATCAGGGCGCGGGAGAAGGATGCCCGCCTCACCGCTGACCGCAGCTGGGCAAGGCTAGAAGAGATCCCCCCCGAGTCAACCGTCATCTCCTATACGACCATAACCATTCCCGACCAGTACAACTATGAAGTGGACGTCATGCTCTGGAGGAACGGGACGATCGTGAAGGAAGGGCAGGGCCTGGTCCAACTCCATCCCGGAACGGCCGTGTCCAATGGAAAGCAGTTCACCACACGGACTATCGACACCGGAGTTTTCGTGACAAAGACTCCATCGGATTATCGGAGTATGGAGGTGATCCCGTATCCTCAGGCCACCCGCACTCCCGGATTCGGGTTGCTGGCCATACTGGCAGTCCTTGCCGGAGGAGTACTGGTTCTCCCCAGGAGAAGGTAACATGACAGACGAAATCCCCCAGCCGCAGAGGAACAACCCGAAGAAATTTGACCGGGCTGACCTGATTCCCTGGGTTTACGCTATGATCCTGGTCATCGTGTTCGTTGCCCTACTCCAGCTTTATTTCTCGATCCAGCAGGCAATCGCGCTCTGGTTTTCCACAGAATATATTCCCATCTTGCAATCGGCCTTCTTCATCGTGGTCATTGCTGTCGGGTTGTATATCGTCTTCTTCAGGAAACGGCCATAATTGGGAGGCAGGTACAATGGTAAGAGGTTCCGGGAGAGAGAATGAAGCCGACCCGGATTCATGGACTTGGCGGGATTCGAACCCGCGGCCTTTACGTTGCGAACGTAACGATCTACCCCTGATCTACAAGCCCTAGGCTGCAGTAATTCAGGTATCTTTCTATTCAATATAGTTATTGCTCTTCTTTCCCGCACCAGCCTGTTGACTGCGTTTTGCCATGAACCGGGATATGATCGGAAAAGTATCGGGGATATCAGAGAATGATCTCAATATCCAGCTTCTCTGCCAGCTCCTTGTACCGGTTCCGGATGGTAACCTCGGTCACCCCGGCAACCTCGGCGACCTCACGCTGGGTGCGCCGCTCCCCCCCAAGAATGGAAGATATGTAGATTGCTGCAGCTGCAACTCCGGTCGGACCCCGGCCGCTGGTCAGCTCGCGCTCACCAGCCTGCCGGAGGATCTCCACCGCCCTGCTCTGGACCTCTCCTTTAAGGTTCAGGCCCGAGCAGAACCTTGGCACATAATCGATTGGCGATGTGGGCAGGAGCTTCAGTCCCAGCTCGCGGGAGATGAACCGGTAGGTCCGCCCGATCTCTTTGCGGGATACCCGTGAGACCTCTGCAATCTCATCGAGAGTGCGGGGAACGCTGCACTGCCGGCAGGCTGCGTAGAGTGCAGCAGCTGCAACCCCCTCGATGCTCCTCCCTCTGATCAGGTTCTTGTCCACGGCATCACGGTACACCACAGCAGCCGTCTCCCTGACATTGCGCGGGAGGCCGAGAGCGGAGGCCATACGGTCAAGCTCTGAAAGGGCAAAGGCGAGGTTCCGCTCGGTTGCATTGCTGACCCGGATTCTCCGCTGCCACTTGCGCAGCCGGTACAGCTGGGCACGGTTCTTGCTCGAGATGGCCCGCCCATACGAGTCGCGGTTCCTCCAGTCGATCATCGTGGAAAGACCCTTGTCGTGAATGGTAAAAGTCATCGGAGCCCCGACCCGGGAGCGCTTCATCCGCTGGTCATGGTCGAATGCCCGCCATTCCGGACCACGGTCGATAAAGTCCTCATCGATGACCAGGCCACAGTTCTGGCAGACCAGTTCTGCACGCTCATAATCGTGGACCAGCTGCCGGCTCCCGCATTCGGGACAGACCGTCTCAGTGTGGCTTTCTGCTTTCTTTTCGTGCTCCTTCACCCGCTCTTTCAGACGGTGTTTGAGAGCTTCCCGCTCGTTTTGGAGGACCTTTAGCTTCTCTACTTCCTGCATACTCTGTGCCTACCTTGATACGAATAACCTCTCCCCAGCCGCCACCCTGCATTCTGCCTTGCAGAGCACTGCCGCATACGGAGCTGCCACGTTCCCAAACACATCCACCACTTTCCCGACGGCCTTCATTCTCCTGTCAACGATCTCGGAATACATCCTGGGAAGCTGTGCAGGATCGCAGCGAATGACAAGAAGTCGCGTTCCTACCGTATGCACCACGTTCCCAATAGCTTTCAAGATGAACTCCCGTGACTCTGCCCCGGAAAAGGCAGTCGGAATCGCTTAGTAATCTATATATATTGTAAATGATACTATAAAAACCTATTGTAAAGGTATAAATATCAAATTCTGTGAAAATGGAGGGATTTGATATTTAAAGCAAGCACGCGGTCGCATTCTTCCGAATTAAGCCCGGCTCCCCTTGCGACAAGAAATTTCGCGCGCTCATCCAGGAGATCCTGTGGGCCGTGCGCGTCGGAATTTACGACGAGCTTGCACCCCGCCTCCCGCGCAATCATGACTACATGCCCATTTGTCCGGTTGTGACCTCCCCGGGAAGTAATTTCAAGGGCGACCCCGTGATCTCTCGCGGCTTCGGCATCCTCCAGTGATATGAGCCCGGGATGTGCCAGGATATCCACATCATGGCATGCACATGCCACAGTGTTTGTCCCTTCCGCTACCGGTTCAACGGTGGTTTCACCATGCACAACCACGATATCAGCCCCACATTCCCGGGCCTCGCGTGCACAGGAGGGAATCAGGGCCGGAGGAATATGGGTGAGCTCGACTCCGCAGAAAAGCTCCACTCCATAGTGGCTGGCTGCAGGCTTCACTTTCTGAACCGCATCGATTAGATAATGCAGGTTGGAGGGATCGGCATGGTCGGTGATTGCCACTGTGGTATATCCGAGAACTGCCATCCGTCTGACAAGCTCGATCGGGATCAGTTCTCCATCGGTGAGGTTGCTGTGGGTGTGAAGATCGTACATCAGTTATCGCCTTACATCCAGCGCACCGGACACCATGGCAAGGAGCTTCTCCTTCCCCCGGTCCCAATCTGCGACGATCCGCCCTTCGTTTTTCCACCAGTAGGCCGGATGGTTTTTCTGCTCGGTATGGTATCTTACACGGGATCGTTTCAGAGCTTTCTCGATATCCGCGACTGTTGGATCCCTGATGGCGCGTGACCGGGGAACACGCCGTCCCTCGCTCCGGGAAAGTCCGGAATCGAAGTAGCAGGGATAGAGGATGCGCTTCCCTTTCATCTCATCCTTCATCGTACTAAGTGTGTGAATGGAACCTATAAACACTGCAGCAGCATACACTCCTGCATGCACCATATCGACGTCAGGCTCGAGAAGGATATATTCGACGTCAATAACCGAATCGCCCGGGAAAATGCTTCCCGTTTCAGGGCACATGGTGTCAGGGCCATCGATCTACTGGGCGCTATAGGATCAGGAAAGACCGCGCTCATAGAACAGATCGTCCCGGCCCTGAGAGAGCGGGGTTTCCGGTCAGGAGCAATTGCCGGAGACTGCTACGGAGATGACGACTTCCGGAGGATCCAGGCCCTGGGCATCCCGGTGGTAAATGCCAATACAGGGAAGGAATGCCATCTCGACGCACACCTTGTCGAGCATGCGGCAGAGCACCTGCCGCTGGATGATATTGACCTCCTCTTCATCGAGAACGTCGGCAATATGGTCTGTCCGACCGATTTTCTGCTCGGAGCCGAGAAAAGAGTGGTGATCGTGAGTGCCACCGAGGGCGACGATGTGGTGAACAAGCACCCGATGATGTTTCGGGGCTGCAACATCGGCATTATCAACAAGGTCGACCTGGCACCTCTGGTGGGGGCCAGCCTCGACCGCATGGAACAGGACATGCACCGCTATAATCCGGGGATGAGGATATGCCGGACCAACTTGAAAACGGGAGAAGGTCTAGGTGCGGTTGTCGACGCGTTGATGGCTGAACAGAGTTCTTAAATACGTTGCGGGAATTATAGATAGAGCACTCTGTTCGATTCACTCGGATAAGGCAGACATAGGAAAGAGAGGTATAAACGATGCTCTGGCAGGGAAGATCAGTCCGGAGGGTAACCGGGGGGAGGTACCGCCCGTCACAGGGGAAGCGGAGGAGCGAGATCGGCTCAACTCCGGCGGAGACTCACATCGGCGGTGATCGCAGGAAGGTTATCCGCTCATACGGCGGAAACCCCAAAATCCGTGCAATGCGGGCGCTGTATGCAAACGTTGCAGACCGCTCAAGTGGCCGGACCAGGAAAGTGGCCATTGAAAGGGTCGAGGAGAATGGGGCAAATCCAAACTATGTCCGGCGTAACCTTCTCACCAAAGGTGCAGTCATCAGGACTGAAGCAGGGCGTGCACGGATTATCAGCAGGCCGGGCCAGGATGGCGTCATAAACGCTGTCCTTATTGAATAATCCTTTTTAAGAAGCGCTAAATTGTGGTATTGCCATTGTTCCGGCACATTTACAGATGCCTGAATAGTACCAAAAGTCGTATCCCGTTCTGGTAATGTAGGAGGAGTCAGCCGGATACGACCTTTGTCGAAGAGAGATAGAACTATATTATCATAAAAGTATTCTTCGGGGCCGGTATCACCCTGCCGGAAACAAAAGGATTAGCGTTTCTTCAGCTGTTTTCCTGCCCGGACAAGCGCAGCATTCATTTCGTTGATTGCCGCATCAATCCCAAAACGTATCTCCTCGGCCGCACTCTCGCCGGCATCCATCAGGGAACTGACTTTCGCCTCGGCATCGTAACGCATCTGGCGAAGTGAGCGGAATTCCCGATCGTATTCTGTAGAAAGATCCTTGATTCTTTGCTCATACTCGCTCCGGAGTTCGGCAACAGCCTTGTCGGCTCTCTCCTGCAGCCGCTCAATCTCGGTGGCAATCTGGTCAATCTGGTGCTTTGCTACGTCTGCATACTCCCGCGTTTTGCTCATACTTCATCATCTCGGTAGCGAACTATAACAGTATTCTGCACTACCCCCGGTGCCCAGCTGAGGACTTTCGATCGATTCCTTGATAAAAACCGGAGATATATGCTTATCCCTGCATGCAGCGGGCGGATCGCCCATTGTATGTACCTCCGGGAAAAGGTATGAGCCTCACCACGACCATAGCCGCACCGTTCAGACACACGCGAAAAGAACGTCTGAAGAAGAACGAGATTGTCTATTATCTTGCTTTTGAGCGGGGATGGATGAATATCGAACAGGCGACCCTGCTCCTCTCAAGGGCTGAAGAGGAGGGATTGATCGCGTATGATGGCGACATGATCCGGCCGCTTTTTAATGTAGGGGCAGTCGAAGTCCCTCTTGGATTCAAACCATCGACAGCAGTTTTCCGAAAATCGGACCCGCAGGAAGAGCTCATGGAACGGATCGCCCGACAGTGTGACATTCCTCTCACCACCGTGACTGCCGAGATGAACGCGCTCATCCACCAGGTTTTCGATGAGAAGTTAAAGCCCGAAGCGGCACTGGTCATCCTGGCCCGCCGCCGCAGGGTGCCTTTTCAGGATCTGCTCCCTGCACTGAGGGAATCGGTTTTAAAAAAGTGAGCGGTTATTCTTTCTTCTCTTCAGGAGCGGGTTTGGCAAAGTATTCTTCAAGGGGTTTTTCACCGTAGGCAGTAACTCTGACATTGACCTGTACGAAATCTGCGGTAATCTCGTTTCCCCGGATCGATTTTCTCCGGCGCTGCCCTTCCCTGACCGGTTTGAACCCGACGCCCCCTGAAAGCAGCAGTCGCCTTCGCCCTGCAGTCGGAAGGTTTTTCCGTGCCGGAATCCCATTCCGGTCAGATCCTCCGGTAATCTCCATGCGGTATCCGGGCAGTCCGAATGGCCCTGCATCCAGCTCGTCTCCGATCCGTTTCCCGATGATGGCTCCTGCCTGACCACCGCTCACGTTGACGTTATATGCCCGCCCTGTCTTTTGGTCAGACAACACAACCTTGAACTCTGCCATATTCGCGACTCCTGCTTAACGTTCGATATCCCCGAAGAGGAAGACCCCGCGATCCGAATCCTCATTTCAACGGCATGTCCCTGTAACCGGTGCCGGCATGAGAAGGTTCCCCGGGAAGTACCCATAATTTTGGGTGGCCAATCTATTAAATACTATTTACCCCAGAATGGGTCGGCCCTGCGCTTCATCGTGGTAAATTCCCCAAGAATTTCCTGGGTTGTGATCGGCAGGGTAGCAAGCATCTCACGTTCAAGCACCTTGACATGCCGCTCAGGAATGTCCACAAAAAGATCATCTCCCTCGTTAACCTGGCGGCCGACAGTTGCACCTTCAATGGAGATCGCCACCTCGGCTCCTGCCTTGGCCTCCCGTATGTTCTCCTGGTTCAGCTGCATCGATTTGAGGTGTCCGACTTTTTTTCCATCGGCCTGGACGAGATTGATATCGGTGCGGAGGCTTCCCCCAAGCACCCTTACCCCGACAACAGCAGGATTGCTCTGCCGGAAGATACAATGGGGCAATACCCGTATCTTTGCCGGCATGATGATCTGTTCAAACCGCTGCTGCTCAGACTTCCTCTTCATCTCATCGCGCCAGGCGGTATAGTCATCCACGATCTTGTAAATAACCCGGCCTTCGAAAACTCTCACCTGGGTATACCCGGGATCCTTGAGCATCTCTGCAGCATCAGGAAGGATCGGTGTGCTGAATGCCAGGAGGGCCCGGTAGTAGGGATTCTTGATCGTCTCAACCTCGATGAGGTCATGGCGGCTGACCGGGCCGACTTCGGCCCTCATGACCCCGATCTCCTTTGCATCGAGCTCGTTGCAGAGCGCTTCCAGGGCTCCAATGGTATCCGCCTTAATGATCAGCCCTTCCGGTGAGATCTTGACAGAGATCTCCTCCATCTCTTTCCTGACCTGCTCTTTCACGATCTCTGCGTCTCCCACTACCACCTGGATTGGGGATCCCGCAATGGTTCCATCGAGGTTCGGTGCACTCACCTTGATGCCCGCTGCTGCCGTAACTTTCCTGACCCGTTCAAACCGGTCCTCGATGGCGATCTCTTTTAAGGGCCGCGGCTTTAACAGTGCCCGCACTTTCGTGACCGCCACCCCGTCGTTTCGCGCAACCGCAATCTCATCGCCAACAGAGAGTGTACCATCGTAGAGGATGACATCGAGAGTGGTGCCCAGGCCACGCTCTTCTTTTACTTCGAGAACGGTCCCGGTCCCCGCACCATCGACCGAGTATGCTAGATCCTGCTCCATGTAACGCTGGGCAAGCCCGATCATTACCATCAGGAGCTCAGGGATACCCTCACCCGTATGGGCGCTTATCGGAACGATGGCCAGGTTGCGCTGGAAATCCGAGACGCGGTCGAAACGTTCCGCAGAAAAGCCTGACTCTGAAAGCTTCGCCACAAGTTCGTAAATCCGCGTCTCAACGATTTCCTTCACCCGGTCGTTCTGGCGGGCAAATGACTTCAGGAAGGGTTCATCCCTGCTGGATCTCCATCCGTGAATGCGGTCTATCTTTGTCGCCGCAATCACAAACGGAGTACGGTACGTACGCAGGATCTGGAGCGCCTCGGTCGTCTGGGGCTGGAACCCCTGGTTGATGTCCACCACAAGGATAGCCATATCCGCAAGTGCTCCGCCCCGTGCACGGAGGGTGGTGAAAGCGTGATGCCCGGGAGTGTCGATGAAGAGGAGTCCGGGCACCCTGATGGGCATCTTTTCCATCGTACCGCTCATATTCCTGATGGTATCAATGGGAACAATGGTGGCTCCGATATGCTGGGTGATTGCCCCGTCTTCGGTGCTCACCACCGATGACCCCCGTATCCGGTCCAGGAGCGAGGTCTTGCCATGGTCAACGTGGCCGAGCACGGCGACAATTGGGGTGCGGATACCTGATTTCTGCGTCACGGAGACCACCTTCTGTCTGACAATCAACCGGGGAGAGAATGGAACCGGATGACTACAAATATCTTATCCAGGCAGAGCCTGGTGACACCAGCACCGGGTTCTGTATTATACTGGCACACAAGAGGTATTAATTCACCCTTCGAAAGCGTAGGGCACGGCACATTCCCAGTGTCATCTATTATATAATGCGAAATCCAATTTATCCGGGTATATTGCCAGGGTGGGGTAGTTGGTCATCCTAGGGGACTGTGGATCCCCCGACCCGGGTTCGAGTCTCGGCCCTGGCCTTTACTGTCTTTTCTCGGGATCCTTTCCTGGCTTTGGTTTTCCATTGAATCGTCAGAGGTCTGCCATAGGAGCCCCGCAGCGGGGGCACTTCAGGGCATAGCAGGGGATCTCGGGCGGTCGGGCACGTTCGTACCTGCAGTTTGGGCAGACACAGCGCCAGGGCGCTCCTTCACCATCCCACTGGTCCCTCCCATGTCCCCTTCCAGGTCGTGGCGTCAATCATTCTTCACCGATTTGATGGTACTGACACTGACGGTTCATCAATGAATCGATCAGACCCGGGATCACCCGGCCCAATCCCCCTCCCAATTACAGAGAATTCTCTTTCGTCAGTGGGTATTGATAAGTTTAAATACCGCTAAAAAAACCCTACAGTATCGGACTTGATAAACCATGCAACACGTATCTCTTCCTTTCGCAGTAACGATTCTGGTTATCCTGGCAATCGGAGGCGCTTGTGCACAACCGGGGGACGTTATCGGCGGCGATATGGGCACGTACCGAATCCATTGCAATGTTGACGGCGCAAAGGTCTTTTTCAACAGCGACTTCAAAGGAGAGATCGCTGAAGGTATTCTGGACGTTCCGGTTTATGTAACCGGGACGCCATACCAGATCTTCACCATCGAAAAAGAGGGGTATAAGACCTACACCGGATCGATAACATCTGTCCCCGTAAGAGGACAGGTCATCCACATCTATGCAAGGCTGTCAGCCATCCCACCTGTCGAGTATGGCACCCTCCACCTGCTCATCTCCCCCCCGCTTGCAACAGTGTTTTATGATGGGGCTGATGCCGGGGCCGTCCCTCCCAACGGCATCCTCATCATCCGCGATGTTGTCCCTGGAAATCACATGATCCAAGTCTCAAAAGAAGGATACATCACGAAGAACCTTGAACTGTTTGTCGGAGGAAACGAGCTTAAGAAAGTGCCAATCACCTTGGAAAAAACGGTCGCCGGGCCCCTCGCCGTATCATCAGAGCCTCCAGGAGCCACGGTATACCTCAACGGGAAGATGGAGGGGACCACCCCCCTGACCATCACCAGCATCGCACCGGGTGAACACACCCTCATGGTTGCGATGGAGGGATATTCCGATTTCACCCAGACCGTGACGATCACAGCCGAAGGGAACACGGTATCCGCGGCGCTGGTTCCTTTAAAAGCATCGGGCAGTGCCGGTCTCTCCCCGCTCGTACTGCTGGGGGCGCTCACCGCATGTGCTTTCCTTGTATTGAGGAGAAGGTAACCCCTCTCCTCTTCCCCGGTGAGGTGAGCAGGGTAGCAGAAAAGGTAACCGGGACGATGAGGAAGATGGTCCTCATTTATTCAGCACAAACGGGGGTGCTTGAGGAACGCGGGAAGGTCGTAAAGAGCGATGCTGAATGGAGAGCACAGCTCAGCAACGAGGAGTTCCGGATCGCACGAAAGGGGGGGACCGAACCGGCATTCACCGGGAAGTTTAACGACTTTTACGGCAGGGGGATTTACCGGTGTATCTGCTGCGGCACCGATCTTTTTTTCTCCGAATCAAAGTTCGATTCCGGGACAGGATGGCCAAGTTTCTCCTCACCGGTAGATCCGCATAACATCAGGACAAAGATCGACCGGAGCCTCGGGATGGTCCGGAACGAAGTGCTCTGTGCCCGGTGTGACGCGCACCTCGGCCACGTGTTCGATGATGGCCCTCCCCCGGCCGGGAAGCGTTACTGCATGAACTCCGCCTCGTTGGAATTCCTCCCGCTCTGAACCTTCCGGTGAGGTGTTCTTTTTAGTATCCGGTACCAATGGTGATCAGGCATGAAGAGCTGCATCAGAGCTGCCATCACCAATATCAAAGGTGGTATTGCCGGGGTTCTTGTCTACCTTGCAATCACTGCCCTGGTGTATGGTGCCGCATTCATGGCCGCGTTTGGCAACGATACCCCTGGTGCCCGGTTCATCCTGGGGTGTGCCGGGGTTTACTTCCTGGTCGCACACCCCCTCTGGACCATTCCCATCGCATATTTCCTCGGCGGCTGTTTCCTGTTTTCCGGCAATTCCTGTGAAAGAGAAAAGCCAGGGTGATTGATTGGCTGCTCTTGATAACGAAGTGGTATCGTGTGTGGAATGCAGAACGTATACCCGTGAAGAGGTCGAGCGATCCGTCCGGGAGACTGTCGTGGCACTGGGGGGCATTACCTCGTTTATCGGCCAGGGGAGCCACGTTCTTCTCAAACCAAATCTCCTCCAGGGACTTGCCCCGGAACGGTGCGTTACAACGCACCCTGAAGTGGTCCGGGCCGTATCGCTCATCTGCGGAGATCTCGGGTGCAGGGTTACCATCGCCGACAGCCCGGGAGGGGGGATACGATACACCGCTGCGAACCTCAAGCGATTGTATGCCGCTGCCGGGTACGACATGGTCGCCCGCGATACCGGCGCAGAACTGAATTACGATCCTGGATTTCGCATCGTTTCGAACCCTGCCGGCCGCCTGGCAAAGAGCTTTCCGGTAATCACTCCGGCACTCGATGCAGACCATATCATCGTTCTCTCGAAGGCCAAGACCCACCTCTGGACCCTTTATACCGGCGGAGTCAAGAACCTGTTCGGGGTTGTCCCCGGCCTCGAAAAACCCATGCACCATGCGCGGTTCCAGGATCCCAACCACTTTGCCGGGATGATCCTTGACTTAAATGATCTCCTGCGTCCTTCACTCCAGATCATGGATGCAGTCATGGTCATGGAAGGGGATGGCCCGTCATCAGGCACCCCGCGGCAGCTGGGAGCGGTCCTTGCCGCGAGAAGTGCAACCGCTCTTGACATGATCACCTGCAGGATGATGGGGATTCCTGTCACCGAAGTACCTACCCTCCGGGTAGCGCGGGAACGGGGTGTTCCCGGAAGCGTGGCCGAAACGATATCTGTAATAGGGAACCTTCCGGAGACTCTGCAGGGAGACGGAGTACGGCTCCCTTCGACCTACCTGGGACAGGGGCTCGGGATCCAGCGGAACATGCTGCTTGCCATCCTGCACGGACTTGGCGGTGCCTATGCCCAATACCCCATCATTCTCACGGATCTCTGCCAGCACTGTGGCCGCTGCGCACTCATCTGCCCGGCACGCGCGATCACCATGAAGGAGGGCATCCCGGATATCGCCCGGACGGCCTGCATACGGTGTTACTGCTGCCACGAGATCTGCCCGGCGGGTTCAATTGCTGTCCGGCAGGGACCAGTCCGCCGGTTGATAAAAAGGATCTCCGGGCTTTCCTGAGATCCCGCAGCCCTGCGGGAGTTATCACTGTGGGAACGGGGAATTGATTAAATCTTCAAACCGGCTTACCCCGAAGGATATCCAGGATTCTTTAGTGGATCTGTCATTAAGCAGGGGGTTCACTTGTGACTGTGGCTGGAATGGTTGTGAGGCCGGGTATTTTTCCCATACTGCATCCTCGCACACATGGCAGGCAATGGTTGATCCCATCAGGTTTATTGCATGCCCTGGACAGACCCTGGAGTAAAACCGGGGATCATGACCATTGAACCGGAACCATCCACCCAATTTTTAATTGCGCGTGCCGTTTTTTCTCCAGTGAACCGGAGGAACATTGTGAAGGAACAAATCATGATGGCGGCTGCGATCCTGCTCTTTTCGTGCGTACCGTTCGTGGCGCTAATTGGCACCTGCTAAAAGACGGCTGGCGCCGCGCCACGCGCGATAACTATATTTTTGCCTATTTCCATGTTCTGCCATCCATGATCCACAAAACAACCAGCCTTTTTGCAAAATGGAGGGAGAAGCCCGGCTTGAGAGGAATATTTCCCCGTGCCCGCCGATCATGGCAAACCGCGATATCCCGCAACAGCTGGAAGACCAGGTGAGAGGAGAATACAATCTATGACTGACAGGTTATGCCCGTTTGATAAAAAGTCCTGTATCGGAAGTAAATGCATGGTGTTCCTTGAGGATTCCGGCACCTGTGCATTCCGTTCCATCGGTATACCAGCAAAAAGAGGAACTCCGGCGGCACGCAAAAGCGAGGACGGTTCATCGTCAAAGCGGTTCAGCGCCCACCTCTTTGACTGAGTCGGGGCATGCGGACCGGACCTATCGGAGAGGATCGCGAGCGTCGTGTCCGGCACCTCATCACAACCCCGCGGTTATACCGGAGCGTCGGATTGACAAAATCAGGACCTGTTGCCTTTTGCATAGGCTTATCAGGGTTCCTGTCGATGGATGCTACTGAGGTGACCATAAATGTGCTCTGTCGGAGGGCCAATGGATCTGGAATTACCGCCTGACCGGGTCAAGGGAAAGAACTACAAATGCAGAGAATGCGGAGAAAGGTTTACCAGTGTGAGCAAAAGGCCGGTGTGCCCATCCTGCCAGTCCGAAGACGTTGAAGAGGCATAACGGTCATTTCCGAATTCCCCCCGTTTTTAAATATCCATTTCATGTAAGCCTCGGATCCAGACCCTTTTTCAAAGGCACGTTTCCGGGCGATTGAAAAAGTCAATCCTCCCTGACGAGAACTGTCCCCTTCCCCCGGTTGGCGACATCCCCGCGGAAGGCGGCCATCCGGCACCGTTTCCCGTTATACTCCACGTCCTCGGTTCCATTCCTCCGGAATGTCGGGAGGAACTGGTGCGCCGCCCCAAAGATCCTGCAGGTTCCGCCAGTCATGTTCCCGCAGGGGCGGGTGCAGTCCCCGCCAATGGTGAGGACCCCTCCACGCATCTCAACGCCAGGGAGATCCCCGCAGTTGCCGTGGATGTGCACCTCTCCGCTGCAGAGGTATTCTGCAGTGAAGTCCCCGGCGTTCCCGAGCACCTCGAGTGTTCCCCCCCGCATCCCCCTCTTCTCTCCGCGGTAACCGGCTCCGCAGTAGTGGGCGGCATTCCCCTCGCATCGGATTAATCCGCCCCGCATCTCCCGGCCGAGCCAGGAATCGGCATTACCGCGTATGATGATCTCTCCGGCGCTCATGAAATTACCGCAATGCATGCCGATATCCCCTTCGACAATGATTCGCCCGGCATTCATGTATTCGCCGACCCGCTTGATCACCCCGGTATCCCCGGTCAGGACAATTTCGACCTGGTCGGGGGATACCGCCGGACCCTCGATGGTAATAAAGAAAATATCCTCGAGTTTCCGCTCCTTGTTCCCCTCGTACACCCGGACATCGTTCTTCTGGAGAAAATTCTGGGGGATGATCGTCTCCGCCTCGATCGGAATCCTCGGCTTTGCCCGTGCCCGGGTCTTGAGGGTGACTCTCATAGCGATGCCTCGGTACTGATAAAGTATCCCCTGGGCAGGTATATGTCCTGGACCGGGTAGTTCCGCATTCTCACGGTGTAATACTGTTCGAACTTTTTCACGAATTCGGCATCCCTGTTCAGGTCGTATTCGGGAGGGACATCCGCCCTGGACCAGATGGTGCTGTTTGCCCCCTCAACGACCACCTCGCCGTTTCGGGCCACAACGCGTCCCCGCTTGATGGTATACCGTGTCTTGGCAAAGCCTGCCATCACCTGCTGGTAATCAGCGGCAGGATCGAGTTCATCCGGTTTCAGGGGGTAAATCGCGATATCTGCCTCGGCCCCCTCCGCAAGGTGGCCTTTTCCGATTCTCTCTATGCCAAGGGCTTTTGCCTGGGCTGCCCGGGTCATCACCGCAATATCATACCAGTCCAGCTCCCGGTCGATGGCAAAGAGGGGGACGTAGTGCTCGGTCCGTGGATCGATAGCAGACCGTTCGATGTCGCGGTACCTGCTGCTCATCAGGAGGGCGATGATTTCGGGGTATTTTACGAACGGAGCTCCGTTCGGGTTATCGGTGGCAAGCATACACTGCCATGGATCGTTGATCAGGAGGGCGAGTTCAAGCCCGATAGCCCACATGACGCAGTTTACCAGGCTCTTTCTCCCGTAATATACCGGGATTATTCCTGACCCGGTCTCCAGCTCCACGTCATGGTTGCTCCATTTGTTATGATGGAGCATGTAGAGCTTCCATTCCATCGGACCATCTGCCGTCATTGTCGTGGTCCGGCCGAACATGATCTGGCCCATGTCGATTGCTACCTGCGGCCTGGAATTCACCGCCCGGGCGATGTCTTCGGATTTCGAAGAGATATCACGCCACGTTGAACCACCATACGAATGGAACTGGACATGCGTCAGGTACAGGCTTTGCCGGTTGCGGTTAAGGTCCGGAGCGAGATCGATGGTATCAAGGGTTGTCTGGTAATTGCCCGGAACACCGAGGTTGTTGCAGTGGATATGGACCGAATGGGGCAGGTTGAGGAGTTCGTTTGCCCTGATCATGGTCTCTATGATCTCGGCGGGGGTGACCCCGAAATAGGGTACTTCATCACGAACGCTGTGCACATCCTTCCCCCAACCCCAGGCCTCTGTTCCCCCGGGGTTGGTCAGCTTGATGGCAAACCCCTTTACCGCATCAAGCGTCCATGCGACGATGGCCGCGGCACGTTTCACGTCCTTATCCCGTACAGCCTCCATGATAGCCCAGTTGCCGTCAAAGAGGGTATTTGCCAGCATGTCCTGGTGCGGGGTTGCCGTAAACTCTTCGTGGGTATGCCGGGCCTCCAGGGGCGCCATCGCACCCTCGAGTACCGTGGTATAACCCATCGTGCTGTAGCGATAGGAGTTGCCAAAGGTGGTCGGCACACTGTATCCTGACGTCACGCGCATGACACCTTTGCGCGCCGTCCTCCCTGCCCGCATGTCCTCGGGGCTCATGTACCGGCCAAAGTTCACTTTGGTCCCGCAGACATGGGAGTGGGAGTCGATTCCTCCTGGGAACGTCAGGCAGCCCCCGGCATCGATGACTGGTGCCCCGCTGCCGGTGTCTTCCACGATCTTCCCGTCCCGGATGGCAATATCCATGATCTCTCCCCGGATTCCCGAGAGTGGATCGATGACATAAGCGTTTTTCACCAGAAGATCGGTCATGATCGCTTCGCCTCCTTCACCCTTGCAAAGATCTTCTCCAGTATCTCCTGGTCGTTTGGGTAGGAGCCCGTGAAGAGTTTTCGTGCCCGGATCGGAACTCCGTCCATCCGGTAGGCGGTCCCCTCGGCATCGATACCCGTGACTGCAACCGGGATCTGGAGCGTGGCAAGGTGGGTAGTCGCGTTGACGTGCGGGTCGATCTGCACGGTCGGGATGCGGGCGAGGTGTTCTGCGCATGCACGTGGAAAATGAGCACCCGGATCGCTTGCCACCACGAGGCATGCATCGCACTCGCCCCGCATCAGGATGTCCACGCTGGTCGTCTCACCCGGGTTGTAGAAAGCAATACCCCGGGCGAAATCGATGGCATATGGATACCCGGTAATCCAGGTGAACACCTCGTTTGAACCATAGACATTCCAGTGCCCCCGCATTGGAGAAATTGTGAACTTGGTATGCCGGTTGAGTTCCTGGGTAAGCTCGATTGCGTTCCGGATATTCTTATATTTCCCCGGCGACATGGTCAGGCCGAGGCCGAAAAATATCGCTCCGAACTTTGCTTTCATGCAGATCTCGGCAACCCTGAAGAGCTGTTCCCGCGTCACCCCTGCAACCCTGGAAGGGATCAGGTCACCCTTCCCCCGGACTATGGCCCGCAGGGCCGAGAGGGCAGCATAATCGCCGCCCCTGTCAATCTTAAGGAACTCATCTGCGATGGCCGATGATTCGGTCTGCCGGACATCCGCCACGATGACCTTCCGGTCCCGGAAAGCATTCTCTATAAAGAAGCCGTCAGCATAGGTGGTATAGCGGCTCATATGTCTCGGGTGTGCGTCGATGGGGTTTGCACCCCAGTACACGATGACATCGGCCCGGTTCTTGACCTGTCCGAGTGTGCAACCCGGATGGCCCACTTCCTGGATAGCCATGATGGATGGCCCATGACATACGGTGGAGGTATTATCGATCACCCCGCCGATAAGCTCGGCGAGGTGGACGCCGACACTCTGGGCCTCCCCGTGAGTCCCGCTCCATCCATAGAGGAGGGGGCGGTCGGCATCGAGCAGGATTTCTGCGGTTTCCCGGATGGCTTCATCATACGAGACCGCTTTCCATCCATTACCGTCCCTCCTGATCGGATTCTTCAACCGGTGGTCTCTCATGAACTTTTCGTTTGCAAGCGTGCAACCGTTCTCCACGCTGCAAACCCGGTTGTTCTCCACCTCCACCACGAGGTCATCGCAGAGGCACCCGCAGAAGGTACAGACCACGTCTTCAATCTTCATAACCAACCCCTCCACATCGTTCCATCAGCTCCCGGATTGTCGGGACCGGATCGGTCGTGGGCTCGAGAGTCACCTGTGTGGTCTTGAAATCCGGCATCCCGGTACCATGGGTCTCGGGGCCGACCAGGTGGTTGGCATAAGGTCCGAGGCAGACAAAGACCTGTCCCCTTATCAGTCCTTCCACGGCCCGTGCTTTCATGACCACCTCGCCATGGTCGCTTCGGACCCGGATATGGTTTCCGTCTTCGACTGCAAGCTCGAACATATCCATCCTGTTCATGTTCAGGGAAGCCGCCTCTTCCATATAATCGGCAGAAGTCTTCCGCTCCACATATGAACCCTGCCTGATGGTCCTTCCTGTATTCAGGATAACCCTCATAGATCCTCCTCTGGACAATGTATCGCTTCCAGGAGACGGGTAACCGAAATTGCCTTGTTCGGACAGTTATCTTCGCAGGTCTTGCAGCCTGTACATTTCTCAACGTGAACTGCACGGCATTTCCCTGCGCTGACCATGAGCAGAAGTTCATCGGTGGATGCCCTGCCGCCAAACGACATCTGGGCATCGATCAGCTTGTTCACCGGGCAGGCGACAGCGCAGTTACCACACCCCATACACTTGTCCGTATCCACATCGATCCGGAATGAGAACGAGAGCGCGGTGTTGTCGTAGAACATGCTCTCAAGAATTCGTCCGCTGGAGAGCACCCCGTTCGGGCAGGCCTCGACACAAAGACCGCACCTGATGCAGTGGCCGATGTGGATTCTCGGCTGCCACCCTTCCGGGGTCTTTATCACCTCGATCGCCCCGGGGGCAGGACAGGCCATCATGCAGAAGAGGGCGTGGGTGCAGGTCTTCCCGGTCAGCTCGGGAAAGTTCCTGAAGTATGTAGGAGTGCCCAGTGGTGCGGTCCTGGCAAACAGGAACTTCTTCAACCATTCGATCCGGAAAATTTCTTTCAGGTAATATTTGAGCGAAAGCGCCATATCACCGCTCCGTGCAGGCTATGCAGGGGTCAGATGAGACAAATGTTGACGGGACATCCGCGAGCGATGCCACCCCCTTGAGCATATAGTGACAGCATGCTTCTATATTCATGATAGACGGGGTCTGGATGGCGATATCAACGATCCTGCCTGCGGCATCGGTTCTGATGAAATAGGAAAGTTCCCCGCGGGGGGCTTCACCGGAGTAGGCTATCTCACCCGCACCAGGGATTCCACCGCCGCGGACGGGTCCCTCCGGCAACGTGTCGAGGCATCTGCGGATCAGGGCGATGCTCTGGAGGATCTCCTGGAACCTCATCATGATCCGGGCAAAGTTATCTCCCTCTTCACGGGAGACCGGGACAAAACCGAGCTTCTGGTATGTCGGATGGTACAGCCGCCGATCGGATTCAGGCATCCCGCTTGCCCGTGCGGTGGGCCCAACGGCACATGCTTCACGGGCATCCTCCTTTGTCAGGATTCCGATTCTTTTGCTTCGCAAGGCAATCATCGGCCCGTTCTCAAACATCCCCGTGTAACGGATGATCTCATCTTCGATTGCGGCAAGGTTTGCCCGCAGGCGAAGTGCGTCCTCATGCCTGAGATCGAACCTGACCCCTCCCGGGACGATATATGCACAGGTCACCCGGGCTCCGGTAATCCGCTCAAGCTCGTCCATCACCTTCTCCCGTACATCAAGCAGGTACATGGCGAGCGTCTCATGCTCGATGGTATAGCAGTACGAGAAATTGGCAAGGATATGGCTCTGCATCCGGTCAAGTTCGTTGACAATTACCCGGAGCAAAGCGGCGCGTTCGGGGACCGGGATGCTGCTGATGCCTTCGAGCGCCTCGATGAAGACCATGTTATGGATGACCGAGCAGATCCCGCATACCCGTTCGGCAAGGAACATCACTTCCTGCCAGGGCCGGCCCCGCATGATCCGTTCGATCCCCTTCTTCATGTATCCGAGTTCCACCTCGGCCGAGAGGACGAACTCCCCCTTCGTCTCGCATTTCACCCGGGCCGGCTCTTTCCAGCAGGGATGTATGGGTCCGACAGGAATCGAGACATCCACAGTCCGTTTCATCGCTTCTTCACCTCGAAGTCCTTGAACACGACCGGAGCGACAGCAAGCACCGCGGAGAGGATTTCCGTTGGCCGGGGGGGGCATCCGGGTACCTGGGCGGCGATGGGGATATGTTTGGCCACCGGAGGATCGATGAGCGTGTGGGGTCGGTTATACAGGCACCCGGAAATCGGGCAGTTACCGATGGCAATCGCCGCTTTGGGCTCAGGGATCTTGTCCCATACGCTCCGGAGCTTGTCCTCCCAGCCCGGCGTGAATGCCCCAATTACCAGGAGTATGTCGGCCTCACGGGGGTTGTTGTGGACGTATATCCCGTACTGTTCGATGTCATACCTGGGGGAGAGACAGGCGAGCACCTCGATATCACACCCGTTGCACGAACCGACATCGACATAGGCAACATGGATTGATCGTGAACGGACGAAATTTTTGACCCTCTGGAGCAGGCTCATTTCAGGATAGACCCCCTGAACAGGTTTTTTCCGGCCAGGACCGCTTCCTCCCTTGGCATTCCACTCTCCATCAACTCTTTTACGCGGGTGACAATACGGTCCATTTCATCCTCGGTAACGAGCGGGATGGCCCGCGAGTACAGGTGGGCCCGCAGGTCGCGCTCCGTTTCTGATGCATAGGCCATCTGCCGTTTTCCCTCTTCGTACCGTGCTGGCAGGTTCTCCATCAGCAGCATATCGAACCGTTCCATGATATATCGCCGGAGCTTGATCTGGGGGATGCCGATATCGGCTGCAATCTCGCGCACCATCCGGTCATGGCGGGTGCTGGTGAGGATATCGTATTTCATGGAAGTCAGATCCTTTTCGTACAGATATCCGCTCATGGCAGCACACCCGTATATTTGAGTGTCCCGTAGATTACGAACAGGAGGACGACAGCCCAAAGGGCAAACGTCTCCCATTTGTGGATGTGATGTTCATTGTCATACCAGTAGAGCCCAGTTGCAAGCGCAAGGATACTGCCTGCAACAAGAACGCCCAGGGCGGTTGACGGCCGCTGGACAAGCTGGATGAACAAAACTGCAAGGTAGATAGCCCCCGCCCCAAGAATAACCTCCCGGATCATGCAACCACCCACAGGATCCCTGCATAAACGACCATGATCGCCGTGATCAGTATCTGGACGGTCACCGTATCAAACGGCGAAAGCATCGGGCACAACGCACAGACAAACGACAGGGAGAGAATGATGAGAACCATGCCGATGAGAATCCACCAGAGGGGCAGGCTGCCGATGAATACGGCGAGGAACGTGAAGAGCAGGACATAGGTCTTCAATCCGTTGGTCACCTCCAGGCCTGCACGCCATACACCGAAATGCTCAGTCTTGTACCCGGATACAATCTCTTTGCTCTCTACAATGGAAAACGGGCTGGATGGCATTTTTGAGAGAATAACAATGTACATCGCGAGTGCTGGGAGGGGAACCAGGAAAAGGAGGGGACCATGAACTTCCTGGTAGGCCGTGATGTCTGCCAGGGAGAAGGATTCCGTGAAGAGAGCAATCACTGCGACCGTAACAAAGAGCGGTATTTCCGAAGCAGCAGAAATGACCGACCTGACACCCCCGAACTTGCCATAGGGTGAGCCCGATGAGAGTCCGAACCCATGCTCGACGATCTTATGAAGCATGTATATACCAAAGATGATCAGGAGACTTCCCCCGGTGAGGACTACAAAGAGGGCGGCGGTCCAGATACCGATGGCCAGCAGGACAATGCCCACAAAGAGTGTCCCGCTTGCCGTTGCAGGGATCCAGGTACTCTTGAAGGAAAACTTGAGCATGTGAAGGATTTCCTGCCAGACCGGCGGACCGGGGCGCCGCTGGATACGGGCTATTGTCTTTCGATGAATGCCTAGGAGCAGCAGGCCAAAGAACACTGCAAACAGGACATATTCGATCATGTCAGTACCCCACGAATGGAATATCCTCCTCGTGTTCCCTTGCCATCCACCAGAGACCAAGAGAGAGGGTGAAGACCGGGAAACAACAGACGAGCAATGCTGCATATGCCCAGAAGGGCAGGTAATCTCCCCACTCAAGGAAGAAACCTATCACTATCAGAAACCCCGATGCAAATGCCAACAGACCAAACCGGCTTTTCGACAGCATCATATCACCAGGACTACCTCGATCACCCTCAGGAAAATGAGGAGGGATGAGAGCGAGCACATGATCACGTACGGCGCGCCAGGCGCCCTGAACATTTCAGCTTTTGCAGCGTAGAACGGAGCCATCCCCTCCCCCATGACGCCTAGTACCAGCAATGCTTTGATGACTGGAGAGACAGCGGCGGTAGTCGCTTTCCCCAGTTCGATCATCGAAAGGGTGCCCGTGGTAGCCGCGGTCAGTGCTGCCGCTCCGAACAGGGGGACGGTTGCTGACAGTGCCACAATCCCGTACTGAAACGCCGCCTCCTGTACATGCCGTATCTTCACCGCGGCGACAATTCCAACATTGCAGATTCCGACAAGGGAGATGAAGAGCGTGAAATTGAAAATGTCGCCCGTCACCACCGCACCCATGGACGCAAGCCCGCAGGCGATGGCCATGAACCTCCGGAACCTCATTTCGGAGAGGGATGTTTTCTTTGCATAGAAAGCATCACCCCCGAAAACGATGTCCACCTGCCGTTCCGGGCGACTGATGATGGCAAAGATGGTGAAGGCCAGGGCAAACAGGAGCAGGGTGGTGGTATAGGGAGTGAGGTACACCAGTTCATCCGCGAATTCGAGAACCAGGAATGGCTCGCCTGCAATGTTCATAATGGGTTATCCCCCCACATCGTCCCGACAAGGGCCATTTTTGCTGCTACTTTCAGCAGGATCCCTACAGCGGCCATGAATAACGCAGTGAGCCAGTACTCCGGGAAGGACATGAAGATGAAAAATGCGAGAATCCAGACTGCCCATGAAATACCGGCGGCAATCTCCAGCAGCTCGAACTTTTCCCGGTGCCCGCGGGACATGATATAGAATACTGCGCCGAGGCCCGCTATTCCTCCACCGGTAAAACCTGAAAGGATTATCCCGTAGATGATGAGGAGGATCGATATGATAAGAGGGGCATCGGCCTGAATCACCTCGATGTCCAGTCCTTTCACCACGCAATCCTTTATCCCCTCTTTCATGACGTAGATCTGGGAAAGGGCGAGGAGTTCTGCGATGCCGACCACCAGTCCGGGGAGGATCAGGGCTTCGGCCAGATCTGTCCCGAGGAGGGCGATGATTCCCAGCGAAGCGATTTCCACGAGGTCGATGAGGAGGAGGCGGTGGAGATCGTCCTTTTCAAGGACGAGGGCAAAGAACGCAATGACCCCGGCGACCAGCACAAGGAGGAGTCCAAGCGAGTACTGTTGCCACATCCTTCATCCCTTCCTGAAAAGATACGATGCAATCGCAAAAGCGATGAAGAGAATCGTTGGCTCCACCACCGTGTCCAGCCCGCGGGTATTGTAAAGAATTTCATCGAGAATGCCCCCTGGATGGGCGACAATGGTGGTCCCGGCATGGAGTGTGCTGTTGGCAATGAACCACGATAGCGGTGTCAGGTAGGTGGTGACATACCCTGCGGTAGGAGAATTCTCAGGATACTGGGCTTTGATAACCACATCGGTGAACGGCAGCCCACCCCTGTCATACGGATTGAGAGTGCTCGATCGGTTAATCGTCTTTGTATACAGCTGGTCTTCATGGTACGGAAGTGGAAGGGAGAGGATGGCGATGATGAAGAGGACGGTGACCGCACCGGCAAAGAGCGGCATGATCACTTCGTAATTGGAAATAATCCGGGATATTTTCTGGATCATGCCGCTGCCTCCTTCTTCTGGATGACCCGTACATAGATAAAAGTGGACAGTGCAGTGACCCCCCCGAAGGTGAGGAGCGCAAGGGCTTCGTCATAGGACAGCATCACCAGCAGGAGCCCCCAGGCAGGTATTTCAAGGTTGATCAATTGCACGAGATACTTCTTGGGGCGGGGGAATGCCGAGGCCACTGTGCCGATGAGAATAATGACGAGGCCGATGACGAATTCAGGGCTCACGGGCATCCCTCCCCAATGCCATGAGAACGAAAATGGTGGAAAGGGGTGCAATAAGTGCCGTTGCGGCGAGGACATCGAGCAGCCCCCGGTCTGAAAGGAAGGGCATAACCCCGGCGACGAGGAGGCCGAGTGAAATTAATTTATTAAAAGGGTCCCTGGAGACCATGGTGGCAAGAGCGCCAAGGACGATCAGCCCCCCGTAGATTACCGCGAAAATCTCATTCATTCTTTGGCCCTCCCGCCCAGGTACTCGCAATGGCATTCGATTCAAACGTTGAGCCAACAAAATACGCTGCAGCAGCGAGAATTGCCAGGGGGTGAGGAGTAATGAGGACGATCGATCCGGATATGGCAAAGGAAACAACATTCAGGAATGGCAATTTTCGCATCGTATTTTTTTCAAGGATTACCCGGATCGCCGCATAAATCGCAATAACCCCGCAGACGAGAAGTGCCGCCTCCTGCCCGTTCATCTCGATCTCACCTCCCAGATCCTCGCAAGAAGCCTGCTTGCATGGATGTACGATATCCCCTGGATGGTGAGGATGGCAATAACCATTCCGGCAATGAAATCCGAGGCGGCAAACCCGATCCGGGTAAATCCATAGACAATAAATGTGGCACTTATACATCCTGTGGTTCCTGCATAACCGGGATCGTAGCAAATACGGTTCCCGATATACACAAGCACCGCAGCAAAAAGGCCCCCGGGAATCCCGGCCGCATATACTCCGCAGGATGCGAGGAGGGTCCCTGCTGAAGCATCAGGCGATGAGACGATATTTCCCATCATATATCCGCCGTGAAGCGATCCGTTACCCCGTTCGATCTCCCTCGCGATGGCCGATGCTCCGCTTACGCCTCCCTTCTCCGGCAGTTTGAAGATCTGGTCAATAAGGACGAAATTGATCCAGCAGACGATAGCGGCCACACCGATTCGGGACAGCGTCATCAGGTCGACGATCATTGCTTAAAACGAACTGGGGGTATAAGCTGAATAAGATTGTGATAGTATCAAAAGACCTCGTAATGAGGTTTAATTCAATGATTCGGAAATATTCAATGGGTTTAACATTGAGGGGATATGAACGAATCCCGTTACTTCGGCTCAAAACCCCGGATCAGCCCCATCACCAGGATGAGGACAGGGATTATCTCGAGCCTGCCAATCCACATCACGAAGATGAAGAGCCACTTGACGGACATTGGGCTTGCAGCAGTTACATACCCGTATCCCATGCCATTGTTCCCCACCGCAGAGATGACTTCAAAAGTTACTTCATGTATCTCCAGCTGTGTCGGTGCAAGGTGGAGTGCCAGGATGACCGCGATAAATACAGTCAAGAGGTAGAGGAGGATGATCAGCATGTTCTTCGAAAGTTCGAGCTCTGAAATTCTGACCGGGATATTCCTCCCTTCGTGTTTGAAGGGGATCATCACGCTCCCCCGGACGAACAGGCGTTTGAACCACCAGATCAAACCTTCGTATCCCAGTAGAATACGGTCAACTTTTATGCCACCCGACGTACTTCCCGAAGATCCTCCTATCAGCATCAGGAGCATGATGATTATGATGGGGAGCGGAACCCATTGGAACGATGAGTTCTGGAGTCCTGTACTTGTTAATCCTGAAACGGTGGAAAACCCTCCAAACCTCGCAGCATCGACCAGTGTGTAATGATTGAACAGATACAGGTTGAGGATCACGATTGATGAGGCAACAAGGGTCAGGGCAAGAATCAGCCGGAGTACCGGGTTTTTGAAGAGCTTCCTGAATCGTTCCCGCGACGTGATAAAATACACCTTGAAGGGAAGCGCACCTGCAATCATCACCGGGATCAACAGGAAATCGAGTATGATATTGTCATAGTAGCCCATCCCGCCATCGTGAGGAGAGAACCCTCCCGTGGATATGGAAACCATTGCCAGGTTCACGGCATCCCAGAGCGCGACACCTGAAAAGAGGATTAAACCGATGGAGAGCAGTGTCAGGACGACATAGATTACCCATATCCTCCTGCCTGTCGAAACAACGTTTGGCATGAGTTCTTCAGACCGCCCTTCTGACCGGTAGAGTTGGGATTGTGACAAACCAGAGCGGGACAGCATGGCGATTCCGAAAGCGATCACCCCTATACCGCCCAGCCACTGCGTGAATGACCGCCAGAAGATGAGGGTTTTTGGCATCTTGTCAAGCGAGGTCATCACGGTTATACCCGTGTCCGTCCAGCCTGACATGGACTCAAATATCCCATCGGTCCAGGGAATATTGAGGGCGAGGGTGAAGGGGACAGCCCCGACAAGGGCAACGAGGAACCAGGTGAGAGCCACCGCAACGAGTGCAACGGAAAGTGAGGGGGGGTATGCCTTTTTCGGCACCTTTGAAATGAGAAACCCAAAAGACAGAAAGATCACGGGGACCGATCCCATGGGGATTATCATTTCCCATTCCCGGAATACCAGGGCGACGATGAGGGGGACAAGGGTGATCAGCGCGAGGAACCCAAAGATGACCCCCATATCGTGGGCGATGATCGCCAGGTGCCCGAGGCGCTTCATTCACTGAAGAATTAACCTGCAATAAATATCAGCATTCGCTCCCTGCAGGCCGGATAATCATATCTATTTCGACTCGAAGCCCCGGACAATTCCCATGGCAAGGATGAGCACAGGGACGATCTCAAGCCTGCCGATCCACATCACGAAAACAAAGAGCCACTTGATCGCACCGGGGCTGGCAGGTGTGAGATAGCCGAGCCCCAGACCTACGTTGCTTGCTGCAGAGACCAGCTCGAAAACAACCTGGTGGACTTCAAACGTGGTTGGAGCGAGGTGGAGAGCGAGGAGAGTTGCGATAAAGATCATTATCACGTAAAGGAAAATGACGAGCATGTTTTTCGAAAGATCGACTTCAGAAATACGCGAAGGTATGTTACGTCCTTCGTGCCTGAACGGGATGATGACGCTTCCCCGGACGAATAGTCTCCTGAACCACCAGACGAGCCCTTCGTAACCAAGAATGACCCTGTTTGTTTTAATCCCTCCTGATGTGCTTCCAGCTGCACCTCCGATCATCATCAACAGGGTGATGACGATGAGTGGAAGGGGGAGCCACTGAAGGGTCGAGTCCTGGAGCCCGGTACAGGTGTATCCTGAGATGGTGCAGAAAAAACCCTGCCGGAATGCATCATCAAGGGCGATATTATTGAAAAGATACAGGTTGATGGCAACTACCACTGATCCTGTTATGGAGAGGGCGATGATGAGCCGCACCACCGGGTCGCGGAAGAATGCCCGGAACTTTCCCCTGTAAATGAGGAAATAGACTTTGAAGGGCAGGGCTCCGGCCAGCATGGCAGGAATCAGGAGGATTTCCAGCAGTTCGTTGTTATAGTAGAACATGCCTGCATCGTGGAGTGCGAAACCTCCGGTGGCAATCGAGACCATGACCAGGTTCATGGCATCCCAGACTGGAATCCCGGAAAAGAGGACCAGGCCGGTGAACATGACGGTGAGAAAAAAGTAGATTGTCCACATTCTTCTCCCGGTTGATACAACGCTTGGCATCAGGGCCTCCGACCGACCCTCTGACCGATAGAGCCGGCTCTGGGAAAGCCCCGAATGGGAGAGCATGGCAATCCCGAATGCAATGACTCCCATACCCCCAATCCACTGCATGAATGAACGCCAGAATATCAGTGTCCGGGGCATGGTGTCAAGAGACTTCATGACCGTAAACCCGGTCCCCGTCCATCCTGACATTGCCTCAAAAATTGCATCTGTCCATGAAATTTTGAGGGCAATGATGAAGGGGAGAGCTCCGACCACGGCAATCGCAAGCCAGGTCAGGGAGACTGCGACCAGGGCAACGGACAGGGAGGGAGTGGTCGCCTTTCCGGGGACTTTGGAGATGAGAAAACCGAGGATGACAAAGACCATGGGAACCGATCCCATGGGAATGATCATGTCCCATTCCTGGAAGACCAGGAGAACAAGAAATGGGACTAGGGTAATTAGCGCCAGGAACTCAAAGATGAGTCCCATATCGTGGGCAATGATTGCCAGATGCCCAAGGCGCTTCATGCACTAAAACCTGTACATGCATAGAATATCAGGATTCTCTTGAGGCCCGTTGGCAACCATTCTGCCGGATTTACTGAGGACACCGGTTCAGGATACGAATTCCCATGTGCCTCCTGTGCCAGGCGGTTTTTGAAAAGTGAAGGGGTTTAGGAGGTCAAATATACCACTGAATGGTACAACGCCCTGCAGATTCGGCGTCGTATTCATCCCTTCACCCTTCCGCTTTCCATTAAAAAGCAGAAAAGGGTTTACCATATATGATCCAATAACGACCTGTTACCGGGTAATTTCAAGGCATCGCGGACATCTCCGTAATATAACCAGGTAAGCAGGTTCACTCGTAGGAGGGAATTATCACCTTGGAATAACCGCCAGCTGTAAGGTGGCGACCAGCCGCGATCGTTCTTTTGCCCAGTGTGGCACGTGATATTCCTGCTTACCATATCCTATCCAGGTATTCGGGGATGTGCGGATACCATACCTTGCTGGTGCTGGAGACAAGGTTTGGGAACCCGGTACTGCTCAGCTTTCCAGGCCATCATATATGGCAATTTTCTGTTATATTTCCATGTTTATAATCTTTGCGCAAAATAATAATTTTGCGACACTCAAAACTGTTCATCCACGAAGCTCCGTGTATTCGCTGATCAATGCCCTGAATGATGAGAATATACTACGCAAAATAATAAAGTGGTGCGAAAACAACGTAATCCTTACCAGCGACGCGATATTTCATGCCCGGTGAAAATCCAGGCACCAATCTTTATTCCCGGTATCTCCGGGTCCATCACCAGGAACCCGGATCACGGGAATGGAAAAGCAGAAATTTCCAGAAATGAAAGTTCTTAACCATTGCGAGGGTTGCCGAGCCAGGTCAAAGGCGCTGGATTTAGGGTCCAGTCTCGCAGGAGTTCAGGGGTTCGAATCCCTTCCCTCGCATTCCTGCTGAAGAACGGCCGTGGTCGATTTCGGGGCGGAAAGATGAGCATAATCGAATGACAACTGGCTCTTTCCCGGATACTTTATAGTTCTTTACCTGACGAAGTCCGGGAGCCGTGACTGCTTCATGCGCAGGCAGTCCGAAAGGAGCGAGCTCTCATCAACAAACCGGGACACGGGCAGCTGGAATCCTGATCCCACCGAATTCAGGGCGCTGGTCAGATCCTCGAAGTGATCTGGGGGTTGTAACATAGCGTTTCGGACATTCTCACGGACATTGAAGACTCCCATCGGGATGTATCCTTTTCGTGCTTCCCGAAGGACGATCGCTCCCGCCTGTTTTTGTTCGCGTGAGAGGGCTTCTAGGAGGGCCATCCTGCACGAGTAGAAGCACCCCCCTACCGATGAATACCCTCGTTTTCCCCTGTTTTGTTCGAAATCGGAAAAGATCAGTTCTTCGGTCCCTGTAACATGCAGAAAGGCCTCCATCCATTCGTACTGCCAGGGAGTCGGGAGAAGGATCACCGCGTAGTGGTTATGGAGACTCGAAAACCTGTGTACCATGACGGTATCGATCACTTGGTGCTGCCTGATATCCCTGAGGAGACGATCCCCCAGGGTCGTATCGCAGGCCGTAATCGCCCACCTGGTCGGGACCATTTTCCGTGATGCTTCCCTGCCGAGCGCCCCTACCGAGAGTGCCTTCTGGATCGAGGTAAACGGAACGCCATTGGCATGGAGTGATGCGATTGCCGAAGCGGCAGGAAGATCGGTATCGTAGTATATCTTCTCAAGCTTCGGGTCCCATGCACGGGATTCGATTTCCAGCCGTTCAATGCCTGCGCTCGGGCCAAATGAAGTCTGTTCTTCAGAGATGGAAAAACCTCTCGGAACCTGCTCGAAGCTGGCCTCGCTCTCAATCGATCCTGCCGAGAGGGCGATCTCCCGCAGCTGCCCGGCAAACCTGGAGTCGAGTTCGCAGACATCCTGCATGAGCTTGCCCCGGACCAGGCTCATCCGGTAGGATATGATCTCCTCCTGGGAACGTCGTTCCGGTATCCAGGACTCGGGCATATCCAGTATCCTTGTATCCCCATGGAGCGGTGCGATCATCGGACCGGCATACACCTTCGGGTAGTTCCAGGATCCTATAAAGACGGACGGGGGAGAGCTTCCCTCGAGTTCTGTCCCCACATGGATGGACGGGAGTAGATGTGACGATGTGATGCTTCGTAAATATGCTCCTTTCCCGAGGGCCATGGTTATAAGAAATTATAGATCCTGGATGATAAAAATCAGGTGACTGCAGGGAGAAAGTGATCTCTCACCATGCTGCACCTTAAATCCGATCTGCTTCCCTCTTCAATGCAATGATCCCTCCGTTTCTCCAGATACTGGCGCAGAGCATGCCGAAGAGAGGAAATCCGATGAGCCCTGCCAGGATATTCGAGATGTAGAATCCGACAGGATAATTCATGGAGCTACAGATTACAAACAGGCTCGGAACAGTTGAGATCATGAAGAGGAGAAGCCCAAAGGTCACACCTCTCAGGGCAATACCTCCGGAAAGGGCCGGGGATATCGCTGCATATAGTATTGCCCCTGCCAAAGCAAGGACAAAGGGGTAGAAAAAATATAGAGCGACACCGGATCGGTTGCCGGTCGCATACCCGGTATATCATATATGTTGTATGGCAGAATCGCTGCTGCGGCAGCACCTGCTGCCAGGATAACCACCATGAGGAGGAGACCCCCGGCGATTCCTGCCACCAGGATTTTTTTCTTGTACATGACTGTTCTCTGGTTGACTGCTCACTATACCAGTACATAGTGGTATCGCAGGGATGAACCTTCAGCGGAATAAGACCCCCTTCTTCACCCCGCTCCTGGTGATAACATGAGGTATACTGATAATCTCAGGTGTCGTCTCATGTTCATGGAGCTGTATATTCTTCGGCATGGTAAGGCAGAAGTTACCTCTTCCTCCGGGAAATCTGACGCGGATCGACGCCTTACCCTACAGGGGCGGGATGAGATGCAGCAGGAAGCATCCTGGATGCTCCGGAACCGGTGCCGTTTTGACCTGATTGCCACAAGCCCCCTGAAACGTGCTGTTGAAACCGCGGAGATCGTTGCCGGCGTTTACTGTTACTCTAAAAGAGCTGAGATTTGGGAGGAACTTTCACCGGGCATGGACTTCTCCGGACTGATGGACCGGATCGCCCTATGCACCGATCTCTCTGCGCTCCTCATTGTCGGGCACGAACCCTCCCTTTCAGAGTGCATCGGAGGAATTATTACCGGAGGTATGGGTGTTGCGGATATCAAGTTGAAAAAAGGAGGTCTGGCCAGGATCAGTCAGTTTTCTTGCGCCCCGGTTTCGGGTTCCCTGTCATGGCTCCTCTCCCCCCGGCACATGCTGTGAGACCTTCAATGACGGCAATTAAATCCCGGGGGATTCCTCCCCGAGCACCACAAACCGGCACAGGTTGCTTCCCATCGCGTAGCAGTGGGTCTCAATGGCAGTCATCCTCCTGGAATAAAACGATGAGAAGATGGATGTGAGTATCCCTGATTCAAACGCACAGGCGGGCCTTCCTGAGACAGGGAGGTCTACGCACTCGAAGCAATCGGTAATGCACAGCGTCAGCGGATCGGTGCGTTCCAGCTCAACATTCCCAAGACAATTATCTTTCCATATCCGGCTGATATTCTTCACCATCGAACTTATCCCTGGTGCATCGACACAGGGATAAAGGGCTTTCCCTGCCTTAAGGCCTGCCATCTTCAGTACCGGGTCTATCATTATCCCCTGGTTTAAGAGTGTAAGGCGGATCGTGGTGAGGAGGAACCTGAACATCGCTCCAGGGTCTCCGTTGCAGGTAAATGTTCCGGGAATATACTTATCGAGATCGAACACTCCTCTTCCCGATGAATCCGCCCCGGCAAGGTACAGGGCATTCAAATAAAAGATCTTCTTTCTCCCGTCAGAGGGATCAGATTTCGCGCTGATGATTCCCGATTCTGCCAGGTCCTTCAGATGGACCGAGATCGTAGATTTTGCCCGCCCCGATCCCTCCACCAGGTCTTCGAATGCCATGGCCTGCCGGGCCAGCATATCGAGTATCCTGACCTTGGCCGGGCTGTCGATGGCACGGATACCCTGGTCTGAGGCATACAGGCCGATGTAAGATGGGCGTTCCGTATACTCGAAACGGGAGTCTGGCAGGGAGGGCTCTTTCACGTACTATTCTTGGTGAACAAAAGCTATATATACGTTTGGTTCGTATACAATAGAATGTTCGTATACCATAGAACTTGTAAACGACACACGGGTGCCGCACCCCTGCCTTGCGGCCTTACCCGTGCCGGCAGGAGCCTTCAGAACACAAACATATGAGGTGAGAACCATGACAGAATTGACCAGTATCAGGAAAGAAGGAACCGTTGAACAACTCCCGTCCTCCGCGAAAGCCGTATTCTCACTCCTCGAGGACGGCAAACCGAGGACCCTGAACGAGATGGTGGGAAGCGTTTCATTCTCGCCACGCACCATCAGGAACGCACTGAACCGCCTGAAGGAATGCGGTCTCATCGTGGCCAAGTTCAACTTCAGGGATGCGCGAAAACCCCTTTACCAGCTCAAGAGCATCTGAGGTCCAGAGAAGGGGGTTATCCCCCATTCATGACAGGAAGTGTGAGACTGTGAAAGAGATGATGTGCACGATCTGCGGACATATCTACGACCACGAAAAAGGGGATGCCGGAATCGATCCCGGCATCCCGTTTGAAAGCGTCCCGGCAGACTGGATCTGTCCGATCTGTGGTGCAGCAAAGGTACGGTTTGTCCCTGCACGGTAGGGACATCCCACATTTTCCAGGTCTGGAGACGTGGGGTCACGCCAGGTAGTGCCCGGAACAGCTCCCGGGAACGCTGCGGGCGGACATTCCCGGCAGTAGCTGTATTGAGGATCGGGTTGTTTCTTTTCTTCTACTTTTGACGCCGGGTCAAAACCTCTTCAGATATCTACGTTCAGGAAGATCTTCACCAGGATGCCGATGCCAAATGAAATTGCAGCTATACCAAGACTGATGGCCGCCATCTCGATGAACCTGCGCCAGAAGGGAAGATCCTGTGCTATTGCCGTGTAAAATGTGAAGAGTACAATGATGGCGATGGCCGCTGCCAGCGTTATGCCATACGCTTCCAGGGCTCCGGTCATCACCAGGAAGGGCAGGATAAGGATGAAGACCGTTACAAGGTAGGCAACTCCGGTATAGATAGCTGCGGTAATCGGGTTGTTTCCTGTTTTCTCCGACTTCTGGGAGAGGTATTCCGAGGCCCCCATGGAGAGTGCGGCGGCAATTCCCATGATCAGTCCGGCGGCAGCAACGATCCTTGTCTCCTGTAGGGCGAGAGTGAATCCCGCCAGGCTTCCGGTGAACTCGACAAGGGCATCGTTTATGCCAAGCACCACGGAGCCGACATACCTGAGAGCCTTTTCATCGAGCATCCCGATGAGGGCCATCTCATGCTCCTCTTCCTGGGACAGCACCCGTTCAACTTCCGGGATAACCTTGGCAATTTCCTGGTACGTATCGATGGCCCTGTTCTCCCGCTTCTCCATCAATTTTGTCCCGAACGTGAGACCAAAGAGCCTCGCAACAACCGAGTACTTCCATACATGATGCCATTGTGGCGCAAGATCTTTTCCGGAATAATGTTTGAGAATTTTATAGTGGGAAAGTTCCTCATCTGCAATTTTTAGAAGGACATCCCGGTTTTGCACGTTTTTTTGAGCTGCGGCAAGGTGCCTGTAGATATGGTACTCGTTAATCTCTCCCTGCTGAAGGACTAAAAGCCGCGATACCATCCCGGGGCTGATGGTCCGTTTCATGCCCTCTCCAACAGTCATATGCAGAAAAATGATCTCATAAGAATCGTTTAACCTTTGCCACACGCCAGATCAGGAGTGCCCCGGTGCTTTCTGCCTCTTTCCAGTGCCCGGCACGGTGGAATAACAACCCGGTTCTCCCAATTTAAGAGGGGATCTCTCTTTCCGGATCGAGAAGGATCTCGTTTGGTAAACCGGCAAGGGCGACTGCGGCAAGGGCACCGGTTGTCCCTCTTCCACCATGGAGGTCGATGGCGAAGCGTTTCGCAACAAGTGCCGCTTCACCAGGACCGATCCGCCCCTCCCGGGCCTTTCTTCCATATGCACGAAATCCAGGGTCGATGCGGAACCCCCGCTTCACGGCAACCCCCCATTCCGGAGTTAGGGCTTCATCCCCTACAAAAAGTATTGCCCGGTCCGACACCTTATCGACAAGATGGGGGGGGACTGCAAGCTCGATCGAGGAGCATGAATTTCCTGCAGTCTTTTCACGGATGTCAGGATTGAGCATGGCAACATGGTGATCGATGGGAATGACTCCTTTTATCCCCCCCAGGAACTGGAGGAGGGCAAGAGAAAGGGCAAATGTTGCCCCGCCTTCCCTGCTGTCGGTATCATCTATACCAATGATCAGGTGGGTGAGAACACGGGTCCTGATTGCCCCTTCCACCACGCCTCCGCTCCGCCTGACCTGCACATCGCAGACACCATCAGCCCGGGACATCATATCGGTCAATGAAAACGCCGGGCCTCCGATGCACCTGATATGCTGGATGATGTCATCCCCATCCCGTTCAACCCCGACCACCCCCACGGCAGGAAACGGGTGAAGTCCGATGGTGATCTCGCATCTCCCCATGCGGGCACTCTCCCGCAGCAGAGCTCCGTCCCGGAGGATTTCCTGCACGATATCCCCGGCAAGCGCATGGTGATGCTCGCAATAGGCTGCGCATGCACTACTCAGGCACTCGTGGTAAATCCGGACCTGGTCCCCATCCACGGTAGTGAAGATTTTCTGACAGGTGCTCTGGGGAAGGGCTGAAAGTGATGCATACCTTGCCGGGGATCGGCCCTGTTTCTTTTCCCGCTGGATAACACAGCCTTCGTCGACCAGCCGCATGATCCAGTCCTGTGCCGTGCTACGCGGCACCCCTGCCGCATTCTGGATATCGGTGATCGTGAAGTATCCATGTTCAAGCGTGAACGACCGCATCATCTGGAGAAACTCTCTTCTCCGCTTAATGACCCCGGACATGCATTTCCCTGATGAAGAGCACATCACCGATAATGGCACTCGCGGTTTCCCGGGACCCGGCCCCTTTCCCGATTAGGGTTATCTCTCCTGCCATATCCGTCTCAAGGGTTATCGCATTGAGGCTCCCGTCAACCACGAGAGGATGGTTTTTGGGAAGAACCCGGGGTGCCACCCTGAGGATACCCCGCTCGGGGACCGCTTCGGCAATGAGCCTGATGGTACAGTGCTGCTCTTCGGCAAGACGGAGGGCGTCCGTGGTAAGCATATCGATCCCGGTTATCCCGACATCATCGAGCTTGACATTCCGTTTCCAGATCGTATTGGAGAGGATGACCAGCTTGATGGCTGCATCGATGCCTTTCACATCGTAAGTTGGGTCTGCCTCCGCGTATCCCATCTCACGCGCCTCAAGAAGGGCCTGGTCGTAGGTGAGGTTTTCGGCTGCCATCCTGGTGAGGATGAAATTGCATGTTCCATTCAGGATACCAAAGACGGCAAGTACCCGGTTCCCGGCAAGGCCATGCTCGAGCGTGTGCATGATCGGAATTGCCCCGCCAACAGTGGCCTCGTACCTGAAGGCTACTCCGTGTTTGCGGGCCATGCTCTGGAGTACTGCATGGTGGAGGGCGACGGGACCCTTATTCGAAGTCACCACGTGTTTTCCCCGTCCGATGGCCGCCTTTATGAAACCGGTAGCAGGCTCTCCGGTCCTGGCATCGGTCGGGGTGACTTCAACCAGCACGTCATAGTCTGCCTGTTCGACGATATCAGTCGCAGAAATGTATTTATCGCCACAGAACCCCCGTTCCCGCTTGGCCGCAAGTACTTCTTCGATATGAATCCCATCCCTGTCCATCAGGCCGCTCTTTGAATCGGCAAGACCGGTGACGGTGAGGCCGAGTTCCTTCCCATCGAGTACTTCAAGGATCCCACGACCGACGGCTCCCATCCCGAGGATTGCTAATTTCATCCGGTCTCCTCCAGAGGTTCGATGATGAGAAGCTGCTTTTCTTTGGCGATACCCCTCAGGATCCCAAGGGCCTGCTCCATATCCTCCCTGTTCACCGCCCGGATAACCAGGCGTGCCGATGATGGCTCGCTGATAGCAGGCATCACAAGTGTAAGTTCGGTTACCTCTGCGTATCCGGTGCAGTCGATCCTTTCCACGGTATCTCCAAGATCGGTATGCATGATATGGCCGATCATGATTACGGTCTGCTTGTAGAGGAGCCGTTCTTTTCCGATCCGGACCACATTTACTCCCTGCCCCTTGATCAATGAGAGGAGCTCCCCGAGCTTTTGCTCCTGCAGTTCGAGCACGATCTGTACCGCAAGGACATCCCCATTGGTTTTTTCATCGCGCTGGTGGATAACCGCAATAATGTTTCCGCCGACTTCGGATATCGGCTTCAATGCCGCGACCAGCTGCCCTGGAGTGTCCTTCATCTCCAGTTTCATGGATACCTGCATCAGAAACCACCTGTAGGTATATGCGAATCAGGGAATGATAAGCTCTTGTACCCCGAAAGCTGCTCCAGGTTCCCGGCACGGCCGTTTCCCGGGGGCAGGCCCGGACGGGACTCGGCAAAGCCACGGGAAGAACCGTGATGATTCCCCTATACCGCCCGGTTTTTACCAAACACCTCCCTTACATCCCCTCCTGTTTTTGCGAGGTGTTTGCGGGCTCCCATGATTCCCCTGCCAGGCGATTATTCCCTGCCTTCGTAGTTATCTTGGTATTTCATCTTCGTCCGGATATTTCCGCACGAACCCTTCGGAATGTACCTTTGTGCCCCTGGCCGTTCTTTCCTGAGACAAGGATTTCCCCCGGCTTCCAGTGAGTTCCGGATATGATTTGGTTCCAAACCGGGAGCAGAAGTACATGAAGGATCGGTTCCTCTCCTTTGCTACGGCAACAGAGAAATGTTCAAGGATCTCGATCATGAATGCAATCCGCGACTTGTAAAACGAGGGTACCATCCTGTTGAAAATCTCCTTGGTGATGTGGTTTGTCGTAGTATAATGACGTAGCGAGAGTTGTTTCTGGGACGCGTCGTCCAGGCCGGCGAGGTACCAGCTCTCAATTTCCTGGATGATGACGATGATGCGATCATCGGAAAGGGCACAGAACCGGGATTTGAGGACAGCCTTCTTGGCTTTCACGCTCCGTTCCTGGTCGATATCCCCGCACAATATGAAATCATGATCCATTGCCGTGATGCTCCGGACAAAGCGGCAGACGTTGACACTCTTCATGCAGGCATAGGTGACGATCTCGACAGACGTGTAATCACCTCCAAGGATGGGCACTATGATCTTGGAGAAGAAACGGTGGTCGTCGCCTCCTTCAACAAAGATAAAAAGCCGGCGTGAGGTCATTCCATCCCAAGGAGGTTCTGAATGAATAGATCCTCGATCCCGATCTCATGTTCGAGAAAGGTTCGTATCTCTTTCTTTGTCCCGGGGCGGGTGACCTGCGAGAACCCGCTACGGTCCCGTGATATCAGGAGGATATCTTCCAGGTCGGCATGCTTGACCATCTCGGGGTTGTGAGTGGTGACGATGATCTGCTTGGTCTGCGCCGCATCCTTCAGCATCTCGACAAGCTGGGAGATCAGGAATGGATGGATATTCCGTTCCGGCTCCTCGATCACGGTAACCGGCCGCTTCTCAAAGTACAGGGCAATGATCAGGGCAAGGATGTTGATGGTGCCATCCGATATCATCGATGCCGGAAGGTATTTGTCGTTGCTGTAGGTCTCCTTCAGTTTCAGGAACAGGGACATATCCATGAACTTTTCGACGGCGATCTCCTCTACGAACGGCAGCATCTCGCGAATCAGGCGCAGAAACTCGGATTTCTTTTGCGGTTCTTCCAGGATGTTCTTAATCACGATGGCAAGGTTGCCGCCGTCTTTTTCAAGCTCGGTTTTGCCTACTATAGGGACTGCCCGCTTAAGGATGAGCGGATCGAAGTCAAAGACCTTCATCCCGCGGAATATCCACTCGAGCGGGGGGATTCCGGGAACCGCTATGGGAAGGTTCATGATCAGCCAGCGTGGTGGGATCTTGTGTTTCTGGAAGAATTGGGGAAAGAGATCCTGGTTGCGGAGTTCGATGGTATCCGGAGGAACAACCGCGTAGGCAACAGAATCGCCGGCCTTGGCAAGCGTAATCCGCCCCATCCCGAGCTCGCAGCGTTCATGAGTCCCGGGACGGGAAAAGGTTCCCGTTATCACCAGCAGGTCGCGGGAGATCTCGTAACTTTCACCGTACTGTGAAAATGAGAGCGAGAACTCGTACAGGATTTCGTAGGGCTCAAAATAGATCGGCAGCCCCTCCTGTGCGGCGATAACATCCCGCCGCTTCTCTTCGAGCACGTACAGGATTCTGAAAGAGAACGGCATCCCAGATCCAATCGTCGTATTCCTGAAATACTCCACCCCACCCTGGAGCGATATTGCGTTGTTCAGGCCATACTTCGCGATATCCCTGATGAACTTGAAGATCTGGATGAGGTTCGATTTTCCTGATGCATTCGACCCGATGATGATGTTGAAGTTGGCAGGCTCGATCCGGATCTCCCTGAAGCTCTTGAAATTTCCGACCGAGATCTCCCTGATGGGCATGATTGAGCATTCTTTGGCAATGGACAAAAGATCTTCGATGCTGCAGGAACTTCCGGTACCGATCGAAAGCCTGTTTTAGGAACGGTTCCGTACAGGTAACCGGGATCGGGGATGGCAGAAAACCCTGTAATTGAAGCCAGAAACCTTACCAAGCAGTTTGGCGCCCTTATCGCTGTTGATGGTATCAGTTTCTCGGTCTTTGCAGGCGATGTATTCGGATTTCTCGGGCCAAATGGAGCGGGAAAAACCACCACCATGAAGATGATCCAGTGCGTTTCGCCAAAGACTGCTGGTACTCTCACCGTTCTTGGGATGGACACCATAACCCATCCCCGGACGATCAAGGCCGAGCTTGGCATCCTGCCCCAGGAAGTAAACCTCGATACGGATCTCACCTGCCGGGAAAACCTTGTAACGTATGCCCGCTACTTCGATATCCCCCGAATCGAAGCCGGAAAACGTGCTGACGAACTCCTCTCTTTCGTCCAGCTCCGCGAGAAGCGCGATGTCCATATTGACAAACTCTCCGGGGGCATGAAACGCCGGCTCCTTCTCGCCCGTGCTCTCATCAACCACCCGAAGATCCTGATCCTTGATGAGCCCACAATCGGTCTTGACCCGCAGGGCCGCCACCTAATCTGGGAGAAGCTCAAGGCCCTTCAGGCTGCGGGAAACACCATCGTGCTCACCACCCACTATCTCGAAGAGGCGGAACGGCTCTGCAACCGCCTGGTGATCATGGACGGCGGGAAGATCCTCGTGGAGGGGAGTCCGGGGGAACTTATATCGCGGTACGTGGGAAGCGACGTTGTTGAAGCCGACAACACTCCTGAAGCCGTTTCCTGTCTCGAAGAGCTCCGAGAAAAGTTCGATATACATGGTGATATGGTCCAGGTCTTCACTGACCGGCCCCGCGAGGTGGCAAAACGGCTCTTTGAGACCTGCAACCCCGGCCGTGTCATGGTCCGCAGGGGATCTCTTGAGGATGTTTTTCTCAAGCTCACCGGGAGAGTGCTCCGTGACTGACAGGAGGGATCCTGACCCCGGGAACAACTACATCCTCCCCCGGCTCTCATGGTCCTGCCTCAGGGTTTGGCAGCGGAACTGGGATGTCTTCTTCAAGACCTACCAGGTGAACTTTCTGCCGCCGTTCATCGAGCCTTTGCTCTACCTTGTGGCCATCGGGTTTGGCCTTGGGTTGTTTATCGGTGAAATTGACGGTATCCCGTATGTGAAATTCATCGCACCGGCCCTCCTTTCCATCTCCATGATGAACACGGCATTCTTCGAATGCACCTACTCTTCGTATGTCCGGATGTACTACCAGAAGACGTTCGATGCCATCGTGGCAACCCCCCTTTCAATAGATGATGTGATTTCCGGAGAACTGCTATGGGGCGCTACGCGAAGTTTCATCTACTCCTCGGTCATGCTCCTCGTCTTTACGTTGTTTGGCGTAGTCAGCCTCCCTTCATCCCTACTTGTGATACCTTTTTCGTTCCTGGCCGGGCTCCTGTTCGCCTGCATCGCGATGTGCTTCACAGCGATCACCCCGAGTATCGATGCCCTCAACTACCCTTCCTTCCTCTTTATCACACCGATGTTCCTCTTTTCGGGCACCTTCTTCCCACTCTCCATCCTTCCCTCACTGGTGCAGCAGCTGGCCATCATCTTCCTTCCACTCACCCAGCTGGTGATAGTAACGCGATCATTCACCCTGGCCGATCTCTCCCCCCTTGTTCCCTACAGCATTGCGTGGATTGGAATCGTGACCCTGATCTTCTTTATTCTCTCCACCTGCCTGATGCGAAGGAGGCTCATTGTCTGAAGACCATGATCTATATAGTATGGCATCATGAGTCTTAGGGCCAGAAAAACCTGGACACGAGGTTATTAATGACCGCCTATACCTGCGCCCAGACCAACGTGCTCAGCGTGAAACCTGACGCTACCGTCCGTTTCGTTGCCGGATTGATGAGAGAAAAAAATATAGGGTGTGTTGTGGTCACAAAAGACCATAAGCCCGTGGGAATCGTGACCGACCGGGATATTGTGCTCCGGGGAGAGATGCTCTGTGAGGACCCCGGTGAGGCCCAAATCGAGAGCATCATGACGAGCGATATTGTCACCATCAGGAAGGATACCGGCATATTCGAAGCCATCCAGGTGATGAAATCGGCAGGTGTCAGAAGGATGCCTATTGTCGATGGTGCAGGGCGGCTGGTTGCTCTCCTGACCATCGATGATATTATCCGGCTCCTTGCCAGGGAGCTTGGGGACATCGCCAGGATCATCGGGATGGGAAGCCCCGATATTTAGATCCTGCCTTTTTTTACCAGATGGCCCAGGTGAAAGAAACCATGGGGCGATGCTCTTATGCGATACATTCGGCCTCCTTATCCCGGCCACTACTTCCGGAAGTTCCCTGAACATTCCTGGCAGGCATTCAGCTGGCCTCCCTGTTTGTAAATGCCTCCGGTATTTTAATTCTGAATGCTGCATCCTTCAGGAGAACCACGTGACTTTTCCTGCCTGCCCTGATCGGGGCTTTCATCTCAAGGAACCGCCAAACCGCTTTCGGTAGCGGGAAAGAGATGATGAACAGAATTCAGGATACCGGTACATCAGCACATGGTGAAAAATTACCGGAAATCATCTGGTTGATCCTGGGAGAAAGAACATGATCATCGCTGAATGGAGCCTCATCCCCATCGGGACCACCTCCACATCTGTCGGCCGCTTTGTGAAGGATGCGGTAAGGGAACTGGAAAAGCAGAGGGGTATCCGTGTTAAACCGGAAGCCATGGAGACTATCATAGAAGCAGAAAATCTGGTGGAGCTTTTCGCAGCAATCGAAAAAGCGCATAATTCAGTTTTTGAGTCGGGTGTAACTAGGGTCGTATCCGAGATACGGATTGATGACAGACGGGACAAACAAGCCACCATGGAGTCGAAAACAGAAGCGGTAGATAAATAAAGCGCCTTTTCCAGCATCTACCCTTCATACCCCGCAGGGGGCCATTCACTCCATTCAAAGTCCTGATACCGGATGAGAGGCCGGCCACCTGTTTTTTCCATGGATTCCGGCATGCTGGTAATCTCTTCTGTCCCACTCTTTCTTCCCGATGAATAGCGGTTCCCTGATCATGAGGGATATTGTTTTCCCGGAAAACAATCTCATACTACGCTGGTCCTCTCGCTCATGGCTCCCTGGGTTCTCATTGGAATCGTTGCTGCGCTTCTCACCATGTTCGGGTTCGTGCCCCAGATGGTGAAGATGTACCGGACGAGATCGGTCGCGGATGTCAGCCTGGCAACGCTCTGCCAGTTTACAGCGGGCGTGTCGCTCTGGGCAATCTACGGCTTCTTCCTCCGGGACAGTATCATCATCATTGCCAATATCGTCAGTCTCGTAACGCTCATCGCTTCGGTGGCGATCTTCCTCCACTACCGGAGGAAGAACCCTCTTTTGACCCCGAATGCCGCTGATGAAAAAGGGGCGGGGTGATGGATTCCCTTCCCGCGGAGGATCTCCTCCGGCTCCTCGTGTCCCGGGCCCTGAACGCCCCGAGCCCTTTCAATATCCAGCCGTGGATTGTCCGGTTCCCCGGCCCGGCCCGGATCGAGCTCTTTGCCGACCCGGGACGGATCCTCCCGGAACTTGACCCGGACTTTCGCCAGGTAATCATAGCGCATGGAGCCTTTATCGAGAACCTGGATATCGCCGCAGGCGATCTGGGGTTTTCGACCGATATTACCCCTTTTCCCGCGGGATGGCCCGGACCCCGCCTGGATCTCTTTGCCCCGGTTGCCCGGATTGACCTTGCCAGGAGACCCGGGCCGGGGGGTGACCCGCTTGCCGCGGTCCTTCCCCTTCGCCGGACCAACAGGAGGCCGTATAAACCATCAGAGATCAGCACCGGGACGCTCACCCGCCTCGCGGAATCCTACGACCAGTCCACTATTCCGCTGGCCATGATCACCGATACAGGATCACGATCGGTGCTGGCCGGTTTCGTGGAGCAGGCGACCGCTATTGCCCTCAGCGATGAAGGACGGTTCCGGGAACTCCGTTCGCACCTGGATATCCCTGCCAGAAGACCCCGGTGGGACGGGTACGGGCTTTCCCATTCTGGCCTCGGCCTGCTCTCGCAGGCAGGGTTCCGGCTGAAATCCGCCTTTCTTTCTGGCGAACAGAGAGAGAACCTGTTGAAGGAGACCCTGATCGGGCTTTCCCGCCTGCAGGCATCATCCGCCGCAGGATTTGGCTGGATTACCACGATCGGGAACTTCCGGGTCGAGCAACTGAACGCCGGGAGGGCTTTTGAGCGGGTGGCGCTCACGGCAGCATCGATCGGGCTATCACTCCAGCCAATGACGCAGTTGCTCGCCGATTATCCCGGCATGGAAGATCTCCGGACTGAACTGCACGAATTCCTCGGTATTCCCGGGAGCCGGACCATCCAGATGTTCTTCCGGATGGGGTACGCCCGTCCGGTCCCGCATGCACCCCGCTGTCCGGTCGATGTCATCGTGCGGCAGGCTTATCCCCTACAGGAGCAGGCCCTGTAGGATAAGGGCAACACAGAAGATGACGAGGCCGCATGCCGCAACCGGGAGGGTATAGCCGGAAATCATCTCCGGATACTTATTGCCGGTGGCATGTTTCACGATCCAGAAGAAGGGGTCGGTCACGTAGCTGAAGACGAAGGTCCCGGCAACAACCATGAGGATCAGGGCGACGGGGTGCAGCGCTGCCGCTGGAGCCGTCCCGCTGAGGACTTCGGCAGAGATAACCGCTGTTACCACCCGTGAACCCTGGGCGGTCTGGAGGAGCGCTGACAGGATGAATGGTGCTATGACGAGTGGGGCAATCGCGGATATCCCTCCCAGTGCAGCCCCGGCAAATCCCGATTCGAGAATGACGGCGGCCAGCGCTCCGGCACCACAGATGTCAAAGATGATGACCCCGGCATGTTTTGCTCCCCGGTGAAGCCCTGACAGGCGTACCGATGGAGGGGCAAGGGCCATGGCTGTCACCGCCCCGGCAAGCATTATCACCTGTATCAGGGAGCCGGTGGAGAGCCCGAGTGCTGCTCCCCCTGGAATGGCGAGGATTATTGCAGCAAAGGGAGCCCATGCCCGGGCATGGAATAGCCCGGAGCCAGCCACCGGGGATTCCACCTCCTTGGGAGGATCGCCCTCTCCGGGCAGTGCACGACCAGCGCCCGGCCGGAATATGAGAATCCCGGCAAGCAGGAGCAGGGAGAGAGTGACTGCTATCATGTCATAGGTGATGGGGGATTGCCCTGCCGTGAGCGATTCGAAGAGCGGGATGGTGACCGGTGTCGGATATACAAGCGCAAACGAAATAAGGCTCCCGATGGCTGCCAGCGACAGCCATGTCCGTCGGGATTCTACGTTCCCGAGGCTCCCGACAATCGGTTCAAGGATGATAAAAGCAGTGATGCTGCAGGCTACAGGGAGTGCCAGCAGGTAGCCGGAAAACCCGGAGATGGCTGCCGGGGTCTTCAGCCATTTCCTGATGTCCGACACGATCTCTGAAACCTGCCCCTGTTCTTCGAGCAGCTTCGCGATTACTGCTCCTGAAAAGATGATGATGGCAAAAAGCCCGAAGACCTTCCCTATGCCTGCGGTCATGACCGCCACGATGCGATCCGGGGGGATTCCAGTGAGGAGGCCATAGAAGAGTGCCCCGCCCACCAGCGTGAAGAACGGGGAGATCCGGAACCGGATCCCGACGGCGGAGATGGCGATGAGGGCAAGGCCAAATGCGGGGAGGGGATCCATGGTATATCATGATCAGTTATACTGACGTCACGGAAAAGTATTCCTGAAATACGCTTATCATGCATCGGGTCGACCCAATCGGTATGGAGGATTCCGAGGAGCCCCTCGAACAATGGGAGGTTAAGGGCAGTGAGGGACCATACGCCATGATCCTGACCCGCCGCGACCTCTCCACCCTCTACCCGGGAATGCACCGCTACACGCTCCGGCTCCTCCTCGGTGACCGGACCTTCGCCCTTTTTCGGACCAACACCTATGAATATTCTCCAACAGATCCTCTTGATGCCGAATCGGTTGCCCGCAGGGAGGCAGACAACTGGAAAAGTCTGCTCTCCCGCGATCCGGAAACGTTCTTCGCCGCCCACCTTGAACAGGTGAGGGAACCACCCCGTTCCAAAAAAAACGACGTGCTCATAATCCAGGGGAGCCCCCGGGCAGATGGAAATTGCAGTATCATTGCCGGCTGGGTTGCTGCCGCGGTAGAAAATGCAGGGTTCTCTTCAGAAGTGGTATTCCCGCACGACCTCTGGATTTCGGGCTGCATCGGATGCTACCAGTGCTACAATACCGGTTTTTGTACCTTCGATGATGACATGACAGGAATCATCGCATCCCTCCGAAACGCCCGACTCCTTGTAATCTGTACACCGGTGTATACCAGCACGGTTCCCGGAGAGCTGAAGCTCGTGATGGACCGGTTCCAGGCCTTCCATGCCGAGACGATCCTGGCCGGCAGGTTTGTTAAGAGAACAGGTCTCGTCTGTGCAGTCTCCGGAAGGACCGGGAAAGATAATTTCACCTGCGTCACCCGCGTGATCCACGATTTCATGAAAAATCTGCATATAATCCCGGGAGAGCCCGTCCTTGTAGATGGTATCGACCGCCTGCGGGATGTCAGGAAGGTCCCGGGGCTGAAAGAGCAGATCCATGCAGCAGTCACTGAATCCCTCGTGGCGGGAGGCACGGGCCGGCATGGCTGCTGAACTGCCCGCTGAACTGCTGGTAATCAGCATACTCATCGGACTGAATGCTTTTTTCTCCATGGCAGATTTCGCGCTCTTCTCTTCAAGCCGGGCACGGCTGGAACAGCTCGCCGGCAAAGGAAATGCAGGGGCGGCAACCGCACTCGAGCTGCTTGACAACCCGAATGCGTTTCTCTCCACCATCCATGTTGCAATCACCCTTATCGGGATTTGTACCGGGGCATACTGCGGGATTGTCCTGACCGGGTATCTCTCTCCCATCATCAGTGGATTTCCTGCGCTGGCGCCGTATTCAGCCGCCATCAGTTTTGCCATAATTGTGGTCACGATAACCTACCTTTCCCTGCTGTTCGGGGGGCTGATTCCGAAGAGAATCGGCCTTGACAATCCCGAGTACATCGCATCACGGGTCGCCCGCCCGCTTCGGGCGATATCGGTCCTTGCACTGCCATTTGTCCGGATATTATCCGCAAGCACCGAGGGGATACTCATGGCGTCCGGAAAAAAGAGAACTGAGCTGGCAGGGGTCTCTGAAGAAGATATATGGCGGGTACTCTCCGAAGGTGCCAGGACAGGGGTAATCGAGAAGTCCGAGGAGGCCATGGTCAACGCCATCTTCCGGCTTGGTGACCGGAAGGTCCTTTCCCTGATGACCCCCCGGCCGGATATCATCGGGATCGATCTCGATGAGCCGTTGAATTCATCGATAAAGACCATCCTTTCCAGCAACCACTCGTATCTCCCGGTTTATAGGGGCGAGCTGGATACGCTCTCCGGGGTCATCTGGGTCCGGGACTTCTGGGCACAGATGATTGAGGGGGGCGCCGATATTTCCCGTATCCTTAGGGATCCGGTATTGATAGCCGAGACTGCGCCGGCCCTTAAACTCCTGGATCTCCTGAGAACCTCCCCGACACCCATGGCCCTTGCAATCGATGAATTCGGGGTAATAACCGGAATAATCACCGTGCATGATATAATGAAGGCCATCATCGGTGACATCGGGGCTTCCGGTATTTCCCACGACCGGGAGCTCGTCAGGAGGGAGGACGGGTCGTTTCTCATCGGCGGCCTTTATCCACTCGACGAGGTGAAGGAGTTCATCGGCATACCCATGCTCCCCGGTGAACAGGAAGGGCTCTATCATACCCTCGCAGGATTCGTGATGATGGAGCTTGGGAGAATTCCTGTCACCGGGGATGTATTCGAATGGAACAATTACCGGTTCGAAGTGGTCGACATGGATGGGAACAGGGTTGATAAAATCCTGGTCACACCACTTTCATCCGGCAAACATAAGGAGGAGGGTTCCACAGGTGATGCATAATGGACCGTGCAGAGAGAGTGTTACATATCAGCTGATTGAGGGACGAAATCCTTGATTGAAGAGAATGCCTGCCTCCTCGAACAGGAGATTCTCGCCTGCACCCGCTGCAGGCTCGCATCAGGACGGCTGCATGCTGTCCCCGGGGAAGGGCCGGTACCTTCCCGGATTATCATGGTTGGAGAGGCCCCCGGGGAGCAGGAAGACCGCACCGGGCGGCCGTTTGCCGGCCGGGCCGGAACTATTCTGAATAACCTCCTGGCATCAGCCGGCCTCTCCAGGAACGATGTGTTCATCACCAGTGTCCTCAAGTGCCGGCCTCCGGGAAACCGCGATCCGAAAGCTGACGAGATAACGGCATGCAAACCCTACCTCGACCGGCAGATTGTCCTGTTGCGCCCGTCCGTTATCGTCCCCATGGGCAGGTTTTCAGCCTCTGTGGTCATGGGACAGTTCGGAATTCCCGTGGGAAAGATCAGCGGGATCCACGGCAGGGCATTCCCGGCAGATGCCCCGCACGGGCCGGTAATCATCTTTCCGGTCTATCACCCGGCGGTGGTCACCCATAATCCTCCATTGCGGGAGGAACTTGCAGCAGATTTCAGGTGCCTCAAAGAGATCCTGGCAGGCAGCTCCGGGGCGTAAACCCTTTAGGGAGGCAGGTGCTGCATCCTGCCTTTGAAGAGAGAACCAAATAGTCAACGGAAAGGATAACCGGGAGGCGGATATCTCCCTAGTCGCCCCCGCTACGAATTGTTATCAGGAAGAGCGGAGCAGGCTCTCTACAGCTGCTGCTTTCACCATACCGACTCCGATAGCCACCATGTCCCGGCAGTTTGACCGGTGAATCTCCTCGTCCTTTGCAGCTACTGCATCTTCAACAAGAAAGGCCCGGTAATTGAGGGCAAGAGCGTCAAAGACCGTTGTCCGGACGCAGTTCGGGGTCTGTATACCTGCCACAAAAACCGTATCGATTGAAAGGGTCCGCAGCATCAGGTCGAGCTCGGTCTGCATGAATGCGCTCATCCTGGTCTTTTTGAGGATGTATTCTCCAGGCACCGGCTCAAGCTCGCTGATTACCTGTGCGCCCTTCGTTCCATCGATGGCAAAAGGAGTCTTTCTGAAAAGCTCTATCCGGAAATGCTCCACATCGGAACCGTCGTTTCGGTGAACCCGGAGGACGTGGAATACCGGGAGACGATTGCGCCGGAAAATTTCGAGCACTTCCCGGACTTTACCGACAATGGTCATGGCATCCGTGACACGGAGCGGAGCCCCTTCCCGTACAAAATCGTTCTGCATGTCAATTATGAGCAGTGCGGACCTCATCATCGAAACACCGTACAGTTTGTGGGTGCATAGCGGAAAAAAGAGTGCGGTTGGAACCACCTCTTCAAACAGGAAGGTTTACGATCACATCATGTAAAAAACGGCCGGGATGCTGCCCGTACCCCACTCTTTTTCACCTTCCTGACCGGATGAATAGGTATGGAGGTCCGTTATACTATCATCGGAATCATTCATTCTCCATTTACCAATCAGAAGGATACCCCCATCCAGAGTGTCTATAGTTCTGCCGATGGCACGATCGAGGTCTTTCCGGAATATGCGGATGGTCTCCAGGAGCTCGAGGGATTCTCCCACCTCATACTCCTCTACCATTTCCATCATGAAGGCCCGATGCGGCTCCGGATTGCTCCCTATCTTGATCACGAAACCGAACGCGGGATTTTTTCAACCCGTCACCATGACCGTCCGAACCGGATAGGACTTTCCATTGTTGAACTCCTCTCGATCTCAGGTAATACGATTTCGATACGGGGGGTCGATGTCCTCAACGGCACTCCCCTTATCGATATCAAACCCTATGTATTCCATTTTGACCACCGCGACAATGTGCGTTCAGGATGGATCGACCGTGCAGACCGGGAACGCCAGGTGCCATTTACTCCGGACCAGCTCACCCGGAAGCATCCTTCCGGAAAGAATGGTGGTTGATACAGCCGGGAATGGTTGAAGGTATGAACAAAGAACCGATCCTGATCCGGCCGATCGGGATCATCCATTCTCAGTTCAGGACCCGGGGTGAGGCCCCACGCCAGGGCCGCGGAACCACTTCTCCTTCAACTATTGAGATCTTCCCGGAATACGCCCCGGCACTCGGGACCCTTGCCGGCATCACCCATATCTGGGTCCTGTACTGGATAGACCGTGCCCGAGCGGGATCTCCTTGTAGCCCGTCGCCCAGAATGGAGCGACCCCAGACCGGTCTTCACCATACGGTCTCCTGTGCGGCCAAACCCCATCGCCCTTTCTATCGGGACGATTACCGCAGTTGATGGCCTCCTAATTACGGTCACCGGCCTTGAGGCACTCGATGGATCGCCGGTCATCGATATCAAGCCCTATGTGCGGGACATTGACTGTATCGATGATCCGGGCAGATAAGCCGGGGAAGTCGCGTTCGCACCTGTCCTGTCATTGTTACAGTCAGAGGAAGCGGCGGGGATCGGTCTCCACATCAACGACAACCGGCACATCGGACTCCATCGCCCGTTCTATGGCCGGTTTCAGCTCATCCGGTTTTTCGACCCGTATCCCAGCTCCTCCGCAGGCTTCTGCGTAGGCAGCGAAGTCGGGGTTCAGGAGCTCGGTTCCATAGTTGGGATAGTGTTCCATCAGCTGTTCGACCTGGATCATACCGAGCTGGTGGTTGTTCATGATGACCACGACCATCGGGAGGTCATATTTGACGGCAGTGACGAGATCGGACATGGCCTGCGAGAACCCGCCGTCCCCGGTAATACAGAATACATGCTTATCCGGGTAGGCAAGCTTCGCGGCGATGGCCGCCGGAAAGCCAAACCCCATTGTGGCAAGGTAGCCAGACATTGCGAACCGCTGGCGTTTCATCCGGAAATTTCTCCCAAACCACCACTGGTTTTCGCCCACATCAACGGTTATGACCGCATCCTCCGGTATCACCTCCGAGAGCACCTTCATGATAAAGGGAGGACGGAGGGGTGATGCGGTGGCGTCGGCTTCCCGGTCCAGCTGCTCCAGCCACTCACGCTTCATCTCTGCGATCTCCCTGAGGATACGTTCGGCCTTCCGCTCCCTGACCTGACCTGTCAGACGCGGTACAGTGAGCGAGCAGTTCCCCCAGAGGGGGATGGTCGCCGGGCCTTTCCCGAGTTTCACAGGGTTCGTGTCCACCTGCACGAGAGGTTTGTCGGACGGGACATTGGTGAACTTCGAGAACCCAACCCCGAGGGTTATCAGGAGGTCGGCATCGGTCGCCACTCTCCGTGCCTGCGGAGTGCCGGAGTGGCCCAGGACCCCGATGACCCATTCGTGATCCTCAGGGATAAAACCTTTCGCCCGGTAGGTGGTGAGGATGGGAGCGCTGATCTTCCGGGCGAGGTCAATGACTGCATTACCATCTCCATATGCTCCCCATCCGGCTATGATGACCGGCCGGTCAGCCGCATCGATGGCTGCCGCCGCCTTCAGGAGCTCGGTCTCCACCGGGATGATGTGGGGGCTCTCCAGCAGCGATTCTCTCCTGCAGAACAGGGATTCGAGGGGCTGTTTCTGGATATCGTTTGGGACAGAGAGCTGGGCCACGCCATGGTGGAGGGTGGCATACTTCAGCGCCCGGTTCACCAGCAGGCAGGTCATTTTCCGGTCGTAGATGGTATTGTTGTACACTGTGATGGGCCGGAAGAACGCGTCCTGGTCGATTTCCTGGACGCCATAGGGACCGGTGTACTGCGTCTCAACCTGCCCGTTGATGGACAGCACTGATGCTCCGTCTTCCTTTGCATCGTAGAGCCCGGTGGTGAGGTTTGTTGCCCCCGGTCCTGCTATCGTCAGGCAGAGCGCGATCTTCCCTGTTAGCTTGTTATAGGCGGATGCGGCCATTGCCGCGTTCTCTTCATGCCTGAAGACGATGTAGCGCAAATCTTTGTTCCTGCGCACCGCATCGACAAGGCCGAGTGATGACGTCCCGGGAAGCCCGAAGACGAGCGTTATCCCCCGGGCCGTGACTTCAGCGATGAGCACGTCCGAGACCGTTGTCGCCGCCGCCTCGTGGGCACGGTCGTCCTGCCGCACCAGGAAAAATGCACTCTTTTCCGCCCCGCAGACCGGGCAGCGCCAGTCATCCGGCAACGATGCAAATGGAGTTCCCGGAGGGGTGCCGGTCGCAGGTTCCCCCTGCTTTTCATCGTACACGTACCCGCAAACTGAACATTTCCAGAGAGCCGGACCCGCCGGACCGGAAATGGTTTCTTCCGGGACCTGGAAAAATGCGCTCTTTTCCGCCCCGCAGACCGGGCAGCGCCAGTCATGCGGCAACGATGCAAATGGAGTTCCCGGAGGGGTGCCAGTCGCAGGCTCTCCCCGCTCTTCATCATACACGTATCCACAAACCGAACATTCCCACTTTGCCATGGTCTATCCGTACCTGCTTTTTTGGTGAACAGGGATGAAGCGATTCACCTATTAAAGCTGGGCTCTGCAACCAGGGACCGGTTCAGGGCGAATCACTGTCAGGCAACCCGGACCAGCGCGACTTTTTCCCTTTTTGCGCGGGGCACCGTGGGAAATAGGTCTCACCATATACCCAGGGCATGTAGTTACAGCACATGTCCGGTTTTACGGTGTGAATAGAACAGATATACCTCGTCTTCCCGGTTCTTCGCAGAAACGGGCAGACCGGCAGATAACCGCCGGTCTCAGGGTCCCTCAGTTCGATGGTGACTACCTCTCCAAGATCACCGGGAGCGAGATCCGCACCATTGACCCGGGCACCACTGCGAAGGACGGCCGAGAAATAAACGAGGATATCCGTCCTCCCCTGCTCCATCCACGAGTAGACGTTCATCGTTGTCGGAGTTATGCGATCCCCAAAGACCTTGCAGCACAGCCCGCACTGCTGGCATCCGCCGTTCCCTTCACCGGAATCCTCCATGCTATGTTACCCGTGCAGATCCGTGATCAGAAATGGGCATCAGGGCATCTAAAGCTCTCGGACGGTCAGGGAGATCTTAAAGATCCCCGATCTGGATGGTTCCCAAGACAAGGATATACGCTCTGGGTGGTGCGGGACTGCGGGGCATCCCGGGACGGGTCATCTGTTTCCTGTTTCTGACCGTGGTTTTTCCGGATCCCGGTTCCACCAGGATACTCTCATATTCATGCCTGATGAGACCGACAATAATCCTGTATGCTTGCGGACGAGCCTGAGCGGCAGAGCCGGACTGGGGCCGGGCTGGGCGATCGGATCCAGCGCTTTTTCCTCCGCCCCTTTTTTCTTTCTATTACCATCGGGATACCGTTCTGTATCTTCAAGCTCATCCTTGGAGTTGTTGTTGTCCGGGAACTGGCAGTGCCGGTCCTTGCCCTGGCCGGTTGGGGGATCATTCTCTGGGCAGGAACCGATCTGCTGATGAACCTGGGGCGGGCCATCCTGGATCTCCTCCACCGGGAAAGCCCGTTTGAATACTGCACGATCGCCCAGCTCGGGCGGCTGTTCGGGCTCCCAGCGGTTTTCCTGGCCCTTGATACCCTCCTTGCATTCCTGATAATCTGTGGAATGCTCTGGTCCGGATGGATAGCCCGCCTGACCCTGCTTGAGTCCTGGCTCTGGTATGCGGCGACCTCCCTGAACCTGGTCAGTCTCTCCGTGGTCATACTCTATACGGAGATCCTCCGGGCAAGGTGACCGTCACCGGTTAAAAATCAGATTCGCACGTTGTATCCTGCCCCGGTCAGGATGGCGATGACCGCCTGGTCCCATTCCGCTCCACCGGGATCATCGATCGGGCGTATCCGTTCCTCCCACAGCCGGGCCAGATCGGGGTCATCGGGGCAGAAATGACTCCGGCACATGACCCGCCCGGCCCGGAGACCATCGGGTTTCAGGATCAGGATGCGCCAGCAGCCAAAATCGCGGCACATATCGGGGCGGGTCTTATGGACGGTGCAATACGCTTTCCCGTCCTCCCGGTTGAACCGGAGAAACGGGCATGCTTCGGGAAACCTGCTGATCGTGCTCCGGTCTTCGTAGAGGCCGATCTTGTCCGGATCGACTTCAACAATGGTCTTTTCTCCGGTATACTGGTTGGAGAGAATATACTTCCCAGCATCCGGATGCCCGCATATGGCGAGCACCTGGCCCATTATGCTGCAGCACTCCCCGCACTGCTGGCATTCAAAAACCACCGGTACCAACTCCCTCCCAGGCCGGGCATGCCGCGACAGGCCTTACCATCGTCCCGCCCGGTATACCGGTCACCCTCATTTTGGCCGTAAATGACCCCACTTGTCGAGGGCAGCGGCAAGTTCGGGGGAAGTGCGGGCTTTTTCTTCAAGGGTTATGCCCTCCTCCCATGCTTCCATGGCCTGGATCGCAGCCTGTGCCCCTTTCCTTGTTCCACCTGGGTGGCCGTGGATGCCTCCGCTTACCAGCAGGACCTGGTCTCTTCCGTAAATATCGAGCACATCGGGGACCAGTCCCGGGTGAAGCCCTCCCGAGGCTACCGGGAACGCGTTTCTTATGCTTCCCCAGTCCTGGTCAAGAGAGATCTTCTCAACGCCCCGGACCCGCTTCTCGCGGAGGATATCAGCGAGGATGACCGATTCCTGCCGGCTTCCGGCAAGCTTGCCCACTGCAGTCCCTGTATGGATCTGGCTTACTCCGATGAGCCGCATGATCTTGGCCAGGAACTGCATTGAGATCCCGTGCAGGGGGTTTCTGGTGAAAGCAGCATGCATGGCCCGGTGCGCATGGATGGCAATGTCAAGATCGGAGCAGAAGTCCCGCAGGGTCATCACACCGGCAGTTCCGGCCACTACGACATCGATCATGGCATAGTTCCAGTCGTGTTCAGCGAGCAATGCAGCCCGCCTCTCCATCGTTTCCGTGTCGCCGGTAATATTGATGAATGCTGACTTGATCATTCCGGTCTCCTGTTCAGCCTGATCGCGGAGCCTGCTCATCGATTCCACCCGGTCTTCGAACCGGTTGAACGATGTGGAGGTCAGGTTCTCATCATCCTTGACGAAGTCGAATCCTCCCATCCATGTCTCGTAGCCGATTTCAGCATGCTCCTGTGCGCTGAACCCGACTTTTGGCTTGGGAACCGCTCCGGTAAGCGGTCGCCCCGAGACCTTCATCATCTTCCGGATACCGTCATTCCCGAAGTGCGGTCCCCTGAAGTTCCCGATGTATGCTTCCGGAAGGGTTGCATCGATGAGGCGGAGGTTTGACAGCGCTTTCATCCCGAATATATTCCCGGCGATTCCGCTCAACAGCTGGACAGCATTTCCTTCATCCCAGAGTTCGAGGGGGTATGATATTTTCGCATAATTCCCGTCAATCTCGAAGACCGTTGCCTGAAGGTCCCGCATGCGGGGCGGGAGGGTGTGGAGGGTTGTCCAGGTCCCGGTCGAACTCTCGGATGCGATCCTCCCTGCCGCCTCCTCGCGGCTGATGCCTTCTGCCGGCTCAAAATAGTAGAGAACGATGATCTCATCCCGCCCCGGTTCATACCCGGGGTTCACGAAATCCATATACCAGTCTATTGCCATGGGACGTCCCTGTAATTACAAAGCAGACGAACGGTAAAAATGGTTGCTCCCGGACAACTGCATCCCTGCGCCTCCTCTCACCTGAAAACGGCAACCCCGGTCACTCTGACAGCCCCTCCGGCGAATTGGGAGGCCGGTCGCGGCCCTTTGCCTCTTACATCTCCCTTTTATATTCGCCTGCCATCAGTTGTGCCGTGGTGAAACCAGATGCCAAATGGTGGGCCCGGAATGGGCGTACAGCGGCGGGGTATGCCGCCTGAGGCGTGCATATGCCCGAAATGCAGGAAAGAATATCCGAAAACCAGGGGAGTTCCCTGCCGCAGCCAGACCTGTCCCGATTGCGGGATCCCCCTCGCGGGAAAGTAATTCCCGGGGTAAGAGGGCTGGATGTGGGCCCCTGCCAGGATGATGCGGGCGTGTTTACTGGCTATTGTGATAGGGGTAATGATCATCCTTGCTGTTTTCCTTATCACCTCCCCGGAACCATCCTCCAGCACGGTTTTCGGAGCAACTGAAGGAGACCAGGTACACCTGCCACCAGCCCTGTCAGAAAGCGGTGGCTCTGTGGAGAAGGCCCTTTCCCAGCGGAGATCGGTCAGGGCATACGCATCCCGTCCCATCAATATCTCTGACATATCTCAGATCCTCTGGGCCTGCCAGGGAATTTCCGGGCCAGGTGGATTTCGGACAGCACCATCTGCCGGCGCCCTCTACCCCCTCGAAGTGTATCTTGTCGCTTCCGGGGTGGAAGGACTCCAGGGGGGGATCTATCACTACCTGCCCGTGCCCCATACCCTCCAGGTCGTCAGGGCCGGAGACTTCCGGGAAGATCTCTTTCATAGCGCCCTTGACCAGACCGCCGTTCGTGATCCCCCGGCCGTCCTGGTGATTACGGGAGTGTACGAAAAGAGGACCGTAAAATATGGCGAGCGGGGGGTCCGGTACGTGCATATGGAGGCCGGCCATGCTGCGGAGAATGTCTATCTTCAGGCGACATCCCTTGGCATGGGGACCGTCGCGATCGGTGCATTCCACGATGAAGAGGTGCGGCGGATCCTCCTCATTGAGGATGGTGAGACCCCCCTGTATCTCATGCCGGTGGGATACCTTTTCTGAACCTTCCCGGATATTGTTACCCGTTGTGCCGCTGCCGGTAGCGCAGAGCGAGTGCCGGGTGCCCGGATGCCCGTTCATTTATATACCATTCGGGGTAACGATTAACTATCTGGCTTCGATCCCCGGGCATTATGACTCCGCGAGCGGTCATCGATCTCCTCCGACTTCATTTCTTTTTTGCCTGGCCGGTACTATTCTGCTCAGGCTACCTGCTGGCCGCCGGGTTCTATGGTTCTTTTTCATGTGCCGGCCTTGGCCGGGCAGCACTGATCGGTTTCTTTGGTTTTGAGGCGGGATTCGTGCTAAACGATTATATCGATCGCCATTACGATGAAAAGGATCTTGAACACGACCTCACCCGGTACTGGCGGCCTTTTGGAACACGCCCGCTCCCTGCCGGGATGATGACCGCCCGCCACGCGCTCTTCATCCTGCTTCTGCTGGTCGGCATCACCACAACCCTGATCCTCCTCCTGCCCTTCCCAAATTCACTCTTCGTCCTTTTCGTCATGGCATGGTGCTACGCCCTGGAGATATTCTACCAGGTCCGGAAGCGGAACCAGCGGTTTCCACTCGCCCAGCTGGCAGGCCGGATAGATTTTGCCCTGTTCCCGGTTGCCGGCTACCTATGTATCGGGAGCCCCGATCTGCCGGCGTTTCTCTATCTCCTGTTCTTCTACCCCTTTGCCCTTGCCCATCTCGGGGTCAATGATCTGGTTGATTATCAAAACGATCAGGCGCGGGGGATGTACAGTATCACTGTCCTCTACGGGTTGCCAGGGACGGTTCGCTGGATTTCCGGGTTCTGTGCGGTTCACGCCTGCACCGCGCTTCTGTTCATGGTCGTGCTGGGATGGATCGGACGGATCGGTCTCCTGGCCGGGCTGGGACTCCTCCTGGCAGCAAACCTGGTGATCCTTCGAAAACAGACCTCGGCGGCAGGGCTTAGCGCCCTCCCCATCTTCCATGTCACCATGATAGTATATGCTGTGTCAATCATCGGGGATTCGGTGTTATGAAACCGGAGGGAATTTCATGACGGTTGCACTCTCTGCCAATCCCGTCCCGAATGGATATTGATGGCCCTTTACTTTCAACAGATATGCCCGGCCTCGATTAAGGGGAGCCCGGCCCCGGAATAAGGCGGGAGAAAAACAATTCCAAGTGGTGCCTGACACGGCCTGAGGATTAACCCGTGCTGATTGTGCAGGTTTTATAGGGTATCTGCACCAGCTCCCTGATATGGTTCATATGACCCCGGAAATCATGGCCGCATTTCGTGCGGGAAGGATATTCCCACTGGCAACGGCATCCAGAAACGGTGAGCCGAATGTTGTTCCCATGGGCGCGGTCTTTCCCCGGGATGCGGAGACCATCTGGATTGGAAACCAGTTCATGAAAACCACGATCCAGAATGTCCTTGAAAACCCACGCGCCTGCCTGTATCTCTGGGGACAGGGGATCAGGGGATGCTACAAGATCAAGGGTGATATCGAGGTGATATCGGAAGGTCCGGACTACGAGGCCATGCGGGAACAGGTGAAACGGGCTAAGCCGGGGCTCTATTGCAAGTCGCTCCTGGTCATGAAGGTCACTGGGGTTTTCGATTGCATGCCGGGAGAGCATGCCGGAGACCAGCTGATCTGAAAAGGGCATTTCCTGCAAGGAACGTGGGTGCTATAACTTCGTTCCCCCTCACCGGGCACGATGGTTTTTTCCGGACCTGATCTTTTTCGATACTTAATTATGCGGTGAATTTTGATCGTCTTCATGATGCGTGAATGAAGAAAACAACGCTCCTGCGAAACCTGATACGCGATCCCGGGATTCTCGTCATTCCCGTGGTGCACGATCCGCTGTGCGCAAGGATCGCTGAAAAGGCAGGGATAAAAGCCGTTTTCTCGGCAGGGTATGCGAACTCCGCGGCATACCTGGGAAAGCCCGATGTGTCCCTGATGACACTCAGCGAGATGGTGGATTGCGCATCGCGGATTGTCGATGCGGTAAGCATCCCGGTATTTGCCGATGGCGACACGGGATACGGGAACGTGACGAATGTCATCCGGACCGTTGAGCTTTACGAGAAGGCAGGTGTTGCCGGAATTTTTATCGAAGACCAGGCCTTTCCCAAGCGCTGCGGGCACATGGAAGAGAAGCAGGTGATTCCTGCAGCAGAAATGGTCGCAAAAATTCATGCGGCGGTGGATGCCAGGAAGGATCCTGATCTGGTCATCATGGCAAGGACCGATGCCATTGCCGTCCATGGGATCGATGAGGCCATCTCCCGCGCGAATCTCTACCGGGAAGCCGGTGCCGATCTCCTGTTCGTTGAGGCGCCCCGGTCAATCGACCAGATGCGGCGAATCTGCTCGGAAGTGAATGGGCCGGTATTTGCCAACAACCTGCCTGGCGGGAAATCTCCGTACCTGACCGCACAGGAACTGCAGGAAATCGGGTATGCGGTGGTCGCCGATGCTACTTCGTGCACCTATGTTATTGCTCACGCCGTCCGGGAACTGTTCACAGAACTGGCCAGGACCGGTTCCTCGGCGGCCTTCGCCAATCGCATGGTCCTTTTTGAAGAATTCAACCGGCTTGTCGGTCTTCCGGAAATCCGGGAGAGGGAACAGAGATATGCATCACTCCGGCCGGGGAGGTGAACTATTTTACAATTCCAGTATTACCGGGCAAAACTGCGATGGTTGCCGTTACTTATCGATCCCGGTCATTATCCGGTCCAGTTCATCATCCGGTATCTCCGTCTCACCAACAATTCCTTTTATCGCGACCCAGCTGTTGAGTGCGGCGGTGATTCGGGACATATGCTGCCTGGTACGGGCATGACGGACGATCTCATCGACCAACCGTTCCTTGTTCACGATCCTGATCCCGTGGATCACTTCGATGATCTGGATCTCTGCCCTGGCCTGTTCCCCCAGTCCCCCTTCCTGCCAGGCTGATGCAGGTTCTCCTGGTGCTGCGTTGTTCCGGTCCTCCCGGCCGTCATATTCGGAAAAGAGTTCGGTCACTGCATCCTGGAACAGGTGAAACGCCCGATCCCCGTGACAGACCAGCACGACCCTGGTAATTTCCTGAGAACGAGAGAGGCATTCAAGCACGGTCCTCACCGCAATCACCGCTGCTCTTGCGAGGGGAAAACCGTAAGCCCCGGTGCTGATGGCAGGAAAGGCAATGGTCTTCAGACCACGGGATCTGGCCAGGTCCAGGGCCTGGCGGTAGCAGGACGCCAGCAGTTCATCTTCTCCGTGCTGCCCACCCCTCCATACCGGGCCCACGGTATGGATGACGTACTGTGCCGGGAGATGGTATCCCCGGGTGATCTTTACCTCGCCCGCCCGGCAACCGCCCAGCATCCGGCATTCTTCCTTTAATTCAGGGCCTGCAGCACGGTGAATGGCACCATCAACACCCCCTCCTCCAAGCAGTGTCTCGTTGGCCGCATTCACGATCGCATCGACCGGCTGGGTGGTGATATCGCCTTCAACAACCAGGATACGACGGCTGAACCGTCCGGGCATGATGGGTGGATCATCACTTCCCAGTTATATAGGTTCAGGTACGGCCTTTCAGATTGAAACCCCGACCGGGATGGTTTTTCTGTGGGTCCCTTCTTCTTCTGCCACGATACAACGATAGCACAACCTGCCGGATGACCGGCAACCCATGTACCGGCCTTCGAGTTACGCATTCTCCCTCGCAGACGCAAAAGAGCGATGACCGGGTTTTTCTCACCGGCCGTAAATATTCGTCAACTCGGTATGCAGGTCCGGTCCAAAGATATCGCTGTAAACGCCGTGGACCGAGCCGTTATACTGGTACCAGGCCTTTGGCCAACCGGCGTTGTCATAGAGGAATTTGCCATGCGTAACCGGTATGACTGTATCATTGGTAAAGTGGAACATGACCAGCTTGCGCGGGGGCAGCTTCTTCAGATAGGTCGCCGGCTCGATCGAGTTGACAAACCTGAGCGCGTCCCTGTCATTTCCTGCATCAAGACCGTATGGGCTGGAGCTGATGACGAACACGGCTTTGAAACCCGGCTCAATGCCCGCCGCGACAACAGCAAACCTGCCGCCCATGCTTTCACCCAGCACCGTGATGTTGCCGCCATCAAGATCTTTCCGGGATCGTAAGTAGTCATAGCCCAGCAGCACATCGTAAACCTGGGCGTACTGCGCGGGCATATCACCATTGCGGTAGGCGGTATAGCCGGTCATGAAGTCCATCGGGTGACTCCCCCTTGTTTCGCCACCATTCCCCCGTTCGTCGAGCGTGAGCGAAGCGTAGCCCCAGGAGCAGAGGGCACCGGCCATCGCCGAATCGGCTTCCTTGGTTACGGTGGCGGCGGGCAGCACGATTACGACCGGGGGTAACGTGACGCCTTTTGGAATCCGGAGAAGCCCGAATACTTTCGTATCGTAGCTGGAATAACTGATCTTTTCGAGCGAGTAATTCGCGGCATCCTCAATCATGTATGCCTGTGGGTTGGCTGCTCCGCGGGGGGGAAACGACAGCGCACCTGATCCATCAAGAGACCATGCCGGTCCCGTTGTCTGGTCGAAAACAAAGATGCTCACTGCGAGAACCAGGACAACGATGAGAGCAGAAATGCCGATGAGAAAGGAGGGGGACTTCACCTGCCCGGTGATCCCTGCCTTCGATTTTTCAGCCACGCGCAGAAAATCGGTCTGGAACGCAATAAACCTTGACCCGCCCGGGTGCGGCCTGTGAAGTAGTTACTGGTAAAGAAGCCCGGCCAGGTATTCAAAGGTGCCATTACATCAGTTGTTTTTCTGTAAACGCACAGATATGCGAGGAGTGCAAGGTTCTGGCAAATAACCTTGCATTACCATTCTCTCAGACTTTTTGTGCGGCGATTACACAAAAGCCGGACCTTGTATCTATGTCCCTGACTTCAAACCCGGTCTCTTTCAGGAATGAACTCACTTCTTCCTGTGAATAGAACCGGGCACGGGAGAGAAACCGCCCCTTTCCACCCTCCCGGAGATATTTCCGGTGTATCTTCCCCTCCCGCACGATAAAGGCAGTAATAAGGTATCCCGGGGAAGAGAGGGTCCGGTGGATTTCCCTGAATGCCGCTTCAGGGTTGTCCAGGAAGCAGATTACCGTTACGAAAAGCGCCAGGGAACAGCATCCATCCCCGAGTGGGAGGGCCTCGGCTCTCCCTCTGATCACCTCTATTCCCCGTGCCTGTGCCATCCGGCAGAGGGCACGGGACGGTTCGATCCCGATCCTTATTCCCAGGGGGACTGCAAACCGCCCGGAGCCGACCCCGATTTCGATGGAACGGGAGTCGGGTGAAGGGAGGACCTGGCGGATGCGGGAGAGCTCTTTCTGATACTCGTCGTTGTGCTCATCAAACCACCTGTCATAGTCACCAGCATATTCCTCAAATACGTCCTGCAGCACTCTTCGCTCCTTCTATCATGCCCCGTACAGGTGCTTCCGTACTCGCTCCTCGATGACCTGTTCCCTCTTTTTCAGGCCGGAGAGGTCAACCGTCCCCTCCTGGAACGAAGAGACGAGGAAATAGACAAAGTCGATGGTCAGGTCCATCACTTCCTTTTTGAACCTGACCTCGACTGTCGTATCCCCGGAAAATCCCTTTATGGAGAACCAGTCAGGCTTCTCGAACCTGTAGAATCCCTCGCCGACACCTGGGAGTGATTCGACCTGCCCGAAGTTCCCGAGGTAGGCGAAAAAGCCCTCGGTTACCGGGGCATCCAGGAGGAACTCCTTCATGAATGATCCGTCCGCACAGAGCTTATGCCTGACCGACCGCAGAATCCGCATTCCCGGCAATCCTCCGTATGGCATCCGCTGCAATCCGGCATTCTTCATCGGTCGTGAACCATGAGTGGCTGATTCGTACGCAGCCCTCACCTCCGTCAATGGCATCGTGCACAAGGGGTGCACAGTGAAGGCCCGTACGGGCAATGATGTGGTATCCCCGGGCCAGCATGAATCCCACGTCATCGTTCTGGAGGCCCCTGATATTGAAGGCGATGATCGGCAGGTCCGGATGTTCATTGTAGATCGTGATATTCTTCTCTTTCTCAAGTTCCCTGATGAGAAACGCGGTTTGTTTTTCCGCCTTCTCCATGATCGATGGTATCCCTTTTTCTTCGATGAATTCAACACCGGCCGCAAGAGCTGCGAGGCCGGGATAATTATGGGTCCCGATCTCGAAGCGTTCGGGCATCCCGCGGGGGTGGAGCAGCGAGAACGAGTCCGTCCCGGTCCCGCCGAACCGCACGGGTGCGACTGCCTCCGGATCCCGGATGTAGAACCCCCCAGTCCCAGGCACGCCGAGCAGGCCTTTGTGCCCGGTAAAGACGAAGGCATCGATCGGCAGGCTCTCCAGATCGACAGGGATATGGCCGGCAGTCTGGGCACCGTCAACGATGAAGTAAATCCCATGGTCATGCAGGAGATCCCCGATAGCCTTTATATCCTGCACTGAGCCGAGCACGTTGCTGCCATGGGTCATGACCATGAGCCGGGTGTCGTGCCTGATGGATGCTTCCACAGCATCGGGGCTGACGGAACAGTCCTTGAAAGGAATGATATCCAGCCGGATACGATGCTGCTGCCCGTACTCGTTGAGTGGCCGGAGCACGGAGTTGTGGTCCAGTGCCGTAGTGAGGGCATGGCATTCTCCCTTTATTCCAGCCAGAAAGCCGGATATGAGGATGTTAAGGGAATCCGTTGCGTTATGTGTGAACACAAGATGTTCGGGAGGAACTCCTCCCAGGAGAGAGGAGAGCCCCTCCCGGGCCTTCGTGATGTAATCCTCACCCTGGGTCCCGGTCGTCCTCCCTGACCCAAAGACCGGAAGGGAGAGGGATTTTTCAATCGCTGCCAGCACCCCGGGGGGTTTCGGCCAGCTGGTCGCCGCATTGTTGAGATAGATGAGAGGTTTTTGATCGATGGCCATCTGTTTCAGATGATCTGACAACCACCAGCAAAAAGGGATCGTTTGCGTCACGAACCATTATCGCAGGATCGGTGGAACAGATAATACATGGCCGATGTCACTCCTGCAGTTCTCAGGGAAGCGGCAGAGGTGCTGGGAATCCCGGAGCATGCCTCTTTAAACGAGATCCGGCAGAGATACCACGAACAGATCAAGACATGGCATCCCGATGTTTCCCAACAGGAACCCGCGGTTGCGCACGAGATGACCATCCGGATCAAAAAGGCCTACGATCTCCTGGTCGATTACTGCACGAACCATATTTTCTCGTTCCGGATCGAGGATCTCGCACGGGATCTTGAACAGAGTCCCGCTGACTTCTGGATGGAGCGATTCGGGGAAGATCCTATCTGGGGATAGGCAGCGGTCCGGGCTGGAAGGTTTCGTGGGGTGATTTCAAGCATCATCGGGGTTCTTTTTGCTGGTTGGGAAGTGGTTGGGATAATCAAAGGAATTATCGGATGCGGGGAAGACCTGCCTGTATGAAAGTTGGGATCATCCGCTGCATGATGACCGAGGATATGTGCCCGGCGACCACGGATTTCATCGTGACCAGAGAGGGAAAAGGAGCATTCCAGGAGACCGGGCCCGTTGACATCGCCGGGTTCGTTACATGTGGCGGATGCCCGGGGAAGAGGGCGATTCCCCGGGCAAAAATGATGGTCGAACGGGGAGCGGAAGCGATCGTGTTCGCATCATGCATTACCAGGGGAAATCCAATCGGATTTCCCTGTCCCCATTATGCCGATATGCGGGACTGCATCATCAAGGCGCTTGGGCCCGGCATCAAAATAATCGAGTGGACCCATTAAATCCCGCAGGGGTTATCGTTCATATTAAGGATACTTCTTCACACATATCACAATTTTCTTCAGTGCGGATATTATGGATATAATATTAAATTGAAATAATGTGACGAAGAATAGAAATTGTATGAAGAGAATTCCTCCCATCATAGTGATACTCCTCGCATCCTGCATGGCAATCATGATGACCGGGTGCATCGATACATCCCAGCCTCCCACCGGGACCACCGTCCCAACCACATCAATGCTTACCCTGAAGGATGGATTTGGGCGGGAGATAACCGCTGTTTCACCCCCTGAGAGTGTTATCTGCTCGGGTTCCGGGTGTATGCGCTACCTGGTATATCTCCAGGGTCAGGATCTTGTCATAGGTGTGGATGATATCGAGAAGGACGTCAGGGTTCCGGAAGGACGACCGTACTCCCTCTCATTCGGTTCCCAGTTCAGGGACCTTCCCCTTATAGGAGAGTTCAGGGGCAGGGATGACCCCGAGAAGATCATCGGGATAGGACCGGATGTCATCTTCAAGACCGGTTCAACCGGCACGACATATGCCACCAGTGGACCCGAAGCAGACAAGCTCCAGGAGAAGACAGGCATCCCGGTCGTTTCATTTCCCTATGGGTCACTGCGGAATGGGGAAGAAAAAGCCGATATGCATGCGGGCCTCCGAATGATGGGTAAGATACTTGGAAAGGATGACCGTGCAGAAGAGGTGATTGCCTATATCGAAGAGACGATTAAGGATCTCGAGCGGCGTACGGCAGACATCCCGGCTTCCGAACAAAAATTCGTCTACGTGGGCGGTGTCAGTTCTGCCGGTACCCATGGGATTATCTCCACAGAGCCGGCATACCCCCCGTTCCTCTGGATACATGCACAGAACGCCGCAGCGGGGATGGGAATCGCACACGCAGATATCGCCAAGGAAGCTCTCGTTGACTGGGACCCTGAGTTCATCTTCATCGATGTCGCAACAATCCAGCCTGGCAGCGAAGGGGCAATCGGGGAGCTGAAGAACGATCCGGCACTCCAGGGTCTAACTGCGGCGAAAGAGGGCAGGGTTTACGGTGTGTTCCCCTACAACTTCTACAACATAAACTACGAATCCGTGTTCGCTGATGCTTACTTTATCGGTAAAATCCTTTACCCTGACCGGTTCGCTGATGTTGACCCGGTACAGAAGGCCGATGAGCTCTTTTCTTTCTTCGTGGGAAAGCCGGTCTTCTCCGAATTGAACAGCCAGTATGGAAACCTGGGATTCTCGCAGATTCCGGTGTTGAAGGAGTGATAAGGGCAGGTTTTCACACGATACTGGAGGAGGTGAGCGGTTATGCACTTTGCAGATGGGGAGGTTCCGGCTGATTACCTCCGGTACGTCCGGAATAAGGTCATCTGGATACTGGGGGGGATCGTTCTCCTCTCCCTGCTCTTCGTGTATTCAATATCTGTCGGTGCAGTTGCAATCCCACTGTCAGAAGTCATGCAGACCCTCCTTGGCCAGAACGTATCAACAAAGTGGGACGCGATCATCTGGAACATCCGGCTCCCCCAGGCGCTTGCAGCTATCGCAGCAGGGGCTGGGCTTGCAGTCGCCGGGGTCGCGATGCAGTCCATCCTCCGAAACCCGCTCGGTTCGCCCTTCACCCTTGGTATCTCAAACGCCGGAGCGTTTGGCGCTGCAGTCTCGATCATCGCCCTTGGTACCGGCACAATGCAATCGAGAACTGCCGATGCCGTAATCATCAACAATCCCTACCTGACCACCGTCATGGCATTCATCTTCTGCCTGCTGGCGACCGCCGTCATCCTGCTAATCTCGCGTATCAAGGGGGCATCTCCCGAGGTCATGGTGCTTGCCGGTGTAGCGCTCTCATCACTCTTCACGGCGGGGACAATGTTCCTCCAGTACTTTTCAAACGATGCACAGCTCGCGGCAGTGGTTTTCTGGACGTTCGGTGACGTGGGACGGATTAACTGGCCCGAGCTCACCCTCATGGCCGTAATTGTCGCAGGGGCGACACTGTTCTTCATCGCGAACCGGTGGAACTACAACGCCATCGATGCCGGAGATGAAGCGGCGAAAGGGCTTGGGGTCAACGTGGAATGGGTACGCATGGCAGGGATGGTCGTCGCCGCTCTGGTCTCTGCGGTGATCGTCGCATTTCTTGGGGTGATCGGCTTTGTGGGACTGGTCTGCCCGCACATGGTCAGGAGGATAATCGGCGACGACCAGCGGTACCTCATCCCGGGATCCTGTGTCATGGGTGGAATCCTCCTGCTGGCATCAGATACAGTCGCGAGGCTGATTCTTGCACCCTATGTCCTGCCGGTCGCAGTCCTGACCGCGTTTTTGGGAGCTCCAATCTTCCTGTGTCTCCTCCTCAAGGGGTATCGGCGATGATCCTCTCGGTCGATGAGCTCCGGTTCTTCTACCGGAACCGGGAAGTGCTGAACGAGATTGCATTTTCCATCGATGCAGGCGAGATCGTTGCAATTCTTGGGCCAAACGGTGTAGGCAAGACCACGCTCCTGAAATGCCTGAACCGGATCCTCACGCCAAGAGCGGGGCTGGTCTCTCTTGATGGGGAAGATCTCTACGGGCTCGACATGATGGAGATCGCCCGCCGGGTCGGCTATGTCCCCCAGCGGGTGGAAACCGGGCGGCTCACCGCATTCGATGCCGTGCTACTGGGCAGGCGGCCGCATATCGGGTGGGATGTGACGGAGAAGGACCTCAAAATCGTTGATGCAATCTTTCGCCGGCTCTCCATGGAACACCTCCGCCTTGCGTATATCGATCAGATGAGTGGCGGGGAACTCCAGAAGGTCGCCATCGCACGCTCGCTTGTCCAGGAGCCCAAAATCCTCCTCCTCGACGAACCGACGAGCAACCTCGACCTCAAGAACCAGGTCAGCATCCTCTCAACCATCACCCATATCGTCCGGGAGCACCATATTGCAGCGATCATGACCATGCACGATCTCAACCAGGCGCTCAGGTTCGCCGACCGGTTCATCTTCCTGAAAGGGGGGAGGGTGCATGTGCACGGAGGCCACGATGTGGTTACCCCCGGGGTAATCGAAGACGTATATGGCCTCCCGGTCATCATCGGGGAACTGGGCGGCGTGCGATGCGTGGTTCCCAGCGAACCGGCCAGTGAAGCATTGAAGGATTGATCAGCCATCACCGTACAGTGGTAAAGGTATGCGTAAAACAACCGATGAAGAACCCGGTTACCAGGATAAATACCCGTCATTTGAGGCGTGTGTCCGGTTCCACGGCCATACCTGCCCGGGCCTGGCCACGGGATACCGGGTGGCAACCACCGCGATGAGAACGCTCGGTGTGAAGCGGCCGTACGATGAAGAACTCGTCTGTATCGCCGAGACCGATGCCTGCGGAGTTGATGCCATCCAGATGGTGACCGGGTGCACAGCCGGGAAAGGCAACCTGGCTATCAGGGACTATGGCAAGCACGCATTCACGTTCATCTCCCGGGACAGTGGCCGGGGGATCCGGATCCTGGTGAGGAGAGCAGACAGTCCGGACCGGGCAGCGATGATGGACAATCTCCGGAAAAGGGTTTTTTCAGGCAAGGCAACGGCTGGTGAACCGGCAGAGTATCGCTCCCTGATGGAGGGTGCTGCTGCCCGGATCCTGGCTGCACCAGAGAAAGATATCCTGGATATCCGGGAAGTCCGCCTGGAGACCCCAAAGATGGCCAGTATCTTTACCACCATAACCTGTGCCAGCTGCGGTGAACCGGTAGCCGATGCCAGGACCAGCATGGTCGATGGCCTGCGGGTATGCATCCCCTGTTCGGAAATGCTCTCGGGGAAAGGAGGCCGTCCCGGTCATGAGCATTGAGCTCCACCCGATCGGTCATGTCAGGTCAACCTACCGGCAGAGGGGTGATGCCCCCCGCCAGGGGAGGTTGTCCGATATTGTCTCGGAAATTGTCATCGATCCACCTTATCAACCGGGACTCTTTCGGATAGGAGAGAGAAAACACCTCTTTGTTCTCTGCTGGTTCGATAGTGCCGACCGGAGATCCCTCCGGGTATTTCCGCCGCACAACCCAGTAGAGCACGGGGTCTTTGCCACCCGGTCGCCCGACCGGCCAAACCCTGTCGCACTCTCCCTTGTCGATCTAATAGGGGTAAAAGATGGTATCCTCCGGGTCCGGGGGCTGGATGCCATTGACGGCACTCCGGTCATCGATATTAAACCCTATGCAAAAGAGATCGATACAGTGCCCGATGAGTAACCACCGGGAATGGAGAGAGTCAGGAGTCCCGCTGTTATTTTAACCTGATCAGGTTTAACCTGGATCAGGTGCTGGTACTACCAGTTCCGTTCCTGCATCGTGACGTAGCGCCATAAGCTGGGACGGCAGCGGCCCGGTGCATCTGCGGCCGCATATGTTGCTGGAGCGATGGCGTGGGTGAGGACATGGGCTGTTGCATGGCATGACCTGCTGTACAGGCAGCCGAACGGGCGGCATCCTCTTCGATAACGTCCCGGGCCGGGGTATAAGCGGCGAGGGGAGTTTTCCGGATGTCGGCCATCCGGAACACGCTGCTCCAGGCATCATAAGATGGCCTTTCGTGAGCGGGTATCGCCTGGGTGACTTTCCTCGAAGATGGGAAGGACACGCTCTGCACAATCGACGACCCGGGCTGCCGCTGTCCTGTGACTGGTCTTTCTCACCAGCTCCGCAATTTGCCCGTCCATTGTAGTGATGGCTGATTTTCATCGTTTCATAACAGCTTTTCTGCCTGAACTGATTGTGGCGGTGGAGATCAGCCGTTACATAGCCAGACAACGGTCCGGTCTGGCGGGTCCGGAGCCCGGGCAGTTTATAACCGGTGCGGGGAGCCTTCTGGCTGTGCCGGGGCCTGGAAAAGGTCTGCCAGTTTCCGGATCTTTTCGGGGGTTCCGATCAAAACTGCTTCGTCTCCGGGCTGAAGATCCATATCCCCGGACGGGTTCTCTGTCACCATATGTTGTCGCTTTATGGCGAGGATGGAAACTGCGTACTGTTTCCTGATATCCAAATCCGCGAGGGTTCTCCCACACACAGGCGATCCCGGCTCTACCGTGAAAGTGCGCATCATCAGGTCCGGGAAATTTATCCTGAGATCGGAAAAGTTCGCCGATAAGTCTGACGGGCTGCGGAGCATCTCGTAGGAATCCGACCGCACTTCCCTGACATAGCGGTCGATGGTTGCCTCAGGTGTCAGGTACTTCCGAAGCACCCGGGTAAATATCTCCACCGAAGTTTCAAACTCTTCCGGAATGACCTCATCGGCTCCAAGATGTCTTAGATGTCCGACCTCCGTCAGGAACCGGGTTCGGGCGATGATGTAAAGGTCGGGGTTCATCTGGCGGGCAAGAGAGGTAATAGCCCGGGTTGAAACCGGATCATTAATCATGATCACCAGGATCCTGGCCTGCCCGATATCCGCGTGCGTGAGGATCGTGGAATTCGTCGCATCGCCAAAAAAGATATTCTCGCCGGCTTTGCGTTCGCTTGACACCGTAGCCGGATTCATGTCGATGACCACGTAAGGGATCTGGCCAACCCGCGCTGCCTTTGCAAGGTTCCTCCCGTTGAGGCCATACCCGATAATGACCACATGATCTTTCATCGGTGAAATGATCTGGGAACTGTCCGTTTCACACCCGGCTTTGAGCCTGCCTCCAAAAGGCAGGCGGCAGAAGAAATCGGCAGTTTTCGGCCCGGAAACGACGGCAAGGGGAGCAAGCGACATGGTGATGAGGGTCACTGCAAGGAAGACCTGCTCGCTTGCCGGGGTGAATAAACCCAGTCCCTTCCCCGGGATAGACAGGACAAACGCAAATTCACCGATGTTTGACAGCGCCAGTCCGGCAAGGACCGATGTCCGTAGCGACTGGCCGATAAGCAGCGTCGAGCCTCCTGCAATGACCGCCTTCATGATTATTGTTCCCAGGACGAGAAACACGATCAACGCGGGCTCCTTTATCACGAACCCGATATTGAGAAGCATGCCGATTGAGATGAAGAAAAAACTGGTAAAGATATCGCGGAAGGGAATGATGCTTGCGAAAGCCTGGTGAAAGAAATCGGATTCGGAGAGCGTGAGGCCGGCAAGGAACGCACCGATAGCAAGCGAAAGCCCGAGGCTGGCCGTGATGTATGTGATTACAAAGCAGATAAGGAGGATGCTTAAGAGGAAGACTTCAGGGCTCCTGATTCCGGTGATCCGGTTCATGAACCTCGGTATTGCATATACCGAAATCGCAAGGACTGCTGCAAAAAGTATGACCAGGGTAATTCCGAGGTTCAGTAGGGCCCCGGCAATATCTGTGGTCTTCCCGGCAAGGATTGGGAGGGCGATCAGCATGGGGATGGTGATGATGTCCTGGAAAATTGAGATCCCGAGCGTGACGCGGGCATGGGGGCTTTCGATCTCCCCCCTGTCCTGGTAGAGTTTCAGGGCGATCGCCGTGCTGCTGTGGCAGACAAGGAATCCGAAGAAGAGAGCATGGGCGGTTGTCATACCAAAGAGGTAAGAGATCGCCATCGTGGCTATGATCGTGAGCAGTACCTGCAGGCTCCCGCCAATCAGGACAATTTTCCGCATTTCATAAAGGGTCCGAAACGAGAACTGCATCCCGATGGTAAAGAGGAGGAATATTATACCTATTTCTGCGAAAACATCGATGAATCCGGTTCCCTTGATGAATCCAAGCCCATAAGGACCGATAAGCATACCGGTCAGGATGAAGCCGACAATCCCGGGAACCCTGAACCGGTTCCCTATGGCGACGATGATGATTGCAAAGGCAAAGATGATGATGATGTCATGCAGGTACCCTGTTATCATGGACTGATCCCTTGCATCTCCTTCATCGGTAAAAATCGATATATCACATAAGATTGAGATCAGGTGTTCATTAATCCTGCTTTTCAGATTCTCTCCATGAACGGGATCTCTTACCGGATCCCACATTCCACCGGAGCAGGAAGGACATCTCCGCTCCAAAACAAGGATGTGGGTGACGCTTCAGCCGTTCTCCCAATCGGTTTTTATTATAAACCCGGCAGGAATCCCGGGTTTTCTTCCGGATCAACACCTATATCATCGGATTAAAAAAAGGAAGTAGTAGCATGGAACAATGGTCATCAAGGACGGGATTCATCCTCGCGGCAATCGGTTCTGCGGTGGGGATCGGAAACATCTGGCGTTTCTCATCGGTCCTTGGCCAGAATGGGGGAGGGGCGTACCTCGTCCCATACCTGATCGCCGTATTTTTCTGCACTCTCCCTCTCATGATCCTCGAGTTTTCCATGGGCCGGTATTTCCGGGGTACTGTTGTCAGTTCATTCCGTGCAGTGCGGCCGCAATTCCGCATTATCGGGTGGCTGCTTTGTGGGGTTGTTTTTCTCGTTCTCGCCTATTACCTCGTTATAACCGGCTGGACTCTTGGTTATTTCTTCTTCTCCATCAGTGGAGACATGGTCTCTTTCAACACGTTCACAAATGGATGGCTCCCGGTGATTTTTTTTGCGGTTACCGCGGCGGTTACCGGGGCTGTGGTATCCCGGGGTATACGCGCCGGCATTGAACGGCTGTCAATGTTCCTGATACCGGCCACGATCGGGATTCTCATTATCCTTGCCCTGTATGGTTTGACATTGCCGGGATTCTCACAGGCAATGGCCTTCCTCTTCACCCCGGACTTCGCGGTTCTCACTGATCCGATGCTCTGGAGCGCGGCGTTCGGCCAGGCATTTTTTTCCCTTTCCGTTGGCACCGGCATCCTGCTGACATACGGTGCACATATCAGCAGTGAACAGGGAATTCCGGTCTCTTCGCTGATCGTTACGTGCGCAGATGTCGCCGTTGCCCTGCTGGCCGGTATCGTGATCTTTCCCATCGTCTTTTCCTTCGGACTTTTACCAACCCTGGGAGCCGAGCTCGCATTCACCACCCTTCCCCAGGCATTTGCCATCATGCCATTCGGGTGGCTGATTGCAGCAGCGTTCTTCCTCATGCTCTTCTTCGCAGCACTCACTTCTGCAGTCTCCATGCTGGAGGTGAGCGTAGCGGCTGTCAGTGAATCGATCAGCTGGTCACGGGTGCGGACTTCTGCACTCCTCACCGGTATCGTTTTTATCGCCGGTCTTCCGTCAGCACTCTCTTATAGTGCTCCTGGCCTGAGGATATGTGGAATCCGGGTACTCGACTTCATGGACGAGACGATTGGGACCCTTGGTCTGCCTGTTACTGCACTGCTCCTCGCAGTTGTTTTCACCTGGTTTATTTCAAGAGATATCCTTGCCGGGGAGATCGGACACGGCATGGCGAGGATTGTATACCCGATCTGCAAGTTCGCAATCCCGGTAGTTTTGCTTCTCACCACGGCGGCCCGCCTGGTGTCGGGCCTCGACTACCCCGGGATGCGTATACTCCCGGGAAGCAAGTTCATCGGGACTCTCATGCAGGCTGAGGGGATCCTCCTGATAATCGCAATCATCCTGATGATCATCCTGGCCGTCTGCTGGCTCAGGGCCTGTCCGCTGGCAGAACGGTTCAGGACAGGGAAATGAGGAGATCCCTCATGCTGGACCCGCCATAGCCCTGGTCCGCTACGGGCCAGGGTTTTCCGTACATGGTTCAGAAATGAACATCGAGCGGACCTTGTCGGATTGCGACTTGTCCGTAAGAATGAGCAGGTGGTCGCCTTCTTCAAGGACTGTACTGCCACAGGGCACGAACCGCTTTCCCTCTTTCTCGATCATGATGATGAGTGTACTTGGAGGAAGGCCGATATCCACGATCTGCTTGCGCACCACTCCGGAATGCAATGGCACAGTCAACTCGACCAGATCGTTTCCTGGTGTACACCCGTCCCCAAGGCTCATTGCCAGCCGGGAACCCTCCTCCATGGGTGCCGAGACTCCAAGGTGGCGGGCGATAAAAGGAATCGATGTTCCATGGAGGAGGGCTGAGGTGATGACGATGAAGAACACCAGGTTGAAGATCGTCTCAGCCTGGGGGATGCCTGCCAGGAGTGGAAAGGTGGCAAGGACGATGGGGACTGCCCCCCGCAGCCCAACCCAGGATATCATTACCTTGTCCCGAAGCGCCATTTTCCAGGGAGTGAGGGTGATAAAGACAGCGACCGGCCGGGCGATAAAGATGAGGAAGAGGGATACCAGCATCCCGGACCCTATAACCGCGATGAGATGGGAGGGAAATACCAGCAGGCCAAGGGTGAGGAACATCACGATCTGCATCAGCCAGGCAATCCCCTCGTGAAACCGCATCAGGCTGTTTTTGTGGATGAACATGCTGTTGCCAAGGACCAGCCCTGAAATATACGCTGCCAGGAACCCGCTTCCTCCAAGGGAGGCTGTTATTCCATATGTCATCATGACAAGGGCCAGGGTGAGCACCGGGTAGAGGCCTTCAAACTCGAGCTTGAGCTGGTTGATCAGGTAGGCCATCGCCTTGCCCATACCGTATCCGATGAGACCGCCAACCGCCATCTGCTGGATGAAGAGCGGGATCATGACGAGTGGTGATAAGCCGGGGGCAAGGAAGAGGGTGATAGCCCCGATGGTCAGGAAGACGGCCATCGGATCATTGCTTGCAGACTCGAGTTCCAGAAGCGGCCGGAGAAATCCCTTCAGGCTCGCCCTCTTTGTTCGAAGGATTGAAAAGACTGCTGCAGCATCGGTTGATGATACAACGGCTCCCAGGAGAAATCCTTCAATCAGCGTGACCTTGAATAAGACAATCGCGATACCGGCCATTAGGAGGGCAGTCAGCAGGACCCCAATGGTGGAGAGGACTGCTGCCTGGGGGAGTACCGGCCGGACTTCAGCCCAGCGGGTATTGAGGCCTCCGGAGAAAAGGATGTACGTGAGGGCCATGACTCCGACGGCCTGCGCAACCCAGGGATCGTCAAAGTAAATTCCTCCCGGGCCCTCTGATCCGGCAAGCATCCCCACCATGAGAAATATAAGGAGGGCCGGGACGCCAAGCCTCCCGGATACCTTGTTGGCAAGGATACTGAAGATGATGAGTACCGCAATGACAAGGAAGATATACTCAATGGAGGGTTGCATCTGTTGTTGCCTCAGGAGATCCGGGTCAGGATACAGCACCTATAACTTCACGCAGACTGGTGCCGCCCAGATAGCATCTTGTGCATTATTAGGCAAGGACTACAGAAAAACTCATGGTTCAACAACAGGATGAAAGGCCAATGGTATCTCACGGCCTGTGAAAACTGCGGAAGCGGTATTCATACCAGGATGCCGTAGGGTATTCATACCAGGATGCCGTAGCCATTTTGTATTACACGGGGGATTTCCGAAGACGCCCATGGTCGTATTACTTCATTTCAGCTTAGATGAACCGTCCCTGATTGTTGCTCTAAAACCGGGTGGTAATTCAAAAATGTATCATGAAAAGCGGGCCCGGGCGGGTTGTCAACGGAGCCACGCAATCCAGTTATTATCTTCGCGCAGGAATGCAGTTTCAAAGAGAGAAAAAGAAACGGCTGTCCGGCACAAATCTTGTCCCTTCTTCCTGGTTTATCCGATGATATTTGTTGATATGACTACACGACCTTCCCGTCTATCGTGATCGTGTATTCCTTTACCGGGATTTTCTTTCCCGATCGCTCCATCGCCTGGTTCACGATATATGATACACCACCGCAGCACGGGACTTCCATACGGAGGATGGTAATTGAGTTTATTGGGTGATGAGAGAATATCTCGGACAGTTTTTTGATATAGCCATCAATATCCGGATCCAGTTTCGGGCAGAATATAATCACGATTTTATCCTTCAGGAATTCACGGTGAAAGTCCGCGAAGGCGAAAGGAACACAATCGGCAGCAATCAGCAGATCGGCATTGTCGAAATACCCGGCATATGGGTTGAGGAGTATGAGTTGCACCGGCCACTGTCGTAATTCCGAACCGGTTGCTCCCTCCTGCTGCCGGGATCTTGCCTGATGCCGGCGGGGGATGGCCCGTGGTGCAGATCCGGGGCAGCCGGCAAAGGATGGATGGCCCTGCATTTTATGGTCGGGTTGACGGTGTCCGGGAACAGGAATGTGGTGTTCGTCCAGGTATTCAATTGCCTGCTTGTAGAGATCCAGTTCTCCATGCCCGATGAGATGCTCTAGATGAGCGGTGATAACCGCGGGTCCCTGGGGAACAATGTTGGCCATGACAGCCTTCTCGTCGTAAGCCCCGGCTTCCCGTTCGATGACCGTGATCGCTCCTTCAGGACATGTGCCGATACAGGCGCCAAGCCCGTCGCAGAAGAGATCGCTTACTAGACGTGCTTTTCCATCAATCAGCTGCAAAGCTCCTTCAGGACAATCGGGGATGCACTGGCCGCACCCCGTGCATTTTTCCTGGTCAATGTGAATGATCTTCCTCTTCATGTAAACCCTCACGGTGGTTTTGGCCCTTTTCCAGTCAGTTTCCGATACGTCTCCTCGCCGACGCACTCCCTGGCATACCTGCACCACTGGACACAGGAAAGGATGTCGTTATACACTGTAAAGCCGCAATTGCTGCACCTCACGGATACATCGTTTGAGAAGATCTCGATCTCCTCACCGCACTGGGGACACTTTTTTATCGTCAGGGTCGGTGTACGGATATTTGCCGCACCGGGACAGCGATCAAGCATGTTCCTTCTCCCACTGGCGGTACTCCTTCAGTAGTGCCTCCGCATACACGGCTTCTTTCTTCGTCGGCACGTAGTTGAACTCCCTGACCAGTTTTATGATCTCTTTGGAGATCGCAGGGCCATCGGTTAGCTGCAGCTTCCTGACGTTTTCGAAAATGAAATCGAGATGATCGATGCCCGTCTCCTTGCCATCGATCAGGACCCGCTTTGTCCTGATCTTATCGGGAGGGATACCTCCACAGATGGAGCAGTAGTAGCCGTCCTTCTCATTGCCAGCCATGGTTACTCCCTGATCATGATCAGCATCATCTTGAACCTGGTGATCGCGGAGAGTGCATGCGGGGCGTTGGCTGGAAAGATGATGGTCTCACCTTCTTTCATCTGGAAGGTTTTTCCCGCGACCCAGACCTCGCATTCGCCGTCAAGAATGGTTACCACGGCATCATACGGGGCGGTATGCTCGGACAGCCCTTCATCCTCATCGAATGAGAAAAGCGTGATGCTGCCCGTTTTCCGGTTGACCACCATCCGGCTCGCAACCGTCCCGTCCTGGTAATTCACGAGATCTTTCAGGGCCAGTACCTTTCCCTTGAGTTCTTCCCGCTTTTTATCCGGCTTTTCGGCCGCACCCAGGGATTCTGGTTTGAACTCCATCCTCTAATCATCACCATCAGGTTGTAAATACATGTGCGTTTCCGGACCTTATGAGGGTGAAGGCCAGTCTTTTTTTCCAATGGTAATTGGTTATGGGAGATGGTCTGGTTTACACCTAAATCTAAATAGCCGGATATATCCATAGAAATACCATGCAGGACACCTGCAGGGTTGGTCAGGCCTAGTGGCCTGAATAACCGATGAGATGATTATCGCGAAAAAGAGAGAGGAAAGAGATGAGTTCATCATGAAGATCGTTGATGCAACCAAAACTGCCAGCTCGCCAAACCCCCACCACGTGGACGCAAGAAAGCTCTGCGAGATCCCCCACGCCGTAGTGGTCATGATAACCCTTAATCCCGGTGAATCGCTGAAACTGCATATGACCCCTGTCGACGTGATCTTTTATGTCCTGGAAGGGACGGGCACAATTGAGATCGGTGATGAGAAGGCAACCGTTGGAAAGGATTCCCTGATCGAAAGCCCGGCAAGAATTCCACACCGGTGGATCAATGACAGCAAATCGGTGTTCCGGGTGCTGGTCATCAAGGTCCCGAAACCGACCGATGAGACCAAGCTGCTGTAGGGGGGAGGACACATGGCTCATCATACCGGGGCAATCCTCCAGCGGGATGGGAAAACCTTTGCGGTGGTTACCCGCGTACCTGCCGGGACAGTAACTCCGGAAGCCCTTGAAACGCTCGCCGCAGTTGCCCGGAAATACAAGGTGTCGATGGTGAAACTGACCTCCGGCCAGCGTTTCACTCTGATCGGGATTCCTGAAAAAGATCTTGCATCCGTCTACAAGGATCTCGGGCCCCTTGCCGAGAAAGAGACCGCTCCCTGTGTCAAATATGTCCAGACCTGCCTCGGGACAGATGTCTGCAAGTATGGCGTCCAGGACTCGATGGAGCTTGGGCGTGAACTGGAAAAGCGGTACCATGATACTTCATTCCCGGCAAAGCTCAAGTTCGGGGTATCCGGCTGTCTCCGCTGCTGCGGTGAGAGTTACGTAAGGGATGTCGGGCTTGTGGGAACCACAAAAGGTTGGACAGTTATATTCGGCGGAAACAGCGGCCGGCGGCCATCGATCGGGACCGTGGTTGCAGAGAATCTCTCACGCGATGATGCTCTCGACCTCGTCCATCGCCTGGTGGAATATTACCGGAATAATGCCAGCCCAAAGGAAAGGACGGCCCGGTTCCTCGAACGGATTGGCTTTGAGCGGTTGAAGTCAGAACTTCTTTCACTCCTGCCATATATTCCCCTCGAGGGTGTCCGGTAGTCACAGATCGCCCATCAGAAGAAATTGCATGACCGTGCTCAACCCTCCGGCCGAAAAAAAACTCGTGGCGAGCCCGGGCAGAACGTTCGGGTAGTGCCTTCCATAACTCCCGGGGAGGCCTCCGGCTTTGCCGGTAAAACCCGGGATAAATGCCCGGGTTTGAGGAAATAAATTAGTCAACATCGGAGGATAACCCTGCAAATCCATGCACCCGTCCTCCGGGATGTATCAGCAATCCTCCGAGGGTTCCGATAATCCGGTCCTGACCCAGGCGATGCGGAATGTGGCGGTTTTCTCCCTATACAACGATCACGAGGGCTGAACAGGAGAAGGGGCTGTCATACGTCATTTTTGACGGCCTCTCCACACATGCGTTTGTCACCCTGACCGGTGGCATTTTCCTCGTTGCCTTTGCCCTGAATCTCGGGGCATCCAACCTGGTAATCGGGCTCCTTGCAGCCATTCCTCCGCTGACCGAGCTGATGCAGATCCCGGGGATTGCGCTCGTTGAGCGGGTCCGCAACCGGAAGGTGATTGCGCTCGCCACTTCCCTGATATCCCGGGCATTCTGGTTCCTTATCGCTTTTATTCCCTTCTTTGTCCCGCCAGAGACAGGGGTGGTGCTTCTTGTCGTAAGCATCCTCATCTATTCCTGTTTTTCGGCAGTCAAGCATTGCAGCTGGAAGTCATGGATGCGGGACCTGATTCCGGATAGTATCCTTGGCATCTTCTTCTCCCGGAGACTTGCCGTTTCATTTGCACTGGGAAGTGTACTTAGCCTGCTGGCCTGTTTCTTCCTTGATTCCTGGAATAGCAAAGGCTCCCCGGTTCTTTATGGATATTCGCTGATATTTATTGCAGGCAGCCTTATCGGCCTGATCGGGCTCGTTTTTCTCGCAGCGACACCAGAACCCATGATGAAGAGGCAGTTCGAAATCCCCCTGAAAAGTCTCTTTACGGAGTGTTTCCATGACCAGAATTTTAACAACCTCCTGGTCTTCCTCTGCCTCTGGAGCTTTGCCATAAACCTGGCTGCTCCGTTTTTTACCGTGTATTTGATCAAACGCCTTTCGCTTGACATCACCACGATTATCATCCTTTCCCTGTTGAGCAGGGTCTGCAGTATTTTCTCGTTTCCTCTCTGGGGAAGGCTTACGGACCATTACAGCAACAGGACGGTGCTTCAGATCGCCGGCCCCCTTTTCATTATCTGCATCCTGGCCTTCACCTTCACAAATTTTCCCGAACCCCACCTGATGACCATGCCACTCCTTGTGATCATCCATATCGTAATGGGGTTTTCGACCGCAGGGGTGACCCTGTCATCCGGGAATATCGGCCTGAAGCTGGCACCGAAAGGGTCGGCCACCGCTTATCTTGGAACCATCGGGATCTTCACTTCGCTTGCAGCAGGGATCTCCCCAATCATCGGCGGGCTCTTTGTCGACCATCTCGCGGAATTTTCTCTTGCATGGAACCTTGAGTGGAGAAGCCCCGGGCTGCATTACATCGTGCCGACACTACAGCTGCAGCACTGGGACTTTTTCTTTGTCGTGGCCGCCCTGGTCGGTTTGTTCTCGATCCATCGGCTCTCTTATGTGAAGGAGTTGGGGGAGGTGGACGAGTCTATCTCTATTCCGTTCCTTGTTGCTTTCGGACGGGATCTCAGGAACTTCTCGACAGCCGGTGGATCACGGAGCCTCCTTCGGTTTCCCTACAGCGATTTCCGGTTGGGGAGGAGGCATACGGGCCGGAAACACGAACGATCCCTCTAGGGTTCATTCGTCGGGTTTTTGCCCGGGAACTATCATTGTGGGCCAGGATCTTCAATGGCCATTGCTCCGGTTGTGGCCGCTTCCATGCCGGGGGTTCCGAAAACAGGATGGTTCCGGTTTTTGCCCTGGTAAACCGCCGAGACAGTTCAGGTAACAATTTCCGTAACCTCAGGGCAGCCCATAACGCGATGCTCATCTCCGGATGGAAGTGAAGCCGTGAGCTATTCCCGGGCATTCATCCCAACCGGAAATCACGTTGCCATTCCACTCGCCTGCCCACCGGCGCACCAATACCAGAAGGGGACTCAATGCCGGCAGTGGAGTTCAATGACATAAAAACAAGTGATTACCTTTCAGGACACATGCATACAAAATGAAGATGGTTGAGCTGTTTTCATTGGAAAAAGGTTGAACTCGTAAATTCAGCTTCCACATTCAATTACAGGCCGTGGGCTTACTGTCACCTTTTTTTCTTAATGCCTTGAATAAAAAATTTATGGGCTTCGATTGAAAAAAATCCATCTATAAAGCGAAATCCTGCAAAAGGTTTATCATGATAGAAGGTCTTGTATGTATCACAATACATCTAAATTGCCTGGATGATTCCGGGCGAAGTATCGGATGCTGAAAGCCGCACTCCAGAAATGATAACCATCGTGTCCGGAAAATGGGCCCGGACATCAGGCAGGAGGTGTGAGTTTGACATTCGTCAATCGGAAAATAAAAGATTTGGAGAGCGAGATCGCAGGACACCAGAAACAGATCAGGTATTTTGAGGAGCGGGCAGCCGAACTCAGATATCATATCGACCATGTCATCGCACCCCAAATCGAGGAATTGAAACGGAGAAATGCCAGAGGATGACTCAGGAATGAACGAGCACTATTCCACCGGGCCGGTACTTGCATTCATCCTGATTCGGCAGGGCACTCCAATGGTTATGCCGGTCCACTATCGGTTCAAAGGGAGAGGCTCCGCATGCCAATGAAGATGACCTGGATTGCCGGGGACGGAGCCACCCGGCAGGGGCATCAACGGAGAATTAAATGACAGATATCCTGAAAGCAAAGATCTATCTCGCGGTCCAGGACATCCGGACCCTCGCAGCCAGGACCCGCCCGGACTGCGGCGGGAAGCGTGAATGTGCCACCTGCCCGGCGCGAATCGAGACGTCGGACCGGCGGAACTTAGAATGCCTGTTCAGCGTTTGTGATAGCATGGGGGAGAGAGCGCCGGGAGACGAAAGGAAGAGACGCCCTGCCGGATATGTCCTCAGTCCACAACCCTGATTGACACCCAGTGGAGATGCGAACACGCCGTATTGTACGATAAAGGGCATGTGGTGGGATAGATTCATTGACTATTACAATAGATACGAGAACAGTGACGAAGCGCACCAGTGAAGAAATGGAAGAGGAGATAATCACTCTGTATCGTGGAGGCATGAGCCCCTACAAGATTTCCCAGTACTTCAAAGGCATGATCACGCATGGCGGAGTAAGAAATGTCCTCCTTCGTGCAGGCGAGAGGATCAGGAACCGGTCTGAAGTAAAAGAGCGGTACGATATCGATCTGGAAAAGATCGTGCACCTTTACCTCGATGACAAATGGAGCACGTATCGTATTGGCCAGGAACTCGATATACCCCCTTCGGTCGTATGGTACCGGTTGCACAAGGCAGGCATCAAGACACGGGATATCCACGAAGCACGGTCAGGTGGTGAATGATGATGACAAGTACGAAGCTTAAGTCAATCCGTACATTCTGTTCGCGGTGTGGAAAGGACATTTTTCGTTATCATGACAGGGTGTATGCCAACCAGAAAAAAATTTTCCATTATGAGTGTTGGATGAAAGAGAAGAACGCCCGGTCTGAAGTGTAACCGGATGCATTTCACCCCGGGTTCATCCATTTTACCCTCCAGGGTCCATGGATTGTGTCTGCGAAATTTTCGGATTCGATACCCGCAAAGATGCTCATTATTGTGGAGGGCGTGATTTTGACGGGATCTGATCCGGGCCTTCGGGCAGGCTTCGGATCATAGGATTAAGTATTCCCATTTCATCGTCCGTTTCCATAAACAATCGATATTTAGCGTTTTTCAAAAACCCCCACAGGTTCGTTCCAGCAGCGATTCTCTCCTCCGGTCGGATAATCCTTCCCTCCAGGTTATGATGCCTGGCAGATGGTCAATAAAGAGCAACTTTTTTGTGCGATTTTACGTGTTATTTTTTGGAAATAATCGATTTTGTTCGAATTTTACAGAGGGGTGAGCACCTCTTCGCATGGAACCTGATCAAAGGAGGAGTTTTTAGGCAAACGGAGGCCGTACAGGGGTTATTTTCACGTGATTGGAGGGTCTGGGGGGGTGTTCCTGCACCAGTGCACAATGGTGCATGTAATCCTGTTCGCCCCGAAGCAGCCATCCGATACTTCCTGGGAATTAGCTTCTGAAGCTCCAATCAGGCTTTGGAAGTAAATGGTGACAGTCTCGATCACCCGACCAGACACTCCGAATGGTGAGACCTGTGACCTTGGAGCGGTCCTCAAGTTTTTCCCAGACATTGTCCAGGTCTTTTCCTGCGGGGCTATACAGGAATTGAAAACGGAGAGGGTAGAAAATTAAGAGCTGGCAAGGGCGCGACGCAGCTTTCGTGCTCTCATCCGCACTGTGGATTCAAATGAACCTGTGGCGGTCATTTCAGTTCAGGCCAGGATCCTGTGTGGAATTCCGGATATCCCTGCGTTGCAGGAAGAAGAGGACAAGAGGGAGCAGGTAAAAGACCCCTACAGCCCAGGCAATCCCGGCCAGGGAAAGGGCGATTGCGAATACCCCCAGTACAGGGATGGTAAGATTTTTCTCTCTCTCGAAAACTATTTCGACCGGGTCCAGGTGCGGGCTTACCAACCGGTGATCTTTCGTGGCATGCTCCCACTGGAGCCAGTTCAGGAGCCCGATAATGATCAGGTTGGCGGAAAAGAAGACGTTTGCAACCGGCTGGGCGTAATACGTATCCGCAAAGTCAGACGAGAACGGGACCATCGTGATAAACATCAGGGAGATGATATTCAGCCAGAGCATCGTCCGGTCGATTCGCTGGAGATGGTGGAATTGCTGGTGGTGGAATACCCAGATAAACGCAAGAACGACGAATGCCAGGATATAGTTGAAAAAGTCGGGGAACAGGCTGACAAGGAGTTTAGCGGCAGGAACTGTCTCATCCGCGACAGAAGGCACTTCGACGCCGAGGACGAGCAAAGTGAGCGCGATCGCGAAGATGGCATCGGTAAGGTTTTCGATCCTGTTTTTACCAAACCCCGGGGGTTGACTTCCAATGCGAATACTGCCCATACGCATACCTGATTAATGCCCGCTTTTACAACTCAGGCCGGGTTCTCTATTTCCACCTGCCTGTACAATTCATGCCCTCCTTATGAGTTAAAGGCCATGGGTGTATCGTCAGCAGGAGCGTCACCGGGGCATCAGGCAGCAGGACAGAGAAGGGTATGGACTGCTGCATCGCCCTGTGAAGGCCTGGCGTTTAAAAATTCGTCACGATGATCTCGCTGATCTCTCCTCTTTTTGTCGCATCACAGTTGATCATCCGTTTTGCAGGAACCCGTTCAATCTTATAATCAGAATAGAGGGTATCGAAGAAGTCATCATCATAATCGATATTTTTTGGATCTGAATTGCTCAGCATCAGTTTAGCCCCGGCCGCATTGCAGTCTGCAAAGAACCGGGCAAGTCGTCGCTGTTCGGAGTCGCAAAAACCGTTTTTTGAGTAACCGGTAAATGATGAGGTCTGGTTGAGGGGTCGATAAGGGGGGTCGAAATAAACAAAAGTTCTCTCGGAAACAAAGGAACCAGCTGAAATGAAATCACCATGATGGATCTCCGTATTCTGAAGAGTGTCTGAATCGGCCCGTAGTAAATCGGCGTTGAGGATTTTTGGTTTTTTATACCTACCAAACGGGACGTTGAATTCCCCCTGTGTGTTTACGCGGAATAAACCGTTGAAACAGGTCCTGTTAAGGAAAATCAGCTGGGCTGCCCTCTCAGTCCACAGCGCTCCAAACCGACTGAAATTGACATCTGCCTTTGAGTGGTTGAATTCATCCCGTACCTGGTAGTAAAACTCTTTTCGTGCAATATCGTTACTCGATAGAAATTCCGAAGAGAGATCATCGAGTTGGCTTATGAGCGAATCAACGTCATCCCTTACTACGGTGTAGGCCAGGATTATTTCTTCGTTGATATCGAAGATATGGCACTTATCGAAATTGAAGATGTTATTAAAATGAAAAAATACAGCCCCGCCCCCAACAAACGGTTCTATGAAAACAGGTAGTTTGCCATCCTTCAATTCCTCTGGAATCCTTTTCTCAAGCTCTTCGAGTAGCTGGGTCTTTCCGCCTGCCCATTTGAGGAAGGGCTTTGATGGGGTGTTTCTCATAATTCTGTCCGTGATTACATTTAGAGTGGCTATATCCAAGAGTGTTGGGTTTGGAATTTTTATTTGTGACTGTGGGTGGTTGAAGTAAAGCGTGATCGTTTAGGATGGGTATACTTCAAACCGGTGTTCGACATATCCTAGGCTGTTGAGCAGGTGGATTCTCGCTGCTCGACATCAGGGCCGGCACTGGCCATTTCCCGTGTCTAATCCTGTCCGGGAGCCGGGTGCCCGTCCAACGAGCTGTTCCATGGTGTTTCGTTCCTGCATGCCGGCAAGCCGTGCCGCCACATGCACACCAGCATGGCCAAACGGGTGAAATAAGGATGAACGGGAGCTTCTGAAAGTGGGTCAGGATAAGCCTGACTGTGTCGAATAAAAAAAATATGAATTATTTTACATCTGTTTTGAACCAACCTGTCAATTGCGAAGGGGCTGTCATATCCGGCAGGTCATCCGGTATTTATGCCTTCACATGCTTATCCTTCTGGGATGGACAATATGGAGTCTGTTCAGGATCGCCATCAAAGAAGGATGATGTATTTCTTCTTCCTGCTCGGCTTCTTTGCAATATTTTCAACAACAGTTTCAAAGACTCCGGTATTACCTCTCTTCTCCCAGGCACTGGGTGCAGACGACGCTCTTATAGGCCTTATAGCTTTTTTCTCACCCCTTGCCGGAATCCTGTTCTCGTTTCCGATCGGCGTCATGTCTGATCATATCGGCAGGAAAAGGATACTCGTTTTATCCGGTGCAATTTTTCTCGCAGCTCCCTTCCTCTATCTCCTCGTGATTAACCCCTACTGGTTGATCCCTATCCGTTTTTTCCATGGTACGGCAACCGCTATCCTTGGACCTCTCGTGTCTGCGATTATTGCCGAAAGGTTCCCGGCGCGGAAGGCCGAGATGATCGGCCAGTACTCCTCTGCAACCCTCATAGGCCGGACTATCGCCCCGCTCGCCGGTGGTGCCATTATCTCGTACTTCGTGTTCTACCCCGGGCTTCTCCAATACCGGATCGTATATATCGCTGCAGCGGCTGCCGCTGTTCCGGTGTTCATCATGACCCTGTTGTATCGCGAGAAGGAATCGGGCCCCATCAATCTTCTTCCCTTTTCTGTGTTTCGAGACAGCTTTATGACATTTTTCTCAAACCGGAGACTGAGAGGAACAGCCTTTGTGGACATGGCCACCTATTTTGCCTATGGTGCGTTCGAGACCTTTCTTCCGATCTTACTCGCTTCCCGTGAGATGAGTGCATACGAGACCGGGATTATCTTTGCGGTCCAGGTCCTGATCATCGCGGCGACAAAACCCCTCTTCGGACGGGTTGCGGACCGGGTCGACAAACGAGTCCAGATCCTTGCCGGCATCGTGCTTACCGGTGTCTCTATAGCTCTCGTCCCGTTCTGTCAGTCATTCACACAATTCCTCATCGTGAGCTCCCTGTTCGGTCTTGGGATATCAATCTCTACGGTCGCGACCACCGCCTACATTGCAGATGTGGCCCGGAAAGAACAGATCGGGGCTTCGATGGGGGCGCTCTCTTCGATCATGGATATCGGGCAATCGACAGGCCCCCTCGTAACCGGAATGGTTATCACAGCGATTGGATACACTTCGGGATTCTTCCTGAGTTTTATACTCGCAATCGTAGTTTCAGCCCTCTTTGTCGTATCAGTAATCGATCATACCCATCAGTGACCTGTAATCTCTCAAGGGGTGGGCTGCTCACCCGTTCGATGTGATATCCCGAATTATGTTTACACATAGAACCACCTCTCAACATACCCGAGGATCCGCTCTGGGGGAAGACGATACCAGAATGCATTGTAGGGCTCATCATAATTGAGACTCGAATGAGGCTTGACCTCATTATGCCAGACAACAATCTCATCAACTGACCTGAATTTCTCAATTCTCCGCTCCACTTCTCCAAAGAACCGTTCAATCTTGCCATTTGTCTGAGAATGCTTGACTCTGGCGATGATATGCCTGATTCCATGGCCATCAAGAAATTCCTTGAACGTATGATGGGCTACATCGCGTTCGCGGGCAGACACAAATTGTGTCCCATGGTCGGTAAGAATCTCCCCGGGGATACCATACCGGGCAAATCCCATTTCGAGGACGAGGATAGTATTCTGGGTGGTGGGAGAATCAAAGAGCCCGTGGCAGGTGATCAGCCTGGATGAATCATCCATGAATGCAATGAGCCACTTCTTCTGGCCATCAATCGTCACCTGTTTCCAATCACCCTGCCAGAGTGACATGGAATGCTCCCGCTCGAATCTGACCCATTTCCTCTGCTTCCTCTTCTTCATATTCACTTCAATACACCCGTGTTCAAACAGGACGCGATAAATGGTGTTATGAGGGATATGTATCCCATGGACCTCTTCTATCTTCTTCTCGAGATGAACAGGTCCAAGGGTATGAGCTCTGAAACTCTGCAGAACCAGGTATCGTATCTCTTCGGGGATACCCTTCGGTTTTCGACCAGGTTTGTGGAGAATGGGAATTGTTCCTGATTGTTTATAGCGATTGATGATATGGTAGACCCATTGCCGGCTTACTCCAAAATAATTGGCTATTTCTG
>JALHCK010000091.1:1288-1752 GCA_022841205.1 Methanomicrobiales archaeon | reverse complement strand
GGAGTAAGGAATCCGATAGCTTCGATATCAGGACTAGCATCTGTGTCGGAGATATCGCGCGGTTCCCATCGGCCATTTCTTAATGCGACTGGTAGATATTCTTGGCCGCATTCTCGGCAAAAATGCATAGCATAGAGAAAAGAGTCCTTGCGTCCAGGTGCAAATCTCTGCGGAGAGAGTGTGAGATAACGCTTTCCCTGAGGCTCTAGCGTACACAGCACCTTGCCAGGCCCCGAAATGAATTGATGTAGTTTGAAAGCAAAGGGACGTATTCCATTTTCCTCGGTAAAATTTTGTGCAGCGAGGAGATAGTTCATAAGAGCGTTTTTTGCTTCGTTTAATGTGACACCAGCATCCTGCGCAAGCATCTCGGATGCCTCGGAGAGAGTACGTGGCAGAGCCCGTCGCGGAGCCATTGTTGGTGCTTGCTCGATACCAAGTGTTAGCTCGACCCAGATTGCAAG
>JALHCK010000091.1:0-1234 GCA_022841205.1 Methanomicrobiales archaeon | reverse complement strand
ACACCAAATAGGCTCGATGCGAAGTCGGCCACGGTTTTCTTTTGATCTGCTTCGGTGCCAGAATTGGACATTGTTGCAGAGGTTCCAATGCAGATAAGCGAATCAGCTTCCAGTCTTCTTCTAAGTCTTCGCACAAGCATCGCAACATCAGAACCCTGTCTTCCCCTATAAGTGTGGAGCTCGTCTAGTACAAGATATTCAAGTCCTCTGCAATGTTCCATGACCTTGCGATCGACTTGCTCATAGCGCGTCATGATGAGTTCGAGCATCATGAAATTAGTGAGCAGAATATCAGGAGGAATTTCTGCAATTTCCCTGCGTTCTTGGGTGCTCTCCTGTCCAGTATACCGCTTGATGCGAACAGGGCGCGCTTTCTCGTCATAGTCTTTGAGGAACTTATCGGCTTCTTCCATTTGGCTATTTGCAAGCGCATTCATGGGATATATGATGATCGCTCTGGTGCGGGGGCTTGGATCCTGTTCTTTTTCTTTTAAGATTCTGTCGATTATAGGTATGAAAAAAGCGAGACTCTTGCCAGAGCCTGTACCAGTGGTTACTACATAGGGCTGATTTTGCTGGGCAAATGCAATTGCCTCGCGCTGATGGACAAAAAGGGTTAAAGGCCGTGGTCTGTTTTCGCTTTTCCCTAGAAGAAAGATTCGGCCGCATTCGGGATGAAGAATCCCATTCTCCGCGAGAGTTTGAACTGTATCGCTCAGTCGATAATTAGGATTGAGCTGAATGAGAGGCTCTGGCCAATATCGGTTTTTACGATATTCTGATTCTACAAATTTCCTTGCATCATCTGCGGCAATTTTGGTGAATGATCGGGAAAACTTTTCATATTCAAATACCTCATTTTGATATTGCTTTCATGGCAACTTATCCTTACATTCTCTTATTGCATATTGCGCTTTGAGGGGTCTTTCTAGGCCTCTCGATTCATCATTTTTCTATTGTACTTCAGCTCTGGGGAAGGATAAAGCATAAAGGAGGCCAGCTTACGAGTTTGGTCTCCTGTAAAGTGAAATATCCACTTAATTGCCTGGCATAACGACGGGGATCATTGGGTATGCGATCGGAAATTACCTCGGAATTGCGCTCTCACAGCTCTTAATGGGGTTTGGTGGCTAAGAGATCGAAATCAAGGCACAATTTCATAGACCGCAAGGGCTTCGGAGCGCGTCGCATCGCTCGAAACTACGGAGAGACCACGCGTAATAGCGGCCGCAGC
>JALHCK010000028.1:8238-9316 GCA_022841205.1 Methanomicrobiales archaeon | reverse complement strand
TTCCGGGAATGGCGGCGACAACATGTACGCGATGACAACAATACTCATCGTGGAAAAGAGCGCAACTGGTATCTTTGCTGATTTCAAGGCAAGCTCTACCTCAGGTGAAGCCCCGCTCCAGATCCGGTTCACTGACCAGTCGACTGGCTCCCCTGTCTCATGGGCCTGGGATTTTGAAAACGATGGGATAATTGACAGCACCGAGCAGGACCCGACTTGGATCTACAATTCAGCCGGCACCTATACAGTAAAACTCACCGTGACCAACGATGCCGGAAGTGATGACGAAACCAAGACCGGTTACATCACGGTTACCGCTGCACCCATTGCGCCCGTTGCAGCATTCACTGTTAATGTCACATCGGGCACAGCCCCACTGACCGTCCATTTCACCGACCAGTCAATCGGGGCCCCGATTTCGTGGACATGGGAGTTCGGGGACGGGGAATCATCAGCCGAACAGAACCCGTCCCATACCTACAGCGCCCCGGGGAACTACACGGTTACACTGACCGTGTCCAACGTTGACGGTTTCTCATCACGAACCGAGGATGATTATATCTCGGTTAACGCAGGTGACCAGGCCCCTCCGGCAAGTGTCACTAACCTTCGGAATACCACGCACGAGGAGACCATGATCACGTGGACCTGGAACGATCCCGGCGATCCTGATTTTGCAAAAGTGATGGTCTACCTTGATGGTGTCTTTAAAACAGATGTTGCAAAAGGTGTGCAGATCTATTCCGCAGGCAACCTTACAGCAGGTACACAATACACTATCGGTACGAAAACCGTGGATTCCTCTGGAAATATCAATATAAGCTGGGTTAATCACACTGCCTGGACAAAAAGCCATGTTCCGGGAGCAAGGGGAACCCTGTATATCGCATCAATCCCCACGAATGCAACAATCTACATCGATGGAAAGGAGAGTGGAAACACTAACCAGTTCGTGTATAACATCCTGGCGGGTAACCGGAATATCACGGTGGCAAAGCCCGGTTACGTGGCAAAGACGGTATGGGTTGATGTCCCGGCAGGTCTCAAGGTGCTTGTCCCCATCAGGCTGCAGACCGGC
>JALHCK010000028.1:0-8211 GCA_022841205.1 Methanomicrobiales archaeon | reverse complement strand
CATCAGGCTGCAGACCGGCGATGGCACCCCCTCATCTGGGTCCGGTACCCTGTATATCGCATCAATCCCCACGAATGCAGCAATCTACATCGATGGAAACGAAAGCGGAAACACTAACCAGTTCGTGTATAACATCCCGGCCGGTAACCGGAACATCACGGTGACAAAGCCTGGCTACCTGGCAAAGACGGTATGGGTTGATGTCCCGGCAGGTCTCAAGGTGCTTGTCCCCATCAGGCTCGATTCTCTCGGGTAAAAGACACTCTCCTTTTTTGTCCATCAAGTGGACTGGTGTTCGATATAAACTGATACCGCCAGACATTTCAGAGGGGTATGGGAATTGTTCAGGGCAGGGCCGCGTCCAACAGGTTCCAAAAAATGGGGAATTTTTTTCCCGCCTTTCACGTCCTGAGGAGAAAAACTCCTGCCCGGGTTCACCGTCTCCGCCATCAACGTGGAGTCGCACCCCGGGAAAAGAGCGGAAGTGGCCTGATGCTTCCCGGGCACACAGGGCATTTCTCCCCTGTTTTTCAGGAAGTTATTCAAAATGGCGGTTCGTTTGGTACCGGTGCCGTGGTTTACGAATCCGTTAACAGGAACAGGGTCCAGGCTCACGAAAAGGACGCCCGGGGTATCGATCTCTTCTGGTATCCAGGACTCCGGTGGTCATAAAAAGAAGGGGATATTGATCTGGTGAGTAAGGAGGCTTTGACGGGACTGCCCGATCCCGCCAGAATGGAATGCAAAGACTGCCGGGGCCGTTCCCGGCAAGGAGATCCATCGCGGTCCCGGTCCTGACGATGGCAGTGACTGCCGCATTTCGGACAAACTGCGGTTGTACCACCTTTTTTGCCATCGCGGCCGGTCCACGAGGAATTTCCACATCATTGCCGGTGATGGGGTTCTTTTCATGGTATTTATTATTTTTGATGGTCGGGGTTCAATGGATGCAAGGGAAATTCCATTAAATGCGCTGCAGGAGATTGCCAGATATTCTTGATGCACTGGTTATTGCCTCGGAACGGAAGCCTTCATCGCCTGCGAGGATCGGGGAGCGTACGTCCACCTGTGAGCGTACTGGTCACCGTACCGGAACCAGGATCTCGGTGAGGATCTCTTCGGGTTTAACTTCGCCGGGGTCGTTTGTGTAAACCTCGCGGATTGGATCGGCGATCTGGAGGTGGCGGCTCTCGATCCAGGAGAAAAGTGCCAGGAAGGTGGGCTCGCAGGTCTCATACGGTCCCCTGTGCACGGTCCGCATCACCTTCCCCCCCGGGAGTGTGTAGACTTCGATATCGCCGCTACCGGTGACTGAGCCCGAAACCGGCCAGACAACCTCAACGAGCGCAGTTCCTTTTTCGTTTGCCTCTTTTACACATTCGGGGCTGGTTTCGCGGCAGATGAACGCCGGCCCTCAGGCAAAGGCAATCCTGTTCCCGATGATATACCCGGCCAATTGCATGATGAGTTCGGGGATCAGCGTGTATTTCCCTGTCTTTTTTATTCCGGCCACGCGCTGGGCCGGAACATCAATAATGGCAATTTCTTCCATGTCTTTCCACTCAGGTGCCAGGTTATTTAAGGATGTGGCCCGTTCATGGGGCGAACCGGTTCTGCCTGCTCACGATCTTCTGCGATTGCCGGAGAGACCTGCTCAACTCCCGTCCCCTCTTTCAGCTCTGCCAGGTACCCTTCAAGGATCCTGATAAGGATCTCCCGTTCCGGCTCGTTGTCCGGGTATTCCGTGTTCCAGTGCCGCCAGTAGGGTCTCTTGTGAGCGACCTTGTACTTGACACCCTCCATGTACGTCTCATAGGTGTCCTGGTCTACTTTACGGACTCTCTGGTGGGCGAGGATGAACCAGTGGTACTGTGTCCCCGGTAGGGCTCCTGATCCTTCCGGGGCTTTTCTTACCCTCTTCTTCCCGGACCGAAAGGAAAAGACCCAGCGGTCCGGGGCGACCTTCTCCTCCTGCCATATGCCATGCGGGTACTCCCAGACATGGGTGCCGCCTATGGACATCCCCGAATAGACCTTGCCCCGGAAGGTCTTCATATCATTAAATGACATAGGATTTCACCGGTCTCCGGCATCAATTCCTTTCTGCGTATGGGGGATGAAAGTGAAACAAGGAAGAAGGGGTAGCCGGTTTCGCAGTCAGCCTGCCGATGAAAGAATGTCCAGGTACATTCCCGGTGAACTTGCTGAACTACCGGACCGGGGAGCGTCACCTGAGGGTCTGCACGATCTCCACGGGCACGATTAGGTCAAAAAGCCTGTGGATCTCTGCCCGGGCATCATCAAACCATTCCATAACGCCGCTCCTGGAGGTAAACCCGCTCGATCTCTCCGTGTTCATGGTGAACACCAGGGTCCATCCCGGTTTTCCGGGCCGGTTATCGATGGAACAGACCGACCCTGCAGTGCCGGGGATACTCGTGCTGATGAGTACGATCTCGTTTTTCGTAGTGTGGCAATCGTATCTTTCTGAGAGAATAGGGGCAATATTCTCATTCGCCGGTACAGTCTTCCCTTCGCCGATGGGTATCAGGTCGGTATACCTGAGCATGCACCCGGTAATCCGGGAGATATCTCCGGCACCGGAAACCATCTCCCTGATCCTGTCCCTGATTTCCGGCCATCCAGGGTAGGGTGCAGGGATTGCCAGTGAGAGCGACTCGGGCCCGCAGGTGCAGCGACAGAACACCTCCTCGACCGGTGAATGGGAAAAGGAATGGGGCTGCGGGTGACCTATAAAAAAGTTTTTGGGTGGATTTTCTTCTCTTCTCGGAAACTTGCGGGTCACAGTACTGCTTTTTTGAACGCTTCAAACCCGACACGTTCGATAGTTCCGCCAAGGCGTTCAGGAGCTACCCCGTGTTCCCGGTAGAATGCAATTACTTTCCTTGCAAGTTCAATTGACTGTTCCTGGGTAAGCCCGGTCGCGATAACCTGGCCCACCTTTGCCGTACCGCCACCCTTACCCCCTGCAACTGCTGTGAATCCTTCATCAGTGCCGAAAAACCCGAGGTCTTTTAACCAGGAGTCGCTGCAGCAGTTTGTGCATCCCGAGATGCCCATCTTGAACTTTGCCGGTGCTGGTTTGCCGTAGAATTCCTTGTCAAGGGCGAAACCAAGCCCGGGGCTGTCCTGCTTTGCCTTCTTGCATGAACGGGTCCCGGGGCACATCTGGATACTCCGGATGGTGAGTCCGATGGCCTTGGACCGGTCCTCGAATTCAGCCCAGACATTGTCAAGGTCTTTTTCCTGCAGACCGATGATGGCGATGCGCTGGGCGCCGGTGAGCTTCAGATATTTTGCACCGTACTTTTCTGCCACGTCAGCGATCTTTCGAAGCAGCTTGGGTTCGACAAATCCCCCTGGAATGTGAGGGTGGATCAGGTAGGTCTCCATGTCTCTCTGGACGATTGCTCCTTTCTCAGGGATGTTTGCTTTTGGCATTTTTGTACCTCTTTGGGATAAATAGCTAATAAGTTGCCTTTTTTAAGCACTTAATGATTCTGAAATAGTTTTTGCATAGATCAGGATACCATCCTCTGTAGCGGCACACAGGGACGGAGGGTAGCCAGGGATAAGCCCCAAGCATCCTTCAGCTGTTCACCATTAGTTCATTGAAGGGTCCCGGTAACAGGGATGGCAGGTATGGGATTGCCGGAACCGGGAGCGTGTAATAGTTGTAATGGAGATCTCAGGCTGAAGAGAGAATGCTTTCGTCCACCGTGACTGGCAGTTGAATGAAGAATGGTCAGGGCGCTCTCACTTAAGCCCTAATAGCTTCGTTCATTTCATGGCAAAAGCTCATCAGATCCCGGATGCACCCTGATACTGTCGTTGCGATATGACAGTGCAGATCAAGCGGGTGTACGAAACCGCCGGACCCGATGATGGTTACCGCGTTCTTGTTGACCGCCTCTGGCCCCGGGGGATTTCGAAGGAAAAGGCAAAGGTGGACGGATGGGAGCGGGAGGTCGCACCAAGCGATGCCCTGAGGAAATGGTTCGGGCACGACCCTTCACGATGGGATGAGTTCCGGGAGCGGTACCGCAGGGAGCTTGAAGAACCGGAACGAAAGCGAATCCTCGAGACCCTGAAGGAGAAAGCCCGATCAGGGCGCCTCACCCTTGTCTATGGAGCAAAGGACGAGGTACACAACCAGGCGGCCGTGCTGATGGAGATAATTGGTGAAAGAACCTGATCTTCTGACCAGTTACGAAAAACCCGGAAAGCCGGCAACTTGGCATGCCCGTGCTCCGTGACGATGCCGGTATGCGGATACCCGACAAGGCCGCGACTGGAACATCCCCCGAAATGGTAAAGCTTTCGGAGGCGATCCATGGGAATCCGGCAGTCATCGGTATATTTTACCGGTGCGAAAAACGCATGACGTGGCACATCATATCCTCTCTATTCCATCGGCAGCAGCGTGGGGCTGTGCTCACGCACCTATCCTCCCAGGAGGATTCGCTTTTCTTGAAATTTCGGACGTTTTTCCCCAAGAAGCATCCCCCTCCAATTCCTGGCATTCCAGTAGCGGGTGAGGGTAAAGATAATTTTTCCGGAATGTCCCAGTGAAGCGGTGGTTGCATCATCGCGGCAGTCCTCACCCAGGCTAGACCAGCGGGAGAGGCGACCAGTTCGGGAAAAAAGAGATAGAGATTATATCAGCTGCAGGGAACTACCTGACGTGGGGAAGGACGTCTTTCCATACCCGGAAGTATGCATCCTCGTCGAGGGAGGGCCGGGGGCCTTTTACGATCGCTATACTCTGGTCGGCTATCGCGATATGATCGTACCCCATCCGTTTATACTCCTCGATCTTTCTAATGAAATCTTCTGCACTGTGGAAGATTGAAATAACCCCGCTTGCGAAGGCCTTATTCATGGCACTTCCGCTGATGGTGCCTGCATCCTGCTGGAGGTTTTCTGGCTCGACAACCTGGTCGGGGTCAAAGACGTAAGAGAAATGCCCGACGCGTTCCATCATCTTTGGATCCCTGCCCGATGCCCTGGCGCCCGCCTCCAGGGCCGGTATGAGTTCATCCCTGATGTACTGTGGGTTGTTCGCAAGCGTGATCAGGTGATCGCCCAGGCGTCCCGCCAGGTCCGCTGCACGTGGCCCGATGGCGCTGACGTACACTGGAACCTTCTCTTCTGGCCTGTTCAAGCATCTCGAGCCTTGTTGCATTCGAAGGCCACTCGCCGCCATAGACCGCCATCTCGTTTGGCGGCTCGCCCGTGCCCACGCCGAGCCCTACACGTCCCGGGTACATCGCCCCCATGGTGGCGAAAGCCTGGGCAACGATTGCCGGGTGATATCGCATGATGGGTGCGGTGACACCGGTGATGAACGGGACCCGTTTCGTCACCTGGAGTGCCGAACTCATGACCGTCCAGGCAAAGTGGCATTCGGTCCCCCCCGGCATCGCGACCAGGTGATCTTCGACCCATAACGAGTCAAACCCGATTTTTTCGGCTGCTACCGCCTGCTGTAAACACCCTGCAGCTGTCCATGCATCAGTTATCGCGAAATACCCGATTTTTGTTTTCATATTGTTCCTTCTTCCTGTTTTTCTCATAACTGTCTTTCGATTCATTACCCATAACAACACGATCCCTTAAAAAAGTCCTCTTTCCATTTTCCGGAATGTCTCAGGGACACTATGGTTGCACCATCGCGGCAGTCCTCACGCAGTTTAAAGTCCAGCGGGAGAACGAACGGTTCGGGCAAAAAAAGGGGTTTAATACTCGTAAAGCTCAAAAAATCGCTATCTTAAAGTCCTTTCCGATCGTTCCCTATCCCATATACCCTTAACACAGGTGATGCATGAATCGAATCTGGTCATATTCCATCCTGTTCCTGCTCCTTATCGCTGCTGCTGCATTTTCGGCAGGCTGTATGTCGGAAAAAGGTGCCTGGGCACCCTCCCCGGCCGACGAACTAGCCGCACGCGCCGCCGCAGAATACACAGCATCGAATTACCAGGCTGCGGCCGAACTCTTCACGCAGGCATACAGCGATTACCAGGCCCGGGGTGATACTGTCTCTGCCCGGAAGGCCATGAGGGATTCACTTGTCGCACAGCGGATGATCCTCGAGTTCCCTTTCAACCGGTCCGCAGCCGAGTCAGAGATCAGGAAGGAGTATCCGGAACTATCAGCCAGGGAGGTCGCTGATCTCCTCTCTGAAGAGAAGAGCATTCGCATCAGGAGTGACGGAGAATACCGCTATTTCTCTGATACAGTCAGCAACATCAGGTTTCATAACCTCACACTGATCCGGAGAATGATAAAAAAGTCCAACCATTCACCTTTCTTTGACGACACGAGAAGCCTTGCGTTCGCCCCACCGCCTCGCAACCAGGGGCCTTATGGCGACCCGGTCGTATTTGATATGATCCAGCGCTTCTCGCTTCCCGCAGAACTTCTCCCGAAGGCTGGCACCATGCGGGTATGGGTTCCGGCCCCCATAGAATCCGGTTCCCAATCGGATGTTGCGATCCTCTCTATCGAGCCGGCACAGTACATTCGTTCCTGGCCAGATACCTCTGCCGACATCGGGCTTGCGTATCTGGAAATCCCGCTCGCGGATGTAAAAGGCGATCAGCTCAATATTACAACCCGGTTCCGGTTCACCCAGCACGAGGTGCGGTTTGTCATTGATCCTTCCCGGGTAAAGGCCTATAACACTAGCGACCCCGAGTACCTGCATTACACTGCATCCGGAAAGAACATTGCCGTCACGCCCGGGATAAATAAAAAAGCGATTGAAATCGTCGGTAACGAAACGAACCCATACCTCCAGGCAAAGAAGATCTACTGGCATATCATGGACACCCTTCCCTACAGCCACGTTCCTCACCTCATGCTGGAGACTGCAGGGATCCCCGAATCCACTTATGTTCTCGAGACCGGGTTTGGTGACTGCGGGGCGCAGAGCATGTACTTTGCCGCCCTGTGCCGGGCACTCGGTATCCCCTCCCGGGCCACAGGAGGGTTCCAACTCGTCCCGGGACTCGAGGGTACACACTTCTGGGCAGAATATTACCTTGAGGGGTATGGCTGGATACCGGTTGACGTTACGATTGCCGAAGCGGCAGACTGGTCCCACGATGCGACCAGCGAGGAGCGTCACCGTTACAAGGAGTATTACTTCGGAAGCCTCGATCCATACCGGTATATTATCCAAAAAGACGTGGATGTCCCCATCACCCCTAATCCTGGCGACGCAGTGATGTTCCGCCTGGCAGTGCAGAACCCAAAGATTGCCTGCGATACGTGTACTGAGGACATGGAAATCCTGCTTGCAGATCACTGGACGATGAATGTCACGCAGGTGTGAAGAGTCCGGTCAGAATCAGGCAGGATAAGGTTTTTTTTTAAAAAAAGAGAACAAAGGGTGAAAAGGAACAATCCTTCCTCTTCGCCCCGGCCATCAAGTCAATCCGGAGTAAGCACGGTGCGTTACGGAGAAACCTGGTTCTCACTGTCTTCACAGAGACGATCATTCTTCCGGAATGTCTCAGGGACACTATGGTTGCACCATCCCGGCAGTCCTCACGCAGTTTAAAGTCCAGCAGGAGAACGAATGGCTCGGGGAAAAAAGGAATTATGTCAGCTGCAAGGGATTACCTGGCATGAGGAAGGACATCCTTCCAGATCCTGAGGCTGGCAGCCCCGTCGGAAGGTTTGCCGCTGACTATCTCCACAATAAGACTGGCATCAGCGATAGCCATATGGTTGTACCCCATCTGTTTATACTCCTCGATCTTCTTGATGAAATCTTCTGCAGTATGGAAGATAAATATAACCTCGCCTGTGACGGCTTTCGCTACAGCGCCTCCCTGGATGGTGCCTGCATCCTGCTGGAGGTTTTCTGGCTCGACAACCTGGTCGGGGTCAAAGACGTAAGAGAAATGCCCGACGCGTTCCATGGTGCCTGGATCCCTCCCTGACGCCCTGGCGCCCGCCTCCAGGGCCGGTATGAGTTCATCCCTGATGTACTGTGGGTTGTTCGCAATCGTGATCAGGTGATCGCCCAGGCGTCCTGCCAGGTCCGCTGCACGTGGCCCGATGGCGCTGACGTACACTGGGACCTTCTCTTCTGGCCTGGTCAGCAGGACCGCGTTATTGAGCGTGTAATGTTTCCCGGAAAAACTGATGGGTTTTTCGCTCGTCCAGAGCCGGTTAATA
>JALHCK010000027.1 GCA_022841205.1 Methanomicrobiales archaeon | reverse complement strand
GCTCGGCATGGTGTGGCGGAAGAGTGGACGATCGGCAAGCGAGATGAACTGGATGTCCGCACTTGCCATAAGAACCGGCATCTCGGCCGCGGGTACGGGGTCAAGGAAGTGGACTCGGTCCGGTGCCACACGCCGCGCGAACTCCTGCAGGGCGCCCTTTTCGATACCATTGCCGATCAGCACGGCGTGACAGTTCCGGTCTGATGGTAAGAGCCCGACCGCCTCGATGAGGGCGGACAGCCCTTGTGCTGCCCCATGGTTCCCGCCGTACAGGATGACGAAGTCATCCGCCGCGAGTCCCAGGTGGTCCTTGAGCTTGGCGGACGGAGTCTGAGGTCTGAAGACCGACTCGTCGTGCCAGTTGTACACGAGGGAGATGCGCTCGGTTGACATGCCCCGATCCGCCAGCACGCGCGCCATGCCGGGAGAGATGACAACGACATGGCTTGCATGGGCATAAGTCCAGTTCACGTAGCGCTCCGTCACGTGGTGTGCCAGACGAGAGATCACCCCTCTCGTCAGGAATCCGGATGCGAAGATCGAATCAGGCCAGAGGTCTTGTATGACCAAGACGTACGGGACCCCTGCGACGCGCCGACGGATGACAGCTGCGAGGGCTGCCGTCGCAGGCGACGAGTGGACGAGTGAGACGTCTGCTGCCGTGAACGCACGAGAACCGCAGATCGTTGAGCTCAGGGCCCACGAGGCGTAGTTCAGGATCCTCTTGACGGCTGAGGAGCCGTGGTACGGGTAGAGCGGTGTTCGGCGAACACTCATTTCGGACAGTGCTTCGCTACGTAGACGAGGGGAGCGGTAGCCGGGGTGCAACTTCCCGGTCGGGTAGTTGGGCATCCCGGTGAGGACTGAGACGTCCCACCCTCTGTTTTGCAGTTCGCGCGCCATCCCGAAGGGGATGGTGGCGGGCTCTGGCGGGAACCACTGCGTGACGAAGGTCAGCCTGCCCAGTGACTGCGTCTCGGTGGACCTCCTGTGGGAGTCAGCCACGGGCATCCCTCACATGGCGCAGCACGTGCTCGTGGATTGCGCTGCGTTGGTCCTCGTTGAGGGACGACCCACTCGGCAGGGATAGGCCCGTTGCGAACAGACGCTCGCTCACACCGTTGGTATACGCGCGGGCACGGGAGAACACCGGTTGAACGTGCATCGGCTTCCACAGCGGACGGGCCTCGATGTTCTCGGCCGCGAGGGCGTGCATCAAGTCGTTGCTGGTGAAACCGGCGACGGACGGCTCGACGAGGACAGAGGTGAGCCAGAAGTTGTCCCGGGTGGCGCCGTCGTCGGACTCGGAGGGCTCCCCGAAGACGGCATCTCGTCGAGGCGGGAGAGCTGGGCGCGGCCCAGCGCCGCCAGCACGTTCGACATCCGGTAGTTGTGGCCGATGTGGTGGTGCTCGTAGTGGACCACTGGCTGGCGTGCCTGGGTGGCCAGGTAGCGGACGTGGGTGGCGATCGACTCGTCGTCGGTGAGGAGAGCGCCACCACCCGAGGTGGTCATGACCTTGTTGCCGTTGAAGGACACCGCGGCCGCGACTCCGAACGCGGCAGCTGGTACGCCATTGCGCCGTGCCCCGAGCGACTCGGCCGCGTCCGAGAGGACGACGGCGCCGTACTGCTCCGCGATGGTGTCGATGCGTTCGTGTTCGACGATTTTGCCGAGGAGGTCCACCGGCATGACGGCCTTCACCCGCTGCCCCTGGCTCTCGAGATCCTGGAAGGCGTGCTCCAAGAGGTCCGGGTCGATGTTGCCGGTATCGTCACAGTCGACGAAGACGGGCTCCGCTCCGGTGTAGGTGATCGAGTTGGCGGTGGCGGCGAAGGTCATCGAGGAGGTGAGCACGATGTCACCGGGGCCCACGCCGAGGGTGAGGAGTCCGAGGTGGAGCGCTGCCGTTCCCGAGGAGAGCGCGACGGCATACTCGCGCCCGCAGTAGTCAGCCAGTTCCTGCTCGAAGGCGTCAACCTCTGGACCCAACGGGGCGACCCAGCCGGAACGGATGGCACGCAGCACGGCAGCCTCCTCAAGCTCCGTCACATGCGGAGCAGAGAGGTACGTGCGCTCGTTCATCCGGCGTCCTAACAGCAAACATCAGGGTGGACAGGTTCGCGTGGCCCCCTGCTGACGTCCCAAGTGTAGGGTACTAATGACAGGGGCCCACAATGCGGTAGCTCACAATTCCGACGATTTGCGACATAGATCTCCCCGGAGCTGTAGATCCTTCTCTTGATTTCGTGGTGCAGATTACATGCCATGTCGTTCGTTGGGTGGACACCATGGTGAACTCGCGGGCGAACGGTAGAGTTTCCGGCGTCGGAACTGGCGACTACTCAGTGACGGAGCATGCATGACCAGAGGTGATCGCGAGGCCCCCCTTGTTCCCGACCGCACCAAAGGAGCATCGGTGTCGCCCGATGTGTACTTCACCGCCGGTTACGGGCGCGCCGCAGCGTATGCGGAGCACGGCGCCTGGTCCTCGATCGTGTTGGCCGATGGTCAGTGGCAGATGCCACTCTTGGTTCGAACGCTTCCCACCGGCCGGAGCGACGCCATCTCGCCCTACGGTTACGCCGGGGTCTACCAGGGTGCTGGCGTCACTGACCTTGAAGCCGCTGAGCTGTGGGCCGTCACCCGAGATCGGCTGCGAAGGAGCGGCATCATCTCGGTCTTCGTGCGCGAATCGCCGATCGTTCCTCAGGCCAGTCCACCGCGGGACGCGATTTCGGTCGTCCGAGGGCACTCTGCCTACTATGTGCCGTGCTTGGGTGAGAACCAGAACTGGGACGCCATGGAGGGCCGGTCACGAACATCGATTCGCAAGGCTGAGAGGCTTGGGATGAAGGTCGAACTCCGCACCGCTGTGCCCGAGGACCTCGGACCGGCTTCACCGTTCCGCCGGCTCTACGAGGGCACAATGGGCAAGGTGGATGCTGGGGACTACTACTACTTCAGCGATGAGTACTATGCCGCGCTGCTCGACGGATTGGCCGACAACCTACTGCTCGGCTTGGCCACGGACCAACAGGGCGACGTTCAAGCTGCATCCCTCTTCATGCGTGGACCCAGCACCTTGCACTACCACTTGTCCGGTTCAACGCGTGAGGGGGCACGTGGCGGCGCCACCAATGCGGTCTTGTGGGCCGCAATCAAGCACGCCAACGCCGCGGATCTGGCTGGCGTCTTGCTTGGCGGCGGTGTCCGCGATGGCGATGGACTGGAGCGCTTCAAGCGCAGCTTCGGTGGGCAGGCACGTACTTTCAACGCGTATGGTCTGGTGCTTGACCAGGACGGTTACGACGCTGAGATTGCACTGACTGCCGAGCGGCTGGGCGTCGCCGCTGAGAGTTTCAACACGGCCGGGTTCTTCCCTGCCTATCGTCGGGTGGAGGCGGAGTGACCGTTCCCGGGACCTTCTATTCCGGCACTGGTAAGCGCCTGTGTGACGCCGTCGCCAGCGCGGTGCTGCTTGTGGTGACTGCCCCAGTGATGGGTGCGTGCGCGTTGGCCATCAGAGTCGAAAGCGGCGGGCCGGTGATTTTCGACCAGCAGCGGGCCGGCCAGGATGGTGTCCCGTTCACATTGCACAAGTTCCGTTCGATGGAGGTTGGCACCCACGAACGCTCTGGCGGCTACCCCACCCCCGCGATGGTCACCAAGGTGGGAGCAATCATGCGGCGCACCAGCCTCGATGAGTTGCCTCAGCTCTGGAACATCCTGCGCGGCGACATGAGCTTCGTTGGACCCCGACCGGCTCTGCTTGACCAGGTTGCCCGATACAACTCCGAGCAGCGTCAACGCTTGGCGACGCGGCCCGGTCTGACCGGGTTGGCTCAGATCAGGTTCCGCAACTCAGCGCCGTGGTCGGTTCGGATCGAATCAGACATTGAGTATGTACGAAATCAGAGCCTGCGCACCGATGTTTCGATATTGCTGCGCACCCTGCCTGCAGTGTTGTTCGGCGGGGGTCAGCTGGTAGGTCAGACTGTGGCCCAGGTTGACGATCTAGGTCAAGCCGGCCAATGAGGCACGATATTGGGTCGGAGTTCGAACGCCCCGACCTCGACGGTCCTGGGCACCTGCGCGCCTGGCTTCCGCCAGAAGCGGTCGCAGTAGCCGCTGGCAGGCAGGCTCTCGGATTGGTCGCCGGAGAACTGGCGGCCTCCGGAGTGTGCAGGGTGTTGGTGCCCGACCACTACTGCGACTCGATGACCGACCCGTTCGAGCGAGCTGGGTTGAGCGTGATCCCTGTGCCTACGACCTTCGACACGCTTCCTGAGCCGAGGGCTCTGGCTGCGGCGCTCGCGGAAGCGTCCGGCTGCGCGATCCTGTTCAGCGAGAACTTCGGGTGTGCCGCCTCAGCGTCGTTGGCAGCTGTGTTGGACGATGCTCGCGCGGAGGGGCATGCGGTAATCGTCGATCGCACCCATTCGCTGCTGGCCCCTGCAGGCTATGTCGGTGACTACGCCGTCGCGAGTCTTCGCAAGTTGCTGCCGGTACCCGATGGGGCTTGGGTGACCGGCTTGGTGACTCCGCCGGTCTTGGCCGCTCACCAAGGCGTGAAGTTGTTCGTCGAACTACGTAGCCAGGCCGCCACCCTCAAGCGGCAGTATCTGAACGAGGAGAGAGGCGACCAAGCACACCGTGCGTTGTTCGAGCGAGCTGAGGATCTCCTCGACCGTCTCCCCGACACCTGCCCGATGAGTGACGCCAGCCTCGAGTTGCTCGATCATCTTGACCCTAGACGGCTCCGGGCCAGACGACTTGCCAATGCCGATCGGCTCACCGCGCTGCTGGAGGGTCTTGCCGTTCATGTGGTCAACGGGGATGGCTGGCGAAGTTCGCCCAGCTATGTGGTGATCAGCACACGCGACGTTACTGGTCTACGCAATCATCTGATCAGTGAGGCCATCTACTGCCCGATCCACTGGCCCGAACCGCGTCGTCTCCTTGCTGGCATGGTTTGGCGCCATGACCTGCTCAGCCTGGTCATCGACCACCGCTACACCGCCGATGACATGGAGCGCATGGCTGCCGCGATCGCGGCACACCTCGAGAAAACCCATTCGGAAGGACATCGATGATCCGCGGCAAGAACGTGCTGATCCGGCCCATGGAGGACGAAGACCAGCAATTCGTCAGTGAGCTCAACCTCGACCCGGCCGTGCGATCCAACGTGGTGGGTTGGGACTTCCCCCAATCGCTGCGCCACCAGCAAGCATGGTTCCGGGGGTCAAGTTCAGACGAGTCAACGCACAGATGGATCGTGACCGACACCGGTGGGCTTCCATTGGGATTGACTGGACTGTGGGGCATTGACTGGCACGACCGCAATGCACTGACCGCACTCAAGCTTGGCGGTCCCCACGCAAGCCGCGGCCGTGGAATTGGGCGGGATGCGATCAAGGCGGTCATGGCCTTCGCGTTTTACGACGTGGGGCTGCATCGTCTCCATTCGACGGTCATCGCTGGCAATAGCGCATCCACAGGGGCCTATGTCGACCACTGTGGGTGGCAGATCGAAGGCGTTCTGAGGCACCAGGTGTGGCGCCACGGTGGGTACTGTGACCTGCTGGCGATTGGCGTTCTCAAAGATGAGTTTGATGCTCTCCCAGATGCCGCTGAGTATGTCGCTCTCGTCACCGAGGGTCGAGTTCACGGCTCACAGAGTAGTCATCCTGCCGGCAGTCGCGGGCCGACTCGGCCCCAAGTCGGTGGTCAGTAGCGTCACGATTGCTTCCGCTGCTGTTGGCCCTGGGACGTCCCGTTCGTTCGTGAGCCGGTCGGGGCTGGGGGAGAATGGTCGCGCTCGTTGCCGTCGCAGGGCTCGCGCTGCAACTCTCCTGGGCCTCCGGGTACGCGCCAGCCCGGACGCTGGCCCCCGGTCCGATGGGGACCTCGCTGTTCACGCTGAACGCGCGGTGCGATTCGAAGGGTCGCGAGGACCTGGTGAGGGTGCTGGGGGAGCGGCGGCCCGGCGTCGTCGTGATCGTGGGCGCCCCGGAGAGGGTGCGGGAGCACCTGGACGAGTCCAGGGTGATGGACGGGCACCCTCACCGGGCGTTCTTCCCGATGGGCCACCTGCCTTCGTGCGGCACGGCGGTGTACGCACGCGTGCCGGTGGAGAAAGTTGCGGACTCTCCGGTGCCGGCGGTGCGGCTGGAGGTGGAGGGCGGCCCGGTGGTGCTCGTGCCGGCGGACGTGCCCGGCCCGCAGGACGGGGTGGCGGTGTGGGAGCAGGAGATCGCCGCGCTCGGGGAGGCTGCTGGGGGGCAGGTGGCCTCGGGGTGGCCGGTGGTCGTGGCCGGGGACTTCAACGCCGTGCGGGAGCACCTGCCGTTCCGTCGGTTGGTGGACGGTGGGCTGGATGGCGGAGGGCCGGCGGGTGATGGGACGGCGGACGCCGGGCTGGTGAATGCGGCGGAGGCGGCCGGGGGTGGGTGGATGCCCACCTACCGGGCCGACCGTCCGCCTTGGCCGCCGGTGATCGAGATCGACCACGTGCTCGTCAGTGGTGGGGTTGAGGTCGGGTCGATCGAGACCGTGCGCGTGGGCGGGCACGCCCACCTCGCGCTCCTCGCGTGGGTGCGGGTGGGGCAGTGACGGTCTGACGGGAGGCTGGCGGCGGCAGGACGCCGGGCGCCGGCGTCGACGGTCACGCTGCGTGGTGGACGGGGTCGGCCGTGCGCGTGGGTGGGCACGCGTAGCCTGTCGCGTGATGGCACATGCGCTGGTGGAGTCAGCGAAACCGGTGGACGGGGGGCTTTAGT
>JALHCK010000014.1 GCA_022841205.1 Methanomicrobiales archaeon | reverse complement strand
AAGAAACATGGCCGTCCTGTGTTACCAGATCTGAGAGGGGTGTTCGAAGGAACACCCTTCATGCCGACGGCAGCTCATAGGGTGTCCTGAATAGTTACATAAAAAGAATAAAAAATATTCTGCGCAATAACCCACGGCTGAATCAACCGTAAAAATGCAGAAAATATTTATATAGTCATACGATCAGGGATAATTTAAATATCTGATCGGTACAGAGCCTCAGTTTCATGCCGGCAGGAGCGTGTAAACGATCGTACATTCTCAGGGCCGTAGTTACTGACGGGGTACGCTCCGGGAATCCGGGGCAACGGGCCTCTACGGCACAAAGCTTGGGTATCTGTTTTCCATGGAGTGATGAGGTATGCAAATCAAGGTGAAACCATTTGTATTGATGCTCGTACTGAGCGTTATTCTCTTATGCGGTGTTGGAGGGGCCGCACAGGTGTTTTCCACAACTGTCCCGATCTCCTTCATCCAGAATGATGGACAGACAGATGAACAGGTTCTCTACTTTGCCGATGCAGCGGGCTACACGCTATACCTGACCCATGACGGAGAGGTTATCAGTACAGCCGAACCGTTTTCAGTCCTTACCATCTCGTACATGGACAGCAGCTCATCGGTGATAGTCACACCGGAGGATGAACTCGCGGGCAAAGCCAACTTCCTCATCGGGTATGAGGATGCATGGGTGACCAATGTCCCGATGTATGGATCAGTCCGGTATGACGGTCTTTATGATGGAATAAGCCTGTTATACCGTGGCGGACCCGGTATCCTGAAGAAGGAGTTTATCGTGGAGCCTGGTGCTGACCTTTCGGCAATTGTGATGAAGTATGTCGGACAGGAAGAAATAGCCCTCGATGAGAACGGCGCCCTGCTCGTTACCACCGGCGCAGGAACTTTCGTTGAAAGCCCGCCGGTCTGCTACCAGGTTGTCGATGGAGAACAGGCTGATATTTCATGCTCGTACATCATCGGTAATGATGGGTTTGTCACCTTCGGAGTGTGTGCATACGATAATGCGCTTCCACTTATTATTGATCCCCAGTATGATTTCTCGACCTACCTGGGTGGTGCCCAAGACGATAAAGGTGCGGGAATAGGACTGGACGACGAGGGCAATGTGTATGTTGTCGGATCGACCCAATCGACGCAATTCCCGCTCTCAAATGGCCACATCTACCAGGAGCATTTGAACGGGAGCTGGGATATCTTCGTTGCAAAGTTCGGTCCCGACCAGCCCTATATTCCCATTTATTCAACTTATATCGGCGGATATTCCGATGATCTCGCAGGAGGGATGGTGGTTGCCAATGATTCGGGAATTGTGACATTCACCGGTTCAACAAAGTCCTGGAATTATCCTACCAGTCCGGTTGATCCCTATGGTGGCAATACTGATGCAATCGTCACCCGGCTGAATGCAAATGGTGATGATCTCATCTGGTCACGGATGCTTTACGGAAATAAAACCGATGTTGGGACTGCAATAGCATTTGATGATTATACGTACAATGACGTCGTTGTTGTTGGATATACCTCATCGGATAATTTAACAACCAGTTGGGGATTCACCGATGGACCTGTTGGCGGGACGGACGGTTTCGTTCTAAAAATTTGGAATGATGGAGTCACGTATGATGGCAGATACCTGGGGGGCAGCAAGAATGATTACGCCTATGGTGTAGCAGTTGAAAAGGCGTCAGGGAATCCCGATATCTGGGTTACCGGTTCAACAAAGTCGTTGAATTTCCCCACGTCAGGCTCTGCATTTCGTAATGCCAACGCAGGAGAAATGGACGCCTTCGTTACAAGGCTTAATTGGGATCTCACAATAGATGCCTCGACCTACCTTGGCGGATCCGGAAACGATGTCGGAATGGCAATAGCTATTGACAGCAACCTGTATCCCTACGTCACCGGATATACCGAATCCCCGGTATCGCCCGTCAGCCTGTTTCCAATCCGGCCATTGAACCAGGCGTTCCAGAAAACGTTTGGAGGCGGTCAGTGGGATGCATTCGTCACCAAGATGGAACCGACACTCTCGGCCTTAAACTACTCAACCTATCTTGGCGGCCTCTACGATGAGAAGGCTTACGGAATTGCAGTCGATGCGAATGGTACGGCCTTCGTGACAGGGTATACAAACTCTGAAAACTTCCCGACAAAAAATCCGACACAGGCGACCAAAGGACTGGGATACCTTGTTCCGGACGCATTCATTACGCAGTTAAACCAGACTGGTACCGGACTGCTATTCTCCACCTACCTCGGTGGAACGTACTATGATGAAGGGTGTGCAATTGCCATCACCGACGATGGATTGAACATCACGGTAACCGGTTACACGGAATCCATCAATTTCCCGATCAAGAATGCCTTCCAGCCATACCTCGCAGGGTTCTCGGCAGTCAGGTTCAACGATGCCTTTGTAACAAAGATCGTGAAGCTGCCACCGGTGGCAAACTTCACGGCAGATCCGGTCGTTGGGTGCACTCCGCTAAAGGTTTACTTCAACGACACCTCTACTAACACCCCGACATCATGGTTCTGGGAGTTTGGTGACGGCACGAATTCGACAGAGCAGAATCCGAACCATACCTACGTGAATACGAAACCGAATGCAGTGGTCAATTTCACGGTCAATCTGACCGCCTGCAATATTGATGGGTGTAGCACAACCTCCAAGACCGATTTCATTAAGGTCTGCCCCCAGCCGTATGCGGATTTCACAGCCAATATTACCACCGGGTGCCTGAACTTGAATAACACCACGATCCAGTTTAATGTAACAAACACATCGGGCGGGGTGAAGAAAGGTCCAGCCAAGGTCTGGAACTGGTCCTTCGGAGACGGGACTTATAATCTCACAAATTTCAGTGAAGTGAACGTGACCCACACTTACACAAAAATGAATGGGACAGACAACTTCACAGTCACCCTGACCTATGAGAATACATGCTGTAACAATACTACAGCCAAAGAATATTACATCGATATCAGGGACAAACCCAATGCATCGTTTTATGCCATTCCCACAAGCGGCCTCATACCGCTCCATGTGAACTTCTTTGACAACTCAACCGGCAGGCCGAGCAACTGGTCATGGTCATTTGGTTCAGGACAGGGGACATCGACCGAACAGAACCCCGAGCATACGTACAGCACAAAGGGCGCCTATAATGTGAAGCTTACGGCATGCAATTTCTGCGGCTGCGATAGCGAGACGCAAAACAAGTTCATCAAGGCCGGAGTGCCGAACCTGAGTTTTGCAGCCGGGACAACCATTGTCCTTCCAGGCGGAGCAATTATCGTGCCCACAAATGATACGACCCCTCTCGGGCTCTACCTTGAGGAAGCACCAGACGGTATCAGCGGCTACGATCTCACGGTTCTCTGGGGCGACTCTGCCCATGGAGATATCGTGATACCTGTCGTATTCCCCCCGTGGGCTGCAAACACGTCTGTCGGCACGCTCCCGAATTACTCTGTCAGGGTAAAAGCCCTGGACCTTGGTAATGGCGTGAAACCGGGAGACACGAACATACTTCTGGGCACATTTAACCTGAAAGGAAACATCTCGACGTTTAACAGCACGATTGATTTCAAGGTCGTAGTAAACAGGCTGGATGGCGATGGGGTGTCCGGGCCGGTTGATACGAACAGTGTGCCGGCCACGATTGCAGTGGTCCGCCTCCTGCCGTTCCCGGGAAATGTGAACCATCCGAATGATCCATACGGTGACCAGAAATACTGGGATGTGAACGGAAATGGAGGTCTCGATTTCAATGATGTCACGACCTATTTCCAGAACATGGACTGGATCGAGGACAACCAGTTTATTCCATTCTTTGATTACAATGGAAACACCTACATCGACTTTAACGATGTAATCCTCCTCTTCCAGGAAGTGTGAGGGGGAGTAAAAATATTTTTTGATTTTTCAGGGAAAAAATGGAGGTGCCTATGAAAGTCAATCGGAAAACCACATTCTCTCTGGTTATCATCCTACTTTGTGCTCTGGTGAGCACGGCAACGGCCACAACACTCATTGCTGAGAGTGGAACGATCCCTGTAACGGGAACAACACGAGATTTTGTTATTACCGCCGATTCTCTCCTAAATGGGATTTCGGGATTTAAGATAACGGTATCGCTGGGCGATCCATCAAAGGCAGAAATCATCGGGGTGACGACCCCTCACTGGGCAGAACTCAGTGAGATCGGCGGAGTCATCGTTTTAGGCCCCGATAAAGCTGTTTCAGTGACAGGGGATACCGTTATTATCAAGGTGATGAAATTTGAGATTAACAGCAGCCCGCTGTCCAATCTGGAGCTGGCAACCCTGAATATCCGGGGTGACAACAATGGAATAACCGGGCTGAATATAATCCTCGATAAAATATCAGCAGCTAACGGCACGTCAATTGCTGCACAGGTACAGAACGGGACTATCACCATCGGCAGCACCCCGCCCCAGGATACAAACGGGACCCTTCATGTCGAGACGAATCCTTCCGGAGCTGGGATCTGGCTTGATGGAATTTATAAAGGGGCCAGCCCCGTGACGATTCCAAACGTCACTGCCGGCGACCATACTTTAAAAGCCGAGAAATCCGGGTATTACCCTTCAGAAAACCTGGTCACGGTTATTGCAGGGATAACAAATCCTGTTACAATTTCCCTGACAGCGATACCCCCGGTCCCTACAACAGGGACCATGGTGATCCAGTCAAACCCCGATGGGGCAGATGTCCGGGTTGATGGAACGTATAAAGGGTTGACGAACCTGACCATACCAGGTATTTCAGCAGAACTCCATACCGTGCGGGTAGAAAAAACGGGTTATTCCCCCTGGGAAGACACGATCAGCGTGGCTGCAGGTGGAACCACGGTGGTTAATGTCGGCCTGACGGCGATCCCAGAGCCCCCGACAACGGGGACGGTGAATGTCACTTCCATTCCACCGGGTGCCGAAGTCAGACTTGATACGGTCTTAAAAGGGGTTACCCCGTTGCAAATCACGGGTGTTGCCCAGGGGATCCATACCGTCCGGGTGGAATTGGCCGGGTATGTACCTTTCAGCTCTCCAATCGAGGTGACAGCCGGAAAGACCACCTACGTTGCCGCTGATCTTGAACCGGTCCCACCCGTTATCGTTAACGGAACCATAGAAGTCGAGTCAAATCCGACAGGTGCAAACATCACACTGGACGGAGTCTTCAAGCAGACAACGCCCCGGACAATTCCCAACGTAAGCAGCGGCATCCACACTCTCCGCCTGGAAAAGACCGGGTATGCTGCCTGGGAAGAACCAGTCATCGTATTTGCAGACGAGACAACCACGGTTTACGCAGAACTAACCCTGGCCCCGCCCACCACCGGCTCAGTCACGGTAGAATCGAATCCGCTGGGAGCCAACGTATACCTTGACGATGAACCCGAAGGCACAACCCCGGCGGTAATTCTTGATGTCACACCCGGCCCGCACATTGTCCGGATCGAGAAGACCGGATATCTGCCGTATGAGAAAGAGATCACGGTAACCGCTGGAGGGATTACCACGGTGATCGCTGCGCTGACCGCGGAGCCTCCTCCAACGACCGGTTCGGTTGACGTGGATTCCGTACCCCGCGGTGCATCCGTGTACCTTGACGGAAACCTTTCGGGAATGACGCAAGTCCTGGTCACCGATGTTGAGCCGGGACTGAAGATGGTCCGTATCGAAAAGGAGGGGTACAAGCCATTTGAAACCGCGATTGCAGTCCTGCCCAACCAGACGGTATTTGTGAACCAGACCCTCATTGCGCTCCCGACGGCCGGGAACCTGGATATCAACTCAACACCTCAGGGTGCCAGCGTTTACCTCAATGACGCCCTGCAGGTATCCTCAACACCCCTCCTCGTTTATAATCTCGAACCCGGGGAGTATATCGTGAGACTGGAAAAGAGTGGTTACCAGACATGGGAAGAAACGTTCAACGTGACTGCCGGTGATACCACTGAGGTTGAAGCAGTCCTCGAACCCATCCCGACTCCTACTCCGACGCTCACCCCGACTCCTACTCCCATACCAACAACAACTCAGGGCGGGACAGGGGGGTTGATGGTAATTTCCGATCCCACCGCAACAGTCTTCATTGACGGGAAGGAAAGAGGCATTTCCGGTGAAGTGATAAGCAATGTTCAGGCCGGGATACGTAATGTAACCCTGTTCAAGGCCGGCTATAAGCAGGTAAGTATCCCGGTGACCATAAACCCTGCAAGACCCACGATCGTTCCTAAAATCGTCCTTGAGCCGATAGGCAGTCCCACGATTCCACCGACGACGCAACCAACACCACCGCCACCAACCACGACCATCCCACCCCAGCCCCCAACATCTGCTCCCACGACATTTCCAACCTGGATTCCACCGTATCCCGGGCCGGTAACCGGGAGCCTGTTCGTATATGCGGATCCCTTTATGTGTTCTGTCGCTATCGATGATACTTACCGTGGGGTTACTCCGGGCTTCTTCGGTCAGTTGACCCCGGGCTCCCATGTGCTGAAGGTTAGTCGTGCCGGGTATGTAGACGATGTTCGTTCCTTCAACGTAATTGCAGGAGAAGTCGCGACAGAGGTGGTCGTAATGGTCCCGGACATCAGGGGTATTGTTTCAGCGCTCTTCTAATCCATTTTTTTTAAAACGATTTTTTGGAAAAAAATCCATTCATTTGTCCAGAAGTCCCGCGTATACACACTGCCCAAAGGAGATACATCCATCTCCGAGCGGGAGATCGGCATTGATCAGGAATTCCAGTCCGGCGGCCCTGACCTGGCCGGCAATGGTCTCCCTGATTGAACGGTTGTAGGCAACTCCTCCGGAGAGGACTACAAGGCCAAGGTCACGGTCACGGGCAGCATGGATCGCAAGGCCGGCAATTCCCCGTGCGAGGTTGTACTGGAACGATGCTGCAATATCTGCAATCCTGCGGGACCCCTGCTTGCGTAATAACTGGTATTCTATAAGGGCACGCCGGCAGAGGGTCCTTGTCGAAAGTATCTCACAGGATCCGTCCCGGGCATAGGCAAGGTCCCATGCCTGGAGCTTGCCAGGTACCGCAGCAGATTCGAGTTTCATTGCCGGCTCTCCGTCATAGGTCTTTTCCCGGCATACCCCCAGGAGTGCGGAAGCTGCATCGAGGACCCGTCCCGTGCTGCTGGTCTTTGCCACGTTCAGGCCCTGTGCAAGCTGGATCCTGAGAATGTCGAGCTCGACATCGGTCCATCCCCGGGACGCGAGGATCTCCCGTACACCCGTCTCGGGGAGGATGCCGTAGAGCATCCGTTCCGGGTAGGTTGTCGCCAGATCCCCCCCGGGCATCGGGACCACTTCCAGGTGTGCTACCCGTTCGAGATCAGGGACCTGTCCGGCAAACACCTCCCCGCCCCACACCGTACCGTCATCGCCGTATCCTACACCGTCGATGGTGATCCCGATACAGGGCTTCACCGTGGAAGCGGCGATATGGGCCCGGTGGTGCTGGACGGGAACAAGTCTTGCGCCGGCTCCTTCGGCCAGCTCCCGGGCGTACCGGGTAGAGAGGAACTGGGGGTGTGCATCATGGGCGATGATCTCCGGCTGTGCACCGAGCAGCCGTCCCAGGTTCGTGATGGTCTCTTTCAGGTATTCGAAAGTTCGCGGGTTCCTGACGTTTCCGACATGGGGAGAGATGGTGCAGAACCCGTTTTGGTAGAAAGTGACATTGGAATTCAGCTCAGGGCCGACAGCAAGGATTGCGGATGGCCCGAGGTCGATTCCGATCCGTTTTGGGGCCATCCCCCGGGAAAGCCTGATTATGTATCCGTCCCTGACAACCGAATCATCGCACCGGTTGACGATTCGGCGGTCATGGGTGAGAAAGAAATTGACATCGCGGTTCAGTTTTGCCATGGCCTGGTCGATGTCGGTGATCATAGGATATCCCGGCATATTGGCGCTGGTCATGATGAGCAACGGGTGCTCCAGGTATGAGAAGAGGAGGTGATGGAGCCCGGTGTACGGGAGCATGCAGCCAATGGTATGGAGGCTGCTGATATCCTGGTGGGCTGACAAATCCCATTTCCCGAGTACCACGATCGGCCGCTCCTGGCCCTCCAGTATCAGGCGTTCTGCAGCAGAGATTTTTGCGATCCGGTCGATACTGTCGTGCCTGACCATGACCGCTAATGGCTGTTCTGATCGCCCAATCCTGCTCTTCAGTTCCCTGGCAGACTCTTCGATACAGGCCATGTGGAAGCCTCCGATGCCCCGGATAGCAACGATTGATCCGGTATCAAGGAGCATGGCAGTTTCCCTGATGACATTGCCGCACGCCACATCATTTCCGGCCTGGTCAAAGAGGCGCAGCCGGGGACCGCAATCGGAGCAGGCAATAGTCTGTGCATGGTGCCTCCTGCAGGATGGATCGTGGTATTCCCCGCTGCATGCCGGGCAGGGGGGGAACCGTTCCATGGACGTCCGCTCCCGGTCATAAGGGAGCCCGGATATGATACTGTACCGCGGTCCGCAATCGACACAGGAGGTTGCCCAGTACCCTTCATACCTGCCGCCAGGGTCCATGATGTCGGCAATGCACCCGGCACAGGTGGCGATATCGGGGGGAATCATCCCCGAAAGGGCACCACTGCTGCTCGGGAGGATGGAAAAGCCCCGGCCACAGGGTTCATGAGGCGGGAGCACCTCGACGCTGTCGATGCAGGATAGCGGCGGTCCGCGGGATACTTCATGGAGAAAATCCTCGAAACGGTCTCCCTCAGCGCAGATCTCGACCTCGCTCCCGAGGTTCTTGACCCATCCGGTGATGCCGTATTCTCTTGCCTTCCTGTAAACAAATGGACGAAAACCGACGCCCTGGACAATTCCACGGACGATTATCATGCCGCTACGGCGCATCTGGTCTCTACAAAACCTTATTGATCTATTACGGCATATATTAATAGGGTTTTACTAATGACTGGTCATATCAGGATAGTTAATGATCCGGTGGAATTAGTCCCTCTCTTGATCACGTTCAACAACAGCTGCTACAAACAGGTCTACGATCTTCTCAACCGTTCCTGGATGACCGAAGAAGAATTGTCTGAACAGCTGAACGGTGCCGGAGTGGGCCACTGCATAACCATCCTGAAAAAGGGCAACCTGATAGAAGAACAGTGGCGGATGCCGGAACCAGGGAAACGACCAGTCAGGGAATTTCGTGCAACCTACAATAAATTCAGGGCCAACTTCCAGTGTCATTTCTCAGATCTCTCCGACCTTCTCTATATTGCGAGTTCAAACGAAGAGCACCTCAGGCAGATGGTCGAAAAGATCGAAGACGAACTCTCCAACGGCAACACGTCGATCAATGACATGGCACGCAAATTTGGCGTCAGCCCGGTTTTCATCAAAGGCCTCGCAAAGCGGATCCCCCACCTGGATGTGAAAGGACAGGGGCTGGTGCTGCTTGACCGAAGCCAGTAACGATCCACTTTATCTGATTCTCCGAAGCAAACGCGAGGTAACGCGGTTTCAGATACTCGTGGAGATCGCCGAGCACCAGCCATCTATCCGCCAGCAGGAGATCGCCGATAAACTGGGAGTCACACCCCAGGCGGTGTCAGAGTACATCCGCGAACTGGTGGATGACGGGATGGTCGCTGCCCACGGGCGTGGCAGGTACGGAGTGACACGGGAAGGCATCGAATGGGTACTGAACCACGCCGAAGCACTCGAGAGCTATGCCCGGCATATCAGGAAAGATATCATACAGCAGGTCTCGACCTGGACCGCTATTGCCGCCGAAGACCTGCGTGAAGGAGAAAAGGTCGGGTTGTACATGAAGGACGGGTGGCTCTTTGCATCGCGGGAACCACGGAGTGCGACTGGAACAGTCATCAGGGATTCCCGCAAAGGAGAAGACGTCGGTGTCGCCCGGCTGGCAGGAATCATCGATCATACCGAAGGGACGATCCATGTCTGCAAGGTCCCGAGAATACAGCGGGGGGGATCACGAAATGTCAGTCCCGATCTGGTGCGGGAGGTGGCGTCACGGGCCGGAATGGTTGCAGCAGTTGGCCTCGAGGCATACATCGCCCTTCAGGAGGCAGGCCGCATCCCGGACATGTTTTTTGGGTCCCGTGAAGGGGTGATCGAGGCGGCTTTCCACGGCATCGAATGCGCAATCCTCATCGTTGATGAGGAATTCACCGACTTCCTCAAGCGGCTTGAAGGAGCCGGGCTATCCTACCAGATCCATGATCTTGCGGGCACATGAGAATTATTATTCATCCCCAGAAAGGAAATTACAAGATCCTTTTTCTCGAAAACCAGCATGTGCGGGGAACCGGGTTTGCAGATTTTGCCAAAACACCAAAAGGGGTCAGGCCGGTCCATTACAGGCTCCGGTGGGGGAGCCGGAGCCAGTTCCGGAACACCCCCACCCGCGATTTTATCGCATCGCTCCGGAAATCAGACGTGTATCTCACCAGGCACGATGAGGTTGCCGAGGCATTCCTCTCCGATTTCCAGATACCGTTTGCTGCAGTTGACCTGTGCAGGGTTTGCCTTCTCGAAGAACGTATCACTCCCCTGGACCCCGCAACAGCGGTGAGGTACAGGGAGTCCGAATCGATCTGTCCGGATTGCGCAAAGCGGGAACTCCGCCGCGAACTGGCCCATATGGGGCGTGTCGGCCGGCAGGCGATGTCTCACATGGAGGCCCTGATCCAGAAATACCAGGACGTGGACAAGGTGCTGGCGAGTATCCAGCCTGAGAACATCCGGATGTCCCAGACCCTGTTTGACCGGCTTGAAGCGCACCCGGTCCAGAAGACCGCACGACTCGAGGAGCTCCCGCTTCCCAGGAATTTCACCGATGTTTCAGGAGTAGAAACGCTCATGCCTGCCCAGCAGCTGGCGGTGGATGCCGGCCTGTTGTTTGGAAAGGATCTCCTGGTCGTATCGGCAACCGCAAGCGGGAAGACCTTCATCGGTGAGATGGCGGGTCTCAAGAACCTCCTAGAAGGGCGGGGACAGATGATCTTCCTGGTCCCGCTGGTAGCCCTCGCTGTACAGAAATACCAGCGTTTCTTAGAGCGCTACGGTGGCATTGCCGGGGTTGGAATCCTGATCGGCAGGAGCAGGATCAACCTGCCCGAGAACCGCCCGACAGGAGACCGGAACACCGGGGCGCCGATTATCGTTGCCACCTACGAGGGGATCGATCACCTGATCCGGTCCGGGAAGAAACTCAGCAAGGTGGGAACGGTGGTCGTCGATGAAGTCCAGATGCTCGAAGACAGCGATCGCGGCCACCGCCTTGACGGGCTCATCGCCCGCCTCAAGTACCTTGCCCCAAAGGCCCAGTTCCTTTATTTGAGTGCAACCATCGGTCTCCCAAAAGTTCTCGCCGGGAAACTCGGGGCAACCCTTGTAAGGTACGATGAACGGCCGGTTGCCCTCGAGCGATACCTCCTCTTTCTCGAGCACAAGCAGAAGATCCCGACCATCAGGCGGCTCTGCGAGGAGGAGTTCCGCCATGTCTCCTCCAAAGGGTTTCATGGGCAGACCATTATCTTTACCCATTCACGGGCACGCTGCCACGTGATTGCCGAGGCACTCGGTCCACGCTACGGAGTTTATCATGCCGGCCTTACCTCCCAGGAGCGGCGATCTGCCGAGATGCTCTTTTTGTCAGGCAAGATGAAAGCCGTGGTCACTACCGCGGCACTGGGTGCCGGCGTGGATTTTCCCGCCTCCCAGGTCATCTTCGATTCTCTTGCCATGGGAATATCCTGGCTTTCGGTCCAGGAGTTCAGCCAGATGGCAGGACGGGCAGGGAGACCGGATTATCATGATCTTGGGAAAGTGGTAATCCTTGCCGAGCCAGGGGCAAGCTATGCCCGTGGTTCTTCCCATACCGAAGAGGAGGTCGCGATACGCCTCCTGAAAGGAGAGATGGAGGAGGTAGCGCCCGAGCATGATCTCGAGGCAAGCTCTGAGGAGTATGTTGCCAACGCTGTTGTATGCCGCGGAAACGAAAGAGACCTCGACCACATCTGCTCAAGCATGGTAGGGGCGCTTGAGCCTGTGCTCCCCGTCCTCCTGGACCGCGGCCTGGCCGCCAGATCTGGAGGCCGGATCGAATTATCGGACATGGCACGGGTCATGGCCGAGCATTTCATCGGGGTGGAACGGCTGACGGACATCCTTGCGCTGATCCAGAAGACCGATGACCCGGTAGAAATACTTACCGAGCTTGAGTGCGGCTCCAGGGAAAAAGACCTGGTAAAGCAGGAAAAAAAGACGAAAAGGCACCGGTGAAGGTTCATCAACCCGCCGCTGTCCTGCTGCTCACGGGACGCTTCTCCTGTCAGGGATTCCCATACGTTCATGGATAGCGTTCTTCAGCGATCCCGCATCGGTAAGCCCGTTGATCTTCAGATCGAAGTTCACCATCCTTCCCCTGGATAGTTCCTCGGTCCTGACCTTCAGTTGCGAGATTCCCAGGAGTCGCGGGAACGGACCCTGTACGATCTCCATTGCGATGATCCTTTTGTAGGGGATGGTCCCTGCATGGTGGCGCAATACGCCCCGCTCCCAGGTGATCCCCTCATCGGTCAGACGGAAGATAATGGTGCGGCAGTATGCCCCAGTCCACCAGATAAAAACGATCACCAGCAGAAGGGCAGGAATGGCCAGAGCGAGAACCATGACAGGGGGGAGGAAGATACTTGCCGGAAGCAGCCAGGGGAGGACGCCAGCCCATACAGCGACGAGGAGATAGGTGAGGTACAGGCTCCGCAGGTTACGATGAGGCCTGATTTCAATTCCGGGAAGAGAGCTTCGTGCCGGCATACAGGGGGTTATCCGGTCTCCCCTGTGATGGTGCATACCCACCGGTCATAGATGGGATCGCGGGAGTTTTCAGAGACCTCAACAGTCCGGCCGCACGCTCCGGCCCATGCCCGGATGCGATCTGCTTCGTCCTCCTTCCCGACCGTTATAAGGCACCGGTCGGTGAGCATTACAAGCTCACGGGTAAGGGCCTCCCAGGTATCGGCGTTGAAATCATTGATCTCTCCAAACATCAGGCCAAGGCCGGTCCTGACCCTGCAGATATAGTGACGGGCAAGTGTTGCATCGATGCACATGGTTTTGCTGGGAACCAGTCTTCCAGTGGAGAACCCGAGCGAGAGGAGACCGAGATCGATATCGCAGGCAAGGACATGGAAACCCATGCCCCGGAGCACCACGGAACCAAGGCCGGAGCCACAGCAGAAATCAAGACAGGTCTGCCCGTCCCCCGGCCCCAGTTTCTCGGCGAGGAGCTCCTGCACCATCGTTGTCCTGGCCGGGTTGAGGTCTTCCAGCGCCGGCGTCACTTCAGATGCGATGCGGAGACTGTAATACTCCCTGACGCCATCCTCCCAGGCATGGCGGTCTTCCTGATATATATCGCCACCAAGATCCTCAAAAAAAGCGATGAGGGACGCCGTCGGCCTTCTCAGGTGGAAGCAGCCGGCAATCCACCGGGCACTCCCGGAATGAACGGCGACGGCGATCGGATCGGACTCCTGGTCGATGAGCAGTCTTCCCTGGTCGCCATCGCATTCCATGAGAAGGGTGGTGAACCGGGTATCGGGCAGGTCGGCGAATGAAGGTTCGATGAGGTCGAGTTTACCGACCCCGAATATGTCAGCAATTGAAACCTCGGTCATAGGTATCATGCCCCGTATTTTTCCGCCCGGTTTATCATGTCGCAGATTATCGGCATCAGGGCCGATCCTGTAACCCGGTTGAGTCCTCCCTGCGCACACGTGATCTCGTCAAAAGACCTGACAGGGTCGGTACGAACGCCATCTCCCCGGATGACCAGCGGGACCGGATCGGCACTGTGGTCGCGGATGCTGCATGGGGTGCTGTGGTCAGCGCAGACCACGATGAGGAGCCCGTCGATGGAAAGAAACGGTGTGATGGCAGAATCGATCTTCTCGATAAAGTCCCGTTTTCGCAGCGCATCCCCGTCATGTCCCGCCTCATCGGTCCCCTTGATGTTGAAGAGGACAAAATCCTGGGCCTTGAGTTCGGACAGCACCGCTTCAACCTTACCTGAAAGATTGGTATTCGAAGACCCTGTAGCTCCCTCAACTGGGACAACGCGGAGACCTACCGAGCTCCCGATCCCGTTGATAAGGGTTGCCGCGGCGATCACGCTCCCCGAAAGCCCATACCGCTCTTTGAACTGGGGAAATGCGCCCATCTCCCCGCCACCCCGGATAAGGATGGTCGTTGCCGGGGCAAGTCCCCGGCTCTGCCGGTCGCGGTTGAGGGGGTGCCCCGCGAGAATCTGTTCAGCCTGCCTTACAAAGGAGTTCAACGCCAGAGCGGTCTTCTGGTCTGCGGGGTTGTTGCTGAGCGCTCTGAACGGAGGTGGGCTTACACCGTCGTGTTTCGGGTCGTTTGAGGACACATCTGATCCAAGACCATCTCCCCGGAATGCAAGAGCGGCGCGGTGCCCTGCCCCTGACCTGAACTGGATCCCGATGCCAAATTCCGAGAGATCGACTCCGTCCACGATGGCACGGGTCAGATCCGTTGTATCGCTGATGCGCCCGGCCCGCCGGTCGCTTACCTTTCCGGCAGCGTCAAGCGTGGCATAGTTGCACCGGAACCCGATCATTCCCGGTTCCATCCGGATGCCCGTCCCCACCGCCTCGAGCGGCCCGCGGGCGGTATAGAACTCGCGTGGGGGATACCCGAGCAGGCTCAGGTGCGAGGTGTCTGATCCGGGACGGATGCCGGGCGCTATGGTATCCATGATCCCGCATACCCCTTCTGCGGCAATCCGGTCGAGGACCGGAGTGTGTGCGGCCTGGAGAGGCGTGAGATTTCCAAGATCAGGGCAGGGCCGGTCAGAGACACCGTCAATGATCAGGAGCAGGACCTTTTCAGCCGTCATCCTGAAGTGGTACGATCTTTACGGTATTATGCTTCACCATCCGGCAGAAGATAATGCCGACGATGTATACGCAAAAAAGCTGACGGGACAGGAGACAGCATCACGCTGCCCGGACCGCCCCGACTTTAGACTTGATGATCTCTACCCTGCGGACAGGGAAGAGCGGTTTTACTGCCTTGAAGACTTCCTTTGAGATCTCACCGGTAATTATCCCGTTGAGAAGAGCGTTGAAGTCGCCTTCTTTTGCCAGATCCCCGACTACCCTGGCCATAAGCCCGCGAATCGCATGGGTCTGGCTGAGATTTGCCCGGGTAAGGGTGTAGCAGGTCACGGTCAGGTCGGCTTTCTTGCCGTCCTTCGTAGTGACCGGGACATGACAGTCGATCCGGGAGGTGCGCCGCTTGACGAGCGACCGAAGGTAATCCCGGGTCAGCTCGTGGCCGACAAACTCGGTATACGCGGCATCCCCGGTGACATCCGAGATCCGTAATTTCATCTTCACATTGTGGCGTGAATAATCGTTGATCAGCTCCCCAAGAGTGGTCTGCATGATCCGCCCGACCACGTTTCCCGGGTCATTGGCGATAGTATCGCCGATATAAGTTTTGCCGAGGGTGTCAGGGCTGTATACCTTGTACCAGCTCTTTGCCTTCCAGCCCTCTACTCTTCGTCCTGCCTGTTTTTTCTTTGCCATTCAATCACCTTTCAGAGGAATGTAAACAGATTTTTTGGTTCTCCAACCATTCCGGCCACTTTCTCCGGCCAGTTTTCACGATCCAGGCCTTTCTGGGCCAGGAATGCCGCCGTCCACCGCTCGAGGCCGATGCCCGAGCAGCCGGACCAGCATGCTGTCCCGCTCTGGATCTTAACATTGAACCCTTTCGGGTACTTGTCCCCGTTGATGCTGACGTTCTGGAACTCAAGCCAGCTCTCGTTGTATGGGAGGATCGCTTCATAATCGGTGGTCCCGATCCGCTCTCCGCAGCCGCATTCGACCTGTTGCCCGACCATCCCTTCCTGCGCCATGAACCAGGGAGTGACCCGGGCAGACCGCCATTCGAGTTCAAGGATATCCTCGAAGACATGCGTGTATACCTCGTGGAGCCGGTCGGCGATCTCCACGGTCTGTTCTGCGGTTCCCAACCAGAGCACTTCGATCCGGTGGAACTCGTCAACCCGCTCGATCCCATGGATTCCACCGCTCTCGTAGCGGTGGGATGTCCCGCTCCGGTCAAAAATCCTTATGGGCAGGCAATCGTTGCCAAGTGTCTCTCCCTGCACGAAGGGCCAGAACGGCGGACACTGCGCATAACACATGCCCCCGATGGGACCGTCGATCCGGTTCCTGATCTCTTCGATCCAGACCTCGCCGGTCACCTTGAAGTAATCGCCGATATCCTCCCAGTATGACGCATCACGGGTCTTTGGGGTGCTGATGTAGTAGATCTCCGGATAGACCCCCTTGGCATGCCCGGAACGCATCCAGACTTCCCAGGGGACCATCTTTGGAAAGATCATCTCCGAGAACCCGAGAGGGCGGATGATCTCATCAATTACGATCTGTTCAAAAGCCCGGAAGAGCTGGACGGCCTGCGGGCCGAAGATCCACTGACCGCGGGCCGGGGCATGCTTGATCCAGCCCCGGGCAACCATCTCAGCGGTAGGATCGCCCATCGCGTGCCGGGGTTTTGGACCGCTCTCGAAGACAAGCTCCCAGTGCTCGCTCTTGCCGCCGTAACGTGCCGCCTCGATCTTCTCCTCTACCAGCCTGACGAGCCGGTCAGGTATCCGGTTCTCGAGGTCAGCAGCACTCATGGCAAGGCTGAGCTTCAGGGTACCATCGGAGAGGGCCGATTCGGTGATGAAAGGAAGCCTCGGGACCCGGAAGTCCTCCGGGAAATCGCCCTTCATGGCTATGATAAAGGCACCGACCTCGATCTCCCGTATACCGAGACGGAATTTTCCTAGGGCTGGCGCGACCTGCTTTCTGAACCGGAAGAGCGCGTCATGGGCCCGGGTATACGCCCCGCTCTCGAAGACGAGGAAGAGGACATTTTCCCGGAACTCCGGGGTCCCGGTGATCCGGCCGACTTCGGAAGGATCAACTCCTTTTGGAACGCCCCGCATGAAGAGCGCCCGGTTTGCCTCGTCGATCAATGCCCGGGCAGCCTGTTCGGATTCGGGTGTGAACGGAGCGCTGAACCGGAGCCCGGCCTCTAGTCTGAAGTGTACCTGCATAACTCCTCCGCAATTGCCAGATTCATGAGGTAATCATCCACCGATGCGATGAGGGACCGGAGTCTTGTTGCCGACACCTCTGTCCTGACCGTTGTCCCGCATGCCGCAGTCCGCATGGAGAGGAGGTTGTCGGGCCTGATGGCCCCGGCAACGCACTTTGCGTTCCGGTGGAGGGTTGTAATTTCCCCCTCTATCGACTTCATGCGGCAACAATCCTCCCGAATGCTTCCCGGAACTCATCGAGACGGGCGCAGTTGACCGTTGCACCGGCCCTCATAGTATGTCCTCCTCCAAAACCACCGCACTGGATCGCTGCCTGGTGGGCGGCATCGCCGAGCCGGATGTCGTGGGGGCCATTTGACCGGATCGAGATGTGGCAGAGATCACCGGTCTTTGCTACAACCATCACCGGGGCCTCGATCAGCGTGTCGCGGGCCAGTGTATCGGCAAGATCGCTTGCCACAGATGTTTCTTCGACGGTAAAAAATCCTCCCCGGTCCGGCTTTTCCAGGGCAAACCGGAGGGCCCGGATCACCTGCAGCCGGTGGCCGAGTGCGGTTTCCCAGGCGTCGTTAAGCCCTTCGGCAGAGCGGAAGCAGAGCGATGCCGCAAGTCCGCCGCGTCCGCACTTCCCGCATGCATCCACGATTGCAGAAAGGGTATGGGCCTCGGGGAGAACCTCGCGCTCCAGGGAATAGCGATCCCCGTACAGGGATTCCATGGTCGCTGCCGGGGCAAAGGGGCTTATCCGGAGCACGATGAGCGAGAGCAGGTCTTCCATCCCGATGGAAGCATCCCTTGTCGCGCTCTCGATCAGGTCTGCCACCGCCACCTCATCTCCGCTGATCTGGTGCAGGTAGGGATGGGTTGAGCAGAGCAGCCGCTCATGGAGGTCTCGTCCTGGCAGGAGGCATCCCTTCCCCGGTGTGATGACCGCCTCGGCAACCGCATCGTTGAAGATCTCCCGGTTCTTCCCGGCAATCTGCTGGCCGTCTCCTAGGATTCCGAGCATGACCAGTCCGGAGAGGTCCCGGTTGTCGCCAAGCTTCTGGGCAACGATGTAAGCGGTGCCGGCCGATGAGAGCTCGCGATCGGCATCGATCCCGGCAAGGCGCGGATTGACCTGGAGGTCGCCGGAGTACCGGGGCAGGTGGTGGTCGACGACCATGACTCCTGTCGGCAGATCCTCAAGGCCGGATCCCATATCACAGAGCAGCACGGGGCTGCCTGGTGAGATCGATGCCGCGCTCAGCCGGTGGAGCACCCTCAGCCTGAACCGGATCCCTCTCCGGAACAGTGCCGTGCAGAGGATGGCTCCCGCTGCAATCCCGTCCGCATCGTGGTGTGCATAAACCTCGACGTACTCCTGTCGCGAGAGGTGTTCGGCAACCCGGGATGCAGCTTCGTCAAGGGACATATCGTTATCGGGAGAGAAGGATCTCTGCGGTCTCCGGCTTGTAGCTCCAGTCGCCCGGCAGGCGCCCGGATGAAACGTAGTACCTGGCCAGCCGCCGGACCTTTGATTCGGTCAGCTGCAGCTGGCGCTTGTTGTGCAGGTCGTTCTTATTCTCAGCAAGATGCTTCCGCAGACCGAGCGCTTTAACGATCAGGTTGCGGAGGTCTTCGGGGATATCCGGGCGAAAGCCGTTCTCTTCGAGGAACTGGTCGATCCGCTTGCCAAGCACCAGTTTCACGTCCGGTACACCATAGCGGTCACGGAGCGCGAGCCCGATCCGGCTGCTTGAGTATCCCTCTTTCTTTAGATCGATGATCACTTTCTCGATGGCTTTCACGTCGGTATTTGACCAGGACGGCGCCTCTGTGCGGTGAGGACGGACCGAACCCGAATCTCCCCTCCGGCGTGCATGTATACGTGCCATGGTTCACCTCCAGGAGATGTAAATCCGAAAAAGAGCAGACACCGCTGACTCTTCTGTAATCCCAAGCCGTAACAAGCAAGGCCGTGCAGAATAGCACGTCGGACTTACATATGCCAGCACATTGTTGTGCTTGCCTTACATTTACGTCCGGGCCAATTATAAGCGTATCTGAAGATGCTCACCGCTCCCGGCCATAGCGGTTGATGAGGCGTATGAGATCTGAGAACCCTTCCAGTTCCATCAGGAGCACGCCGTCCCGCGTCATCCCCATGCTGGTCTCGGCATCGGCGGTCAGCATCTCGGGACCCCGGAGCACGGTCCGGTCGATACCGTCCCGGGAGAGGGCTTTCGCCGCTTCCCGGTCGTGGACAAATGCCCGTCCCGGGATAATGACCGGATCATCGATCGCTGAAAGGTCGAGCTCGAGGAGGTCGTCCCGGGTGATCAGGCAGGCTATCTCCTTTTCTGCCGGCACCACCCGGACACCTCCTTCCCGTGCATCGAGAATGGCCTGGACTGCCGGTGCGGCAATGCTTCCCGAGATAACCGTGGCCGATCTCGCAAGCAGGGGCAGTTTGTCGAGGAGGTCGGGCTCATTCCGGATGGCAAATGGAGATCCTATCGCCGGGTCCCAGAGCGGGGTCCCGCTGATCTTCATCGAGTAGCGTCCTGCCAGGTCGGTCACCAGGTCACGGAACTCTTCCGGGCTCTGGATCCGCTGCCCCCTGATAACCGGGGCATTGCCAAGGATTAACCCCTGCTGCGTAGTGTTGGCAAACCGCATGAGGATCAGGCCTTTTGCTCCGCGTTCTTCCAGCCAGCTGCAGGTGTCTTCAAGATATTTCCCGTCATTGACGCCCGGGAGCACCACGGCGGCGCCATAGACATCGATCTCCCCGCACAGCCGTTCGAGGACCCGGAGTGAGACTTCGGGAGTGGGGTCGTGCATGTAGCGCTTCCGCTTCCGTGGATCCACGGAAAATACGGTAAAAGATACTTCCGAGAGTCCGCAGTCGACCATGAAGCCGGCGATTTCCACATCGTCGAATCCTTTCCCGCTGGTGTACCCGATGTGGAGCGGCACCTCCATCCCGGAAAGGAGCTCGATTAGGTCCCTGAACTCCGGGTAGCAGCTCGGGTCGCCCCCGCCGCTGATGGTGACCCGGTCGAGGTCTTCGTTCATCATCTGGAGGCTCCCTAGCGTATCCACCCCGACTTCCCGAAGTGTCTTCCATCCCTGGTAGTACTCCCGGACGCTCCGGCTGCAGTAGTCACAGCCGACCTGGTAGGGCGGGCAGTGGCTGCACCCGAACGGCCGGGTCTCCTTCACGTGCCTGAAATAACAGTATTCACAGAAACCGCGGCAGTTGACACCGGGGCGTCCCCCGATATCAACGGTCAGCTGCGCCATTTGTGTAAGGATTTATGCCAGCTGCGGGGATAAGCGCTCCTGTCTGATCACTGCCGGGCAGTTGACAGGGCATTCTGCGTCCTGCGTGCACCATAAATAAAATAAATCACCAGGCCGATGACCAGCCAGACAACGAAACGAAGGTGAGTGATGGTCGGGAGGGCAAGGATCAGGTAGGCACAAAAGATGATGGCCAGGGCCGGGATGAGCGGAACCAGCGGACAGCGGAAAGGTCGCTTCGCATCAGGGGTGGTCTTCCGAAGAGCGATGATCCCTGCAGACACGATGATGAATGCTGCAAGTGTTCCGATGTTTACCAGCTCCGCCATGCTCTCCAGCGGGAGCAGCCCGGCGAGGAGAGCGGTAACCAATCCCACCAGGATAGTGACCCTTACCGGCGTTCCTAACACGGGATGTATTGCAGAAAAAGTCCGGGGGAGGAGACCGTCACGGGACATGGCAAAGAAGATTCTTGACTGGCCGAAGAGTAATACCAGCATTACTGAAGTGATGCCGAGTACGGCACCCACCGAGATGATTACAGCACCCCAGGTGATACCGATGTGTTCGAGGGCGAAAGCGACCGGTGCAGCAGTCGACAGGAGCGTGTAGGGCACTATGCCGGTGAGGACCAGACACACAACGATATAGAGGATGGTGCAGATGAAAAGCGATCCCAGAATGCCGATCGGGAGATCCCGGCCCGGGTTCCTGACCTCTTCGGCTGCTGTCGAGACGGCATCAAACCCGATATAGGCAAAAAAGACGATCGCCGCACCGGTGACCACGCCGGTCCAGCCGAAGGGCACAAACGGCGTCCAGTTGGATGGATCGATATAGCTCACACCGATGAATATGAAGAATATGACAACGGAGATCTTGATGGCGACGATGATCGAGTTCACCCGGGCGCTCTGCCTGACCCCGGATATGAGCAGGATGGTGATGAGGGCGATGATCAGGATGGCCGGGATATTCACCACACCGCCGCTCACTCCTGGAGGATTGGCGAGGGCTGCCGGCAATGCCACCCCGGCATTCCTGAGAAAACTTGCCATGTACCCTGACCAGCCAATGGCAACAACGGCGATGGATACCGAATACTCGAGGATCAGGTCCCACCCGATAATCCAGGCCCAGATCTCTCCCAGGGAAGCATAGCTGTAGGTGTAGGCACTTCCTGCAACCGGGACCATTGCCGCGAACTCAGCGTAGCAGAGGGCGGCAAAGAGGCATGCTGTACCGGATATGACAAAGGAGAGTGCGAGTGCCGGTCCGGCATATTTGGCGGCTGCTACCCCGGTGATGACAAAGATGCCAGTGCCGATGATGGCGCCGACGCCAAAAAAGATCAGTTCCAGCGGCCCCAGGACTTTCTTCAGGGTGTGTTCCCCGCGATGGTATTCCATCATTTCGGGGATGGTCTTCGTGCGAAAAAGTCGTTCCTGAAGGGACCCGGAGCCTTCCATTGTTAGTGGGATAGCACTCACAGCTCTTAAAGCCGGTTATTTGTATCGGCGTGTAAAAAATGAAAAGACAGGGTGCTGGTAATAATCGCCGCCACCCGGATTTCGAGGCGGAATGCCCGCCAGTGCAGGAGAGATAGTTGGGAGCGGGGCTCGAACACTGTGAAACTCATTGGTGGAGCCTGGAAGCTGCCCATCATTCAACCGGGAATCCCGGCGGCTTTTATCGTGCAGTTTTCGCGCCCTGCAAGACCGTGACCGGTTTTTAAGTTAGGCTTGGCTCACGCTTGTGGTTTGTCCAGGGAGTATGCGGGAGAAGGGCTAAATAGTGACAGTTCCTGTCTTTCAGGAAGGGGCACCGTATCATGGAGGAGGGAATTGCAGGATCAGTGGTGGAGCGGGATTTCCTCGCGGACCTTTCCTGCCAGGTAATCCAGGGATGTGAGGAGTGGTGAGGAAGAGCCGGGAGACCCTGCTCCGGTGCTATCATGACCCGGCATTCGTCTTTGACGATGTCCGGGTCTGCTACATCGACAGGGGTGCGCCGGGAAACGAGTCCTGCGTTGAGGGGAGCAGGATTTCGGCCCTCGATTCCCAGTATCTCGTGGCAGGGGTGGAACATGGGACCTCCCCTATCCCGTATCACCGCATCACCCGCATCACGTACCGGGGCAGGGTGCTCTGGGAACGATGGGGGAAAGGCCATGAGGAATAACCGTTTCCGGGGACTCGCCGTTATTTGTTTCATCGTTGTGCTATCCAGGAAGACCCGGGCCTGAATTGTGTACCAGTTCTGTCACGGAGACCACCGCTGGAGCGTTCTCCACGGACGGCCAGCCAACAAAAAGGGATCCGGTTCCTGAACCTCATTCATAGCAGAAATCTCTCGTGAACATGCGTAACTCCGAAGAGTGATAGTAAAAATGGCCTGGGAGAATTGATAACTTCCCCTCTTTTCTCAGCACCATTCCTATGGGCTGACACCCGGATTTGCAGTGTTAATCACTATCCTCCCGGTTCCATTCTCACCCGGACGAGGGTCGGCCTTAAGGCATCACAGGGTGTCCCACCCGAGGGTTACAAGCAGCGTCCGGGTAAGGTCTTCAGGGGCCGCCCGGGGCCTGCGTGGCTTTCCAAGGAGGGATATTGCGTACTTCAGGGGGACGGAGCGGTTCGCCTCCTTGCAGATTGGATACTCCCCGCTGAACCTGGAAAGTGCGGATGAGAAGGCCCCGATTATCTTTGTCCTGCTCCGGAGTTCCTCTTTTTTGAGGGCCATGGCATGCTCCAGGATGGAGAGGTCGATGAGCGTGCTCGGGATCCAGTCGATCTCGCAGGCGTACCCGAAAATCCATGCGAGGGGTGAGGTCTTGAGGGTGCCAAGGAGGTCGGCACGGTTCGCCCCGAGGGTGCAGGATCCAAGGAGAATACCCTCGATGTTTGCGGTGCGTGAAACCTTTCTAACCATCCGGAGCAGGGTGGTGAGCCGCATACCACTCGTTATGGACTTTCCACATTCCGATTCGAGCGCCCCGACCATCCGGCTCCCGCCATGGGCAGCGATGTAGATGAAGAGCCGTTCTTCCGGTGCATTGACCAGGTCGTCCTCGAGTGCCTTCCGGAATCCCTCCTTCTCGTAGAAGTTTGAATAGTAGATGTTGAAATTCCCTTTGAACTTCTCCAGGCCTTCGAGAAAGGGAAGAACCGAAGGGCGCTTGGGCTTGTGGGCCGGCGTCCACCAGGGGCCTTCGAGGACGAGGAGTGCAGTTTCCCCCATTGGTGATCAGACAAGCTTCTGATGATAGTATGAACGGTTAAGCCTGTCGTTGCTGCCTGGAGAGCTTTCCGGAATCAATCGCCAGGGCAGTTATCCACTTCTGCCGGGGGTATTCGGGGTCATGAGACCAGCGGATACTTCCAACTGCCAGACAGCGGGACGGTATTGCTGTCGGGGGCGTTACAGTATCGGGTTACGCTGGATTGCATGGCGTTGAAATTGCCTCGACCGGCAGGAAGGCCATGGAATGGCCGTGACGGCGTCGCCATCTTTTTCACACAACAATGGTAACAGTATATGGCGCCCCAGTGGCTTAGCTGGCAGAGCGGCTGACTTGTAATCAGCAGGTCCCGTGTTCAAATCACGGCTGGGGCTTCAGAAGTCAACCTTCAATTTTCTTACCCAAAATGTAACTGTTCAGCCTATTCTGTGAGCGGCAGAGGGGATGAAGGGATCTCCCTCGAACACCTTCAGCAGAGAAGCGAACACAGGCATCTCATTCTTTTTCATGGTTGAGATATACCCCCTGACCCTGCAGAACCAGTCAGCTCCTTCTTCACTCCTGAACGTACCAGAGATCTTCTGAGTGCGATCCAGTACAGCGACATCAGTCCGATCGCCGACTCGAAAATGCCGTACGGATAGTCCTTAATCAATAAGCCCAGGGCAATTGCAACAGGTGCGCATATGATCGCGGTGATTGCACAAGCGACATACCTGATTCGCGGTGCTGCCGGCATTGCCAAGAATACAGCAAGGAAACACGCTGCAAGGAGCAGGGTTCCAGCTGCCCAGCCGGTCCATACAATATCCGGCACGCTGCCCGGGATCTCCCCCTTCCCGGTGATAACAATGATAGCACCCAGTGCGAAGACTGCGAGAAGGTCCAGGAAGAGAGGGATAACATAGTATCGCCGGGTTGTTTCTGTGAATCTCCCCGAAAGGATAAACAGGGTACCGGCGATTCCAAACTGCACAGATCGCTGTCGGAACGGCTGTGAACAGGAATGGGCCGCTATATGGGTATCCCAGCAATAAAACATAGATAACCGGCATCCAGAAGAATACTGCCGATACAAGCACCAGCGGGTATTTCATCATTCCGGCCTTCATTTTTATCTATCAACCTGCCGGGACCGGAACAAACCTCTTCGCCTGTGCCCAGACGGAAACGACAGTACAGTTGGGAATATCGACGTGGACATGTACCGTGTCGTTGACCGTTTCGATCATCACATCAGTCGTCTTGATCGTTATATAATTCCCGTTTTTAAAAAGCGTGGTTTCTGCACGGGGATTAACTCCCACAATAGTGTAGGGAGACCCAAGATAGTGAAGGACCGAGGAGTTCGTTAATGCGAGCCCAATCGCTGTCGCATTATCATCCGAACAGTTGCAGGAACATGAATCGCTTTCCTTGGTGTCTATGCAACCCGGAATAATGACAATGATTAATACAAGGCAAAAAAGGAGTGGAAATAATTGTCTCTTCATGCCCAGGTTAACCATCTCCAGGAGCTGCCGTACATATAGTGGGTCTCATAGGGCGGATTATCAGGCGACCAGTAGGTCTGCGTTGCCGGATAATTTCCCCACCATTGGTATCCGGTAGTCTTGTATAGGTATATATTCTGGAAATCGCTGCTTGTTGCATCGTGGGAGAAAGGATTACTCCCCTGAGCCCAGATTTCATTGGCACAGTTATACTTGGTCTGTCGGTAGTACAGGTGACCGCTTCGTTTCCAGTTGTGATACACAGTCCTGGCACTCATTTTTTACCCAACCTTTCAATACGGCTTACAGTCCAACCCTCCCAGCGATCCTGTCGTGGTATTGAGATCAGCGAAGCCCATAAGATTCTGAACCAGTTCTTCTGAATTTTGATTGCTTCCATCGTCATTGATGCCATAATATAAAATATAAAAGTCATCAGAAGAGGAGAGAAAAGGATGCTCTACAACTATGAAATAACCCTGAAAGAAATCTGTTGAATAGCGGGTAACCTGGAGAATATACTCATTGTTGTCAGAATCTTTCATCTGCAACCATACCGGTTCGGTTGATCCTCCCGTGCAAAGGTAATTACACAATTCATAATTGGCCTTCAAAAGATCATCACGTCCCTGAAAATACCAGGAGTTTACTGATAACTTGGCGGCGGTTCCTGAAACACCATATTCGGCTTGAAGGCATTCCCCCAGAGGAACTGAAGTGGCCAAGAGACAGGAGCTCTTCCCGACATGGCTGAGATAGAGCGCGCCATCATGAATAGCAGGACCATACGGTGAGCCCGGAATAAATCTGTACTCCCGGATATCAGGAGGAGGAAGGCCGGGACCGATGGGTAAAAGAATAAAAATGGATAGTATGACTGCTAATACAATGACAATTCCTATAAGTAAAACGGTTATTCTTGCATAGTTTTTTAAAAGGCTTTTCCCCATAGAATCACCAAAAAAAGATTATGGGTTGACCCAGGTAGCCATTGATCCCCACCAGTTCCCATAGGCAATGTAGTGGGTAGAATAGATATCCCATGTATCCCATACATTTACAAAGGGTGTTGAAAACTCGCTATACCCGGCACAGGTAACACTGTGATCCCCATAAGGTTGTGAATATCCACTCCCAATACCTCCATGTAGCATACTAATCACGAAGGGTTTCTGAGAATTGACTGCATTTTTGATCTCAGTCCATTCCATCCAATAGTCGTTTGCTGCCGAAAACCCGCTATAACCATGATTTTGGCATACCGTCATGATACCGTCATCAATCATCCATGGCCAGGTCGAACCATCGAATGGCCATGTCGATCCGGTCCCCATGGCATTTGCAAGTTCATTTATCAAACTTGTACCAACAGGGAAATTCGGGTAACCATGAGAATCCCAATAGCCAAGTACCATACCTGCGGCTGTTGGGGAACAACCCCTATACCAATAATAGGCAGGAATTCCGGAAATGTACCCCGAATAACCAGAAAGAGGATCAGTTATTGTTAAAGACCCTTCCCCGGCGATGATTGCAGCCCATTCTTTTTGCGCAAGTTCATGATATTCGTGTTCTATTAAATTGTGCTGTTCATACAACTCTAATGGGACCTCCATCGGTGAAAACCCCGAAGGAAAAACCTTTGATCGAACGATATCAACAAGAGCACTTGGTTGCTTCATTCCATGTGAATCCGTCATGGGGTATTCGATATAGTAGAAAGTCCCGCCAAGGTAGATATTTCGCGGATCTTCGACGGTAAATTCTTTCTCAGATGATATTGTCTGGACCTGTTTCTCAAGATCTGTCTTATCAGTGAGAATTGAATACGGGTTCCTCCCCTTTGAGAATTCAAGCACTGGCACTTTATCTGTTGTGGAAGATATCAGGATGAAACCGGAATATCTGCCATCCGAATATACCTCGAACATATATGCAGTGAGGTTCCCCTCAAGGTCATAACATTGTTGTGATAGGGTAACTGATGCTTTTGACCAATCTGAAAATTCGTTTAGACGTGCCGATATTTCTTGGGTGGATTCCAACGCAACTTTTTCGGCAGTGCCAAGAGATACTTGAATCGAATCTCTTTCAGCACTAACCCCCGGCACAACTATTACGCTCAACAGAACTAATGCAATGAGCAATGCAAGTGCACCGGTCGTTCCATTTTTCTTCATTTTCCTTACCTCCATTTTGTGGTTTTCCAGAGGCGAGGAACAAAAAGCCTTTAATATGAGAAAGCGAATCATTCCTTGCCTTCGGGCAGCGGTAGGTTCATCGATCTGTTGAGGACACGGTGAATCCCCTCCTGAATTCTCAATCAGACCTAATGAAAGAAATACTTTCTCTTCTCACTTGAATTTAAAATTTAAACGTTTTAACCTATTAGTTCGATGAATGTTAATCATCGCGATGATATGCATCGCATCGATTAACATGGTTGTTCATGTGATTTTCGAGTCTGTATCCTACAAAGGCGAGAACCCCGAGATAGAGACTTTACAAAGCGGCCAATAAACGACACGGTGAGATTAAAACATTGGCAAGATCTGTTGGACGGGCTGAGACCGGTATCATCTCCCCCAGCATCTCTCAGCACGGCCCTGAGTTGATGGAGTTCATCATTCAAAAGAGCGGAACGATGCCGGCTCCTGTCCTCCGGCATGTCCCCACGCTCCCGAAGGTCCCGAGGTGATTCCCTTTATCCGATATAGTCAGGCTTATCCTGACCCACTTTCAGGAGCTCCCGTTCACCCTTATTTCACCCGTTTGGCCATGCTGGTTTGCATGTGGCGGCACGGGTTGCCGGCATGCAGGAACGAAACACCATGGAACAGCTCGTGGTCACACGGGAAGCAGTCGAGGCCTATGAACGCCGGACCGGGTTCGTAGGCATCGGGGAGTTCTTTCTGCGGAAAGGACTCTTTGTCCTGAAGGAGGGTGAAGTATGCAAAGAGAAGTAGTGGGCCCCCCAAAATCAGAAGCATCTTCCACAATGATTCAACTTGAGGGACCCAAAATATCCTCTCTTTTCGGATTAAAAAAGGTATGGTTATCTGAATTTTCGATCTGGTCCGCAGAGGTGGCCTGATGCCCATGGCACAGCACTCCACCTCGCCGGTCCCGCTCTATCTCCTCCCCCAGGCACTGGCGGAAGAGATCAAGAAATACGAAGATACGATAGCAGAGATCAGGATCCGGCGGACGCCGAGAGCGACTCCACGTACCGCCGCTGGCCTTCCGCGTAGATGGTGTCGAACGCGAGTGTCGACTTGCCCGAGCCCGAGAGCCCGGTGATGACGATGAACTTGTCCCGCGGGAGCTCGACCGTGATATTCCTGAGGTTGTGCTGCCGTGCTCCCCTGATGATGATCTTCTTCATTCTTCTGCGGAATCAGGTATTCCCTGTAACCATAAAGAGATCAGGTTCGTGGTAGGAGGCGCGAAAGTGACCGGCATCCGTGCCAGGGTTTAGAATTATAATTCATCCGTAATAATGCCTTTTTCTTGTCAGTTGAATCATAAATTTCTGAATTTGGCAACAATAATCTCCATTTGATTAGAATCGATGCTGCGATTAATCGAGATGATGAATATTCATCGAACCATCAGGTTAAGGGTTCCTTTTGGAAATTTAAGCCACTCAGAAAGTTTTTCTAGGTTCAGAAGTACTGAGCAGTGTCGCTGGGGGTTTACCTCACCAAGAATGAAGAACCCCTTCGCGGCCCGTAGCATGATAGAATTATCTTTTCATCGTAAAAGCCTTTTTGTCATGCCTTCCGGAATCCAAGAGAAAATGGAGGAAAGAGACATGAAGAATATAAAACAAGGTATTATCCTTGGATTGTTGTTGCCTAATTGCAACAACAATGATGTCGATGGTAAGCGCAAAAGATTTAATTTCGACCGAATCGTCAATTGAAACCACACGCTTAGAGTTACATGATCTCGATTTGGATAATGTTCCAATAGCGAGGCCGTTGACAGAATCTGAACTTGTCACGATTATAGTACCTGCATATATTGTAACGGATACAAATACGATAGAGGGTAGTTCAATTCTGAATATCACTATGCCGTCTGATGAATTATTTTATTCACAGGCCGGTTTCCCTAATTCTAGAATTCTCAAACAGATGAGTGAAAACGAACCTGTTGCAGTATTACGGATTCCTGATTATATGTTCCGGGCACTCGTGCCTGATCCTGCTAGTATTTCGATACCTTCCCAGTACTTTAAGGTGTTTCCCAGTCTTCAAGAATTTAATTCTTTAAGGATTGAAGAAAACAGGCAAATTAATGAGGAGATTAAAAAAATCGAGCTAGAAGAAAACGCGACTCTACAAAAATTTATAGATAATCTCCCACCCGTCGAAATGATAACAATGGATAGTGGACAGTGGATTTCACGGAAAAAATACACAGCACCAACCAATTGGCAAATTGATTATGAAATCGGGAAAATGACGCTTTCAAGCTACACAAGGACTGGTTTTGGACATTTCATATTTGAAGAACGGGAAATCGGTCTTAATCGTATTGGTGCCAATGGATATTCGATAGATGCAATGGAAGTTGTTGCATATTATCGACCTTATTCAAGCGATGGATCGAATAGAATCGAGGTATACCCAGTTTTCTACAATTTTGACTTGAACGAATCTCCAATAGTTGGGGAAAAAAGGGTAATACAACCGTGGACTCTCCCTCATGATTTCGGTATGCATTTCATCATTGGAAAAGGACAAGATACAGGTTGGTATTGGATATCGATTGAGGATTTCAATCCCGAATCGGGGTTATCGAGATGGTATGATGGAAGTTATTTTGATACAACACCAAGTCAGTATATAAAAACTATGACAGTATCATCGGAAGTCGGATTGACAGGTCAAACTACGTCATTCGATGCTCGCACAACGCCAATCAAGGAGGAATGGATCCGTAACCAGAATATGTGGTATAAACCATTCGGTTATTATAGCGGACCTATTTCAGAACAATTCCACCCGCCAGGTAAACCAATGCGATACGTAAGCACGGTTGGAGATTTAACGTCTCCCGATGGAAATATTTATACTCATGCATACTGCATTGGATGATTGGCATGGTCCTAATAGAAAATCAAAACATTTTTTTCGATGACTCAATTTCCGGTATTTGTAAAAAGAAAACAAAGATCTGTATTAAAACCTGTAAATTTCTCTTAGTCTTTATGCTCATGATATCTTTATCGTCAATGAGCATCCTACCGGCGGGAGCAGATACCGGTCTGAGTTCGTTAGGTAACGTAGAGAAACCGACGACCGCTCCCCTCGTTTATGAATCTCCGGACACAGTGTCACACCCGTATATACTCACTATCGATCCAATAGGTTTGTATCAAACGGGTGATGCGATAACAATCACAGGCACAACGAATCTGCCCGGGAATCCCGAAATATGGGTGGATGTCTTATGTACTCATATACATACGATAAAGGCCCCGGTCCTCCCCTGCAATGCAACGTCAGGCCCAGCAACCGTCACCCCCGAGTACGTGAACGGGTTCCGGAGGTGGTATTTCGTTGCTGACGCATCGGAGTTTGCCCCTGATCACTATCTGGTGGAAGCCGGAAAGGTTGCAGGTTACCCGGGGGACTCAGCAGCTTTCGATTCTGCTCATTTGTATCTCCTTTCGCCCGATACCGCATCCGAAATCGATAGTCTACCGCTCACCATAGACCCCGTTCCTTCCCCTGCAGACAAGAAAACGATTCGATTGCAGGGTTCCGTTGCGGACTACTCCGGTGAAGAGCTGACATTGACCGTGTCCCCGGGGTATTTCCAGCCCGGAGGTGCATGGAGCCCGAGAATGGGAGCAGGCGGTGTCAACGGCAGTATCCAGATCGCACCGGGGATCCATGGGGCGAATACCTGGACCTACGATCTCGATACAACAAACCTAGATCACGGAGATTACTCAATCGAGATCCGATCACCGGAAGGAAAACTCCAGGGATACGGGATATTCTCGATCCAAACGATAATCTACCAGTATTCTGTTCCGACCTCTTCTCCTCAAGAGGGGAATGTTCAAGAAACCTCAGCAAGTCCTCCTGAAACCTCCCCAAGGACTCATGAAGAGACAGTTCCACCAACAGGAAAAACGTTGCCCATCTCACTGTTAAGCGTTTTTGTTGCTCTGGGTATACTTCTCATCTTCGCGATTAAAAGAGGGAGATGATCCTGAACGGATTCATCTTTCGACTATCGCTATTAAAAACAAGAATCACTATCCCACAATTCGCATTAAAACTTGAAGATCCCGAATTAACGACTGTAGTATCCCGAAATAACTTTACACTCAGCACATGCGAATATGTGCAGAAACTAAAGAATCGGGATATTGAGCGAATAATCAAACAGTGGAAGAGAAGGAAACCAATACCAGAAATAGCCAATTATTTTGGAGTAAGCCGGCAATGGGTCTACCATATCATCAATCGCTATAAACAATCAGGAACAATTCCCATTCTCCACAAACCTG
>JALHCK010000026.1 GCA_022841205.1 Methanomicrobiales archaeon | reverse complement strand
AGATCCTGAAGCCAATTCGTATTGTTTTTCCCTTCAAGTGGTGAATGGCTATTGTATAGGATCGGGTTTTCGCTTTTACAGCAAATTCCTTACACTACCAAAGAATGTTTGGACAGGCAGATTATTTGACCGGTTATACATACGGGGAATCAGAGGATAGATCCCTGATGTTTCAATGCTTTCAATGTCCAAAGCATAGGAAGACTTGTAGCTGGTTATTACCCGATAATTTTTCCTTCGATAACATCCACCTCGCCGACCTCGATAGTTCTTCCCGATCCTGCAATACGGTATGGCCCCGGGGTATGAACCGGGTACTCCCCACCATAAGTCGAATACGGAAGAATGAAGGTACCGTTCTCACTCTCCTGCCGGTAGATAAACACTCTCCCGGCATTTGTCTCCACGGTTACTTCGATGATCCCATCCCCTTTCAACTGTGCCCCATCTACATATTCAAACACCTTAACTGTATTTGAGAACTCGGCATCTTCTTCTCCATCCTGCCCGGACCCTTCATATACAAGGCGGAAATGGCGGAGAGCACTCACCTTCTCGACAGGAGATGAGAGCTCGATGCCATGAAGGGCTGCACCTCTCCCTTCGATTTGTGCGGCATTGAACAGAAGGACTTGTTGATGTGCTTTATCAATGTCCATGAATTCAAGGGCAGAAATGACAGGGGCTGCCTGCTTTGCTGTCGATGGAGAATACTCGATATAGAGAACCTGTGCAGGATCAGACAGGGAACCATCTGAATTATACAGCCGTGACAGCATGGTTCTATAGTATGGTTGACTGATCAGGGTAGCCGGAAGCAATTTTGACGTATCGTTACGATCGGGTACCAGGTAATTCTCGAAATAGTAGTGCTCTGTGAGAGATTTGTTATAGAGAGGGATAGTGGGCTGGAATTTTGTATCAACCATCTTTCTGTCAACGATTACGTAACGGATACCAATGTTTTGTGCAATCCCGGCGGCAGTATGTTCAGACTCTGCAAAGAGGAATCCATATGCTACTTGGGTATTATCCTGGAACGGGTTGGTGACCGGAATCCGTTTTCCCAGGAATGTTATCCAATGCCCGCAATCCCACGATGACAGGATTCCGTACGCCCCGGGAGGGTATTTCCACCCATCGGCAGAATAGGGGCCATAGTATGGCACACCGGACCCGGGCGTGGATTTTTCTAACCATTGGAGCGTGTCAACCCATGGGGCGGGAATCTGCATTTTTCGGGTATAATCCGTCGCAAGAGAATAATCACTGATAAGTGACATTCCACAGAATGCGATTATAAACACCGCAACGATGTATAACCCTTTTCCCTGCAAGGAGAGGGAATTGATCCATCGTCCCGTAGTTGATGTTCTGGATTTTTCTTTATTGTTTCCGACTCTTACCGAATTTGATCTCCCTCCGGTTGCAGGTGAACTCCACAAGGTAAGGGCAGCTCCGAGAGCACATGCGGAAAAGATGGCAATAACCACCGCCCCGTAGTATGCGAACCGCAAATATTGGAACGCGAGGATGATTATCACCGCTCCCCAGATGAGGGCGAAAAGGTGGGTCTCGGATTTCCCCTTCCAGGCCCTATTAATAAGAACTACAAAACCAGCCAACGCCAGGACGATGCCGATGTTGAGATCTTTCAATGCATCTGCAAGAGACCATGGTTCCAATTCGATAATGGAAAATTTATCAGCGGTACTTCCAAGAAACAACCTCATGGCAGAGGAGACCATCGGAACAATATCGCTGCCAATGGCAACAGCACCGGCGTATCCGATAATTACCGTGAGCACGACCAGTCCAAGAAACCGGATGGGCTTTTTTTGGGACACCATGGAATAGAGGTAGAGGAGAATGGTCCCTGCTAAAAGAATCAGGAACGCATGCATCAGCGCCATCGAATAGGTAGTAAGAGCGTATTTGGGAGATGGGATACCCGTGAGGACAAGGGCTGCAAGTAAACAGAGAGCGATAATGCTGTTGATCAGGAAAAGCTGCCCGGACGATCTTCCCCGGACAGTGTCCAAGAAAAACAGGATAAAGGAAAAGATAGCCAGTATGCCAGCAAAGATCAACACGGTCGGAACTACCAGCAGACCGGCAGCCAGCGAGAGGCCAGCAAGGAATGAGGGTACGATTACAGGAATAAATGTATCCGGATCGCGGAAATCAAACCTTGATGTTCCTCGTTTCTCGATCGCAATTAAAAGAAACAGGCAGAACAGAGAGGTAAAGAACACCTCGGCAATATGGTGGTCGGCAACCCCGAACGATGAGGCATAATAAAACTGGCCGGAGATAACTGTGATGAAAATCGCTCCGATTATCCCTGCTTTCCATCCGAAGAGTGTCCTGGAGATGCAGAATGCGACTGGTATCATCGCTATGCCGATCAGGAGTGTAGTCATAGAAGAGGTGTAGATCAGATCTGCCCTGTCCGACACACCGGTGAGAAGATAAAGAGTAGACGCTAGGAATGGATACATCGGCCCCCAATCAATATACTTTCCGGTAGGATAGGCGGTCATGGGATCAAACCATGAATAGAGGGGAAAATTAGAGGCCATCACTTCAATCTGACGGTAGTTATACCATACATCAGGATCGCCGGGAATCCTGTATGATGCCAGGTCCATCTGAAAGAACGGGAGAAAATGCAGGAAGAGCGAAGCCACCATACAGCATACTAGAATGCCGAAGATGAGTGTCCTGTTCTTATCGAACGTAACCTTCATATCTGGAAACCCCCATCTGTTGTAATTCGTCCTCCTCGCAGGGATAAAATACGAGTATGATAATTCGATTTGCAGATATTCGGAAATATAGTTATCGGGGTTTCGTCATGAAGTCCGTCGTTGGATTGCCAGAAGTGAACCGGCGGAATCAATCGGTGCTTTATCCAATAACGCTCAATACTATGGAGGCATGAGCCGATTATACAGGGCTATTATCCCACTCTCAATTGCCCATCTTGTCACCGATATCTACATGCCGGTCATCACCGCAATTCTGCCGCTTCTCATCGCAGAACGAGGGCTCTCGTTCTTTCTCGCCGGGCTGATGGTCACCTCTTACAACCTCATGTCATCAGCAACCCAACCTGTCTTTGGCTACCTGTCCGATCGGTACGGGAGACAGGTACATGTCTCGACAAGCCTGCTCATTTCTGCTGTTTTTATCTCTCTAATCGGGGTGGTCACTTCTTACCCACTCATGCTTTGCTGCGCAGCACTTGCCGCTATCGGCCACGCTTGTTTTCACCCAAATGCGCTCTCCACGGTGAGCCGGGTTGCTGACAATATGAATCGCGGGAGAATCACAGCAATCTTCGTGGTGGGCGGAAATATCGGATATGCACTTGGGCCGATCCTTGCCGGGGGTCTGGTATTTTTCTTCGGTCTTCCCGGACTTCTGTTCCTGCTCGCGCCGGCAGCGATCATGTCAATCATCCTCCGAAAGATCATCCCACCAGTTGCGGCCAGTCAATCCGGGCACTTTTCCCCCACAACAACGTTTTCCATTGCCAGTCTCCGGCCGGTCAGTCTGCTATTCACCTCTTCAACCTTCAGGGCATGGGCGGTTTTTTCGGCCATCGCCTTCTTCCCACCGCTCCTCATATCCCGCGGACACGATATTTTTACCGCAAATCTGTTCATAACTCTGATGCTGTTTGCCGGCGTCGCAGGACAGCTCATCGGGGGTGCACTTGCTGACCGTTATGGCAAGAAAGAAATATCGCTGGCAACCCTGATCTGTTCGGTGCCGTTCCTGATCCTCTTCCTCCATTCAGAGGGTCCCTTATCATTTATCGCCCTTGTTCTATTCGGATTCTTCCTCTGGTCGAACTTCGCAGTGACTGTTGCCATGTCTCACGAGCTTCTCCCCTCCAGCGTTGGAATAGCGTCCGGTTTGATGCTCGGTGTGGCAATAGGTGCCGGAGGAATCGGCGTGGCAGTCAACGGGATACTGGCCGATGTATACTCACTTTCGCTGGCGCTCGCTACTGTGCCGGCCCTGATCCTCATCGCAGCGGTGTTCATGCTGGGGGTTCCATATCCCTGGAAAATACTCAGGCGTGGGACATAGCATGCCGGAAAATGAAGTAGACCGTCCTATTCCGGGAAATGCAAGCAGGTAAACTTTTTTTCAAACACCCTCCTCTATCCCTTTTGATGTTATGGACCAAACATCACCATTTACGTAATGCAAATTATAGCAGAATGGGCTGATATTAAATCAAAACACAAATCTGCGGTAAAATCGTGACATTGCCGGAAGTCAGCATTACATTTACATGGTTCGCACGGAGGTCATTAGTTACTTTTCGAATTCCTGAATCGTTGATTTCAGGCCTTCTTTAAATATTTGCTCGGAAAAATTCCCTGACCAGAAAATGCAGGACTCCCGCATCGTTAGGGCTTTCTCCTTTGTGGTGGCGGTAATGGCTGTGATGAGCTCAATTTCTGTTGCATTTTCACAAAGGTATCCGGTTACCCCATGGATGATGGTCTCTTTAAGACCTCCTTCACGCACTCCAATGCATGGTTTTCCCGCCGCCATTGACTCTACCGGAGACATCCCGAAATCTTCATCAACGGGGATGTAAATCGTAGCAATGCAGTTACCGACCAGGTATTCCAGTTGGGATTCGGATACCCATCCTTTAATCTGGATATTTGGAAACCCAGTAGCCGATTTTCTTAATTTTTCAAGATCCGGACCGCCAGAAATAACTACCAGATTCTCATCCGGCAAATTCTTGAAGGCGTTCACGATCCGATCAACACGTTTGAGCCCATCAAGTCGGGCAGTTGAAAGATAGAAATTATCCTGCCCGAGCCAGCGAAAACGGTCTGTTGAAATCGGGGGGTAAAGCACCGAGCTTTTTCGGTATACTTCCTCCCCATAACAGGCTTTCACACGTTCACGGACATTCAGAGAGTTACACAAAATTTTATCAAACTGCCGGGCGTAGGTTTGATCCTTTTGTTTCCAGTAAATTGAAAATGGCTTGATAAATGAAGTTATTAGCGCCCTTAATATTGGGTTTTTTATGGCGGCCCGTGCAGCTTCCTGAAAATCGCGGGGGTGATAGAGCCAACGAGCTGGGGTGTGACAATACCAGACAGAAGGATGATTATTCGAAGCAGCAATTGCCCAGGTTCCTGAGCATAGCACGAGATCGTAATGAGAGAGGTCGGATTCCTCAAATTTCCTTGCAATTTTCCACTGATTCAAGGAAGAACAGAGGACGGTAACGGGGAGATCCTTTAACTCCGGATAAGTTTCTTCCCAGGTAACAAAGCCGGTATAAATGTCGGCATTCAGTGCTTTTGCCATGGCAATGACTACCCGTTCTCCTCCGCCTCTTTTTACAAAATGATCATGACATACGGCAATTTTCACAGGATACTATATGTGAAAAAGCATATTTATAACTATAATTTATTGCGAAAACCGAATATTTTTGATGGAGTGAGCTATTTCAGAATTAGCACGAAAGAAAAGAAACTGAAAGTGGCGACATAGTTTTCCCCACTTAGGGCGGGATAGTTTTCCCCACCCCGCTACCACTCAGTGCAGTGTACAGAGGGTGGCAGGATGCTAAACGTGGAGGAATACCTAATGTTACGCGACCTGATCCATGAGATTGAACTCAGGAAGGGAACCACTAACATCAGCGAG
>JALHCK010000090.1 GCA_022841205.1 Methanomicrobiales archaeon | reverse complement strand
ACAGACTTCACCATTTCATTATTTTCTACCTCAGGGAAGGCCCCAAAACAGAGGGATTGAATGATTTTACGATATAATTAGACGTACAGAAATGGTTTTTATATCATATACAAAAAAAATTATTTTAAAAAATAGTATTATTTTGATATTTTGGCGTATACTTACCGGAAATTAATTATTCAGAAAATGGACAACATGCTATTTGAAGGTCAGGAACAAAAGGGTGGATTTGAATTGATCAGGCAAGGCTTTGCCTTGAAGAAAACCGGTGATCCGGACAAAGTCCATTTGTATAAGAACGAGACTTTTATGAAGGAACAAATCCTTAAACCGGCGATAGAAAAGCGTCTGTGTGTGATAGATTTAGTTGAACGTCAAGATGTTACAAAATCAAAACTGGCCGATGCGCTTGAAATTTCCAGGCAAAGTATCGATAACTGGCTGGGCACCTATCGCCGTTATGGCAGCGAGGGTTTGGTCAACAACACCAAGGGTAGCTGGAAAAAGAACCCCAAACGCTTCACTGGGTACAAGGCACGCGACCTGGAACAGGAACGGCGGGAGGAGAAACAGGAGTTGGAAAAACAGGCCCCGACTATCCAGTTTGATTCTCCCCCGGAAGTGGAAGAACTTTATTGCGGGCCGGCGCGGAGCTTATATACAGAAGAATTTGATTATCGGGAGAATCGTAACAGCGGGAACCTGCTTTACGTGGGGATGGGCATCCGGAGTTTGAATCTGATCAACCAGTTATCCGCTTTGGCGGAGCAATACCTGTGGATCCCGCTGATGTTCCTAATGATGCACGTGAACAGGCTCAGCAGCGTGGAACAGTTAAAAACGGTTTACCGTAATGAATTTGGCCAGGTGATCGGACTAAAGAAGTTATGGAACGTGGTTTATTTTGATATTCAGGAAGGGAAGGGCGATATTTCAGGAAGGGAAGGGCGATATCCATGAAAGTTTGCGGGAAATCAGCGACCAGTTCCGGAGTGGTAACGGAGGGATTGCTCCCCTGGTGGTGGTTGACATGGAATTATGGGGGGTGGATCATTTTATCAGCTTATCGGGTTGTCGGTTCGTGACCTGGGAGAAAAACTTTGACAAGGCTTTGCTCAGACAACTTCCGGCAAGCCTGTTTACCGGCCAGCTGAAGGCAAACGGGAAGATGCCCAACAGGTCACCAACCCGGAGTACCTGCAGCTAACGAAAAAGCTAAGGGATAAGAAGTTGAAACTTAATATGATATGCAAAGCGTTAGGCAAAAAGGAAGTGGCGCTCAAAAAAGATGGCACACCACGCAAGACTCCGGCAC
>JALHCK010000089.1 GCA_022841205.1 Methanomicrobiales archaeon | reverse complement strand
AGCTTGCGACAAGCCCCGAATATCAGTGCATCAAAGAAGCAAGCGACCTTTGGACAGGAGCATTCTTTGCTCCAAAAAAGCAAGGAAAGCCTGCAATCCTTACAGGCGATGTCTGGAGGGCTCTGGCAGGAGCGCCGGAACCTGAATTCTCCGAAGGTGTGCTCGCGCTGGCGCAACAGCTTTCGGCTCAGCATCATTTCTTCCATTGGAAGCTAGAATTCCCCGAGGTCTTTGCAAAAGGCGGCTTCGACTGCGTGCTCGGGAATCCACCATGGGATCGCATCAAATTGCAGGAAATCGAATTTTTTGCTGCACCGGATCCAGCGATAGCCAGGGCACAAAATGCTGCAGAGCGCACTCACATGATCGAGAATTTGCAGCATGGCGACGATGCTGACAGGGCACTCTATAATGAATTCATTTCAGCGAGAAGAAATGCCGAAGCATCGAGCCTATTCGTCCACACTAGCGCCGATTCGGGTGGCCGCTATCCGCTTTCTGGCGTGGGCGATGTGAATCTCTATGCGCTATTTGCGGAATTATTCCTAAATCTGCGTGAGCCAAAGAATGGACGCTCAGGTCTGATTGTTCCTTCCGGCATCGCAACCGATGATTCGACCAAAGACTTCTTTGGAGCAATTTCGCGAAAAGGGCTATTAGTGTCCTTGTACGATTTCGAGAATAGAAATGCGATTTTTCCTGATGTACATAGAAGCTACAAATTTTGCCTCCTCACGATGGGAGCAGCTCTTATAGCGGATTTTGCGTTTTTTCTGACCAGCGTAGAGCAGCTTGGAGATGAAAGGCGCCATTTTAGTTTAAGCCCAGAAGACTTCGAACTCCTAAATCCCAATACTTACACATGTCCAGTATTCCGCTCCCAGAAAGATGCAGAAATAGCGCGCAGCATATATAAGAGAGTTCCAGTTTTGATCGATGATAGAAAAAGTAAACGCGCAGACAACGCAGATCGGGGCAATCCGTGGGGTATCTCATTCCTTCGCATGAT
>JALHCK010000088.1 GCA_022841205.1 Methanomicrobiales archaeon | reverse complement strand
CGTTGTGCGTCATGCTGGGAGACCGAATTGCATATAAACAACTACTGGCACAAGGTTGTCACTCAAAAAGATTAAGTTTGATAGAATCTAAAGGAAAATTGAAACATGGAAAAATTAATAACACTTGATAAAACAAACATTGACAAGGAGCATATTTGCTGTGCTATTTCAGACAAAAAATGCAAGGACAGTTATGAATTAAAAAAAGACTGGCTTAAAAAGGAATTTGACAACGGATACGTTTTTCGCAGAATTGATGCCAGAGCAAAAGTATTTATAGAGTACGGACCAGCCGAGAAAGGTTGGGTTCCTGTTGATGCACCAAATTACTTATTGATAAACTGTTTTTGGGTTTCTGGTCAATACAAAGGACATGGATATGGTAAGGAACTGTTAAGACTTGCTCTTGAAGATGCAAAAAATCAAGGCAAAGATGGATTAGTAACAGTGGTAGGTACAACCAAGTTTCCCTTTATGAGTGATACCAAATGGCTGTTAAAACAAGGATTTGTGACTTGTGAAAAATTGCCGTCGGGATTCAGTTTACTTGTATTAAAGATAAAACCCAATGTTGACAACCCAAAGTTTAAAGATTCTGTAAAAAGCGGAGAATGTGAGGATAAAAATGGATTAGTGGTTTATTATTCAAATCGCTGCCCTTTTTCGGAGTATCATGTAACGACTTCATTGACAGAATCCGCAGAAAAAAGAAAATTGCCATTAAAAGTTATCAAACTTGATACAATTGAGAAAGCACAATCGTCACCGACACCAGCGACAATTTTTAGTTTATTCTATAACGGAAAATTTGTGACTACAGATTTAAGTGCTTGTATGGACAGTAGATTTGATAAAGTAATAGAAAAAGAGATGAAATAAAGCACGAACGCACAACACATGGTATAGTGCATGCGGGTTTCAGTGGTATGCGAGCGTTTGTGGCACGTAAAAAAAGTCGGTGTAAACTGATAGGAAATCGCTTCGTAATCCCGCACGACACCATACCATCAAA
>JALHCK010000087.1 GCA_022841205.1 Methanomicrobiales archaeon | reverse complement strand
CTCTTAACCTTCCAGCACCGGGCAGGCGTCAGACCCTATACTTCCGCTTGCGCGTTCGCAGAGTCCTGTGTTTTTGGTAAACAGTCGCCTGGGCCTATTTTCTGCAACCTATCTTTCAATAGGCCACACTTCTCCCTAAGTTACGTGTGCATTTTGCCGAGTTCCTTAACGCGAGTTCTCTCGAGCGCCTTAGATTTCTCATCCTACCTACGTGTGTCCGTTTACGGTACGGTCATATATAAGTTAACCTTAGAGACTCTTTCTTGGCACCTTGATTCGGCACACTTAGATCCACCGTAGCTTCTCTCCCTCCCTAGCTCACCTCAGTAGCTGGATTTGCCTCGCTACCTCTTAGGCTCACTAGGTCAACCGGCTATTCCGTCAGCCGGCAGTGCTCCACCTCATGCGTCATCCCTTCGAACTTATATATGGTTCCGGAATATGAACCGGATTCTCATCGACTACGCGCTTCCGCCTCATCTTAGAGACCGACTAACCCTGGGCAGATGACCTTTACCCAGGAAACCTTAGGTTTCCGGCGGACGGGAATCTCACCCGTCTTTTCGTGTACTTATACCTGCATTCTCTCTTCCATCCCCTCCAGCACACCTCTCAGTGTACCTTCTCCGGTCCATGGAATGCTCCCCTACCATACTATGCTATCTAGCATAGTATCCGAAGCTTCGGTATGCCGCTTAGCCCCGTTACATTGTCTGCGCACCATTGCTCGACCAGTGAGCTGTTACGCACTCTTTTAAGGAATTGCTGCTTCTAAGCCAACCTCCTGGCTGTCTTCGCAATCGCACCTCATTTCACACTCAGCGGCATTTCGGGACCTTAGCTGTCGGTCTGGGCTGTTCCCCTCTCGACGACGAACTTGCTCTACCTCCATGATAGGCGTATGAGGCTGTCCCTCAAGGCATTTCGGGGAGTGCCAGCTATTTCCAGGTTTGTTTAGCCTTTCACCCCTTATCACAGATCATCCCTGCGTTTTTCATCACACTAGAGTCCGGCCCTCCACTCAGTGTTACCTGAGCTTCTGCCTGTCCGTAATAAGATCACCTGGCTTCGGGTCTACGATAACGAACTATTCCGCCCTCTTAAGACTCGGTTTCCCTTCGACTCCGGAACTCCTATCCCTTAATCTCGCTCGCTATCGTAACTCACAGGCTCATTCTACAAAAGGCACGCCGTCAGGAAGATCTCTCCTCCCTCCGACCTGTTGTGGGCGTATGGTTTCAGGTTCTCTTTCACTCCCCTCACCGGGGTCCTTTTCACCTTTCCCTCACGGTACTTCTCCTCTATCGGTCACCGCTCCGTATTTAGCCTTGGATCGTGGTCGACCCAGCTTCCGACAAGGTTCCTCGAGCCTCGCCGTACTCAGGTTGCTGTCCCACAAAGTGTGCTCTTGTTTCGAATACGGGGCTCTCACCCTCTTCGGCCGGCCTTCCCATGCCGTTCTCCTACATAGCACCCTTATCTCTTTGCGAGGTCCTGCACGTCCCTCTGGACAACCCCTTCTACTCCCCACTAGCAACAGCGTGCACCTTACACTAGTGTGGGTTTAGGCAGTGTGGGTTTAGGCTCTTCCCCCTTCGCTCGCCGCTACTAAGGGAATCTCTCTTGATTTCTTCTCCTCCAGGTACTGAGATGGTTCAGTTCCCTGGGTATCCCTCAAACACCTATCTATTCAGTGCTTGATACCTATTATCTAGGTGGGTTACCCCATTCGGCCACCTCGGGATCTTGGGATATGTGCTCCTCCCCCGAGCTTTTCGCAGCTTGTCACGGCCTTCTTCGCCGAGCGGCACCAAGGCATCCACCGTACGCCCTCTCTCGCTTGACCATATTATTCTTCTCTCTCTCCTGCATGATTAATGTCTTTATCCTCTCATTTATCATGCTCTCCTAGCACAATGTGTACGGCGCTCCCATACATCATCGCACTAATTTTGCCTTCCCCTTCCCTATT
>JALHCK010000086.1 GCA_022841205.1 Methanomicrobiales archaeon | reverse complement strand
CCTTGATGCATTGGAGCTGGCAAAGCATCTGGCATATGGTACGTATAGCGCAGTAAGAGTTCCTACAAGTGAGGATGAAGCGGTAAAAGACTTCACCCGGTTACGTAACACTCGTCAGCAAGCGCTGAAACGAGCCAAGCAGAACCTGCTGTCATTTCTCCTGCGTCGTCAAAGACGGTATACCGAAGGATCTACTTATTGGACCAAGACCCACCATCGGTGGCTCAAACAGCAAAAGTTCACCGATCCTCTTGATCAAGAGACGTACAATGAATATCTGCAGGAACTGTATGATCAGGAAGAGAAGGTAGAGCGTTATGATGCAAGAATAGAAGAGCTTTCAAGGTTGGACGCCTATCGGGAGCGAGTGGAAAAACTGCGTTGTTTCAAGGGGATCGATACCCATACGGCGTTATCACTGGTATGCGAGATAGGAGACTTTTCACGCTTTGCCACAGCAGCTCAATTTTCTGCATACCTCGGTTTGGTCCCCAGTGAGAATTCCAGTGGACAAAGAGAAAGAAGAGGAGGGATAACCAAAGGAGGGAACACACGCCTGAGGACGTTACTCATAGAGGCGGCAAACGGAGCCATAAGAGGAAATCTCTATGGTGCAAAGTCAAAGAAATTGAAAGCCCGACAAGCAGGTAATACAGCACAGGTGATTGCATATGCCGATCGGGCGCAACGCAGGCTGCATAGAACGTATAGCAAACTTGTTTTAAACAGTGTACCTCGCAACAAGGCGATCGTAGCGGTAGCCAGAGAGCTTTCGTGCTTTATCTGGGGAATGATGAACGATCGCATCGACTAAAGAGAAGAAGCACTTAAAAAAAGAGGGAGACAAGCGTATGAGTGAAATTGATAGACAGTCAAATCGGGCAACGATCCTGCCATCTTCGATAATCCTATGTTGACACCAAGCGGTGATTCACGATTACAGACAGAAAGGGCTGTAGGCGGACCATTGGCCTGTGGTACCCAATCCACGAATATCAGAATGGTCAAGTGCCGAACAACTGA
>JALHCK010000085.1 GCA_022841205.1 Methanomicrobiales archaeon | reverse complement strand
CCCGCTCGAAGACAAACTCGATTTCCTCGAGAGCGCACAGAAACTAGTCGAAATGGACTGCACCCTCTACGCATCACACGGCACGGCTCAGTTTCTCAAAAAATACGGCATAGAAGTACAGACACTCCATTGGCCACTCGAGAACGCAGAGCCAAACATACTTACTCTAATGCGCAGCCATGTCTTCGACCTCGTGATCAATATCCCAAAAAACAACAGAAAACACGAACTTCAAAACGACTACCTCATTCGCAGAATGGCCATAGACCTCAATATTCCACTCTTTACGAATATCAAGACTGCACGTCAGTATATCGAGTCGCTCGCATATTCGAAAAATCATGGTATAGAAATAAAGCCCTGGGAAGAATATCGATAAATAGCTGCAAATAGTTACCTGAAAAATCATGAGCAGATTGCGAAGAAGGTCGGCTTTAGACGAATCGTGAGAAAATTGTGGGGAGCGCCGAATAACTACCTCATATCATTCGAATAAAAATCATGTATACCGCAGTTCCGGCTCCAATCGATAAAAGTACATTCCTCTTCCATAGATGGAGCAACGCCGTGATTGCCCCTGCGACGAGCGCAGGAATTCCATAAGGCGCGGCACTAAAATCGATATCTTTATACATAGAAAAGACGAGAATAGCCATCACAACAGCTGGTAGGTATTTCTGAAGGAAATCCATGAGCTCCGGCGGCTTTCGCACAGAAAAAAATAGAAAAGGCAGCGCACGAGTAAAATAGGTAACAAGCCCCATGACAAGGCATACCAGCACGAAGTAGGTCATGATCTATCTCCTTTCTCCACTGAGTCTTGTTTGGTTTTATCTGAAACGCCTTGGCTGACGGTGCCGCGAGGCCCTCCTTCTATTCTTTCTCTTAAAAGTGCTAGCGCGCCTGTCGAAATCACCAGCGCAACGAGAAGAAAATTCTTCGGACTTATGAAAAGAGCCAGCACACAGCCGAGCAATGCTGCTAAATAGGGCTCGGGTTTTTTCACTGCCCTTACTTGATCGACAAGCAGCACAATGAAGAGCGC
>JALHCK010000084.1 GCA_022841205.1 Methanomicrobiales archaeon | reverse complement strand
TAAAGCGACAGTGATGGGGTTCTATGGTACACACGGTTCTTTCGGTCTTATTCCTTGGCCAATTGCGATGCCAGAAGACATTTCCTTCGAGTTTCCTATCGGGCGCTCGCTCGATGCATGCGGTGTAATTCAAATCGATTCAGATGTTTCTGGCAAAGGCGGAGTGCAGCCCGAGATTCGCATCCCATGAACTTGGCAAAACATCATTGCGTATGCCTTGGGCATCGATGTCGAACTCGAATTCGCCAAGCAATGGCTTCTGATGCAAGATTCAAGGTAATCGCGCTCGGATTATGGAAATCGGCCCTAAATAATCTTTATAGATATACCCTCAAACCGGTGCTCACCGAAAAGCCGTTAAGATATAACTGGCCTTTATCGGTCTTTGCTCCGACGCCATTCGTACCAAGCTCGATAAAATAAGAAGACGAAAGAGAAGCGATGGCCTTTGGCATGAAAAACTCAAAGCCAAAATGTCCATAGCCGCCAAAAGCAAAAGGATCGCTATCGAAGGATGCGGAAGGAAAGAGAAACAAGAATCCGCCTTCTCCATAGAGTCGAATATCCTCATTTCTCATGAAAGTCGCCCCCACAAGCCCCAATCGAAGTGCATAGAAGGTCGCCCAATTGGCATCTTGCTTCCACAAGGCAGAACCACCAAGCCTGACCGCAGTTTTTTCATGCCAAAACCAGGGGCTTGTAATCTGAAAGCCTGTGCCAAATTCGTTGCCCCATTCCTGAAGAGAAAAGCTTAACGACATACGGCTCGCGGAAATATGGCTTGCGCTGACGGGTGCTTTCTCAATTTGAGAAGCTTGAGAAGATGCCTTGGCCGGCAGCATAGCAAAATCTGACCCAATGTTGTGCACAGTATTTTATGTGGTTTCTTTTTCATTTGATGAACCTCCTAGATTATTGGAATTCTTCAATAATTCCGTCAATTGGCGGCTATATGCCAAAAGGGCGGACCTCCCTTTTGGAGTAATTCGATAGTATGTAGCGGGCTTACGGTCAATAAATCGCTTTTGATACTGCACATATCCGCTTTCTTCCAGCTTTCGCAAATGACTTGCTAGATTGCCATCCGTCGTTTGGATCACATCGCGGATATAGGTAAACTCTGCTTCATCGCAGCCGGCCAGCAACGCAAGCGCGGCAAGCCGTATTCGAGATGAGAGCATTTCATCGAAGCTTTGATAGCTATACCGATTCTTTTCGTTCTCTTGCATAGAGATAGATCCCTGGTACGAAT
>JALHCK010000083.1:1132-1667 GCA_022841205.1 Methanomicrobiales archaeon | reverse complement strand
GGGTTCAAGAATGGCCAGCATCTGCAGAAGGCCCTGGGCGATGATGCCGAGCTGAATGTGCGCGTGGTAGGCGCGAAGCTTTCTGCGCACGGCATCGCGGTAGGATTGGGGCTCGCGGTGCAGGTGCTGGTTGCCGGATCGGCGCGGCCTGGGCTTCATGTTGGCCATCCAGAAACGATAGGTGTACGTGCCAAGCGTATGAATCGCCTGCTTGAATGAGACTTCAATCTTGAAGCGGATTCCATAGGCGCCGATAATGGCAAGCGGATCGAGTGAGAGATCGGTGCAAAGCAGTATTTTGCGCCCTCGTGTCGGATGCGCGACCAGAACAAAACGCACACAGATGCCGACCGGTCTCCAGAGCAGATCAAGCACACGGTAGCGCAGCATGACACCGGTTTCTCCGTAAAGGGGGCTGAGCGCCTCAGTGAAAGCCTTCGTCTCTTCAAAGCAGGAACGCAGGGCGATCTTCTCCCCATAAACGCGTCGCCTCCCCCGGCGCGGGCTCGCGGGCGGATTCGCCGGTCGATAGGCG
>JALHCK010000083.1:0-1119 GCA_022841205.1 Methanomicrobiales archaeon | reverse complement strand
CTCGCATAGTATGCATCGGCAATCAAAATCCCAGGCGTGGACACCCTCAAATCCAGCAACAGGGAGACGAGCTTGTCAAGAAGGGTTCGGTGATCACGATTGCTGAACACGACCCCCTCGTGAATGCCGCCGGCAAGCGGGAGGGCGAAACAGCCTCTGGCCGCGCGAACCGCCAATGCCACAACCTGGCAGGAGTGGCCGAATATGTATTCGGGCTTGGTGTTGCTTTCTGATTCCTGATGAAGTTTCTTGACGGCCGGCATTTTTCGTCCGGCCTTTGGAATCTTGATTCCATCGGCCAAAAAAACCGGGCGTCCGCCCACCTCCCACAAAAGGGGCCTGAGCCGCGCAAGCACGATTCCCGTCCAAAGGCGCGCGAGCCGCTGTGTGTTGAATCCCCCGCTGTGAAACAGCCGCAGAAGACTTCCGTAACAGTCCGGCCTCAAGCCCAGCGAGCGAATCAGGCTTGTGACACCTCCAAGATCGGGACGCACACACATCGCACCCAGCGCCAGGGCAAACCACAAAAAGGTGCGCAGCCGGCTGAATGCGGGAGAGAGCTGTTTGACAACACTCCACCAAAGCGACCAAAGGCTCATTGAAAACTCCTTTCATTTTTCCACTTGACAATATAGCACATGTATGCTATATATTATGCCCGAAAGGAGTTGCCATGTCAACATCAATATCATCCATTGAAAAACAAATCATGCGCATTCAGCGCACACTCGCCACGCTCGGGCCGATGCGTCCCGGCACCCTCAACCGCCAGTATAAAGACCCGGCCAAAAAGCAGGGTGGCTACTGGCAGATCAGCTACACACATAAGATGCGGAGCCGGTCGGAATACGTCCGTTCGGAGCACCTCCGCGCCGTGCGAACGGAGCTGGCCAACTTCCGAACGTTCCGGTTGCTCACGGATCGATGGATCGATCTCTCGCTGGAACTCTCGAAGTTGAAGCGCAAGCAGCCAGGCCGATCCAAGGCGTAAATCTACGCGGCAACCCAACAGGACGGAAAAGCCGTAACCCCACGCGGAATGCTCATGTGAAAAGGGCAGCCCGCGTGGGGTGGAATGTGCTCGCGCACCGCCTATGAACTTCCCGAGAACTCGCCACT
>JALHCK010000082.1 GCA_022841205.1 Methanomicrobiales archaeon | reverse complement strand
TGACTGATGCTTATGTCGAATACTTCTTCGCCGAATAGTTCCTGTGATTCAGGCGCTTTGGAAGACGGCCAGGTTGTATAAAAGCTGTCGGTCTTCTGGACTACCTGGGCACATTTCTCGACCTGGGTGAAAAGATACATGAGCTTCTTGGCGCGCGTAAGTTCCGGAGAGAGGGAATCGAGCGCGCCAGCTCCAACAAGGGCTTCGGCGTCGGTTCTATCCAGAGGAACACGACGGCTAAGGTCTTCTATGGATCTATAGGGTCCTCTACGCTTTCTCTCGCTAACTATGGCCTCGGCTGTCTTGGAAGCAAGCAAGCGAATGAGTTCGAGGCCTAAGCGCAAGGTTTTCTCCTTGCCTCGACAGCGAAGCTCGCTTGCGTTGATATCTGGTGCAAGTACGCTAAGGCCCATCCTCCTACATTCGCTCACATAAGCCAGGGTCGAATAGAATCCGCCTCGATTACTCAGAACTGCAGCCATGAATTCCGCTTGATAATGGCATCTCAGATAAGCAGACTTGAAGGACAGCATAGCGTAGCTTGCGGAATGTGCCTTCACAAAGCTGTAGCCTGTAAAGGAACGCATCATGTCCCAGACTGTATCGATGGTAGCGCTGTCGACTCCTTTTCTACGAGCGCCTTCCTCGAAGGCTGGTCGATATGCTTCGAGCTTACGGTTTGCTTCTTTCTTGGTGAGAATTTTGCGTATTCTGTCGGCTTCTCCCACGCTGAAGCCCGCCAACGCAATAGCGGCCTTCGACACATCTTCCTGATAGCAGAGAATTCCGTAGCTCTCATCGAAGAGTCCAGCAAGAAGAGGATGGACGGGTTTCCATGGCTTTCCATGGAGTCGTTCGATATATTCGTTGATATATCGATTCGCCGCAGGTCGAATAATCGATGAGTGGATGACAAGATGCTCGAAATCCCCACAGCCTGTTTTCTGTTGTAATAGGCGCATGGCGGGGCTCTCGACATAGAAGACGCCCATGGTATCTCCTCTAGCGAGCATGGCTATTGTTTCTGCATCGTCGGCGGGCTGCCAGGCGAGTTCGTCGATTACGATGCCGTTTTCGCGCAGGTTGGAGAGGGTATCTCGCACCACGGCGAGAGAGCGATTACCGAGGAGGTCGATT
>JALHCK010000081.1 GCA_022841205.1 Methanomicrobiales archaeon | reverse complement strand
GGGACGTCCCATAAGTCACTGGTCTCAACGAGAACTGGCCGACGAAGTGCTCAAACGCAGCCTCGTTGAGAAAATCTCGCCCCGATCTGTGGGGCGTTTATTAAAAAGAAGCGGTCGTTAAACCGCACAGATCCCGTTATTGGCTCAATGCAAAGTATGAAGACTAGAGTTTCGCAGACCCCTCCAAGGGAAGATCGAGGAGTGAATGTTCCAGTAAATCCAAGAGATAGAAAAACTCTTCTTGACCAGAACTGGAGGAAAATAGCTGGCTTGACACCATGAGGATCTGTCGAATCCGAATCCAGAAGGACTGGATGAGAGCGAGTTGGAGGTGATCGCGGGCAAGCTCCTGGAACAACGGTCCGATGGGACCGGTTGGCAAGGATGTAGATGAGGATGAGATAGCGGATCATCACAATCGATGCCCAGGCCACCACGGCATCAAAGGTTTCGCTCTGATTCTTTCCCAGGCCCAGAAGCTGCTTGCAATCTCTAAAATAGCACTCGATTGCCCACCTGCGGGAGTAGTAGTTGAGGATCTCGGCAATCTCGATATCGACTTCGGTGCACAGGAAGGCATGCCAGTTCTTCTTGCTCCAACGAACGAACACGATGCTCACCTCTCTTGCAAGGGGCAGCTCCACTCTGAGGATGGCGGCCTTGATCTGCCAGGAGCCGACCCAGCGCAACTCGTGCCTGGCCACATCATGCCAGAGCTGAGGCAAGGTTTTGGATTGCCCCTTGTAGGTGTAGCGGGTCTTGTTGGCCTTGAGGCGACAGATGACGCCATAGCCAATCTGGAGGATCTGGGAGATGACCTTGTCCCAGGCATACCAGGAGTCGAAAAGAACGAAACGGGCACTGATCCCATTTTGCCAGCATCTTTGGAGCATCTGAACCAGGAGGTCCGTTTTCTTCTCAAAGCTCTCCAGGCGTCTCTTCCAGCCATTCGTTCGCTTGTCCATCTCCCGCAGCTTGTCATTGGGCCGGTTCTTTGAGGTATGGAAGCCCACATCAAGCGGGTAGAACCGGGTGCCATTGTGGTAGCCCACCTGGAGCATCTGATAGCCCAGCTTCGACCGGTTGGTCGTGTGATCATGGTGGTAGCTCACCAGTTCCATCTTCTCACCCGTCTTCCCGAGCAGGCTGTCATCGGCGATGATCGTCTTCTCATTGAGGGGAGTACGATCAGTGCGGGCGATCTCTCGACAGGCCAGAAGGCTGACGAGCTTGCGCCAGTTGAAGCACGGATGATTCAGAAAGCGGTAGTAGGTGTCTTTGTGAGCCTCAATGAGGTTCTCGAAGAAACTTCCAGACCATAGAGCGGTGATGGATTGCTTGATCACGGGCAGGATGATCAGAGCAAAGAGGAGCGTCACGGGGGGAAAGCCCTTCTCCTTATGGATTCCAGACTGGTGCAGCAAGGTCCTGATCCCCAGCTCATTCATGGATTTATTGATCTCGGATTCCATGTTGAGATGGCGTCTTTCGATTTCTCTTTGGACGGAGAGTGAAAA
>JALHCK010000080.1 GCA_022841205.1 Methanomicrobiales archaeon | reverse complement strand
ATACCATTTCCTGTTAGTAGTTGCATTGTATTGAGAGGCATGGCAAGAACAGTCATGCCGAAACGATTTCATCTGAACCGGCCCGACCTTGCGCAAGCCGTGGCGGCGGCGCTGCCGGGTTGCAAGGACGTCAAAGCCCAACAACGGCTTCTGGCCATGCGTTTGGCGGCCACGGGCCAATTTAGTGCGGCGCAGATTGCCGAGCAAATTGGCATCAGTCGTCGCCAGTTCTTCAACTGGGTTAGTGCCCTCAAGGCGGGCGGAGTGGCGCAGTTGGTGGCGCGCCAGCACGGCGGGGGGCGGCGCCCTCAAGTGCACGGCCAGGCGCTGGAAGAGTTGCGGGCGGGTTTGCGCCAGGGTCGCTGGAAGCGGGCCAAAGAGATTCAGCACTGGCTACGCCAGGAACACCGCTGCCCCCTCAGCTTGAAAGGGGTGTATTACTGGCTGGGAAAATTGGGCGGAGTCTTGAAGGTGCCGCGCAAGGCTCACGCGCAAAAGAACGCGGCCCAGGCCGCCGCGTTTCAGCAGCAGCTCTGCGCGCGGCTCAGGAGCTTGAACGTGGCTGGTGGGGGAAGGCGGGTGCGGATTTGGGTGGCGGATGAGCATCGCTACGGGCTGATTCCGGTGGTGCGGCGCTGTTGGAGTTTACGGGGGCAGCGCCCTGTGGCGCCCTATCAGACCCAGTACGAGTGGGCGTATCTTTACAGCGCGCTGGAGGTGGATGGAGATCATGCCGCTCAGTTTCTCTGCCTGCCCGAGGTCAGTCTGGAGATGAGTCGCTTATTCCTGGAGCACTTGGCCGCTCGGGACCCGGAGGCGGAGCATGTGGTCATCTGGGATCAGGCCGGTTTTCATCCGGCGGCGGACAGCCCGGAGTTGCCTGCCCGTATCCACTTGATCGCGCTGCCGCCTTACAGCCCGGAACTCAATCCGGTGGAAGCCCTTGGTGACCTCATCAAGGACCGCATCGCCAACACGCTTTGGCACACCCTGGAGTCGCTGGAGCAAGCATTGGGGGAGGAGTTGCGGCCCATCTATGAGAGTGCCGAGCGCGTGCGGGGGTTAGTCTCTCATCCTTGGCTGGTTCAACAAGTAAACGCTACCGCAGCGGAGAATAGTGCATTTACGTGCCAGAAGTGGTAT
>JALHCK010000079.1 GCA_022841205.1 Methanomicrobiales archaeon | reverse complement strand
CATGACATCTCTGGGATCGAGGATGTACCGAAGCTCATCGCGATCGAGGCCATAGAGGCGCGCGTAATATGCATCGAGCTCCGCTCTGATAACAGCACGCCTTTCAGGGCTCCAGGGGAAGGGTGGAAAAAATTCGGTTGAGAATGGCCGATCGAAGAATGAATCGGGTAGGTAGGAAGGCTCTTGGGGTGCTGCCGCCTCATCTTGCGCAATTCCGCTCTGATGGATCTCGGGCTCGGACATTCTTCGGTAGTAATTGCCTTCTAGTTGAGATCTTCGATAGATGCGGACTCTTATATTCGTATCTAGCGAATTCCATAGATCTTCTGCCCAACCTGCAATGTCGTATGCGGTATAGGTAAGCGCAAAGACGCGGGAGATGATGAAAGCGAAATCGTCGGGGCTATAGGCTTCTGGAGGAAGAACGGGAAGTTGCTTTAAGTAAGAATAGGTAAGATGTGTACCGCCAAGTTTTGCTCTTGAAACAAAATCAAAAACAAGAGAATTAATATTGGCTAATTTGCAGCCCAATAGATAATTCTCTTTTGTACTCATAAAAAATGGCATAGTATGCCCCACTCCCGCCCTTGGCAGTACACTCGCTATCACTGTTCGCTCATTGGTCGCATTGGTAATATCTCTCCATCCCATAAGCCAGCGCGGGCTGTGTGCTTCGAGCCAAGCGCCCACTTCTGCTAGCAGGTCCGAGCTATCGGCAAAGGCAGCCAATTGCCGAGGAATTCCAGGTTCGTGAAGCGCTTTGCGCAGTTCGTCGATACTGCCAGTACGCCAAGCTTTTATGATCGCTTTGGGAGCATCCGCAATGCGAGCCAGAACCTCTGGCTCTTCTACCCAATAGCGAGGCTGTATGCTGAGGTGCGGATCGCGCTTTTCTTCATCAGTGAGCTCTCGGCAACGTGGCTCTTTGTCAGGAGCTACATTCGACGTGCTGTAGGTTGCCCAGCGATGATCGAATTGATGTATGAGCTTTGCCTCATAGAGCGGCATTAACCCAGGCGCAGCGCTTGTATGAAAGAGGCCAGAATCATTCGCCATATCGATCATGCGAAGGAATGAGATACCCCACGGATTGCCCCGATCTGCGTTGTCTGCGCGTTTACTTTTTCTATCATCGATCAAAACTGGAACTCTCTTATAT
>JALHCK010000078.1 GCA_022841205.1 Methanomicrobiales archaeon | reverse complement strand
GAGCCATAAAATCCCTTGCGTCCCGGGAAAACTAGCGCTATAGTAAAATTAAACTACTATTTTCCTGAAGAAAGACAGGATAAAGGAGGAGGCGATGAATCGGTTTCTATGGTTAGGCTTGCTAGTGGTAGCGATATTTCTGGTAGGTTGCCCAATCAACCCCCAGATACAGAAAACACAAACATCACCATCGAGGATATCGAAGGCGAGTGGGATTTCAGCAATGTGACAATTAATGGCAAGGATTATAATCCTGTACATGTTTCGATTCTCCCAGAGGCTCATGTTGAAGGTTCCCAATATCATAATGGAGTTGATATTAGAATCGGCGACGTTTTTATTATGAGCGACGGCGATTTTTCTGACAATGTATACATAGGAAAATATGAATATATAGAAGGTGAATCTTTGCCAGTTACAGACCTTAGTGTAAAAATCACTTTCTCCTTAATTGACGGCAAATTAAAAATGCAGGTAGAAGCTGATGACCCGCTCGGCTCGTTCACTATTGAACTATTTGAAGGTGGCGAAAATCAAGAAAACGAAGGTGAGTCTCCAGCATTGACACCTGCGGAATATTCGCAGGTAGAAGGAACTTAGAAGTTTACAAATGTTTGGATACCGAATCAACCAGGAGAGGTGGGCCCTAGTTTTTTTACAACTTGTACGTTGAAAGTCGCGCCATATGATGATGGAACAACCCACAGTGATAATATGGAGTTAGAAGGTACTGATAATCATGGTTATACTTGCAATTATTTCGGACAACTTGTAGGCGCTGGAAGCATGATTTATCAATACGACTATTACTATAGTATAAAAGATGCTGATGAAAACCTAATAGCAGAATCAACTATTAATAATACTATCACAGTAAAGTTCTTCCTGACACAAGACGGCAAGCTCTTTGTTGAATTCGATAGGGATAGCGATGATCAGTTTGACCCAGGCCCTCTAGATGGCGTTATGCTCACTTATGGAGAAAAGCAAGCTTAGGTAGGCTAAAAGTCAGCCGCATGTCCGCGGCGCATAGAGAGGGGTAAAAATCATTCTACACAAAAGAGGCAGGACACAGAACCTGCCTCTTTGTTTTTTAAGAATAAAGATAGTGGGGCATAGTGGCATTCTTGCGCATTTAGGCTTGCGCAAACAAGAGACTAGTATCTATGATGCTCCTTATGAAAATGAATTGGATGCACCTTCCTCTCTG
>JALHCK010000025.1 GCA_022841205.1 Methanomicrobiales archaeon | reverse complement strand
TTGTTCAATATCGAGCGTGTTACCTTCGATCGCCAATGAAGAATAAATGGTTTTAATTCTATTTTCTTTTCTCAAGCGAGGTTCTGGTTTAATGAGGAGAAGACTTTTGCAGAAACCAAGCGCTTCATTGATCTGTCCATAGATATTGAGAATCGTTTGAGTAATTTCATATGGAGGTTTCATGCTGTTATTATAGTATCAAATGATACTATCAGCAAGGTGATGATTATCAGGGCAAACTAAAGCTGTTACCAAGTTTAGCTATGGTATCGGGATTTCAATCAACTCCACGCGCCCGCGTGGGGCGCGACCATAGTACCTGATGATACAAAAGCCAGCATGCGCGTTTCAATCCACGCGCCCGCGTGGGGCGCGACCCATTGATGCGCATTTCAACGTTCCGATATATCGTTTCAATCCACGCGCCCGCGTGGGGCGCGACGAGGAGGAGAAAGACGAAAGCAAGTGATATTTACAAGTTTCAATCCACGCGCCCGCGTGGGGCGCGACTACTCTACACGACAGTATGTTGATGACTTCCACGTTTCAATCCACGCGCCCGCGTGGGGCGCGACATGTACTTCATGCAATCCGTGTATGTTCCTTCAAGTTTCAATCCACGCGCCCGCGTGGGGCGCGACATGATACTTTTAATGTCAAGCTTTGCAAGGATATTCAGTTTCAATCCACGCGCCCGCGTGGGGCGCGACCATTCATTTTCCTTTCCTCCATATACTATAAATAGTTTCAATCCACGCGCCCGCGTGGGGCGCGACCCACTATGGGGGGTACCCCCGGAAATGTGGGCAGGTTTCAATCCACGCGCCCGCGTGGGGCGCGACATACCAGAAGAAGCAAGAGGGGAGAGGTAGAAAAAATGTTTCAATCCACGCGCCCGCGTGGGGCGCGACAATTTTTATATCGGTGGCAATGATTCTGAATTCATCGTTTCAATCCACGCGCCCGCGTGGGGCGCGACTCCTTCAAAAACTATCTCTTCATTGTTTTTATCATGTTTCAATCCACGCGCCCGCGTGGGGCGCGACTTTAATTGATACTTCATTTTCCTTTCCTCCTCTAGTTTCAATCCACGCGCCCGCGTGGGGCGCGACATGAAGATGATATAGATGTAGATTATTATTTTGAAGTTTCAATCCACGCGCCCGCGTGGGGCGCGACAGGCACAAACTCATCAGACCGGTACGCCCCAGTCGTGTTTCAATCCACGCGCCCGCGTGGGGCGCGACGTCGAAAAGTGCCCATAGGCACTACAGGAACAGTAGTTTCAATCCACGCGCCCGCGTGGGGCGCGACATTTATAGGCCTGTCTTGTAGAGCAGCTAGAGCGGGTTTCAATCCACGCGCCCGCGTGGGGCGCGACGGGTATTTCACTGACTAAATCTTCCAGATAGCCAATGTTTCAATCCACGCGCCCGCGTGGGGCGCGACCACAATAGAGATCGTGCAGCCCCCAGTTCGCAAAGTTTCAATCCACGCGCCCGCGTGGGGCGCGACTTTAATTGTTTAGATGATAGCTATACCATAGACGGTTTCAATCCACGCGCCCGCGTGGGGCGCGACAAGCAATTTACTGTTTACTTTACAGAATTTGGACAGTTTCAATCCACGCGCCCGCGTGGGGCGCGACCCACCATGAGGGGAGGATCGGCGATCAGGTTACCTGTTTCAATCCACGCGCCCGCGTGGGGCGCGACCCATGAGGGCTTGCATATTTTCAAGCCCTCGCCAGTTTCAATCCACGCGCCCGCGTGGGGCGCGACCTTGTGCTTTTTCTTATATATCCTTTTTGTTTCAGGTTTCAATCCACGCGCCCGCGTGGGGCGCGACGGTATACTTTTTCCCACATTTTCTTACTCCTCTAGTTTCAATCCACGCGCCCGCGTGGGGCGCGACGCATTTTGGCGGCAGTATCGAAAGGCAATTATTAGTTTCAATCCACGCGCCCGCGTGGGGCGCGACATAAATAGAATCGGCATTGAATATGTCGAAGACGTGTTTCAATCCACGCGCCCGCGTGGGGCGCGACTTACGTGGATAATGAGCCAAAGTATAATGGAAAAAGTTTCAATCCACGCGCCCGCGTGGGGCGCGACGTGTCTCCGTGTTGTACAGTACAACGTATATGAGGTTTCAATCCACGCGCCCGCGTGGGGCGCGACTGATGCGATGGATGCATTGACTGGGGTTGTCGAGTTTCAATCCACGCGCCCGCGTGGGGCGCGACCGCACTTGTGGTGCCCAGTGCTCTACCTGACATAGGTTTCAATCCACGCGCCCGCGTGGGGCGCGACGCGAGAGCACAGGGAGAAGAAACAATTCTTGCCTCAAGTTTCAATCCACGCGCCCGCGTGGGGCGCGACAAATCTTGGCCAGCATCTTGCCTGCTGGTTTGAGCGGTTTCAATCCACGCGCCCGCGTGGGGCGCGACTTGAGGATGACAAAGAACTCCACGGTTATATCCAGTTTCAATCCACGCGCCCGCGTGGGGCGCGACATTCGCTCAAGCTCCGCCCGTGCCTGATCAGGGAAGTTTCAATCCACGCGCCCGCGTGGGGCGCGACGCAATCGCATTTGCGACAGTTGGATACCAGGCGGCGTTTCAATCCACGCGCCCGCGTGGGGCGCGACCTTCTTTAGGTTTGATATGGATATTCACAAGTATGTTTCAATCCACGCGCCCGCGTGGGGCGCGACCTCTATAATAAAGAGGCATGGGAAGAGTCTCCGGAAGTTTCAATCCACGCGCCCGCGTGGGGCGCGACGTGAGGAGATTGAACGTTTACTAGAAGGAGGAAGGTTTCAATCCACGCGCCCGCGTGGGGCGCGACGCAAGCCCAGAAGCAACGCCATAGGTGATCGAACGTTTCAATCCACGCGCCCGCGTGGGGCGCGACTATAAATAAGATTCGGCCGTCAATTCAATAGACAGTTTCAATCCACGCGCCCGCGTGGGGCGCGACCCGAGATCAAAGGTAAAAAAGTGCTTATCGATATGTTTCAATCCACGCGCCCGCGTGGGGCGCGACCCATGAGGGCTTGTAGATTTTCAAGCCTTCACCAGTTTCAATCCACGCGCCCGCGTGGGGCGCGACCGCCGCCGATTGCGATACATGCGCCAGGGGCAACGTTTCAATCCACGCGCCCGCGTGGGGCGCGACTCATGGCATTCTACGCATTTCCCATCGTCGTAGTTAGTTTCAATCCACGCGCCCGCGTGGGGCGCGACACGTGGCTGAGGTAGAAAGAATAGCTAACGAGCAGTTTCAATCCACGCGCCCGCGTGGGGCGCGACTTCTGAGCGCTGTTTCTGTAGGCTTCCGGGGGCTGTTTCAATCCACGCGCCCGCGTGGGGCGCGACGTGCGAGCCCCTGGTATAGGAGGGTTTATGGCAAAGTTTCAATCCACGCGCCCGCGTGGGGCGCGACGGTAATCCGCGCGGCGCTTAACAATATGTTTACTGTTTCAATCCACGCGCCCGCGTGGGGCGCGACGAAGATCATGCTTTCCTCACTATTATTGTCTCCAGTTTCAATCCACGCGCCCGCGTGGGGCGCGACCCTATCAGGAGCGAATCGATATATCAGAATAGTGGTTTCAATCCACGCGCCCGCGTGGGGCGCGACTTTATTTCGGGGGGAACATGGAATTATTCTAAACTGTTTCAATCCACGCGCCCGCGTGGGGCGCGACCTATCCTTTAGTATCGACCGGCGCATGGGAGCATGTTTCAATCCACGCGCCCGCGTGGGGCGCGACTCTCCAAGACGACGCTTAACCTACAGGATCGCAGGTTTCAATCCACGCGCCCGCGTGGGGCGCGACAGAGAGGAGGAGAAAGATGGGTGAAGAAAACAAAGTTTCAATCCACGCGCCCGCGTGGGGCGCGACTTGGTATTGTGGGAACGCCGCAATGCGTGGTACTGGTTTCAATCCACGCGCCCGCGTGGGGCGCGACAAGCTCGAAGATCTCATAGATTCGGCACTGAATAGTTTCAATCCACGCGCCCGCGTGGGGCGCGACCGATGTCGTCGAAAGCCGTCTTGAAGCATTGAAAGTTTCAATCCACGCGCCCGCGTGGGGCGCGACTGATCCCGGCTGTCCAGCGCAACAAGGTATGGATGTTTCAATCCACGCGCCCGCGTGGGGCGCGACGTTGCTGAAGCAAAGCCGAAGCTCGATATTGGCGGTTTCAATCCACGCGCCCGCGTGGGGCGCGACCTCCAGCCATATGCAACGATTATCGGTAATGAAATGTTTCAATCCACGCGCCCGCGTGGGGCGCGACTTCTATCGCGGCCTTATGGGCTTTATTCGCAGCTTGTTTCAATCCACGCGCCCGCGTGGGGCGCGACACCTTCTATCGCTTCTCGCATCTCTCGCATCAACAGTTTCAATCCACGCGCCCGCGTGGGGCGCGACCCCATTCTCGCTGACTGAGGTTAAGCCTGGAGAGTTTCAATCCACGCGCCCGCGTGGGGCGCGACAACTATTGGCCTCTTATATGAAGGACAACATACTGTTTCAATCCACGCGCCCGCGTGGGGCGCGACAGGTTTTTTGCTTCGTCCAGATATCGCTGTATATCGTTTCAATCCACGCGCCCGCGTGGGGCGCGACATGATCTCTTTCATCTTTCTCCTCCTCTTCAACGGGTTTCAATCCACGCGCCCGCGTGGGGCGCGACTTTCAGCCGCTGCGGCAGATACCGATGGATATCTCAAGTTTCAATCCACGCGCCCGCGTGGGGCGCGACTGACGCCAAATTCCGTGCGGCGCTGGCTGACCTGGTTTCAATCCACGCGCCCGCGTGGGGCGCGACGGGTTTTTAAGCGCGGCAAAGAGCGGATGAGTAAGTTTCAATCCACGCGCCCGCGTGGGGCGCGACTTGGCACTGGGAGCTTCTTATTCTTGGTATGCACGTTTCAATCCACGCGCCCGCGTGGGGCGCGACGTGCGCGAGGCGCTCGACTATGTCGCGGACTATACGTTTCAATCCACGCGCCCGCGTGGGGCGCGACGATACAGGCCGCGTTTGACTACCTCGCGGCAATCCAGTTTCAATCCACGCGCCCGCGTGGGGCGCGACCGGTGCGGTAGGATGCTATCTCGTCAAAGAGTGCGTTTCAATCCACGCGCCCGCGTGGGGCGCGACGCAGACCTTCGACGAGCTAATGCAGAGCTTGAGAGCCGTTTCAATCCACGCGCCCGCGTGGGGCGCGACCCAAGCTCGCCATGCACAATGGCGCAGGAGACGAAAAGTTTCAATCCACGCGCCCGCGTGGGGCGCGACTTGTGCGATATGCGGCAATTTCGTCAAATAGGGCGTTTCAATCCACGCGCCCGCGTGGGGCGCGACCGATGAGATGGCCGACGCGAAAGTAATTGTCAGCGCAGTTTCAATCCACGCGCCCGCGTGGGGCGCGACCCCCGTGAGCGGACGGACGAGGTTAGAGTTAACGTCGTTTCAATCCACGCGCCCGCGTGGGGCGCGACGCTGGGACGAGCTGGCGCTTAAAAACCGCGCCAAGGTTTCAATCCACGCGCCCGCGTGGGGCGCGACCAAGGTAATCCATGCCTCCTCGCCGAACTGTTCGGGTTTCAATCCACGCGCCCGCGTGGGGCGCGACTGCCGTCGGCGGATACCCACGCGGTCTTGAGCTTGCGTTTCAATCCACGCGCCCGCGTGGGGCGCGACGCTAGCAATCCGCGATGCGCTTAAAAATGGCGAGGTTTCAATCCACGCGCCCGCGTGGGGCGCGACAGAAATTGATATTTATAAAGCAACGACGGTCAGCAGTTTCAATCCACGCGCCCGCGTGGGGCGCGACAGGACGACTGGCGGCCGGCAATAGACAATACAAAGTTTCAATCCACGCGCCCGCGTGGGGCGCGACGGACCGCACATTAGGCGGATCGCTGGCCGAATGTGTTTCAATCCACGCGCCCGCGTGGGGCGCGACTATGCCGCGCCATAGTGCCGTGCCCATGAGTCGGTAGTTTCAATCCACGCGCCCGCGTGGGGCGCGACAAATATCAAAGACGGATGGGACGACCTTAAACAGTTTCAATCCACGCGCCCGCGTGGGGCGCGACAAAAAAAATTGTCGAAAATGTTGTAGGAATAATTGTTTCAATCCACGCGCCCGCGTGGGGCGCGACTCATTGATGCGCAGGAGCTGCAACTCCATGCCCTCGTTTCAATCCACGCGCCCGCGTGGGGCGCGACTGTTGCTCAAGAGCAGCCCTTGCAATATCTACCGTTTCAATCCACGCGCCCGCGTGGGGCGCGACGTTGCATCGCGGACACTTTGCCCGCGGTGCGAGGAGTTTCAATCCACGCGCCCGCGTGGGGCGCGACGCCGCGCAGATGACGCTGTGCGGGCTAAAAGAGTTGTTTCAATCCACGCGCCCGCGTGGGGCGCGACGTGAGTGCATCAGCTGGGGAAAAGGAGTAAAGGATGGTTTCAATCCACGCGCCCGCGTGGGGCGCGACTGATACTCTTGTAGAGCAAGCCGGTCCGCTTGCGGGTTTCAATCCACGCGCCCGCGTGGGGCGCGACCATGCAAGTACCGGATGCGCTTATTAGTGTTTGCCGTTTCAATCCACGCGCCCGCGTGGGGCGCGACTTTGTTTGCCGGCGATATTTTTTTCCAGCCCTGCGCGTTTCAATCCACGCGCCCGCGTGGGGCGCGACGCAACCGCAAGATAGTCTCGACGTTGGCATCTCTCGTTTCAATCCACGCGCCCGCGTGGGGCGCGACTATTTTGACTCCATACGTTGAGTTGGTAGGCAAAGTTTCAATCCACGCGCCCGCGTGGGGCGCGACTGTCTATTGATCTTAATAATGCGACCATAAAAGCAGAGTTTCAATCCACGCGCCCGCGTGGGGCGCGACGACGGCAAGTGGGGTGGTTGGACAATAGAAGCCGGTTTCAATCCACGCGCCCGCGTGGGGCGCGACGCAAGGATGGACAGGTTTTGACGATTTGATTGATTAGTTTCAATCCACGCGCCCGCGTGGGGCGCGACAGGATTTTTTTCCCAATTCCGCCAGTATCTTGCTCGTTTCAATCCACGCGCCCGCGTGGGGCGCGAC
>JALHCK010000024.1 GCA_022841205.1 Methanomicrobiales archaeon | reverse complement strand
ACTTATAATAAAGATATTTATCTAAGGTCATACCTATCCCCCAGCAAATCCCGGGATACACAGAACGGTGAACCAACAGGTCTTCCTGGCACATGCTGCTTGTGTGAACCGGAAATTGCTGAAATTCCAGGGGATACGATCGCGAAATCCAGGAAGAGGCCTTCGTTTCACAATCCATCCGGAGATTGCCCTCCGTTTTATCCCCTGGAAAATGGCGATCCTGCTGAAGGACTGCTGCAATGCTGCAGGAAACCCGGGCCGGTAGCTAATCTCCAGGGAACGGCTCCCGGCATTAATTGTGTCCGGGGCAGGCGAACGATAAAATCTGCCGGGGTTCCCCCTTCCGGGAATCCTTGCCGGTAACCCCCCCTCCTTCACCTTCGGGAATCACCTTCCCGGCAAAAACCCCGGATCCTCTCCAGGGCATCCTGCCTCCGCCCGGTCCGCTTGTATTCGCGGACCCCCCGGAGGGAGACGTTCCAGTCCTTGCAGAGGGAACGTATCTTTTTGGCAACCGCATCCGGGTCCACCCCGTCCCTGCCGAGGATATGGAAAATGACGAGCCGGGGGGAATCCGTCGTGTTGAGGGTCTTTACGGCGAGCAGCTCGTGGTCCACCGTGCGAGCCGCAAGATCGATTATGCCGAGCGAGAGAAAACCGTTCTCAGTAGGCTCGACGATGAACTGGACATAAAAACATCCTTCCGGTGCAGGGTTCTCCCGGCCATCCTCTTCCGGGTGCCCTCCGCAGGAACTGCAGGTATAGACATCGGGGAGACCGTTTATGGCATCGACCAGCCCCTTCACCCTGCTATCGCATTCGGGGGGCAGGGACAGGACGGCAAAGATCAGCTCTTCGCGGTTCCGGTCCTCTGTCACCCGTTCATAGTTCCGTTGTCCTGTATGCCGGGACGCCATTTCTCACCTCACGATCCCTGTGTTCCGGGAAGAGTCCGTCCCCGGTATCTCACCATATCATGATCCTGGTAGTTCCACTATCATGAAATCACCCCTCTGGACACCAACCGGTCCGTTCCTCCTCCGGGGCGCTACATTGTAGTCCTCCAGCTACCCCCGGTCCCGATGGTTGCAAATCCTTAAGATGCAGTGCCCGGACAACGAGGAAAGCCCTGGCGCTCCATACCCCTTCCGAACAGGAAAATGAAATGTCCGGAAGACCCATTCACGGAAACACTGGTATTCCTTCCTCTTCGCCATGAAAGAGGGCGGTTTTCCCCGGCGGTGAACGGCGAAGTCCCCGGCAAGTCCGTCTGCCATATGGGAAGGCTTCAGGCGCTCCGCAACAGTTCTGCCGAAGCATCCAGGTCGACAGACTGTTCCGGGTAATTGCTCTGGGGAAAGCCGCTGACCCCGTCGCCTTCGGTGGAGGGGAACAATGCCACGTGGAGGTGGGGCAGCCTGCCACCCCGGATGAACATGCAGACATGGTCGGGGGAATATGCCGTCCTGATCTTGCGGGCGACCGTTTTTGCAGCCACAAAGAGTTTTGCCAGTTCATCGTCCGGGAGGTCGTAGAATTTCTCGACATGGTGTTTTGGGATGACGAGACAGTGGCCCGGGGCACAGGGCGAAACGTCAAGGACGCCGATACAGTAATCGTCTTCGTAGATCTTCCACGAGGGGATATCCCCCCTCGCAATTTTGCACAGCACACAGTCCATGGAACCGGATTGGAGCGGACAATCTGAAAAACATATCCATCGGCCTGGAGTAGCTCTGTGGATTTTCTCCGGCACGGTAATCCAGGAAACAGGGTTCCTCAATCCCCAGCGGGAGCGTGACAATGACAGCGATCATGAGAACGGGTTGTCGTACAGACCATGCAATGATCACCGGTTTTCATTGAAACCCCGATCATATCTTCCGGTCACATACCCCGGTCAAAATCGCTGATGCGGTTTTCCGAAAAAATACCCCGGTATTTCATGCGTTGGACCCGGTACAGGACGCAATCACGGGTGTTTCTGTGCTAACCGCCAAAAAAAGACCATCCGGAAAGCACCTGGGGCTGTCCTGCCATCCCCCATCACCTTATCATCCTCCTTCACCCTCATTCCTGTATGGCGATCGTGGTCGGTTCCGGGGCAGGCGGGGCGACCGTGGCAAAGGAGCTCGCTGCAGCAGGGCACCGGGTGCTTCTCATCGAGAAAGGGCCGGAAATAGACGAGGAGGATGCCCACCGGCACTACGCGAACGTGGATGCCGGAATTAAGCTGATGCGGACCTGCTGCCTTGGCGGGACCACCATGGTCTCGGCCGGAAACGCCATGCGGTGCCTTGAGGAGGAACTGCGGGGATTTGGAATCGACCTCTCCGCAGAGCTCGCAGAGGTTGAAAGGGAACTTGGAGTGCAGGTGCTGCCCGACGACCTGATCGGCGAGGGGACATACCGCCTCATGGACGCCGCTTCCCGCCTCGGGCTCACGGCAAGGAAGATGCCAAAGTTCATCGACCCTGAACAATGCTGCCGGGATGGCCGCTGCAGCCTGGGATGCCCGGTCCAGGCACGGTGGAACGCAGTCAGGTTTATCGAAGCGGCACGGGAGAATGGCGCAACGGTGGTGACCGGGCAGGAGGTTACCGGGATACTTACCCGGGGGGACCGGGTGACCGGAGTCCGGTGCGGGTCGCGGACCTGCTACGATGACCTCGTGGTCATTGCCGCCGGGGCCCTGGAGACCCCCCGCCTGATCGGCAGCATCGGGATCCCGGTCACACCTCTCTTCTGCGACACCTTCGCAAGCATCGGCGGCGTCTGTCCGGGCATAGGGTTTGACCGTGACGTCCCGATGGGTGCCTACATTGCGCACGAAAGCAGCCTCATCCTGTCCCATTACTCGCGGCAACTCGTGGCCACCCTGCAGGGAGCCGGGCATGCCGTCGGCGAAGGCGACGTGCTGGGCATGATGGTCAAGATTGCCGACGAGGACAGCGGTTCGGTGAGAGAGACCATCAAAAAAGGGGTGACTGCCCCTGATGCCCGGCGGCTCGCAGAAGGCTCCGCGGTTGCCGGCGCAATCCTTGCCGGTGCCGGCGTGGAGCCCGGGACGCTTGTCTCCCTCCCCCTCCGGGGCTCTCATCCCGGAGGAACGGCAAGGATCGGGGTCTCGGTGGACACCTCGCTCATGACCAGCGTTGCCGGCCTCTATGTCTGCGACGCCTCGGTCCTCCCGGCAGCACCGGGCGCACCCCCGATCCTCACCATCATCGCCCTTGCCAGGTATGCCGCAAAGAGGATGTAGCCTGTTTCCCGGAACAGTTGGTGGTAGAGATGCCAGGAGAGCCCTGGAACAGCGGGTTATAAAGAAGTTCAGGAAGGAAATACGGTAAAAGACCATGCCCCCTGCACACGATCCAAAGGACAGTAGCAAAAACCAGCATCACCACCGGGTATTTCCCGCCTCGGGAGCCGGGCACCTTGACACACGCATCCGGAGATTCCTCTACCGGCCCGGACGGCTCGCAGAACGCTATGTCCAGCCCGGCAACCGCGTACTCGACTTCGGCTGCGGACCGGGGTTTTTCACCCGCGAGTTTGCAAAGAGAGTCGGCGATACCGGGACGGTCATCGCCGTCGACCTCCAGGAGGAGATGCTCCGGATCCTGGAAGAGAGGATGGAGGAAGAGGGGCTCATGCACCGGGTCAGGACTCACCGGTGCGCTCCGGATGCCATCGGTCTTTCCCCGGAGCTGGACGGGACTGTCGATATGGCGTTTGCGATTTTTGTCATCCACGAAGTCCCCGACCCCCGGAACGTGTTTGGGGAGATCGCATCACTGCTCGCACCGGGAGGCCGGTTGTTCTACGCTGAACCTCCGGCCGTCGTCCCGGAAAAGGAATTCCGGGTGTACCTCAGGGAGGCCGAGGATGCGGGACTGGCCGTGCTGGAACGGCGGTCCTTTTTCGTGAACCGTGCGGCAATCCTTGGAAAGAACGCTTCGGACCTGCCATGAAGAGTCAGAGGATCACCGTCATCCCTCTTGGCAGAGTCGATCCTGCCCCTCTTGCCTGGTTAAGAGAGGACATCCCCGGGATCTTCAGGGCCGGGGTAGAGAAATCCGCTGCGATGCCGCTTTCAAAGAGGCATTTTTACCCGGAACGCGACCAGTACCTGGCAGACGGAGTCCTTTCCGAGCTCCCGTCGCCACCAGATACCACGACGGAGCTCTCGCTTGGTATAACCGGGGTCGACCTCTTCTCCGGCAGGATGGACTGCGTGTTCGGCATCGCCTGCACGGGAAAGGCGCTCATCTCGACCTTCCGTCTCCGCCCGGAACTGTATGGGGGAGCCCCGAACCTGAAGGTTTACCGGTGGAGGGTCCTCACCGAGGCGGTCCATGAACTTGGCCATGCCCTCGGCCTTTCCCACTGCGAATACCCCGGATGTGCCATGTACTTCTCAAACTGGATCGGGGACACCGACCGGAAGGGCCCGGAGTTCTGTTACCGGTGCAGGAGATGGTTGGAACGGGTGGTTGGGGAAGATAGTCCCCCGGCAAAAAAGTGATCAGAAGAGTGCAAAGGGGGGTAACAGGAGCCCGGCATTCAGGGAAAATCACTCCTTGTGCACCCGGTGTTTTTTCAAGTTCCAGCCTCTGTACGAAGCATATCGCATATTGCGAGGCTCCTGATGGATATTAAAAAACCCGGCGGAGGCAGTATCCCGTGAGCCCCCCGGGAAGATGCAGGCAGGTAAGTCCCGGGAGGTACTGGCCTGGAAAAATTCTATTGGAGGATGAAAACAGCAGGTAGTATCTTTTGTCACACGGGATCCCGTCATCCCTGCTGCCCGCTCAGGGCAATGATTGCCCCGGTGTTTTCAAGGAGCCCTGCAAGGTATTCTCCTGCCCACTGAATATTTTCATATTCCTCGAACGGGCGGTATTTCCCAGTGATCGTGTCTCCTGTCTTCTCAAATTTCAGGAGCCCGACAGGTGATCCCCCGTCCTGAACGAGCCTGTTCAGTTCTTCCAGCGGCTGCTTGCTGGTGCTGAACACAAACTTTGTATCCTTCTCGAATCCCACGACAATGGCCAACAGCCATGCCGTCTTTGCCTCGGCAAGCATCTCGTTTACCAGGTCACTGGTATTCCTCATGGCAATCACTACCGGGTTGTGATGCATCACATAAATAATCCAGGGTTTCTGCAATGGACACGCGGATGGCCACGGTATGAACACGTGAGATACCGGAACGATATAGCCATCCAGCGACAGAATGGAGGGATTCCTGCCCAGGTTATCCCTGCTATCACTTTCACGAAGCCATAGCCCTGCCATTTTCCTGCTGTCCAAAGACCGGGACACTATCCCCACCCGTTCAGCCAGCGGGAGACAGGAAAGGATCCTCTTCGGGCTGAGGCCTGTAGCCGCCCCTCATCGCCAGGGGATACATTACCAGAAAATGCAAAGGATCGATCGGGTTGCTGAAAAATCACAAGATTCTCTCCGGGACACGAGTATACAAAATGAAAATCGCGTATGCGATCTCCTTTGAAAATTCATCCGGCATTTTCATGCATCGGGCCTGCTGTGAACTGCATCATTCCGGTTTTCACTGGAAAAAGATGGTATCCGGTATTTCTCCGGCAGGCATATACCCGGAGTGGCGCATGCAGGAAGACTCCCTCAAAAATGAACACCTATCGTTTTACGTGTGTCACCTCGACCATGTTGACCGGTTCAATCCCTTCGCACAGGTTATTAAGCTCGTCAAATACAGCAATATATTTCGAAGACCGTCGCCATTCAGCAATGCTTTCCGGGGAGTCCCATGGGGCAAAGGAGATGAACTCATTCCCGCGTTCCTGGTCGCGGACCATGTATATCCATCGGATACCTTTGAAGTGGTTGAGCGTCCATTGTGCAAAGTTCTGCCATTTTTCCAAAAACAAGTCTTCCAGACCGGGCTTTACCGTCCAGTATCCGAAGTCAAATACCACTCCTTCCTGGATCATCGACATCACACAAAGCAAGAGGGATGACCCCGGTATTAAACATTTACCCGGGCATCGGGGGATAACCGTGCCTTTCCAGCCCAACAATCATGAGATCTGGGAATTTTGTGTGAAGGAATGGTTACCTGGAGATCCCCCCGGTAAAACCACACCCGGCAAGTTGGTTTTGTGTTCCGGGTAGTCGCTTCCAGAAGTGATAATGTCACGGTTCAACTGGAAAAACAGGAAATCCGCTGACGGTTGAAAAAAAGATTTACCCCTGCCGCTCCTCTCGTCGCCAGGCAATGAAAGCAACAATAAACAGTATCGCTATAGCGACGATCCCCCCGAGGATCCACGCAAAGGGAATTCCACCGGTGCCCCCGGGAGTTGCCGGTGTAATCGGGGCGGTTGTTTGTTCAGGAGTGCCAGCGTGGGTCGTTGCCGGCACCTGTTCTGTTACCTTGCTGGTAGGAACCGCTGTTGGAGTGGTGGTGGTAACGGCCGGCGATGTTGTGGCAGTTGGTTGAGTGGTAGTGGGTGAAGTCCGTGGGGCGGTGGAAACAGAACCACCGCCGCTTCCTCCACCGCCTCCGCCGCCCGAACCTGAATCGCCGATAACGGTAACCTGCCCGTTTGAAACAACGGGTGTAATCATGTCGCCACCATCGGCATCCATGTTCACCGATTCAAGAATGATGGCAGATGAACCACCGGAAATACCCCGCAGGGTGAGGGTTGCAATCGGGATCTCTGTTGCTCCCGGGCTTACCTCCCTTGAGAGGTCCACTCCGCTTATCCTGACCGAGCCATCGGCTCTCCGTGTCGTGTTGTGAAGGGCTGCCCACGACGGATAGGTGACCTCCGGGAATTCTGCTACCTGGGGATTTGAAAGCCTGACAACAAGATCATATCCGGCGAGGCCGGCTGGCGCTTCATCAAGTACCAGGTTGATTTCGACAGTCTTCCCTTTGTAAATTGTGACTGTTGACGGCGTCATTCCGATGCTTGCCGCACCAACCGGGACCAGGAGGAGCATGGCGCATGCAACGAACATTGTTATCAATCGAACTGTCTGGCGATTCATGTATCTTTCCTCTTGTGCGGAATATGCTTAAAATGGGAGGGTTTTGATAGGGACAGGGCCGGCCATCCCCCTGGGTGATTGTACCCTGTCCCGTTCTGTCTCCAGATGCCAGTTTTTCGTCTGTTGCTTTGGTGATGCACGGTATCCTTTGTTGTGACTGGTGTTCCCTTTACGGCCTGCTGTCCAGCACC
>JALHCK010000077.1 GCA_022841205.1 Methanomicrobiales archaeon | reverse complement strand
AGCTATTGCCCAATCGCCTGGATGAATGATGGTCTCTCCTACGCGAATATCTTCATTGATTTCCACATAGCGCCAGCGACCACGGATATCGGCTGGTGTCCGGTATCGGGCAAAGACGGGGAATCCAAGCCGCTTTATGGCATCTACGTCTCGTACTCCCCCATCGAGGACTGCGCCACCGCAGCCTTTGGCTTGAGTAGTCGTACTCAACATCTCTCCCCAGTGCGCCGTAGATGGATCGCTCCCAGTATCGAATACTACGACAGTTCCAGACTCCACAAAACTATAAGCCCGCATAGCCAGTTCCAGGTACTCTAATTTGTCGATGACAGTAGGCGTACCTTTTACCGTAAGCACAGGGCCAGCGAGCTTCATTCCGTTTTCGATAGCCTGAATAGCAGGAGGCAAAACCTGATGAAAAAGCCCCTTCTGGTCGAGAATGTCGCTGATAGCGGGTGTGTGAACTCTCTTGTAGCGTTCGATCATCTCAGTTTGCCCAATTTCTTCTTGCGCCATGATATCCTCCTTCAATCCTCTTAGATTTGATCGCTTGATATTGCTTATATAGCGCCGGCTCTGCGGTCGGCGCCAATATTGCGTATTTCGACGAGGTAGCCAGCAATCATCATTCTTCAAACAACTTGCATTCCTCTCCGGGCCCAAGGATACAGATACCGAGCCCTTCTGACTCGAGCTCTGCTTTCCAAGCTTTGAGCGCCGCGCTTACTTCGATTTGGTTATCGCGCCTAATGCGGATTCCGCGAGAGCGGTTCAGCCATTTGCCTGCGCAGTGGAGATGGACTGGCACAGTCCAGCGGGGCCGAATAGCGCGCACAAGGGCCGCTGCTTCTGGTAGGGACATGCCATCATCGCCAAGCAACGGATAATGTGCGCAAGCCGCTTGGACTAGCGCAACGTCCGGTTGAGCGCTTTTTAGAGCGCATTCGAGCTCTGGTGTATAGCGCGTATCACCACTGAAAAAGACTGTTTTGGATCCTCTGATCAGGTAAGCAAGAGCATCGGATGAAAGAGGATGCTCGGCCTTCAGTGCTTCGATCGATACTTGGCTTGACACCTCGATCGATCCGTCGGCTGACCCGTTGATCGTTCTATCTCCCGATCTTTTATTTATTCTGTGGACCATGCCCGGCTCGAGTTCAACGACTGATTTCGCGCCTAACTTTTTTGCCCGCTTCGCTACAGAGCGAGGACCGACGATAGCGAAACCCTGATCTCTAGCTGTTTCCAAGGAAATATCGTCGCAATGGTCAATGTGGTTGTGGGAGACGAGGAGTAGG
>JALHCK010000076.1 GCA_022841205.1 Methanomicrobiales archaeon | reverse complement strand
TGAATCGGCCTGGGTTTCGTTCCTATCGGTTTCCCTGTCCGGCGGTCGCCGGGAGGCCTGATTCGAGGTCAGCGTAGTACGCGTCCTCGATCTCGATCGGGGTGCGCATGCCGAGTTCGCCGTGCAGGCGTTGATGGTTCCACCACCACACCCATTCGAGCGTCGCGAGCTCGACCTGCTCGACGGTCCTCCAGGGGCCGCGCTGGCGGATCAGCTCGGTCTTGTAGAGGTTGTTGACCGCCTCGGCGAGGGCGTTGTCATACGAGTCCCCGACGGTTCCCGTCGAGGGTGTTGCGCCAAGCTCGACGACCCGGTCGGTGTAGACCATCGACATGTAGTTCGAGCCGTGATCGGCGTGATGGATCAGCCCGTCCAGCGGGCCGTCCGCGCCCCAGGCGGCCATGTCCAGCGCTTGCAGCGGCAGCACCTCCGCGCGCAGCGTCGCCGCGACGTTCCAGCCCACGATCCGACGTGAATAGACGTCGGTGACGAACGCGACGTATGCGAAGCCCGCCCAGGTGGCCACATACGTGATGTCTGCAACCCAGAGTCGGCGCGGCGCGTCCGCACGGAACCGCCGCTGGACGAGGTCCCGCGGTAGGGCCTGCGCCTTGTCCGGCCTGGTCGTGAACACCTTCTTCGACTTGCGAACCCCACGCACTCCCGCGAGGCGCATGAGGCGCTCGGTCTGGTCGCGGCCGATGTCCCACCCCTGCCGTTTCAGGAGAGCATGCATCTTCCGCCGCCCGTAGACGCCGTAGTTCTCCGCATGCAGCCTGGCGACCTCGGGCAGCAGCAGCTCGTCGCGCAGCTGCCGGGCGGAGGCTACGCGGGTCTTCGCGGCGCGATACCCGCGGGACGTGATGAATCCCTGCACTGCCGGGCGCAGCGTCCGGCAGATGAGCTCGACCCCGAACCGCTCTCGATACTCGTCGATGAAGCGGATCATCTCGGTCAGGGCCGGTCGAGCTCCTTCGCGAAAAACACGCTCGCAGCCTTGAGGATCTCATTCGCCTTTCGCAGCTCGGCCACCTCGCGGCGCAGGCGCTTGTTCTCCTCAGCGACATCGCTCGGGACACCGGGCTTCGCGCCGGCGTCGACCTCGCGGCGGCGATGCCACACCCGCAGCGTCTCCGCGCTCATGCCGAGGAGCCCCGCAACATGCCGCACGGCGGACATCAGATTCGAGTGCTCACCGGAGGCCTTGGCCTCATCGAGCATCCGCAGCGCGCGCTCGCGCATCTCGGGAGAGTACTTCTGGTTCATCGTGTTCCATCCTTGCTTCAAGAACGGAACGAAACCCAGGCCGATTCA
>JALHCK010000075.1 GCA_022841205.1 Methanomicrobiales archaeon | reverse complement strand
TCCAGGGGTGAGGGACACGGTGCCGTTGAAAAGCTCAACGATGGATGGCGGGGGAGAGGTCACCGTGATGTAACCGGTCTTCACCTCAGAATCGCTGCCAGCTGCGTTTGTCACCGTGAGGTTCACCGTGTAGGTGCCGGCTGAACTGTAGATGTGGCCCGGGCTCTGTGCGGTGGAGTCCACTGTCCCGTCGTTGTCGAAGTCCCATGCGTAGGTGAGCGGTGGAGTGCCGGTGGACTGGTCGGTGAACTGGACGGCCAGGGGGGCGGTGCCGGACGTGACATTGGCAGTGAATGCTGCGACAGGTGCCACCACCGGTGGTGGGGCTTGTTCTGCCTCTTCTGCTCCCCATGATGCCACTGCCGGCGGAGTTTCCGAGTATCTGCGAACCAGTACCCAATCGATAGAGGATGTGGTAGTCCCGCTTCCCGGTGGGTTTTTAACCCTGCAGGAGAGCGGCATGTCTACCGTAGGGACTTTGGATGTAACGTTCGTTGGTGTTCCATCATTGTACACAAACTGGACTGTTGTCTGAGATGCTCTCCGGACTTCCCAGGTTGCATAAGATGTGTAGGGATTGGAATGGGATTGCCTATTTGATGTAGAATCACCGGTAATCGAAGTCATATATGACTTCCCGTTGTGGTAGTATAGCAGTGCCCTGTAATTTTCTCCAGAATAAAATCCATGTAAAATATCATCTCTCTCTGTCGGCATCATCCACCGGATGCGGGCAGAATATCCCGTACCGAACTGGGTGATGCTCTGGATATATTTCGCTGTATTGCTGGTTGCGGAGATTGTGCACATGCCATCAGAGACTGTTACACGGTCAGTGGATGTCCATTTTTCAGTATTTAATGAGGATCCTGGAAAATCATCAAATAGCGGGAACGTGGCATCCCCATCGCTTACAGCCATGGCACCGGAGTTGTCATAGTACAGGAAGAGCTGTGTTCCTGTTGTTGGTATGACTGGTACTTTCACCCAGATTGCAGCTGAACTGGCATTCGCCAACTCGATCCAGTAGGGGAGCAGGACATTGTCTGTTGTGGTGAACCGGAGATCGGAGTAGTCGGCCTTGGTTTTTGTTCCGATATACACGTTCTCCGCTGCATCTGTCCCTGCTGTCCGGTGGACAACTACCCGTACCTGGTAATCCGTGAGATCCCCACCAGGCGATCCGTAAATATTCATCGCTTTCCGGTGCGACCAGCCGGAGAGGAACCCTGAAGTTGGCCCGCCGGTGTTGGCCACGGTCTTCACCGCAGCGGTGGCGGTTGCCTTTACCGCAGCGAGGTTGGCGGGATCATCGACAGTGCCATTGACATA
>JALHCK010000074.1 GCA_022841205.1 Methanomicrobiales archaeon | reverse complement strand
AGGAAGGAGCTCCTGCAAGGATGGAACGGTGACTACATCATAGAGTCTCAGCTCCATATCCGGAAATTTGGTGTAATCGAACTGCATTTTTTCGCCCACAGGCGAGCTTTCGGAAAGATAATGCAAGAGCGTGAGGCGCGAGGTATTGGCTTTTTCAGTAAAGCCATCAGCGTATACGCTCACGAGCTCTTTGAGACCCTCGCCAGGCAGAAGCTGGTAGGTCCCAGGACGTTTTACTTCACCCTGTATTGTCACCAGATTGGTAAGGCTAGAAATCCTGATCTCATCGCCAGGCCTCAAGAAAGGATCCTGCGAAAGATCCCCATAGCGCTCCGCTTTGAAAAGATCGAAAATTTTCTCGTAGCCATCTGCAGATTTTACTTTGACATCGCGAAGCGAAGAATAGCGTGTAAGAAGCGGTGTCACAGCATCCCGCAATCGCGTAAGCCCTGTGATGCCCACCCAGCTCGATTTGGTCACCTCTCCTGTTACGAAGACATACATTGAGCCATAAGGGATTACGATCTTGTCTTCTGGTTTGAGTACAACATCTCCGCTTAAGTCGATACCATAAAGCAGCGTTTCAAGGTTGATCATTATTTGAGTTTCCTGGCCTTTGCGGATAATAAAGGCTTGCTCCATATTGGCCGATGGGAGAATCTTATCTTTCAAAGGCCGCAAAAGGGTCGATACAGTTATCCCTTCTCGATAGGCTGTTCGTAAGACTGCATAGTTCGTTTGGGCAACTGTCTGCTCACTTGTAGATATTCCTACAATGTCGCCGGCAATAGCTCCTTCTATATAGATAATAGGCAGGTACTCTTCCCTGCTCGCTACCCTTATACTGTCCCCATCCAAGAGCGCCGGAAGCTCAGCACTCGCTAGGTCAAAGACCACACTCTCACTCTCAGGCCTCTCTTCACTCGCACTCCTAGTCAACACCACCATGTCGCTCTTCGCACTCACCCCTAGGCCATCCCCATAGTAGCTTATAAGCTCATCCACCCCCTCATCCCCTGTTAGCTGATATATCCCTGGACGCCTTACCTCCCCCTCTAACGTCACTACACGCTCGGCCCTCTTTACCGTCACCACATCACCAGGCCGCAATAAGGGATTCTGGCTTATCTCTCCTTCTCGCTCGTATCTAAACAAATCATACACCGTCAGCTTTCCATCAGTACCCTTTACCTCCACATCTCTCATCGACGATAGAGACGTCAGATTATCCTTTATCGCCTCAGATAAACGTAAACCTCCGTAAACCTCTACTACACTCGCACCCTTCACTTCACCCTTCACATATACCGACGCATACCCATAGGGTATCACTACACGAT
>JALHCK010000073.1 GCA_022841205.1 Methanomicrobiales archaeon | reverse complement strand
CTCCCATTTCGCTCAAATCAACTTGAGTCTTTGAATTTTGGTTTGGGCGACGAGAGGTTGTAGATTGCCGGGGAGACATTGAGCAACTCGAGGATTTTTGTTTGTAACGGATTGAGCTCTTCGATGAGCCTGAGCTTGATCCGGTTGGGGGTTTGTTCGATGAGAAGGTGAAGACCTTCGAACTGGGCAAGGAGCCTTTCGGTGGTTGGTCGATCGGTTTTCATCTTGGGGTTGCCCGGAACCAACCCTGAGATGGTCTGATGAGTGGTAGCGAGATTTCTGCGCGCGACATACTCCATCAACGTGATGGCTTGTAGAGCAGTGGTCAGAAGCAGCATGAGGCCTTTGATGCGCTCCGGTAATCGCACGTAGAGTGGGAGGGCTGGCAAGGAGCCTTGCTTGAACCGATGAAAGCCTCGCTCCACCAGCCATTCTTCACGATAGTACCGGACACTTTGATCGAGCGACATGTCGTCAGTGGGGACATTGGTAACATAGATTCGTCGATGGAACTGGAGACTGATTCCTTTCGTTTCCACAACCGTTTTAGGACTGTCGGGCTTCGGGCGGCCACGACCGAGGTATTTTTCTATGCACGTTAGTGTTTCTTGCACTTCCAGAGTGATGAGACCCTCGCATTTCCTGTTCTTGACGATCTTGTCCGCCCTTTGGCGAAACTGTTCGGCAGTTTCCTCCTTTTTGGGTTTGAGCCGTTGGAGCTCGGCTTCGGCCTTCTCGATTCGGCTTAGGCAGGTCTTTTTCTGGGTGTTTGCATATGTATGGCTTTGGACAATGAACCATTGCTCGATCCAGTTGTGGACATCGCCGGCTTCGGGTTGGAAGGTCAGGGTTTCTAGTATGGCAAATCCTTTGCCGATCTCTTTGACGGTTTCCTTGCCTTTGTCGAGTTTGGGGATATGAATCGGCCGCGGCTCATCAGGTGGTTCCATCACCAGTCGACGGAGCTTCTCCGGGACCTCGCCAGTCATGGGGAGAGGGAAAAGATAGCGTCCCTCTTCCTGGTCGATCGTGGCACGGGTGCTCAAAGCCGCGGCCTTGCAGTCCGCGACGTAAAGAAAGTTGCCATGACCAATGGTTTTTGCCAGTTCGCGCCATGCGGGGACATAGCAGATGTCGTCAGCAGTGTTGCCCGAGAGCGTGTCACTATAGAGAGGAATACCTGCCGGGTCCAGGGTGCCCAGTCCCTGTTTAAACTGAAGCAGGTCCGGACGATGGTCCTTGCTGTGCCCAAAGCGCAGCAATCCATCAGGACCCTGCTCCGAGCGAGCGTGATTGACGCTAAAGCTCGTGGTGTCGTAGCGGGCAACATCCGTAGGCAAGGCGTAAGCCTGGATAAGATGCTGCCCCATACCCTGCTGGAATTCGATTCGAATCGAGTCGTCGCCACCGAGTGCTTGGATCAGCGTGGCCAGTCGGTCATCGGTAGCCTCCTTGCTCGTGACTTGCCAACCGGTGATCTCTTCAATCATGGTTTGGTGGGCCGCAAGCCACGGCTCCATTTGATAGAGGCGATGGTTGAGCGCATGCAGGACATAGGTGAGAAACAGCTTGGCCAACTGCCCATAGCTGAGTCCTTCCCAGTTTCCATGCGGTTTCCAGAGGGAGTCGATCTTCTCCTGCACGCCCATCTGATCCAGCCAATGCAGGAGGAGCGGAATCTCGTCCACCCTCTCGATTCTCTGCTGCATGCTGCCACCTCGCCCCATGTGTTACTACAAGTGTCGCTTAACACATCGGAGCGAGAATGTCCACAAAATCCGATCGCCTTACTCCGTCAACAAACTAAATTTCACATGCCCGACGAAAATGAGCGAAAAGGGAG
>JALHCK010000072.1 GCA_022841205.1 Methanomicrobiales archaeon | reverse complement strand
TGTCAATGCAAAGTAGAAATGTCCTAATGGGTGCAAAATAGAAATGTCCTAAAGGTCATCGATCAGGATGGGATAGCCATTGATTTTTCTTCCATAAGTACGCCAGGGGTGGTTCACCGGCGGTACATAAACGGGATGATCCAAGGATTTAGAGGAGACCACCTGGATCTGCTTAGGTTGTTTGTGAATGATCTTTAGGGTCAGTTTCTGGTGATTGAGGTAGGCAGAAATAGCACCAGACTCATCTTGAGTTACCAGGACCTCTCGTTTGATAAGGTTTTGCGGGGGGCGATTAGTGATAATTTGATACGTGACATGATCAAACTGGATGAGAAGGTCTTTAGAGATCGTGCGAATATCCTGAATAGAGAAAAGGAAGTCCAAATCGATGGCAGGGTCAAGAGGAAGGTGATCGTCACCTGTTGAACGAGGAAGAACTGCGAATTTGCGGTTATAGAAAAGGATGAATTCAGGCAGGTAGGCATTGGCCGCCTGATAATCATTAATTCCCCGCAAACGCATTTCTTTGACCAGACGATCCTGAAAGGTTTGATTGGCTCGTTCTACACGTCCTTTGGCCTGAGGAGAGTTTGCACAGATTAGATCAATTCCCAATGCCTCTAAAGCGCGTCGAAATTGGGTCACCGCCTCGATGGAGGAATTGGCCCGAAAAACACTGAATTTATCGCTATAGAAAGCCACAGGCAGGCCTGTGGATCGAAAATAGGTCTTGCACAGCTTGCCATAGGCAAAGAAGCTTTCTTGATTGACAAATTCAGCCGCCAATACTGCGCTGGTGGCGTCATCCACAAATAGGAGCAGACAGGCTTTGGGCCCACGTCCTTCCAACCAGGCATGGTAAGAGCCATCGATTTGTACTAATTCCCCCCGGCGTTCACGCCGCTCTCGCTGGAGATGCACTCGCTTCTTCTTGACCCTGGGATGGTGCCTTCCCTCTTCAATCATGAGCTGACGCACAGTCTCCCGGCTGACCACAATCCCCTGATACTCTTCCAACTTCTCACTCATCAAGGTCGGCCCAAAACCTGAATATTTGGGGTCTGCTATCATTTCTACGATCGTCTCCCTTTTGTCATCCTCCAAACGATGATTGCTGGGTTTCCCTCGATGTTTTGAGACCAACCCTATATCACCATTTTGCCTGTACCGAAACAGGATCCGCCTGAAATTGCGTTCGCTTGTATGCAACCGCGCTGCTCCTTCCTTCTGTGTGATCCTTTTCGCTATGGCTTGCTCTACGATGGTCTTGCGATGTAGTTCTTCTTCGGTCATTGTGATTGTCCATTTCATCAGCTTCTATCCCTTATTAGGACATTTTAACTTTGCTGATTTAGGACTTTACTACTTTGCTGCTACA
>JALHCK010000071.1 GCA_022841205.1 Methanomicrobiales archaeon | reverse complement strand
AGGCTTTTGAGCTCCTCAAAGCGTTCCCGCGTAAGGCCGCCTTTGAGCCAGGAGAGGTCGAATTCGTCGAAATACTTGGCCTGTGGCATTCCGGAGAGCTTAAGGCGAGTACGTGCAGTCCGCTCTTTTCTGGCGTCATATTCAATCTCTATGAGTGCCGAAAGCGACGCTGTAAGCGTCTGGTCTTTTCCGGCCTGTTCAGCGAGAAACGACTCAAGCCCTGCTGCCATAAAGCCAAGGCCAAGTTCCTCCATACGGCCTGAAAGAAAAGCGGTGGGCGACAGTGTTCGGTTCATACCAGTGCCTCCCTTGCCTCAACGATCAGGGCATCGTAGGCAGAAGGAGCACGAATGTCGACATCGATCCAGGGCTTACTGGCTTTCTTGCACGAAGCTCTCCAGCCTTGTACGCGACCCTGCTCATGCTTCCAGCGTGCAAGCAGTTGCGCACGGTCCTCTGGAAAGAAAACGGTGCTATGACTGCCTGGACTTACGAGTGGAAAAGAGCGGATGAGACCCTGAGGCCCCATTAGCGCCACATTTCGGTGCAAGGGGTGAATCAGCATCTGGAGCGTTGTGCCGATATACTGAGGTGGCACAGAGTAACGGTTTGTTTCATAGCAGATTGTTGACTCCCTTGAGACACTGAGCGGGACAGGATCCCGAACATCAAAACAGTCCGCCGGAAGCGCGCTCAGCAGTGGTTTTTCTTGTTTAAAGCGTATACTTCTCGATTCCTGCAGTTCTTCCAAAGGCTTTGTACTGATTTCGTCGATCCAGTCCAGCACTTTCTCATTGAGCGTACCAAGCGTATAGGGCACGAGCGCTTCAATTCGGGCCCAAAAATTGTGGTCCAGATAGCCGATGAGCCGTTCCACCTTGCCCTACCCTGCACCGCTGCGGGACAAAACCGTAATGAACAGCACAGGCGGCAAGGCGCCGCGTCGGGTGCCACACGCCTTCACCGTTGGGCTCAAACGCTGTACGCATGTTGTCGTAGAGAATCTCCTTAGGAACCCCGCCAAAGTGTGCAAAGGCAAGCGTATGACAGGCAAGCAGTGTTGACTGTTTCATATCGGTGGTGAAGCGTATAAAGGGCATGCGTGAGTAGCCCAGCACCATGACAAACGCATACAGTTTGGTTTCGTGGCCGTCCACCCATTGTTTGCCAAATTCTTTCCAGTCCACCTGGGCCTGGCGTCCAGGCTCTGTTTCAAAGCGCAGGACTGCCTGGTTGTTCATGGTACGTCTGACCTGTGCCAGATAGGCTTTCATAACAGTTTTCTTACCACTGTAGCCCTGGGCAACGATCCGCCCGTATAAAAGTTCGCCATTGTACGAAGGGTTCTTCTCAAGCTGCTGCTCAAGAAAGGCTTTAAACGGATCGAGCTTACTGGGTCGTACCGGCTTTTTTCGCGCGCACAGCCGTGCTTTGAGATACGTCCTCACCGTTCTGTCCGTGACGCCGAGCTCTTCTGCAATCTGCAGCTGCGTGTAGCCCTGTGCTTGCAAGATTCGGGCTTCTAACATACATTGCTCCTTGTCCATGGGGTTCTCTCCGTACTTAAGAAGTAGTGATTCCACTTCCATTGGCTGAGCCCCAGCTTTATTGCCCGACAACGTCGGGCTATGGACAAGAAACCGGAAATTTCTCCCCGACTAAAACCGGAAAATTATCACCGACTGTGACACCACCCCCAAAAGCCAATACATCAGCGACCACGAACTCACCCTGCCGCTCTACCCCACCATGACCGACACCGAAGTCGACCTCGTGTGCGATTCGCTTGAGAAGAATTTGCAAAAGTGCAGAGATTAGCATAGTTTTTCTTTGAAATTTTGAAGCAATCTCGATTGTTTATGTAGTAATATATATCGAGCAAAAAGCGAGGCGGATTATGGCTGAGACAGTGAGATTCAAGTACGTATTCCCCGAGGGCTATAACCCTGTCTATATCAACGGGGCTTATGGGGGATAGGTCCTCGTGGTGAACTGACCATTAACTTCTATTTGGAAAGGCAACCTGTACCAAAAGAAGAGTGCAGAACGATCAATGATGATGGTTCTGTGGGAGAGCAAGTTAAGATAGAACCTGACGATCTGACCCATCTCATTGTACGTTATGTTAACTCGGGAGTCATAATGAGTCAGGAAACAGCGCGACCTATCTATGCTTGGCTTGGCGAGCATCTTGCAAAACTGGGACCAACAGAGGCAAATGATGGCAAGTGATTGCACCATAAGTGCTCCTCTTCATCAAGATCGCGAATCCTTTATAGGAACTGGATATAAGTCAGGGAGTAGGCTATATCAACGGCATTATTACGGCGGCGATAAGAACCAGGATCTTTCTGATACAGGCTTCCTTTTGAGCCTCCAAAAGAAATGGAAGACTCAGCTACTCAAGCGTATTGAGGGCATTGCTGCCTTGCAGGACAATTGGAACGGTTATGGAGCCTCGAGCTTTTCTCCAGAAGTACTTCAAAGAGCACGTTCTCTGGTGGAGGACATACTCTACAAAGCCAAGGTTTTCCCTACGGGTCGAAACAGTATTCAGTTTGAATTTGATAGTATCCCAGGAAAGTACCTTGAAATTGAAGTCTTTTCTGATCATTACGCAGTGCTTTTTGAAAAGGGAGCAGCGCAAGAAGAATACGAGTCAGTTTCCCGCAATAACGTTTTGCAGAAGATAGCGGAATACTATGCATGAAGAATTTCAGCAAATCCAGTACAATCCTGTAATTCTGTCAGAAATCTTATCCAGTAAATTCTGTAAAGAAGCCCATTATGGATGCAATCCTAAACCTTATCGGTCGCGATGCTGATTTGTTTGCCGCCGACATCGCCACCCACGAAGAAGCGCTTTCAGACCTTGTCCGGAGCGCGCGCTTTTTGGTCATCGGCGGTGCAGGTTCGATCGGCCAGGCGGTCACCAAAGAGATCTTTGCCCGAAGGCCAAAGCTCCTCCACGTGGTTGATATCT
>JALHCK010000070.1 GCA_022841205.1 Methanomicrobiales archaeon | reverse complement strand
TAACTGAGCCTCTTTCAAAAGTCTAAAAATATTCTGGCATGAATTGTAAGAATAAAAAATAGGGACAGGATTTTGCAGGATAAGACATGGAGCAAGGATTAACAAGTACAAAAAAGTAAGAAAAAGAGCTTTAAGTGAGCTTTTTACGAGGTACGAGCTTATAGCTCTCTCTTCGATGGGTAATGAGAGCTTCTATGGTTTATGCTATTCGTCTTTAGATGAGGCTAGGTAGAATGAACTGCTCAAGAATCTTGATTGCAGCAAGGCAGATTACTCCGCACATGAGTTCAAAACTCACCTTCTTGATACCACGCACCAGTAGCTTCTCCGGTAAGAGCCAATCCTTCAGGTGGGAATTCGCTCGCTCTACCACTGTGCGCTTCTTATAGTGTTCCTTGGTTACTGCATCAAAAGCCTCTCGTGAAGGCTTTCTTCTTGTATTCTGATCGATAATCGGAATCCGGCCTCTATCGCGTACAAACTGGAAGATAGTCTTCGCATCATAGGCACTGTCCATAAGGCAATAGCGAAAGGTGATCTTTTGTTCAGTCATACGCTCAAGAGGGATTGCACACTGTGAGTCATGGACATTCGCTCCAGTTGTTATCGCCGATACTGGAATCCCTTCTTCGGTCACATCTAAGTGGAGCTTATGGCCTTTCCAATAGCTAAGATTCCCTTGGGAGTTCTTCTTGCAACCCCAGGCACAGCAGGTAGGTAAGAGTCCTCTTGCTTCTGCAAGTTGCAAGGCCTTCTGCTCTTCGAGTACGGTGAGGCTTTTTTTCTTTAGCTCTTGTCCTTTCTTAGGTCTACCTCTCTTGCGCTGCGGGAGTGGTTTCACATCTTTTTTCTTATTGACTGGTTTTTCTCGAGCACTGATTGCCGTTGAATCCCTCGCAACAGAATCTACTGATTTATCCTTATAGTAGTCCTTCACCATCTTCCCTAGACTCTCTTAAAGAGAAGCATTGTCTGCTAAATAGCTTATATACCTAGAGAAACTTGCTGCACTAGGGATATTCTCAAAGCCGCAGATCTGACGTAGGTTCGTATCACTTAAGAGTCGTGCCCTTAGGTCGCTTGTAGCGACTATCTTGAAATACCGCTTTGCTAAAGCTGCACGAAGAAAGGGAAGCACACTATAGGAAGGCCTTCCCCTGTGCTGATTATCTTCAGAGAAGCTTTCCACAAATGGTTCAACCACCCGCAATAGAGAAAGAAAGCCCTTGTGTTCTTTAGTGAGATAGGATTCAAATATTTCTTGAAGATCAAAATCTAAGGGAAGCAGCAGTTGTAACGAGCCAAGCACTTCATTACTGCTACGAACCTTGTATAAGAATTTGAAGCATAAAGTAGGGAAGAGAGCGATAAAGAGAATGTATGGAGGTAAACATGAATTCTTTTCCTTTCT
>JALHCK010000069.1:1438-2134 GCA_022841205.1 Methanomicrobiales archaeon | reverse complement strand
TCAACACCTTATCGATGTCTTGCAGCATGGAGGGACTCCGCTTTTGGATGGAAAGGCTGGGAAAGAAGTGCTGCAATTCACCCTGGCAGCCCAGCAATCTGCCCGCGAGGGCAGAGAGGTCAGGCCGGATGATGTCGTCTAGATCTTGCCTTGAACCAAGATGATACGATGAAATGTATATTCGTTTTGGATGTCAGCGAGCTATCTTTCTCAGAGCGCGTTTGCGCAGCCGCCTTGCAAGGTCTCGTAAACCGAAAAGGAGCAATCCTCTATCTCGATTATGGCTTCTATGATGACCCAAGTGCTCGTCGGACCAATGAAGAATTCATAGATGATGAAAACTGGTTTGGAAAGTATAGGGCATTTTTGGGTAATCAGGATGAACATAACATCGAGTATTACCGAAAAAGGCATGGATTTGATATCGAAGAGCTTTCAAGCCTAAGCGAAGCTTTGAATAAATTCCGAAATGATTATGGTGGCCTTGTAATTTGGGATGAAAGTCTATTGGATACAGTAAATGCTGCCGTGATGCTGGCGGGGCTGGAGAACTTGATCCCAGTAACCATGAATCTCATAGAAGAATTGGCGCTCCATGATTTGCCTATTCGCCATGATCTTCGGAACAAATGGACAGACAGACTTCAGATCTACACCTGGGCAGTGGATAATCTGTTCGATCAATGCAAGCCTGGA
>JALHCK010000069.1:0-1416 GCA_022841205.1 Methanomicrobiales archaeon | reverse complement strand
ATTGATGCTTTTAACATTCGGACCGCCAGCTTTACGCGAGCCGATCTTTGCCCTCAGACTGGATGCTCCAATCCGAAAATTTGCATTGCATTGGATGGGGAAAAGATCGCAAGAGGTAAAGATTTCCAATAGAATTCAGAGAAAAGTGCGCTCGGAGACATATCCCACCATATTTGGTTGGCACACAAAACGAGATGATGAACTCTCGTTCATGTCTCAGCTATCAGCCAATGGCTTAAGGCTCGTGCCTGCTCATCTTGCGGGGAATTTTTCCTTCCATAGCAGGGTAGAGCCATTGAATGAAAAGACAATCAAAGGGCTGTCATTTAAGGGGAAATCACTCAAAGAAGAATCATTTGGAGCGGGCTCGCCTGGAGCAGAATCATCTGGGGCTAACTCGCCTGAGGCTGGCTTTCCTGGAGCGGACTCACCTGGAGCAGAATCATCTGGATCAGGCTCGCTTAGGGCGAGTAAAACAACCATAAGGCCAAGCCCTTCGCTCGATAAGAAAGCGATCTATTTGACCTTTACGCTTTCGGATGGCGATCAGTTGATGATGATGCATACAGGAGAATTAGGCAATTGGTACAGTTCGGCGCGTGGAAAGGTAGCCTTCAACTGGGAGGTTCAGCCTTTATTGAGCGAAATTGCTCCAGCGTTGCTAGAGCGGTATTTAGGGCAGGCGAGCGAAGAAGATTGTATAATAGCAGGCCCTTCTGGGGCGGGTTATGTGATTCCTCCTTTAGTACCCGATCTACCAGCCTACATAAAGGAAACAGCACGAATCTGCAACGATATTGGAATCAGAGTTGTGACTTCATATATCGCAGATCCATGCCGCAGAGTTCTTAGGCAGCTGCAACAGCTGCAAAGGCACTCGGGCGATTTGCTTGGCTATCTGGCTGGCTATGCAGTGATTAAAAGAATTCTTCGAGTATGCCGCAACGATTTCATCTTCTTTTCCAATCAAATTCCGAAGGTCGACGAGATAGCGCTGCCCGCGGAACAGCTTTTGGAAAAAGTGCGCACAATGATCGCTGGTACTAGCGATCGCCCCGCTTTCATTGCCGTTCACCTATTCGCATATCGAACTACTATCGCAGATGTCGCCGAATTCGCCCAAAAAATCGCAGATCCGAATGTCCATATTGTGCGCGCGGACGAATTTTTGACATTGCTTGCCATGAATGAAAACCTGAAATAGGGAGGGAAATTATGAAAGACAAGCTCAGCGCAAAAACAAAGATATTCTATGGAATCGCTGATTTGGGAATATCGTTGCTGACCGCTACCATTCAGTTTTTTCTTCTGTATTACTATACGGATATAGCCATGATCGATCCCGCAATCGCAGGGACAGCCTTACTGGTAGGCAAATTGACCTGGGACGCGATAAACGATCCGCTGTTTGGCTAT
>JALHCK010000068.1 GCA_022841205.1 Methanomicrobiales archaeon | reverse complement strand
GGAGTCATCCAACAATAACCTAGAGCGGTGCAGATAGCGCTAGACAAAGGGGGGGAAATGAAGTAATCGATGCTGGGAAATCATGTAGAAAGGTGGACCAGCGAATGAGCGAAGAAGAGTGGAAAGGAGGCCGGAAGGACTCACGGCTGTATAAACGAGTTCGTGCTGAGAAGCAGAAATCCCTGGCGGGCCATTATGAACGTATTCGAGCTTTCCTGGATGAGCGCGGGAGGCGATTGTGGGCGGCCAATGAGGCCTTGCGGTTTGGGAGAGGGGGAATGCGCGCAGTGGCTGAGGCCCTGGGAATGAGCCAAATGACAATCATTACCGGGGTGAAGGAATTGAAAGGAGATCTGCGAACCGATGAAATGGAGCGGCGACAGCGGCGTTTTGGGGGAGGTAGAAAAGCTCTTGCGAGCAAGCACCCTGGTTTGGTTCTAGCCATCGAATCGATCGTTGATGCCAGCACGCGTGGAGATCCCATGGCTCCTTTGAAGTGGACATCCAAGAGTCTTGAGAACATCCGGGAGGAGTTGGGCAAGAGCGGTTATAAGGTTAGTGCTACCACCATCGGCAAGATTCTTCGCGAACAATTGGAATACTCGCTACAGGGGTTGAAGAAAACGAGAGAAGGTTCTTCGCACGAGGACCGCAACGCTCAATTCGAGTACCTGAACTGCAAGTGCCGAGAGTTCCACGAGCGCCACCAGCCTGTCATCTCGGTCGACACCAAGAAAAAGGAGCTGGTGGGGGACTTCAAGAACGGCGGACGAGAATGGCAGCCAAAGGGCCAACCAGAAAAGGTGCGTGGCCACGATTTCGAGGACAAGGAGCTTGGGAAAGCAATCCCGTATGGTGTTTACGATATTGGAAAGAATCAGGGTTGGGTGAGCGTGGGAATTGATCATGACACGGCTCAGTTTGCCGTCCAGTCAATCGGTTCCTGGTGGAGGCAGATGGGCCAACAGACTTACCCGGGGGCTACGGAATTGCTGATTACCGCTGATGCCGGTGGGAGCAACGGGTATCGGCCCCGGTTATGGAAACGTGAACTGCAGCGGCTGGCCGATGAAACGGAGTTAAGCATCACCGTCTGTCACCTACCCCCTGGAACCAGCAAGTGGAACAAAATCGAGCACCGTATGTTTTGCCACATTACTCAGAACTGGCGCGGCCGACCTCTCGTGAGCCTGGACACCATCGTCAACCTGATTGCTGATACCCGCACGAACAAGGGGCTGGCGATTCAGTCGGCCCTGGATGAGAATACCTACGAGAAGGGCATCAAAATTTCAGATGAAGAAATGGCCCTATTGCGGATCACCCGAGATAAATTCCATGGGGAATGGAACTACTCCATCCATCCGAGAACGGCTACCACATGAAAATATTATTGCTCTATGTTATTTCTGGATGAAGCCT
>JALHCK010000067.1 GCA_022841205.1 Methanomicrobiales archaeon | reverse complement strand
TATAGTGTACCCCGAAAACTGGACAGCGCAATAAGGTGGGAAAGCAGTCCTGGCCCATGGTAGGAAAACCAGTGAAAGGAGACTGGAAATGAAGGATGGGCGCAAGCGGTTTTCGGGAGATTTCAAGACCAAGGTGGCGGTAGAGGCCATCAAGGGACACAGAACGGTTGCAGAGATAGCGAGCGAGTACGAGGTGCACCCTAACCAGGTCACGCAATGGAAGAAGGAAGCCATGGTAGGGTTGCCTGAGGTGTTCTCCGATAGACGCCGGAAACGCAAGGAGGATCACGAAGGGCTTGTTGCTCAACTGTATCAGCAGATTGGACAGTTGAAGGTCGAACTGGACTGGCTTAAAAAAAAGTCTGGATTTACCCGTTGAGAGCAAGCGTGGACTCATCGAGCCTAGTCATCCGCAATTATCGATTGCGAGGCAATGTGAGCTTTTGGGGCTGTCCCGCTCCAGTTGGTACTACAAACCCATGGAGGTGCCAAGCTACGAGCTGGAGCTGATGCGCTTGATTGATGAGCAGTACACGCTCATGCCCTTCTACGGAATCCGTCGCATGACAGCCTGGCTGCATCGAGAGGGACATCATGTCAACCATAAGCGCGTAGGGAAGCTTATGAGACGGATGGGAGTGGAGGCGATCTACCCCAAGCCGAAGTTGAGTCTGAGAAATGAAGAGCACAAGATCTTTCCCTACCTGCTCAGAGGCATCGAGATCAACCGGCCCAACCAGGTATGGTGTACAGACATAACTTACATCCGTCTCCATCGCGGCTTTGTCTACCTTGTTGCCGTGATGGACTGGTTCAGCCGCTACGTTCTCTCCTGGTCGGTTTCAGTGACCATGGATGTGCACTTCTGCCTGGAGGCTCTGGAAAGAGCATTGAGCAGAGGCAAACCTGAAATCTTCAACAGCGATCAGGGGTCTCAGTTCACCAGTGGCCAATTTACAGGGATGCTACTCGATGCAGGAGTGCGCATCAGTATGGATGGACGAGGAAGGGTCTTTGACAACATTTTCATTGAGAGGCTTTGGCGCTCTGTCAAATACGAGGAGGTGTATATCAAGGACTACGCTGATGTGCTTGCCTGCCTTGACGGCTTGCGCACCTACTTCCTCCTCTACAATGATCAAAGACTCCATCAGGCCTTGGGCTACAAGACCCCACGCCACGTCTATCTCGGAGAGCAATGATCATTTGGGTTTATCGCTTTGGAGGACTCAAGAGGGGCAAGGGAAAAAAGGGCAGAGCCAAAGGCCCTGCCCCTCCATCGTCCTCCCGCCTCGGCGCTCGGGTCGCTCCCCAGCGTTGCCCTATCCTCCGGGCGGGCAGGACGGGTTGTATCTCAAGCTGCCTGATTCACAAGCAGAGGAAGCCAGGCGGGTCCACCTTAAATGAGCCTCTTTTTTGTCTTGACGAAGGGGTACACCTTA
>JALHCK010000066.1 GCA_022841205.1 Methanomicrobiales archaeon | reverse complement strand
GAAGCGCTGGACCACATCGAAGGATTCATAAGGCAGATTTACGAATCGGTCATGTTCATCGATCCAATCGAAGATGCTGCCCTTTTCTTCGAATAGCTGGACAGGTTTCCAGGGCTGGAAGAATAGCGCTCTATCCGGTGTAAAGCCATGAGCCTTATAGAATTCTGGATTGCAGAGCTCATCAGCTCTTCCCAGGTCTATAAGCCAGTCGGCTTGATATAGATCCAGGGCATCGAGAGAGAGGCTTTGTCTCAAGGCATCTATGAGAACCTGATCTTCTCCGGAATAAACCATCCGCACAGGCGTAGAATTCTGCCGCCCGGTCAATACTTCCTCCATAGCGGTCAAGAAATCATCATCCCTATCTTCATCCACGCTGAAATCTGCATCTCTGTTTACCTTGAATGTGAGTCCACTCGATATTTTTAAGCCGGCAAAGAGTTTACTTCCAAATGCCAGAATCACATCTTCTAGAAGAGCAATGCGAAAGGCTGCGATGACCATCGAATTTGTAGAATTATCCGGCTCAAGACTTAGATATTGAGGCAGAATGATAAAACGGTCGATATTCTTGGGCACTTGAATAATAGCCACGGAGTCATTCTCTTCGAGTCTAAATGCGACATGGACCTGAAGACTACCTGTCGATGGGAAATGGTTGTCTTCTAGCCGCAAGGGGGTAAGGAGAGGATATATCCTTTCCGCAAAAAGCCTTTCGAGATATCTGCTTTCTTTGGCTGTCCAGTCCTTTTCTTGAACAATTTGAATACCGTGTTGAACCAGACTGGGGAGAATCGTGCCATGCAAATGCATATGGAGCTTATCATAGCTGGCTTGTACTTTCTCATGAATAGCCTCTAGAAGCGCACGAGGCTCCATATCAGCCCATTCTTCATTCGTCTGGCCTGTCTGCCCCGTCTGTACGGCTGTCTTGACGGCAGCGACTCGAACCATGAAGAATTCATCCAGATTGGATGCAAAAATACACATAAAATTGAGTTGTTCGAGGAGAGGCAAAGAGCCTTTGAGTCCTTCCTGCAATACGCGGGCATTGTAATCCAGCCACGAAAGCTCACGGTTTAACATCGGAAGGTCTTTCATACTCTTCTCTATTTATGCTCACATCAATATGTCTTAGATTAAAACAGGTATGAGCCCAAAGACATCTTCGAACATATCGCCTTTCTCCGCGAGAGAGAGTTTTTCCAGCGAGAAATCCAGCGACTCCGAAGTTCGAATTATAAATCTATCATCCGTTCGTTCAAAAGACAGCTCCTTGATACGGCCCAGGTGACTTCGATCGAGCGCATCCGCGACGCGCAGAATGGCTGCCAATTTGAGCACTATTATACGGCTTTCTCGCGGAAGGGCGATGAAATTGACGTGGGTCGAAAGCGGCTGAGATTTTCGATGATAGCGAACTACATTAGATACTATGTTGATATCATCC
>JALHCK010000065.1 GCA_022841205.1 Methanomicrobiales archaeon | reverse complement strand
GGTCAAACCGTTCCCCGGGCAGACCAGCGAGCCGACCGACCCCGATGGCGACGGCCTCTATGAAGACATCAACGGGAACGGAAGGCTGGACTACGATGATGTGGTAATCTACTATGATAACATGCAGTGGATCCGAGACCAGCCCGATGTCGGCATCGAACCCTATGACTACAACGGCAACGGCCGGATCGATTACGATGATGTCGTAGTCCTGTACCAGGAGCTGCTGGCCAGCCATTAAAATTTTTTATTCAGTTGACTCAATGCATTCAACTAATAAAATTAAAAAGAAGGTCTTTTTATCTTTATTTTTTTAATCCTGTAAACGTAACATCATTGATTGAGAATAAGAAAGAAATATTATTATCCATTCGATGAGAAGGCATTACTTAAACACATTTTATGTACACACTGAAAAGGATGCTGCCTACTATGTCGTCTGATTGTAGAAGATTGCTAATGGTTACCGCAATTCTCCTTCTTGCGGTATGCATGGTCGCGCCTGCAATGGCGGCGACTACGCAGGTAGAGATCAGGAAATACGCAAGCGATGGGACTACCATCCTCAACCAGACAACGGTTAACTACACATGGATGATGAACAACCTCCCGGTTCTGGGTGACGGGACGACTCACTATTATCACCAGGGCCCGGTCTTTATCGATGATGACACGAATCCTGAAACGCAGGCACAACTCCGCTGGAACACTACTGAGGACACCAATGTCCAGGAGAAGGACATGGGTGCGGTTAAAGGTACCAACCTCAAGGATCTCTGCGACCTGGTGGGCGGGATGTCCCCCGGAGAAGAGGTAAAGACTCTATCCTCGGATGGTTGGTCCAGGATGTGGGCCTACAAGAACGTGTATGGTTATTCCTCCCGTGAAGGTCCTATTGGTATCTGTTGGTACCAAAATGGCAAGTACCCCGATACCGGGTATACCGAAGGGATGCGGATGGTCTGGTTCGCTGACACCAGTGTAAACCCATGGAATATACATGCATTCGGGAACTGGGACTGGCACGAGGCAGCCGATGAGAAATACTGGTATTATTGGCAGCAGGGAGATCAGAAGTACCCGACCACGACGGGACTTTCCGGCCAATACGTGAACAGGATCTACATTTACAGCAATGAGGCCCCGCCGGTGGCACCTGTCGCAGCATTCACTGCCAATGTCACGTCCGGCACAGCCCCCCTGGCCGTCCAGTTCACCGACCAGTCCACCGGCACTACGCCGCTCACCTACGCATGGGACTTCGATAACGATGGAGCGGTAGACTCCACCGCACAGAGCCCAGGTCACACCTACAGTTCAGCCGGCACCTACACCGTGAACCTCACGGTGACAAACGCAGCAGGCAGCGATTCTGAGGTGAAGACCGGTTACATCACGGTGACCTCTCCCCCGCCATCCATCGTTGAGCTTTTCAACGGCACCGTGTCCCTCACCCCTGGA
>JALHCK010000064.1 GCA_022841205.1 Methanomicrobiales archaeon | reverse complement strand
GGAAGGTTCTTCATTCATGATTCACGCTCCTTGGGAGTCGGTGCTCCTAGTATTTCTTTATATATGAATTATAGCGCAAAGTACTTTGAAATGTAAAGTCTAAATTATGAATTTTTAAAAGATCTGAGGAGATTAGAATTTTGCATGATTAAGGGACTCTTTAGCATAGAAAAATAGACTCTCAAATAACTCTTAAAAATAACTCTTAAGAAGAAACTTAAAAAAGCCGGCTCATCCTCTCTTGCCAGAGGAGACAAGCCGGCTTATGGAGCCAATTAGCCTAAGCTCAGCCTAGCTGTTACTTTATCCAATTGCAATTCTCTTCGATAAATGTTTGCTTAAACCTCAGTTTCCAGAGACTACCTTCTCCCAATCGGCGCGGACCTGATCTAGAAGCTCCGGCTCCGTCGCAAATCGGTATCCAAGGTAGGCCATAATTTTGGAAGCATTGACTAGGGCTTCATTACCTTGTGGGCTTTTGGTAGCTATGGCGTATTCTCTAGAATGTCCTGCAACATCGGCAGGAGCAACAGGAAGCCCAAAGATCAACGCGGGAATTTGCGAGGATGCTGTGCCGAAATCGGTCGAACCGCCAGCAGGATCCCATGGTTGGATTTTTCTTGCATTCTCAATTCCAAATTCCTTTATAACTTCTTCGGCTGCATCCATAAAGCTAGGCACATTCACAACGTTGTCATATTGTTTGATCTCCGTGATGGTGAGCTTTGTTTCGCTCATCATCGCAGCGCCACGCGCAATGTTGTAGACCCGCTCTACCACGGTATTGAGGTATGGCCGCTCAAGGCCACGCACATAGAAGCGTGCCGAAGCTTTTTCGGGTACGACATTGGCCGCGGCCCCACCATTCGTGACAATACCATGGATACGGATATCGGATTTAACGTGCTCGCGCAGAAATTCTGTGCCCATTAACATCAGCATGACTCCGTCGAGAGCACTGCGCCCCATCTCAGGTGCTGCGGCTGCATGGCTTGCTTTTCCCTCATAGTTGAAATCCATAAGATTAAGGGCAAGGCTCTTCGATCCAATTGTGGTTTGTCCCGAGCCAGGATGCATCTGCATGCCGATATCTGCACGCTTAAAAAGCCCTGCAGCAGCCATAGGTAGCTTTCCGCTCGTTGTTTCCTCAGCCGGACAGCCAAACACGATCACCTTAGCAGGGGTGGAGCCAAGATTCTTCGCAAGGGCGACAGCGGCTCCCACGCAGGAAGTGCCAATGATATTGTGTCCACAGGCATGGCCTACTTCTGCAAGCGCATCATATTCAGCTAGAAAGGAGATTGCCGGGCCGTTTCCGCCTGCGTTTTCATAGGTCGCGATAAAAGCAGTCTCAAGGCCGGCTACACCTTTTTCAATCTTAAAGCCATTTTGCACAAGATAGCCCGTAAGCAGCTCTACAGCCTTGTATTGATCAGGCGAAATTCGATCCACCGTAGCAGCGATATCCTCTTTTGGCCCTGCTGCAACGAATGAAACCACAAAGAGACCGACAACAATGAGGGCTATGAACTTCATTTTCCTCTGCATGATAATCCTCCTCCTTTGCAGCATTCTGTATTCTTTTGTAGTACTGCTGCATAAAAGACTATTTTACAAGATGGGCGAGCTGTAAACATAGGAAAGCAAAATATCCGCTATCTATCATGGAAATCCCGAAAATCCAGTTAATCCCGTCGAAAGATTTTTGTCCATCATAATGGACAGAAGCCTGCAGAAAGCTCAATTGTCCATCGTATTTAGCACCGAGAGTCCCTTATTCCAATATCCCAAAATTGTGTCCATCTCCTTGTTCATGATGGGATCAGGAATTTTCGATTGCGGATGTGCATCGAACCAAGCAAGCGAGTGCCGAATGCCCTCTCTAAAAGCAATCCGTGGCTTGAATTCAGGCACAAATCGCCGGATTTTGGAATTGTCGAAGAGCACGGACACAGCCTTGTCGCCAAGGAGGCCCGCGCCGCGCTCAGGATTTATTCTGGCAATGTAATCCGAGGGGATATGAACAATTCTGGGGCTTACGCTAAGCTCTTCTGCGATGATTGTGCATATTGCATCCCATGTTAGGTGTTCATCCGAAGTTATATGAAAAGCTTCCGAAAGCGCGGCAGGGTTTCCTAAGAGCCCGACAAGGCCCACCGCAAAGTCCGACGCATGGGTAAGGGTCCATAGAGACTGGCCATCCCCTGGCACTATTATTTCTTTGCCATTGAGCATTCTCCATGCAAGGCCATATCCTGCGGAGCCAAAACAGCTTGGTATCCAGCCATCGTCGTAAGTATGCGAGGGCCGCACGATCGTATATGGAAAGGAGTGCGCACTTCCGCTTTCTATTAAAACCTTTTCACAGGCCGCCTTTAGGCGCGAATATTCCCAAAATGGGTTTTCGAGAGGCGTTTCTTCGGTGATAACCGGGGTGAGGGAGGGCTTTTTGTACGCCGAACAGCTACTGATGAATAAATATTGGTCGGTGATATCCCTAAAAAGCTCAATATCTGCTTCGATATGCTTAGGTTCGAATGCCAAGAATTGGACAACGCTATCGAAGCGCAGCGAGCCAATTGCTTTTCTAACGGCCTCTGGTTCCCTGATGTCGGCTCTCAAGACTTTTGCTTCAGGTCTTTCCTTTTCCGGTCTGTTTCCTCTGTTGAGATGAAAGACCTCGAAGCCCTTTCGGAGCGCTTCGTTTGTACAAGCCGACGAAATATTGCCCGTTCCTCCTATGAATAATACACGCATCTCATTTCCTCATTTTCATAGAAATTTTTATTGACA
>JALHCK010000023.1 GCA_022841205.1 Methanomicrobiales archaeon | reverse complement strand
TATTCGTGCTGAATGAAGAAGTTGGTAAACGTACTCATCAGAAATGATCGATTGGAGACGATAAAGTACTTTGGGTGGGGGGGTTATTCGAAATCCTCTGTTGTATTTGCCTTTCATTTTGGTCAGAAACAATATCTGACCCTCCAGTCGTGATTACAAACATACATACGAGTATGATCACGAATCCAAAGGCAAATGATTCATATCTACCTTTCTTTTTCATGGATCCTCCTCCTTTGTTTTAACAAATACAGGAGGCACAAGGAAAATGCTTTTTTCCAAGGAGAGCAAATTCACTCATGCCCTTTGGGGCCGCACTGGGGTTCGTTTTCATTCGACTTGACAGAGCCCCATGCGACAGTTCCCTATTTCCTTCAATTACGAAAAACTTTCTGGTGCCCTGAATTTGAAAAAGATGGCGTATAACTCATCGGTTCAATGAATATTCATCAGTGCGATGTATTTTCATCGATAAGGTGAATATTCATCGTAACGATGAACCCTCCAAAAAAAATGATTCCAGATAAACAGCAATTCAACACACTATCGGCGTTATTTAGGTTACGGGACCGGTTTTCATGAGATCCTCTGGAAGATGAGCGACGAAACCCGCCGGTGGGTGCTTGTCGGGCATGACTCGACGAACCAGGCCACCCTGCTCCGGCAGATCGAGGAGGCCGAGGAGAAACGGCTTACGCATTACTACCTCACCTACCAGGACCGGGGCGGAGGGTTCTACGAGATTGAGTATAGCTTGATGAAAGGATCGGGAATTGAGAAGCCGGTGTAAGGTTCTGACCGCTCCGGTGGCTCCTTTATCTCTCCTCTCCTATCTTTTCTTGCCTTTCCCAAGAGGCATCACAGAGGGAAGGCTGGTGGTGCACCCCTGCACCACCCCTATTCTTCATCCGGGATCTCTATCACCTGTATCGCAGCCATTAGAAAGCGGTGTCCGTTCGCCTCACGACCTTGGAAATCGGGCAGCCTGTTCCCATGCAGGAGGGTACAGGCTGGACCTCAATACCCTTTGATTGTTTTATCTGACGCTTGAAGGAGGGGCTTCGCCCCCCGCCGCGTGGGCACCGCCCCGGGAGCTGATCGTAGTCTGGTGACGGGGCACCATGCTCGTTCCGCTTCGCTTCTCTCGCAACGTGCCCCTGCTTCTCTTCCAGGTCAATGTTTTAATGACACTCCCGGCTTTGTCGTTTCACTCCTCGCGGGCAGCTGTTCCATCCCGCTCCTCGCACCATGCTGCGCAGCGTGCTCGTCGCTGCATATCTGGGCAGGGTGACGCTCAGTGACTCGCTCCCTTCGGTCGCTCGGGCCGCTGTGGCCAGTTCGGCTCCGCTGAAGCGTCGCCAGAAGTCCCACTCCCCCGCCCTTGCGTCGATCCCAGAAGATTACCGCTACCTGTCAATTCTCGCTTCATGGACCACTCCCTCCTCTCCTAATAGAGACCAGGCAAGGAACAGAATCGATGCATCAGAGTATCGGATACCTCATGAAGTGTGGGGCATTTGACGCCAATGACCCGGAGGTATCGTAATGATAAAACGTGCTCCTTCTCCCGGGATCCCTGCTTCTTGTATCGTTATTCCGGTTATTTCCAGTATCTCTCTGACAAAAAATAATCCAAGACCCATCCCCTTTCCAAAACCACGCTCAAAAATCCTCTCCTTCTCTTTGGAAGGAACTCCCACTCCATTATCTTCCCATGTAACGGTAAAACCTTCATCAGATACCAAACCAGAAACCAGGATTTTTGTGATATGATCTCCACCATGCCGAAGAGAATTATCGAGAAGGTTTTCAAGGACTTTCCCAAGCATAGCGTCGGCATATACTTCTGCACCCGTGCGACGTATTTCCAAGTGGAGTGAGGGAGGGACCTCCAGGTGGGTTAACAGCATGTCGAGATTTTGCCAGACGGGCTCCTGCGATCCCAGAGACTCGTAATCCTTGGTGAACTGGATCTGTCCTTTAATCCGCTGAAGTGCCTGCTGGATATTCTCTTTGACGGAATAGAATGGAGGAGAATCCGGATCCACCATGAGATTGAGGTATCCCTCGACGACCATGATGCTGTTCAGGATATCATGCCGGGTGATTCCAGTCAGAATCCGCATCTGGCGGTTTGCCTTTATGAGCGCCTCCTCTGCGAGCTTTCGGGCACTGATGTCGAGGTGCGTGCCGGTCATCCTGACAGGTTTTCCATCCGGCCCCCATTCAGTCACTTTCCCGCGGTCCAATATCCAGACCCAGTGCCCATCCTTATGCTTCATCCGTGCTTCGCACTCATACACCGGAATCTCATGTGAGAAATGCCTCTGGAGCAGGAGATTAGATTGGGCCAGGTCATCGGGATGAGTGTGCTTGATCCACGTTTCAATACTGATAGGAGCTAATTCTTCCAGGGTGTGCCCAATTATTTGTGCCCACCGCTCGTTGAACTGGGTCTCTCCCGTCTGGACCATCCAGTCCCAGAGTCCCACGCCAGAACCCTCGATTGCCAACGCCAATTGTTCTTTGCTCTTTTTTAATCTCTCTTCCGCCTGCTTGCGTTCAGTAATATTGGTGATGAACCCTTCCAGGTAAAGCAGCTGACCCTCTTCGGAAAAGATACCCCGCCCCCGTTCCCATACCCAGCGAATATCGCCATTGCGGGTGATGATGGGGTATTCCTGCTCAAATATTTCATGCTTTTCCAGTAAGTCCTGCCAGAGTCTCCACAAGGGTTCACGGTAATCCGGATGAACGATGTCGTTGTAGGCAAGTGTCACATTCCCAATGAAATCCTGGGGCGAGTAGCCGGTGATATCGAGACAGCTGTCACTGACGTATTCCATGGTCCAGTCCGGATCATTCCTGCAGCGATATACAAACCCCGGGAGGTTGCTGATCAGGGTAGAAAGAACCCGTTCTCGTTCTTTGAGGGTCTCTTCGGCCTTCTTCCGGTCGGTGATGTCATTGTATATCGCGACAACTTCCCCGGATGGGAGTCGGAATACCCAGTTTTCGCGCCAGGTGCCAGGATCATGAGAATTCCGGTAAATCGCAGCGGGAAGAAATTCAGGGGTTCCTGTCTTCCATACCCTCTGGAAGACCGGAAAGATGCCGAACTCAATTACTCCGGGAAATACCTCAGTCACGCTCTTCCCGATGACTTCCTCCTTTTTCACATGTTCAATCGCTTCGGCTGATGGGTTAAAATCCGTGAATACAAAGTCATTGCCATCATCAACAGCCCGGTACATCGCTACCCCGCTTGGCATCCTGGAGAAGAGCTGCCTGAATCGTTCTTCATTTTCTATAATGGCAATTTGTGATTTTTTCCAGGCGGTAACATCCTGCAGAGATGCGATACTCTTCTTCGTTCCCGGGATTATATCGATTGAAAGGTAGATATCGCGGATATCGCCGGATTTTGTGACGAACCGGAACTCGTAATGGATAAGTGCTTTTGTATGGTTCCGCCTCCGGAGTTCATGCTGTGCGAGCATCCGTTCCAGGTCTTCTCTGAGCACGAATTCAGTCCAGGTCTTCTTACCTTCAATCTCGTCCTTGGAATAACCACTCAGTCTCTCGAATTCTGTATTGGCGAGGCTGATAATTCTGTTTGATTCCACAACGACCACAGCTGTGCCGGTATTCTCAAAAACGGTGCGGTATTTTTCTTCACTCTCTCTCAATGCCTGTTCGATTCTTTTAATTTCTGTGATATCCCGGCCAACTGACTGATACTCCTTCAGGTTGCCAACCGGATGATAGATCGCCCGGTCTACCCACCGTTGCCATCGGATAGTCCCATCCGGCATGATTATCCTCTGTTCAATAGTCCCGAACGGATGTTCGGGAGTGAGTGAACTGATCATCCGGGCAACCTTCTGGCGATCTTCGGACGGTATATTTGGTTTGAACCTGCTGCCTATGATCTCCTCCCGCGTATACCCAAAATAGCGGCAATATGCTTCATTGACAAAAATATGTGTGCCATCGGGGGTAAACCGGCAGATGAATTCAGTCTGGTCCTCAACTACATGCCGGTACCGTTCTTCGCTCTCACGAAGGTCCATCTCCACACGCCAGTGGCTCACGGCGTAATGAATCATGTTGGTAAGTTCGACAATTTGTGCCTTCATATCACTGCCTTTTTGGAGATAGAAATCGGCGCCATAATTGATAGCTTCAATTACTACCTCCTCTCGACCCTTTCCTGTGAAAAGAATAAATGGTATACTCCCAAACCGTTGCCGTACTGCTTTTAAAAATGCTATCCCATCCATCACCGGCATCTGATAATCTGACACAATCGCATCGTAGGTATTCGCAGAAAGCAACTGAAGCGCGCTTTGAGCATCCAATGCTGTAGTGATGGAAAAATCCCCGGAACGTTCCAGGGTTAATTTCATGATATCAAGAAAAGCTGATTCATCATCGACATATAATACCGAGATACTCCGCTCTTTTACCCTGGAGGGTCCCATATCCTGTAATTTCAATATTATAACTATAACAAACTTGTTAAGTCCGGTATTGCCAGGAATTTTTCATCGTAAACAGCAGCATTCCTTTTATTTTCCACTCCCCCGCCCTTGCGTCACTCCGGGGATAGGCAAGTATCCCCCTCTCTCCACACCCTTCAGGCCGGGCTCCTCCTCTCCCGGGGGAGAGGCAGTCTGAAAAAGGGGGGGCCTTCGGCCATCACATCGATGTCCCGGGGTCCAGCGAAAAACAGGCCGACAGGCTTGACTCTCCCGGCCGGTCGCTCCGCTCTCGCTTCGCTTTCCCGTCCAGGAGGTCAACCGGTCGGCCTGGGTCATCCGTTTGATATGGCGACGAGCGGAGGAACGAGCACCGGCGCCTCCCGACCGGAAGGGAGGGCATCACAAGATCCGGTGACGTCGCAACGGAGCCGAACCGGCCGCAGCGGCCCGAGCGGTCACACACATCCAAAAAATTTCGGAGTTCTCCACAATAACTCATTCAGCACTTTATCCATCACACTCTCATTTCCGGTGACCATGAGAATGAAGACATTCTGTCCTGATATTGCCGATCGATCCCATCCTATCTCGACCAGGTATTCCCCCGGTCCCAGGCCAGCGGTATTGAGGGAATATTCCCATGTATTCCCCCAGCCCCCGCTCCCGGTAAGGGCGGAATCGATAGCTCTTACCGGGATGCGGTGGCCGGTCTTCTCAATCACCGATGTGTCATATATCCTCACCGCGATCCGGTTTTTCGGTGCCATGTTCATGGTACCCTGTACCAGCACACATCCCCCGGCGGGGACTTTAAGAGGACTACCCAACTCCACTGTCGAAAGATGAAGGGTGGGCTCTTCCACATAGACTGTTTGGAGAAGGTACGAATCGCCCATGCCACTTCCGGCAATCTGGTTCTTCAGGAAGTCCGCGAGATCCAGGGCAGTGGGTATATCCATGGTGGGGGGATCAACGGGGAGAACTGATACATTGTCCGCAATAGTGAGAAGAGATTTCCCCGCAGAATCGTTCGCGACTATTGAGTAGATCCGATCTTGCCCGGGATCCTCGACGATGATTGTGAAGGGGCCACTATGAAACTTTTCAGTAACCTTTTCATCCACAGTCCATGTTAGGGTTCCATCGGAATCAGCATCGACAATCTCATGTGTGAAGAAGGAATGGCCTATCCCCCAGATGACGGCAGATCCGTTGTGATACCCATCCCCAGTGATGATAAGCGGATCTCCCTTTGCAAGTACACAATCATGGCTTGCCTGGATATTAATCGCAGCAGTGCAAGGGCTGACAATACATACCAACGCTGTAAGTACCAGGGTCATTACAGGAATTGCTTTCTTTCGGTCTGGATACATGTTTCATCCCCGAGCAAAAACGCTCTGGTAAGAAAATAATCCAGATTGTTTAAACGATCTCTGTGCAGGAACACGAACAGATTCCAGGTCTTGGGATTATATGGCATTGAACTGATATTCTTCTCATCGAAAGGAAGTTCGTTCCAATTCCTTGACTTGTCAATTGAGTCTTTCAGGGGAGGGGCAAGAAAGAGAGGCAGGAATAGGCATTTCATCCCGGGATTTCAGGAGCCGGGACAGGGATCTAATCAAGACGTATTCCTGTACCCTGGATCCTCCTGATCACATCTACAGCAGTGTCAGTCAGGGCTACCCGTGTGCTCCTGCCGAGACGCTCCTTTGCAACAACCCCCTCATCATACAGCTTTGTGATCCGGCTGCTCACTACTGAAGACGCGACACCAAGGGCTTCGGCAATATCACGCTGGGATGTGTCTGGGTGATCGAGGAGATAGGAGAGGATCTTCAGATCCGGTCCGTTCTGGAATCTGGATATCACGATCTGGTCGTACGATGACATCCCCATCCCGCTCAGAACATACCGTGAGAATACTCCGTCCTGGAAGGAGGTGATCTTCCCGGTGAGTGACAGGATGGAGAGATGGTAGCGGAGCGTTCCCCTGTTCATACCGGTCTGCTCCCGGAGCGAATTGAATAGGAGTTACGCACTTGGATAATTGAAAGAGATCTCCCTTAATAATGACAAAGGACTAAAATAGGGAAGGATTCTCGATGAATTGAGCAACAGAGGCTCGATGTATCCCCATTTTCGACTCATACCAGCTCGTACCTTTCGTCAGACGTGCTCTTTCAAATACCAGGAATGAGCGAATTGAGAGGAGAATATGGCCGAATTGAGACTGACTTTTTCTTGCCTGGCAACGTTCAATTCCACAAAACTGTTTGACCCCGCGATGAAATTCCTCGATCTTCCATGAGATCTTTCTGAGTTCGGCGCGGCGTTCCGGATTCATGGAAAGCATATCGGTGGCCCAGAATTCAGGCTCTTTTTCAATATGCTGGACTTTAAAGAGTTTAATCTGGCCGTATCCCTTGAGATGAACAAGACATCCTTCATCAGGGATATTCACCTCTGAAACAGCCAGATAATCGGACTCTTGTTCTTTTACAAGGCGATTTGACTTCAACCGTGTGAGGAAATGCCATTGAAGTCTTCTGACATGTTTGAGATTCCCCATGCCCGAATACCAGCTGTCGAATAGAACACAATGCGGCGCAAATCCACGTTCTTTTGCCGTATTGAGCATGTCGCGGAAATGATCATTCTTAGTCTTTTCATCATGTTGGCGATCGTAAACCCTGAAATCCACCGGCACAATCGAGGTTCCATCCGTCCAAAGGAGCGTAACCACATTGATTCCTTTCACGACCTGCTGATGTTTTCCGCTCCAATGATAGGACACTAACTCAATCTGGTGCGAATATGGCTTGTCCAGAGTTGTATCGTCGAGAATGAGAAAACCATTCTCTCGATCAACCAATGGCTGCGCCTCCTGCCAGAGCGCTTCGGTGTCTGGAGTCTGCCTCTGGAGGAGCCGGTTCACTGAATCATGGGCTGCTTGAATCCGGGATTCGGGGATGCATCGTGCGGCTTCTGTGCATGTGCACATCCGATATGATGCTATGAGAAATCCTATGTAGTCTTTCTCGGTATATCGCGCTGGATTCACGAATTCTTACCCCGATTACAGATTCGTTACCTATAATCGGTTCTCATTAGCTATGGATCTTTCGGTCAACCGCGTAAGTCCTATTGAAGTGGATTCCGGGGTATTCCTGGATAGTATTGAAGACCCGCAACCTTGCGGTATTGTCAAGTACAGTTTTTCCCGATATAGTGCGGAATCCAAAATAGGCGCCAAACCCAATCCCCCAGAAGAGGAGGATCTGTACCGGCTCCACAAGAGCGGGAGATGCGGAATGGACCATATGGCAGATGAGATCGGACGGCCTCATCTGCCACCGGGGGACGGGCACCCCCGTGCCATCGACACCGAAGAGGGGGATGTAGACCATTTCCAGGACGCAAAATCCGATAAACAGAATCCATAGCGTCATGGAAAAGGCGGTATGAAATCGATGTGATTGACGGTTCTCCATGATACCCTCCTTCCCTTCTGAAGATACCCGAATTATCATTGTTCAGATCTGGTCAGAGGCGCTAATAACCTTTCTGTGCCGGATCGCGAATCGTCGCGAAAATAGTTCTGGATCTGGCACAGAGATCGTTTATACACTGGGGTCAGATTACCGTCAAAGGGTGAGGACAAGCCCCCTCATCCCGACACATCATTCCGGAAAGCGAGGCGCTTTCCCTGCTGTCATGAATTCAGGCTCTGAATCGACGTATCGCGTGAGAACCGGAAGGAGCGAAATCATGATATCAGAAGAGAATTGGAGGAAAAAAAGATGAAAGGAAAAGGGACAACCAGTGGATGTATGCTTCTCATCGCAGTAGTACTAACTGGTAGTATAATGCCGGGGGTGAGTGCGCTTTCTCCCCAATGGGTACTGCCTGAACTGAAGATCGATGAATCGTCAGAACTTGAAATTTTAAATGGAGAATTGAGTCCAGCGGAAGGTAAAAATCTCTATTCCATTCCTGTTGGTGCAATAATTCAACATTCGTCAGATGGAATCACACGCGTATTCACTCCTGAAGGGACACAGATTATATCTGCCATAGATGCTGATTCAAAAAAGGTGCCTGTTCCATCTGCCGGATTATTACCAGTTACCCATGTTCATCGGATTCCAAGTGGATCGGATATTATCACACAGAACAATATAACGAAAGTCTACAAAGATGAGGTCTGTATTTTGACCGTTCTTGGTTACGGGGACACTGAGAAAAAATTGCCGTATCCTTCTTATGAGGGATGGATTGAACAAGCAAATAATTGGAGCATCGATGAGATCGCACAGTTTATCGCCTATTGGGATGTACCCTCATCACCGTCTTCGCAGTCTGACTCGGTCATTTTTCTCTTCAATGCTATAGAGCCCTCAAACGGGCAGGGAATAGTGCAACCGGTCCTTGAATGGAACAGACATGCGTATCGTGACTGGACTGGCGCGGCATGGTTTGTCCCATATCAACAGGAGGGTTATTATAGCGAACCAATCGATGTTGACGTAGGCGATACTATTAAGGGAACATT
>JALHCK010000022.1 GCA_022841205.1 Methanomicrobiales archaeon | reverse complement strand
ATATATCGGGTCACATTCAGTCCCCCTAGTAAAAATTTTTAAACACCATCATCCTCTTCTCTCTTGTATGCCGCTGACTCCCTCTTTGATTCATCCTCGATGGTTTTGAACCAAAACCGCGGACCTGGGAGGGCCAGTGATGGCGAAAAAGAAGAAGTGTCCTCATTTCTCCCAGCGGAAAGCTGGGAAGTGAATGAAGATGGTCTGCACCTTTCCGAAAGGCGAAATGTGCCCGAACCCTCGATGCCTGGCCAACCCTGATTACCAGGAGCCGGTGCCGGATGCCGGCGAGTGAGGGGACCTGGACTGCACGCACCACGATCTATCACAAACAGGGCCGGGCGGTGGAGGCCATGGCCATCGAAGTCGGGGCAGAATAGTCACCAAAGGGGGTGATAGGTATATACCGGTCTGACCCCTGAACAGTGGTTCCGAAAGTAGGTTCTGACCTTTTGATGAAATGACCTGCGCTTATCATAAGTAGATGTCATGGTGAAAAAATAAGAATGAGGATGAGCCGCAAATCCTAGGCCACGTTGATCAGATCATGGTGGACCGTCGTGTTTCTTATGAGAGTTCCTCTATCAAGTTTCAGGACGGTAAGTTTAACGGTATATTGCCCTGGCACCAGGTAGGTATGGGTCGGGTTCTTCGATGACGAGGTCGTCCCATCTCCAAATGTATAACTCCAGTATGTTGGTTCGCCAGTCGAGGTGTCCGTGAAAGTAACGCTCAAGGGTGCATTGCCCCCAAGGGGTGTAGCGGTGAAGTTGGCGGCAAGTCCGGATCCAGGTTCTCTGCCGACGGTGATCAGGTCCTGTTTCACCGTGGTGTTCCGGACCAGGACACCATTTTCGAGCTTCATGACGGCGAGGGTCACGGTATAGGTACCCGGAGTGTGATAGGTATGCATGGTATTCTTCTCCCTGGAGGTAAACCCATCGCCGAAACTGTAGATCCACAACACCGGGTCGCCCGTGGAAGCATCGGCGAAGGTGACAGTCAATGGTGAAGAACCGGAGAGGGGTGCAGCGGTGAAGTCGGCCTGGAACTCCGTTGGTTCGGGAACCGTCCCTGTGCCACGGAGGGGGAAGGTGATCGTCTCCTTGATGACCGGCTTGTCAAAGACAATGGGATCATCCGCAGAGTCAAGGCAGCAGGTGGCAGCGACCAGTATCATCTGTGCTGTCGCGGTTTTATTTTTAGGGTCTACCATGACTTTCAGGTATCCCAGACGGTTTGTCTCACCGAACCTGAAGCAATCAGGATACGATTCGTTGTCCCACAGGTCAGAAAACCTGCCCCCTGCAGTGCCGACGATGAAATAGGGGATGCCGTCTACATCGAACCGCTGGTAATTGTGGGTATGGCCCGCGAAACTCGCGCTTATCGGGTATTTATGGAACAGATTCTCCCATGATTCAAAATCAGGATTTATCCCGGTCCTCCCATAATCCCAGATCGGATGGTGCTGCAGGGTGAAGGTCCCGATCATATGGTTGTCCAGCTGCTGCTTGAGCCAGGGCACCTGGCTTTCGGCAAGTTTGCTGGAGGTGTGGGGATCATCACCATTGGCATTATCCGGGTCCGGGGTATTGAGAACGATAAACCGGATCCCGGCACAGTCAAAGGAGTAGTTCAGGGGCATGTCAAAGGACCATTTATAATGATCGGCATTCGTCGGCGGGTTGTCTGAATTATCGGGGTCGTGATACTCATGGTTCCCGATGCAGGGGAAGATGGTCGTGTTCGAGAGCATCTCAATGGAATAATGGAAGAATTCTGCGAACCCTCCCACATCATCAAATCCATAATAGTCTCCACCGTGGAGAATGAAGAGCACGTCCGGTTCTTTTGCAATCGCTTGGGCTACTACATGGTACCGCTGATCCAGGCTATACTTGTGGCCTTTCTGTGAATCGGAGATGACGACGAATGTAAACGGCCCGCTGACCGGGAAAGTCCGGAACGAACGGATGTCGTAATAGTCTGGCATTTCATAAGTTTCCACCCGATAGTAATAGGTGGTATTCGGCTCAAGACCGGTGAGCTCGATATTATGATACTTGCTTTCCTCCAGGTACTGTATTTTTTTATCAAATGACTTATGCTGATGGTAATAACTCTCGTTTGCGTACGCTAATGTTCCATAATGTTTAGGATAGTCGTTACCCTGCCGCCAGTTGATGGTCGCAGAAGTAGTATTGGTCTTCGTCACCCATGGGGGCCAATATGTCTCCCAGTGGGAGGCAAGGGCTGGAACGACGCAGATGATGCAAATCAGGAGCGCCACCATGGCGATCCTGGCTATTTTTCCATTCATAGGTATTCACAGGGCATGATTAGACCTAGAATATTTAAAATTACCCCCCTCACAGAATCACCATTCAGCCAAAGCCTGTATTTGCTTCTTTGACCGAAAGCCGGTCAGAATAATGATCCCGGCTAAAAGTACATCGATACAGATGAATTTTAGCACAGCTCTCCGTGAATATCGGTGTAATAACTTAAGGGACAGTGCATCCTTCACCAATTTGAAGAAGTCTTCGATGGTGGATGGGATCTCAAGAAAATCCTCCCAACGACGTAATTCGCGTGCGAGGATGGATACCAGATTCTCATAGATCTGTTTTGCATTCTGGACGTGACGCGAATAAAGAGAAAGCGGATAACACAACTTCGAGAAAGCCTTTTTGATATCGAAATTGCTGCGCGGATAGATGACCGGGATTGTTCGGTATTTCAGAACCCCGAGCTGATAATTCTTGGTCGACAAATACCCCTTGTCGAAGATGACTGTATCGCGGTTATGAATAATTCTCCGACGTTTCAGTTCGTCCATGATCTCTTCAAACAGTGAGGAATCATTAGGCGAACCAGGATATAGAAGGACGCATAAGGGCAGTAATTTCGGGTACTCGATAACGAGAGTGAGTTTAAATCCAAGATAGTATCCCCGCGTATTTGAGAAACCCCACCGATTATCCCGGTCCAGAAGGTCTTTCTTTCTGAATTTTGTCCGAAATATGTTGAGGTCCAATGTGATTGCCGAACCATCTACAATCAGTTTCCGGAATTTTCTACGGGAAGGCTGTCGACACATGGAATTCAAGATGTCAGTATATCAGGTGAATGAATTGATATTCCTCAAATTTGCCAATGAACTGATAGATGGATTGAGCAGACGGTAGTTCTGATATCCGCGCAAATTGTCGAAGTCGCTTTCTCTTCCCCAACTCGCTCAACAGGAACGTAATATCCAGAGAGAAAATATTGAAATGAACAGAATCCTGATTATTGTGCCTGCTCTCTCGACAGGAATCACACCATGACGCGCCATGGCCTGCTTGACGAGTCGAGAATTTGTTATGTCTATGACATAATCCAAGAGTAACCATTTTGGATCCTTGAGATCCGAACGATCAATTTAACGGTTTCTTCAGGTCTATTTCCTCGATTTAATTGATTATCAGTTGTACATTTAGCAGAGAGGCTCTTGAAGTGAGTAATATTGAATTTGGATGGTCATCCTTCAATGAAAAAATTCTACTTGAGAGAGGGGGTTATATTTACCCATATTCCGCAGGTCGAATTTCAAAAATAACATTTTTCATACGGCGGGTCCAGCAAACCGAGTATCTTCCGTAAATCATCAGTTAAATTCGCAATTTTTGGTACCCTTCTCCCTTCCACCAGAACAGAGTACTCCCTCACCCTCCAGAACAGGAAAAAGACCCATTTCAATGTCGGGCGTTGATTCTGCTTCTTCGTTTGGCTAATCACCGTCTTTCCGGTACGTTCCAGTGCTCGCCTCAACTGGAATTCAACCATTGAATAAATGAAAAGACAAAGCACCATGATCATGCCCAAGGCCTGAATCCGAGAATTTTTCTTGAGAAATATCTCAGCAGCTCTGAACGATTTATCCTTCAAAAACCGGAATCCCCGTTCCACTGCGTCCCGACCCTTATAATATTCAAGGAGAGTATCAGGAGGGAGATCGAGGTCATTGGTCGCAAGTACAAATCTCCCCAATTTTTGCATTTCCTGCTGTATGAATTCAGGATCATGTTCAATTTCAGCATGTACAGTAAACACCAGCGTCACAGGTTCGTCAGATTTTGGCCGGCCGGGACCATCTTATAACCCAGTCGTTGATTCGATTACTTTTCACCGGATTCGCACGCCATTTACATTCAACGGCAAACATCTCATTGGTGGGCTTATAGCGGATGACAAAATCGGGATTTGCATCGGTTTCAACGAATATACCCTCGCGTTTCTCTGAATTATCCCTTGTCCATTCATGAATTGCAAAATACTCGCGTTTGAGATTGAACAAGCCGGCAACGTATTGTTCGAAAACTTTTTCTTTCTTGTATTGTTCCTGTTGCTCGTCGGGTAACCAAAGATCAACTGTCTTAAGAAATTTATCCATGAATCCCATAATATTCCCTATTTACGGGGGAGATTTAGGAACAGCATTGATGAATATTTCGCCAAAGCGATACCCATCATGTTGAAATTATCAACCCCGATTCTGTCTTCTGCTTCTATACGACCTTTTCATTCCCATTCATCCTCCATCGGTCCCGTTCGGTTTGCGACGGATCTCCAGGGTCACATTCAGTCCCCCTAGTAAAAATTTTTAAACACCATCATCCTCCTCTCTCTTGTATGCCGCCGATTCGCACTCGACGCAGGGCTATTGAAGCCTATGAGCGCCACACCGGGTTTACCGGCCTTGGCGATTACTTTGCAGAGCAGGGACTGATCACAATCATCGACGAGGAGAGAGTATGCGCAGAATAGTGGGCTCCCCCATAAATGACACCGCCTTCCACAGCTATGACATCACGAGGGAGCTTAGCTTATCCTTCCCCCCAGGGACTAAAAAGGTTACGTCCACGGTAATGGGGTGAAAGGAAATGCGTGCCCGAATTTTCATTTTCCCCGTGCACCGGGAGGTTTTGGACCAAAACCGCGGCACCTGGGAGGGCCAGTGATGGCGAAAAAGAAGAAGTGCCCATATTTCTCCGCACGGAGAAACGGGAAGTGGACCACGATGGTCTGCACCCTCCCGGCCGGCCAGCCATGCCCGAACCCCCATTGCCAGGCGAATCCCGAGTACCAGGAGCCGGACCAGGATGAGAGTGAATGAGGCGGAGACCCGTGACCAGCGGGTTGACCGCGGCCGGGCCAGGACCGCAGAGCACAACGCCCGTGTAGACCTGCGCCGGCGGGGATTCACAGTGGTCCGGTCGAGTGAACCCGACGCCCCGGTCCACCTGGTCGCATGGAAGCTGACGAGGGGACCCCTCCTCATCCGGGTGGTCACCACCCGGAGGGCGATGGCTGGGGCCGCCGAAGTAGCGCATCTCTGGCAGGAGGACATCGACCGCCTCCGGTCCGAGTCGGTCCCGGATAACTGCGAGGTCCACTTGTGGGTCTACACCGACCGGAAAGGGTGGCACCGCTATCAGGTGCTTGTCGGCGGGATCTCCGAGGTCGAGCTATGATCGCCTCATCGGTGCGCCTCAACAGCTTGCACGACAGTGGTGTTGTCGAGGGCCACCGTCTTGAAGACACCGCGATCTGCTGCATGATCTCCCCCGGTGATGCCACATGGCGGCCGAGGAGATAACCCGGGCACTCTCCCTCCTCTTCGAATCCGGGCAGGTGATTGAGGTCCGTGCGATTACCGAGGAGGGGATGGCATCGGGGTACTTCGATGACCCCGAGGCCCTGGCCGAAGCGATAGCTCCGCTGGACGCGAGCGGGACCGCCGGCATCTACGTCACCCTGAACGAGGTGAACCCGGCGCTCCTTTCGCGGCGGGCGAATCGCATCAAGATGCGGCTCTCGAAGAAGGACGCAACGACCGCTGACACTGATATTATCCACCGGCGCTGGTTCCCCATCGACATTGACCCGGTGAGGCCATCCGGGGTCTCTTCGACAGACGAGGAGCACCAGGCAGCGATAGTCCGGGCCGCCGAGATCGCCGCGTATCTTGGGAGGGAGCGGGGGTGGCCGGACCCTGTTATGGCCGACTCGGGCAACGGGGCGCACTTGCTCTACCGGATTAATCTTCCGAATGATGAGGAGAGCCGCGACCTGGTGAAGCGGTGCCTGGAGGTGCTGGATACCATGTTTTCGAACAGCGCGGTCACTGTGGACACTGCGAACTTCAACGCGGCCCGTATCTGGAAGATGTACGGAACCGTCTCGCGAAAAGGTGATCACACTGAGGACCGCCCGCACCGAAAATCGCTCGTGCTAACAGGTGTTGATCAGGTGGATGTCATTGAAAAAGAAGCATTACGTCAATTGGCCGAAGCATTACCGTGCGCTCCACCGGAAACGATGGGGTATAAAAACATTCTCGATCTCCGGGAATGGCTCATTCGCCATGGCCTCGGGATCGCCCACGAGAAGCCCTACCAGGGCGGAACGCTATACATCCTGGACGAATGCCCGTTCTCCGGCGCCCACCGGGACGGGGCGTTCGCAATTCAATTTCCGAGCGGGGCCATCTATGCAGGATGCCACCACGCTTCCTGTGGTGGCGGTGAGCAGCGCTGGAAGGAACTTCGCGAGAAGTTCGAGCCTCAGAAGGAGAAGAGCAGGGGGCCTCCGGCACGCCCACCTTCCGGATCCCGGACCGGGGCCTCTCCACCGATCAACCTCGGCGAGCTCCCGGGACGCGAGGAAGCCCTTGCGGTCCTGCATCACGGCAACCCGAAGCAGTCGATGCTCCGGACCTTCGCCCTCGACCACGAAGGCGACGAGGTGGTCGCCGAATGCATGATCATGTCGCTCGCCTCCCGGTCGGTCCTGAACACCAATGGCCTCCATGTCTCCGTGACCGGCGAGAGCGGGAAGGGCAAGAGCCACACCTTTGCGACCATGCTCCGGCAGGTCCCGGAGCGGCTGCGGCTTGAGGGGGCGATGAGCAACAAGGCCCTCTTCTACCTGGAAGACCTGCAGCCGGGCAGCGTGATTGTCCTTGACGACCGGGCACTCTCCGAGGACATGGCCGAGATCCTGAAAGGGGTGACCACGTCCTTCCGCAGGCCATTCATCTACCGGACGGTGAGCAAGGACCGCCGGTCCCAGATCTGCACCATCCCCGAGCGGTGCATCTGGTGGGTGGCGAAGGTGGAAGGGGCCGGTGATGACCAGGTCTTCAACCGGATGCTGACCTGCTGGATCGACGATACCGAAGAGCAGGATGCCAGGGTGCTAGCCCGCATCCTCGCCCGGGACCGGGTTCTCCCGGTCTGCACTGACGAGGACCGGCCCGAAGCCATGGCCTGCCGGGCAATGTGGGAGATCGTCGGGCAGCAGCGGTTTCACGTCGTGATCCCGTTCTCTGCCCGGATCAGGTTCCAGGCTGCTGCCAACCGCCGGAACCCGGAGATGCTGCTGGACCTGATCAAGTCGAACACAGTGCTCCGGTTCATGCAGCGGGAGCAGCAGCGGGCCGGGCCGGTGGTCTGCCTGATAGCAACGCTCGAGGACTTTCAGGAAGCGACCCGGCTCTATGGCCTGCTGAACGGGACCGCCGGGGGGCAGGAGACCAAACTGACCAAGCGGGAGGCCGACCTGCTGGCTGTCATCCAGCGCCACCAGTGGCCCGAGTTCACGGTCCCGATACTCCAGAAGGCTTCCGGCCTGACCAGCGGGAACATCCACAAGTGCATCCACGGACATGTCACCCACGGCAAGGTCTACTCCGGTCTCCTGGAGAAGTGCCCCGCAATCTCCTACTGTGACCGGACGGTCGTGACCGATGACGAGGCCTGCGGCGTCTCGATGCGGAGGAGGACCAACGCCTATACCTTCGACCGCGAGATCTTTGCATCGTGGTGTGCAGGCGGTGCGGTCTGGCTGGACAATGATGGTGATGACACTTCAAAGACTTCAAAAAATCCCGATGATTTCCATCGAGACGCATCAAATGTTGAAGTATTTGGAAATGAATTAAACGAGCCTGATTCTCAAAATAACCCTATTAATAATAATAATTATGTATGTACTCATGATCACTTCAACAAATCTCCAGAAACACAGCAACCAAAAGAGGGGGGTGCATGTGCATCTGCCTGTCACTGTGATCCTGGAATTATTGAAGTGCTATCTCCAGATCCCAATAATTCTCCCGCAATTAAGGAAACCGTTTCAGAAAGTGGCCCGTTGCCACTTCAACAGAATGCTTCAACACCGGAAATTCCTGGAAGTGTTGCAAAGTCATCCGGTTTACGGCCGAAGATCAACGCCCGGGACTATAAGCCGCTCGACATCCCGGAGAAGACTCCCTGCTATGTCTGTGGGAGCACCTGGTCGCTCTATGTTGAGAAGCTGACCGAGGACCGGAGGGGCCGGAAGGACAAGACCGCCCTCCGAATCTGCAAGCGATGTTACCAGGGCGCAAAGAAGCGGGCCCAGCGGCACGCGACCATCCTCCCGGGCACATTCGATGTTACCCGGATGGAACGCCTGAAAGCGACCGTAGGCCGCTGTACTATCTGCGAGCTGGACAAGGCCGCGTATATCGACCGCGGGACCGATACCAAGCTCTGCGAGTATTGCTATCAGCGGGCCGTGCAGGCCCAGGCACACGGGGAGGTGAGCGGATGACCCCTTCAAGGTGCCTGCTCTGCATATCCGACCCGGCGACCAGGCTGGAGAAGTTGGAAAAGCGGCGGGTCATCATCCAGGAGAGGATGACGCAACTTTCCGATCAGCTCTACCTGGTCGAATCGGAGATCTCGGCTCTCACGGAGGGCAGGCCATGATGCTCGTCTACGACCTGCGGGCTATGCAGATCCTCTTTCATCCGCCTGCGGATGCAGGCAGCCGGGAACGCCGGACCGTTACTATCGCGAGGCTGATTGCGATGATCGGCGAGGAGAAACGCAAGGCCTTGCCGAAGTGGAAGCGGTATTACCTCGCGCATCGCGAGAAGGAGATTGCCCGGCAGAAGGCATACCGGGCAGCCCACCCAGACCTGATACGGAAGTACAACCGGCACTACCACCGGAACAGGAAGCAATCCAAAACGATCCGGTCAGGACAGACCTTGCTCATCCGGGAGGCGGTACCGTGGACAGCGACAGAGGAGCCGGAGACCGGGACCGCCCCGGTCCTGGCGGAGAGCTCCCCATCCGGGATCCTGGTCGAACCCATCTCCATCACGTCGGAGAGCGAGCCGGAATTGCAAGAGGAGCCGGTCGACCTCTCCCGCTGGAATGTAACGAATTACACAGAGTCGCCGTTCGAGAAGTGCGGCCGGCTCTACATCGAGGATGACGACCTGGTGATCCGATCCGACCTGGACGACCGCGGCTTCTGCATCCCGCTCGTCGATGTGGCCGAGGTCCTGGATGGCGAAACCGTGCCGGTCCTGCTGCTGTCAAATGGTACTCAGGTGGGGGCGGCGAAGCGGTCAGCCTCGGGAAAGGCGATGAACTTCTTGATTGAGCAGTTCCTGTACACATCCCCGTTGACGAGGGTGTTGGATGTGCTGGACGGAAGGGCGAGGAAGGCAGCGGTGTTTGTGGGGAGGGAGGAGGTGGAAGGATAATAAGAAATAGGACATTATTTCAAAATATCACGGTCAAAATTTAAATAACAACCAGAGCATTCACTGGATATGGACATTTATCAAACGCTCTCGCTTTTTTTCCTTTGCGTTACCGCAATAGCAACAACCGTGTATGCAATATTATCATGGAAATTGGCACAACCCCTGATCTCTCTCATGACGGAAATGGATCTTTTTGATAATTTAACAATGGATTTAGTTATTGAAAACGTGGGATCTGGAATTGCATATGATGTAAAATTTGAAGCTGTGCCAGACTTCGAGATTATTCACAATCGGTTTTTATCACAAACGGGATTATTCAAAAATGGGATCGCATATTTTCCACCACATCAAAGAATCAAACTCTATTTAACGTGGATGCCATCAAATTATCAAAAGAAGATTGAGAATCCCATTACAATCACTGTGAAATATAAGAATAGTCTGAAAAAGAGCTATACTCAAAATTTTATCGTCGATTTCACACTTTTTGGTGAAATTCCACCACCAGGAAATCCTTTATCAGAAGTTGCGAAGAGCCTTGAAAAAATCGAGAGCAAGTTTCATTATGTTCATAATGATCTGAATCCGATTAGGGTCATGATTGTGACAAAATAAGACATAAAAAAAGGAGCTTGAAGAAATAATCAAGGAAAAACCTGACTAATTTTTGTAAGGGACTCGCTTTTTTCTATACGATGTAAAATTAAGAGGGAAACATGGGGTAAGTTATTCTTGCTCTTTCTTCTCTAATTCCTTCACGGTCCTTTCGAACTCTGCTTCTGCCTCCTCATCGTCCTCTGTAATCCGTCGCCGGGAAAACTTCACATACTCTTCGAGCGCGAGCCTCTTTGCGACTTCCATTGAGACCTGGCCGGACCCTGTCAATATCTCCCGTTCGTTGAACTGAAGGAATGCGTCAAGTTTTTGGACCCAATCCTTCATGTAAATCGGTTGTCTGCGTTCGGCCTGGACCTCTGCATAATCGAGGTACATTGTGATGATGCGGTTCAGGTTCCGTATCTCCTCCTCGTTGAGGTAATTTTTCGCGACGGTGACATCCCCTTTTCGGACTTTTGCACCCTTCCAGCTCGTGAGCCCCATGTTCGGTTTTCGTGCGTCTGCCCGATCAGCAATAAGTTCAGCAGCAGTGTGACCGGTGATCGCCCAGTGGAGTTTGTTCTGAACGGTTTTGAAGAACGCGAGGGTGGTGTCTGCCCTCGGGTCATAATCGATGGCGAGCCGGTAGATGTCACGTATCTTCTGGTAGAAGCGTTTCTCCGATGCCCGGATGTCCCGGATACGTTCGAGCAGTTCGTCGAAGTAATCGGCACCGATGCTCCTGCCTTCTTTCAACCTGATGTCGTCCAGGACAAATCCCTTGACCAGATACTCACGCAGCCGTTCGGTCGCCCATACCCGGAACTGGGTCCCCCGGTGGGAACGGACCCGGTAGCCGATGGCGAGGATCATGTCGAGGTTGTAATACGCCACTCTGCGCTGGACAGCCCGCGATCCTTCATGTTGAACTGTCAAGTATTCCTTGACAGTTGCATCCGGCTGCAACTCACTCTCGTCGAAGATGTTCCGGATGTGAAGGCTGATGTTCTGCTTTGTTGTCTGGTACAGCTCCGCGATCAATACCTGGGGGAGCCAGACGGTCCCTTCCTCGAGCCTGACCTCGATCCGGCTGGTCCCGTCTTCCGACTGGTAGAACAGGATCCGGGACTCTGTGACCGGGACCGGAGGCGTGCTCTCTCTCTTCATTTCCCCGCCCCCTCCACGATCCTAATCTCCACTTCCGTCAGCCCGTACAGCTCATACACCAGGGCATCGATCTGCGTGTCAGTGGCCTCGATCTGCCGCTCGATAAGGGTCTTCTCGTGATCGGTCTTCACGTCGGCCTTCTGCCTGTGAAGGGCAAGCATCCTCTCGACGAGGGCGATCATTTTATCGTGGCGGGCCTTGTCGAAAGGGTCGGAAAGGTTGATGGTGCGGATGGGGATTTGTTCAACAAATTGTGAAAAAAACCTGAGATAACCACCTCTGATGAGTGATAATTTCTTTTGGTAGTAGTATAAGTATAAATTTGAATTTAAAAGGCCTAAAAGATAGAGATCCCTTACAATTATCATATAACAGGTATTTGCGCTAAAAAATCCTGAATCATCAAGTGTGAAATTCGGTTTAACTGCAATATCAGGGAAGAATATTTTTGGTTTTTCAAATTCTTGATAATAATCGATAGTATCCTGAATTTCATACCACTCATATGCCCCAGGTTTTCGTCCCGGCCATGAATCCCCTACAAAATCTTTGGGCTTTGGCATCAATTCTTTTTTAAATTGCTTTAAGTGTTCCAAAATGGCGGGATATTTTGAAATGTCAATCCCATGTCGAGTGAATATCAGATATTTTCCCTTATTATCAGATGATTGATAGCGTTTAACGTCCTTTCCCACTAAAAAGGGTTTAATTATTTCTGCACTACTCGGATCTTCGCATATCAATTTTCCACGCGTTGCTTGATCGATGATAAATGCCTTGTTTAAACCGGTTAGTATCCCCCGGAAAATTTTTCCCCCTACATAATCTCCGAGAGGATTGCCGGCTTTTTGTATCTTCTTTAATAATCCCTGGGATTTCGGATCTGTCAGAGTCCATCCACTCTCATCAAGATTTTTTATCTCGATAGCATGGCTATATTGTGACACGTAATCGCTCAAATTTGTAAATGAGAGATTTTCAACGGATACCGCGTGGAAAGAGGTTCCCGGCCCATCATTCTTCACCCGGATAATACAGGGGTAGGTCGTGGCGGTCGTAAATACAGGGAGATCTCCAAAGTCGACGATTTCTTCAATGTATTTCCCTTTCAGCCAGGACCGCAGCGGCTTTCCATAATTTGCCCGCATCCACTTGTTGGCGACGATGTAAGAGAAGAGTCCTCCTTTGCGGAGTAAGGAGATGCCCTTCTCAATGAAATACACGTAGAGATCGGCAGTACCTTGATAGGTCGCATAGTGTGTCTGGAAATATCCCTTCTGCTCCTTAATTGACTCCTGCCGCACATACGGCGGATTCCCGATTACCGCATCGAACCCACCCCTCTGCATGATCTCCAGGAACTCCCGGTCCCAGTCGAACGCATTGATTCGCTTCACTGACTCCGGATCAGCAGCAAACTGCACATCACTGTAAATATCAGTCCCGATCAGTGAGTTCCCACATTTGATATTTTGGTGGAGACTCGGCAGCGCCCGCTCCTCGAAGAGCTTGAGCTGCTTCGAGACGTTCTCCTGGCTCTCCTCCTCGAGCACCTTCAGAAGCAGCGAGAGCTTGGTCACCTCAACGGCCTGGGTATCGATGTCCACGCCGTAGATGTTGTTCAGCAGGATCCGCTTCCGCTCGGCAATCGTCAGTTTCCAGTCGCTCCGTACCCGGGACGTGCTCCCGTTTGCCGTTTTGTAGATGGGGAGGGAAGTATCCCCTGCGGATTTCTTCTTCCCTGTTTTCGGGACAGGCTCGGGCAAGAGTGCTTGAACTTCGGGCGAGGTCATGGACTTGTCGACGATGACCGGCACTAGGTTGTGGATGTACCAACTCAGGTGCCAGTCGAGGAGGAACTGGTACGCCCCGATGAGAAACGACCCCGACCCGCAGGCAGGGTCGAGGACCCGGATCTTCGCAACCTCGCGGGGTGTCTTGTCCTTCACCAGCTCTCCGACCGTGTGATTGACAATGTAGTCCACGATGTACTGCGGGGTGTAATAGACTCCGCCGGCCTTCTTCACCTCCGGCTTGTACTCGACCTTTGCCTGGTGGCCGGCGGTGAGCCGGATTACTTTCCCAAGGAACTGCTCGTAGACTTGGCCGAGGATGACCGGGGAGATGACCGAGAACTCGTAGGGGCTCTCAGGGTAATACAGCCGCTTGATGATCTTCTTCAGGACCGCATCGTCGATGGTGAGACCGGGAGTGAGGCTATCCGGCATCTCGTCCCACCCGGATTCTGCATTAAAGTGAAAGAGCCCGGAATTGTAGCGGGTGTCAGCCCTGTGGAACAACGTCACAAGATGCGGGTATATTTCCTGTCCTTCGAGTAACTTCTGGAGGCACCCATACTCCTCGATGCCCCTATCCTCGCAGATGCGGAGGAAGAGGATGCGGTCGATGGTTTTCTGGACCGCAACGTTCAACTCATCGACGGAGAGAGTCGCATTCCGGAGCGCGATGTTCTTCGCAAGCACATCCCTCCATTCCTCGATATCAGCGAGGATGGCTTCATCGACAGTGGCGGTCCCTTTCTTTCCCTTCGTTTCAGTGGCAAACCTGTCAAAGGAGCCTTGCAGGATGCACTCCTGGGAGAAGATAGAGGCGATCCAGTTCCACCTCTCGGGATACTCTTTGTAGGTGAAATAGGCGATCCTGGCAGTGGAGGCAGAATCACCCGGCATCGGCTTCTTGGTGCAGTCGTAAACCGCAAACTCCTCGAAGTCGGTCAGGATGGAGAGTGGGAGGCGGGCATTCCAGGCGTACCGGCGGATCTGGAGAGCGGGACCGGCGTCATCCTTGATATTTACTGCCGGTTTCTTTGCTTCTACGATAAATTTCCGGGAGCCCCCGATCCGGAAGGAGTAATCGATAAATTCTGTGGATCCCCGAATTCGAATCGGGTCTTCGTGTGTAACTTCTTTGTAGAGTTCCGAGTAGCTCTTTGTATTATCAACATCCCACCCGAGTGTCTTAAAGAATGGATCGAGAAACTCCCTACGCAGTCGTGTCTCGTTGTATTCACCTTTTTTATACATAACCTGGTGAAATTCATATCTCTCGACGAGTTTGAGAATCGCCTCCGGGACCTGTGATGATGCCTCCATGCGAACGCCTTAATATGTAAATTTCATGGCGTGAGGAGTGAAGAATCATTCGATACCTCTTCTCTTTGGAGAAGAGGATGGATACAATACATGCCGGGTGATGGATAAGGCAGCAGTGTTTGTGGGGAGTGTGTAGGTGGAAAATTGAGAAAAAAATATGATGAGAGTTATTCAACTTTCGAAAGATTGGCAAGGATAAAAATAATTGGTTTCAAGCATCAAAAAGGGGATATCAATTGATTTTCTTAAAACAAGGGTAACAGATTGGTTTCTCGTAGGTAATTGGTCTTTCCTTGGGCGGCACTGGATTACCACATGCATGACAATATTTTTCTTTATACTCCGGATCTGAAAATTTTGCCCATATCGAATTGTCAATGGCGGTGTAAAAGTGTACAGATTCTGGCGGAATAAAAGTGTACACCTGGGCGCATAAATCTATCCCTCTCACCCCGGAAGCGTGTGCGCAAAGAGCCCCTGTTTCCGCCGCTCCTTCAGGCGGTAACTGTCCCCTTTGATATTCACCGTCGTGCAGTGGTGGAGAATCCTATCCAGCACTGCCGCGGCGATCACATGATCACCGAAGATCTCCCCCCACTCGCCATACGACTTGTTCGAAGTGAAGATCGTCGATGACTTCTCGTACCGCCGGGAGATCAGGCTGAAGAAGCAATGAGCTCCCTCGCTGTTGAAGGGCAGATACCCCATCTCATCGATGATCAGGAGATGAAACTTCGTGAGCGCCTTGATCCGCTCTTCGAGTTTGTTCTCCCGGTTTGCTTTCATCAATCGCTCGATGAGGCTGGATGCATTTGCATAATAGACCCGGAATCCCTGCTTCACCGCCTCATGGCCGAGAGCCAGGGCAAGATGGGTTTTCCCCACTCCCGGCGGCCCTAAAAAGACAACATTTTCCGCATGATGAACAAATCGTAGCGACGCCAGATCCCGGATCACTGCCGGATCCAGTGACGGTTGAAAACTGGCATCAAAGTCATCGAGCCGCTTCTCCATTGGAAACGCGGCCAACCGCATCCGGAACTCACGAGCGCGTTCTTCCTTGCTCTTCACCTCCTGATCCAGGAGATAGTCAAGAACTTCCAGAGTCGATCGTTCCTCCTTTGCAGCGATCTCGAGATAGTTATCCAGGAGCACCTCGAACGTCGTCAACTTCAGACGGTTCAGGTTCTCATGCACCCGCTCGTAGATCAGAGCGCTCATGGCCGCACCTCCCCTGAGAGCCCCTCATAGACCGAGAGAGGTCGGTGTTCGACCTCAGGCCCGATCAGCCGAAAGAGCGGCCGTGAGGCCGCTCCTGATTGCGTATTGCACCGCATGGCCTCGGCAAGAAGGCCGGAGAAGTGTTCCCCCTCCCGGATGATCCTGGTATGCCCGGGAACGACGGTATGCGAGCAGACGGTCTCAGTGCCAACCCTGATGGTCATCTGATCGCCCTGGATCTCAAGAATAGCCTCTCTCCCGGCGTATCGGTGCGGTACCGAGTAGCGATTGCCACGATAAGAGAGGTACGCTTCGCGCGAGATCTTCCGGTGTTCCTCACGTCGGAGCAGGTAGGGCGGGATCCCGATCAGGGACTTGAGATTTTCCTGACGCAGGCGATCGACCGGGATCTCGTGGGTGGTGCCGTGAATTTCGGCGTTGACCCGGTTGCACCACTGCCGAACCTGCCGGTTCATATCGTCAAGCGATGAAAAGGTTCCTCCGAGGAGGAAGTCACGTTTCACGTAACCGATGGTGTTTTCGATCTTTCCTTTGGTCTGGGGACAGTAGGGTTTGCAGGGTCGGGGAATGAACCCATGATGCGTGAAGAAGTCCTCGAACTTCGGGTTCCATCGGTGATCCCGGGCGCGGAGCGCCCGTTTGAGGATCACTGTCTTGATGTTGTCATACAGGATCTCCTCGGTGTACCCGCCGAAGTAGTCGAAGGCATCGAGGTGGCACTGGATGAGGGTGGGGGTATCCGTGGAGAGGGTGAAGACCACATACCGCATTCGGGAATAGCCGAGGATCATGCTGAAGCAGTACAGGTTTCTCTGCCGTCCATCGACCTCAAGATGGCCGCACTCGCCCCAGTCCACCTGTGCCTGGACGCCGGGTTTGGTCTCATACCGGTAAACCGCCGGAACACTCGTGGGTGACCGGATCTCCCGGATATAGTCTTTGACGATAGTATACTGCCCGTCAAATCCCATCTCTTGAATCTCACGGAAGATCCGGGCGGCGGTCAAGGGGTATTCGGCAATACGGTTCTGGATGTAGCTCTTGTAGGGATCGAGTTTACCGGGTTGTGGTCGGCGGGAAGCCGATGCCGGCATAGTTTGGGCGGTAAGATATTTTCGCACGGTGTTTCGATGGTACCCAGTTTCCCGGGCGATCTGGCTGATGTTCAGCCCCTGATGATGCAAGTCGCACAGTGAACATTGCTACGCCCCTCAAGTACGTCCTTGAGGGTTAGCAGGTGTACACTTTTAGACCGCCGAAAGTGCACAAAGCTACGCCGCCGTTGACAATTGTAGCATGGCACCGAATACAATATCCCTGGTTCGCTCTTTGCGGGACTTCCTTCACAGTCGGTTTGGGTTGTGGCTTAGAAGGAACAGCTTCTTTTTTGGGTTGTGGGGTATCTACCTTCGTTATTTGGTATTTTTCACTCGCTGCCAAGATTGATTCAACATATTCGAAAATTTCTTGGTAAAGGGTGGGTTCTTCATCTTTTTCAATTTTTATTCCCATTTCCCAGTTATTCTCTTGAGAGTATTGATACAAGTTCATTGAAGTGATTATTGCCGTTTTTTCGTTGAGATAGCATTTCGCGTGTAAATTGTCCAATGCGGAAACATTCACATTTTTTAAGTTCTGGAGAAAACTCATATCATCAGCGTTGATTTTGTCTTTCCGGCTGACAATCTTAATACTAATAGATGGGTTACTGTTTTCGACCTGTTGAATGAGAAGTTTTAGATTCTTTGAAATTTGGAGATATGGGCTGATAAGATACAACCTATCCCGCGAGCTAACGATTAATTTCCTTAATTCAGCAGATGCAGCTGTTGTTTATAAAAATTGAATCATATAATGTGTCCTTTCGATTGAATTGACATAAATTTTCCTGTAATTTTACTCCTACCTTCCGAAATGAGCCCATCACCATTCAAATGATTCTACCAATGAAGATCGAATGGTACGATATGTGGTGTCATTGATGTTGCAGCCTTTTAATTAAACCCAACCGCAAGAATCAGTAATTTCATTCTTCTTCAAATCACTCCCTTTTACATTTCCTAATTAATTCTCGCTCCGTTCCCCTACCCCCCTCAAACTTTATCACCATCCTCCACCCCACCTGCTCACAGCCCTCAATCAAGGGCAGGAGCATCAATCATGGCAGATTTTGTTGAACAGAGCGTCACCAAGAGTGCCGTTCGTGAACTCACCACCCCGTTTGCAGATGCCGCTGCGCTCAACACGGTAGTGGCCGCCGTCATCAGCACCAACCCCTTCGGGTGCACTTCATACGAGGTGGGCGGTGTAACCATGGACCCGGTCACCAAGACCCGGGAGTATTACAACGCCCGTGTCATCTACGAAGATGATGACGCCAAGACGGTTGGATACGTGACCGTCCGTGCACCGTCTACCGCAGCCTTCGCAACCATGAAGAGCGAGATCCTGGCCGACGCCGAGATGACCGCTGCAATGGGTGGCGACCCGGTGAACGACCAGGAGCGGGAGAGCTACTCTGTCGCTCTGCGGTGTCACGACCCCTCCGGGGAGACCTACTACGTGACCTTCACCCGGGACCAGATCCGCGTCTCCTCCTACAGCGACGACGGCATCCTTGCGGTCATCGAAGCCTGGGCCGACACGGTGCCCGCTCTGGCGTGAGCCGTTCTCTGACAACGGGATAGGGAGCCCCCTCCTCCCCTTTCCGGCACCATTCCCTTTTACCAGGGCTCCCGTTGTCCGCGAGGGAGGGAGTCCGATGGATGCAGACATTATTGTGATTGTGCTTGGCGCCGTGCTGCCTATCTACCCGGCACTGTTCGTCATCTACCAGAAGATCGGGAAGTATGACGTGATGTGCGAGGAGGTGGGAAAGCTCCGCGAAGAGCACGACCGCATCATGCAAGGAGACCGACATGGATCAGCAACTCGTGCAGATCATTGAGATGTTCGTCGCCCTGGTGGCGGCGCTCATGGCGTACTGGCAGAGATATCAGAAGATCGAGGCGAAGAATGAGACCCGGCAGGTGGTGGCCTTCTTCGACCCGAAGGATGAAACCGTCACGACCCCACCCGAGGCGGTCCCGGCCCGCTCCTGGAAGATGAGCGACGAGACCCGCCGGTGGGTGCTGGTCGGGCATGACGCTACGAACCAGACCACCCTGCTCCGGCAGATTGAGGAGGCTGAGGAGAAGCGCCAGACGCATTACTACCTCTCGTACCAGGACCGCGGCGGCGGGTATTACGAAATCGAGTACGGCCTCATGAAGGGATCGGGGAATGACTCCCCCGAAGGGAGAAGATTCTGAATTGTCAATGATCAAGTTCTCTAGATTATTTCCGTTGAATTGTTCATGGGATGCGAAAGTAGAACCTCTTTTTCTGAAATTAAGGATTCGTTGAATAAATAGAGGGATTTTTTTACCGATTATCGTATTTTCTCTAGGTGTTCTTGAAATACAGCACTGATTTGGCACTATTCTCTACCCAAAGAAAAGGGAACACTGTGATACATCTCCCCGGTGATAAATAAGGAGAAACGTGCTGCTCTTCAACTGATTCGTTCTTCAGTAATGGAGGGGCGTCCTGATCAATTTTACAGATATCGATAAGGCAATATGGATTTTTTTCATCGAAGATTATTCTTTTGATGGGAATAAAAGATCCATATCTTAAAATGAACAAATCCCCAGAATTCGCTGCATATTCTGCATTCATCTTTTTATAAATACAACGGACACTCAATCGCGTGGCATTGCGTGTGAATGCCGTATAATTGATAGTATCCATTTCTTTGAGCACTTCTCCAGGATTCACAGGAACAATTTCTCCATCAAGGTCTTCGATTTTTGAATGATAGGTGGTAATCATACCAATCGGATTGATTTCAATATGATAGAGAAATGTTTCCTCGTTTTTCTTACCCGTAAAGAGAAGAAGAAGTGACGTTATATTTCCTTGCTCATCCGTATCAAACCAAACTTTTTGAAAATGAGCAGATGATGCATCTACACCGGTATTGTTTAGTGTGGTATCCCACAAAGAAGTAAAATAATTTTCGTGTGATTCGAATGGCATTTGTTGTTCTGGAGGATTCACGGTGAGGCAACCAGCAGTAATCAGAGCAATGAAAAAAACGATGAGTCCAATATTCACTTTCTGGCGCATCAACAATCATCCTTGATTGAACTTATGGTAATTGAACTAATATAGTTATGCGTAATCAACCCACAATTTCCACCAATAGTATACGTATCCTTGATATTGCAATATGTCTTTGAAACCTGCCTGTGCATATAGATAGGTCAAATCATATCTACCCGCTGCGGATGGCATATCTACACGACACGAGCTCGCGGGTTGGAAGCCTTCAGTCGTGCGTTTTGGACTAAACCAATCAAACTGTAATACCCATTGAGCTTTTTGATTAATTAGATCGGTCCAGTCATATCTGTAGACATTCGGTTGGTGATACGCCCATGTGAAAGCAAATCCCGGTCCTTGCTGATTTCCCGAAATAGAGAACGATGTTGTTAACTCTCCGGTATGGCTTCCTTGAGGATCACGATCCCATAGTGTTGGATTTTGTAACTGGCATACGGATTTCCAATCATTGTATACCCATAAATAATCATTTTCGAAACCATTTTGCCATATCTGGCAACCGGGCTGCATATCCACATTTTGTTCTACTAAAAACCAATCTCTTAAATAATCACCATCATCATCTTCATAAAACATATCGTAAAGATGTCTTACTGCGCCATAAGGACTCCAGTTATATGTCTGTGTATCTCTTGCCAGTCGGATCCAATGTTCATTGTCTAGAGTTACCATTTCTGGTGGAAGAGAGATAATTGAAGATTCCTGCCATTCTTTAGCGTCATTGAACCGTCGTCCCACAGAATACGCGAGAAGATGCGATGATAATTGCAAAAAAACTGGGGGTATCACGACCACCTGTATGGATACGGGTAGTGCGGGAATCTGCGTGCTCGTCGTGATCGCCCTCGGACTACTCGGTCCGAGCGGATCTTCAGAAATTATCTTTGATACAAACATCGGTTTTTGGAGACCGAGTTCCCGGGGTTTATTATTTATCAGACTTTAATAATGGCGAATTAGAAGATGTCTTATTCATATTATATGCAATGTGCCATTCCGCTGAAATTAATGCTACTTATGGTAATTTTTTAACCATGTCGCAAAATAAAGGAGTCGATAACGCAATCGGTTTTAGGGATGATATCTCTAATTCAAAGGCAATTTATTGGAACAATCGATTCTGGTATCATACTAATAATAATTATAATTTATATTCCGCCGCTTATGTTGCTACCTATGAAACTGCATTATATCCCCCGATAACTGGTAACTATAGTGGTCTTGAAAGTTGGGTTCTTGCTGGGAACTGGCAAACAAAATTAGAACCTGCAAGATATGGGAATTAGGTGATAATAATGAAAAAAAGAGAGATTATCTGGTTGATTGCTGTCTCTGTGATTGTAACTACATCGGTGATGGCGTATAATGATTTTGAATCAAACGAAAAACAATTTGCAGGTGATGCAATTGAAAAATTTACGAACCTTTCAGATATTGATATGCAATTGATAGGACACCTGTCTACAAATTTGGGAACATTTGAGATTTATCAATCTGATACTTCTTTTTATTATATAAATTCTGAATCAAATAGAGTTGAAGGCGCAATTTTTATAGAATCACCCGATCAATTAAAAACTGTTCGATTAACACAGTATGATGCGCAACAAAAGGCGCAGCAGTTCGCGATTGATCATTATAATAGATTCACAGAAAAAAATTTCCAGCTTATTAATGCTGAATTAATTGATCATGGAGATGGAGGAATAGAATACCTCTTTATATGGAGAGAATTTATTCAATCTACAGGAACCCCCAATATTGTTCAGATTTCTGTAAATCCTGAATCTGGAAAAATTTTATCGTATATAGGAATTCAGAGAGATATTAAGGTATCAGTCCTCCCCAAGATCACTGAAGATGAAGCAATTGAATATGCCCTTACCTGTTTTCCAAAATTATACTTAAAACGTGAATCAATCCCAGCTTATTTGAGCGTTGAATATATCACACCCGGGACACAATCATTAACTTGGACAGTCATAATTAAACATGAGTGGATAGAGTTACAGTCTATTTCTTTTGACCAAATGGAATATAGTAATGGAGGTATTGTTGTTATTGATGCACAAACTGGGAAAGTCCTTCTTAAAGACATGTGGAGATGATTATATATAATAAAAAATACATTTATCACCATGTCATTTAATCAAATCCGAATATTTGGATCACTACTCCTTGTTGTCGCTCTTATCACTTCGATATCCATGTTCGGATATAGTGAACAATATTCCTTTTTTAAAACACCTTCTAAATCATTACCGGTTCAAACGAAATCATTTACAAATCCAATCATATCCAATCAATTCTCATTTCAAACAGCCTTGAATAGAAATATAGTTCAGTCCGAATCTGTCCCTGTCATTAATAATTCATGGATAAATGCTCATATTCCATCTTCGTATATCCCTGGACCCGGTCTCCCCGATGACTATGATTTAAGTTCGCTCTATTGCGGTCCCGGAATGCGCTGCTTATAATAGATAATGGGTAAAGTATTATTTTTACCCCTAATTTCGCAAACAAATCACGACGAAAAATTTGAGTGATTCCACTCACTAAAATCCAGGTGAAAAAAGTGCAGGCACTGGATTTTACATCTGATATGCGATTGACCCCGCCGCCCCCGAAGGACGCCCCGGCGGCGGCTCAAAAAATATCCATTTTGGCCTTAAAACACGAAATTATCAAATGATACACATAAAACAGAAAGGAAACCTGTCTCGATGTACTATGATTATTGATACAGATCAAAAAAAAGTTAGGGGCTAGATTGCCACTATACCCTAGATCATAAATTTTCAAACAAACATAATCCCTTATTTTTAAATTCCGGCGATGAACTGAAAGAGCAATAGAAACAAAGAAGCCGGCGTAAGGTTCTGACCGCTCCGGTGGCTCCTTCATCTCCCCTCTCCTATCTTCTCTTGCCTCTCCCAAGAGGCATCACAGAGGGAAGGCTGGTGGTGCACCCCTGCACCACCCCTGTTCTTCATCCGGGATCTCTATCACCTGTATCGCAGCCATAAGAAAACGGTGTCCGTTCGCCTCACGAACCTGGGTAATTGGGCAATTGTTGGTAAAAAATATGGGGCAGGAATGAAACCTTACCCTTTTTCACTGATGGTTTTTTCAGTGGTTGTGTGAGGCCAATACCACACATTTACGAGGAATAATACGCCGATGATCGGCATCCCGAACATCCAGTAGAGATACAGCAACCCGAACATTGGAAGGTAACCCCCGTAGAGTAATAAAATTGCTGTGATAACAGAGTATGCGCTGATAATGATTGCCAGGTACATCGATGTCTCCCGGACCCTCCCGCCTTTCGGAATCGAGTAAAATACTGCTGCTGAGCAGGGAGCGAGCATCAGAAGTGTAAAAGCCCAGAGTTCTCCGCTTGGTCCCATGGGAAATGATCCCAAGAGGTTAAAACTCAGGAGTCCGGTTGCAAGCACAGTAAGGATATCCATGCAGAATGGAAGGTTCAGATACCGGCGGGTCGAATCAGTTACTGACTCCCGGAAAAGGAGCACCGAGCCGACAAAAGAAACCATGCCGGTAGGAATCAAAATAACAATCCATAAAATAGAGTGGAATCCCCAGAAGAGCAGTATCGGCCACCAGAAGAACACAGCAGAAGCCAGTGCCGGTGCATGTTTCATCGTCATCAGCAATTTCTCGATAAATATTGAGAGACCTGGTAGTCACCCAATCTGGATATGTGAAGGTATCCCAAGACCAGCGCACGTCGCGAGGTACTCGGCACCGATTAAGGGCATTCCTATTACTAAATATATGAGGAATGACCCAGATACGTCATGCATCGGGATCTCGATGAAGAGACTTCCTGAGAAGAGTATACTAATACCGATAGAAATCAGGATCAGTATTCTCACATCGCGTTTCATCTCTTTGAGTGAATAGAAAAAAAGTGCACTGAAGGGTGCAAGAAAAAATGGCATAATTTGTCCATTAAGTAAATTGAACAACGTTGCATTGCCATCCAAAGGATATCCGAAATATTCTGGAAACATCGGAGATAAAAGGGATGAAAGGGTTACGACGACTATCGCAACGAGAAGCGGGAGTCCGAGATACCACATCTGGACCTCGTTCTTTATAGAATAAAGAAATATGATAACGCCCGCACATGATATCAAACCAAGGAAAAAAAAGATGGCATCATACCTTTCTGTTCCGAAATAGGGAATTTCATGATGATACGAATTGGTGATGAGGAACACCAAGAAACTGAAAAAAACTGCGGATATCGCGATATATGCAATAGTTCTTATGTACTTATTCATACGAATTCCTTCTTTTCCATTCTATTATTCATCTTTACTTTCTCTTCTTCTTTGATATCAGTTCGGCAAGAAAAAAATGAGTTACGAAAAATATTGCATTTCAGACGGTTCAACCGCTGATACATATCTCATAACCTGTTCTTCTTTATCACCACGAACACTTATACATGAAAATGCATACACTGGCAATACATATTTCTGGGCACGGGTTGGAATTTCCATCCAGTAGCCTAGTGATATGTATTTTACCACAAGTTCATTCGAATCATCAGACATTGGTTTCATGATTAGATCGTTGGAAAGTAACCTTTGGTATGCTTCTTCCGGAGAAATAATCTTCACATAGCGGACTGGATTCGGATCCAATTCCCGGACAGAATTTGTAATTCCAACGACCTCGCCTCTTTCCCCAATTGTCACTGTAATACCTGCATTATACACAGCAATGCCCTGAATCTCCTTCGCAAAAAGAACATGTTTCGTCAGAGTATATACTATGTTTGATGTCGGGGAATATTCTCCGTACTGTGATCCAATGCTCACTCTTTCGAAATGCACATCATCCGGAAGAAGGTTTCGGTCAGAAAGATATTTCGTCGCAATGGACCGAGCATCTTCATCAGAGGGAATATCTGGCTGTGCATTCGTGGAATAAGGATAATATTTTTCAGGAATTCTGTAATTATATGTCCCGGAATTTGGATAGAACGTTAAATCAGCAGCAGTTTCTTTTGAATTATCAGAGATTTCAATAATATCACTCGTTATTTCAGTTTTCTTTGTATTTGTCGATACACCAGCTATATTGCTGATACGCTTCACTTCTGCATCTGTGGTACCAAGCGGGATTGTTTGGTATACCGGATACAAATCGTGTACAAGCGGATACGCTGCAGCAAGGACATAGCGTCCTTCTGATCCAATGGTTTGCGGGAAAGAAGGTATTTCGTATTTTCCTTCCATGGAGGATTGAAAATAGGGTATTCCAACAACCACGACAGTGATTCCCAGTATAATAACTGTAAATCCCAATATCATTGTCATTTTCTTCATTTTTCTCATCTCCTATCCGGTACAATAATATAACCAATAACTGACAGTAGCGTCAACTGGTGGATCTGAAATTACCGATCCTTCACCCCAGATATAATCATTTCCGCAAGCCGGATTTTCACCAATTACTCTTAATATTCTTCCTTCTGGTTCAGTGATGTCAAGAGCTGTGAACCATGATTGTTTAACAGTATGGCTTGTAATTAAATAGTTAGCGAGATTGAATCCGTCGTCTTGATTATCCCATCCTTCAGTACAATATCCACAAACCAGATGAACTCCATTCATTGCCCAGTTCGGTAAACTTTTAAATATAAATAGCTCCTGTGTGGTATGACACCCATGAAGGAATATCCACTCAAGATCATTATCTCCCCATTCGCATGTGTTGAATAATGCTACATTGGGTTCAATGAATCTAATCCAATTCCATGCTCCATGTCCAGCGAAGAGAGCAATATCAACACCATCAATATATCTCCAATCGTCCCCTATGGTAAAATGGCCATTTTGTGCTTCGCCATCTCCATTTTCAAACATAGGTACCCATCCAGCATTACCGATGAAAGTGGCGACATAGTTTTCCCCACTTAGGGCGGGATAGTTTTCCCCACCCCGCTACCACTCAGTGCAGTGCACAGAGGGTGGCAGGATGCTAAACGTGGAGGAATACCTAATGTTACGCGACCTGATCCATGAGATTGAACTCAGGAAGGGAACCACTAACATCAGCGAG
>JALHCK010000063.1 GCA_022841205.1 Methanomicrobiales archaeon | reverse complement strand
ACTGGAAATCATTATGATACCGTAACCTTGTTCCGCGAGCTTATTCATTATGCGGTAAATCTCGGTTTTTGCGCCAACATCGACCCCTTTTGTTGGTTCATCTAGGATAATCAGCTTGAGCTTGGAAGTGAGGAGCTTAGCTACGATGAGTTTCTGTTGATTTCCTCCGGAGAGCGTGGAGGCTTTTACATAGATGTGAGCGGCTTTTACCTTGAGATCGCTTATCAAGCGTGCGGCAATTTCTCGCTCCTGGTCATTCTTCATGAATCCTCTTTGGCAGAAGGATTTAAGCGATGCAAGCGTTATATTGCGAACCAAATCCCAGTCGAGCACAAGCCCTTGTTTCATCCGATCTTCGGGCAGATATCCAATACCATGAGCCAGAGCTTCTTCCGGAGACCGAATCGAGACTTCTCTTCCTTCGAGGAAAAATCTGCCTGAATCGCGAGGTGAGATACCATATATGCTTTCGCAGATTTCGGTTCGTCCCGCACCAACAAGGCCAGTCAAGGCTAAGATTTCTCCACGACGAACCGAGAAGGAAATGTCCTTAAAAAATCCAGTGCGCGAGAGGTTTTCTACTCGGAATATTTCTTCTCCGATTTGAATGTGTCTCGAAGGAAAGTATTGAGTTATCTCACGTCCCACCATTCCCCGTACCAACTTGGTCTGTTCGAGGCCGGGTACTTTCCAAGTGTCAACATAGGCACCATCTCTGAGAACCGTTACCCGCTCGGCTATCCGATACATATCTTCGATTCTATGGGAAATAAAGATTATCGATACACCGGTGTCGCGCAAATTTTCAACAATTCGATAGAGGTCTTCGCATTCTCGACGAGATAGCGGGGCAGTTGGCTCATCCATGATAAGGATCTTAGCGTTTACAGAGAGAGCCTTGGCTATCTCAACAATCTGTTGCTGAGCAATCGAGAGGTTTCCCATGGTGGATGAAGCGCTGAAATCGGCATCCAGGCTTTCAAGCAGATCTTCGGCTTTCTTGCCTAGCTCGCGCCAGTTGATCTTGCGGGTTATTGGATCGAAGCTCTCGTGGCCTAAGAATATATTTTCAAGCACAGAGAGATCGGGGAAACAGGCTACATGTTGATAAACTGCAGCAATTCCAAGTTTTTGAGCGTCTGTAGGAGTTCGAAAATGGATCCGCTGCCCATTAAATAATATCTCGCCCTGATCTGGCTGGTATACACCGGTTATGATTTTGATGAGAGTCGACTTTCCAGCTCCGTTTTCTCCCATAAGTGCATGAATTTCCCCTGGTTTGAGTTGAAAATGAACATCTTTGAGCGCTTGGACGCCGGGGAAAGACTTCGATATATGTCTCAGTTCCAGAATATAGTCCGCCATTATACCTTCCTTTTCAACAGATCCGGTGGCACTCAATGCCAAATAGGGTGGCCACTTTTTCGATCTCATCCGAAACATGGCCTAGCCCAATAGCACAATGATGCGCTGGTCCCTGTCTCGACCAAGCCTGAGAGAATTCTCGTGCTGAAATAGCGAATTGGTGTTGCCAATCTGCAAAGTCGGTCCAGATACCGACTCGCCTTCTGCAGTCAGGAGAAATACTTTTCCTCTAGCGTCTTCGACTACGGACAAGAGCGTAACTGGGCCATGTCGAACGCTCATCTGAATGGAGAGGCCTTTACCAGGCTTTCCATGATAAAGCGGGAGGGGTACGAGCTTAACTTTGCCTTCGGCAATAGCAGCATGGGCAGGGCCATCATGCCCCCATAACACCACATCATCCTCGTAATCTATCAGATAGAACTCCGAGAACGAGCCCCCAGCGCCCAATAGATCCAGGATCTTCATTGCAATTACGTTCTTTATTTCGCATTCTCCTGCAACCGGCACATGATGTGCAGTCAATAGTGTATTTCCCGCTATCATCGAGGTTGCGATATCCTGATATTCGCTGCCTGGCAGACCTTCGTAATAATATGCCAGAGCTCCCAGATCTTTTTCTTTTACCAGAGCGTCCAGAGCAAGGGATGTTGAGGCAGCTCGCTCCAATTCTGACAACTCGCACTCAGGCACTACATCGAATTCCTGGCGTAATTGAGCTATTTTGCCCTGGACCTGGGCAGCAGTGACATTTCTGCGGAGCCGTACTAGATCGTCCATTTCGATTAGGCTGAAATGGCTACCAAAGGTGCCTGCCATCCGTGTCACATCGGTGTAAACATCGAGCATGCCTTCGTAGTAATGACCGAGGATCCCTATGTTGGTGGATCGCAGCGCTTCGGCAACCCGGGTAGCCTTGATCCAGCCAGTCAGTTCATGCTCTATAAATTCTTCACCGCGGAATCCGGTAACAATATGGTAAGGGATATTATTCCTATTGAATACATTTGCAATTTC
>JALHCK010000062.1:1666-2111 GCA_022841205.1 Methanomicrobiales archaeon | reverse complement strand
TCTGGGACATCGTTGAAACCATATTAATCGCCCTTGTCGCATCTGCGCCGCTCTTCTATGGGTGGCTCACCAGAAGGCCATATGAATCTGCGGTATTTGGTATGTTTCTTACCACTTTTCTCTATGTTCCCGGTTTCATTGATGTTGTTCATTACCTTGGAATAAAAGAGGTCCTGTTAGGACTTGGACGCTATGTGGCTTCTGTACTGTGTTCGGGTGGCGCAGGATACCTGGCAGCGCGGGGCGTTCTCCGGGAATTAATTATTGGAGCATTATTTGTTGTACTCTGGTTATTCATTCTCTTCAGTGGATTGAATTGACTCAGGGAGATCACCAATCGGGTATGGTAAATGTGTATGTCATTTGAATTACAAATACCATGAGAATTTTCTTTGTTGACTGGACTGGCGCGGCATGGTTTGTCCCATATCAACAGGAGGGTTAT
>JALHCK010000062.1:0-1643 GCA_022841205.1 Methanomicrobiales archaeon | reverse complement strand
TTCGACCATGAACTGGTCTGGATGTGTTGGTTACCAGAATGATGCGGTCTTTTGCGCTCTTGAAGGATACTATGTCGATGGCGACTCAGAAGTGCCGGGGTGACACGACATTCTATGATATGCGGTTGAAAGATCTGAATTTACAGAATGTGGAATTTATAGTCAAGAACCTAACTAAAAATACAACAGTTACCCCCAAGAAAATTAGCTATCCATGCTTGAGCAAAGCTCAATGAGCAACCAAATTTATTGAAGCCTTCGAGTACGATCTGTTTTAGATGTTCAAGATCCCGCACGAATGTCCTTGAGATTATTCGTCGAATGCTTTTCCAAATGAATTCAATCGGATTCAGATCGGGAGAATAAGGGGGTAAGAATACGAGTTGTATCCGATTTTCTTCTGCGATTTCGCGTGTTCTATTGGCATGGTGAGATCGGAAATTATCAAGAATAATCACGATATCTCCCTCGGGATTCATGTGCCGAATCGACTGCAGGAACTCGCATACATCCTCCTTTTTCGAATGCTCATGAAATTCAAGTACTGAACTGCCATTGATGGAATAAAAGCCAAAGGTATTAGCCCGAAATTTCGTCGTGTTCTTTATCAGTGTCGGATGACCGGTGGACCAGAATCGTTGAGTATTTGCAGTAGTTTGTGGTGATGTTTCGTCTAAAAATCCAATCACCACTCCAGGTTTTATTTCAGGTAGGTTTTTTTAAGAGTGATTCCGCATCTTCCGGTCGACGATAATCAAGAGTGAATGGTTTTCCATATGACATCTTTAATTTCTTCAGGATAATCCGGATTTGTTTGAGGGTGTACTCTACACCAAATTCTTGGTGGATCAGCGTACGCACTTCATCGGTAGTCCAAGTAGATTTTCGACTGATGAGATCTTTTAGCTGAGTGAGTTTTTCCGGTGTGAGTTTCATCGGCCTTCCTCCTGCATATCGAGGAATTATTCCTTCATATCCGTCGTTATTCCATCTCCGTTGCCAGATATATCCTTCATTCCTGGTAATTCCAATTCTTTGTGCTGATTCTTCAACACTTGTTCCCTCATATCGATATTTGATAAAGTAAAGCCGTTTGAGTATTTTCGTATCTTTCTCCAAGGTTTTTATTCTTGATTCCAATTCTTCTGTTGTCATATGTTTCTGGATCGGTATCTGTTCAGACCATGGCATACATAGAATTGGTATTTGTTGTAATAAATGTTTGGTTCTAAACTATAATTGGGAAGAAGACATTGATGAAGGTGCAGAGGGGTATCTTTCCGGGTTAGATGTCCAGATCCATTCCGATTCGATGGTGACATTGCACACGGCAAACTGAACGGAGAATTACCTGGGATGGAAAAAACCATGCTAATTTTTTTGGCCTTTGCGACTTTTATCCTAGTAATCGGCATATTATCGCTCATTACCAGCCAAGTTACAGACATCTCATCAATGGATGGAGGAACGAAACATGGGAACCACCAAATGTGACGCCAGGGAAACAACATTTGGGGATTCCGGTATGGTTTCATCCTAGCAGAATAGAGATACATGCAGGGGAGATAAAAGAGGAACAGATAATTCTCAAGACGAGAGCGAAAGGTCAGGGGCTGGTCATACAGCGGATAGTCCCGGTAAAA
>JALHCK010000061.1:1759-2418 GCA_022841205.1 Methanomicrobiales archaeon | reverse complement strand
GGTTGTATCTCAAGCTGCCTGATTCACAAGCAGAGGAAGCCAGGCGGGTCCACCTTAAATGAGCCTCTTTTTTGTCTTGACGAAGGGGTACACCTTAGTGCTATGGAGGAAAGCACCAGGATAAGATGGACAAGCATGAGAACGGCAATGAATGTCTTAAACATACTCAGGCACGTTGGGATGAGAAATGCTGTGATCGCATTCTCGCTGCTTCCGGAGTGGATGAAATTAAAACCAATGGCCGCGACCGTAAGTGTGGTTGCACCAAGCCCCAGGAACACACTGACCTTTTTCAGGCCATCGATGAAGCTCAGATGCCTGTTTACTGTTCGTATTGACAGAAAAAGGCCATCGAGCTCTCTCCTGATCAGATCGAAAGCTGCTGTTTTGCTGGAGCCATTCTGAATCTCCTCGACAATAGCCTGTCGCAGCTCCTGCATCTCATTGAGACCATCAATCCATGCTTCCCTGATGTGCTGGAACTGCCTCAGCAGTACCTGAGCATGAAAGCAGGCTTTGATCCATAGCAAAGACAGGCACACCAGAAACAAAATATTGAACTTACATTTCGCTCTTTTCGAGAGGAGGTTTTTGTATTTAGGGGTTGACCTGTTCCAGTAAGCTGACTGAGGGGCCGACGATTCGCGAATCAACTGCTG
>JALHCK010000061.1:0-1655 GCA_022841205.1 Methanomicrobiales archaeon | reverse complement strand
TTTCGGACATCATTGCGGTTCGGCATGAGTTGATCCAGGCCTCGGTCTCTTTGCTCAATGTTTCTCCTGGCGGTCCGTTCCATTAGCACCAGAAGTTGGAGGGCGATTTTGAATAGGAAGAGAATGGTCTCTATTCGTTCAGGGGTGTGTAGATAGACAGGCTCCAGGTTGAGACCGCTCTTGGCCCTACGGTTGGTGTGCTCGCACTTGTATTGATTCTTATGAGCCATCATGGCTTCATGGAGGCTCAGGTCCTGGAGGGGTTTGTTGGTGATTAGTGGATAGTAGCCAAGATGGAAAAGTGCTTTGTCGAAGGCTGATTCATCGAAGGAAAGGGTGACGATGAACCGGTCTTGAGTGACTGTGACCTTTTCGGGCACCTCATTTGCTTTGACCCGGCCGCGCTTCTTGTTTTTGAATGAGATGACAGGGTCGTTGTGAATGGTGTAGCTGAAGAACTCGCTGGTTTGGCACCTTGAGAGAATGGAAGAGCAGGCATCGTCGATGCTCTGTTCCGTCTTCAAGGTGTATTTGTTGAGCTTCTCTTCGATCTGATTGAAGGCTGCCTTGGTTTTCTCAATTCGGTTGCGAAGCGTGCTGCTCTTTCTGGCAAACAGCCCGTGATCGAAAAGGATGATCATGCGAAAGGGGTAGTTTTTTTCATTGTGCTCAACATGGAACGGCACTTCGAAGGCCCGGTTGATCTGCTTTTTGTAGGGCAGGAGAGTTTCCACGGAGTGGTTGTCCAGAGCGTCATGAAAGGCGGATTTGTAAGATTCATACATGGGGGCTGGGGCAATGAAGAATCCGTCATTGTCATGGATGTGGGTCATGTTCTCCTTGGTGAGCAGTTTTGAGTCAGCCACGTAAAGGAAGTCATTGCGGCCCAGGAGGTCGATCAGATTTTGCCATTGCTCCACGTAGGTGGTCACATCGGCGGTGTTGCCGCTATAAGCCTTTTGGAACAAGGGGAATCCACTGTCTGAGCTAACGGATAGAGACCATACGAGTTGTTTGAGGTCCTGTCGGTGCTTCTTGCTATGGCCGAAGGTAATACGAATGCTGTCCGCCGTCTTGTTATTGTCACAGTTGCCGTAGACAGAGGCCGAGGTGGTGTCGTTGTGGCAGGTGTTCGTAACGATGTTGAACTCGCGGATCATGTGCTGAGTGATGAGGGTCTCAAGGTTGCCCAATCCATACTTGAACAAGGCATCGAGGGTATCGGCAAGTCGATCGTCGAAATACTCTTGTGGCTTTATGTGGGGAAAGACGACATCCAAGACAGTGGTCTCGGTCGCAAATTGAACGAACCTGTAGAGTTGCATGACTTGGAAGAGGATACCGGTAATCATGGCAACCGAAGCCTCGCCATGGGTGAGGGTCTTTCTTCTTGCGTCCAGGGTCACGTTTTCATCAATGATTTGGGCGATGCGGCACCTTTCATAATAGGAGCGCAAGATGGGTGCAAACCCTACACCTTTAGTTTCAACACCATGGACCATGGACTGTTCGGCCATCTACCCCTCCTTCGGGAGGGTAGACTATGATTCATAGACCGTTTTGTCCAGACTGGTATAGGCCTATTGTAGGCCATATTCATGAACCATATGGCCTGTTCTCCGTATAACTCTATATTTCATCGTTTTTCTCAAAAA
>JALHCK010000005.1 GCA_022841205.1 Methanomicrobiales archaeon | reverse complement strand
GTAGAGCTTGCCTTGAAATCAGCAAAGATACCAGTTGCGCTCTTTTCCACGATGAGTATTGTTGTCATCGCGTACATGTTGTCGCCGCCATTCCCGGAATCGTAACTCTGGAGCCGGGCGGTGTTTTCACCGCTGGAAAGCGCATCGGTTACATCGTAGACCGAGAACCCGATCTGCGGGGTTGCAATGTAATCTTTCCAGAAACCGGTGTATTCGTACTCATTGAAGAAGAAACGGCTCTTCCCATTATCCCCTGCGCTGGCGAGTATCGCGACAGCCTCGGCACCAGTCATATCGGTCGTGTCGATCCCTGCAAAGACCGCATAAGTAGTTCCCTCATCGGACGTCACCGACCGGGCCGACCCCGAATAGACCATGTCGAACTCTTCATTGATCCAGATCTGCTTCTCTGTTGTTGCGCTGTCGCTGTACGTGACCACCAGGTATGCACCATAGAGAGAGTAATCATTGGTTGTCCCAGGTGTTCCCTCCGGGGTCAGGACGAGCGTATTCCCATCGCTGTTGAAGAAGTCTGTCACATTGTAGACGTAGAGGCCGTAAGGGTAATTATAGGACCCGTACCCCTTGGTGTCCCTATAGGTCGCGACAGGAGATACTGTGTTGCCGTTGAAAGATGCGGCAAATGCAGGGTCGGTGCCCATCTTGTTATACGAATATCCCTGGTAGAGCCGGGCGTCAATAACGGTCGCCCCGGTCGGGACAGGCAGGTCAGTGGATGTCCAGTTGGCAGTCGCAAATAGCCATTTTGCACCCCGGTAGGCGGAGTCGCCGGCAGAGTAAACGACCTCGTATGGACCGTCAAAGACCAAAACGGTGTGCAAATCATCTCCACCTGTCCACCGCTTGCCCTTGTACCCGTTATTCACAACAGTCTTTGTGATGGTGAGGGCGTTATTGGTCTCGTCGGACTCTGTTATTGCGTTGCCAGGGTCCGCGGTTGCAGTGATGGTGACGGAATCCCCCATGGTCCGAAGCGTGGTGTCGGTTACCTGGACTTGCTGCTGTTCTCCGTGGTCAAGTCCGGGAATGCTGACATTGTATACTGCCCCCGATGCATTGATCCTGACCGTGAATGCACCAGCATCTGCTGTGCCGTCATTACTCACCGTTGCGTTGATGGTATTTGACTCATGTGCAAATAGTTCGTCTGCGTTGGTGGTAACCTGGGTGATCACGAGGTCCGGGTGGGATGGCCCGGTAGCGGTGATAAAACCAGTCTTCACCTCGCTATCGGACCCGTCCGGCCCGGTGACCGTGAGGTTCACCGTGTAGGTGCCCTGGGAGGTATAAGTGTATGTCGGGTTCTGCTCGGTGCTGTCAATTATCCCATCGTTTTCAAAATCCCAGGCCCATGATGTGACTTGACCGGTCGACTGGTCGGTGAACTGGACGGCCAGAGGGGCTGTGCCCGACGTGACATTCACAGAGAACCCTGCAACGGGGCCAGATTCAGGATACTCGATGACAAGGAAGGCAAGGGATGCGGCCATCACAGGCGTTGCACCCGTAGCGGTGCTCCTGATTCCTGCCTCGTTTCCGGAGGTGAGCAGCGAGCTCTTCACGTCCCGTGTATCCACCGCAACCTGCGTCCCTGTCGAGAGGCCGTAATCCCACACGCCAGTGTCAATGGTGACCCCGTTCAAGAGGAGATCGCCTTCAGGACCGTTTCCTGACGGAACGAAGGTGGTCAGGGAGGCATGTACTGCGTCTTCCGGGGTGATGGTCATCCCGGAGAACGGGATATACGCGGTTGCCTCTTCGGGCGTGGTGCCGTACTGGGTCTCGTCCGCACCGAGAAGATCGAAGCCCTCGTTCAGGAACACCTGCCGCCTGGCCGAAGCAGGGTCCTCGTACACCACGGCAAGAGTCAGGCCGTACATGGCGAGGTTGGTATTGACATTGTCTTTGGAAAGCAGTGCAGTATTTTCTGCCGGGTTAAACCATTGCGTCACGTTGTAGGCGAGCAGCCCGTATACGTGGTTTGCATAGCCTCCGAAGTTACTCTTGTCAGTATAATGTGATTCGGGGGCCATCGCGTTCCCGTTGAAGGTAAGGTGGAAGTGGTCCGGGACCTGCTGTGCATCGTCCCATGTGTAGGGCACGTACAGTCTCGCTTCCCGGACAGCTGCGCCTGTAGGCAGTGGGATGTCGGAAGCAGTCCAGGTCACGGTGTAAGATGACCATCCTGATCCGCCCACGCCGCCGGCCTTATACACGCTGTCCCCGTGGGAGAAGAGGAGGTTGCCCCGAAGGTCGAAGGTCCGGGCAGTAAGAACGTCACTTTTTCCCTCCCAGTAACGGGATCCTTTGTAGCCGTTGTAGAGGACTGTCTTTGCCGCGCTGCTCTTCTCGTTGTTCCCTTCGCTGGTCTCCGGGATGGTGTTGTCGGGGTCGACCGTGGCGGTGTAAGTCACCGTTCCGCCGGCAAGGTCCCTCACGGTAGTATCGGTAACAGGGACGATTGTGGTCTTTCCTGCGGGGATGGATGGGACGCTGCCACGGCCCTCAAACCCGTCGGAGGAAGTGAGGCGCACCTCTGTCGCAGGTGACGGGCCGGCACCGTTGTTCCTCACAGTGATGCGGACAGTGTTTGGTTCCTTTGCAAAGACATTTGCGGCTACCGGGTTTACGAGCGTGACCTCGAGGTCGCAGGGTGGGGAGGATACCTGCTCCACCGAAAGGGTGGCGAGAGGGATTTTATAGAAATTCACGGTCCGGTCATACGTGAGGTGATTTGACCCACCAGGGATGACTTTGGAACTCAGGTCCCAGATGTTGTATCCGGAAAATGCCCCCTGGGAATTCCCACTGGAGGGGTCTGTAGGAATCGATTCCCCGTTCCACTTGTAAGTTCCATCAGTGCTTGCCAGGTGGTTGACGACAAGAGTTGCCTTTTCGATCTCCCCTGAAAGAGAAGACAGGTCAAAGAAATGAGTCTACGTCATGCCCCTGGTTCACCCAGTAATACACCTTGTCGGTGTCCCCATCGTTGTACGCAACGACAAGGGTGATCATCTTGATCCGGCCATCGAAACTGCTATCGATCTTTTCGGTCACTACCCTGCCCTTAGGCGTCTGTGAAGTGATAATGGACGAAACGTCATACCATATCAGGTAGTCGCTCGTCACCCGGTTGCAGTGGTCATTTACCGTGATCGGACCATCCCTCCCCTCGCCAGGGTAGGTGTAGCCGCCAGGGGTGTCGAGCACCTCATTGCCGAGAATTGTCTCGAAAGTCCCGTCTCCATTCCCGTCAAACGAGACGGTCGCAGTCCCCCGGTAATTGTTCTGCATGCTTCCTGCGTAGACCAAAACATAGAGCCGGGCCCATACAATATCACCGATTGAAGGGATTGATGCGAAGGTCTTGGTGACATCCACCGATCCCCACGAAGGGAGTTCTGCATCCACATAGAGACCTCCGGATACGGTGCCGGATTGCACGGTTGTGAGAGGGATTCCACCCACGTATTCGTCAGCAAAAGCGCATGGTGCCAGGCTGAGGACCAGCATAACAGCCAGCACGGAACTCCATTTCAACTTTTTCGATATAGATTTCATAGGTTTTCCCCGCAATTTCTGATATTCGCCAAGCCATCACTACAGCGTCCATCCCGCCGGTACTCATGACAGTGACCGGGACCACACCGGGTTCGTTTGCAAAGAAGGCAACGCCCACACCCACGATGCCGCCGGACACCGCCACGTCCGCAGCCGATACAGCTCCAGGAATTACCAGGAGCAGGAAAAGGGTAAGAACGCCCATGATTGTGAGGAGCTTCATGTGCAGTACTCCATCTGCGGGTAGCATACCGCAGGAGTAATTCTATCTGGAACTCTTGTTCAAATAAATATTATGATTTTATTTCTTTTTAGTAATATGACCAGGATATAGTATGGGTTAATTTACAAACGCCATTATTTACCTTCAATAAAGGCAACCCTCAAAACCATAGTTTTTCTTTCGAATTTCTCTGAAGAAAATATGACAATATCATTGTGCAGTTACTCTACGACAAATTCCCGGGACTTTGCTTCTGGATGACTCTCTGTATAAAAAAAATTTGATGATGAAGTACTCGTCTTTTATGTGTAAATCATCTATAATGTTCATACTTCTACTGTAAGTATTTACCATGAATAAAAAAAATGGCATTAAAAACACAATGTTAATACAATTTCACAGTAAGTTATCTCTACATGCACATCACCCGGTCCGCACCCCTCGCCTGCATTTTTCTCAGCATCCTCCTTTTCGCTAATCCCTGTGTCGCCCTATACGACTTCGAAGGCCTCGCGTTCCGCCCGGCTGCGCAGGGGGAGGTGGTGGGAGATGTTGTCACCGCGGGAGAGTTCGGACTGAACAACCCTCCCATGGAATGCCGCATCACTATTGACCGGGCACCTGACTGGGCAAGGATCTATTGCGGGGTCTGGGGCGGAACCGAGCGATACTCGGGATGGGCGCAGTTCACGGTGAACGGGCGGCCCATGGAACGAATCACGCTCCATGGGCAGGATGATATAATGGAGGGGACCTACTGTGCGGGCCACGGAGTGTACTGGATCGCGAAGGACGTTACCGATCTCCTTGTCCCGGGCGAAAATACTGTCACTGTCTCGACCAGCAAGGGCGAACCGGGGAACAAGATCGACGGGCGTATTTATGCGGTGATGGTGGTTGCAGCGATTAAAAAGGACGGTGGGGATGCGACCCGTTACGTGGTGCTGGAGGGAAACGAGAACCTCCATGGAGAGGGGTGGTCAGGGGCAAACCCGACCCGGAGAGACAGAGTGGAAGTGCCGATTGGCGGTATTCCTGCTGATGGTGTGAAGAAGGCTGAACTCTCGGTCCTCCTGGTTGCGACAAACCGGGGCCAGCCTGACTATATCCTCTTCAATGGAGACGACCTCGGCACAACCCCGGCAACGGGATCGTACCTCCCAGGGGCAAAGGACATAGGGAACGAGCGGTCATATGATGCGACCGGTGGAGTAGGGGTCGAGACCCGGTACGTGGACAAGGAGTCATTTGATGTGACCGGGATGGTCCGCGAAAACAACCTCCTCGTATTCGAGCGCGGGCGGGACATAGACGGCGACGGAAACATCAGCACCATCGGTGCAACCCCGGAAGGAGAGGACTACATCCACCCGGTCCTTGCAATCCTGACTGTGAGGCGTCAGGGGAACAGTGCAGCACCTGCACTATCGGTCGACTCCCTTGAGGTGGCCAACGCGTATGCCGGTGGGGATGCGGCCATTTCCGCGGTGGTGAGGAACACCGGCAGCCCACTCTCCGGGCCGGTCACAGTGCGGTTCATGGTTGACGGGGACCTGCTTGAAAGTAGGGAAGTTACACTGCCTCCAGAGGGATGGATGGCGATAGCGGTTCCGTGGGAGGCCCTCGAGGGTACGCATGTGATATCTGTCGAGGCGTCCGGTAAAGGAGCATTGACGGGAAAGGCTGATAAATCCATGAAGGTAGGCACCCCGCCCGACCTCGTTGTCTCAGTAGGGCAGCCCGTTCGCAAGGAAAGCGTGGCGGCCCCGCACCCAACCACTCCCTTCCCTCTTGCCGGACTCGCGGGTGCTTCGGTGCTGGGCTGGTGGCTGTATTCGCGGAAGGTAAGGGCGATCCCTTTCCTGCTGGCCTCCGCAGTCATAGCAGTTGCCCTGCTCGCCCCGATCGCGACTGCGGAAGAACCGGGAAAGTTTGTCACCTATACCCTGCCTATCGGGATACGAAACGCTGGCGGAAGTGGTACCCCTGCATTCGAAGTGACCGTTTTGCTTGACGGGGAGAAGGTAACCGTGCTTTCAGTTGCTGGTGTCCCTGCCGGAGGCACAATCAGAGAGGAGGTCTCCCTCTATGCAATGCCAGGAACTCACTCGGTCTCTGTAATTGCTGATGAGAAAGGGGTCGTCCCAGAGCAGGAGAGAGGGAACAACCGTGCCGATGCGAGATTTGAGTTCCCGTAAGGTGCTCTGGGGGCTTGTGCTTGGTGCCTGCCTTATCGCAGGAATTGTACCGGTGGACGGGAGTTATGCCGGGGATCTCCCGCTTCAGATTGTATTTTTTCGGCACCTTCACGGGGGGTACCTCTTTTCCGAGGGGGACGGTGGTTACAGCGGCACCCTGATGCCAGGAACAGGATACACTGCGTCCTTCTCGCGCACTCTTCCCGATGGATCGGAGGTCATGTTCGAGCGCCTCTACGTGTACTGGGCCTGGAGCAGGCACGACCAGGTCGCCTCCTACCCTGTGATGGAGATCAGGACTGGAGGCCCCGATGGTCCGTTGCTGGAGCGTTCCGCAAGGTATGCAGACAGTAAAGGGTTTGCGAGCAAAAACGACTTCTTCACAGGGATGGACAGCTACCTGCTCCCCGAGACAGGCGCCGATACACTTACAATTGATATCAACAACAGCGCCTCCGATGGAAGCACATTCATCATCCAGGGAACGGCCATCCTCTCCGTGTACAACGAACCAAATGCGCTGGAATCTGCGATCTGGGTCGCCGAGGGAGGGGATCTCCTCTACAGGAGTTACGGCATTCCCCCGGAGCTTGCCACCACCAGGGTGGAGTTCCCGGGAAGGATCGACATCCCCCGGGTTGACTCGGCCTGCCTCTTCCTTGTCGCCCCTTCCGCCGGGTTTTCGCGGGATGAGACCACCGGGATGAACCAGCTGCTTCTCAATACCCCGGGGAAAGGGGCACTTCCTCCCCTCATCGAGCCATTCCTGTCAGTCCTCTTTCCACGCTACAAGGGCAAGTCCTGGACTGACGTCTTTTCGGCCGATGAGAACCGCCAGGTAGGGACCGCTTTCCGGGAGATCCGGCCCTTCCTACGCTACTCGGACAATTTCATCGAAGTCCGTGATAACGGGGACTATTTCCAGCTCTGCAATGCAATTCTCCAGGTGACTTACAGAGGGGAGGCCCCGTGATCCCACCTGTAGTAGAGATTTGCAATCTTACCAGGCATTATCCTGGAGGAGTGGAGGCCCTGAGGGGCGTTGACATGAAGATAGAAACCGGTGAATTTGTGGCGCTGATCGGGAGGAGCGGGAGCGGGAAGAGCACGCTCCTCAACATCATCGGGGGCCTCGATTCGCCAAGCAGCGGATACGTGCATATCAATGGTATCCCTTTGGATTATTCCAACAGGAGCGGCCTTATTGCGCTTAGGAGGTCCAGGGTGGGATTCGTTTTCCAGCAGTTCAACCTCATCCCCTCCCTCACCGCGCAGGAAAACGTAGAATATCCCCTCTTCTTCAACTACCGGCCTCCCCGCGAGAGGCAGGAAATGGCCGCCAGGCTCCTCACCATGGTAGGCCTCGAAAACCGCCTCTCCCACTACCCTGGCCAGCTCTCAGGTGGGGAGCAGCAACGGGTAGCGATTGCCCGTGCGCTTGTCGCAGACCCACCCCTTGTCCTTGCGGACGAGCCGACTGGAAACCTTGACTCATCTACAAGTGAGGGCATCTTCTCCCTCCTCCGCCAACTGAACCGGGAGCGGGGCGTTACCCTGCTTGTTGTCACCCATGAGCGGGAACTCGGAGCCTATGCAGACCGCATGATCGAGATGCGTGACGGCAGAGTGATCACATGAACCGCATCATCGAGTTCTTCCAGCTCGCGGTTCGCCAGGTCTCACGGCGGAGGATCCGGGTCATCCTCACCGTGGCGGGGATCGCAATCGGTGTTGCCGCACTGGTGGGGACAGTTGCCCTTGGCGATGGGATCCGCACCCAGGCAGTCGAGGCAATCCGCACCCAGTCAGACCTCACGCTCCTTGAAGCCATCCCTGGCGTTGAAGGAAATATCGTTTACCTTGTCACCCCGACAAGGGTGTCTGCAATAGAGATGCTGCCCGGGGTGAAAGCCTCTGCTCCCATGGTACTGGGAACTTTTACAACCCGCGGGCAGACATATGTCCAGGTGGTGGGGATTCCATCAGGATCGCTGGGAGCGGTGTTGAACCCATCGTACCTAAGGGGTTCTGCGTTTTCCCCGGGTTCCACTGAAGTGGTGCTGGGTGCTGAGCTTGGGGAGAAGTTGCAGCGCTTTGAGGGGGTCCGCATTGGAGACCCGCTGGTTCTCCTCCGGCGATCCTACGATGCCCGGGGAAGGCCTGTTGACGAAGAGATAACAGTGATCCCGGTCGGGATCGTGGGAGAGCGGGGAGATGAGTACGACCAGGCGCTCCTGATGGACCTTGACCTTGCACTTTCACTTGGTGACGGGGAGGAGGGGTTCAGCGCAGTTCTTATCCGCGCTGAAGGCCCCGAGAGGGTATTCCAGGTCGCTGAAGGGGTGAAGTCTTTAGGCCTTTCTCCGAGAGGCTCTTTTGAGCAGATTGAGGCGGTGAACCGCATGATGGACATGGTGGTCATATTCCTTGGCATCTTTGCCGGCCTCTCCCTAATTGTCGGGGGACTGATGATCGCAAGCACCATGATCACCTCGGTGTACGAGCGTACCCGGGAGATCGGGATTGCCATGGCAGTCGGGGCCTCGGAAGGGGACGTGATGAAAATGATCCTCGCGGAATGTGCGGTCCTTGGAGGCATTGGAGGGGTTATTGGCGACCTGCTGGGGGCGGCAGTCGCAGGGTTGCTGAATACACTGGGCGGACCGTTTCTCGCCAGCAGGTTTGGAGACGCGTTTGCAGGACTCCTTGACACCGAGATCGCACTGGTGAGCTGGCCCCTGCTTTTTGCCGGGTTTGGCCTAGCGGTGGGCCTCTCCCTCCTGGCCGGACTTTACCCGGCATGGAACGCGTCCCGGCTCAACCCGGTGGAGGCAATTCGTTCAGGGAGATAGAAGACAATGAGAACAACCACGCAAACCATACACATCGTTATTCTGGCATTATGCATGCTCCTCGCATGTGCAACGCATGCGGTCGCCGACCCTTACCTCGGAGGCATTCCGCTTGAGACCGTGCACGATGGCCAGGTGTCAGGTGGGCTCTTCGTGGACGCGGCGTACCCGATGTCGACCGATGCGAGCGCCTCGTTTTCGCTCCCGGCCCACACTGCGGTCCAGTGGGCCCGGCTCTATGTCATCGTGTATTGCGGGCACATGCAGAATAACCACCAGGCACAGGCGGAGATCATTTTCAACGGTGGACAGGGAGCCTCCACGCTTGCCACCGAGCTCCTGAACGTCCCCTATACCTTTCCTGGCGAGGGAGGGACAGGCGCAGTCAGGTTGAATGACCATACCACACGTGTCACGAGCGACTACATCATGTGGTACGATGTAAAGAATCATATCCGGGGCCAGAACGTTCAGGTAAAGGCCAGCACCACCCGACCTGCCGGTTATACCGGCACCTTTGACGGCCGTATCAAGATGGTGGCCCTAGTCGTGGCTTACGATGATGGCGACCTGGACAGGGTGGTCTACTGGGTCAACCAGGGCCATGACGAGGACAGTGAGCTGGTCGAAGAGATGCTCAGGGAGACCTATGTTGGGGAAACCTCCTTTTCGACCTCATCGCTCGATGATGAATGGGAGAGTGCCGAACTCACTGTGGTTCACCTGGCAAGTGAAAATGCGGATTACGAGTTCAACCGCGACAGCCTGGCGGCTGGAAAGCCGCGGGGCGGATATGCGGGCCTTGACCGGCATGACGTAACCGACAGCATCCACAGGGGCAGTGACTCAGACCTCACCTACGACAATACTGCGAGGTACTACAAGATCATGCTGGCCACCCTTGTCGTCAGATACCCTGGGACCGAAGCCGGGAGCCTGAAGGTAACCTCGGCACCTGCGGGAGCGACAATCTACCTTGACGGCGAGGAACAGGATTCATTGACCAACACCACACTCACAGAGGTCCCGCAAGGGTACCACATCGTCATGGTGGAGAAGGAGGGGTACAGGGACCCGGGCCTGCAGCAGGTGACAGTGCATACGGGGAAGACCACGAATGTCCATTTCACCCTCCAGCAGGGCCGGGGGACTCTCCTGGTTGCAACCGACCCCGATGGGGCCAACATCCTGATTGACGGAGTGAAGCATACTGCAACAACCCCATGCTCGATCCCCGATGTCGCCGCCGGTTACCGGGAGGTGACGATCAGGCTCTCCGGGTACAATGACTGGAAGGAGACGGTAGAGGTCATCAATGGGGAGACGGTTTCGATCGACACGAAGCTGGTGCCAGGGAGTAGCCTGGGATATTCACCCGGAGGAGATTCCACAGGTAATGAGGCGGCAGGTTTATCTGGTTACCGCGGGTCGGCCCTGACACTGTACCGGCAGGGGACATTGAACGGGACAATCTTCTCGACAATTGCAGGCGATTATTCGGGGTTGATACCATCCGGCGGGCAACACACCTATACGCTGCCGGATGCCGTGCCAGCAGGAGGGGAGATTGTCCTCTCGCGCCTTTACCTCTACACCACGTGGAGCCATGATACGATGACGAGAGGCGGGGTGTCCGCGATGCCGGTTGTCTCTTGGAATGACAAACCGCTGAAGGCAGATGCTACCTATACTGACAGGAAGGGTGATGGAATCTATGACTACCCTGTCCAGACTTTTGCCTATGACCTGAAGGGAGTAATTTGCCCCGGCGACCGGGGCAAGGTGACGGTAGTAAACAGCGGAGGAAGCGGCCATGAATTTGCGGTATACGGGGTCATGCTCATTACGCTTTTAAAGGATCCCGCTGCCCCCGAGATCATGTTCTGGATCTGCGAGGGATCAGACGTCGTGTTTGCGGACCCCCGCTTTGGTACCACCGAAGAGAGTTCACGGACCAATGCGGAGTTTCCCGGTATGCTGGACGTGTCAGGAATCGGGCAGGCCACCCTGCTCCTGGTGAGTTGTGCTGCCTCTGGCGAAGGGAACGATCAACACGTGGTCATCTTCAACGATGGCGAGTGGTACAACCCGCTCACCGGTGGATCATCGGGCGTAAGCGTTGTGACACTCGAAGTCCTCCCCTGGCTTGAACGTTCCGGGAACCGGCTTGAGATCGCAAGCCTCCCGGTATCAGGAGCAGGCGACTACATGGAGAACCGGAACGCCGTGCTGGTGCTGACCCGGGGGGAACCTGCAGTGGGAAGCGATCCCGGTCATCCGATTCCTGCAAACTCCCATATACCTGGGAGCACCCGGTCTGAAGCTCTGACTTCAGAAAACAACATGCAGGAACCACCGTCCAGGTGGGAAGAGACCCTGCCCCACTCCCAAGGGAACTTCGTCCCTCCAGCAGGGGATGCCGGGTTTCCATGGAATGTCGTGGAATGGGTATTTGCAAGGTTATTCGACATCTTTGGGGTTCAAATGACCCCTTCCCACTATGGAACAACCGCGGGTTCAGCAGTCGATAGAGACAATCAGGGCCACGGATCAGGGATCTCTGAGGCATCTCCCGGCAATCCCGGCTTCCCGAACCCCACTCATGCCGTGGATGATGAAGAGGAGGAGCCTGAAGGTTCTCCGGGAATGAAGGGGACAATTACAGAAGCTTTCCCACTCACTGAAATGGAGGATATCTCCCGGGTATCCCCGCAGGGGTCCCGGGAAAGGGAAATCACAGGCGGGGTCTTCATCGATTCCTATCCCAGTGGTGCTGACATCTTCATCGATGGCAGGAAGGTGCCCGCAAAGACGCCGTTTGTGGCTAACTGGTTAAAGGGTGGAATGCACATCATAAAGCTCGAGAAAGAATCATTCACTTTCACCCCGGAAAGCAGGCAGGTATGGGTCACACCCGGAGAAATCGCGACTGCAGAATTTTCGATCGGCGCTACCGCTGTGCGGCGCTTTACTGTCAACTCGAGCAGCTGGGCCGGCGCAGAGCTCACCGTCAATGGAAAAGGACCGGTATTCCGGATCCCTTCCGAGGTGAGTGCTGAGGGGGCTTCGCCTTTCGTGACGGTGTTCTCCGATGGTGCATGGTATTCAACGACCTTCTTTGCACCGATCAGTGATGGTTCAGAGGTCTGTATCGAGAAAACGGCTGAAGGGCTTGCAGGCATCGAGGTTAGTTCGAAGCCAGCCGGGGCCCGGATACTCGTTGATGGGTTCAACACCGGGAAACTGACCCCCGCATTCATCGGGAACCTTTCCCAGGGGCAGCACCGTATTGAACTTCTCCTCCCTGGCTATTATCCATCATCGAAGGTCGTAACCCTTGTTGACTACCGGGATGATCCGGTTGACATGTGCATTACGCTCGCCCTGGAAGAATATCATTCGGGGACCCTCACCATCGACAGCGAGCCCCAGGGTGCAAAGATCTCCTTTTTCAACAAGGATACCGGCAGAAAGACACCTGCATCATTTGACTGCCTTGCGATCGGGAAAATTCAGGGGAAGGTGCGCTGGGAAGATGGCGAGCGGGACTTTGAGACGGTGGTCCTGCCCGGGCGGGAGGTTCCCCTCACCCTTCATTCCCCTGGTTAATCCGGCCAATTCGATCCCGGAATAGACAGGTATGGCGCCTACAGGGTAGCCTTCCGGAACTGCCTGATGCTGATGCATACTACCACCACGGAGAGGAGAGCTAACGCACCTATCCGTGACCATGCAAGGACACCACCCTGGAGAGCCCTTATCGCATCGATGGCGTAGCTGACCGGGTTCCAGTAAGCAATCGAAGAGAGCCATGCAGGCATCACCGCGTAGGGCATGAGGGCGCTGCTGGTAAAGAATAGCGGCATGCTCACCATGGAATTGAATGCAGCGTATGCGTCATGGTCCGAAAGAGAGAGAGCGATGGCGGTAGAAAAGGATGAGAGCAGAACCCCTAAAATGGCAAGGATTCCATAAGTCAGCGCCAGGCTTGCAGGATTCAGAAATGAAGCCCCGAGTATGAGGGCAAGTAACATGATGACCGTTGCCTGGATAAGGCCTCTGATGGTGATGAATAGGATCTTTCCCAAAAGGATGCTTTCCCGGGACGAAGGCAGTGCCAGGAACTTGTTAAGGAAGCCGAGGATCTTGTCAAATATGAGGAGCGATCCCCCCTGGAGCGAAGCGCCAAGCATGGTCAGCACGAGTATCCCCGGCGTGATAAAGTCGATGTAGTTCTCGGTGAACGTGGTTGGAAGCGCAAGCCCGACAAAGATGAGCCAGGCGGCAGGCATCACCAGCGCAGATACGACCGAGAACCTGCCCCGGAGCCAGCGGAGCATGTCCCGCTCGAAATAGTAGAAGATGTCGCGCATCATCGCCTCCGGAGCATGGTCCTGAACTTCCGGTCATCAAACCCCGTCGCTTCATCGCCCGTCCCCACGAGGGCAAGGAAGACATCATCGAAGGTGGGCTCGCGCACCGAGAGGGAGTGGATGACTGCTCCTTGCTCTTCGAGCCATCGGAAGAGGGTCGGCACCTTCTCGGATGCATGTTCAGAAGAGAACACGAACTCTCCATCCTCCTTTCCCCCAAGGCACTCGATTCCCTCAGGAAGGTTGCCGCCGATCCTGCCGCTCATCCTGGCACTGATGAGATCCTTTCCAAGCATCCCCTTCAGGCGGGAAGGACTCTCAACTGCTGCCACCAGCCCGTGATCGAGGATGGCCACCCGGTCGCAGTAGTGTTCGGCCTCGTCCATATAGTGGGTGGTCACGAAGACCGTCATCCCCCGGGACTTGAGAATGCGGATGTGCTCCCAGATCTTCTTCCTGGCTGCAACATCGAGCCCTATGGTGGGTTCATCGAGAAAGAGGGCTTTTGGCTCGTGGACGAGCGCCTGTGCAAGCTCAAGTCTTCGTCGCATCCCCCCTGAGTAGGTGCGGACCAGATCATCGGCACGCTCCGACAGGTCCATCATCCAAAGGACGCGGTCAATAGTCTCGTCACGCCGTGGTATCCCGTACAGTTTTGCAAAGAATGCAACGTTCTCCCGCCCTGTGAGCTTGATATCGACGGCCATATCCTGGGGCACGTAGCTGATGAGATTTCGCACTTCCTGTGCCTCTCTCTCTACATCGTGGCCAAATACCGTGGCTGATCCTTTCGTCGGCTTCAGCAGGGTGGTGAGCATGAGCACCGTGGTGGTCTTTCCCGATCCGTTTGGCCCAAGCAACCCGAATATCTCGTTTCCAATGGAGAGATCCAGGTGGTCCACTGCGCATAGGGACCCATAATGTTTCGTAAGGCCGTGTGTCTCAAGGGGGATCATTCTTTTCTCATTTCCTGCGGCAGGATACCTTTCAGAGTATTCTCTCTTGTACCATGGCAGAAAGTGTTTCCGAAAGCCATAGAGCCTTCCACAGCCATTCGTGGAGAGAGCACAAATTGTAATTTGAAATATTGGTATCTTACAGAATACTATTTCTTTGGAAATATCTTATGATGAGTTGTTATTTCCAGTTTTCGATACAGATAAAGTATAACCAGTATTATTTAATGTAACACAGTCAAAGGAGTACATGTATGAAGAGAGGGTACCTCATCGCCGGGATTGCCGCTATGGTCGTGGTGACCATACTGGTCCCGGGAGTGTCTGCCGGGTTTTTGGAAAGGTCTGTGCTGCCGGCAGGCGATTCCACCTACCGTATAATTCTGTCCATTCCCAGGGAGACTGTCGCCGGGATCACGGAGACCCTCCCCTCCGGAATGGAAATACTGGAAGTATCCCTGCCCCCTGACCAGTACCATGCCGAAGAAACGACCCTCTATCTCGCGGTGATTGGCGAGCGCGAGATCACCTACGTGGTGAAAGGGCCCATTCACCCAGCCGGCGCAATCCATGGGACGTGGACAGATTACATTGCCGGTGAAACGGGCATGGTATCCGGTGGCGTGGACAACACAACCAGTCATACCGGTGCCCCGGACACATCCGGCACCCCCAGGGCAGGAGCCTCTCTTCTTCCTGTCCTTGCCGGGACGGGGCTGGTGTTCGCGGGTGCCGCACTGTCCCGGAAACGCGGGAGGGATGAGAGTTGACACGGCATGTGGCAGTTCTTCTTGCAGCGTTCCTGATCCTGTGCCCGGTTGTGCTTGCCGATGCAGCTCTTCCCGGTGACTCAAATGGTGACGGGGTCATTGCCAGGGAAGAACTTGGCCGCTCCCTTGTCAGCACGCTCAGGTCTGGCGCAACCCTTTCGGACCCGTCTGTCCGGGAACTGCAGGATGCATCATGGGTGTATCTCTATTGGAATGGTACCTCGCGAACGGTGACTGACTCCTCCGGGAAAATGATAACGCTCACGCGCCCGCTTCACCGTATCATAGTTATGAACAGCGAGACCCTGGAGACCATGCGATCGCTTGGGATCGGAAAAGAACGGATTGTGGCCGTGGATAAGTACATCGCCCAAAAACCAGAATTCTTCCCGGAGTTTGCCGGATATCCCTCAGTTGGATCGATCTGGGCCACTGACTACGAAAAAATCCTATCGCATCGCCCCGATGCACTCTTTTTGTATGCAACGGTGTGCAAAGCGGAATGCGACGAGATCGAGCGCCGGGTCACGGCCTCGATGCCGGATGTCCCGGTCTTCAGGATCGACTGTTACCATCCCGAAACCTACCTCGATGACGTGGCCCGCCTGGCGGCGATTTTTGGAAAGGAAGAGGAAGGTGCATGCCTTGTATCGTTTTACAGGGATGCTCTTTCGAGAGTAGACACAGTCTCCTCGTCTTCTGCACCTCCCGAGGTATATCTCGAGAACTGGAATGATTACAAGACTGTGGCCAGGGGTTCAGGATACCATGACAAGATCACCATGGCCGGAGGCTCCAACATCTTCCGCGACAACCCTGCCGAGTATCCCGAGATCGATCCCGAGTCAATCATCGCCCGGAAGCCCGACGTGGTGATCAAGCTCGTGGGCTCCGTTAATTACATCTTCGGGGGATACCTTGGGAAGGACAGCACCCGTTTTAAAGAGGTCAGGGATGCAATCTCCGGAAGACCCGGGTGGAGCACCCTCCCTGCCGTACGGAACGGGAGGGTATACGTCCTGCACAATGCGATCCTTGGAGGACCTCAGTACCTTATCGGCGTGACCTATATGGCCCGCTGGTTCCATCCGGAAAGGGCAGGCGACCTTGACCCCGTATCCCTGCACCGCGCATATCTTGAACAGTTCCAGCGGCTCGACCCTGAACTGGCAAACCCGGACCTGTTCGTCTTCCCGGAGCGGTGAGGAGTGCAGAGCATGGAGGAGGAAAGCAGGAAGATTACTGGCCAGTACCGCCACATGCAGGGCAGAAGGCTCCTCTTCGTAACGGTCCTGGCTGTATCCATCCTCCTGCTCGCTATCGTATCGACTCTCATCGGATCTGCGGGGCTGACTGCAGGGGAGGTCATCTCTGCAGTCCTCGCTGGCATCGCGCCAGGTTTCTTCTCATCCGATCTGCTGTCATATACCATCATCTGGGATCTTCGACTCCACAGGGTTCTCTTCGCAATCGTGGCCGGGTTCGGGCTCGCTGTCGCGGGTGCGGTTATGCAGGGAGTACTTCGCAATCCCCTCGCAAGTCCTTTTACCCTGGGCATCGCCTCTGCGGCAACATTCGGGGCTGCGCTTGCCATTATCTTAATCCCAACTGCTCTTTCCGGTGAGATTGCTCTCGTTGCCTCAGCTTTTCTGGCAAGTGCGCTTGCTGCGGCCACCATCTACGGCCTGTCCCGGTACCGGGGGGTCTCAGCCGAGAGCATGGTGCTTGCAGGGATCATCCTCATGTACCTCTTTGGCGCCATATCTTCGTTCCTCCAGTATATCGGCACCACCGAACAGCTCCAGGCCGTGGTCTTCTGGATGTTCGGAAGCCTCCAGAACACGTCCTGGGAGAAGCTTGCCCTGGTTACGCTTGTGGTAGCCGTCACCACCCCCTTCCTCATCATGCGGGCATGGGACCTCAATGTGCTTGGAATGGGGGACCAGGTTGCCCAGAGCCTTGGGGTGAAGGTTGAGCGGACCCGGACCCTCCACATGATGGTGGCATCCCTCATCACAGCTTCAGTCATCTGCTTTACCGGGACCATCGGGTTCATCGGTCTTGTCTCTCCACATATCACAAGGCTTGCCATCGGCGGAGACCACCGCTACCTGATCGTGGCATCGGGCATGGTCGGAGCCCTCATCCTTCTCGGTGCAGACGGCCTTGCCCGGACAATCCTTGCACCGCAGATAATCCCTGTTGGTATTATGACCGCGTTCATCGGCATCCCGTTCTTCCTTTACCTCTTCATGCGCCGAAGGGAGGAATACTGGTGAGGCTGGAGGTTGAGGATCTCGCCTTCTCCTACAGGGACGACCGTGTCCTTGAAGGGATCACCTTTGGGGTGGACGGGAGAGAATTCGTTGGAGTGCTTGGGCCAAACGGGTGCGGAAAGACCACCCTGATCAAGTGCGTCAACCACGTCCTGAGCCCTGAAGGGAGCGTGCGCTTTGGAGGGCATGATGTCGCCAGCATGAGCACTGCGGACCGTGCGAAGCATTTTGCGTATGTCCCCCAGGCTCTCTCGATGGGGATGGCCACGACAGTCTTTGAATCGGTCCTGATGGGCAGGAGACCGCACGTCCGGTGGGGGGTGGGAGAATCTGACCTTGCGATGGTCAGCGCCGCGCTCCAGCGATTGAAGATATCCCATCTTGCATTCCGGAAGATGACCCAGATCAGCGGCGGGGAGCGTCAGAAGGCGGTGATCGCCCGGGCCCTGGTCCAGGAGCCCTCGCTCCTGCTTCTCGATGAGCCGACCAGTGCGCTGGATGTCCGCCACCAGCTCGAAGTGATGTCCCTGATCCGGGAAATCACCCTGGAGCGGGATATCGGGGCGCTCATGGCCATCCACGACCTGAACCTCGCGGCACGGTTCTGTGATGTTATCATCGTCCTCCACCACGGGAGGGTGGTTGCTGCCGGTCCTCCGGCATCGCTCCTCACCCCCGCCCTCATCGAGCAGGTCTACGGGGTTACGGCCATTGTCGGGAGAGAGGGTGTCCTGCCCTTCATCCTCCCGGTCGAACCGGTGGGAGGGGCGCTGCGGTGACAGGAGGGTAAACAAAACAGGTAAGGCTCATCTAAGTTGAGGACAGTAGACCCGGGGAACCGTCTTTGTGACCAGGGAAACTCATGGATACCCCAAAAGATCGGTAGACCGAACCGCCCGGTTGAGCTCTGTCACCCGATGATTTATTATCACCGCCCGGGATGGTTTCCCAGTCCGGGCACTCCTCTTGCCGATGAGGCTCTCAGGAAGAGGCAGCGGGTTTTTCTGAATTCTTCATGGAGAGGCGGGCTTGCAGGCTATGCCGATCCATCTTCCATCGCTCCGGCATCCTGGTAAAGATACGCCCGCCACCTCCTCTTCACAGAAGCGTGGATTTAAAACCGGGGGCAGGCATCAGCCCGTGTAGCGGTAGTAGGAGATCTTGACCAGTTCTGCCGTGATGAAGAATGCGGCAACCAGGCCAAGGATGATCGCAAGCGATCCGGCCGGGGGCGGGACAAAGCGGAACACCTCCTGTCCAAACGTTGTGTAGGGCAACAGGATCGTCGCCGCTGCAGCTACCCCGGTCAGCACAATCACGTACCCCGATGGGCGACTGGCCTGGAAGAATGGCATGCGGGTCCTGATGGAGAAGAGGAAGACAAGCTCAGTGAGGATGCTTCCGATGAACCAGCAGGTCTGCAATACCTGTTCCCCATCTCCAACAAAGATTGCGAAAAACGCAAAGTCAAACACGGTGCTCACGACCCCAAGCAGGATTGCGATTAGCACTATCTCTTTTAAGTCATAGTGGCGTGGCCTGCCCAGTTCCGCTGCATCAACCGTATCGGTGGCAATAGAGATCATGGGGAAATCGGAGAGCAGGTTGACGAGGAGGATCTGGATCGGCAGCATTGGCAGAAAGGCGATGAAGAGCGAGGCAACGGCGACGGCATAGAAGTTCCCGAAGTTCGAGGAGAGCGTTGCCTTGAGGTACTTGACGGTATTGGCAAACACCTCCCGCCCGCACTGGATCCCTTCGATTATCACTTCGAGATCCTTTTGAAGAAGGATGATGTCGGCTGCCTCGCGGGCGATATCGGCGGCACTGTCCACAACGAGCGATACACCGGCAAGCTTGAGGGCAGGTGCGTCGTTTATCCCCTCGCCGAGGAACCCGACAGTCCGGGTCTGTTGCAGGACCCGGACGATCTCGTACTTCTGCTCAGGGGTGACACGGGCAAAAACCGAGTGCCCGGTGACCGCCTGCTCCCGCTCTTCTGGAGAAAGCGCCATCAGGGCTGAGCCGGCCATTACCCTGGCCGGGTCATCAATGAGCCCGATCCTTACTCCCACAGCCCCGGCAACCTCTGGGCTGTCCCCGGTAACGATCTTCAGGTGGACACCGATCTTCCGGGCATTCTCTACGGCCAGGAACGCCGATGACTTGATCGGGTCGGTGAATGCGAGTGCGCCGAGAAACATGAGATCCTGTTCATCGGCAGGATCGATCCCGGTGGTTCCCCGGGGCATTGTCCGCACCGCAAAGGCGATGGTCCTCTCCCCCGCCCGGCCCCTGTCCGAGAGCCAGGTCTCAAGTGCTTCGCGGTCGGTCCCGGGTTGTGACCGCAGGATAATCTCTTCAGGAGCACCACGAACCACCAGCACGGTACCATCCGGAGTTCTGGCCAGCACCGCGTTGCGGCGGCGGCGGGGGTCAAATGGGAGCTCTGTCAGCCGCTGCACCTCCCAACGATGGTCTGTTCCAGTGGCATCCGCGATCGCAATATCGAACGGTTCGGTCATCTCCCCGGTCTCTGCGATGGTGAGCGTGGCGTACCGCAGCAGGTCGGGATGGGCTCCCGGAGAAAACCCGGTGACGGTCAGGGTGTTCTCGGTCAGCGTCCCGGTCTTGTCCGAGCACAGGACTTCGATGCTGCCGATATCCTCGATGGCCGTGAGCCTCTTTACCACCACGTCATGCTGGGCCATCCGGAGTGCCCCGCGGGAGAGAGATACGGTGGTCACCACAGGGAGTGCTTCCGGAACGACGCTTACCACGAGTGCGATGGAAAAGACCAGCAGTTCGATGATGTCTGCCGACTCCCCCTTGATGAGCACGTTTGCCACGAACACAAAGGCCAGGGTGACGATGACCATCTGCATGATGAACCGGCTGAAACGGCCGATCGACCGGGAAAATTCACTCTCCCGGGCAGTCTCCACTGTCAGCTTTGCGATCCTCCCCATGAATGTGCGGACCCCGGTCTCAACGACCAGGGCATCGGCCTTGCCCCCGACAACCGAAGTCCCGCTAAAGCATAGGTTATGGCTGTCATGGATGGACTGTGGTTCTGATGAAGACTTCTCCGGGTGCTTGGGAACGGGGACGGACTCCCCGGTCAGGATCGTTTCGTTGACCATGAGGTTTTCTGAAGAAAGGATCCGTATATCGGCCGGCACCATATCCCCGGTTACAAGCTGGATGATGTCCCCGGGCACAATGTCCCGGGATTCGATGGTGTGCCACCCCGAATCCCGTTTCACCCGGGCTCTTGGCCTGATGAACTGCTGGAGGGCACGGAGCGACTGTTCTGACTTGTACTCCTGCGTGAACCCGAGTATGACGTTGATGACCACGAACCCGAAGATCACCGCTCCATTCATGTAATCAGCGATGACGAACAGGATGGCCGAAGCGACCAGGAGCAGGTATATGAACGGTGAAGAGAATTGCCGGATGGCGATTTCCCACCATTGGACACGGTGCGCCGCGATCTCGTTGTACCCCACCTGTGCCAGTCGCTCCTTGGCCTGGCGGACCGACAGCCCGTCCGAACGCGATGTTTCAAACTTGGCAATGACTTCGGGTTCCGAAAGAGTGGCAGAGGGATACATGGCCAGGTGTTCGTTTCCTAGAATTCTCCGGCAGGGCTGCCTATAATAGTATGGAGCAATCGACCCTGACCCCTCATCTCCGCTTTTGCATCAAGATACCGGGCAGGAGAGGCATAAAAAGAAACTTTCCATATTAACACATACTTACGAGCCTTCCGGATCCACTCGGCCATCTTATTGCCCTCATCGAAAAACCATGTCGTTCTTACCGGATATCGGAAAGATTACTGCGCATCAACGTCCGGAAAACCGGGCTCCTCCCTCTCCAGGGGCTGCACGGAGCCCATTGTCCTGGGGTACTATGGCCACGAAAGCTTCAGGCCCACACCCACTTCCTTCACCGGGCAGAACTCCGCAAGGGCGATCTTTGAGGCAAGCGATGTGCAGTGGCAGGCATAGAGGGCCTGCAGGGAGAGCGATTGGAGGGGAGGTGGAGACCCCCGATGATATCGGTGACCCGGGGCTCTCCGCAGACTTCCCGGGCGTACTCGGTGATGTTGCAGATACCGGAATGCGAGCAACCGGTGATGATGACCAGGCCTTGGTCGGAGCGAAACGCGAGTGCCGAGTCATCGAGGATCTGGTCAGGCTCTATCCTGCCATCGGGCAGGCGGATCCTCCTCTTTCCAGGATCGATCTCTTCAAACGGGAACCTCCGCGGTATCTCCCCCAGGAAAACCAGGCGATCGGTTATCCAGACAGGCCCGCCCGAAAGGTTTAGCGGGAACTGGCGTCGGACCTCGCCTATATCGAAAATGGAGCCGATATCCAGCAGGGGTAGTGCTTCCCGCGGGCAGAAACAGAGGGGGTGGGCGACCAGTTCCGGGATCCTGTGGGCGATGCCTTCGATCCGTGCTTCTGTCAGGGACTGGACAAGGGGGACAAGCCCCCACGAATGATCCAGGTCGCCATGGGAGAGCACCACGGTGTCAAGATCCCGGAGATCGAGTCCCATCTTCCCGGCATTGGCCAGGAAAAGGCCGGAATACCCGGCATCGAACAGGATCTTTTTCCCGGATGTCTGGAGCAGGAACGAGAGGGCGGGCTCTGCCATGAAGAACCGATCGGTCAGTGTGTTATTATCGACGAGAACGGTCAGCTGAAGGCGGGATGTCATGGTAGTGGGTGTCTTTCCTGAGGCGATAAGGGTTGGGCCACAGATACCTGACCTCCCACCAGAATCATGTGATTTAACGCTTCCTGGGCAATGCTCTCGCACCATGGTAGAGGCCGGGTATTATCTCAACAGTGAAGGAAAATGATATCCCGGCCTAGATTCTCTTATGGGGGCCATTTACTGGGAACCGGCTTATTCCATACGCGTTCACAGATCATACAGAAAAGTGAGTTTTTCAGAAATTCTGAGGACACCTGTTGCCGCATGAAAGTTCAACGGCCGAAACCCGGTTGTTTCACTCAAAACTGATTCTGGCAGGACCCCGGTTCAACCGGTAACTGTTTCATCCGAATTCCTGGCAGTGCCAGGAAACCTGTGAAGGATTTATTTAATGGGATACAGGGCGTTTATCACTTTACCTTTGAGAGTCATTCTGAAAAAAAGGAGATTTTTTGATCTCTCATTTATTGTGCCGTTCAAGATCAGATAGGGAATAACTTATAATCATACCAGCTGGAAGATCCCGTCGGGATGAGCTTATAATCGTAGAGGGCAGCAGATCCCGTCGGGATGAGCTTGTAGTCGTAGAGGGCAGCAGATCCCGTCGGGATGAGCTTGTAGTCGTAGAGGGCAGCAGATCCCGTCGGTATGATCTTATAATCAGAGAGTGTAGATCCGGATGGGATGAGCTTGGAATTGTAGAAATCCGCAGATCCGGTCGGGATGAGCTTGTAATCAGAGAGAGCAGATCCGGTCGGAATGAGTGAGGAATTGTAGAAATCCGCAGATCCGGTCGGGATGAGCTTGTAATCAGAGAGAGCAGATCCGGTCGGAATGAGTGAGGAATTGTAGAAATCCGCGGATCCGGTCGGGATGAGTTCGTAATCAGTTACAGTTGCAGCACTGCTTAATCCGACCAGGAGGACGGTCATGACTGCCAGGATACCTGTATATTTCATTGGAATCGTCTCCATACCATTTTTCTTTAAAGAACCCGCCAAATTCCATTTGCAGGACTGAAGCAGGATCAGTGTTCAAGCTTCATATCTCGTAACTATCTTAAAACCTTTCTTATTATCAAGTCAATCTCCTTGTTTCTCCGTGCCGCGACCTTTGCCAACCGCCAGTGCCTTCCAGTACTGCTGCTGTGCATGTCTTCAGTGCATGGTGTTTGTGGTGTTTTCCATTCGGAAAGAAGCCGGGGCAGTGGCGCCAGCGAACGTCTCTTATCGTGTCTTTCCCCGTGCATAAGAGCACCAGATGCCAACCAGCCCGATGAAGAAGAAGATGGAGAAGGTAATGGTGACGGCATTCCGGAGCTCCGGGTAGACCAGGGGCGATATGGCCTGCGAACCGAGCGTGAACGAGAAGACCATCATGGCGATTGCCATGCTCACCATCTGGCCGATGGCCCGCATCGTGGCGACCATGGCCGATGCAACACCGAGGTTGTAAACCTCCACGGAGCTCATTATGGCGTTGGTATTCGGCGGTGCGAAAAGACCGTAGCCAAGGCCGAGGATCAGCAGCCCGAAAATGATGAAGATAAGCGATGTTGACTCCGGGAGAAACGCCATCATGCCGAGCCCTGCCGTGGTGAAAGCCATCCCTGCGGTGGCCAGGATCCGGGGATCAATCCTGTCCGATAAATGGCCTGATAGTGGAGAGACGACCATCTGTACAATAGGCATGGATACGAGGATGATCCCGGTAGTCTGGGCATCAAACCCCCCGTTGTACTGGAGGGAGAGGCTCATTAGGAAGCTTACGGCAAAGACCACTGCATAGTTGATCAGGGAGGCGACATTTGAGAAGAGAAATACCGTGTTGTTCCGAAAAAGCCCAAGATCGAGCATGGGGGCCGGATGCCCCCGTTCCCACCGGGCAAACCCGTAGAGGAAGAGAACCCCCGTCGCCATCCAGAGAATCGCACCGGGTGCAGGCATGAGGGTGAGCCCGTACAGGACTCCGATGAGCATCAGGCCGTAGAGGATCGCGCCAACAGCATCAAACCGGCGACTACCTCCGTCCGCCCATTCGCCGGGAATGTATGCAAGCGTGGCGAGCGTGGCGATGATTCCTATCGGCACATTGATCAGGAAGATGCTCGGCCATCCGAGCTGCTGGGTGAGGATGCCCCCGAGAAACGGACCGATAGAGAGGCCGCCGTAGATCGTGGCGGTGATGATCCCAATTGCCCTCCCCCGCTCACCCGGTGAAAACACTGCGGTGACGATGGCAATCGAGGTCGCAAAGACAAGCGACCCCCCGAGCCCCTGCACGACCCGGGCCGCGATCAGGACGGTGCCGGACCACGCCAGGGCAGCAAAAAAGGAGCCGACAATAAAAAGGACGTTTCCCAGGAGAAAGAGGCGTTTTCGGCCGTGCATATCGGCAAGCTTGCCAAAGGGGAGAATGCAGATCGCTGCCGTGAGCAGGTAGGCTGAAGTGACCCAGCCCATGCCGACAGCATCAAGACCAAGGTCTTCCCCGATGGCCGGGAGAGCGACTGCTATCGATGATACGGTGTAGGGGACAAGGAACGAGGAAAGTGACGCCACGAGGAGCAGAACCCTCTTTTCAACCGGGGAGGTCACAGGAGAAGAGATGTACTTTTAAGGACGATGAGTCTATTTATTTCATGGGCAGGCACTCGTGCCTGCAGGGATCTCCTTTACAGGTACCTGTTGCAGGTGACCGGTAAGGTATAAACAAGTCTGTATCGGTCCAAAAGCCAGGCCCTGAAGCTGTTTGTGCACTCGCTTCATTCCTCTCCTATATCCTCTTTCCAAAGCGCCGGATTGGAGGCAATGAACTCCTCCATCAGCCGGATACACTCTTCGCTGTCCAGGACGACCAGCTCTACGCCTCTTGAGCGGAGATACTCTTCAGGTCCCCGGAATGTCTTGTGCTCACCGATGATGACTCTCGGGATTTTATAAAGAAGGACCGCTCCGCTGCACATGTCACAGGGCGATAGAGTCGAGTACAGGACTGCCTGCCTGTACTCCTGTGCCGTGAGCCTTCCGGCATTCTCAAGGCAGTCCACCTCGGCATGCAGGGTCGGGCTCCCGGTCTGCACCCTCCGGTTATGCCCTCGCCCGACAATCTTTTTTCCGATGACCAGCACCGCGCCGATGGGGATGCCTCCCTCGGCAGCCCCCATCCTTGCTTCTTCGATTGCAACCTGCATAAATTCGTCCATGGGCTTATGTCCCCGTACCCTAGAGTGGACGCAATCTCTTTTGGACCTTGGTATCTTAATGCCGCGGGTGAGATTCACGTTACCGTATGAATGTTAAAATCATTGAAGGCGATATTGTGAAAGTATGAAAATCTTACTCTCCCTGTTCGGTCTCTTCACCCTGGTATGCATTATTGCCGGGTGTGTGAATACCTTCGAGCACTCCCTGTCCCTGCCAACCGTTGCACCGGGTCAGACAACCGTGCCAGAACCCCTGCCACCCCCGCCACCGCCAACAGAGATCGCAACATCCGTGCCAACGATCCCTGCTGAATCGCATCCTCCATCGATCAGCACCGCCCCCCCGATTTATGCGATCAGCATCCAGGTACAGAAAAATACCGTTGCAATAGATCCCTGGATTTCTGCCTTGTATGAAGGGAGCAGCGGCCTAGTCCTCCCTTCACGGATAGACTTGGCCGTCATCCGTTCCGATGGAACAACCGAGAGAGAATCGGCATTCAATCCGGCCAGGGGAACCAGGATCCTCCTGAATGGCACCACCGGTACCGATCGGGTCATCGTCACGGTCACCTACCTGGATGGATCGGTTTACACTGTGAAAGACGAGCGGCTCCTGTTGAGAGCCGCACCCCTGGTGTGATCACCGGTCCAGTGGTAGCCCTGGTGAGGGATGAAACGGGAGGAATATGCCTGAGCCTGACTGTGATCCCGTTTTTACAGGGGTTCACCTGCTATGTAACAATGGTATGATCTCCTGAAGGCCACGCATACAGGATGAGAATGCTGCCAGCGGCATTCTCGCATGAAAACCGCAACTCGGTTTTCAGCGGCGGGGTATGTGGCTAGGAGGTATCATCGGAGTTTTACAGGAAAAAATGGGTTCAGTCGTAGGCCAGCCGGGTCTTTTCATCCGTAAGCGTCGGCGCGATGATATCCTTCCAGGAAGCCCCTTCCCAGGAACCGAGCCTGGAGTGGGTTGTATAGTAGTTCTGGGGGATGGGATGGGTTCCAACCACCACCTCCATGCCGTATTTTTCCCGGATGAACCGGGAGAAGTATCCAATCCGCGGGCAGGGTGGATAGCCGACCACCATGCCGGTGGCAAGGTGCACAATCTCGGCACCGTTCTTCTTCATCTCCTGGGGGACATACTCGACATTGCCGCCGGGACAGCCGCTGCATGTGGCAAACCCGGCCAGTTCCACTTCCATTCCCCGGTAGCGTTCGAACGCACCCTCTCGGTTGCGGAGCGCCCGCAGGCACTTTCCTCCGGCACAGGTCCGGTACCTGTCACAGATGATGATTCCCAGTCTGACCTTCTCTCCCATGGTGCTCCCTACGTTTCCATGCACTATCACAGTTTATTGGATCGCGTGGGAGAAATAGGCTCCGAAGGGAAACGGGGAGATTGTATCACACCCATTGCATAACCCTCTTTAAGGCACGAAATTCGCCCATGCACCGGAAAAACCAGCGAGCCCTCGAGGTTGCACAGAGTTCGTGGAACCGGTTCACCAGGTCCCGGGAAAGTATCTTTTACTCCGGCGTATAGAAAATTCTAGGGTTGCATGAGGAGATTTTCTTTCAGGGACTGGCCGTTTTCGTACTACCTGATACTTGCAATCTTTGCGATCCTGGCCATTGCCGTAGTTTGCCTGATCGGCATCAGTTTCCATGCAACAGAGCAGACCCTGCGGGATAGTGCCAGGGCGGTCCAGCTCCAGACCGAGGAAAGCCTTGTCACGGTTTTCAGGACCAAGGAGGAAGGCGTCCGGATCTTCGATGACAGTCTGAACAGCCGCATGGAGGGATCGTTCCCACTTTTTCTCGCTGAGTACGAACGTTCCGGTAGAAATCCCTATGCCATGGACCTTGAATCGGTGCAGCGGGCGCTTGGAGAGGGGATGGACCTCTACGTCATCGATGGAGATGCCACCATCATCGCCACTACCTACGATGACGACCTGGGACTCCGGTTCCGCGATTATGCCCCCTACTTTGCCGATTACCTTGACCGGATCCGGGTCTCGGACGGCATGCACCCGGACCGTGCGGTCTCGGCAAAAACAACTGGGGAGATGAAGAAGTATGCTTACTACCCGACTGCGGATCACCGCTACATCCTGGAACTGGGGCTTACGGTAAAATCCGTCCCGATTGCCAGTTTCGGGTACCTGGACCACGACCTCATCGGCCAGGTGGAGCATGCAAATCCCTATCTTGTCGATGCCCGGGTATTTGAGACCACGCTTCGCGAGCGGATCAACGATACTTCTGTGGATATTTCCGATCCCGCCCTCAAAGCTCTGCTCGGTGGCGTCCTTTCCAACCGGACGTCTCTGACCCTCCGGGATGAGGCCCGGGGCATCACCACCCGCTACCTGTTTGTCGAACTTGGGAACGATAATTACGGATCAGACCTCTCCCGCATCATCGAGCTCACATACACGGACCAGCCGATTAAAGAAGCGCTCGCATCCAGTATCAGATACCACCTCTTCCTCGGGTTGGTAGCCCTGCTGGCTTGTACACTCCTCACATCTGTCTCCATCCGCAACCTCATCCGCCCTACCAGGAAGATGATTGAGGACGTGAACACCATTGCCAGCGGTGACCTCGACCATCCCATCACCTCACCCTTCGGAAAAGAGATGATCGGCCTGGAAGAGAGCATTTCCGCCATGGTCTCCAGGCTGAAGAACACCATCACCGAACTGCGGACGAGCGAAGAAAAGTACAGGGCCCTTGTAGAAAGTGCCAACAGCGTCATTATCCGTTCCGCACCTGACGGTACAATCCGGTTCATAAGACCTGGTCGGCACCATTGTCCCTGCCATTGAAAGCACCGGCAAGGATCTCGAAGCCAAGATTCGGGATCTTGTCGCCCACCCCGAAAACTATGCAGTAAGCGAGAACGAGAATATCCGGAAGGACGGGAGCCGGGTCTGGATAGCATGGGCAAACCGGCCGCTACGGGATGATCAGGGAAACCTCACCGAGATCCTGTCCATCGGCAACGATATCACACGTCTCAAGCAGGTGGAACAGGAACTCCGGGAAAGCGAGGAGAACTACCGCACTCTTGTACAGGGTGCAAACAGCATAATTCTCCGCTTCAACAGCCACGGGAAAGTCACATTCATCAACGAAAGACCTGGTCGGCACCATTGTCCCTGCCATTGAAAGCACCGGCAAGGATCTCGAAGCCAAGATTCGGGATCTTGTCGCCCACCCCGAAAACTATGCAGCAAGCGAGAACGAGAATATCCGGAAGGACGGGAGCCGGGTCTGGATAGCATGGACAAACCGGCCGCTACGGGATGATCAGGGAAACCTCACCGAGATCCTGTCCATCGGCAACGATATAACACGCCTCAAGCAGGTGGAAAACGAGATACAGGCCCTCAACAGCGAGCTCGAGCAGAGGGTGTCCGAGCGGACCAGGCAGCTCGTCGATGTTAACAGGAACCTTGAGTCATTCACCTATTCAGTCTCCCACGATCTTCGGGCCCCGCTCCGTGCGATATCGGGATACTCCACCATCCTGCTGGAGGAACTTCAGGACATCTCTGAAAAGGACCGGCGCTACCTTGAACTTGTGCGCCAGAACGCCCATGATATGGGCCGGCTAATCGATGATCTCCTCAATTTTTCAAGACTTGGGCGACAATCGTTACAAAAACAGATTCTTGACCCCGGAGCAGTTGTCCGGGACCTCGTGCGGGAACTCTCCAGTGATCCGAATAACAAGGCGGTCATGTTCAGGATCGGGAGCCTTCCCCATGCCAGGCCGACCCGATCCTCTTCAGGCAGGCCGTCGCAAACCTCCTTTCCAATGCTGTTAAGTTTTCCCGGAGCCGCGAACACCCGGTGGTGGAGGTTGGATCGGTCATGGACCAGGGACGGCAGGTTTATTTCATTTCGGACAACGGGGTTGGTTTTGACATGCAATTCGCCGATAAGATCTTTGGAGTCTTCCAGAGGCTGCACGATGAAAAGATGTATGAGGGCACTGGTGTCGGCCTTGCCATAGTCCACCGCATCATCGAGCTGCACGGGGGAAGTATCCGGGTCGAGTCTGTCCCGGGGAAAGGAACCACGTTCTTCTTTTCGTTCGATTGAAAAGTGTGCATGAAGCATTCTTCCATCCCTGTCCTTTGGACGACCGGTGGTGGGCGGACGTTCCCGTATAACCTCCAGGTTCGAAATTAATTTAAACCCCTTCGGATACGTAATGTCCATGAAAGCCTTGTTCGCGCTCTTTGCCCTGGGCATCGCCATCCTGCTGATTGCCGGGTGCACAGCGCCGGCATCTCCCCCTCCGATCGTCCCAACCACGGAGCCCACCACGGTGCCGACAGCAGTTCCGGACCTCCAGCCGCAACCGACCAGCATCGTCCCGCCAGTGTACACGGTGAGCATCCAGGTCCAGAAGAACGTCGTCTCCACCAACCCGTGGATATCGGTCACATTCGAGGGCGGATCCGGCCTGGGCTATGCTACCCTGATGGAAGCGATGGTGATTCGATCTGACGGAGTAATCGAGGAGAAATCGGCCTACAGGCCGGCAAAGGGAACCCAGATCCTCTTTTCCGGGACCACCAGGACAGATCGGGTCATCGTGAACGTATCCTACGTGGACGGATCGTCATACACGGTGACCGATGTGCTGGTTCCGTTCAGGAACATCAATCCCACGTAAATATCTTTTTTGAAGATCTCTGCCGGGGCATTTCACCAGACGGGAATCATGAGTGGATCGGGTATCCGGTTTCTGGGGTGAATATCGCCGCACGGTTACCGGCAGTTTCAAATACAGTTGCGGCTGATTACGCTTTTACCAAGTGGAGGTATGCTTCCAATGCGTATGTACATCCTTTTTGTTGCACTTCTTGCACTTTGCCTGGCAGTCCCCATGCATGGTATCGCGGCCGATCCGACATCTGCTACGGGACCCCTTTCGGCAGTGCCGGGAGGAGAGATCGGCTACTTTTATATCCAGTCCAATCCTCCGGACGCCGATGTCTACTTCGATAACATTTTCCGTGGAGAGACCCCGGTGAACGTCCCTGTCTCCACCACCGGGAACCCCAGTCACACAGTAGAGATCTACCTGCCCGGATACGAGACCTGGACTTCCTCCTACCATCAAAACCCCGGGATCGGGCAGACCATCAACATCTTTGCAACCCTGTCGCCAAGCGCACAGACCGGGAACATCCAGGTGGTCTCGTCTCCGGGCGGGGCCACTGTGACACTGGACCGTTCCCGAACGGAGACCACTCCCTACACGTTCATGAACATCCCGGTCGGCTCCCATGAGATCTCTGTGTACCTTTCAGGGTACAATACCTTCTACACCAATGTGAACGTGAACCGTGGCCAGACGGCATACATCAATGCCGTCCTGAACCCTTCGGTGAGCACCGGAAACCTCCAGGTCAGCTCGAATCCTTCCGGCGCAGCGGTCTATGTGGATAGCATCTACCGTGGGGTTACTCCGACTGTGGTTGGCAACCTGTATCCTGGATCGCATTCAGTCCTGCTCTCAAGGGCCGGGTACAGGGACTGGGTGGGAACGGTCAGCATCGCCGGCGGATCAACAACTTACCTGTCTCCGACCCTGGTCCTGGAACTGCAGCCCACGTATGCCACGGTAAGCATCACATCGGACCCACCGGGCGCAAGCGTCTATGGTGACGGGGTGTATGTAGGCCAGACCAGTGCATCACACCCGCTTACGTTCACCGATGTGATACCGGGCACCCATACTCTCCTCATCTCAAAACAGGGATACCAGGACTATACGACAACTAGGACCGTGGTTGCCGGGCAGAATTACAATCTCGATGTTATCCTCCCTCCGGTTCCGAACCCGACCACCGGATCGATATCTGCTGTATCCTCTCCGAGTGGGGCAGAAGTGTACCTGGACAACGCCTTCAGGGGTCTGACCCCGGTAACCCTGGACAGCCTGAACCCGGGTTCCTACACCGTGCTGCTGAAACTTTCCGGATATTCCGACTGGAGTGCGACGGCCCGGGTCGCCGCCGGTCAGACCACAAGGCTGGACGCAACCCTCACCCCGGCCCCGCCCACCCCCACACCGGCACCGCTCATGCCGGTGACCGTCCTTGCCGCCCTCGGGTTGATTTTCATGGCGAAAACACGGCGACAGTGGTAGGCTCTCTTCTTTTTTTACCGTTGCCGGAGATCCTGCACCCAGTCGGTGCATGATCTCCAAGTCGTTCGTTTCCCTGCTCTGCCCTGCGTGGGGTCGCACGGTCACTGGTCAGGCTGGTGCAGTGAGAATAGTGATATGCTTCACATCAATGATATCCGGGGATTCGTCCACTGCAATACAGACATCGAATGTTTTTGTCTCGTTTGCAAAATACTCGCAGGTCACCGTCTTTGCACCGAACGGGACCGTAAGTTTCGGCGAAACGGGGGTTTCGCCCTCGTAAATTGCAAGGGTGGCGTGCCTTCCCATTATCGGCAGACCATGGAAGTCATGATAGCCGGTAGCAGAAACCCGGATGGTGAATATGCCAGGTGTGACCGCGATCTCCACCCAGGGATCCTTTTCGAGCCTGATCGTCTGGACATACCCATATGATGCATTCGAGATGGAAAGATCGATAACGTTGATGTATACTGAATCGGGTGGTGGTGGGACCGGGGTTTTGACATTGAGATCGAGGTTTGTCACCCCACCGGCAGTGAACGGGTATGTGGGCTGCCAGGACCCGCTTGTTGCAGCATCGAGGACTTCTGCCCTGACCCCGTCCACGAAGAATGACAGGGGAATGCCGTCCTCAATACACCCCTCCACAACAAGGCCGGCACCGCTGGCAGAACCGTAGGACCCATCAGGATGTGTTGCTACCGGGTTTCCGGGGTTATCCGGCAACGCCCCCTCTCCTGCAACGGATACAATGGTGCTTCCAGGAGCCGGTTTCCCATCAACAGTAACCATGCCATAGAAGGTATGGGGCAGGGTTGGTGAACAGGTAGGCTCCACGGTAATGGTGATGGTGACAATGCACTCCACGGTCCCGTCATCAGCCCTGAAAATGAACGAATCAATGCCGGAAAAGCCTTCATCCGGAGTATAGATAACACTGTTTCCGTCCAGTTCCCCCAGTGTCCCGTTCAGGGGGTTGGTCTTAATGTCACAGATGATCATATCGCCATCAGGATCGGTTGCTGTGAGCGTGATTTCAACCGGGGTGTTGTAGGCAGTAGTCACCCTTCTGTCAAATGCGAATGGTGGACTGCTATCGGAACCTGTTACGCAAGAATCGCCTGTATCGTCAAGGCCCTCCTGGTAAGGACATACGTCATTATTGAGCGAACTCCAGATCTGATAGCAGAACCCGGTTTCGTCCTGTATCGTATTACTATCAGTACCGGTCCCGCCTGGATAATTTCCGGTATCAAGCGGCGTTGACGGAAGGACCAGTAACGCGAATACCAGGAGAACAATGGAGATGTGTCGCCCACACGCCGTCATATCGATTGGTGGAGCGTACATCGTCCTGGTATAAAAATTATGGAGATGGCAGCGTTTCTGCAAACGGTTCAGTTACTATGGTACACTTCATACCGTGTTTATCTGGCAGGTGGTGGAAAAAAATGGCAGCGTATATGCCTGCACACGGGGGTGTGCCCTGGACGCAAAAAAATCAGAAATTCAGGTGCCCGTTCCGCTGCAGCCACTCGACCTGCGGACGGGTGTAGCGGAAGGATATATCGCACTTGTCGTCCTGGAAGCTCCAGGGTATGATGATCAGGAGATCCCCTTCCCTGATCCAGAGTCGTTTTTTGATCTTTCCCTTTATCCTGCCCAGGCGCGTGGTGCCATCAGCGCATCGCACCGAGATGTGGTTTGCACCAAGCATCAATTCAGCGCGGGCGAACTGTTCCTGGTATTTCTTTTTCGGCAGCCGTACACGGACAATTTCCTGCTCGGGTCCTGGGTTCCGGTGATTTGGTGATGCAGACAGTACAACAACTCCTTGAGCGGATGATGCAAAACACCTCCGTCTGAAGACGATTATATCGTGGGTTGCTATGGGGGCTGCCGACCCATTAACATGCCGGTCAGGTCGGTCCTAAAAAAATGCCGCGATCGGGACTGAGGTATGTCCCCTGCAGGGCAGTGTAAGCCAGTGTCATTGAGGGATGAGCTGCAATCCTCACGCCGTTCATTGTGATTTTTCCGGCTCCTCGGGGATGAGGATCCAGGCGACGATGTAGGCCACGACACCGATGCCGACCGAGATGATGGTGAGCGCCACCCAGAGGATCCTGATGATGTTGGGATCGATATCGGCATAGGTCGAGAGCCCCCCGCATACCCCGCCCAGAATCCGGTCGGTCCGTGACCGGTAGAGCCGCTGCATGCAGAAAGATAGTTCCAGTAAGATAAAAGCTTGCGTGGAGCGGGACAGGTAATCCCTGTAGGCGCACGCTGCCTGTTGCAGTTGCACGCCAAATGGCTAAATGCTGAAGAACCAAGACCTTGGTGTGTAGTCACCATGGGCTCCTACAATGCCGGCGATGTGCTGCTCGTTGCCGTCCGGATGAGAAGAAATGCAGCCAGTAAGGTCCGGCCCGTAATGGTTGTTGACACTGTTGACAATGGCGCCCTCCTGGTCTGCCCGATCTCGAGCAGGCCACCGGACGGCGCACCAGCCTTTCCGATCGGACTCGGTGACTTTGCCGCAGGCGGGCTCGACCTGTTCGAAGAGAGTTACCTCCTCCCGTTCCATATCTGCCAGATATCAGCCAGGGAAGTCATCGGAAAGAAGGGTCGGCTCTCCCCCGGCGTCGTGGAAGGGATCCTGCAGATATACCGGAAACGGTCTCCAAAACGACGATAAGGATCGGCCGGGTAGGACACGGGAGAGAACCATGAGCATGGCAACGGATGAGAGACGGGGTCTCCCGGCAACACCGTAACCGGTTACCACAGTATCGTCCGGTGCCCCGTCAACTCGAGCTCCAGGCAGATCCGATAGGCTTCTTCTGCACCGCGCCGACGGTCGCAGGGCAGACTGCCTTGCCGGATACGGAGTCAACGCAACTTCTATCCTTCTCCCTGCCCCACGTTGTTTTTGCATGCCGTTCTCCTGTGATCAGTGCGGGGAATGCTGTACCCGCATGGGGTACGTCTTCGAGATCATCGCTGACCACGGAGAATACTCGTACACGGTCAGAAACCAGTATCTCGGCGACCGCACCGATGTACGGGTGGCTCCGGAGATGGTCCCTCTATTCCTCGACCGCGCAGTCTTTGACCGCTATCCCCACGCCTGCCCGTTCCTCCGGTTCAACCACGAGGGGAAGGCATTTTGCACCGTCCACCTGACCCGCCCGGAACTCTGCCGGATCTACGGGTGCTGGATCCTCCTGATACGGGACGCCCGTGGCCAGCGGGCCGGCCGGGTGATGCAGGCAGGCCATGCCTCGTTTGACGACGATATTCTCAGCCATATCTGGGAGAACCATATTCGGCCCCTGGACCGGAGCGACGATGAGGAATGGCAGCGCAACGTCATACGCATCCTGCAGCGGTTCGGATACACCGTTACCCGGTGAGTCCGAAAGCCCGGCAAAGCGCTGGGAAGGGACCCCCTTCATCCGGACGGTGTATCCCTTTATCTGGTGGAAATGCAACCTGGCCTCCGGTCGCTTTCCGCTAACCCTGGAATGCCTTCCGGTTCCATGGCCGGATGCTGCCTGTCACCACCATACCTTTTATAGGTACGTCAGCAGATCGATTGGCTGGAGCAGAACCATGAGTATGGATGATGTATACCAGAAGAAACAGGCCGGCGATGTGGCCGGGCTGCTGGAAGCTCTCGAGGACAGGGATGAGTACGTGCGGCGGGCTGCGGTGGTGGCACTTTCCGGCTTTCCCAATCAACAGGTCAGCGATGTCCTGGAACGAGTGCAGTTCGATGACCCGGTCGCGCTGGTCCGCACCGCGGCATCGCTGGCCTATGCCCGGGTAGCCGCAGCGCTCCACCAGAAAGCGGGACGGTGATCCTGCAGCACCCCTGGGCAACAGGTATTGTATGCAGGGCCTGGAAAAGAGTCCCGCAGATATAGTCTTATCCAGCGCTCAACCATGCATATCACCATTCCCGGCACCCGGGGAGATTGAGTGATCAGCCCTTCAATCATTTATGCCGTTCCGGCATCCTTATCGACATGACCCTCCTCTTTGAACCTGCCGAAAAAGTGTCCTCCGGCCATTCACCCGGCCACTTCTTTATCACCCACCTCTACACGGACCATGCCTTCTTCTTCACCGATTCCTTCCCTGTCAACTGGGGAGCGGAAGAAAAGATAGCGGCGCACGGTGCAGGATATGGCATCCCGGCCATGGGTGTCTGCGATAGGATGGAACCTGGGACTGGCGAATTGGTAGCATCACCGGACCAGTTCCCGCTCACCCGGCCCGGAGTGTGATCTCCCGTGCACCCTCTCCTCGAAGCCCTGGACGATGGGAGAAAAGCGCTGCTCGTCCGGAAGAAACAGCCGGCATGGGTGGAACCGATGCTCGCCACCCTGACAGAAAGGAGATTTTCGGACAGCAACTGGGTCTTCGAGCAGAAATTTGACGGGGAACGGTGCATGGTGTTCAGGGAAAAAGGCTCGGTCCTTCTCCTCTCCCGCAATAAAAAGAGTCTCAACGACACCTATCCCGAACTGGAGAGCGCGTTCCTGGACGCCGGTGATGAACGGTTCATCGCCGATGGCGAGGTTGTGGCTTTCAAGGGGGAGGTTACCAGCTTCTCCCGCCTGCAGGAGCGGATGCAGGTTTCGGACAGGAAGGTGGCGGAGCGGAGCAGTGTGGCCGTATACCTCTACCTCTTCGACCTCGTGTACCTGGACTGCTGCGACCTCTGCGATCTTGACCTTTGCACCCGCAAGGATCTCCTGGAGCACCTCATCGCATTTAAAGACCCGCTCCGCTTCACCACCCACCGGAACGAGGACGGGGTGGCATACTGGAAGGAAGCCTGTGCGAAGGGGTGGGAGGGGGTTATCGCCAAACGGGCGGACAGCCGCTACCTGCACCGGCGATCGAACGACTGGCTGAAGTTCAAGTGCATCAACCAGCAGGAGTTCGTCATCGGGGGCTATTCCGATCCCCGGGGCGGGCGCCAGGGTTTCGGGGCACTCCTCCTCGGGTACTACCGGGGTGGCGACCTGATCTATGCCGGGAAAGTTGGCACCGGGTTTGATGATAAAAGCCTCCAGATCATCGCCGGACGCCTTATGTCGCAGGAGCAGGAGGCATCACCATTTGCCGATAAAAAGCGGCCGGAGAGAGGAGAGCACTTCGTTTCGCCGGGACTGGTGTGCGAGGTGGCCTTTACCGAATGGACCCCTGACGGGAAACTCCGCCACCCCAGGTTCCTTGGATTGCGGGACGACAAACCTCCGGGCGATGTTATCCGGGAGCAGCCGCAATGACAGTGGTGTCGAAATAACAGACGGGCGTGGTTCTCTTCCCCGAAGCTGGTATCCATAAAAGCTCCGGAATGCACCGGCTCTATGCGTTATTCCTTGTAGTTTCGCGCCAGTTATCCGTTGCTATTACAACGTGAATATCAGGAGAAGCCCTAGTTAATCCTTATACTCGACAGACACTTTGTGCATTTAATCCGGATCGGCCTTTTTGATTTCCCGAGAAGTGCAAGCCTGGAACCCATGTAGGTTCTCTCGTAACCGCACCGTGGGCAGGTTATCCTGATACTGGTCAACATTTGTGCCACCATCCTTTGAGATATTTGACTGGCCGGTCCATCAGCACACAAACCGGCCAGAATCTTCGTGTTGATTCCACGGGCATTACCTGCACCTCAGGTTGTGCGATGAGGTGAGGCAGTGTGAAATAAACCGGGAGAGGGTATCAGCTCAGGTGGCAGGTGGTGTGAAAGTGTGAGGGAAATTTATACCGGGACTGGCTCCGGTTTACCAAATCAATGTTCATGGGGGCGGCCTGACGAGGCTGCAGCCTTTTATAAACAGGCTGGGGATTCCGATTCCCAGTACCACCCGCTCCACGATGACTGCAATACCGACAACTCCTCCAGCCACCAGGAGAATCCAGCTCCACAAGTCACAGCCCTTTCACCAGGTTCCGACGCTGGAAATACACTGAGCCTGCACCGAATAGGGCTATCCAGGAAAGGAGGGCTGCGATATCGAACATCGGCCCGAAAACCGCTGCCCCGTTCATCGCCCCCTGGAAGAGATCGACGAGGTAGGTCAGGGGTGAGAGGAGAGCAAGCCTTTGTGCCGCTTCCCCGAGATTAGCGAGCGGGATGAAGATGCCGGAAATAAAGATAAGGGGGAGGCGGACCATGGTCGAGAGCATCATGATTGTTGAGGGAGAGTCTGTCGCAGGGGAAGCAAGCAGGGTCCCAAGCGATGCAAATGCAACGGTGCCGAGGATGAATGCGGCGGCCAGGAGGAATGGGTTTCCCAGGGGGAGGGAGAGGACGAGCAGGCTCCCGGCCCAGATCACGAGTGAGATGATAAGGCCAAAGAGGGCCCCGGCAAAAATATCCCCGATTATGATGCTCTCCACGATGAGCGGGTAGGAGAGGAGCCGCTCGTAGGTCCGGTCACGCTTCTCCCAGGGGGTTATGATCGGCCCGACGGAGGACGCTGTAAAAAAGAGGGTCATGGCCAGGAACCCGGGGTAGAAGATTGCCAGATCGAGCCCCCGCCCCATGAAAAAGGCGATAAAGAGGAATAGGGGAAAGAGGAGGCCGAAGATGAAGACCGGGGGCTTGGTGTAGTAGATTCTCACGTTTTTTTCGGCCACTGCCAGTACTCCCGAAAAAAAGAGGTGGATCTCCATCAGGACTCTCCAGTGATGGCGAGGAATGCCTCCTCGAGGCTTGGCCCGCGGGTGTTCAGGGAAGCGATAACCAGCCCGTCCCGGACGGCGTTATTGACAATGGACTTCACCAAGTCGTCGGGATCCCTTGAGAAGACCCGGTACTTGTCCCCCATCGGTTCTACCCGGAGGACCGAGGGATGGGAGAACCACTCCGGGCCAACCATGGTGGTGAAGGATACTTCCACGGACCGGGTGGTGTCGAAGGTCTGTTTCAGGATCTCCGGTCGGCCCGTGGCAGCAAGGGTACCGCGGTTGATGATGCCGATCCGTGTGCACAGGGCATTTGCCTCGTCTATGTTATGGGTGGTGAGAAAGATAGTCGACCCCTGGTCATGCATCCGCCGGATCATGGCCACCACAAGGCGCCTGCTCTGGACATCGAGCCCGCTCGTGGGCTCATCCAGGAGGAGCACTTCCGGTTCGTGGATCACGGCACACCCGATGCTGACCCGTTGCCTCATGCCCTTGGAGAAGTTCCTGACCTTTTCCCGGGCCCGGTCCGCAAGGCCAAGGTCGTTTAACAGGGACTTTGCCCGCCGTTCCCGCTCAACCGGCGGCATGCCGTAGAGTCTGCCGGCCAGGACAAGGTTCTGGAGCGCGGACAGATCGCTGTAGACTGTGCTGTTCTCGGGGATAATGCCCATGCAGCGCTTGGCTGCGAGGGGATCGGACCGAAGATCGATCCCGGCGATTTGTATCGTGCCTTCATCCGGAGTGAGGACACCGGTCAGGAGACGAAGGGTGGTGGTCTTGCCGGCGCCGTTTGGCCCGAGGAACCCGAAGATCTCCCTTTTATCCACAGAGAGGGAGAGGTCATTTACGGCAGTGATCGCCCCGAACCGCCGGGTCAGGTGACGGGCATCAATAGACGGCATGGCTACTCAGGAATACTTCCGGGCCTTTGAGAGTTATTGGTTTGCTTTTTGGGAAGCCTGGCAGCAAGGAGAAAGATGCTCCTGCACGGACTCCATGCTCCGTCATGGCCGGTCAGCACCTCCTGTTCCCGCATCCCCATGGGGGTGGCGGTGCCGGGCGGAAAAGACCCAGGCTCCGGCTATTACCAGGAATGGAAATACACTAACTATTTATAAAGTGTCGATGAGATTAGAAACGTTCCATTCCAGGCCGGGGATAACGCATGACAGAAAAAGGCTTCATCATGATTGTTGACGATGAAGAAGGGATAAGGACAAGCCTCGGTCTTCTCCTTGAAAAAACCGGTTATGGCGTGGGGCTGGCGGCAACCGGCCATGAAGCGCTTGAAATGGCAAAAGAGGGACCGGTTAACCTGGTCCTGCTTGATATCAAGTTGCCGGATACCGATGGTGTCCAGTTGATCACCCCTCTCCAGGAGATAAACCCTGGTGTGCCAATCATCATGATAACCGGATTTGCCTCTGTGGAAAGTGCGGTCCGGGCACTCTCTGCAGGGGCATTTGGCTATATCACCAAGCCGATCAATCTGGATGAACTCCTGCTGTCGATAAGAAACGCCCTTGATTACCACCGCCGCGTCATCGAAGCAGGTCGAAAGGCGGAAGAAGAGACCGAATCGCTTGCAAAAATCCAGAGGGAAAATCCCAACCCGGTATTCAGGGTCGGGTATGATGGCTCTCTGCTCTTTGCCAATGAGAGCGCTGAATCGATGTTCAGCGAAGGGCATTTAACAGGGGGCAGGACGATCCCGGAATTTATTGAAAAGGCGGTCCAGGTAGCAGGGGTGCGCCGTTCTCCATTCTACCTGGAAAGAGCCAACGGCGGGAGAACATATATCATCTCCGTTGTCCCGGTAGCCGGGCAGGAATATGTCAATTTCTACGGTCTTGATATCACCGGCAGTATGCAGGCGGAAACGGCAGTGCGGGAATGAGTAATATTCAGGTTCCATCCTTTTGATGCGATTCAGACCGGACTGGTAGTTATCGACCCGGGAACCCGCAGGGTGCATGATATCGATTGCAGGTGTGGCACTGATCGGGAGACCTCGTAACGAAGTTATCGGGAAGATTTATCATAGGTACCTCTGCCCTGCCGACCGGAGAATTGTCTTATCACCAATTCCGGAAAGAGCCCTGCCCGAACATTTCTGAAAACAAACGGGAACTGGCGACGGCAGCGCCACCGGCTTTAAAAGAGCACTGTATTTTCGGGTGCTGCCCGGAAATTATTGATATAAGCCTTTAATGATCACGATAATTTTATGACCGCATTCTCCTACAGGTTATTAAAACCAGGCCCTGCCTATGGAGAAACCAAAGATTTCTGTACTGTGCGTCGATGACGACCCTTCCCTGCTCCATCTCGCGAGGTTGTTTCTCGAAAAGATTGGAAACTTCACGGTTGATACAGCTGAATCTGCAGAAATTGCACTGGAAAAGATGGACTACACATCCTACGATGCCATCGTATCTGATTACATGATGCCGAAGATGGACGGGATAGAACTCCTCAAAAAAATCCGTGGTTCCGGCAATCAGATACCGTTTATCATATTCACCGGTAAGGGGCGGGAAGAAGTGGTGATCCAGGCATTTGAGAGCGGAGCAGACTTCTATATCCAGAAAGGTGGTGACCCGAAATCACAGTTTGTAGAACTCGAACGAAAGGTAATCAGGGCAGTTGAGCTATACCGGGCAGATCACGAACACAGGGAGACAGAACAGAGGCTCACCGAGATCGTCAACTTTCTCCCGGATGCGACATTTGCCATCGACACCGATGGCCGGATCATCGTGTGGAACCGTGCCGCCGAGGAGATGACAGGGGTTTTGGCATCGGACATGTTGGGCAAAGGGAATTACGAATATGCCATCCCGATTTATGGAACCCGGCGTCCGGTTCTGATCGACCTGATCTTTGAATCCGAGGACACCATTGCCCGGTATTATACCCGCATCGGTCGCAGGCACGACACCCTGATCGCTGAAACCTCCTTCACACGTCCCGGGGGAAAAGTGACAACCCTCCTGTGCGACGCAGGCCCGCTCTATAACCTGGAGGGTGAGATTGTCGGTTCGATCGAGTCGTTCCGGGACATAACGGAAATGAAACGGACCGAAGACGAGCTTCGCGCGGCGTACGGACAGCTTGCAGCATCAGATGCGGAAATAAAGGCCCAGTTCAATACTCTCGCTGAAAAAGAGCAACGATACCGGCTCCTGCTCGAGAATGCAAACGATGCAGTATTTGTCCATGAACTGGAAGCAGATGGCCCTGGCAGGTGCCTTGAGGTCAACAGAAGAGCCTGCGAGCTGACCGGGTATACCCGTGAAGAGCTGTTACACGGTGGGCCTCAGGACCTTGATACGGAAGAACAACGGATGCGTACGCCGGGGTTCGTCGGGAAGGTCCTTGCATCCGGCCATGTTACGTTCCAAACAGATATTGTTACAAAAGATGGCTGCAAAATACCCGTTGAGATCAGCGCAACCGTCTTCAACTTATGGGGAAAACAAACCGGTCTGTCCTTCGTTCGGGATATTACCGAGCGGAAGTGCGCGGAAAAAGCGCTACAGGAGAGCGAGGAGCGGTACAGGGCTGTTGTAGAAGACCAGACCGAACTCATCTCCCGGTCCCTGCCGGATGGAACACACGTTTTTGTCAACGAGGCCTACTGCCGCTATTTTGGGCTTGAACGGGACCAGATCCTCGGGAAAAGGTTCAAGCCTGAAGTTCCCGAAGATGACCGCTGGCGGCTGGAACAATTTCTCAGATCGTTATCTCCGGCACATCCCGTGGATGCCATCGAGCACCGGATCATCATGCCGGATGGCTCCATCCGATGGCAGCGATGGAATATGCATGCCATATATGACCGGCAGGGGCACTTAACTGGATACCAGTCTGTAGGGCTGGATGTCACAAAAAGAAAAAACGATGAGGAGGCACTCAGGGAAAGCAGGGAGCGGCTGTCGCTTGCGATAGAGGGAGCACATCTCGGTGTCGTCGACGTCAATCTTGCAGATAGAACCCTCATTTATAACCGGGAGTGGCTGGAGATGCTTGGGTACCCGGCCGGTGAGACAAAAGTCCCGATCGAACCATGGAAAGATAAGTTGTTACATCCGGACGATCTGGCAGTGATCACCAGTAGTCTGGAAGACAGTATTTCCCGGAAAGCGTCCACCTTCGAAAGCGAGTTCCGCCTCAGGCACAGAAACGGTACATGGCGATGGATCCAGATGAAAGGAGAGATTGCCGAAACCGATAATGCGGGCCGGCCGGCCCGAATCATCGGCATCCTCCAGGATACCACCGATCGAAAAGTCCAGGAGTCCATCCTCAAAGCCCAGTTAAAACTTGGCCTCGATTTGCAGGCAATTCACGGGATGAAAGAAACATTGCAGGCCTGCCTTGCTGCAGCAATCGGTATATCGAACATGGATTCCGGTGGAATTTACCTGGTTGACCCTGCGAGCGGCTCGATCGACCTTGTCGTATCCATCAATCTGGGTGAAGAATTTATCCGGAATGTCTCCCATTATCCTCCCGGTTCTGCAAATGAAGAGATCGTTATGGCAGGAAAGCCGGTCTACGCGAAACCCGGTGTGTCCGTTCCCATCAGTTCCCGTTTTCTGAAATTAGAGAATCTTCGTGGATTCGGCTTAATCCCGATATCCTCTGGCGGCCGGGTGATAGCCTGTATGAATGTCGCATCCCGGCATCTCGATGGGGTTCCCGCTTCTGCCCGGATCGCCCTGGAGACGCTGGCCACACAGATCGGTATGGCTATTGAGAGGATCATGTCGGAGGAATGCCTTTCGGCAAGTGAAGCCCGGTACCGGACGATACTTGAGAACACCGGCACGGCACTCGTTGTTATCGAAGAGGATACAACCATCAGTTTTTCAAATGCAGAGTTCTGGCGGCTTTCCGGATATTCCGGGGAAGAGATTGATGGGAAAAAGAGCTGGACAGAGTTCGTGACCCAAAATGACCTCGAACGGATGCGTGGCCTGCACCGTGACCGTCGCATGTCCCGTGAAAAGACGCCCGGCCAGTACGAGTTCCTCTTCCTGGCACGCGATGGGGATGTTCGCAACATTTTTCTCACCATTGCCATGATGCCGGGGACGAACCAGAGCGTCGCATCGCTCATCGATATCACCGGGCGCAAACGGGCAGAGGAATTGTTCCAGACCGTATTTGAAAATACAGGAACCGCGATGCTCATCCTCGATGAAGATACCACCATCCTGCATGTCAACCGGGAGATGGAGAAGATAACGGGATACTCCCGGCAGGAGGTTGAAGGCAGGGTGAAATGGCCGTCCATGGTTCATCCGGATGATGAGGGAAAGATGCTTGAACATCACCGGCTCCGACGGATCGATCCTTCCAGGGCATTGGAGAAATATGAGTTCAGGTTTATCCATAAGGACAGGGGGTTCAGGGATGCAGCATTGACCGCGGCATTGATCCCAGGAACGAAGAAGAGTGTAATATCCATCCAGGACATCACTATCATGAAAAAGTCTGAAAAAGCCCTGAAAAAGGCCAATCGGCAGCTGGCTCTCCTTGGCAGTTTCACACGGCACGACATCTTCAACAAGATAACCGTCATCCTGGCATACCTCGAACTTGCCAGGCAGGAATCCGGGGATTCCACCACCAGCGCATACTATCGCGAGATAGAGAAGGCCACAATGGCAATCCGGGACCACATAGAGTTCACCCGCGTCTATTCGGAGCTTGGGACAAAGGAACCGCAGTGGCAGGAACTGGACATGCTGCTGTCCCGGCTGCCGGTCCCGGATGATATAAACATGACCACTGACGCCCGGGGCATCGAACTTCTTGCCGACCCGATGATCGAAAAAGTCTTCACCAATCTTCTCGACAATTCTGTCAGGCATGGAGGCCACGCGAGAAGCATAAGGGTATCATTCCGCGAATCTGATGACAGACCAAAAATTGTCTGGGAAGATGATGGCGTGGGTATTCCTCAGGAAGAAAAAGGGCAAATATTTGAACGCGGCTTTGGGAAAAACAACGGGCATGGATTATTCCTCGTCCGCGAGATGCTCGCTATCACCGGTATGACTGTTATCGAAAACGGGGTTTCCGGCAGAGGTGCACGCTTCGAAATTACCCTGCCGGAAGGCTCGTACCGCAGAACATCGGGGAGATGATATCGCTCACGCGGGCTATGGCGTCAAAGATGTATTATGGAAAAACTACAAGTCCGCCATCAGGTACGGTGCAGGAAAAAAATATCCTGCAATCCGACACACATTCCCCCAGTAAAGGAAACCGCTCGTCATGGCAGCAGTTATCTCAGCATCCCAGCTCTCAAAGTATTTCGGTGACGTCAAGGCAGTCGACGAGGTCTCGCTTGACGTGGAAGAGGGTTCGCTCTTCGGCCTGCTAGGCCCGAACGGGTCGGGTAAGACCACCATGATCCGGGTGCTGACCGGGCAGGTGAAGCCCACGGCGGGCAGGGCGAGCGTGCTTGGCATCGATGTGGTTGCACACCCGGTCAAGGTCCGGGAAAACATCGGGATTATCCCGGAACAGGAGACTCCCCCAAGTTTCCTCACCGCCGAGGAGTACCTCGCCTTTGTGGGGAAGGTCCGGAAAATCGCCGGGGTGAAGGAGAAGGCCGACTGGTGGTTTGAATTCCTCGAATTCTCCGAAAAACGTGACGTGCTCTGCAAGGACCTCTCAAGGGGCACCCGGCAGAAGCTGATGTTTGCCCAGGCGTTCCTCCACCACCCGCCCCTGGCCCTTATAGATGAACCACTCATAAACTTTGACCCGGTCATGCAAAAGACGGTCAAGGAATACCTGAAGGAGTATGTCCGTGACGGCGGAACCATCTTTATCTCCACCCACATCCTGGAGATTGCCGAGGAGATCTGCTCGGATGTGGCCATCATCCACCATGGCCGTCTCGTGCATACCGGGCCGGTGACCGCGATCCTCTCCCGGCAAAGGCACCTCGCAGACTTCTTCCTCGATGCGGTGGGGAAGGGCAGTCATGCGTGACCTGTTCTTTGCCATGATGAAGGAGGAGTGGCGGCTCCATGCCACCATATTCGGCAATCTCAGTTTCGCCCTCTTCCCTGTGCTGATCGGGATCATCACCTTCATGGGTTCCCTGGCCCTCCCCTTCCTTTGCGAGATCATCCCCGGCCCGGCCCTCTCGTTCACCGTGCATGCCCAGTTCGTCCTGCTCGGGGTCATGGTCGGCGGTTTCGGCCTGCTTGGACAGGAAGTGATGAACCGCCGGTTCGGACAGGCAAGCCTGCTCGCCTACTCTTCGCGAAACCTCCCACTCTCCGACCGCCGGATATTCACCGTATTTGTGGTTAAGGACACGGTCTACTACTTCGTCCTCTGGGTCCTGCCCTTCATCAGCGGAATTGTGCTTGCCGCTCCATGGTCAGGCATCACATTCTCCACGATCGGCACCGTTTCGCTCACGCTTACCCTCTCGTTTCTAACCGGTCTTGCAGTGGTCTTCTTCCTCTCCACGATGTATACCCGGTCGATACTGCTCCTGGCAGGAATAGTGGCCGCCGGTGTTTTGTTGGCCACACTCCTCCTGTTGACCGGGACCGTTGATCCGGCTTATCTCTTTCCCCCCTATGCCCTCTCCCGGGCCTTCACGCCGGTGCTGCTGCTGTATTCCCTGGCCGCGATTGCCGTCCCGTTTGCCATCGCCATCCTCTTCATGACCACCGAGTTCCCCGGGAGTGAGAAGCACTTCCCCGACCGGTTCACGCCCCTGGCCTCCCGCCTCTCCCGGCTGCGCTCCGGCCCGACGGTGGCAAAAGACCTCCTCGACCTCCGGAGAAGCGGCGGGCTGGTCGGCCAGCCCATTTTCTCCTTCGGCCTCCCTCTCGCTCTCATCTGGGTAACCCTGGTAGTGCTAGCCCGGGTGCTGCCGGATACCCCGCTCCTGATAAACTTTGCCGGGGTGGTCGGGGTAATCGGCGCCACTATCTATACCTGGGTCACCGAATTCGATGCCATTGCCGGTTATACCTTCCTCCCACTGGGCACCGCGGACCTCATCCGGAGCAAGCTTGTAACGTTCCTGCTCCTGCAGCCCCTGACCCTGGTGGCGGTACTGGCCGGGGCTGTCGCCTCCGGGGACTACGGGAGTCTTCTTCCGGCAGCAGCCCTTGCCCTCTCGATCTCCGTCTACGCTGCATCGGTCATGGTCTGGCTGACCGGGCTCTGGCCAGCGGTGATGGTCTATGACGTGCGGGTGCTTGCCGCATCGATGCTCCTTATCGGGCCGGTCGTTCTCGGCCTGATCGGTGCAGCATCGATCAATACCCTGTACGCCTTCGGGAGTGCAGGACTGCTTTTCCCGGCATACCTGTTCATCCGGGGATCATACAGGCGATGGGAAGGCTGGGAGAAGGCTTTTACCTAGTGCAACCCTCCATCGTTTCCCTGGCTCTTCAGGCATGGGTGTTCTTGCTGCCATTTGAGGGCCTCATCCCGCAGCTGGTGTCAGTTTCCGGGTTTCTTTCAACCTCTTCACCCATAACTCAGAAAACGGGCCGTTATCCTTCTTGCTGCTCTCTACCCCGGGACGATGGAAAAAAAGAGCCGGGAGGGGCGGTTCAGATGTTCCCAACCGGGATGGCGCGGTTCCTCACCGGGAAAGGCAACATTGCCTCCTGGAGTTCGATCCCGAGCGCCTCCTTGAGCACCTGGTTGATCGTTTCCACAAAGACAAACCGGATCTCGTCACGGACTTCCCCGGGAACATCCTCGAGATCACGACGGTTTTCGCTTGGAAGGAGCACCGTCCGGATCCCTGCCCGGTGAGCGGCGATCACCTTCTCTTTTATACCACCGACCGGAAGGATCGTTCCGGAGAGTGTTATCTCCCCGGTCATGGCCGTCTTCGGGTCGACTGTCGTCCCTGTGACAAGGGAGGCGAGCGCTGTAAAGAGGGCGATCCCTGCTGAAGGGCCATCCTTGGGCGTTGCCCCGGACGGCACGTGGATATGGACATCACTGGCGATAAAGTCAAACCCGGTCGCCTGGTAGGCCAGCCGTGAACGGATCAGGCTCATGGAGATGGTGGCCGACTCCTTCATCACGTCACCAAGCTGCCCGGTGAGGGTGAGGTTCCCTTTTCCCGGCATGGCGGTACCCTCGATAAAGAGGATCTCTCCCCCAACCGGGGTCCAGGCAAGCCCCGTAACCACTCCGGGAATCCCGACCTTCCGTGCAGATTCAGTGCGGACCACTTCCCTCCCGAGAATGGTATCCAGCATCCCCTCGGAAACGATGAACGGCTTTTTAACAGTCCCCGAGACGATCTTTTCCGAAGCATACCGGGCTATCTGGGCGATCTGCTTCTTCAGCCACCGGACTCCGGCCTCGCGGGTATACCTCCCGATGATCCCTTTCAGGGCATCGTCCTCGATCACGAGGCTTCCGGCATCAAGCCCGTGCTCATCCAGCGTTGCAGGGATGAGATGGTTCCTGGCGATGGAGAACTTCTCGTTCTTCGTGTATCCGGAGATCTCGATCAGCTCCATCCGGTCAAGGAGCGGAGGTGGGATCGTGGCGGTGGTATTCGCCGTCGCGATGAACAGCACCTCAGAGAGGTCATAGGGTACTTCGAGGTAGTGGTCCGAGAACGTGCTGTTCTGCTCCGGATCGAGGACTTCGAGGAGGGCGCTTGCCGGGTCGCCGAGCTGGGAGAAGCCGAGCTTATCGACCTCGTCCAGGATAAAGACCGGATTCTTCACCCCGGCCCGTTTTATCCCCTGGATGATCCGTCCGGGAAGGGCCCCGACATAGGTCCTCCGGTGCCCCCTGATCTCTGCCTCATCACGGACTCCTCCGAGGCTGATCCGGACGTACTTCCGGCCAAGGGCATCGGCGATGCTCTTGCCAAGGCTGGTCTTCCCGGTCCCGGGCGGCCCGGAAAAGAGCAGGATCGACCCCTGCTTCTCGTGCTTCAGCTTCATCACGGCAAGGTGCTGGATGATCCGCTCCTTCACCTTTTCAAGCCCGGTGTGGTTGGCATCTAGCACCCTCCGGGCTTCCACGATATCGACCGTGGCCTTCTCATCCGTCACCCAGGGGAGATCGAGGAGCAGATCCAGGTAGTTCCGGATGATGTGGCTCTCATGGTTCTGCCCTCCGTTGGCCTCCAGTTTCCGGGCCTCAGTGAGCGCCTTCTTCCGGACCTCTTCAGGCATCCTTGACTGTTCGATCCGCTCCCGGTAGCCTGCGCCTTCGGATGACACCCCGTCGCACTCGTTCAGCTCATCCTGGATCAGCTTCAGCTGCTCCCGGAGCATCGCCTCGCGGTTTGATTTGCTCACCTTCTCGGAGACTTTCTGGACCATTTCGACCCGGAAGTTGATTTGTTCCCTGACCTTTTCGAGAAGATCGAGGAACATCCGGCCCCGTTCGCGGGCCGATTCGGTCTCGAGGATGGCCTGCTTCTCACTGGTGGCAACGGGTGCAAACAGCAGGATGTACCCGATGACCTGGTCGACCGATTCCATTGCATCGATGGAGTGGGTGAAATGCCCAGCTCCTTTGAAATGGCTGCTGATGTCGTGAATGATCGCCCGGATCTCGGTGAGGAGTGCTTTCCTCATCGGTTCATCGAGGTCCTGCCGGTCGGGGAACGGGGTGCAGGCCGCATAGAACCGGCCGTCCCGCTCGTTCACCCCTGATACCCTGGCTTTCTGGCAGGCCAGGACATCGATCACGTACCCTTCATCGGCAGGCTCGGAAACCATCACCTTCACGATGCATCCAACCGGGGAGAGAGATGCAGGAAGCTCTCCGGAATCATCGTACTTTGCAATCGTGATCGCTTCTGCAGAACTGCCCTCCGAAAGTGCAGCGGCCAGTGCTTCGCCGATAGATTTTTCTACGTCCAGCTTTGTCCGGGTCTTTGGAAAGACCACGACCCCGGTGAGGGGTATGACGAGGAATTCCTGGTTCTTTGGGGTGCTGAATCCAAACATAGCCTGTGATCCTTGACGGGTGTGTTGTGATGCCGGGTTCCTTTCCTGGTTTACCTGACCTTCCTGATGATCTTCACAAAAATGTCAAAGTCATCATCATCGAGGGATTCCCTCATCTGCCTGATGAGCATGGAGAGTGCATCCTTGTCAGCCCGGGCGATCTTCTGGCCTTTCTCGGTGAGCCGGATAAAAATGACTCTCCTGTCACGGGGGGATCGCTCCCGGTAGACGCACTCCATGCTCTCGAACCGGTTGATCAGCTCGGTGATGGTGGGCTTCGAAGTTTTCGTGATCTCGGCAAACCGTGAAAACGTCACCTCGCCATGTTCATCGATGGTCTTCAGATATCTGATCTGTTTCACCGTGATATCGGGAATCCCGCATTCAGAGAGGATCGCAGAAGACGTATCATTTCGCATCCTGATCAGCTGATCCAGTGCGGCCAGTAACTGTTCCTCCGCGTCCATAATCTCTGCCTGTAATTAGTTAGGGTTGCCCTAATAATAAGCTTCAGATTGATGCAATGATGCGGGATGCTCACTGATACAACCCGGGGTCCTTAACATATCCGGGGATGGATCAGGTGGGAGCACGGGAACGCTTATGGCGTTCTATGGAAAGGCTGGTATCAAAATCCACGTGACATGAAGGGCCCGGTCATAGTTCCTGCCGCCGGATCACCAGCACCGGGCGGGTTGCGTGACTGATGACGTGTGCCGAGACGGTCCCAAGCAGGCGGTCACGCAGGTTCCGGAGCCCATGAGAACCGATCACGATCAGGCCTGCCTGTTCAGCATGGGCGATGCGGTTGATCCCGGTTGCCGGATCCCCGGAGACCAGGCGGGTCCGGACGAAAAACCCCCGCTCTTCCAGGACGATCTTCCATTCGTCAAGTTTTTCCCGTGCGTTTCTTTCCTTCCTGGCCGCGATAGTCCGATCATAGATCCCGGAAGGATGGGTCATACCAGACGGCTCGGCAAGCACTTCTTCGACCTGCCCGGGGTCAAGGACATGCAGGAGGACTACTTCATGGCATCCCGCGTCCTTCAGGTCGAATACAGCATCCCGTGCATCGAGAGACGTCCCGGAAAAATCGGTGGCAAAGAGGATCTTTGAAAGGAACACGGTATAACTCCCTGATCGTTCGGTGACCGGGGAAACGGCACCATTAGATAATTCTCTCCTGGTTCTGAAAGGGGATAAATGATTCCTATCGGTTTTCTGCAGGAGAAATTCACAAAACTGATAGCACCCGGTTAAATCAACGGGAGAGAGAAATTGCCAGGGAGTGCAGGAAAAATGAAATTCCTCACCACCCGCTTCCCGTTCTCCAACCCTTTCATCAGGCCAAACCTGCCCGCACCCTTTTTCTCCCTGGCAGTTCACTTCTCTGCATGGCATTCCGGATGTCCTGCGGCACAGAGTCCTGGAGACCATCGCTGGTGGCAGGAGTAATCTTAATTGTGCTGGGGGGAATCCTTTTCCTTTTCCCGGAGGGTTCGCTCCGGATAGTGGCCTTCCTGTTCGGGATACTGGCCTTTATCGCCGGGATAGGCCTCTTCATCGGTGCCTGGCTGCTCTCAAGGTCGGGCGGAATGCTCTTTGTCATCCCACTCTTCCTCGGAGCATGTGCCGTGCTGCTCTCCATCCTCTCCTTCACCGATCCGGGGCTGATCGGGGCGTTTGCCGCAGTTCTCCTCGGGATTATACTGATAATCGCCGGGCTTTCCGGGACAATATCGGCAATATTCCGTCCTGGTCCCGATATCCGGCGGCTGGTATCGGCAACCGGCGGGATCGTACTTGCGGCTCTTGGTGCCCTGATCCTCTTCTCACCCCGCCTCTCGAGCCTGGCTATCGTCAGGATCATCGGGGCCGTGTTGGTTTGTGCAGGGTTAATCGCCCTGGCAGGATCGGTTGTGCTTTCCATCCGGGAACGCTCGTGTGCACCCCCGCCCGGGTTCGAACGGCTGGAGCGGTTCTGATTGGAATGGGGCAGGTCCCTGTCCCGGGAGCCATTTATGTGGTTGGAAGAGAGAATCTTTCCTGACTGATGAACCTCCGAACCCTGCTTGCCGGAATTATTCCCGATGAGAAGCAGCGCTACATCCGTGACAGCTTCGATGTCATCGGGGACATCGCCGTGGTGGTCGTACCCCCGGAACTTGCGGAGTTCCGTCAGGATATAGCTCTTGGCGTCCTGTCGCTTCGCCGGAACATCCGGACAGTCCTTGCCAAGGAATCGCCGGTCAGGCATGATGAGCGGGTCCCCCGCTACGAGTTCCTGGTCGGGAGCTCAACGGTCACCGAGCACCGCGAGTCCGGGTACCGGTACCGGCTGGATCTCTCTGAAGTATTCTTTACCGGGCGGCTCTTCACCGAGCACCAGCGGGTCGCCCTGCAGGTTGAGGCAGGAGAGCGGGTGCTGGTTCCGTTCTGCGGTGTTGGTCCGTTTGTCATTCCGGCAGCAGACCGGGGAGCGTTGGTAACTGCGGTCGAGAACAACCCTGCAGCGGTGCGGTGGCTCCGGGAAAACCTCGCCCTGAACCGCGTGGAGGAACGGGTCAGCATTCTTGCCTCTGATGCCTTCGGGCTCACTCTGCCGGAGGAAGGCCCGTTTGACCGCGTTATCTGCCCTACCCCCTACGGGAGGGATGAAATCCTCGCCACCCTTACTCCGCTGGTCCGGAGCGGGGGGGTACTGCATTTCTATACCTTCAAGGGAGACCGCCAGGTCGAAAGGATAATCGGCGATTTCGAGGGGACCGGTTACACCGTCCTTTTCCACCGCCGGTGCGGGTGGATCGCTCCGGGCATCGGCCGCTTTGTCTTTGACCTGAAGAAATAATTATGAGCGGTCAGGCCCGATGCCTGACGCTCCCGGCCCCGGTAATGGTCTGGTTGACCTCCGGGTTTCCGGTATATAGGACCGTGCCTGCCCCGGTAATCTTCACTGTGAGCGAATCGCTCACATCCACCAGAGCTTTTCCGGAACCAAGGATATTCACTGAGGTCCGGCTGGTCTGGAGACCGGGGGCATCGACCGACCCCGCACCGGGCAGGGAAATGATGTGGTCTGCGGCAATGCCGGAAAGGCGGACATTCCCGGTCCCGGTAACCGTGGTCGACAGGGTTACGGCCTCGACCGCGAGATCTAGGCTGCCGGCCCCGGTAATCTTTAAGGCAAGACGATCGCTATGCAGGACGCCATCGCTTTGGATCTCCCCGGCCCCGAGGATGGCAAGCTCCCGGAACGCGGTGGGGGCATCTGCCGTTACCTGGATGGTGGTGGAAGGCCGGACGCATGGCCTGTTCTGGCTGATGGTCAGGGTCCCATCCTTCACCGTGGTAGTGATGAAGGGGAGGACATTGGCATCGGCTTTGACAACGACTCCGGCACTGTCCCCCTCCCGGACGGTAAGGGTTGCCGGCAAGGCCAGGTTTACGGAATGGAAAAAACCCGGATCGCGGGACTCACTCGCGATGGTCCCCGAGCCGTCGATACATGTGTCAGGGAGGGTGGTGCAGCCCGCAGAGAAGAGGGTGAGGACTGCAATTAGTGCCGGCAGAACCATGACCTTCATAGGAGAGACAACGCTCTCCTGGTACTTCAATGCAGGTGTTCCGGGGAGACGGCGTTTTCCATTCACAAGGCCGGTCACCCGCCAGAAACCCGGCGTTGCAACTCCTAATGCAAGGCTAAACGATGGCCTTCCGGCTTATAAGAGGGCGGGGATGATCCGGGAATTCCCCCGGGCTCGCCAAGGGTTGATCGGCAACGAGGATCGAAAGCCTGGTGGCAATCGATCGATGGCCAACCGCTGCTGTTTTCCACCGGAACCGGGGCTGATGGTGTGCTGGCTGGAAAAACCGCGGAGCCGGATCGACACCTTTATTCCGGCTCACCCCCGATTCCACCGTAGTAAAATGGCTGCCATGAAGGTTATCGGACTCAACGCAAGCCCCCGGGGGAAGGATAGCAGGACGCTCCGGCTGGTGAATGCCGTGCTGCAGGGGGCACGGGAGGAGGGAGCGGAGACGGAACTGGTCGATGTCTACTCGCTCCGGATCGGGTATTGCACGGCATGCAACTCCTGTTATAAGACCGGCGACTGCGTTCTCCTGGATGACTTCCCCGATCTCTTTGAACGTATGATGGATGCCGATGGGATCGTGCTTGGTGCGCCAAACTACATCGACTCGGTCCCGGCCCCCCTGAAGGCGGTGTTCGACCGGATGGCCGATGCCATACACTGCCGGATGTTTACCGGCAAGTTCGGCTGCTCGGTCTGCACTTCAGGCGGGAGCAACCACGACCGGGTGATAGAATACATGAACCACGCCCTCTCGTCCTTCGGTGCCATAACCGTGGGGGGGGTTGGAGCAGCGGTGGGACGGGACCCGGGGGCTCTTCCCCGTACAGAGAAGGACGCGGTTGTCCTGGGGCGGACGCTGGTCCAGGCCATCCGGGGGGAGCACCGGTATCCCGACCAGGAAGAGGCTCTTTTACAACGGCGTGAATATTTCAGGGAGATGATAATGGAAAACCGGGAGAACTGGGCACACGAGTACGAGTGGTACGTCAGGATGGGCTGGATCACGGAATAGGCGTAAGAGTGGAGTCCCCGGTACAGGCCCTGGAAGCCCGCCGTCCTGTCAGTAAAATAAAAGTTCTCCCTGCACCTGGTCCGCCTGTAATTGGATCTGCCTTCAACCATGCGGAACCGCGGATGGAACCACAACCGCCTCCAATAAGACCTTTGGATGGAGAGAGCCCGGATCGCGTATAAAGATATAACCCCTTCCTGCCATAGCTTTTCCCTGATCTGCATGGGGCTTCCAGATTTTGACCGTCTCCGGCTCAGGAAGTATCCCCTCCCACGGGTTTCACCACAAATCCGGCTGGTCCTGCCGGTTCTCCTGGGATTTGCGTTATTCTTCTTTTCGTTCCTCCTCATGCCCGCCGACCGCGTAATGATCCTTGGCGGCCTGATGCTTGCCTACTACGTTCCTCCTTCCGGAAAGGAATCACTCATCCCACTGGGAATCGCGGTCGGAATACCGTGGTGGATGATGGCCTTAACCCTGGCATACCTCGATGTCATCACCAGTCTCTTCATGGTCTGGAACCTTGACCGGGTGGAGCGGTTCCCCTACCTGGGTCCCTGGATCACCCGGACGCTGGTATCAGGCCGGGAGTTCATGGAGCGGCACCCCTGGCTCGCCCGGTGGAGAATCCCCGGAGTGGCAGTCTTTGTCATGCTCCCCCTGCAGGGAACAGGAGGGGTGGGGGCAACGATCGTGGGGGTCATGGCCGGGCTCTCTCCAGCAGAGATTCTTCTTGCTGTTGGTATCGGTTCAACGGTTGAATGCCTGGCCTTTGCACTGGGATCTGAGCTTATCCTGCGCCTGTTTTTTGCAAATACCGCCCTCGGACTGGCCGCCATTGCCATGATCCTTTTGTTCGCCTTCCTCTGTTTCCTGGCATCGAGGCGTATCTGAAATGATTAACCCGGTATAATAATCACACCACAGACAACCGGACCGATCCCTGGCCTGGTTCTTTCATCAGGAAAAACATCAACCCGGCAGAATGTCACCCCGGGGGATTTCCGATGGAGAAGAAGAACGTCGCTCCTTTCCCCGGTTCACTTTCGGCCCAGACCTTGCCATCATGCCGCCGGATGATACGATCAACGATGGCAAGACCGATCCCCGTGCCCTCGTACTTCTCAATGGGGTGGAGTCGCTGGAACGGCTTGAAGAGCATGTCGGCAAACTGCATGTCAAAGCCAGCACCGTTATCGCGCACGAAGTAGGTGGGCAGACCCTCTTTTGCCAGGGCTCCTATCTCGATGAGAGGGCGATCCACGTACCTGGTGAATTTCACCGCGTTTGATACCAGGTTGTAGAAGACCTGGTGAAGCATTGTCGCATCGGCATAACAGGGGGGAAGGATCTCTATCCGCACCTCCCCCCGGCCTTCGAGGACCGGCTGGAACCCGGCAAGGATCTCCCTTACCATGGGTTCGGGTGATATCCACTCCCGCTTCAGTTCGGCCCGGCCCATGCGTGAGAGCGCAAGGAGCCCGTTGATCAGGTCGTCCATCTGCTGGACATTGTGCCTGACCACGCCGATATAGTGCCGTTCCTTTTCTCCCAGCATGCCTCCTGCCTCCTGGAGGAGGAGGAACGAGTAGCCGTCGATGGCACGAAGCGGGGCGCGGAGGTCATGGGAGACCGAGTAGGTGAAGGCTTCCATCTCGCGGGTCGCGTCCGCAAGCTCGGTAGTCCGTTGCAAAACCCGGCGTTCCAGCTCGACATTCAACCGTCGCATCTCTTCCTCGATTCCCTTCAGATGGGTTATATCGACAATGGTGCCCCGGGAGCCGATAACCACGCCTCCCTCCATTCTCCGCGCCGTGATGTGGATCATCACGGGAAATGTGCTCCCGTTTTTCCTGACTCCCGTGTATTCCGATCCTCCGGATTTTTCTCCGCGAAGGACAGCCGCAAATGACTTTTTTGCCCGCACATGGTCTTTTGGGGCCAGTACTTCCAGGATATTCATTCCCCGTCCAAAGGCTTCCCCGGAATAACCGAAGAGATCGAAGGCGGCAGGATTCGCATAGGTGATGACCCCATTGGTATCTGCCTCAAAGACTCCCTGTGGAAGGAACTGGACTAGATCCGCGAATCGCTTTTCATTGATCTCACACTCCCGGATCTTCTCTTTCAACTGGTCCACCATGACCCGGATGCTCCCGGCAAGGCTCGAGAACTCGTACCCGGACACCGGTCGGACGGGATGGTCAAGGTCTCCACTGGCAATGCTATCAACATCATCAACAAGTTGTTCGATCGGTCGTGAGAGCTTCCGGGAGACCATGACAGCAACAAGGCCTCCCGAGAAAAGAACCAGAATAGACGCGAAGGCGTGGAGTATGGCGACACGGTCCAGCTCATGGGCCAGGAGGGCATCGTTGTAGGTGAGCTTTGCAAAGAGGCTCATATCAGCGGCATAGTCCGGATCGCGGAGGTCGATGACCTGCCAGACAGTTGTCCTGCCCATTCTGGGATCCCGGACCACCTGTGTTGTCCGGTTCTCCCAGAGGATGTAATCGAGTATGGCATTATCCTCTGCAGTGCGCTTATATGTCGAATTGCCAATCAGGCGCTTCTGTTTCTGGAAAAGTAGCACCTCTCCAAGATAGGGATTTCGTTCCTTTGCCTCCCTTGCCACGACATTATAATTGAGCTGTCTCCGCTCCCCCTCGAAATATTCTGACTGGAGCCCGAGTTCGAGGACGTAGCGGTGATCTGGCGTCGGCATGTAGCTGTATTTCGTCAGGGTCCCCGTTGACCAGTCCTTGACAACCCGGTCCGGGTAAAACCCGGATTTGTTCCGGATCTCGTGGAGGTACTTGCAGAAGTCAGGGTATATGACCGCGAAGTCGAGCCCGATGTCGGTAGAAACTGTCGAATATTCGATGACACAGCGATCGTTGATAACGTAGACATCCATTCCCCCGATTGCCGCTTTCAATGCTTCAAGATCCATCCTTGAGGGATCCCCGCCGGTTCTCTCATACTCTGCGACGATCTCTGGGAATGCTTGCTCCATGTCGTGATTATAGGCGGTGTCGTAGAGCTTGAGCCCGGAATCGATAAGCCGGAACGAATTGTCGATATGGGACTCGGTCATGCTCCGCAAACGGTCCGCATTCTCCCGGAGGTTATCGCAGGAGTTCACGTAGCTGACCCAGATACCGGAGAGAACGATGATGATGACGATTAAGAAGATGATCCCCATCAGGAGATATTTGAACGGTATCCTCCACCCGGGCAGTCTCACATTTTACCTTCTATACCGGTGAAGATCCCGGTATTCATATTCCTATATGCGATCAAGAGCGTGATTGTATATAAGGCCCATCACTACCGTGAAGTGGCCGCATGGATCATTCCCGGGGGTATTTATGCTCTGCCCTGCATGTTTTATACAGATGACCCGCCGGCCCCCTGTCGACCTGGTAGCAATTGCCGATGAGACCATGGAGCATTACGGTTTTTCCCCGCGGTTCTCTGAGGGCGTGCTCAGGGAGGTCTTGGCTATCGATGAAGATGCCGCTGTAACAGGGCAGGAGGCTTTACGCGACCTGCGTGGTCTGCTCTGGTCATCAATCGACAACGAGGACTCGATGGACCTTGACCAGATCGAGTGGTGCGAACAGGGCCCTGATAATGAGATCCTGGTGAAGGTGGCCATCGCCGATGTCGATTTATTCGTACCTAAAGGATCAAAAACTGACCGCCATGCCGCCCATAACGGGACTTCGGTTTATACCGGGGTCCGGACCTACCCGATGCTGCCTGTTGCACTCTCGGAAGGGATCTCCTCTCTCCTCCCGGGCCAGGACAGGTGGGCGGTAGTGACCGAGTACTCGGTCCTGCCGGATGGAAGTACCCGGCACGGGGAGATATATCAGGCCCTTGTCTGCAACAAGGCCAGGCTGGTGTACGAGGAGATCAGTGCGTGGCTGGAGGGTGCCGGCCCAATACCAGATGCGGTGCGAACGATCCCGGGTCTCGAAGAACAGATCCGGCTGCAGGTAAAAACTGCGGTCAGGCTGCGGGATCGCCGGATGGCCCGGGGTGCGCTCGATCTCGAGACGATCGAGGCCCGGGCGGTCATGGAGGGCGGGATCGTCACCGCTCTTGTCATCCAGGAGGAGAACATTGCCCGATCGATCATCGAGGAGTTCATGGTCGCCGCAAACGGGACCATGGCCGACCGCCTGGAACAGGCCGGCATCCCGACTATCCAGCGGATCGTCCGGGAACCGAAGTACTGGGACCGGATAGTCGAGCTTGGAGCGGAGCTTGGCTGGAGGCTCCCCCAGAAGCCCGACTCAAAGGCCCTTTCACGCTTCCTCGCATCCCGGAAAGACGCAGACCCGGACTCGTTCCCCGATTTGTCCCTGACCGTTGTCAAGCTGATGGGGCCCGGGGAGTATGTCCCGCTCGGACCCCATGGTATCCCCATCGGCCACTTTGCCCTCGCAGTCACCGATTATACCCATTCGACGGCACCGAACCGACGCTACGTGGATATCATCAACCAGCGCATGATCAAGGCAGTGCTTGCCGGAGGGGAAAGCCCGTATACGCTCGATGAGCTCTCATCTCGCTGCGAATGGCTGACCGGCCGGGACAAGGCCGCCCAGAAAGTGGAGCGGTTCATGCGGAAGGCTGCCGCTGCTGTCCTGCTCCGGGACCGGACCGGGGAGATCTTTGATGCTTTCGTGACCGGAGTAACGGCACACGGTACCTTTGTCCGGCTCCTTTCTCCTCCGGCTGAGGGGAAGGTCATGAGCGGTGAGCATGGTCTCGCCGTAGGACAGAAGATCCGTGTGAGGCTGCAAAAGACCGATCCCTACAAGGGATTCATCGATTTCGAGCGGGTGAGGAGGAAACGATGAATCATACTCTGGATATAACCGGGAGGCTCAAAAATCTTTTATAGATCTACGGATAATCAACGATTACATGCCAACCCGTGCGTTTCATACAGCACATGCGGTAGTACGGGAAGCGGCAGGTCCCACTCTTGGTAAGCGGGCCCTCTTCTAAAACGATTTTACAACAATTTCTGCCCGACTGGGGCGGGAATTTGGCATTGTCCGAAGAATATCATCATGGAGGTTCAGGTTATGTATGCGGGAATCAAGGAACAGGTCAGCCAGATGCCGACAACGGATGAGATATACCGTCTCATAGGCATTGTCCGGGAAGGATCGCCCATCCGCGATCGGATTGCTGCATTGAAAATCCTCGGATCCCACAGGGATCCACGGGCGGTCATCCCGATCGCTGAATGCTGCAGGGATGAGGATATGGATATCAGGCGCTCCGCGATCAGGGCGCTGCACCAGATCAGGAGTGTCCGGTCGGTACCGGCTCTCACCGACCGGCTGAAAGACCGGAACGAGAATATTGCCATAAGGAAAGAAGCAGCCGCGGCCCTGGCCGATATCCGGGCGTATAACGTCCTTGAGCCCCTCATCGAGCTCTCACTTGATACCACGGAAGACCCCGAAATCCGGGCGCTGGTTGCACTGATCCTCGGCCGGTCAGCGGGAAAATGATCCCTGTCCCGGCAGGGATCGATTCCGGGCAATCAGCCGGGCCACCTGATCCTGCTATCCTAAAAGCCGGACGATGGTACCGAAATGGAATGGGGATCTGGTCATACCCTTGCCGGGATCCTGTAGTATTAGAAATATGCAGAGGGAACGGGGTATGCCGGGTAAAAACAGACGCGACCTGCCGGAGGCACAGGGACTGCATCAAACGACCGAACCGGTGTGTAAGTATGTTCCATCAGATCTTTTTTAACTGGTACTCGATTGCGTTCTCATTCGCCCTTGGTAACCAGTCCGGCAATTACCCCATTCTTTCGAGAATTTTCTTATGGATGGAAAAAGAACCATCCGTTCCCTGAACAGCGGAACACTACCCTCTTGCGCTCCCAACCACGATCCCGTTCTCGATGTTATAGTAACCCCTGGCGTGCTTCACCTGGTATATACGGAGGCCTTTTACTTCAGCCTCGTCAACCTGCTGCCTCGTGCTCTGCTGTTCAGCAGACGGATGGCCGTGTACCATGTTCTCGAAACGGGTAGGGGGCATCTTGAGTCCGCGGACATAATTGCCATTGGCATCATACCCTCTCTCCTCGGCGGTATGTTTCTTCGGGTCAAAATCTCCCATGATTGATCCTCCTGGTCCAGGACTATTTTAAATGCGGGTAAAAGCTGGACAGTGTTTCCTGGTTTTACAGGTGTATCAATATTCCTTTCACCACGGAATGGGGCACACGCCCAGGGATAATGTATGGGATTTACCCGGGTGGAAGCCTCGCCACAGGGGGCAGGTCTGGATGCGGTAATCGCCGCGGCAGGGGAGAAAGAAACCAGGGCCGTGAACCTGCTCCTGTGACAACTTGAACCGGATTGGGCAGCCCTGGCATCATACCGGGGTGAATTATATTTCCAAACGTTGTTCCACCAGGACCCGCAAAGGTAAATCTATTCTGGTGGTGCATGGCACCAGGGATGAATCCCGGACACCTGCCAGGATATTCCGGTGCAGGCAGCGAGCGGATCAGGAGGGGGCACTCCGGGCACGCAATACCTTGTAAATCTCAAACCAGGCAACAGACAGGATCCCCCCGGTGATGCAGAGCAGCAGGTATCCTGGGGAGACCGGTGCAAACCGGAAGATCGCCCTCAGGCCGGGAACGAAGATGACTGCACAAAGGAAGAATGTCGTTCCCCCTATTACCCACCAGAAGGCTGTGTTCGGCCTTTTGAAGCTTGCAAACAGGCTCTCGGACCATGACCGGTTGGTGCAGATCAGGGCGAGGTTTGCAACTACGATGGTGGTGAACGAAAGGGTCCGTACCTCGCCTTCGGAAAGCCCCCGTGTCATGGCAGAGAAGTACACGGCAAGGACGATGCCAAGGGCGACAAGTCCCTGGATTGTGGAGATCATCAGCGTCGGGCGGTCAAGGATCCGGTCTTCCGGTTTTCGGGGAGGCTTCTGCATTATGCCCGGCTCTCCCCGTTCTGCCTCAAACACCACCGAACATGCGGGATCGATTACCAGTTCCAGGAAGACTATCTGGAGCGGGAGGAGGATGAGTGGTGATCCAAACAGGGCCGGAATGAGGGAGAGGCCGGCGATTGGGATGTGGATCGAGATGATGTAGGCCATTGCTTTCCGGAGGTTCTCATAAATCCGCCGGCCCATCCGTATCCCGGCAACGATCGATGCGAAATTGTCATCGAGAAGGACGAGCGAGGAAGCTTCCCTGGCAACATCGGTCCCACGCCCGCCCATGGCGATACCGATATGTGCGGATTTCAATGCCGGGGCATCATTGACCCCGTCACCGGTCATGGCCACGATCTCCCGGGATCGCTTCAATGCCTCGACGATCTGGAGTTTCTGCTCGGGCACGACCCGGGCGAACACGGAGGTCGTGCGGATGGCTGCATCCCGCTGTTCTGCCGGCATCGATTCGAGTTCGGAGCCGGTAAGAACAGGATCAGTGTCGGTAAGCCCGATTTGGGAAGCGATGTTTCGTGCCGTTGCCGGGTAGTCTCCGGTTATCATTACGACACGGATACCGGCATCCCTGCATTCGCGGACTGCTGCTTCCGCATCCCGTCTGATGGGATCGGCAAACCCGATCATTCCAAGATAGGTGAAGAAAAAGGCATGCTGGCCTTCGGGAAGCTGCCCGATCCGGAAATGGGACTTTGCAACTCCGAGCACCCGTAATCCATGAGAAGCAAGCTCCTCCACCTCGCGGGTGAGCGCAGTGACCTCCTGATCGTCCATGTGGCAGAGATCGAAGATAGCCTCCGGTGCTCCTTTTGCAGCGATGATGTACTTGTCGCCCTGTCTCGATCTCCAGACGTTGGACATGGCCAGCAGTTCGGAGGAGAGCGGGTACTCGAGCAGGAGTTCCCAGTCTTCGTGGAGGTGCTCGGTCCCATAGAGATCTTCGTTTCCCATCCTGAGCAGTGCCCGTTCCATGGGATCGAAGGGATCTTTCTTGCAGGAGAGGACCGCATACTCGAAAAGTTCATGGAACTGGTCGGGAAGTGGCCTGTCACCCCCCGGCAGGCAATCGCACGAGAAACCGGGGACCCTCCCGGCGACTACGGTCATCCGGTTTACCGTGAGCGTGCCGGTCTTGTCCGTGCAAAGTACTGTTGTCGCCCCCAGGGCTTCGATTGCCGGGACGTGCCGGGCGAGGACGTTGATCTTTGAGAGGCGCCAGGCGCCGAGGGCAAGGAACACGGAGAGGACAACGGGAAATTCCTCGGGGAGAATGGCCATGGCCAGGGTTATGCCCGCAAGGAGGCCGGTCAGCCAGTCTCCCCGGGTCAGACCGTAGGCGATAACCACGGTGACCGAGAGGAATAACCCGATGAGTGCGATGCTTCTGACGATTTGCGCAGTCTCGGCATGGAGCCGGGTATCTTCCGGCTCGACAGCCTGGAGCGCTCTGCCGATCCCGCCCATGTAGGTGTGGAGGCCGGTGGCGGCCACCTCGGCAAGGCCCTGGCCCTGGACCACCAGGGTCCCCGAATAGATCCAGGGCTGGTCGTCCCCTCCGGGCCTCCGCTCTCCGGGTTCCTTTTCGGCCGGCTGTTTTCTCACCGGGGCCGATTCTCCGGTCAGCAGCGATTCATCGACCGAGAGGTTCGTGGAGGAGATAAGAAGGGCGTCCGCTGCGATGCGGTCGCCTTCGCTGACAAACAGGAGGTCTCCCTGCACCACCTCTTTTCCGGCAACCCGGACGAGGTCTCCATCCCTGATGACCAGTGCGCGCGGGCTGGAGAGGTTTCTCAGGGCATCGAGGGCTTTTTCGGTTTTCCGTTCCTGGGTGACCTCAATCCCGATGATTACCAGAACAAAGGAGAGGAGGATAGCCCCCTCCACGACATCCCCGAGGATGAAATAGATCGAACCTGCTCCCAGGAGGAGGAGAAACATCGGCTCCCGGATAACCCCGCCTATGATGCCAAAGATTCCGCGGACCTCGCGGGAGGGCAGATCGTTTGGACCGTATTTGAGCAGGCGTTGTCTTGCCTCTTCAGATGAGAGCCCGGTGTATTGTGAGAGATCGAGGGGGTGCATATGACAGCAGGTAACTTTAGCGGTAGTCGTGGTGACCGATAGGTTTTCCGGTTATTGTAAAGGGGAAGACCGCGAAGTGTGATGGAGGAGCAAAAACCTCTCGCTTCCGAAATGAGTCTGCCTCAATCACCGGGTGTGCTGAAACGGTGGTGAACAGCCAACCTGGTTTTTTGCCGGACCCTCATACAGCGAATTTCTTTGCCATCGTGCCGTTTCGAAAGATGGTGACAGTTCCATCGCTTTCCGAAACAACAATACCCACCGATCGCGATACCTGTGTCATTGCCGCAACCGAGGCGTGGCGGGTGCCATAACCCTCCCTGATCCTGACATCCATGCCCGGGGCGAGGAGGTGGCGCGATGAGGCACAGACAAGACCGATGCCATCGATGACAAATGCTCCATCAAGGAGTGAGAGGTTCTTGATGTTCTCAACCGTCTCCCTGTCCTGGACCATCCGCTGGTCCATGCCTTTCCCTTCAAAGGAATTTATCGAACACTGCCGCGAATTCGCCATCACCCGATCGGCATCTCCGATGATAAAAGACGTGCCAACCTTTCGCAGTTCTCTGCCACCCCGCCCGAGCTCGATTGCAGCATGGAAAAGGATGTCAAATACCTCCTCCCTGACATCTGTTCCGTCAAGGATCGCCTGCTTCCACGATGCCTGGATGGTGCCGGTGGGTCCCCCTGGCCCGGCATCACTGATATCCTGGCCTATCCACAGGACCCCGGACGCTCTCCCTGACGAATCCCGGAACATGAGTGTGTTCCATGCCACCCACACGTATGACCCGTCCATCCTCCTGTTCTCCAGGACATGCATGGCAGCGTGGTTCCTGACTACCCCGGAATCGTGGAGGAGGACGGAGATATCCCGTGCGGTCCGTGAACCGTGATCGGCAATGGTATCGGCAATACAGTTCCCGGATACTTCAGCGGGAGAATACCCGAATATCGATTCTGCCAGGCTGTTCCAGAAGGTGATTGAGCCATCAAGATCGGTCCTGATGACCACCAGGTCAAGGTTCCTGAAAATTTCAAGGTACTTTGCCTCGTTGCTGGCAATCTTTTCCTGGTATTCGGCTAGCACCCCTTCAAGCCGCTTTCGATCCCGGTTATCCTCGATGAATACCAGGGACCCTTTCTCGGGGTTCATCGGGTTCAGCCTCCGCATCCGGATGGTGCAGTCCACGACTCCTCCGGTTTTCCGTGCGAGGGAACAGGAGGCGGTCCCCCACCCTCCCCGGTCACGGTTTCCCAATACCTGCCTCATTGTCTCGCGGTAGTCACCTTCACCGGGGAACAATGAGGAGAACTCACTTCCGAGGAGTTCGCGCTCTGATCGTCCCAGCAGCCGGACCGATTCGCGGTTCAGCCACCGGACCCTGTTTCGGACCAGGTGGAGGATTGCCGCCGAACCGTCTTCAACGATGGACTGGAGCACCTCCGTATCGTCCTGGAACATGACGAATTCCCGCTGGTACTTCCTGATGGTCAGGAGCAGCCGCGACAGTTTCTGAAATTGTTCCTCCAGCGATTCGAAAGGGGAGAACGCATACGAGAGAGAGGCGTGCATCGTCTCGATCTCGAACTGGAGTGCGTTGAGCAAAGGAGAGCGGGGATGGTCGCGGGCATGCCCAGGGATCTGCCAGTACAGGTATATCGGGTCCCCATGGGTCCTGCCATGCAGCCCGGGGCCTGGAAGGTGGATATGGGAGGGGCATATAACGAAGTCAAACGACGAGTTCTTCATTTTGTGAGAGAATTCGTCCGGGGAATATACCCGCAAAACAGAGAAATCCGGGTCCTTCTGGAAGTAGAGCCGCATGGCGTTTGCCACCGGGGACCTGTCATCAAACAAAGCAATGGATTTCGTTTGCGGTTTCATGCCCTCTACGCAGTAACCAATTGAAAAGATGACAGATAAATAAGTTTTGTTGGGATATCAGTGTTATCTGGCGTGAACCAACCAGCCATTCAAAGTTCCAGGAATTTCCGACCACTCCCCGGCACCTGGGAGAATGGAGAAAATATTGGCGAAATGATTGGTATCACACCGTTGCTTGAGAGAGAGAGGCACGGGAAACCAGGGAAAAATCGCTCTCGCCCCCTACCTTTTATATGGTCACTAATGGTTTTTTCAGTTATTTGAGGTAAAACGGGGCTGTTTCCGGGTTTATTTTGCCTTGTTTTACGTGCCTTGTGCTCCTGCAAGAGGCGATCGTGTCCACGTCCCAAAGAATTCCTCCTATTACTGATTATTTTCGCAAATTAAGGATAAACCACGGTCAGAAAATCTGCTCTTTATTGAGCCGGGAATGAGGGGGCTTGTTTTGGGGGGTAGGATATATCGGACCATGGGGAGAATCTGCCATGGAATGAGAATACGCCATGACTTTCAAAATTGACGGAGGAATGGTGAAAAAACGATGTATATGGACCTGGAAGAACAGCAACCGGATTTTTCGGCTGTTATAACCAGTATTGTTAAAACCCCCAATTCCGAAAAGTGATACATGAGGACATTCGCCATATACGCCATACTTGCTGCCGGAATTCTCCTTGTTCTCGCGTGCGGTTGCACCGGTACTCCCGGCCCATCTCCGCCGGATGACTGTCTCGATGCAAAGGCCCGGGTTGATATGCTTACCGTACTTGCGAAAGTACAGGGAAGGGTGAATGTTGAACTTGGAAGTCTCGATGAATCAGCCGCTGTTGCGGCCCAAGATCTCGGGACCGTCGGCCTTTCAGGTCCTGCTGCAGATGAGATACTTACCGCAGTGCTGAATAATAACGACGTGGTCCGGACCGCTGTTACCATCAATCGGAACGGAACGGTAATGGCTGCCCGCCCCGGTTCATCGGTGGGGTTGATCGGTGTCGACCTGAGCTACCAGCCGGTGGTTGCCGAGGCATTAGCAACCCGCCGGACGGTCCTCACCGGGCTCGTGCCCCTCGATGAAGGGGGATTTGCAGCCCTGCTTGAATATCCTGTCTTTGATTATAACGGTACGATGCTTGGCATTGTCAGCCTCTCTTTCCAGCCCGCAGACCTCGTCCGGCCCCTGGCAGACGAGGTGATGAAAGAGACCCCGTACACCATAATGGTCATACAGCCTGACGGCGTTCAGCTCTACGACCCGGACCCGGAAGAGATCGGCCGAAACACTCTCTCCGACCCCATGTATGCCGGGTTCCCTGAAATCCGGGAGATTGCACAGCGTGCAGCGGGGAACTGGTCCGGATCAGGCACCTACTGGTTCACCGAGACCGCGTCAAACACCATCGCTCAGAAAGAGACGTTCTGGATCACATCCGGCATCCATGGCGCCGAATGGCGGCTCTTCATCACCCGGATGATCGGGTAGTAGGGGTTAAAAAACCTCCCGCTCGCCTGTTTCGGGTTCCTGGATGTCTTGGAGAGAAGAATGCCGTCATCTCTAAAAGATCGGATATGGATTGCCCGGAAGCACACCACATTTATATACCCCTTCACTCCATCCCTATCCGGTGTAAACGGGTATGGATGAATTGAAGAAGAACTTCTGGTTGGGTGCAGGGATTGGAGGTCTCATCATCATAATCATCGATCTCCTGGTTCCCTTCCTCGGCCCCCTCCTAGGAGGATTCATTGCTGGTATAATCGCGAAGGGCGGTGTCATGAATGCCGGGAAAGCGGGGCTCGCTGCAGGCGTTCTGGCCACCATTGTGATCGTGCTGGTCATCCTTGCAGAGATGGCATCCTCCTCGATTGCCGCACACCTCCCTCATCTGGGTATCGGCTACATCCTGTTCATTACCATCACCATGTATCTTGCACTCTTTTCATTTTTTGGCGGTTTAATCGCGGGTGCGATCCGTAAGAAATAACAATCTTCCTTTTTACCAGGTATGCACGGCTACCATTATGGCGACTTATCCCGGCATGCCGGGCAGTTCCCATAGAATTCGGTGTTCTGCCAGTTCCAGGGTGTAAACTCACGGCACACCCGGGGCCTGACATCGTGGATGGTGCACAGGGAAAGTCCCCCGGTATCCCTGCCGAAGAACGGGCACTTCCGCGTCATCCTCCCTGAGGTGTCCTGCCAGTAGGATATCCGGACGATGCGGGCCAGTTCCTCTGTAAGGAGATCGCGTCCGCTGATCCTGCTCCCGTCAGAAAGGCTGATTGCGACATGCTGGAGGATGTCCGTGCGGTCCTGTTCTAACCAGGGTAGAAGGTCTTCGACAATCCCTTCCTGGCCCCACCCCCAGCGCTCGCAGCATCTTCCGCACTGCCGGCAGACCTGTTGTCCCGGCTCGATGATCATACGAATGCATACAGACCTCTACACGGTCATTCCTTTAAGGGTCATTATGGTGACAAAAAAGCGGCGAACCGTTTCGGCTTTGCACAGCATGAAGTGTTATAAAAAATCTTTCCGGGTGATGCCTGCAACACTCCCGTCCGGCTTCAAGAGAGTCGCCGGAGCAGAGCACCTTCCGGATTCTTTATCCGACAACTGTGAACCTGTACAACAACGATTATATGCGTTTCAGTCACCACGTTCAGCTATGAAGAACCATGCCATTGCCGGCATAGTGCTCGTCGTTGCCGCTTCCCTGCTCCTGGCCGGGTGCACCGAATCTCCCCCTGCTCCCCCGGCTACCCCGACACCAACAGCAGTGCCGACCACTGAAAAGGTCTTTACTCCTGAACCGACCACTGCTCCATCAGGAATGGGAACACCAGGACCAACCCATACCCTTCCGCCACAGTATTCGGTAACCTTCCAGGTGACCCCGAACGGACGGACCACGAACCCGCTCACCTTTGTCGGTCTGATGGGCGGCAACGGGATGAACTTCATCTCCGGAATCGACATCATCCTCACCGAGCCGGACGGTACCCGGCATACCGAGACCTGGACCCAGCCCCTCTCCATGGGCCAGAACGTGGGTATCCCCTGCAACATCACCAGGAACCGGGTGGAGATCTGGACTGTTGCCCCCCAGGTTGGCAGGATCAAGGTGTACGACGAGATAGTACCGTTCATGTCCCTGAATCCGACATAACAACCATTCCCTCTTTTTATACGAGAGAATACCAGGAGAACCGTTGTCCGCGTTCCATCCCATTCTGCTGGAAAAATTGCACGATTATTGGAATTTCCCGTTCCTGATGCAGCAGCCTCATAACCTTGGAACAATCAACATGAGATGATAATGATCCCTCCGGACCTCGTCTCCATCTCCCAGATCCTTGGCAATATACAGGACATGATCCCCCAGCTGATGGAGACTTACGGAGCCTGGATCTACGCCATACTCTTCCTGATAATCTTCTGCGAAACCGGTCTCGTATTTGCGCCGTTTTTACCGGGAGACTCACTTCTCTTCCTGACGGGGTTCCTTGCAGCAGGCGGGGGGATCAATATAGCGTTCGTCATCGTTGTCCTCTCCGCCGCAGCAATCATCGGCGACTCGGTTAACTACCGGATCGGGACCTATTTCGGCGACCGCCTCATCCATAGCAAACGGTGCCTGGTAGACAGGCGGCACGTGGCCATGACCCAGGAGTATTACCGGAAGTATGGGAAGAACACCATCATCATGGCCCGCTTCATTCCCGGGATCCGGTCATTTGCCCCGTTTGTTGCCGGGATAATCCGGATGGACTACCCGGAGTTCCTGACATACAATGCTTTTGGAGGCATCGCCTGGGTCTCCGGATTTGTCATGTTCGGCTACCTGGTGGCCTCACTGCCGGTCTTCAGTGAAAACCAGGACTTCTTCCTGTGGGCAATTCTCGCCATCAGCATCGGGATGTTTTTCTTCATGGTTTACAACTTCCGGAAGAGCATGAAGGAATGCGAGATACGTGACGATTTACGGCCACTCAGGTGACCGGGCCATGAACACGGTTCAACCGTTTCAGGGAACTTATCTTATTTCTCCGCAACCTTAATACGGAGGGCATCCCAGGTAGTCGTGATGATGGAGCCCTGGCAGATCCGTGCAATTCACAAGGCTGCAACGATCGCGGCACAGGCACACGACGGGCAGTTCCGCAAGGATAAAAAAACTCCCGCTATCGCCCACCCCGCCCGGGTAGCCGGGCTGGTTGCAGCATTCGGGGGAGGGTACCATGAGATCGTCGCCGCCTGGCTCCATGATGTGATCGAGGATACGAAGCATGGCGAGACCGCGGTGGCCTACGGCCTCTCCTCGCTGAGACTTCCCGGAGATGATGCCATTACCATCTACCAGATTATCACTGCCCTGACCAAAGACAGGTCGCTTCCCGAAGACGACCAGCTCCTGGATTCGCTGGAACGGATACTGGAGGCCCCTCCCGGTGCGACCCTGGTAAAGATCTGCGATCGCATCGACAACGTGCTCGATATGCATACGATGAACGGCGATCTCGGCCACTATGTCCGTGGAAGCACGGTCATACTCACCCGGCTCTTCGGCCGGGCCATACAGCACGGGTACGGTGATGCCCACGAAGCGCTACGGCTCTGCCTCGAACTGCAGCTGCCTTCACCTCTGCAGGAGTAATTAAGGGACAATCTTTTTGTATTGTGAGCTTCCATTCCGGTCAACATGTCATTATCGCGGAACGGGGCTCTCCTTGTGGTGATGATCGCACTCCTGTATGCCGCGGTCGCACTCTCGGTAGTGAGTACCCCCTCTCTCTCGACCTTCACCACGGCAATACGCCTTGCCGCTCTGCCCGGGTTGCTCTCGCTCTCCATCGCCACGATCATGACTCCGTTCCTGCCGGAAATCTACCGGCTGTTCGCAGGCCGTTCGTTAAGGTACACCATCTTTTTGCGGCCGCCGGACTGCTCCTTGCCACCATCCACCCGGTACTGTTAGCCATCGCCCTCGTTAATTTTGCCTTATTTATCCCGCTCTTCGGTTCCCTGTACGGCTTCCTTGCTGCCGGCGGCAGAGTAGCCCTCATCATCCTCTGGGTTGTGTTTGTGGCAGCAGTCTTCCAGGCGGCAATCCCTAAATACTGGCGCCCCATCCATGCCCTGATGTACCTCGTGATCATCTCATGAGCCGGTCGATGGCGCTGTTGATGGCCGGTGTGGGATTTCCGGCTCAGTCCGGCGAGCTGACCGTCACACAGTCATACCCGGTCACATCGATCTCCCGCTGCTCAATCGGATCGGGGGTGCCGGAGAGCGCTCTCAGGACTCCGTAATCACCCCGGACATGTAGGTATACGAGAATGTCAATTGCACCCGGATCAGGTCGGCGCCGGTCTGCCAGGTCAGGTATTTGGCAACCGCCCTGGTGCGGCCTGTATCGTTGTGGAGATGATCACTGTTTGCATGGGATATAGGTTCCTTCCAGGAAGGCCCATCCCGGTGATATCTCTGGCTGCATGATTTGGTGTAACTTCAAAAGAGACAGGCACCGGGATGGTGACCGGTTTGCAGGCACTACCGCTGGCAGAACGGACAGAAATAGGCATATCGTCCGGCTACCACGACCCGGTCTATTGGACTGCTGCAGCATGGACATGACTCTCCGCACGCCCGGTAAGGAATGATCCAGGTTTCCGGGAATTTCCCGAAATCGGCAGCATGATCCACCGCGGAGTTTAGCACGTAGGGGACTGCGGTGGCGATCAGCGAAAGGCGGACGGGATCACACTCTTGCAGGACCGAATGCGGGTGGATCCCGGCGGCAAAGAGGATTTCATCGGCATAGATATTTCCAATTCCGGCAATACGGTGCTGGTCAAGCAGGAACAGTTTTGCCCGCCGGCCGGTTCCGGCTGCATCCGCAAGGAACCTCTCCCTGGATATGGTCAGGGCATCCGGGCCGAGTCGCCTGCCAGCGATGAATGCCGCCCGGTCTGGAGCCCATCCGAGCCGGCCGAACCTACGGGGATCGGTAAATGCCAGGCGTGCGTGGTCATCAAAGAAGATCTCCGCCCGTGAATAAGGGGGATCGGGCTCATCGCCGGGAACCAGGGTGAGGTTCCCTGTCATCCCAAAATGGAAGACCAGTGACGAGCCCGAATCGAGATCGGCAAAGAGAAATTTCCCGTGGCGGGCGGTACCGGCAATCTTTCGGCCGGAGACGGGAGGGAGGTTACCAGGGTCAATGGTCGGTTTTGATCCACTGATCGCCGTAATGGTGTGACCGATGACGGTTCGGTCCAGAGACAGGCGGATAGTCTCGACTTCGGGGAGCTCGGGCATGGCAGCACAGGTGATTGGGAGGAGGCGGAATTAAAACTGATCCTCTCCTGCATATACATATAAATAACAAAAATCTGACGATAAGTGGAGGAATTGTGATGACAGAAATTGTGATGTACAAAGAATCTGTATGCGATGTGAAGTGGGGAACCTTTGTCATGCTAGGGTTGCTCGCGCTCATCTTCGGTATCGTGATCATGATTTTTCCCGGGATCACCGCAGCGGTGCTGGTGATGCTCTTCGGGGTGCTGATGATCGTGCTGGCCTTCCTGGCACTGGTCATCGGCCTTATGAGCCCGGGAACGACAGGTCGTCCGGCAATGCTCCTGCTTGGTGCCGTCCTTGGGTTCATCGTCGGGATTGGCTCAATCCTCGCTCCCCAGTTCTTCGGGGCGATCCTGGCCATCACCATCGCCGTGGTGTTGTTCGTGATAGGTATCGTGAACATCATCATCGCCCTCTCGGAAAAGGCATTCCCACACCGCTGGCTGCTCTTTTTAATGGGTCTGCTCTCGGTAATCTTTGCCATCCTGGTCATGGCATACCCGCTCATCGGAGCACTCGTCCTGTTCGGCATCCTGATCGGGATCTATTTCATCATATATGGCATCCTCTCCCTCGTTGCCGGGTTGGCTCTACGGTCAATCAGGAACGAATACTGCAAGGCCTGAAATACCAAGTTTCATTTTTACTTTTCCGGTAACTTTTCCCAGTTGAAGGAACGCACCGGACCGTGCTCATGGGAACCAGATTATGACACTTCTCACAGAAAATACCGAAGCGATATATCATCATCGCGCACTTAATCGCAGTTGTGGCTTTTTTTGATCAGAAAATGCTGGCATTCGTGCTGGTCAACGGGTTTGATCGGTCTCCTGTCGTTCGCAATAACCAGGCGATCGCCAGCGGGTGATCGCCAGGAGAAAAATTATCACTCACCTACTTGCATTCCGCAATCGGTGATCTGCCGGAGCAGTGATTTACCAGAGAGTCCTTCATTTTTCAAATTTCCGCGATTTCACCCTCTGATTTCTTTTGTAACAGTTAGGCCGGCCTCACCCCAGCGGTGAGAAGAGGCGGGATACAGATTCCTTTGCCTTTATCCACCGGGACCGGCTGCGGTACGAATCAGGAGTAATCGCAGTACATTTTTGGAGGTCATCGAGGAATGCCTGTTTCAACTGTCCGGCGTACTGAGGGTCGTAGAAGAATGCATTTGCCTCAAAGTTCAGCCGAAAGCTCCGCACATCGAAATTCGCACTGCCAACCGATGCTGCGATTCCATCGACCACGATTGTTTTTGCATGGATGAATCCGGCATCATAGGTGTACGCCTTTACCCCGGCGTCGAGAAGATCGCCGACAAAGGAGAGCGACGCCCAGTACACGAAGGGATGGTCGGGCTTGCAGGGGATCATGACCCGGACATCCACCCCGGAGAGCGCTGCTATCCGGAGGGCATCTGTGATGCTTTCATCCGGAATGAAGTATGGGGTCTGGATGTAGACCGATTCCCGGGCGGTCAGGATGAGTTTCACGTAGCCTTCCTTGATCGGGCTGAAGCGGACATCCGGACCGCTCCAGACCATCTGGAGCGGGCAATGGCCTTTACCCGGAGTCATCGGGAAATAGACCAGGTCAAATTCGATATGCTCCCCGGAAGCATAATTCCAGTCCATGAAAAACCGGAGCTGCAAGCCAAAAACCCCAATCCCCCGGACCCCGATCGCCGCATCCCGCCAATAGCCAAGCGGTCCCCTGCCCAGGTACTCTTCACCGATATTGTATCCGCCGATGAACCCGGTCGTGCCATCGATCACGGCTATCTTCCGGTGGTTCCGGTAATTGAGGGTAAATATCCGGGGAAAGAAGGCGGCATACTTCCCACCTGCCTGTGTAAACTCAAACAACCCCTCTTTTTTAACCTTCATGCCCATCGAATCGGCAAGGAGGCGGACCTCCACACCCTCCCGGGCCTTTTTCGTGAGGAGTTCTATGAGTTCACGCGAGAGGGGATCGTTTCGGATGATGTAGTATTCGAGGTGGACATGGTGGCGTGCTCCACGGATGGCATCAAAGAGCGATGCGAATTTAGCAGTTCCATCTGTAAAAATCTCAAGTTCATTATCGGTGGTGATGATAGCCTGGTTGGCCTCAAGCAGCATCCGTGCGACACTCATGTAGCGTTCATAGACTTCCCCGGGGCTTCTCCTGCCAATCCCTTCGAGTTCCTCTCTCTGGGAGACAACGGTTTCCGCAATGTGCCGGTCATCTTCCTCTTTCAGGAAGAAAAGGCGGCGTTTTGTCCAGTCCTGGCCGAAGAAAAGGTAGAAGAAGAACCCGATGCCAGGCAGCAGGATGAGTACGAGTATCCAGCCGACCGTTGCCGTGGGGTTCCGGCGCTGGTCAAAGACGATGACGAGTACAAGAACGATATCGATGACCAGGAAAATATCGCGGATTGTAAGAACGAGGGGCATCCCAGCTCCGTATGTCTGGTGTTAGGGATAGGTGGTATAAAGTATCACCTGAGCGCCGCATAATGCGTCCGCACCTCATCATCAAGGGCAAGGAGGATAGCCTTCCGGAACAATATCTCAGGGGCTTCATCGCACCTCACCCCGGAAGCATCAGGGTAATGCCGGTGGATATGCTCCGGGGGCCGGCACCGCGAGGCATGGCAGTACTCTTCGCCCCGGGCAGCATGGGAAAGGAAGAGGCCGATTGGAATTTCGTTCAGGAGAACGATATTCTCGGGGTTTCCGGCATCCCCGGAGATGATCTCCTCACGGAAGTCGAGCACGATCCCTTCCTCGTTGAAGGCGGGGATGAGCAGGTCCAGCAGCTCGGAAAAAGATCTCCCGGTATCGGAACAGCTGAGGCAGGGTTTTACCTGGTCGGCAGTATGACGCCAGAGTACCGAGAGAATTTTTTTCATGCCAGTACGGGATATCTCAAAGCAGATAAACGATGCTGCTGTTGCAACTCGCAGCCGGGGTGGTTACACGCTACCGCTCGATCCGTTCGATGTGCCCGGTCGCTGCTTCTTCGAGTGCAGTCTTTCCTTTCAGGGCGGCTACGTCGCGTATCGCTTCGAGCACGTGGACGGAATCTTCAAGGAAGCTGAGCACGTCAGCCGGATAGATGTCGATCCCGTACTCATCCTGGAGGATCTGGGAGATCTGGCGGTGGTCAAGACCGCTCTCCCGGAGCTCGATGAGTTCTCTTGCAAACTTCTTCTCCGGGCAACCGCAGTGCGGGGAATCCTTGCAGGAGCAGGATAGAAAGGAATCGAAAAAAGCGATGACCTGGTCCCGGAGGATGTTGTCCAGGCGCTCAAGGTTAAGGCGGGAAGAGAGTGCGTCGAGGGTAGCACCGTGGAAAGCGAGGTCGGGAATCCGGTACCCGACCGCCCGTTCGATCTTTCGGGCATGCCGGAACCGTGCCCTTCCCGCGATCACGATGCTTCTCCCGCCTCCTCGTCGAAGTTCTTGAGCGAGACCATCGCCTCGTGCATGCTCTCGATCTCTATGAGCCACTCGTCAAAAAGACCGGGGTGCTCGAGGTCTTCCTTGAGGTATTTGCCACAGCAGGCCGTCCCGGCGATCACGTTTGCCCCGACATCGGCCCCGATGCTTAATGCAGCCTCGAGATCGGTCGCGGCGATCTTCTTTCCCTCCTTGATAAGGGCTTTCATATCCGTGGAGTAACCCCCTTCGAGGAAACGCTTGCAGGACGCAAAAAGGACGAGCATGGAGAGCTGGAGTGCCTCGATATACTCTTCGAGTTCCCCGGCAGGGGCGTCGCCCATCACGATGCGTTCGACGGCATCGAGTTTATCGAGCGCCTCGTCTCTGGAAAACCTCCCGTTCTGGAAGAGCCTGATTATCTTCAGGACCTCGATGGTGATATCCATGGAAAAATTGTAGAGGGTTGTATAGCCGTCGGGCATCTCATCGGAGCCTGGTTCGACTGCAAACGAGCATTCCTGCAACGTGGAGATCCAGTTGTCCCAGCGTTCCTGGTTATAGAAGATATAAAACAATTTGAGCGGTTCTTCCCCTTTTCCCGCATCTCCTTTCTTTTTCGCCATTATTACCTCATGGACTCTTGATTCTTAAAGATTTTTGGTTTTCACCACGAACGGAGCCCGGAAAATCGGTAATTTTATATACAGCGTAAAAAACGCATATAAAAAAGATTTTTAGAGCCGCAGAATGAATCCACATTGTAGGAACTATAATGCCCCTACAGATTGGGGATGACGCCCGGATGCCGGATAATGAAAAAGAACGGATTGGTTATGGGATACCCCCCACCCCATCCGGCTGTAACGGCCGATAAAGGGATAAGATGGGCTTTTTGACACGGGAACGGTTGCAAAAAACCGGTGGCATTTAATACATACCAGTTTTTCACTTTGTAAAGGAGTGTGACGATGCCCGGGGAGGTGAGCAGCACGCGGATCGATGAGGCAACCGAATCGCTGAATACCAGGAAGTTCTATTTCCTTCTCATTTTTGTCTCCATAATCGGGGCTGTTGGGGCCCTTATGATGATCGCCTTTTTTTTCCTGGAAGGCTTTTTTTCCGGGATAATATGGAACGATATCCCGGTGCATTCCCTCGCTCCCGTTTTCAACCCATGGATCCTCATCATCTGCGTTGCCGGAGGACTTCTTGTCGGGCTCATCCGGCAGTATTTCCATGGCCAGATCGCTATCATGGCCGAAGATCTCATTGAATTCAATGAGAAGGGAAGATTCGACCTGAAACGCGGGGTGGAACTATTTTTGCGGGGACTTGCTTCTCTCGTATGCGGGGCTCCGCTTGGCCCCGAAGCACCCCTGACTGTGGCAACAGGGGCTGCAGGGACTTACATCGCCGAGAAAGCCCGCATGCCGCTGCCAGCAGCAACCCTGTCATCTCTCTCAGCTATCAGCGGCTTCTTCGGTGCCTTCCTGGCACAGCCATTTGCCGGGGCCCTCATCTTCATTGAAGTCACTCTGGAAAAAGGCACGATGACCTGGAAGGCCGTACTCCCATCCATCGTCGCAGCAGCGGCCGGCTTTGCGGTCTATTACCTGGTTGCAGGATCGTTTGTTGAAGGGATGTTCTCGCTTCCGGCATTCGATGGTTTCCGGGATATTTACCTGGTGTATGCCATCGGGCTTGGGGTGCTTGGCGGACTATGCGGCATCTTCTTCATCGTGATATACCAGAAGATGAGAGCGCTGTTTGAGCCGCTTGAGAACCGACCCGTCCTCCTTGGCGTGCTCGGGGGTCTCGGACTGGGGGTTGCCGGGATGCTGTTTCCACTCACCCTCTTCATGGGCAGTAACCAGCTCCAGGTACTCATCGATCACTGCCTCGAAGTGAGCATCTTCCTCCTCATCATCCTCGTGTTGGCAAAGATCGTCCTGGTAACCTTCTCCTTTTCCACCGGTTTTGCGGGAGGGTATATCTTCCCGGGATTTTTCATCGGGGGAACGCTCGGACTCCTCGTGTACAGGCTCCTGCCTTTCATCCCGCTCGAGGTGTGCCTTGTCTGCGTTATCGGCGGGGTATGTGTTGCCCTGCTCCGCAGCCCCATTGCCCTCGCCCTCATCATTGCAATCGTTTTTGACCCGGCGCTAATCCCGGCAATGGCAATCGCGCTGGTGATGGGGTTTATCGTAAGTTACCGGTACTCGCTTCCGTATACAAGGAAGGGAAACGGAATTGCAGGAAAGGATCCTTCCCGAAGGTGAAGGCCCGGAATACCAGCATCGGTCGTGAGCCGTGCGTCAACTGACATGCCATCAGCCCGGTGCGGTACCCGGAGTCCGGCCCGGCCCATACTTTGGGACATCAGCCTTGCATAGCCGGTCGTCACTGCCAGGCGCTCATCTTTTAACATGAGGGCATCCCTATCTCCTAGAGATAAACGGGTGACTGAATGGACGTGGTAATGGTCAGGTACGGAGAGCTCTTCCTGAAGAGCGAGCCGGTGAAACGGCAGTTCATCCAGCACCTCCTGCGGAATATTTCCCGGGCGCTTGAATCTGAAGGCCTGGTTCACCGGTTCGAGCTTCACCGGGGCCGTATCCTGATCCATGGCGATGAACCAACCCGCATCGCTGCGATAGCGAGCAGGATATTCGGCATCGTTGAGGTGGCCGTCTGCACATTCACCGTGAGCACGCTTGAGGCCCTCTCCACTGCTGCCGTGGAGCGGGCAGCTTCCCTCCTTTCCAGCGGCGGGAGCTTTGCGGTTCGTGCCCGCAGGCAGGGAGTCCTGGGGATCACCAGCCAGGAGATCGGGGCCCGGGTAGGGGAGGCAATTCTCGAAGCCTGTCCGGATGCGACCGTGAACCTGTCGCGACCGCAGTTTGAAATCTTTATCGAGATGCGGGAATTTGGGGCACTCATCTATGATTCGCCGCTCACCGCTCCGGGGGGACTTCCCTGGGGGACACAGGGGAGGGCACTCGCGCTCCTTTCGGGAGGGATCGATTCCCCTGTCGCGGCCTGGCTCATGATGAAACGGGGCTGCGAGATAGTCTCACTCCACATCGATGCGGGGAGATATGCAGGAGCCGATACTCTCTCCCGGACGATGGCCAGCCATGCAACCCTCTCGACCTGGTGCCGCGGGTATCCCATGGAACTCCTGGTTGCCGATGCCAGCCCGTTCTTCGATGCCCTGGCCAGCAGGCCTCCGGTGCGCTTCCGGTGTGTGCTCTGCAAGCGGTTCATGCTCGCCCTCGGAAGCAGGATCGTCTGCGACCACCGGTTTTCAGCACTTGTCACCGGCGACAGCCTCGGCCAGGTCGCTTCCCAGACCCTTGCCAACCTGGCCACCATTTCCGATGCTGCGACTGCCCCTCTCATCAGGCCGCTGATCGCGTTTGACAAGAACGAGACGGTTGCCATCGCCAGGAAGATCGGGACATTTTCTCCGGAACCTGCTGATCTTGCCTGCCGTGCGGCCCCCCGGATGCCGGCCACCGCTGCCGTGCCGCAGGATATCCGGGAAGCAGAACAGAAGATGGGGATGGATGAGCTGCTCGAAGCCGTGCTTGAGCAGATCACGGTTAAGAAAGCGCTGAACGGGAAGATACTGTGAGGTTGGAGGGCTCCGGGGCGGTGGCATTCTCTTCGGGGACATCCGATGTATCGGGGGTCTCCGGTATATCAAGGATCCCGATAAAAGAGCAGTAACCCCGGGTGCAGGCGATCGATCCGCCGGAATAAGGGGCAAAGAGGCGATCCCGGTTGCCCTCGTCAGACATCCAGGCATCAACCGCATGCTGCTCGATACCGTAGGTGTAGCCGTTCCACTGGCCGTATGCAGCCTCTACAACGGTACGATTTTCCGGTATCCCGAACCTTGCCAGCATGGTCTGTGCCGATTCACCGGTCTCTGGGTTGGTGTAGTCGAGATAGCGGAACGCTGCCATGTCCGCGGCCCGCGAGAGTGCGAGCCCAAACGCACCATCATCAAGGGGGACAGGGGCCAGCCCCTCGCCAATCCGGATCCGGTTCAGGTAGACCATTGCTTCCTGGGCGTCTGCAGGGCCGCTGTTGGACTTGATCAGATTCCCCCCGCTCTCTCTCACAAGGCCCGAGAGGGCTGTCCCAACAGCAGAAAACGTGCTCATGATCGCCATCTTGGCGCCCGGGACGAGCACTACCAGGGCCAGGATCCCGATGATCAGGAGGATAATGGCGATTATCGCGATAGAGCCCCTGCTCAACCGGAAGGACTTCGGGGCGCTGGCAGGCCGGGCGGTAAGGGGCTTTCCACTCTCAAACTGATACTCATCGAGGTGCAGTCCGTGGACGATGGCGTCCATGTCCTGCATCCGAAGCGTGTAGCCTGAATCAAGGAACCGCATTGCTTCGAGGAGATTCTCTGCGGTCACGATGCGGAACCACTTCACCCGGCGAAAATCGATCTGGTTCTGTGGGTAGGCGCTACCCTTGCAGAAGTAGAGCCAGGAGCTCATCTTCCGGAGATTGTTACCCGGGATGTGGGGCAGCTGCTCCCGGAAGATCGGGATAAGACGGTCGATGAAATCCTGGCGATGGCTCCGTGCCTGGAAAAACAGGTTCGGGAGCTGGATTGAGCCGTCTCTGGTGATAACCTCCCAGTTCCCGTTCTCTATGCCGTGGATCTCGCCCGAAAACGCCTTGAGTTCGAGAATCAGGGGGCCGTTCCTGGTGAGGATGACGCAGTCCAGCTGGCCGTTTGCCACGAGGATATTGGTCAGTACGTAGACTGGCTCCTTCTGGAATTCGCGGGAGAGGATGCTGACGATCTCTTTTATCTGGCGGTATTCGTGTTCGTACCGTATCTTATCCCCGCGAAAAAACCGGACACCCATCAGATAACCCTCACACTCACTCTTTTAGTCTTTGATATGTCTCATGTTAGGTCTTATTTTTGATTAAGCTAACCGGTATATACAGAATTCCCGAATCCCGGCAATGGCGGGATGGTGGGTTGGAGAGCGTGCATGGCCCGGTGGAAAGGGTGGGAACAGGTCCGGATCAGGCAGGAAGACGGGGCCATCCTGGTTCCCGGCGACCCCTGCTATCCTGCCGGCATTGAGGCAATCGCACCGGTCATCATCTCGGCCAGTCGCTCGACTGACATTCCTGCATTCTACGGCGGCTGGTTCATGGATCGGCTCCGGAAAGGATATGCGGCGTGGGCAAACCCGTTCTCCGGGAGGCTCCAGAACGTCTCCTTTTCCCGGGCCCGGGTGCTCGTCTTCTGGTCAAAGAACCCCCGGCCCTTTCTCCCGGAATTAGAAGAGCTCGAAGCCGGTCCCAGGCATGCCCTCTTCCTGTACACCCTGAACGACTACGAGGATGAAGGCCTCGAACCCGGAATCCCGCCCCTGGATGAGCGTATCCGGACCTTCGCTCACCTCTCATCGCTGATCGGGACTGGGAGACTGACCTGGCGGTTTGACCCGATCCTTCTCTCGGATACCCTCACTGTCAGCCGTCTGCTTGAGAAGATCCAGGGAATCGGGGACCGGGTGTTCCGGCTGACCCGTCAGATGGTTATCTCCTTCATCGATATCAAGCGCTACCCGCGGGTGCGCCGTAACCTTGCCGCTTTCGGATATTCCGATGTCCGTGAGCCGACCACCGGGGAAGCCCGGACCATCGCCCGCGGCATTGCCGAACTGAACGAGGAATGGGGCCTTTCGATACGAGCCTGCGGCGAGGAATCTGACCTTTCGGAATGGAGGATTGGGCGGGGAGCCTGTATCTCCTACGAAACCCTGATCCGCGAATTTCCGGACGATGACCGGCTGATGGAGTTCCTCAGGCCGGAAGGGGATCGGAGGGTGCGCGAGCGGGAACTGAAGGATCCAGGACAGCGACGATGGTGTGGATGTGTTGCAAGCAAGGATATAGGCCATTACAGCACCTGCATGCACGGTTGCCGGTACTGCTATGCGAACGCAACGCCAGCGCTCGTTGAACGGAACTACCAGAGTTACTGCCTGAACCGGGATAAAGGATTATTCCTTCCTGCGCTCGTGGAGTGACGTGCTGTCCGGTTTCCTGCACGAAGATCCGTTTCGCATCAGGGCAGACTGGAGAATGGGTTTCCGAAGGGCGGGAGGGAAGGGCGAGAGGCGTCATGACAAGGACGTCTTTCTCTTCCTTTGTGAAGGGATAATGTTCAGCCAATCCCGTCCCAGAACCGGGTGATGGCGTTCCAGACACATTTCCCCGTTTCACGCGCCCGGTCTGCATCTGCAAGAGCTGTTTCAGGGTCATCCGATCCGGTCTCGTAGAAGGCGCGGGAGATCTCTACCTGGATCCAGGGGATACCCCGGTGCCAGTAGTGGGCGTTGGTGATGAACCCTCCCGAGAATGGCTTGTTGATGGCCACCTCCGCTCCCGGGCAAAGCTCTTCGCGGAACGCTGCGGCAAGGGCCCTGATCCACCCTCCCGGGCAGGTCGAGAGAGTGCCGGGGCGGCGATTTCCTTCGGCATCGCCATTGTTGCCAAGACAGACCAGCGGCCGCACCTGACCCGCATCGCGGTGGGTGGGAGGACCGACCGGGAGCATGCTGTGACAGTCGAATGCGATGGAAACCTGCCCGGGATCGAGGAGACGGTCGAGTTCAGCATGGTAAGGGAAATAGTGGGCCATCAGCAGCTGGTGGATCAGGGTGATTTCCGGAGTGATGCCGCCCCGGTAGACCTGGGTTCCGTGGACGGTCCGGACTTTCACCACGCCGTCCGGGTGTTTCGGGGGGAGATGATAGGGAGGCCGGTTGAGATCAACGATCATGCGGGAAATACCGGTGTCCCGGAAAGAGGTAACCCGGTCGTGGAACGAATAGACCAACCGCGTTGACGGATCGCTGTAGTAGTGCAGATCCCGGGGTCTGATCGCGACCATTGACGCAACCGGTTCCGGGACAATGGTTCCCCCGTGAGGCACCGAGATGAGGAACGGATATCTGCCCATGGAATAACCATGGTACCCTGGCATGCATCAAGGTATGGCAGGAGAAAGGCGTCATTTTCACCCATCATGGAGCCCCGTTATCCCTGTTTTGTACAGGAAAACGGGGATTCACCCGCTGCCTGATGTATGCACAGAGGCGGCACGGGTAAGTTTTCGGGGAGGGATGACCGAACCTGTGCTTTACTACGCCATGTTTTTTAGTTCCCGATCCCATTCTGATACGGAGATATGGAACCAAAACCTGGGTTTATCCGGAACAACGAGGAATGGATTATCTGGCTCCTTGCCGGGGAATTCCGGAATTCGGCGACGCCTGGGGAAATAACAGCCAGGATCGATATTCCGCTCGACATCCTTCACGATAACCTACTCTACCTCGAAAGGATGGGGTACATCGGCCTTGACCGGGACCCTGGGAAGAGATACCCCGAAGAGATCGCCGCAATCCGGATTGCCCCGGATGGGCAAATCCTGGCAGAGGAGCTGCGGCAGCGCCTGGAGATCGGTGACGACCTGTTCAGCTAACTCTTTTCCCGGAAAACCGTGTTTTCAAATCTCATTCCATATGCAGGTATCTCTCCGGGAATCATGTGGTTTTTAACAGGATGCCGCAGCTCGTATGAGTCAGGAGAGTTGTGAGAAATGGACGGTGTACAGAAAAACCCAGGAAACGTGAGCTATATAGGCTTTTCTTCCGAACTCTTCCTGAACATCCATGGTCACGAAACTTCCCATACCTGAAGATATGCGATGGCAGGCCGCAGCACGGATCGCCTCAATCACTCCTGTCCTGTACGGGATGGTCTTCCGGGAGACGGTCGGTGAGCAGTACGACGAACTGGAGCAGCAGGTCTGGGTCTTTTTAGCGCAGGAGGCCAAAGCCCTGGCAACAGGCTTCAACCTGCCGACCAAAACGGCGCATGAACTGGCATCCACCCTCGCAATCATCACCACAACCTTCTTTGGGCCTGACACTATTTCGGAAGTGGCATCTTTCGAAGGTGACCGTGCGGTGCTGATGATGAAGCGCTGCCCTTTCCTCCTGCGGGAAGAGGAGTTCAGGGCAGAGCCGGGTGCGGTCTTCAACAGGTGCCTGGCATTTTCCATCGCGGCCATCGAGGCCCTGAATCCCAATTACACGCTCCGTTTTGTCCGGAGCGCCTGCCAGGGTGACCGGAACTGCGAGATGAAGATTGCAACCAAGAATACACTCGGCGGGAGTTAGGCTCGCTGGCACTCAATGAGTCCGGAAGATCACCAGACTGAGTAACCGGACCTTTCCTGCTTTTCGAAATACTGCTGGTGATACTCTTCTGCCGGCCAGAACATCCCTGCAGGGACGATCTCGGTCACGATGCGCCGCGAACCGAACCGGCCGGATGCCTGGAGCTCATCCCTCGACTCTTCTGCCAGCCGTTGCTGTTCTCCGGAATGTGTGAATATCGCCGACCGGTAATTCGTGCCGACATCCAGCCCCTGGCGGTTGAGCTGGGTAGGATCATGGATCTCCCAGAAGACATCCAGGAGTTCCCGGTAGGTAATTGTCGCGGGGTCAAAGATCATCTCCACTGCCTCCGCATGCCCGGTGCTTCCTGTGCATACCTCCTGGTAAGTGGGGTGATCGGTCACCCCCCCGGTATAGCCGACCCGGGTGGAAAAGATCCCTTTCACCCTGCGAAAAGAAGCTTCAACGCCCCAGAAACACCCTGCTGCAAACGTGGCAGTCCCGGTTCTTCCGGCAGTTTTCCTGCTCGCTCCTGTGACGACAGAGGACCCGGGCCCTTGTGCCCGGGCGATCATCGGGAAAACGTCCCCATCAGCTCTCCTTCCCCGATCGCGTGCCCTTCCATGGCCTCCCCGATGCTCTTCCGGGTGACCGGCGCCCTCAGATGGAGGAGGGTATCAAGGGCATACAACCGGAAATAGTATCGATGGGGTTTTCCCGGTGGCGGGCAGGGACCTCCGTATTCCATCCGGCCAAAATCGTTCAGGCCGTGGGTGCTCCCGTCAGGAAACACCGGGGAACGGGCAACAGCCCCGGAAAGTGCGGTCGTGCCAGCCGGGATGTTGTAAAGGATCCAGTGGATGAACAGCCCGGTCGGGCTATCGGGGTCTTCGCACAGCAGCACAAGGCTTGCGGTACCTTCCGGCACCGGCCCCCACGCAAGGGGGGGCGAATCGTTCTTCCCAGTGCAGGTGAATTCCGGGGGGATACGTGCTCCGGGTGAGAAGGCCGGTGAAGTGAGTTCCATCTTTTTCATCAGCAAACAACCTCCAAGAGGAATACGGGGTGCAGCGCTCATAAAACCTTCCGACCACGCGGACAGTTTCAAGCCACATAAAACCCAACCCCACTCCCATGAGACTCGGGGTGCTCTGCTCGGGTGGAAAGGACTCGATCTATTCCTGCGGCATGGCAAAAGAGCGGGAAGAAGTTGCCTGCCTGATCACCGTCCATGCAGAAAATGAGGAGAGCTACCTCTTCCACACACCAAATGTCTGCCTGGTCCGCCTCCAGGCCGAAGCGGCGGACCTCCCGCTGGTGGAAACGGAGAGTGCAGGAATAAAAGAGGAAGAACTTGTCGATTTGGGAAGAGCGCTTGATATTGCTGCCGAGTGCCATGGCATCGAGGGAGTGGTGACCGGTGCTATCCTCTCTGTGTACCAGGCGAGCCGGATCCAGCGCCTATGCCGTGAACGGTCGCTCTGGTGCTTAAATCCGCTCTGGTACACCTCGCAGGAAGACTATATGCAGGCCCTGATCTACCAGGGGTACGAAGTCCTGATATCCGGAGTCTTCTCCGCCCCTTTCGATGCCGCATGGCTTGGGCGCCGGATCGATGCCCGTGCCCTGGCCGAGCTGAAGGAGTATGCGCGGAAATACCGCATCACGCTGACCGGTGAAGGAGGGGAGTACGAGACCTTCGTTGCTGACGCCCCGTTCTTCAGGAAGCGGATTGAGATTGTTGCTGCTGAAGCAACCTACCATAACTTCCGGGGCCTCTTCCGGATTACCGGGGCACGGCTGGTGGATAAATGATCCTGCTCGTAGATCTCTGCTATCGTGACGGTTCGCTTGCACGTGAAGAGTTCGTGCTTCCCATTGCACGAATCGTCGAATCTGTTGGAGAGCGATGCCGCATCGTGCATTTCACCCGATCTCCGGGATCTGCTGCCCGTGACTGCAAGGGGATAATCCTCTGCGGGACACCGATCATGGACAACGGGTTTATGGACGATCCGTCATTGTTCTCCTGGGTGCCCGGGAGCGGTCTCCCGGTGCTTGGCATCTGTGCCGGGATGGAGATCCTGACCTTCCTTGCAGGGGGGACCATCATCTCCTGTCCAGGTATCGGCATGACCGGGGTCCGGGTGACGGCATCCGACCAGTTGATCCCCGGAATCCGGATGTTTGAGGCGTATGAACTCCATGACAACGCCTGTACACTGCCGCCAGGGTACATTGCACTGGCCGAATCGGAACGCTGCATCCAGATGTTCCGCGATCCCGACCGGCCGGTCTACGGCGTCATGTTCCACCCAGAAGTCGGGAACGAGTGGGTGGTAGCCCGGTTCCTCACCGGATACTGCCGGCCGTCCCGCTAGCGGCTCACCACGAGATCGTTTTCTTCCGCAATCTCCTTGAATGTCGCTGCCAGGTATTCGGCCTGGATCCGGTTCATGCCATAAGTATTGAACTTCCAGACCTTGGTCGCGCCGGGGATGATCCCGGCGATACCCCGCTCTTTCAGGGCGCTTGAAAAGAAGTATCCCCGTTTTTTGTGGGTCTTTGCCACCCGGTCAAAGGAGTTGATGGTATCCACCCTTGTCAGTGTATGCTTCCGGGGATACTCGCTCTTAATGACCGTTCCGTCAATGGATCTCAGGGTCTCCACCACCAGGTTACCATTCTCAAGCTCCTGGTCCCAGCGCTTCACCCGTTCCCGGACATGCGGAAACGAGGCCAGCATACCCATAAGGGTCACTCCCATCAGTGTGCACCCCATCATCCCCACTTCCTTGATCCCGAAGGTTCGCCCGGTCACATCGGTCCTGATCCCGGTGGTCCTGAAGACTTCGCCCGCCCTCTCCGAGGTTGTCGCAAGCATCCCTGAAGGGGCAGGGGCCGCCATGCTCTTGTGACCGGAGCCGACCACAAAATCGACCCCAAGCCCTTTCCCGTCCACCTGCATGATTCCCACGGTGTAGGCTCCGTTGTAGAGCACAGGGATATCATACTGGCGGGCAATCTTTGCGATATCGCTGACAGGGTGGCAGTTGCCGTACTGGTAGTCGTAGTGATCGAGGAAGAGAAGCACCGGGGGTCGCCCGAACTCCCTGACAACCTGCTCGATCGTACCTGCAGCGGCGTCTGCGGTGATGATGTTCTCCCCGTTTTTTGGGATCTCGCGGATCACCCCGCCCCTGCCTTCGATTGCAAGCACTTCGGTATAGTGGGAGAGGGCGGTGATCATCACCGGGTCGCCCTTCCCGATGTAGGTGTCGGCCACAGCCTGGAATCCCCGACGGGCTCCGGGCACCACGCGGGCAACATCCATGTTGACAAATGCCGCCAGATCCCGGTGGAACTGGTCGAGGGGTGGCGTCCTGATGTAATCGAGCCGAAAGGGTTTCCGGCACTGGTCGCAGACCGAGTAACCGTCTCCATATGCGATGACCGCTTTCATGGCATCGGCAGTCAGGCGGCCGCCTACCTGGATAGGATCGATGTTGATACAGCACTCATCGATATCACGGACATCAAATTCCCCGGTGCACTTCATCAGCCCAAATCCTCCCGGATGACTGAGATATCTCCTTCCAGGCGGGCAAGGAGATCCCGGACCTGCTCGCGCTGGTTCCTGGAAAGGGCATGGTGCGGAGCGGTCTCGCGGAGCATGGCCCGCAGGTCCGTGAGAATGAACAAACCCTCAAAAACTGCGTCTACAGCCCGTTTAGACACAATATCACCATACTAATAGTGCAGGTCACTATACAATAACTGATCGCCCGGTGGAAAATGGGAGCACTCTCCTCGTTAAAATCCCTTCTCCAGATCATCGGAGAGGGAATGCCCCGTCTCCCGGTTCAGGGCATCTATATAGTGTTCGAACTTGTGAATCCTGGTGCTCACCGGAAACGGGATTCCGATGGTGCTGATGATCGCCTCACCCCGGTCCAGGGTCTGGATCTCTATCTCCATCTTCGAGAGATCCTGTTTTGCACTTCCCATTATGGTATCGCGATCCCCCCGGTCGCCAAGTCCCATTACCACGAAAGTATTGATCTGGGCAAGAACCTTGGGGTCGATATTCTTGGGCTGCTGGGTTATCACGCAGAGCCCGACCCCGAATTTTCGCCCCTCCATAGCGCATTCCCTGAACACCTGGGTGGTCGACCCGCCGCTGGCAAGCACCCGCTGGGCTTCTTCTATGGTTATCAGCACCTGGTGCGTGGAGTCCTGCCGTTCATCGATTCCGAATCCGCGTGCTTCAGATCGGTGTCGTTCCATGATAGTGCGGGTTATGATCGAGAGAACGAAGAGCTCGCTTCGTTCGCTCATGTCAGGGATATCGATCAGGACAACCCGGTTGTCATGGAGGTTTGTGATGATTTCGGGGATGGATGAGCCCTGTGCCCTGAAAAACGCCCGGTTGCCGTTCACGATATTCTCGATATGGCTCTTGATCACCCTGACCGGTCCGCTCATGGAGTTCCGGATCTTCCAGGCAAGGCTCCCTTCGTCTATCCCCTCCGCTCCGGGATCCCTGATAGGAAAGATCTCGGGATCCACAGCCCTGAAGAATCCTATTGCAAGACTTCCTTTCACACCGGAGAAGGCTTCCACGATCTCCTGCTGGGCTGCCGAGAGATCGTAGAGTATGGAGAGGTCGCTTATCCTGAAATCGTCGTACTCAATCGAGAGCCGGTTCATCGCATATTTTTTCCGGTCACCCTCGGGGCGGATGGTAAAGACGGCAAGCCCCATTTTCCCTGCTGTGTAATGTATGAGCCCTTTTGTCGGCTCACCGATCGATGATCTCCCCCCGCTTACATACTCTCCGTGCGGGTCCACGATCAGGAGGCCGAACTTCCGCTCTCTCATGCAGGAAGCGCAAAAGGTCTTCATGAAGTTGCTCTTGCCCATGCCGGTTGTCGCAAAGACACCCATGTGCTGGGGCAGCACCCGGGAAGGAATCCGGACGGAAACGTCCCGGATAACGTCCTGTCCACTCCGCATGAGGCCGACTTCAATCTCGCCCATCAGCTCGGTCAGGAACCGGAAGTCCCCGGTATCGGGGTCCTCCACGGAGGAGAATTTCGATGGGATCGTCCGGGGTTTGTGGAATTTGCCGGTTGCATTATCCACGAAACCGAGGGGTATGGCGTCGACCGAGAGGAACACATCTTCCCCGAGCCCGTAAAACTCCTCTGCGTAGACCCTGGTGTCCCAGTGCGCATCGGCGAAATTGCTGTCATGGGTGAGGTCGGTTACCTTTGCAAAGAATATCACGCCCTTGCCGGCATCCGTGATCTTCTTGATCTCCCCGATATAGAGTGTTGCATCGTATGGTGCAATAAAGCGGTAAGAAAGGACCGATCGCCCGATCAGGCGGTATTTTGAAGGGTCGTTTCGGTCAATATCGCGCAAATTCATCATGGTAATCTCCAAACAGGATCTCAAAGGTCTGTCGCCCGAGACCGGTTGCTGCGATGCGGCGCATCATGTCCGATCGTGCATCTTCAACGATCTCCTCGCTCAACACCACGGTCCTATGGGCATCAAAGAGGGGGTAGGGATACCCGGGGATCCTCCCGTCGCCGGAACAGGCTGCGAGGCGGTTCATGATATCGTCGGCATTCGGTGGAAGATCCAGTGAAAGTTCTATCTTCAGCGGGGATTTCGCATGGGAGTGCAGGCAGGCGACGTATGTCTGTCCGTGGCGCCACTGGGAGAACGGGACATGGTCGAGGAATGCCGGGTCGATACGGATCCACCAGGGAGGGTGTATCCCAAACGATCCTGCAAGTCCGCTGACCGCAGGGAGGAGGGGGTATCCCCCGCCCCAGGTGGCTGAAGTCCGCTTGCTCACCCCGGCAAGATCGATTTTCCGCGCCCTGCACAACTGTTCGATCCGGGAGAGGACCGGGTCATGACTGGCATGGGAGACCCTGAGCGGCCCGTCGCGAAGGAGGAGGGAGCCGGGAACGAGTGTGGATGCCATCTGGCCGGTGACCCAGTATTCCAGGGTGTCCCGCAGGATCCCTGCTGCGCGTGAACGGTCCTCGTTTCCAAGCGGGGTTCCCGGGGCCTGGCCGAAACATTCCTCATACAATCCCTGGAAATCTTCGTTCTCTTTCTCCGGGCCGATAACCGCGACCTGCATGGGCGAAATCGATCTCCTCGTCCTCTCCAGGTTTCTAAAGGTACTCTGTGCTGCACGGAATATCGCAATTGCCATGCTCCCTGACTCCAGGAGCAGGGCGTTGCTTCCATCGACCGCACAGACTTCTCCGCAGGGGACTGGTGAGCAGCTACAGAAATCTTCCGGAGACAGGTTCGTATATGCCCGGAATTTTTCGGGGAGATCACCCGGTACAGTGGCACGGATGCGTTCTGCCGCAGACCCTGCGGATCGCTCATACTTTGGATCGCGGACCGTCATGTCACCTCCCGCACCCTGCTCGAAAGGTCGGTTCCCATCTCTACCATGAGGGTCGTGGTGAATTCTCCCTGGATGTCCGGAATGTGGGAGATGAGAATGATCTGGGGGAACCTTGATTCCTGTGTCCTCAGGGCGGAAAGGAGGTTTGTTCTCCGTTCTTCATCCTGGCTTCCGAAGATTTCATCAAAGATGAGAAGGGTGCTCTCATGCACCTGGTGGAGTTCTGCAAGGTACCGTGAGAGGGCAATCCGGAGTGCTACTGCGATATCGTCCTGTTCTCCGCCACTGAACCTCTCGATTGGGTAATCATTGTCGATATCACGGATGAGGAGGTTGAAATCCTCATCGAGAAGCGCCTGGTCGTAGCGCCCTCCGGTGATCTCGTTGAGTATGCGGCTCACCTCTCCTTCGATCCTGCCCCGGACGACCTGCATCAGGTACACGACGTATTCTCCGATCAGCGAGCGGGTCAGGCGGAGGAGTCCGATCTCATCCCGGAGTGCTGCTGTCTGATGCTGCAGCTCCGTGAGGGCGGCTTCGTCCTTCCTGCACCGCGCAATCAGCCCTTCGATATGCCTGAGGCGCTCGGTCGTCCGGGCACTCTCCGCTTCAACAGCACGCAGAGCTGAGTCGATTTCAGCAAGGGATTGTTCGAGCAGGGTGCCGGTTGCGGGTTCGAACGCGGATTGATCGATCTGGGTCCTGAGTTTTGTGAGATCGCTCTGCCTCTGCACTATACTGCGATCGAGATCGGCAAGCTGGGCCTTTATTGCCGAACCGTGGGAGATAATCTTCCCGAGCTCGATGAAACGGGACCGGACCTGTTCCAGCTCCGCGACCTCCCTCCCGGTTTTCACATAAATCGCTTCATCAAAACAAAGCTCCCGAACGCGTGTTTCGAGGGTCATTTGGTCAGTACTTTTCACCTGCAGCTGAGCGGCGAGATCCCGGAGATCGGCATCTATGGCAGCACGGGTCTTAATTCGCTCCAGGATGCCGCGGATCTCGTGGAGGGAAGGTTTCTGGCGGTTGATCAGGTCCTTTTCTGTTGCTACCCGTTCCTGCTCGTTGCACACCCGCAGCGCTTCCTGCTCAATCCATTCGAGCCGCGAAGAGAATTCATCCCTGATCTGCCCGTAGTGAGACCCGAGTGTCTGGTGGCAGAGAGGGCACACGCCATCCGCACCGGCAGCTTCAATCGCAGTCCAGTCCGACACCAGTTTCTTCCGTTCATCGACGAGCTGGGCAAGCCTGGCTGACATCGTGCCGCTCTCATGGAGGATATCAGCCTCCCGGGAGGAAACAGCCTGCTCAAGTGATGTGTCGGGGATATCGGGACCGATACGCAGGAAATCCCTGACTTCCCGCCGCAGGGAATCCAGACGGGCCGCATCGCGATCGAGGGATTGAATCTTCGATTTCTCCCTGAAAACGCGTTCTTTCAGCGTTTCGCAGGCCTGCGCGGTGAACCGCTGTTCGGCGGAAAGCCGGTCGAATTCCGATTTTAATCGCTGCAGTTCCGTAAGCTGCTGCCGCCTGGCATCATACCCGGCCAGTTCTCCCTCGAGCCTCCGTGACTCCTGTTCCAGGCCAGCGAGGGCTGAAATCTGCGCCGACAGTAAGTCTCTCTGCTTCATGGCGGCTTGTGTTTCCCAGGAAAGGGTTGTATGCCGCTCCACAAGGCGCATATGCTCTGTCTTTTTTTCCAGGAACTCCTGCAGATCATGCATGACCTGCGCTCTCCTGGTCGCATGACCCTCAGCCTGCCGTGCCAGTTCCCCGAGAGTGCCCTTCCCCGTTGCCATGGAGGACTCCAGTTCTTTCCGTTCTTCCGGGTCGTACCGCCCGAGCAGGCCCCTGAGTTCTCCTTCGGAGAGCTGCAACCCCAGTTCCTTTGCATCGATCTGCTCTTTCAGGAGCCGGTCACTCTCATTCTTAAGGTAGTCGAGGCCCAGCGCCCGCAGGAACCACTCCTTTCTCTTTCCGGGGGTGTGTTCCATCAGGGTGAGGAGGTCTTTTTGTGCGGCGTACACTGTGTTCCTGAAGTCGACCGGGCCCATTCCGAGCGTCCTTTTCACTTCCGCCTCGACCTGGGTCACCCCTGTTGCCCGGAGCTTCTGGCCGCGGTAAAAGGTTGCTTCGTGCTGGATAGTCTTTCCGCGCCGGAAGGTCCGGAGGACAGTGAAGTCGTCGCCGCCAACCCTGAAGTCGAGGCGGACTTCGCACCGTTCCCTGGGACCGGCAAACGAGGACACGATATAATCGGAGGATATCCCGGTCGCCTGTACGCCGAACAGGGCAAAGAAGATCGCCTCAACGATGCTGCTCTTCCCGGTGCCGTTATTGCCTAGTATACCGGTAATCCCGTCACTGAAACGGATCTCCTGGTCTCTGAACCGCTTGAAGTTCTTCATGACAAGGCGGTCCACAATCACCCTGATTCCTCCCGGTGCCGGTCCATGGCCATGCGGAGAGCTTCCTGCCCGCATTGTCCGACAAACTCCCTCTGTTTATCACCGAGTTGCTGCGCAGCGATGAACGAGGAGAACTCCTTAAGGTAGTCGATCGCATGGACATCCTGCTGGAGCGGGAATACCTGCCCAGCCTCGCTATGGCGCACCCGGATCTTCAGGTCGAGCAGCCGTTCCCGGATCGCGGCAAGTTCACGCATGTCCGGTCCCTTTCCGTGTTCCTGGGAGAGGGATTCGAGCGTTACCTGGGCCATAGAGAATGGAGGGACTTCATGCTCTGCCACCCGCGAGATTATCTCCTGCGAGATATCGGCCGGGTGTAGCCCTTCACATGCAACCGTCCCCAGATCGACCATGGGTGCCCTGGGAAGTGCGAGAGGCTGTACACAAGGGCCGTCTCCTTCCGATGAGCGTCCGAGATCGACAAGCAGCCCCCCCTTGGTATCAGAAATCTCGCCATATGTCAGGTACTCGAGAGACCCCGAGTACCAGGCCTTCCCTGTAATTCGTGCCTGACGGTGGTAATGGCCCAGCGCGATGAAGTCGAAATCGTCAGAGAGCATCGTGCTGTCCAGCTCGTGCTCTGCCACGGTTGCAAGCCGCCTGTCCCGGATGGATGTCGCAAGCCCATGGGTCACCAGCACGTTGGCGTGGTGACCCGAGAGCTGCACTTTTTCGTATTCAGCCCGGTAGTCTTCGGGACGGAGCATATTCGGTATCAGGTGAAAGATGCAATCCCCGATCTCAACATGTTCATAGCGGAATGAGTATGCGGCAGTAAAGTCACCCGGATGGTATGCAAGCACCCGGAACGGTGACGTGGTATACCGGGTCTTCACCATGCTATGGTTTCCTGCAATGACCACGAACGGGATCCCTGCAGCATGGAGCCGGTCAAGGGCTTCCAGGACCGTTGTGTAGGCACGGGTCTTGGGCTTCACCTGGTCAAAGAGATCGCCGGCATGGACCAGAACATCGGGCTTCTCAAGGATAATCTGATCAATCGCCGATAAAAAATTGTCATATAATTGCTTCTCGCGAAGATTCATCCCCGACTCTGGATCGAGCCGGTTGAACTGTGACAGACCCAGGTGCGTATCAGCGATATGGACCAGTTTCATGTTCGCTGATGATCGTTTGGAGTATGAGAGGATATAAGGGGAAGGTGGGCAGGGTGAAACTGTAGAGCAGGTCCGGAATAGATCGCTCTCCCTCTCTTCCATGTAAAAGGGTGATGGATCCTGCCAGTATGGTATAATGAACCGGAGTCAGATTTCGCAGTTGTGGATGTTCTTTATAAAAGTACTGTTATTGCCATATACCGTTTCCGGATGACTGAATAGATAAGCAAATCCCATACTCTCATTTTCAGGCATCGGTTCCTGAAAACAACACAAACCAGATAAAAGACAGGGAGAGTTGAAGGGACAGGTCGAAGCCCAATTTTATCCGGAGTTCAGGACTTCTTCGGTTTATCCCGTGTTACAATCGATTTATCGATCTTCCTGATGGAGACACCGTTGATAACTGCATCTCCTCCCGCAATATACCGCTTGATTACCATACCGAGGACTTCCACGACATCCCCTACCCTGATCATTTCTTCCGGGCTGGTGAACATCTTGACCGATATCTCCCCGCTCCGGTCGGCAACGATGTACTGGGGGCGATTCAGGAACTGGAAACGGACTTTTTCAACGACACCTTCGATCCTGACCGGCTCCCCAACCATGTTCACGTTGATCATCCTGATGCGGACTGGCCGGGCCTCCCGTTCATACTGAGGTATCACATCAGCGTACTCTTTCTGGCTCATGTAGTTGAGACCAAGTGGTATCACAAGGAGCAGGATGAGCGTCGGGATACCCCAGAACAGGATCTGGGTGTCTCTGCTGATGAAAAAAGCATACGCCAAAAAGATGGTGAAGATTGCGACCACCGCCAGGGCGATGGGCGTAATCTTCAGATTGATTTCTCCGATTTTCATTCAATCCCGTTATTTGAGGGCAGCGATCTCTTTTCTGAACGCAACCCAGTAGATGACACCCACGAAGAACAACCCGCCAACGATGTTGCCGATTGTAACAACGATGAGGTTGCTTGTCCAGAAGGTAACCCAGGTTAGATGGGCAGCCGAGGAAATCGCGGCCGGGTCAGTGAGGAATCCCTTTGTGAATAATGCGGCAGGGATGAAGTACATGTTGGCAACGCTGTGCTCGAACCCGGATGAAACGAAGGCCATGATCGGGAACCAGATTCCGAAGAACTTTCCGATCAGGTCATCAGCGCAGATACCGAGGAGCACGGCCAAGTTGACCAGCCAGTTACAGGCGATTCCTTTCAGGAAGCACGACCATTGGGCAGCCATGCTTATGTAACTCGTCTTTGCAACCCCAATAGCGATTGCACGGGTTCCAAATGCTGTAACCGTAACTGCACCCGCCGCATCCCAGGAGCTCAGGGGTCCATACGCCATGATATAGGCATATACTATGGAACCGATCAGGTTTCCGATATAGACCCAGACCCAGAGGTTGATCACAGAAGCCCAGCTGACCTTGTGGATGAACGCAGCCATCGGGGCAAGCATCGCGTCACCAGTGAAGAGTTCTGCGCCGGTGAGCACGATGATAATAAGCCCAACAGGGAACACAGCACCCGTGATGAGCTGGGAAAAACCAGCGCTTGCAGTTCCGTACCGGACTGCTGCATCAGTGGCCTGGATGCCAGTGCTGCACACTGTTGCGAGGGCACCTCCCATAGCGATGTACGCGCCGGCCATAAACCCGCGAAGGAGCATGTTCCAGGCGGGCAGCCCACATTTGTACTTCCCAGCATCGCCAGCCTTCGCGACGATTGCGACTGGGGGATGAAACACCATTTTTTTCACACCTCTCGAATGTCTACCTTAACCAATAACCCCAAACTCACTTCTCGTACAGGGTCAAAATTAAAATCTTTTCTGGTGTTATTAATACCTTTCTAATTGATTTTAGGGATTCATTTGTTTTTTTATTCTCTTTTTAAAGAAAACAGGATTATATTTCACCGTGAAATGAAAAATGTTTGTATATATAACTTCGTTCCTGCGGATTTTAGACCGGGCGCTTCCTGCCGCTTGCGTCGCGACAATAGCGACCAAATTCCGAACGGAGCAGGATGTTCCCGGGGAAGACCGGGCCGTCCCGGCAGACGCGGAGACCGTCCGGGTCGATACAGCAGGATCCGCACAGGCCGATGCCGCACTTCATGTAGCGGTTGAGGCTGAAGAACCCACGTCCGGCAATTCCTGCGCGTTCGAGAGCGCACAGGGTGGCATGCATCATCCGCTCAGGGCCACAGACGAAGATGCGCTCATAGGCACAGGGGTCTTCCCTGGCCAGGAGATCGGTCACGAATCCATGGTGCCCTGCTGAACCGTCATCGGTTGCCGTGAGCAGTCGCGTGGTGCTGGAAAACTCCTGTGAAAAGAGAAGTTCACCTGCATTCCGCGCCCCGAGAAGCATGGTATCAACCCGTCCATCCATGGCCAGTTGCCGGAGAGGTGCGGCGCCGACTCCGCCGGCAACCGCGAGGATCCGCCCTCCATCAGGATAGCCGTTGCCAAACGGTCCGCGGATCCCGATCAGGTCCCCTGCCCGCATACCGCAGAGAGCCGCGGTAGCCTCACCGACATTCTGGACGGTGATGGAACGGGCAGAGGAGAGCGCCATCGGCACTTCGTCGACCCCCGGCACCCATACCATGACAAACTGGCCCGCCCTGAATGCGAATGGCTCTGCGAAATAGAGGGTCCGGACAGATGGCGACTCTTCAACGATTTCTGTTATCACGAATACCCGTCCACAGTCGTCACTCATGAGCGCAACCCACCAGGTCGTTTGCAAAAGCCCCATCGGGGCTGTAGAGCTCTGCCGCTATCTTTGCGAATATGCCGGGATCATCTTTCACCGCGGTTCCAATCTCCACAGCTGCCGCACCGGCCATCATCATCTCGAGCACGTCGCGCGCAGAGGATATTCCCCCACACCCGATGATGGGGATCGAACACGATTCATAGAGATCGTAGACGCAGCGGACTGCGATGGGAAAGATCGCTCTCCCGGAGAGCCCTCCGAAGCGGTTGCCGAGAACCGGCCGCCTCAGTTCCGGGGATATCCGCATGGCCTTCAGGGTATTGATGGCCACGATCGCGGCTGCCCCTCCCCGTTCAGCTGCCTGCCCGCAGGCGGTGATATCCGTAACATTGGGGGTGAGTTTGACCCATACGGGAACACCCAGGCTGCAGACAGCACGGGTGCATTCCTCGACCATGCGTGGGTCGGATCCCAGTGCAGCGCCGTAGCCCGCTGCATGGGGGCAGCTCACATTGAGCTCCAGCGCTGCGACCCTGTCTGCAAACCATCCGGCAACCGTCCGGAACTCAGCGGGGCTGCCACCATAGATACTGGCGATGACCGGTTTTCCTGAAAGAGGGGCGAGTTCGTCAACGAATTCCTGTGAGGGGTTGGGCAGGCCCATCGCATTCAGGACACCTGCTTCCACCTCGACCAGGCAGGGGCCCGGATGGCCGGCATTGGGATACGGCCCGATGGACTTGGTGACCACTCCGCCAGCACCGTTCTCCAGCATACGTGCCAGCGATGCCCCGGTGGTCCCGAGAATTCCTGCAGCCAGGATGAGGTGATTGGCAAGGTCGACCCTCCCGATATGCACCGTTCCGTTTCGCAGTTTCGGCAGCACAGTTGACAGCTCTCAGTGGTTGTATTATATTTCAACCCTCCCAATATTGAGGATTATGACCAGGCTCGCGGTGCTGGGTGTGGGGAGGATTGGCGGTGAGGTTGCCTTCCTCTCTTCGGTCCTCGGGCTTGCCGATGACCTGGTTCTCTTTGACACTTCAGAAGCCCTCCTACGCTCCCAAGTGCTGGACCTGATCCATACCGGTCTTGATATCACGATCAGCACTGACTGGCGTGATACCAGTGAAGCTGATATCTGCGTCTTTGCTGCAGGGATCCCCCGGAACCCTGCGGTGAAAACCCGGGCAGACCTGCTCTCGGTCAACCTGCCGGTGGCAGCGAGCTGCAGCCGGGCGCTCGCCCGTTTTTCCGGGGTATTGATTACCGTGACAAACCCGATGGATGCAAACAACTATTACCTTTGTCGGAATACGGGACTTGAACCCCGCCAGTGCATCGGATTTGGCGGGCAGCTTGACAGTGCCCGGTTCGGAACGGTGCTGCACGAACGGGGCATCTCCGGAATACCATGGGTGCTTGGTGAACATGGTGAGCACCAGGTGCCGATCTTCTCCAGGCTGGAGGAGGATGTCCCGGCTCCTATCCGGGATGAAATCCTGGAAGATCTCAGGAGGGCAAGCATGAAGGTCATCCGCGGCAAGGGTGGAACCGAGTTTGGCCCCGCTGTGCACATTGCAGATCTCATCAGGATCATTTCCCAGGATGAACGAAAACTGGTTCCCTGCTCGTGCGTGCTTGACGGTGAATACGGGTTTGACCAATGCTCCCTGGGCGTTCCGGCAATTATCGGCAGGACCGGCATCCGGAGCATCGCCGAATGGGATCTGGACAGCTGGGAACAGGAAAAGTTCAGGGAAGCCGGTGCATTTGTCACCGACCTCTGCACGCGCCTTGGAATCTGAACGCTGTATGGTGAACAGGGAGAACGACACAGGACCTGTGGAACGCGAACCGACCGGGCCGGTAATAATCGATATCAACCAGGTGGAGTATTCCGTAGGCCCCGGAGGGCCGGTCATCCACATTTTCGGCCGCGATACAAAGAGGAATGCGCATCACCTCCAGGTCACCGGTTTTCGTCCCTACTTCTATGCACCGGCAGCGCAGGCAGATACCAAGGCCCATCCGGCACAGGTCACCGTTGAAGAAGGGGTTTCCTACCGCTCGATCCGGGGCGAAACGCTCCGGCGGCTGTATACCATAAAGCCAACCGATGTCCGGGAGGTCCGCGACCGGTATACCCACTACGAGGCCGATATCCCGTTCACCACGCGGTTCATGATCGATTGTGATCTGACCGGGGGAGTCAGTGCACCCTCGGAGTCCTGTACGTATGAGGAGGTAGTGCGGGCAGACGTCTCCTGCCCTGCGCGGATCTGCATCCTCGATATCGAGTGCGAGGACCGGCGCGGCTTTCCAGACCCAGCACGCGACGCAGTGATCTGCATCACCTGCTGGGATTCGTTCGCCGGTGATTACACAAGCTTCATCTTTTCTCCGGGTATGGATCACTGTGACCTCGGCGCTCTATCTACCAGGGATGGTCTGGAAAACGGGTGCTTCTGCGCAGGGATGCACGATATCCGGACTTTCCAGACGGAACGCAGCATGTTCGAAGCATTCACTGCATATATCCGCGAACGCGACCCGGACATCCTCTCGGGGTGGAACTTCCTGGAGTTCGACCTTCCCTACCTCGTCAAACGGATGGAAACCCTGGGCCAGAACCCTGTCTCGCTTGCCCGGCTTGAGGGAATGACGGAGCGAAATGCGCTCCGCGGCAGGACAGTCTTCGATCTCCTCTCGGGCTACCGGAAGATGCATGTCACCCAGAGGGAGTCCTACCGCCTCGATGCAGTGGCCGAAGCGGAAATCGGTGAGACCAAGGTCCGGTATTCCGGTACCATCAGCGAGCTATGGAAAAAAGATCCCTGCCTGCTCATCGAATACAATTTCAAGGATGTCGAGCTCTGCGTGGCCATCAACAGGAAGAACAGGATCATCGAGTTCTACCGCGAAATCGCCCGGTACGTCGGCTGCCCGCTCGAGAGAACCCTGAACTCGTCAAGCGTCATCGATGTCTTCGTCCTCCGGAAAGCTTTCGGGCAATACGTACTTCCCTCGAAAGGTTTTGCCCCGTCCGAAGAGTTTGAAGGTGCAACCGTCTTTGAGCCAAGCAGGGGAGTCCGTGAAAACATCGTGGTGCTAGACCTGAAGTCCCTCTATCCAATGGCCATGATGACCATCAACGCCTCACCGGAAACCAAGGATCCGGGTGGGGAGCTGAAAGCTCCAAACGGAGTCCGGTTTAAAAAAGAGCCGGACGGCCTCACCAGGAGCATCATCAGCGATCTCCTGGTCGAGCGGGAGGAAAAAAAGGAGCTGCGGAACCAGTTTCCCTTCAATTCCCCGGAATATGTCCTCTACGACCTGCAGCAGAATGTCCTCAAGGTCATCATGAATACCTATTACGGTGTGAGCGGGTATACGCGTTTCCGGCTCTATGACAGGGAGATCGGCGCGGCAGTCACATCGGTGGGACGCGCAATAATCGAGCATACCCGGTCGGTCATAGAAACGCTCGGCTACCGGGTCATATATGGCGACACCGACTCCTGCATGGTGCTGATCCCGCCCGGAGGCCTTGAGGAGACCATCAGGATAGCCCGCGCCATTGAGGATGCCGTGAACCGGAGCTATGCGGAATTCGCCCGGAGAGAACTTGCGGCTGAACGTCACTACTTCTCCATCAAATTCGAAAAAATTTACCGGCGGTTCTTCCAGGCCGGGAAAAAGAAGCGGTATGCCGGACACCTCGTCTGGAAAGAGGGTAAAGACACCGATGAGATCGATGTCGTCGGGTTTGAGATCCGCAGGAGCGACTCCCCACAGATAACCCGGGCGGTACAGAAACGGGTGATGGAGATGATCCTCCATGGAGAACAGTATGAAGCCGTCAGGGACTACCTGGCCGATATAATCAGGAATTACCGTACCGGGAGGTACTCTCTTGACGAGATCGGTATTCCCGGAGGTATTGGAAAGGATCTTGCCGACTACCAGACCGATGACGCCCATATCAGGGGGGCGAAATATGCAAATGAGTATCTCGGTATGGAGTTTGCAAAGGGGAGCAAGCCAAAGCGGGTGTACATCAGAAATGTGACCTCCAAATACCGGCAGACCGATGTTCTATGCTTCGAGTACGGCGACCAGGTACCCCCCGAATTCCAGGTTGACTGGGAGCTGATGCTTGAAAAGACGCTCCGGCAGCCGATCTCCCGCATCATCGAAGCGCTGGGGTGGAAATGGGCCGATATTGACCCGTCACGGACCACACTTGCCCAGTGGGGCATCGGGTGAGGTAAATCAGTTTTTTTACCGGATTGCCGCGTCAGAAAATGCGCTTCCAGAAACAACACATGGCCATTTCGCCGAATCAGCAGGTTATGCAAACGCTGTGTTAAGATCGGAAGGATTGGCCTTCGAAAAGGAAATCCGTGGTTAATCCTTTTCGCGGATGTACCGAATCCCCTCGGGTTCACGGTAGTCGGTCTTGACCACTATGGTGTTGGAGATGCGGTTGAAGAGCCTGAGTTTCTTCCCGGGCATACCGAACCATCCGATGAGGCAATCGATAGGGAGAATAAACGATTTCCCGAAACTCTCGATTATGGCTGCAGGGAAGCGTATCGGTTTTCCAGATCGATCGGTGACTTTGATGTTCAGAACCATCTTGCCGATCGACTGGCCATACACCCCCTCCATCGCCGCCCAATATACCAGGAATCCCAGGCTCCGGAGGAAATATCCGAAGTAATCCCAGGAGAACAACCCTTTGATGAAATGGAAAGGATTTGATAAGATGTTCAGGACCAGGCTGACAAGGATGAAATCGACCAGCCAGGCCCAGAACCGGGTATCCCACCGGGCAAGGTGAAGTGTCTCATAATCATCATCGTTCTCACCCATCAGCCATCACGCAATGGTATTCTTTGATGGCGGCGTCACATAATCACAGCTGTCCGGTGCAGTTCAGAAACCCATGGTTGGAAGGTGGTTGCCGCCATCCGGACAGGCCCGGGGGGCAATTATGGCCCTGCATAATTACGGATTGGAAGATCGCACGGCATAAATTCCTGTACGATTCACCATTCATGCAGCATGCCGCCCGGTCGCAGGAAACCCCCCGCCATCCCCAGGATCATGGTTGCCGGCACCCACAGCGGGTGCGGGAAGACCACCGTATCCCGCGGACTGATGCAGGCGCTGCGCAGGATCGGCCTCGTTGTCCAGCCGTTCAAGGTCGGCCCCGATTTCATAGACCCGACCCATCATACCGCCATCTGCGGCCGCATTTCCCGGAACCTGGATCCATTCATGATGGGCGAAGAAGGCGTCCTGGCAACCTTTCATTCGGCATCAGCTGGCGCAGACATTGCCGTGATTGAAGGGGTCATGGGGATGTATGACGGCCTGGAGGGAACCTCCATGGCAAGCACTGCACACGTCATGCGCATTCTCAGGGCACCGGCCCTGCTTGTTGTGGATGTGAAAGCGATGTCCCGCAGCGCGCACGCCGTCATCAAGGGTTACCGCACGTTCGAGCCCGGCATCAATCTTGGCGGGGTGATTTTCAACCGCGTGGGGAGCCCACGCCACCGGGCCATGATCGAGGAGGGACTCTCGTTCCGTTCACTGGGCTTCATCCCGCACACCCCCGGACTCGGCATTGAGAGCCGCCACCTCGGCCTCAAGATGGCTTTTGAGATGGAAGCCGATCCGCTCCCGGGCACCGTTGTGCTCGAGCACTGCGACGTTGACGGGATCCTTGAAATCGCCCGATCCGCTCCTTTTCTCCCGGCAGTTCCAGTTCCCCCGCCCCTTACTGCTCCTGACGTTACGATCGGGGTGGCGCAGGACGAGGCTTTCTGTTTCTATTATCAGGACAACCTCGAATGTCTCGGGAGGGCCGGTGCCCGAATCAAATTCTTCTCTCCGCTCCGTGACCCGCTCCCGGAAGCGAATGGTTACTATTTCGGCGGAGGGTATCCAGAGCTCCATGCCGCTGCCCTTGAACGTGCACCCTGCCGGACGGAAATACGATCAGCCGCGGAAAAGGGAATCCCGGTATATGCAGAATGCGGCGGCCTCATGTATCTCTGCAATTCCCTGACTGTCGGTGAGACTGATTTCAGGATGGCCGGCGTCCTCCCTGGAAGTGCACGCATGACGACGGGTATCCAGGCTCTCGGTTATTCGGAGGGGCAGTGGACCGGAGGACCGGCGATGGCTTGTCCCGGCCTTACCATCAGGGGACACGAGTTCCACTATTCCGCTGTGGAACCCGACCGCGATGCACGCTTCACCATCATCCTTCATCGTGGGGCAGGCATCAGGGAAGGCAGGGACGGGCTCACAGAGTTCCAGACTGTCGGAAGTTATACGCATTCGTATTTTTCGCAGGCGTTCGCCAAATCCCTGGTCAGCGCAGCCCGTGATCTCGGGGTTATCTGAAGATCGGGGGCGAGGATCCAATATCACTGCAGGAAAAGATGATCCGGCAGTACTCATGCAAATGGAATTCCCGCCGGGCCATGCATGATGGTATTGTCATCATCTGGTACCGTCGGTTCATGGGAAACCAGGATGGACAGGCGGTTTTTCCGGGAAGCCATAAAGGTGATAAGTTACATACACCACGATTGCGAGGTGTGAATATGCCGACCTTGAGAAGTGATGAAGTGAAGAGGGGCTACCACCGGGCCCCGAACCGTGCGTTGCTCAGGGCGCTGGGAATAACCCAGGCGGAGCTTGAACTCCCGTTCATCGGTGTGGCGAATGCCTGGAACGATATCGTACCTGGCCATATCCACCTCCGGGCACTTGCCGGGAAAGTGAGAGAGGGAATTGCTGCTGCCGGGGGTGTGCCCTTTGAATTTGGCGTCATCGGGATCTGTGACGGAGTCGCCATGGGCCATGAGGGGATGCGCTACTCGCTCCCATCACGGGAAAACATTGCCGACTCGGTCGAGCTTATGGCCCAGGCCCACCGGTTTGATGGACTCGTTCTGGTCGGGACCTGCGACAAGATCGTCCCCGGCATGCTGATGGCCGCGGCGCGGACCAACATCCCGTCCGTCATGGTGACCGGCGGGCCGATGCTGCCGGGCTACTCGGAAGGGCGTGACCTCTCGCTCATCGATGTCTTCGAAGGGGTGGGGCAGGTTGCCGGCGGTTCCCTCGATGAGGAAAGCCTTGCAGACCTGGAACGGTGTGCCATGCCCGGATGCGGGAGCTGCCAGGGACTCTACACTGCAAACACCATGGCCTGCATGACCGAAGCGATGGGCATGTCGCTTCCGGGCTGTGCTGCCTCACCGGCGGTCGATGCCGATAAACTCCGGATCGCACGGCTTTCCGGAGAACGGGTTCTTTCCCTCGTGCACGAGGATGTCTGCCCCCGCGATATCATTACCCTGGAGAGCCTTGAAAATGCCATACGGGTCGATATGGCCCTGGGCGGCAGCACGAACACGGTGCTTCACCTGATGGCAATCGCCGATGAGGCCGGCGTCCCGCTCGACCTCGAGACCTTTAACCGGATCGGTTCGCGGATTCCGCACATCTGCCACATGCAACCGGCAGGACCACATTCGATGGCCGCACTGCATCGTTCGGGAGGTATCCCGGCCGTGCTCAAAGTGCTTGAACGGGAGCTTTCAGATACGCCAACAGTATCCGGGGAGAGTATCAGGTCGATTGCGAGAACTGCAAAAGCCTTCACTCCATCGATCATCCAGGCCATGGAATCACCCATCAGCCAGGCGGGCGGGCTTCGGATCCTGCGGGGCAGTCTTGCACCTGATGGCGCGGTGATAAAATCGGCAGCAGTCTCCCGCGACATGTGGACACATCGTGGCCCTGCAAGGGTCTTTGACGGGGAGAATGATGCGATGGATGCCATCCTTGCCCGCCATATCAGGGAGGGTGACGTGGTTGTGATCCGGTATGAAGGCCCCCGTGGCGGTCCTGGCATGCCGGAGATGCTGTCTCCGACTTCAGCGTTGATGGGGCTTGGGTACACAAGGGTCGCACTCGTTACGGACGGGCGGTTCTCGGGAGGGACCCGTGGCCCCTGTATCGGCCACGTCACCCCCGAGGCAGCGGCCGGCGGCCCGATCGGTCTCGTCCATGATGGAGACACCATCGCAATCGACCTCCACGAACGGACTCTCGATGTCATCCTCCCCATGGGAGAACTTAAACGACGGCGTTCATTCTGGACTCCAAGGACAAAGCCACTCAGCGGCGTTCTTGCCCGGTATGCCGCGGCCGTCACCCAGGCAGACCGCGGGGCGGTACTTGGAAGAGAATAGAAGAGAAGCGCGAAAAGGTGGTGTAAACCCTGTATCACCTGCATCATTGGCAACCCTTAATGTGCCAGGGCAGGAAGCTTTCTGAAGAGATCATGACAGAAGAATCGGGTACATATACAGAAGTGACCTGTTGCCACTGCGAAGGAATCGGTTGCGTCTACTGCGACCGCACCGGGAAGGTCATGGTCCGGCGCCCTGCCCGGAAATGCCGTCATTGTGATGGCGTCGGATGTATTTATTGCGGGTTTACCGGCTGGGCCGGCCTGAAAGGAAAATACGATTGAAAGCGGCTGCAAAACCGCATCAGAAAGGAACGGAATAGAGGCAGGTATCCTGTTTTCCGGGACAAGGTTTTCAGGATCGGCTCGGGGAAATTATCCTGCCATGTGGCGGGTCCCGCATTGCCTGGATGAGCGTTTGAAAAGGAGATGGATCACTGCCGGAATACCAGGGTTCCGGCAATTTTATCATGAAGTCCCTGCCTGTACGCGGTGAATGCGATGATCAGGAATCCAATGAACAGGGTGAAGACACAGAGCCACTTTCCAAAGAACCGAAGGGTGGCCCTCGAGAACGTGATCCGGTTGCCCTGCATGTCGGTGACTGCTGACCGGACGGCCATTTTCCCGAGTGTTGCCTGGTTTTTTGAGCTTTCAAGGTAGGCGAAATAGATCCAGGGAACCAGGATGAGGAAAATGAAGGTGGAGAGAAGGATCTGGGGAGGAATAGCGGCGTTTATTACCTGACCGGTGGCATCAGTCCTTGGAATATGCAGGTAGTACTGGTAGAGCATCCTGACCGTCTCCGATACCGGATCAGGGCTCCTGAAAAGCCAGGAAATAATACCGACAATTGCTGCAGCCAAAAAATCGAAGAGAACCAGAAAAACGAGATCGATGAGCCCTCCGAGAAACCTTCCACCGAGGCCGGAAAATTTCTCCGTCCTTATGGCGCCCATCCGTTTCCTGGTGAAGGGACGCTCACGGTACCCGGTCAGTTTGGAACCACACCATTGACAGTATTTTCCTGATTGTTCTGTCTCTTTTCCACATTTGGGACAGTACATCAGTTTACTCCTTTGTTTACACATTGTACGATGATATCTTTAATGTATCGGTTAATCCTGGGCTCGGATTCCAAATACATGCAATTTAAGAAAAATTACGTATTTTTCTTCCGAAGAGATTCCGGCGTTAGAATATCTACGTTACAAGGTTTTTTACGCAAAAAAGCGCCTACCTGCCGTTCCTGTTGCAAGCCGGAGGTGCACCCTGCCCATGAACAGATCATCCGGAGGTATGACTGCAATCAGTTGATAGGGTTTCAGGAAACGAAGAGGAGAGCATTACCAGAGCAACCATCACACAGGGAGAGTGTCCTTGTAACAGCTCCGGCCATGCCAGTACAGCCCGGTGGCACTGCAATCAGGATGGGTATGAGCGAGCTTGCTGGTGAGGATCGGCAGCAAAGGCCCTCTGGACTGAGAAGAGATTTCAGGCACGGAAATGGCAGCAGGTTATGAGAATGCTATCCTGCGTGCGGGTGCCACGAAAAGCGATCCGGTTTTATCCCTGGGACCGATCCTGTATCCGTGGGAAATACCGAATAGAAAGAACGGGCTTGGGGGGATTTGAACCCACGGCCTACGGATTAAGAGTCCGTCGCTCTGCCAAACTAAGCTACAAGCCCCTGCAATGACTTATATAAATGATTACAGCAGCGTCATAAATCTTTCTTATAGCCTCTCATTCGGGGTGAGAATCGGAATCCGGACAGCCTGTGTCTTCAGAAGCCGAGGTTGTAACCTTAATATCCCGTTGGACCGCATATTTGCACATATGCCTGATTCGGCGCAGAGCGAGCCTCCGGGCCGGGTGAAATACGCCCTGTTCGGGTGCGGCAACACGGGATACCACGTCCTCCAGGAACTCCGCGGTAATGCTGTCAGGATCCTGGTATTCGACCGGAACGGGGACCGGGTCAGGGAACTCCGTGACCAGGGAATCGATGCCGTGGAACAGGACATTGCTTCGCCGGATCTGTTATCAGGACAACCGGTGCCTGAGATCGCATTCGTCCTTTCCGGGAACGCTGATGCAAACTATGCCGCCGTCAGGATATTGCGTGAATGCGACCCGCATATGCATATTCTCGCCCGGGCCCCGGATGCTATCGCTGCTTCCCGTCTTGAAGAAGCCGGGGCGGACGTGGTTATCAACCCGCACCAGGTGATGGCGAAGGCATCGGTCCACCAGATCATAAAGCTTCACTCGAACAGGGTGTCCCAGCGCCTCTACACCCTGCTCTCCGGATGGGAAGGAACTCTCGGGATCATCGTCCATAAGAACCCCGATCCGGATGCCATTTCAAGCGCTCTCGCCCTGTCGGTAATCGCGGCAAACGCCAACCCGGACCATCTCCCGTGCCGGATCTTCTATGATGGTATCATCGGGCACCAGGAAAACCGGACCCTGGTAAACCTCCTCGAAATCAAGATGGAAAAGGCAGATCCCTCGGCTATTCAGGAATGTACCTACCTCGCTCTCGTTGATTCGCCTGCCCCGGGAGTGAACAATCCCCTGTCTCCCAAAACCCGCGTGCACATAATCATCGACCACCACCAGGATGGGCAGGGAGCCGATTGCGGAGCGGCATTTATCGATGTCCGTCCCGGCCTTGGTGCTACGGCGAGTATCTTTGCCCAGTACCTGCAGGAGCTCGATATCGGCGTTGACAAACGGGTTGCAACCGGGCTCCTTTATGGTATCCGGTCCGACACCCGCGATTTTCGGCGAAATGTGACTCCGCAGGATCTTAACAACGCAGCGTTCCTGCTTCCGCTAACCGATGCCGATCTCCTCGACCAGATCATGTCCCCCTCCCTCTCCCAGGAAACGCTGGACGTCATTGGTACCGCGATCCGGAACCGGATGATTACCAGTGGATACCTCATCACCAATGTCGGGTTTGTCCGGAACCGCGACGCCCTGCCACAGGCGGCCGATCTCCTTATCAGCCTTGAGGGGGTCAACACGGCACTCGTCTACGGTATCTCCGATGAAGCAATCGTCATGTCCGCCCGGAACAGGGACGTCCGGACCCATATCGGAAACGTCCTTCGCGAAGCGTTTGGCGATATCGGTGATGCCGGCGGCCATCCCAGTATGGCGGCGGCAACCATTCCGCTCTCTTATTTTTCCCGGGTCAGGGACAAGGATGGGCTCCTGGCCCTCATTATGGATCCCCTGATTGGCCGGTTCAGAAGTATCGTTGGTCTCGAAAATGAGGGGAAGAATGGACTTTGATGAATGGGAGCCCTGCTACGCCCGGATCCTGGAATATTTCGGATTCGATCGTGACAGGGATGAGGAGGCAGCGATGCTGCTTGCCAAACTGCTCCCGCGGGACGACCTCCCGCTCCTCGAGAACCTCTGCCGTGATACCGTGGTCACCGTCTGCGGAAATGCACCCTGCCTTGGGGAAGAACTTTCCTGCATCGAGGGGAGTGTCTTTGCCGCCGATGCCGCATCCGAAGTTCTCCTCCGTGCTGGCATCCGCCCCGATGCTGTATTCACCGACCTTGACGGGGCCACCGACAACTACCTTTCCATGAATGGCGATGGAACAATTATGGTGATCCACGCCCATGGCGATAACATGCCACTCATCAGGCACTGGACACAGAAATTCACTGGTCCGGTTGTCGGCACCGCACAATCCCGGCCGATACCGCCACTCCACAATTTCGGGGGGTTCACAGATGGCGATCGGGCGGTCTATGCCGCAGACCACCTGGGAGCAGCCCGGATTATCATCATCGGGTTTGACCTCGACGATCCTGATGTCGATTTTATCAAGCGGGCGAAACTCCAGTGGGCGCGGCGGCTCCTCGCCCTGATCGGCTATGCCTGCTGAAGCCCTACTGATCGATGGCTATGTCGATGAACCTGCGTGTCTTGGAGTTCCGCCCTACATATCCCCATACATCAGGACCGTTGCCGGTGTGCTCCATGACCACGGGTTTCTTCCCCGGTATCTCACCATCGACCAGATCCGCACCGATCCGCAGCTCCTCAGGGGAAAGAACGAAGTCGCGATTGCCGTGATGATTGCCGGGATCACTGTCCCGGGTAAGTATCTCGGCGGGACTCCCGCCACCCTGACCGAGATCCAGCAGATTGGCACCAGGCTGCGGGGGATTGTGAGCCTCCTTGCCGGGCCGATTGGATTCGGATACGCTTCCGAAGGGGGGGAAAAAGCGATCCGCAAGGCAGTGCCAGGATTCGATCACCTGCTCACCGGATCGCCTCCGGAAGCGCTTGACAATTATCTGTCTGACGGAAGAACGCAGGGGCTATTGGACTATACCCGTTCGGATCCCTGGAGTATCAGCGGGGCTGATATCATAAAACAACATCCCTCGTATCCGTTTATCATGTGCGAACTCGAGACTGCCCGGGGATGCCCGCGATCTCTTTCCGGAGGCTGCTCGTTTTGCACCGAGTCATTCTACGGACCTCCCCGCTATCGGAGCGTCAGCGGGATATCAGGGGAAGTTGCGGCGCTTGTCCGCTCCGGGGCCCGCCATTTCAGGCTTGGAAGGCAGCCCGATCTCCTGGTCTACCACGCACCCGGCGGTGCGTATCCGGTCCCGCAACCGGAACGGATCGGTGAGCTCTTCGCAGAAATCAGGGCTGCGGCACCAGGTCTGCAGACCCTGCATATCGACAATATCAACCCCGGAACCATCGCCCGGCACGAGGATGCTGCCCGGAGTGCACTTGCAGAGATAGTCTGTTACCATACTCCAGGCGATGTTGCCGCTTTTGGAATGGAGACCGCGGATACGGCCGTTGTTGCTGCAAACAACCTCAAGGCCGGGCCGGAAGAGGTGATGCGAGCAATCACTATCGTGAACGAGGTGGGAGCCGTACGCCAAAACGGGATCCCAGAGCTCCTCCCAGGTCTGAACTTCGTATGCGGCCTTGCCGGGGAGACCCCTGAGACCTATACGCTCAACGAACAGTTCCTGTCCCGGTTGCTCGCCAGCAACCTGCTGGTACGAAGGGTGAACATACGTCAGCTGATGGCATTTGAAGGGACCCGGGCATACCATGAGAACACGCTTGGGTTGCACTCTGCCAGGTTCAGGGCATTCAAGGAAAAGGTCAGGAATGAATTCGATTTGCCGATGTTGCGGAAGGTGTTTCCCCTGGGGACCGTGATCAGCGGGGTGGTGATTGAGCAGAAAGGGCCGGTCTCTTTCGGCAGGCAGATGGGTTCATACCCTATACTCGTGGGGATCCCCCTCATTCTTCCGGTCCGGACAGAAGTCGATGTCATTGTCGTGGAGCACGGGATGAGGTCAGTTTCCGCCCTTCCAAGCCCGATACGGATCAACGAGCTGCCGCTTACCGCTCTCAAATGGATCCCCGGGATCGGCAGGAACCTCGCCGGGAAAATTCTTGCACAACGGCCGCTGAAGAATAAAGAAGCGCTACGGTCCCTGGCCGGAATTATCCCGCTCGAGGGTCATATCTCCTTTGTTACATCTCCTTGAGCTCGATTACCTTCATGATGTCCGTCCGGCTGACGATCCCGACGAGGTTATCCCCGTCCATGATTGGGATCCTGCCGATATTTTTGCCCGACATGATCCTTAACGCATCGATAACGGGTGCCAACGGGGGTAGGGCGATGACACCACGGGTCATGATGTCACGAACCTGCATGGCTTCCCGGTCCAGGGGGGATATCTTATGGACATCGGCAAGGGTGACCATTCCTGCCACGACTCCCCGATCAAGAACCGGGAATCCCAGGTGTTTTGTGGCATACATGAGGTCGATTACACTCCTTACCGTAATGTCTGGGGTAACCGTGAGCACTTCCCGGGCCATGATATCGCCAACGGTGACGTCCCTGAGCAAAAAACTGTACTTGATTGCCGTTGATTCCTGGGTAGCCCCGATATAGATGAAAAACGCGATGAGGATCAGGATCGGGCTTAAAAGTAAAATTCCGATTAGCCCAAACAGAACGGCAAACACCTTCCCTACATCGGCAGCAATCTGCGTTGCTTTATTAAGGGGCATCCGGCGTGCAAGCCACGCTCTGAGCACCCGCCCCCCATCCATCGGAAAGGCAGGGAGGAGGTTGAAGGCAAAGAGGAAGATGTTAAGAAGACCAAGGTATCCGAAAGTGAAAACGAAGACTCCGGCAACAGGAGCTGCGGCTATAGCTGCATCGCAGAGGTACATGATGCCGATACAGATGATTCCGACGGCGAGGCTGGTGAGAGGGCCTACGAGGGCCATCGGGAGCTCAATCTTCGGATCCGGGGTCTGCTCCTCCATTGAGGAGATTCCACCGAAGATGAGCAGTGTAATGCTGTTGATCCTGATCCCTTTGTTCTTGGCGAGCACGGAGTGTGCCATCTCGTGGATGAAGACCCCGAAGAACAGGCCGAGCGCAACCACCGTCCCAAGGATGTAAGGAATGATCCCGGATGCAATCAATCCGGTATCGATGCCGATGGCAAAAAGCTTTGAAACCAGATCGGAGGTCAGGGTGATCTGGCTCCCGATGATCCATGCAAAGAACGGTATAATTAGAAGAAATGTCCAGTGAAGGAGCACGGGAATCCCGTAAATCGTCCCGATTTTCAACGACCCGTTCATATTGAGGGGTATGTTTTTAACTGAATAGTATATATCTTTCATTGATTAGGATGAGAAACCAGATTACTGAGATGTTTGAGCTGAAAGTATACACTGAAAAAAGTGTCTTTGTCGGTGAGGTTGAGGATGTCCTTATCGATGTTGAATCAAAAAAAATGGAATCTGTTGTTGTGGGAAAGCTCAACCAGCAGCTCGTGGATATCAAGAATTACAAGGGTCTGAAGATACCGTTCCGGATCATCAGGAGCATCGGCGATATCGTTCTCATCCGCCACCTGGCCGGGGCATTCAGGCCCGGGGACGACTGACCACGGACAGGAATTTTCTCTTTTAGTCCGGCGGTCCTCGTGGTGCAGCGCTCATGAAAAAACGGGAGGTCTATAGTTCCCTCACCTGCATTCCGCCGGTTTTTGTCCGGGTTGACGGACGGAATTTTCATGCCATAGCCGAAGAATGGGGACTTGAGCGACCCTTTGACCTCAGGTTCTCGGAAATGATGGCTTCGGTCTGTGCACACCTTATATCGGAATCAGGTCTTTCTCCCGCATTTTCTTACACATTCTCAGATGAGATCAGCCTTTACTTCCCCACGCTCCCCTTTTCCGGGAGAATTGAAAAGATCGATTCAGTAGTGGCATCATATGCCGCAAGCGCCCTGACCATCGAGGCCGGTTCCCGAACCCCGGTCTCTTTCGATGGCCGCATCATCCCGGTCACCCCCGAGGTTGCCGTCCAGTACCTGATTGAGCGCCAGAGCGAGGCATGGAGGAACCATATCAATGCCTGGTGCCAGTATGCCCTGATCGGGGCAGGGTACAGCAGGACCGAGGCGGCACGGCGGTTAAAAGGACTGTCGACGGCGGCAATGCATGAGCTGGCATTCTCGCATGGGATAAACCTGGCAAAAACTCCCGTATGGCAACGACGGGGCGTCCTGGTTTACCGGAAAGGGAGGACAATCGAAGGGTGGAACCCCCAGCTTGCTAAGATGGTCAGTTCGGTCAGGACTGCAGTTATATGCGAACGGACTCTCCCACTCTTCAGTTCTCCCGAAGGCCGGTCATTCCTCTCCCAGCTCTTTTCGGAACTGTGAGATGGCGATCACCATCGGGATACCTTCTACATCCCATTCCCGAAACAATTCGAACCCGGACAGATCTGGATGCCTCCCTCCGGCCGTGATGGACAGGGCAGCGGCCCTCACCTGCTCTCCGATCCCCTCTTCCCAGAGATCGCTGACGAATCCTGCCACCCGGTCATCGCTGATGACGACTGCCGCGGTAATGTAATCCTCTACCCTCATGTCAAGTTGCCTTCGCATCTCCTGGATGCGGCGGATGATCTCCCGGGCATACCCTTCTGCTTCGAGATCGGGGGAAAGCGTAGTATCAACGTATACCGTCCCGCCACGCATCGGGGCCTGGAAAATCCCCGGGGGGAGCTTCTCAGCAAAGGTGACCATGCCCGGCATGATGGTGAACGTATCGCTGTCATGGGTCAGGGTCACCGTCTCTCCCTTGTCGTGAGCCGCCTTGAGTGAGGCCGCATCGGCCGCCGCGATGAGCTCGCGCACCAGGGGCCCTTTCTTTCCGAACGCCGGTCCGAGTGCTTTCATGACCGGTTCGGCATGCCACCCGGATCGGTCAAATGAGTCTTTGAGGACCCGGACTCTCCGCGAATTTGCCCGGTCCATGCAGATAGTGTTCAAGTCTTCAATTGCTGAAGCTACTGCATCGTCGCTGGTTAAAACCACGCACTCGGCAACCGGCCAGCGGAGTTTCCGGCGCCCTGACTGCCGTGCATTGGCCTGGGCCTCGTCAAACGAGCGGACTGTGGCCATCTCATCTTCTAGATGTCTATCGATAAGGGTCTGGTCACCCGGGAACCAGCCGGTCATGTGGATGCTTTCCGGGTCCCCGGGAAGCCTGAGGTTCCGGTACATCTGCTCGGTAATATGCGGTGTAAACGGGGCAAGCAGCCCGCACAGCCTGCGGGCCACGTAGGAGATGGCCTCGTAGGCATCGGTCTTTTCCGTAGATTCCCCTTCGAGCCACATCCGTTCCCTGACCAGTTGGATATACCAGCGGGACAGATCCTCGAGGATGAAAGAAAGAAGTGTTCTTGCCGCCCGGTGAAGCTGACGTTCCTGCAGGGCAATATCAACCTCCATCGCGCACGAATTGATTCGTGAGAGTATCCATCGGTCTTCCGGAGCCATGCGGTCCCGGCGCGCGGCTACTCCTGAAGGGTCCCATGCTCCGTCCTCTCCGGCTGCCGGAGAGAAGCCATCAAGGATCATATAGGGGAGCGGGAACCGGTAAACGTTCCAGAAGATGTTCATTGACCGGTTGACGGTCTTTACGCCCTCCCAGTTGAACTTGAGATCGTCCCAGGGAGCACTCGAAGAGAGGACGTAAAGCCGGAGGACATCCACTCCCTGGGAAGCGATCACCTCTTCCGGGGTTACCACGTTCCCCAGGCTCTTGCTCATCTTTCGTCCCTCGGCATCGAGGGCAAATCCATGCATCAGAACGCTCCGGTAGGGGCAGCGGCCAAACGCGATGGTGCTTGCACCCAGCTGGGAATAAAACCATCCGCGTGTCTGGTCCTGCCCCTCGGTAATGAAATCGGCCGGCCAGAGACGGTCGAAGGCCTTTGTTTCGGCCGGAAAACCGAGTGTTGCCCAGGAAGCGACTGCCGAATCGAACCAGACATCAAAGATGTCCTCTACCCGTCGCATGGTACCGCCGCATGTGCATGGGATCGTGATCTCATCGACACAGGGCCGATGGGGGTCAGGAAGCGGCGATCCGCTCACTTCCTCGATCTCCCGGATGGTGCCAAAAACCCGGTTCGTGCCGCACGAACGGCATTCCCAGATGGGGATGGGGATACCCCAGTAGCGCTGCCTTGAGATGCACCAGTCACGCGCCTCCTTGATCCAATCGTAGAACCGTGCGCTGCCTGCCCATTCGGGATACCAGGTAACCTCATCGATTTCATCGAGCATGCGATCGCGGATATCCGAGGCTTTCAGGAACCACTGTTCGGTGGCCCGGAATATTATGGGGGTCTTGCATCGCCAGCAGTGCCCGTACCGGTGAACAACCGTTTCCTGTGCCAGGAGGTGATCTCCAAGATAACCGAGAATTACCGGGTCTGCCTCCTTGATGAAAGTGCCCGCGATTTCACCGGCCTCTTCCTGGAACCGGCCGGTAGTATCTACAGGGCAGATGATCGGGAGATCCTCCTTGCAGCCCAGCAGGTAATCATCCCACCCGTGCCCAGGGGCGATATGGACCATCCCGGTATTTTCAAGGGTGACGAAGTCCGCGGTCACTACCCGGTGAGAGAGCTCCCTTTGCAGGGGGATCTGCTCTTCAAGCGGGGACCGGTAGGTAAAGAGCGTAAGGTGTTTGCCGCCCGCTTTTTCGAGAACTGAATAATTCTGGTACCTGCCTTTCCTGAGCACCGGTTCGACCAGATCATCGGCAATCCACAGGATCTCTTTCCTGCCTTCCCTGATAGCCTCGACACGGGTATAGGTAATATCGGGGTGGACGGCAACAGCAACATTGGCTGGGAGGGTCCATGGTGTCGTTGTCCAGATGACCAGGTATTCGTTTTCCCTGCCGGTTACCGGGAACTTGACAAAGATTGACGGGTCACTCTCATCCCAGTACTCGACTTCGGCATCGGCGATCGCGGTCGCGCACCGTGGGCACCAGTTGACCACGCGGTACCCGCGCTCAAGCATCCCTGCCTCATCTGCTTTCTTCAGGGTCCACCAGGCAGCCTCGATGTATCCGGGATGCATGGTCTGGTAGGGATCATCGAAGTCCAGCCAGACGCCGAGATCCTGGAACTGCCGGCTCATGATCGCCATGTTCTTTGCGGCAAACTCCCGGCACCGGTCGATGAACGGACCGATGCCGAACCGCTCGATGTCTTTTTTGGAGGAAAATCCCAGCTGCTGCTCGACCCTGACCTCTATGGGGAGACCGTGCATGTCGTACCCGGCACGGGCGATAACGTTTCTCCCCGTCATGCGGGTGAACCGGAGGATGCAGTCCTTGATGATCTTGTTCCACGCCGTGCCAAGATGAATGTGGCCGGTGGTGTAGGGTGGCCCGTCAACAAAGAAGAAATCCTCATCGGCTGCATGGAGATCCTTTGTCTTCTGGTACACATCGTTCTCTTCCCAGAACGTCTGTATGGCGTCCTCGATTTCCCGTGCATTGTAGGTACTGGCGGCTTCCTTCACCCGGATCATTCTCCCCGGACCATCTACCCGCATCTCCGTCTGTGCGTGTATTCACAGCTATTATCCTCATGAACACAAAGTAGTTTCTTTAACCAGGGGCATCCCATCCCGGGACCTGGCAGCGGTGAGCAGGATGACAGCAGAGAAAGTACCCGAATACCGGCTTCTGGTCGGCGGAGAGTGGAGAGCGGGCCAGGCACCTGTCGAAGTGAGGTTTCCCTATACAGGCGATATCATTGCCCGGGTTCACCAGGCAACCGTAAAGGATCTAGAAGGTGCAGCAGGCTTTGCGGCTGAGGCCTTTGGATGCACGAGACGGCTCTCTTCCGGGGAGAGGAGCAGGATCCTCTCTGCCATTGCCGACCAGGTAGAGTCCAGGGCACCTGAACTGGCCAGGATGATCGTCCTTGAAGCCGGGAAAACCCTTTCATCTGCTACCGGAGAGGTACAACGAGCAGCAGCAACCCTTCGCACCTCTTCCGAAGAGGCAAAGAGGATTGGCGGTGAAGTAATTTCCCTTGACTGGACAACGGATGCCGAGGGCCGGATAGGGATAACCCGGCGATTTCCTTCCGGGCCGGTCCTCGGGATCACGCCGTTCAATTTCCCGCTCAACCTGGCCTGTCACAAGCTTGGCCCGGCCATTGCTGCCGGAAACTCGATTATCCTCAAACCCGCATCGGCCACGCCTATCTCATCGATCCTGCTGGCCGAAATGGCGCTAAGTGCAGGACTTCCTCCCGAAGCGCTCAGCGTTGTTCCCTGCCCGGGAAATCTTGCCGAACGACTCGTCTCCGATCCGCGGATCGCAGTACTGACCTTTACCGGGAGCCCGGAAGTCGGCTGGCATCTTAAGGACCGTGCCGGTCGCAAAAAAGTAACACTCGAGCTTGGTGGAAATGCCGCCGTAATAGTGCATTCAGATTCCGATGCGGACTATGCAGCGGCGCGGATCGTGGCCGGAGGGTTCTCAAATGCCGGCCAGGTCTGCATATCGGTCCAGCGTGTCCTCCTGCATGAAGACATTCACGATGACGTTCTTGCCCGCATCTGTGCCGGGGTAGCCGCTCTGAAGACAGGAGATCCCCGGGAAGAAGAGACAGATGTCGGGCCGATGATATCTCCATCGGCAGCCGACCATGCCGGCCGGATGGTGGATGAAGCGGTGGAAGGCGGGGGTGAGGTCGTGATTGGGGGAACGTGGAACGGCCCGCTCTTTTTCCCGACAGTTCTTTGCGGGACCACCCCCGCGATGCGTGTAGAGCAGGAGGAAGTATTCGCGCCGGTCATTACCGTTAACCGGTACAGGAACTTCGATGATGCCCTGGCCAGGGCCTGCCAAAGCAGGTATGGCCTGCAGCTTGGGGTGTTCTCACGGGATATCGGGCGCATCATGAAGGCATTTGCCGAATGTGAGGTGGGGGGAGTGGTGGCAAATGATATCCCCACATTCAGGGTCGATCACATGCCCTATGGCGGGGTGAAGGAATCTGGGACTGGACGGGAAGGCCCACGGTATGCCATCCAGGGGATGACCGATGAACGCCTTCTCATACTGGATGCCCGGGGTGATCGATAGTGGATAAAGATTCCAGGTACGATGAAACGGGGTTGTCAGCCCAGGTTGCGATCATCGGCCCTGGTGCATGCACTCCTGATGAATATGCGGCCGGCCGGTGTATCGGCAGGATTCTTGCAGAAAACAAGGCTATAGTCCTGTGCGGAGGGCTTGGAGGTGTGATGGAGGCTGCATGCAAGGGAGCATGGGACAGGGAGGGCACCACTGTCGGCATCATTCCCGGTGCAGGTGGCGAGAACCCTTACCTTACCGTGGTGATACGAACAGATCTTGGCAATGCCCGAAATGCGGTCATCGTCCAGTCAGCCGATGCAGTGGTGGCAATCGGAGGGGCATATGGAACCCTTTCCGAGATCGCCCTTGCCCTGAAGATGGGGAAAGCGGTGTTCGGATTACGTACATGGGACATTGCGGGAGTCGCTTCCTGCAGCAGTCCTGAAGAGGCCGCGTTCAGGGCACTTGCCGCCGCACGCCGGTCTCCCGGGTGTCGTATCCGCCAAGATGGGAGAGCACCTCCCTGAATTCTGATGAGACGATTGCCGTTTCCAATGCCTGCATCCTCTGATCATCGCCATCGGCGGTTCGGAAGGCGATCTCATAACGCTCTTTGCCAACGGGGACAAAGGGGAGCCCAAGCGCCTGTGCCGCTGAATAGACGCACATCCCGGCATCTGCTTCTCCTGCCTTTACCGCCAGCGCAACTCCGATATGGGTTGTCAGCTCGCGGTCGTAACCAGGGATGCTCGCCGGGTCAATACCAAGCTCCCTGAGCCGGTAATCGAGGAGGAGCCGGGTCCCCGATCCCTTCTGCCGGTTGGCAAAGGAGTGGCCTGGGAGTTCGGGGAGAGAGAGATGGTCGCGGGACACTATCCCCTGTTCACGTTCCGCGATACAGACCAGGGTCACCTCTTCCCCCGGCAGGTATTTCACCAGAAACGGGAGGTTATATTCGCCGTCTTCGGGGGAGAGAAGGTGCATTGGGGCGGCATGGCAGCTCCTCCGTTTCAATGCCAGGACCCCGCCCATGCTGCCGACATGGGAGGAATGAAGAAAGACTCCTCCTGCCCCAACCAGCTCGGCGAGATGGTCGAGTGAAGGATCGTGGCTCCCGGTTACCAGGAGGGCGGAAGCCGCATGGCTGCGGGGAACCAGAAGTTCTACGGGAACCGTCTGTCCTGCTTCATAGCCTTCGAGCTCATCGGGAATCCGGAGAAATGCGTTTGCCCTGACGCCGCTCATCTGGACGCCGGATCCCCGCGAGAGCGGCACGGCAACCCAGCGATCCCTGATATTCCCGATTGACAGGAGGACGAACTCGCAAGTCCCGACATCGGAGTAGAGGGTTGCCGTGAGCTCTGCGGAAAGGATCACAGGGTCCGGCACCGGGAGGCCGAACCGGGACAGTAGGGGGACAATGACTTCACGGAGCACGGTGAGTGCCGAAAGCGGGTAGCCTGGCATACCGATGACCAGCACCGACTCGACCCTCCCGATTATCGCTGGTTTTCCCGGTTTAATGCCGATTCCATGGACCAGGACTTCCCCGATCTCCGCGATAACCTGCGCAGTGAAATCCCGGGTCCCGGCCGAAGACCCTGCTGATACTATTACAATATCGTTTTCAGCGGCCGCATTGCGGATTGCTGCCCGGATTTGGGCGGGTTCATCAGGTGTCGGGGGATAACTGCGGCAGGTTGCTCCAAGGGAAGTGAGCCAGGCCTTCGCCATAACCGTGTTGCTCTCGACGACTTGGCCAGGAAGCGGACGGATTCCAGCAGGAACAAGTTCCGTCCCGGTAGGGATGATGCCGATCGAAACGGTCAGGACCGGAACATCCACGAATCCATAGGCGGCGAGTGCACCTATATCGTGGGGCCGGATGCGATGGCCTGATGGGACTATCATCTCAGACTCGGCGATGTCCTCCCCTGCCGGCCGCACGTGCTGCCAGGAGCTCACCGCTTTCCGGATTACGGCAGCTTCGCCAGTCATCCGCACATCCTCGATCATGATCACCGCATCATATCCTGCCGGGATGACATTGCCGGTATTCAGCCTGGCGAAATCGTGGAGCGTGACCGGTTTCTGCTCACTGGCTCCCCATGTATCTTCGCTCCTGACAGCGATGCCGTCCATTGCTGCAAGGTGCACCTCGGGGACCGAGTACCTGGCAAAGAGAGGCTCTGCCGTGATCCTCCCGACCGATTTTTCGAGTGCACAGGTCGTGCGAACCCGTCCTGGTGGAAATTCCTGCAGGATGAGATCCTGAACCTCGTGGAGCGATTTGAGTGAGAGATACCGCTTTACCAGAGAATCACCTCAACCGCATCGCCTTCTTCGAGACCCTCAACACCGGCCGGTATCCTGGCCAGGCCGTCGCTACGGATGAGCGTATTGGTAAGGCCCGATTTTCCGAATTCCGGAAATGCCATACCTCCGGATAAACGGACCCGGACATAGTCCTCTCTCCCTTTAATGGACGAGATGTTCTCGGCAAGGACTGCACTCCGTGTTGGGAGTCTGATCTCCCGCTGCCCGACCATGGCGGCAATGAGCGGCCGCACGATCACCAGGCTGACTACGAGGGACGAAGCCGGGTGCCCGGGAAGTCCTATTACCGGCTTTCCCCTGGCCCGGCCGATAATGGTAGGCTTCCCGGGAGCAATCGATACCCCGTGCACCAGCACTTCCCCGGCATCCCGGATAATATCAGCGGTCATATCGCGGTCGTCTTTCGAGCTTCCGCCCGAGAGGACGATCGCATCACACCGCTTAAGCGCCTGTTCCAAGATCGTTTTCAGGCTGCTCTGATCATCAGGGACAATGCCGAAGTATTCCGGCAGGCAGCCCAGTGATGCGAGGTAAGCCCCGACCAGGTAGCTGTTGATATCCCGCACCTGCCCGCCCGCCGGGATGCGAGAGATCGGGACAAGTTCGTTTCCTGTGGATACGATACCGACTACCGGCTGCTTCCTGACAGGGACCAGGGTAGTGCCGACTGCGGCCAGGGCGCCGATATCCCGGGCAGAGAGCCTGGTACCGTTTTCGATGACAACCGATCCACGGCTGAAATCTTCGCCCCGGACCATGATGTTCTCTCCTACCGCAACCGGTCGTTTCACGAGGATGTCATCCCCGATACTCTCGGTCACCTCGACCATAGCCAGTCCGTCCGCTCCTTTAGGAATCGCACCTCCGGTAGGGACATACACGCAGGTCCCCGGACTGGCGGTCATGCCAGCCGGAGTACCCATCCCAACCGTGCCGATTCTTCGGAGCATTGCAGGAAGCGATTCTGAAGCACCGACAGTATCGGAAGACAGCAGGGCATAGCCATCCATGGTTGCCCGGGTGAACCCCGGGATGTCGATGTCGGCAGCGATATCTTGCGCGAGCACACGCCCGGATGCTGCGGTCAGTGGGACATCCTCCCGCTCCATCAGCGGGGCAATGGATCGAGCCGCGTTTACGGCCTCTTCAACAGTGACTGTCCTGAAAAAGAGGGTCATTTGAAGCAGCCCAGCTGGCAACCCCTGATCTTGACGTTGTTCTGGTTGCAATACCGGGATATGTCCATTTTTTCAATACCGTATTTCTCGGAAATGGCGAATGCCTGTGGGCATGTTATTTCCTTGCCGATTCTCTCATTTTCAAAAACGGAACGGATCTTTTCTTCATCCATAGTAACAATAGTACATATACTGGGAGATAGGGTTTACCATGTTTCTAAAATCACGAGCCCGGGTTTTCGGGGGACAGGCCCGGTGAGGATTGCTTTGGTGCACTCCCGGCAGGATCCGGGAGGTCGCACGATTCGCCACCACATTGATGATCTTCTCTCCCGGCCCGGTTCCAGCCTGCAATTCCCGCTCTGCCGCCACGAACTCTCCTTTCACGAGGTCGGGGAACGACTGGTCTACCAGGATCGTCTTGACCTTGCACTTGATGCCGATCTCATATTCTTTCTCTCCCGTCATTCGAGCATCAAACCCGTCCCGGTTCTGACCGTGCATGTTACCGGGAATACCGGTCCTGCACAGCTTGGGGGCAAGCCGTCATCACTGGCGAAAGCAGCCCCACAGTGGATGCACGCGATCCTCCGCCGTCTCACCGACCATGCCCCCCCGGGATACCGGGTCTCTTATGAAGTGACCCATCACGGCCCCACCGAGCTTGATATCCCGTCATTATTCGTCGAAATCGGGAGTACGGAATGCGAATGGACTGACCCCCGCGCTGGAGAAGCCGTTGCCCGGAGCGTCCTTTCGGCCGAGCCCTTCAGCACCATATCCCTGGCAGGGATTGGGGGAACCCACTACGCCCGGCGTGAAACAGAGATCGCCCAGAGATCGCGTGCGGCATTCGGGCACATCGTCCACACACGGGAGACTGGGTGTATCGACCGAGAAATGCTTCAGAAACTGGTCCAGATGAGCTCGGCAGATGCCGTGTATATTGATCGCAAAGCCCTCACACCGGACGAGGTCTCACGGCTGGACCGCCTGGCATCCGAAGCAGGAATACCCCGGCTCACCGAGACTGAGATACTCCTGATGAAGGATCTCTCCTGGGATACCTGGAAGCGTATCAGGGAACTCGCCCGGTCAATCGATCCCAGGGCTGAAGTGCACAATACCGGTACAGTAGCTGATGGCACCCCGGTTGCCATCGATCTTCCTCATGATCTTATCCGTGAAGCGAACCTGGTTGATCCTGCAGGATTTGCCGAAGCTCTGGGCAGACTCCCGGCAATCGTCCTTACCACGTCCAGAACCCCAATCCTCCCCGTCTTTATTGCCACCGGTGAAAACTCATCCGTTGTACTGAATGATTTAATAAGCTTATGCGTTACAACCATAAGTAGAGGAGAAAACACGGCGATTGAGGGCAATCAGCTCATAATCAGGAAAATGAAGTTTGACCCGGACCGTGCGCGCAGTCTGGGTGTGCCTGTGGGGCCGCGCTTCGGTGACCTGATGCGGGGCATTTCAGTGATTGTCGATGGCCGTGAGATCACTCCGGACATGGTCCGCATCTGTGAAGAGACATATATCCAAATCCCGGGATTGGAGAAGAAAAGATGAGATCGATTGTTGAAGAGGCGTTGACCAAGGTGAGTTCCCACCCAGATGAAATAAAGACGGAAAATGAGGAACTCGACCAGATACTCAAGGAACTCAAGACCGAGATCACGGTGATAGGATGTGGGGGGAGCGGTTCAAACACCATCACCAGGATGAAAGAGGAAGGAATCATCGGGGCTACCCTTGTCGCCATGAATACCGATGCCCAGCACCTCGCCAGGACTGTTGCAGACCACCGGGTCCTGATCGGGAGGCAACGCACACGGGGCCTTGGTGCAGGATCCATCCCCCAGATCGGGGAGGAGGCCGCCCTTGAAAACGAGCAGGATATCAAACGGTTCATCTCCGGAAGCGATATGGTATTCATCACCGTCGGCCTTGGCGGTGGAACCGGCACGGGGGCCGCACCGATCGTTGCAAAGGCTGCCCGGGATGAAGGTGCACTGACGATCGCGATCGTCACTCTCCCCTTCACCGCGGAAGGTTCGATCAGGATGGAGAATGCGGAAGCGGGACTTGAACGGCTGAGAGATGTGGCCGACACGGTTATCGTCGTCCCGAACGATCGCCTCCTCGAGGTCGTCCCGCGGCTCCCTCTCTATGCTGCGTTCAAAGTCGCCGATGAAGTCCTGATGCGGGCGGTCAAGGGCATCACTGAACTGATCACCATGCCTGGGCTGGTCAACCTCGATTTCGCCGATGTAAGGACGGTCATGGAACGGGGAGGGGTGGCCATGATCGGAATGGGTGAGAGCGACAGCGAGGACAAGGCAGCCGATTCGGTCAAGAAAGCCATACGTTCACCCCTTCTTGATGTGGACATCTCGGGTGCGACTGCCGCGCTGGTGAACGTTATCGGCGGCCCGGACATGACCATGGCCGAAGCCGAAGGCGTCATCCAGGAAGTCTACAACAGGATCGACCCCGGAGCGCGCATTATCTGGGGGGCACAGGTTGATCCGGGAATGCAGGCCAAGATGCGGACCATGCTGGTTGTGACCGGGGTGCGGTCGCCACAAATATATGGTAGGAATGAAAAATTAACCCCCAAAGTCCAGAAACAGTTTGAGATCGATTTTCTCAAGTGATATCTCATGGAGATCGCAAAACCTGATATAAAAATCAATATCAACGAGGAACTCTTCCGCAAGTACTGGCGCATCCTCAAGCTCGCACGAACCCCGACGAAGGACGAGTTCAGGAAGATCGCTTTGGTAGCTGCGGCAGGTGTCCTTATTGTCGGCATGATCGGATTTTTGATCTACATTGGCATGATTCCCCTGCCCTGATGGATATGGAAGAATTCACCAACCGTATTTTTGCCATAAAGACCACCTCAAAGCAGGAGCGAACCGTCGCCAATAACATCAAGAAGGCAATCGAGACCAATGCTACCGATGTCCAGGTGGTGGCAATCATAGTGCCCGATGAGCTGAAAGGGTATGTTCTTGTAGAGACTCCTGAGAGCCAGGCCCGGATCGAGCAGCTGGTCGAGAAGGTCGCCCATGCGCGCACTGTTGTCCGCGGTGAGACAACCCTTGGAGAGGTAGCCCATTTCCTTGTCCCGAAACCGGTCGTCAGCGGTATCTCTGAAGGCACCATTGTCGAGCTCATTGCCGGCCCGTTCAAAGGTGAAAAGGCTGTCGTAAAACGAATCGATACCGGAAAGGAAGAGATAACGGTCGAGCTCTACGAGAGCGTTCTCCCGATCCCCATTACCGTCCGGGGAGACAATGTCCGGGTTGTCGATCGCGGTGAGGCCAGCTGAACCCGCTCCGTGGATTCCACTGGCCCGGCTATAACCTTTAAGTCCCTCCGGGTCAACCTTTTTCAACCCACGCTGAATACCCATCAGCGGGACAGCATGGTGATACCATGGCAGACGTGGTCGAGGTTTTAGTCCCTGGAGGCAAGGCAACAGCCGGTCCCCCTATCGGGCCGGCACTCGGACCACTTGGTATTAACGTGAAAGCGGTCGTCGACGAAATCAACAAGAAGACCTCGAGCTTCAACGGCATGCAGGTGCCGGTAAAGATCGAAGTCGATGACAAAAAGAACTTCACGGTCACGGTGGGTATACCGCCCACGACGGCTCTCATCAAGAAAGAGGTTAATATCGAGAAGGGATCCCCCGAGCCCAACTTACAGATTGTTGGGGACCTGCCGATGGAGGCCGCAGTCAGGATCGCCCGCATGAAGGCGGGCGACATGCTTTCTTATGATCTGAAAAACGCGGTCAAGGAAGTTGTCGGAACCTGCATGAGCGTTGGCGTCAACGTCGATGGCAAACGCCCCAAGGAAATCCTTGCGGCAATCGATGCAGGAACGTACGATTCGGCCTTTGTATAGGCATATGAAAGAAACCATAGGAGATCAGAAGAGGTCGAAAACTATGGAGGAATGGCATGGTAGAAAGGGCCAGGATTCTGGAGGCCGTGAACGCGGCCATTAAAAAAGCGCCGGAACGGAAGTTCTCTGAGAGCGTGGATCTAACCATCAATCTCAAGAATATCGACATGGCGCAACCGAAGAACCGTATCGATGAGACGATTCTTCTTCCCCACGGCACCGGCAGGAAGGTGGGTATAGCGGTTCTTGGCAAGGGCGACATCACCACCCAGGCACGGGAGGCGGGAGTCGACCTGATCATCGGTCCTGAAGAGATTGAACGGCTCGGTGGAGAGCCACGCGAAGCCCGGCAGGTTGCAAGCTCGTACCGCTTCTTCCTCGCAGAGACCAGCGTGATGCCCCAGGTCGGGCGGTTCCTCGGTCCGCGGCTGGGGCCACGGGGCAGGATGCCGACCCCGGTCCCGGGCGGTACCGACATCAGGCCTATTGTCGAGCGCTTAAGGAACTCTGTGAAGGTTCGGACAAAGGATAAGAAGACCTTCCATGTGAAGGTCGGGTCCACCGGGATGCCTCCGGAACATATTGCCGAGAACATCGATGCAGTTCTTAAAAGGATCGAGAGCACCCTGGAACAGGGATCCATGAACATCAGGTCGGTCTACGTCAAGACCACCATGGGCCCGGCAGAGAGGCTGGAATAATGGCGCTCTACACTCATCACCTCCCTGCATGGAAGAGACGGGAAGTCGAGGAGATCAAGAAAGATGCCGGTAAGTACGCGCTGATCGGTCTTGTCGATATGTACGGCATCCCTGCCGCCCAGCTCCAGCATATCCGGAGGGGCCTTAGGGGATCAGCGAAGCTCAAGATGACGAGGAACACGCTGATCGAGCATGCGTTCTCCGAGATTGGCGGGGAGGTCAGCGCGCTCGCCAACCGGCTTTCCGGTCATTCGGCGCTAATCTTCACCAATGAAAACCCGTTCAGGCTGTTTAAGAAGCTCGAAAAGACCAAGACCAAGATGGCGGCAAAGGCCGGAGAGAAAGCTCCTGACGACATCGTGGTCGAAAAAGGACCGACCAGTTTCAAACCAGGTCCGATTGTCGGCGAATTGCAGCAGGCGGGAATTCCCGCTGCTATTGAAGCCGGGAAGGTGAAGATACGTGAGACCAGGACGGTGGTCAGGAAAGGGGACACCATCAGTCCCAAGCATGCCGACGTGCTGGCAAAACTTGGTATCAAACCAATGGATGTCGGGCTCATCCTTCAGGCGGCCTTCTACGAAGGCAGTCTCTATGAGCCGTCTGTCCTCGCCATCGATGAAGACTTCATCGCCGGCCAGATCATCCTCGCCTCACAGCAGGCATTCAACCTCTCAGTCAATGCAGTCGTCCCGACCCATGAGACTGCAGCACCGATCATCGCCAGGGCGGTGAGAGAGGCCCGGGGTCTTGCCATTGAGGCAAGCATCTATGAGAAAGATGTGATCGATGGAATCATCGGAAAAGCGCAGAGAGAAAGTGCAGCCCTCCAGAACATGGTCAGGGGATCCTGAATTCGAATTTGAAGAGTAGGTGAAAGAAATGGAGTATATCTATGCAGCCCTTCTCCTCCACAAGGCAGGAAAGGCAATCAAGGAAGAGAGTGTAAAGGCGGTCCTTACCGCTGCCGGTATCGCTGTTGACGAAGCCCGTGTAAAGGCACTTGTTGCCGCCCTCGAAGGAATCAACATCGAGGAGGCTATCAGCAAGGCGGCAGCAGCCCCCGTCGCCGTGGCGGCTGCGCCCGCAGCCGCTCCTGCGGCAGCTGCACCCGCAGCCGCAGAAGCACCAGCAGCGGAGGAGAAGAAGGAAGAAGAAGAGAGTGGCATGGCAGGGCTCGGTGCCCTGTTTGGCTGAAATCTTCTTTTTTATGTAAATGGCCCGGCCATTTTCATTTCAGTATTTTTGCTTCATCAAGTGAACCATGTGTTTTTAAAAAACCATCGCCGTATGAATCTATTATTCTCTTTCCGGGTTTTCCCGGCCTGGGATTGTAAAACACAGGATACGATGTGGAATCCAACTTCATTTCATTGATTTGGGAGCGCGGATTTGCATGCCCCGGGCGACAGGAAGATAGAGTTAACAGCAATTTGTCACAAGTAGTAAGATTCGGAAAAACTGGTATGTTCCCTGGACATATCCACCGTCATTCAGACGCTGGTCTGCAGGATTGCACTCTCAACTCTGGTCCGGCAGGAAGCACAGAACCATTGCTTTTTCCGATCGAGGTCGTCAAGGGTCAGGGGCGGGTACATGATACATTCGGGATTATCGCAATGCTCGAGTGAGAAGAGATGTCCGAACTCGTGAGCGCTTTCTTTAACCAGACGGTCAATAAGATCCTCCTCGTTTTCCGGGAGTTCATAAAATCGATTATCAAGCCTGGCCGTAGAGACCACTGCAACCAGGGATCTCGGTCGGGAGAGTCCAAAGAGTGAAGTCACCCCTGCTGTGAAGAGATCGGTTCCGCAGACAAGGAGTATCGGGCCCATGACCCCTTGCCGCTGCCTGAAAATCCCCAGTGAATCAAGGACAGCACGGGCATCGGTCTGGTTCCGGGAGCCATCATAACCATTCAGGATCAGCGGGTTTGAACAGATCTGTGCCGGGAGGGCAAACAGATTACCGATACAGCGCGAGACAGGAAGGCCGAGGCCGCCGGGTGCTCCGGAATCCCAAAAAATAAGGAGATCCATCACCATGTACTCACAATGGGCGCCCATAAATATATTGAACGGACTATCGGCGCCTGGATTGCGTCCCGGTACAGGTCAGCGGCAGAAGTAGGGGTGGGAGAGAATGACGTTGCAGCCCGTACAATCCTGGCAGCCGGGGGCAAAATCATCTGCACCGATATCAGGGAACCGGAAAGGCCCCTGGCGGTTCCGATTATCATCGATGATATTTACTCTCCTGATACTGCCTTTTACGAGGGCATAGAGGTCATTTATGCCATTCGGCCGGCAGAAGAGATGGTGCCGGCCCTGATCGCGCTCGCCCGGCGTCTCAATTGTGACCTGATCGTTTACCACCTGGGGTTTGAAATATACGGGGACGGTGGAGAAATCATCGACTGTGGTGTAGTCCTCCACCGGTACCACAAGTGTCAAAACCCATCGAAGAGAGTCTTTTGAGATTTCTTCTCCTTTGCTTCCGCCGCCTGGTCTGGAGGGGTCTGTTCATGACCGCCGCCTGGTTTTTCGTCCGGTTCTTTTATATGTGCGATGGAGTCGGGGATATGTGCGATGGAGTCGGGGGTTGCCGGTCTCTTCCTGATAACGGACGTCTTCTTGTGTTCCGTCCGCTCAGCCGCTTCCCGCTCCTTCTCCTTCCTCTTCTCTTCCTCGGACAGGGCTTTTACCACCTTTTCGGAACGGGTCTTGTCATGGATGAGGAGGTTCAGCTCATCGGCATCGAGTGAGAACTCCCGCGCAAACTCTGCAGGATAGCGATCAGCCAGAGCTGAAATTGCCGGAAGATAGCGATCGCGAAGCGAATGCTGGGACATGTGCAGGCTTGAAGAGACCTTTTCGAGCATCCCGGTACGGATTGCCTTCTGTTTCCGGTAACTGCCCATTTTTTTCCAGCGTTCGGGGGCTTTTATCCGGGCGCGGATGCCGGAGCCCCCTGCAGCTTCAGAGACACCAAGAACCATCAAAAGCGTGGCGTATCTCCAGAGCGTATAGTACTGGTGCCGGTATGTAAGACCGATGTATTCATCGGAACGCGCCAGGTACTGGTAAGCACGGGATACACGGTCGCCCTCGCTGATCTGCCCGATGTTAGCTTCAATCCACTGGGCCAGGGTGTCGGGGGTCTCATCCACTTCATACGAGATCTTCATGAGATCCTCGCCACCGGTTTTTCCGAAGATGGCGGCTACGAGGTCAAATACCGTCGATCGCTTGTCCTTTTTCGAAGAACTGAGATCGGTCCAAACAAGAGCTTGCCTTCCGATGGCCGCAGCTTCCAGCATGGTGACAGCCGAACGCATATCTCCCTCCGCTGCCAGGGCGATTGCTTCCAGGGCTGCATCATCACACGAGAGATGTTCACTGCTGCATATGAACCTGAGACGAGGCACTATCGATCGTGCGGGAAGGGCACGAAACTGGACCGGGTCACACCGGGACCGGATCTCTGCCGGGATCTGGTAGAGATCGTTGGCAATAAGGATTACAGGCTGGCGGGCTGTCCTTAAGACCTCAAGGATTGCCCGTGCCCCGCCACGATCCGCTGTTCCATGGAGGTTGTCCGCTTCGTCAAGCAAAATGACTTTCCGCCCGGCACCGCTCAGGCTGCCCGTCTGGCTGCCCGTTCCTGCGATACGGAGGATTATATCGCGTGTCCGCTGGTCGCTGGCATTCAGCTCGATTACCTCCCAGTTCAAATCGGCAGCAAGGGCATACACACTTGACGTTTTGCCGGTACCTGGTTTCCCGTGGAGGATTAACGGCCTGCTGCCCCTGGTCCAGTTCCGCCCCCAGTCCACCATCTGGCGAAGGGCAGTGCTATTGCCGACCAGCTCGTTCACGTGCTTCGGGCGGTATTTTGACGCCCAGTCCATGCCTATCTCTTCTGCGGTGAATCAAATAAATTATCTCTGATGATGCTGAATGGATAGTAAGAACCGGATTTTGAGGATTCCATGAGAGTATACGACTGTTCCACCGCAAGAATTGCCTCCGTTGTCAGGAATTACGAAGGTGTCAGGAGGAAACATGCTATCGGTGAGATGGTCCGGGCTATCAGGATCGATGCTCCGGAAGTTATCGCGTCATTTGGGGAGGATGCAGCCGTCATCGAGCATGGAGACGAGGTGCTTCTCCTCGCTGCCGATGGCATCTGGAGCCGGCTCATGGAAGCTGACCCGTACTGGGCCGGATACTGCTCGGTTCTGGTCAACATTCATGACATCGCCGCCATGGGGGGAAAACCTCTTGCCATGGTCGATGTCTTATCCATCTCTGATCCCAGCATCCAGAAGGAAGTGCTTGCCGGAATGCATGACGCTTCACTCCAGTTTGGTGTACCGATCGTTGGTGGACATCTTCATCCAGACACCCCGTATAGCGTCATCGATGTGGCTATTCTCGGCATCGCCCCGAGGGATGCTGTCATCTACAGCCATACGGCCCGTGACGGGGACGCTATCATGATTGCCATTGACCTCGATGGGCGCGTCCACCCGTCCTGTGCCCTCAACTGGGACTCGGTTACCATGAAGTCAGCGGATGAAGTGCGTGCACAGGTACGCCTCATGCAGGAACTGGGGGGGGCTCATCTCGTGACTGCAGGGAAGGATATCAGCAATCCGGGGATGATCGGAACCCTCGGAATGCTGCTTGAAATGAGCGGAAAAGGGGCCGTGGTCGAACTGGAACGTCTCCCAAGACCCGATCTTGCAGCAAACTACATGACCTTTGAACAATGGATACGGATATATCCCGGAATGGGGTTCGTCTTCACCGTCCCGGAAGAAAATACCGGGGAAATCCGTAGTCGGTTCGCCGGTGTCGGGATGAGTGCCGCAGTTGTCGGTTCGGTCGATTCCAGCAGGAAACTTCAGATCGTGTATGCTGGAGAGGGCTCATCGGTCTTTGACTTTTACAAAAACGGGATCATGCGTCTCTTCTCCGATGACGGATCATGACTGTGAGGACAATCGGGATTGGAATTGCCGGAGATGCAGAGAAGGTTGTCAGGAGTATCACAGGATCCCCGTGCGAGGCCGCTGTCCTCGCCTACACACAGGACGACAGGATAACCCTCCCCAAACGTCCCGGAATCGCGATCAGAGTCTGTGAGGATCCTGCCGGGGCACTTGTTGCTGATCTCGTGAATGGGCGTATCGATGCCGGTATCCGGGGGACACTTCCGGCAAATACGACGCTTTCCGCACTGAAAGCAGCATGCGGAGTGCAGCGCCTGGAGCGGGCTGCACTCCTCGAAACGGCTGATGGTACATTGTTTTTTCTCGCACCGGTCGGTGTTGATGAGGGATGGGAAATTGGTGAGAAGATCGAACTTGCCAGAAAGGCACAGGCATTGGCGGTGCGACTCGGTCTCCGGGCGAAGATTGGCGTCCTTTCTGGGGGGCGATCCGGGGATATCGGGAGACATCCTGCTGTCGACCGGAGCCTTGCCGATGCAGAACTCATCGCACGAATGACCGGTGGATCCCACTATGAGATTCTCATCGAGGATGCGGTGCAGGATTGTGGTGTCATCATCGCTCCTGACGGTATATCAGGAAATTTAATCTTCCGAACCCTCGTCTTTCTGGGATCAGGCCGAGGGCATGGCGCACCGGTCCTCAATATAGGCAGGACTTTTGTGGATACTTCGCGCGCCACGCCTGACTATGCAAATGCAATAAGGCTGGCAGATATCCTTTTAAAATAAAATCTATCTCAAATTCTTGTGTATTATTCTTGTCAGGCTGCGTGTTAGTGTTTGTTTTCAGATGACAGCATCCTGGCAGGCGCATTTCCGGAGATTGGTTCAAAGTGGTTCCCGATGGGCTATTGCGAGCAAATTAGGTCATAATTCGCGAAATGTTTAAATATTTCCTGATATATTTTTGTTTTGAGGTAATATTATGGCAGATTTACCTATTGCTGCAGTTGTAAGAATCGCCAAGAAGAATGGTGCTGAAAGAGTTGGTTCCGATGCAGCTGCCGCCCTTGTGGCAAAGGCGGAAGACTACATTGCAAACCTTACCAAGGAAGCAAACAGGCTCGCGCTTCACGCGGGCAGGAAGACGATTAAGGAAGAGGACGTAGAACTTGCGGCAAAGTCCGCATAAACACACTCTCCCCTTCAGAATCCAACCGCAGCATCCTCAAGGTGGCATCAAAATCTTTTCTCCCGATCCTGGTAGCGTATGCCAATGACCAATTATTATCATCCGGGTATTGCCTTGCACAAGTGCTTTGCAAACGCATTTTAACCCTGCCACAAAGCTTTGTTTACCCTCGCCACTGAGGGAGCATGGGGGTTGATGAACAGGATGGGGCCGGCAATGGTGGAAAAACCAGACCGGGCATATTCTGTTCCCGATAACCAAATACATTCCAAAGCAAGCTCACAACAATATCACACACAAAAAATCAGACCGGTGTCTCAAATCCGGTCAATGAACCGGGTATGCCCGATTTAACGCTTATTTTTCAGGAAGTCTTTCCCCTCCTGGTATCTTCTGACAGGGAGGTCCGGATGATGGCAATAGCCGCCCTCGGTCGTTCCGGTGATGGTCGTGCGGTGGAGCTGCTCTTTCGCGCCTGCATGGATGAAGATGATCTGGTGAAGCATGCAGCCTATGAAGCCCTGGCTGCACTTGCGGCAAAATCACGATAGATCGGGAGGTGATTTCCCAGGTCTTCACAGATCGTTTTCAGAGGACGCCTTTTGTGCTCGGTATATCGCTCATTCCTTCAACGATCTGGACTGCCCCGGAGAGAGCGATTCCGAATGCCTTGAATACAGCCTCGCACTGGTGGTGATCATTTCGTCCGTGGAACAGGATGTGTGCGTTCAGTCCGGCTTTCGTACACAGACTGTGGAAGAAATGTTCGAAAACATCGTTTTCAATGCCCCCTATTACCTTTGCCGAGTAACACCCCTGGTAAACGAGGTAGCTCCGGCCGCCGCAATCAAGGGCAACGGTTGCAAGCGATTCATCCATGGGCACGATGGCATGAGCAAAACGGCGGATACCTCTCCCCTCTCCTACCGCCTTCCTGATTGCTTCACCGAGCACGATTCCCACATCTTCCATAGTGTGATGTGAATCGACATGCAGGTCTCCCACCGCAGTGCAGGTGAGGTCGAAGCGTCCATGTCGCGTCATGGCATCCAGCATGTGATCCAGGAAGGGCAGACCGGTGTTTATGGTTGAATTGCCGGTCCCTTCAAGGACAAACCGGACCGAGATTTCTGTTTCCCTGGTTTTCCGTGATATTTCAGCGATCCTCATCTGCTGCCTCCAGGGCGGCGCACAGGGGAAGTTTTCCCGAGTAGAGCGCAGAGCCCAGTACTATCCCATAGGCACCTGTTGCTTTTAATACTGTGATGTCAGCGGGCGATGTGATTCCCCCTGCCACGACTACTGGTATCGAGACCGAACCGATCAGCCGGGCAACGGGGTCAGGAGATATCCCCTTCTGCAGTCCTTCAACATCGACGTTGGTATAGAGGAGAAATCCAGCTCCCAGTTCCTCGAAGCGTAGTCCCCAGTCGATGTAGTTACCGGCAGACTTCTCCCACCCCTCAACCGCGATCATTCCCTGGCGTGCATCGACTCCAGCCATAACCCTCCTTTTACCGAAGGCATCGGCAAGCCTCGCGATCAGGTCAGGTTCCCGAACGGCACTCGTACCGATGATAACCCGCGATACACCGAGATCGAGCCACCCTGCCGCATCCTCAAACGACCGGATACCTCCTCCCAGCTGGACAGGGATCTCCAGGTCTTCGATCAGCTCCCGGATCACTCCGGCATTGATCCGGGAATCACCAAATGCACCATCGAGGTTGACGATGTGGAGGTGGCGGGCGCCCTCATGCATCCACCGCCGGGCACAAGCAGCCGGTGTCCCGAAATCGGTCGCCGTCTCTCTCCTGCCCTGGACCAGCTGGACGCAGCGCCCACAGAAGATATCAACGGCAGGAAAGACGTACATATCAGCGGATGATCCGTTCGATGGACATGACCAGGACGTCACGGGCTCCGGCACGTTTCAGCTGGTTGATGAGACCATAGACACGTTCTTCGCTCACAACTGCATGGACGGCCACCAGGTCTTCCTGCGAGGCGACCTCCATCACTGTCGGCCCCGAGAGCCCGGGGAGGACGTTCCTGATCTCATCGAGGCAGGATCGCTTGGCGTTCATCATCAGGTAGCACTGACCCCTTGCCCGGATAACACTTTCAAGGGCGAGTACAATCTCCTCTATCTTTTCTTTCTTTGTCCGGTATGCATCCCGGTTTGCGATCAGGATGGTGCTGGTGGTGAGTACTTCAGCGAGCACCCTGAGCCTGTTAGACCGGAGCGTCTCTCCCGAGCTCGTCAGATCGAGGATGGCATCGGCTATACCGAGATGTGGGGTCACCTCGCAGGCGCCTCCGACCCGGACAATGGTGACCGGGATGTTCAGCCCTGAGAAATACCGGGAGGCAATCCGTGGGAACTCAGTTGCAACCTTTGTTTTCGATAGATCCTCTGGCGACCTGAACGGGGACTCGTCCCGCACGGCAAGCACTAGGGTTGCATTACCGGAGTGGAGATCCAGCAGCTCTTCGACATCCACCTCCCGCTCGCTCACCATGTCCCGCCCGGTTATCCCAAGATCCGCGGCGCCGTTTGCCACGTATTCCGGGATGTCGATGGGGCGGGCGAACAATACTTCGATATGTGGATCAGGGGTCCGCGATATCAGACGACGATCCCCCTGGTCGAGGAGATGGAGACCGCTTTTTTCCATCAGCTCGATGATGGGACCGGCAATCCGTCCTTTGTTGGGGATGGCGAGCCTGACCAGGGGTTCGGGGGCACCATTTCCCGGGGATCCGGGCATCTCAGAAGGTTCGAACGTCGCCACGGATGATCTTCTCAGTCATGCATGTGATGTTTGCAAGCCCCGTGTCGATAATCGCTTCTATATCGCTACTGATCGTTTCGAGCCTGAAATCGGGTTTCACAAGTACCTGGACGCTGGCAACCAGGGGTTGGTCGATGGGTTTGCCTATCTGGGAAAGAAGCCTGATGTATATCTCTTCGATGCCTTCGACTTCCCTGGCGCACTGCTGGGCAAGATCTGTCGAAAGAATATTATAGATTTTCCCGACATGATTGATGGGGTTTTTCCCGCTTGTTGCCTCCATGCTCATGGGTCGGTTGGGGGTGATTAGACCGTTACAGCGGTTACCCCGACCGACCGAACCGTCATCGCCCATCTCTGCAGAGGTTCCGGTGGCGGTCAGGAACACGCTTCCCGAATCGATGTCATCTGCGGTATTGACATCGATCACCACTTTCCTGGAGGTTAACCGCTTTGCTACCATTCCCGCCTGCTCTTTCAGGACTTCTTTGTACTCGAGATATTCGGGTAGCCCTGAACAATACCTGTCGACAATAGCACAGGCAAGGGTCAGGGTGATGGTATTGCCGTCCCGAAGTCCCATGATCTTGATGTCCTGTCCGATGGCCGGAACCTTCGGCCGGAGGGTGTAATCGATAAAGTCGCTGAGTTCGCGGACGATGGTCTCTGTCTCAGAGAACGGTGCATGCCCGACACCAAATGAAGTGTCGTTTGCCCGCGGGGTAGTTTCCTGGCAAGGCTTGAAGACCTCCCGGAGATCGGTCGATCCCGTCCCCAAGCGGCAATCGATGATGATATCACGATTGAGGTTCAGGTTAGTCATGGTGGCACTGAGATAGTCCCGGGCAGCCTCCAGGGCTATGGCGTCGGTCGGGATATGGATCCCATTGAACTGTTTCGTGGCACGACCAACGAGAAGCATGTAAATCGGTCGGATTATCTTTCCGCCCCCGTATTTTGGGCGGGATTCGCCGGCGACAACTTCTCCCTGGTCGGTGTTATGGTGGAGTATCGCACCGCACTCTTCAAGATATGCCCGGGAAAGAGAGCGGCTGATCGACTCTGCAATGCCATCTGCAAGGCTATCGGGATGGCCGATACATTTGCGCTCGACAAGCTCGATCTCCTGCTGTTCGAGGGGTATCTGCTGCAGGGCCTCCACTTTGATATTCCGCTTCATCAGGTCTCAAATCTCCCGCTGCTGTTAATCATTATAAAGACGACGGGAAATAATTTAATCATTCCTTTTATCAGCCGCCAGGGTATATGATGTAATCGGCCAGGAGGGCGGGCCTTTTCAAAAAATCGACAGGCTTTATCCTCGCCTTCCAAAGAACCTTCGCCACCCTCTCTTTTTTTGGGGTTCTTCAGGTTCAGGTTCCCTGTACTGGAGCGAATGCGGGATATGGTCATCGTGGAGTGGAGCATCCTCGTGCGTATGTAGCTTTGTCCCACAGAATGGACAGAAGTTAGCCATTGGCGGGAGCTTCTTTCCGCAATGGAAGCAGAACATGATCTCTGCCAGACCTTTTTGCTCTGGTGGGGCAGCAGGCTGTGTTTTTCGGGCCCCCAGGGCCGGTGCGGGAGGGCTCTCGCGGGGATGAGGGGGAGGTGCCCGCCCGCCAGGCAGGGAATCATCAGAAGACGGGTAAACGATGGTGTCCGACAGCGCACGGGTTTCAGGGGAGACAGCTGCCTTCTTTCCAATTCTTTCAACCGGTAATTTTTCCGGAAATCCGGTTGATCCGGGCATAACATGTGCCAGGAGGTGTATCCATTCCTCAGCTTCCTGCTCACGTTCCCTGCCGGTATGGGCAAAGGTCATTTTCATAGTACGGATATCGTCATCAGCTGTCCGGACCGAGAGGACGATGACTGGCTCGTGCACCGGACTTTCTTCGAGGTATGAAGAGAGGATTGCATCGACCGGGATTTCTTTTGCCGTCACCTTCGAATCCCGGTCACTTTGATCGACGAGAAAGAGCCGGCGGTCGGTGAGATACGTCTCGAACCTGAACTTTTTGATCTGGATATCCGAAGAACAGATCCGGAGTTCTTCTCCCGGATAGAGGTACCGTTCTGCCCCCGCGGTCTCTTCGGCAGCAAGAGGATCCTGTGTATCAAACTGGCTGGTATCCATATATTATCCCCGAGAGGTACTTTCTTTTTTTGGTTTTATGGCTTAAATTGTTTCAGGGGAAAGAGATTTCCTCACCCCGTATCATTCCGGAAGAATTGGTCAGATAAGCTTTCTGATAAGGGAAGGGACCTCTGAAGGGCGGGAAGCAACCGGGACTCCCATCGCTTTAAGTCGCGCAATTTTTGACCTGGCGTCGCCTTCCCCGCCTTCGATGATTGCCCCGGCGTGCCCCATCCGTTTTTCTGGGGGGGCAGAGACCCCGGCGATGTAGGCTGCAACCGGCAGGTCCGTGGAACGGGCCCCTTCTTCTTCGAGAGAGCCCCCGACTTCACCGATCAGGACAACCGCACGGGTCTGTTCATCCTCTTCGAACTTTTTGAGTACATCGGCAAAGGTCTGACCGATAACCGGATCACCCCCGATTCCCACGATGGTGCTCTGACCTAGTCCTGCACGGGTGAGCTGATCGACTATCTCATACGTGAGCGTCCCGCTCCTGGAGATTACCCCGATGTTCCCGCGGGAAGAGAGATGGACGGGCATGATCCCCATCTTGACTTCACCTGGAGAGAGGAGTCCCGGGCAGTTAGGCCCGATAACGGAGCAGTCGTTAAGTTTCGCAAAGGAGATAGCCTTCATACTGTCATGAACTGGTATGTGCTCGGTAATAGCCACAACCAGGGAAAGGCCGGCAGAGGCTGCCTCCATGATCGAGTCTCCTGCAGCAGATGCAGGAACAAAGATGATTGCAGCCGAAGCATCCTGTTCTCTCAAGGAGTCGCGGATTGAGTTGTAAACCGGGACACCAATGATTTCCTGGCCTCCCTTTCCGGGAGACACTCCTGCGACAACGCCCCTGCCGCCAACGGCCCGTGCATATTCGTTGATGAGAGTGATGTGAAATGCACCCTGTTTCCCGGTCGCACCAGTCACGATGATGCCCGTCTGTTTATCTCCGTAAATCATTGCACTGCCTCCACCGCAGCTCGTACCGCTGCCTCCATGCTGTCAAGCATCCGGTAGCCGTGTCCGGCAAGGATTTTTTGCCCTTCATCCTCGTTTGTCCCGGCGAGCCGGACGATCACCGGCTGATTTATATCGGCACTGATAATGCCCCGCGCCACATCGTCGCACCGGGTGATGCCGCCAAGAAGGTTGACCACGATCACTTTTACTGATGGGTCTGCTGCAACCAGCCGGACGGCATGCATGACCCGTTCCTGGTCCGCTCCGCCACCTACGTCAAGGAAGTTCGCAGCCTTCCCATGGTAGTATTCGATCAGGTCGAGGGTAGCCATGGTCAGTCCTGCACCGTTCCCGATGACTCCGATGGATCCCGAAAGCTCCACATATGAGAAGCCGTGACGTTCCGCCTCACGCTCGCGGTCGGTCAAATCGCGGTTCTGGGTGATCCCCTGGCGTCCGAGGGCATTGTCATCGATGATCAGTTTGGCGTCCGCGGCAAAGGGACCATCAGGGGTGGTTACCAGGGGGTTGATCTCTGCGAGGAGGGCGTCCCTGGAGAGGAATACCCGGTACAGGTTCTGGATGACCGGGCCAAGCTCCTTTGGCGCAGACCCAAGCAGGGTCCTCATCATGAACGGAGGTATGCGGTTCATCAGGAGGGGTATGGAAGCTCTCCTGATGGCATCGGGATTCTCCCGTGCCAGCGTCTCTATATCGACCCCACCGGATTCGGTGAAAAGGATAAGCGCCTGTTTTGAAGAGCGGTCAACTGCGATGCTGGCATAGTACTCGTGGACGATTTCCAGGCGCTCCTCGATGAGGATTTCCCTGACAGGGATTCCCCGGATAGTTTTTGCGAAGAGTTCCCGGGCGATCTTCTCACCTTTAGTCCGGTCGGCCATGAGGATGCCGCCGGCTTTCCCGCGCCCTCCAACATCGACCTGTGCTTTCATGACGAAGTCGGAGGGAAGTTTCCCGGAAATGCCAGAAAATTCTTCGGGCGACTTAATTATATGTCCCAGTGGTATCGGGATTCCGTGTTCTTTAAAGACTGCTTTTGCCTCGTATTCCAGAAGTTTCATTCGCACTTCACCTGCCCGGCCAATTCAAAACCTTTTCTCATCGCCTTCAGGTTCAGTTCCTCTGTACCTTTTGGCACCGAGTCAAGAATGGCTTTCTCGATCGCCTCACGGCTCACAACTCCGGTAGCCGCAACCAGGGCCCCGATCATTATGATATTGGCCACGATATCCCTGCCAAGGGCTTCACGAGCCACTTTCGTGGCAGGAATCTCAATGCAGCGGCAGCCCGGGCGGGATTGTACCAGGCTTGAATCCACCAGCATGACCGCCCGTTCCCCTGCCGAAACTCCGTACTTCTCGAACCCTTCCTGGGACATGATAACGTAAACATCGGGAGATGTCACCTTGGGAAAAAGCACCGGCTCGTCGTCAATTATGACCGCACTCATCGATGCGCCGCCCCGTGCCTCAGGGCCGTACACCTGGGTCTGGACCGCATACTTGGCATCGTACATCACCGCAGCCCGGCCCACGATTACGGCAGCGAGGATGATCCCCTGGCCTCCAAAGCCGGAGAACCTTATCTCGGTCCTCATTTCCGGACCCCCAGTGCCGGGCGGTTACGCCGGGCCAGTTCTCCGATGATGATCATGTCGTCGGGGATCTTCTTTCCCTCTTCGCGCATCCGTTCCGCTTTCTGGGCCAGGATGGCGTGGGATTTGAAGTATTCGATCTGGTCTGAGACCTGTCGGAGTTTGTTTCTCCGGCCGTAATTTGTTGGGCATTGTACCAGAGCCTCGATGAAAGAGAAACCGGGATTCCCAAGACCCGTTCTGATGGCGAGAGTGAGCTCCTTTACATGGTAGGAGGTATATCTTGCGACATAATTCGCGCCGGCTGCTGCAGCGAGTCCGCATAGGTCGAAGGCTGCCTCGGAAGACCCGTATGGCGTTGTGGTGGAGAGGGCGCCACGCGGGGTAGTCGGGCTTCCCTGTCCGCCGGTCATTCCATAGATCATGTTGTTCATGCAGATAACCGTGAGATCGATATTCCTCCTGCAGCCGTGGATGAAGTGGTTCCCTCCGATTGCTGCGAGATCCCCATCGCCAGTGAAGACAACGACCTTGAGGTCGGGGTTCGCCATCTTGATTCCGGTTGCAAATGCGATTGCCCTGCCATGCGTGGTATGCAGGGAATCGGTGACAATATATCCCGGTGCCCGTGAAGAACACCCGATCCCGGATACAAATACGATCTCCTCCTTTTTCCAGCCCATCTGGTCAACTGCGGAGAGCGTACAGTTTATGACCGTCCCGTTACCACACCCCGCACAGTAGATGTGGGGGAGCCGATCCACCCGCAACCACTCGTCAAACGTCATAAAAGCTCCTCAACGAGGGCGGCCAGGTCGAACGGGTCGTGAAGCGCACCACCGAGTTTCGGGACGGGGATGACTCTCCGGTTTGTATGACGTTTTATCTCCCGCGCCATCTGCCCCATGTTCAGTTCTGGTACGATGAATGTTTCTGCATTGGAGAACCTGGAGAGCAGCGATTCGGCAAATGGCCAGACCAGTTTCAACCTGAGATGTCCGACATTATCGTTGTGGATGTCATGGAGAACCTGCTCCACAGCCCGCGATGGGGCTCCGTAAGAGATGAATACGACCCGCGCATCGGGATTGACGATGTCACATGAGGCGATGGAGTCCCGGGCGGATTCTACTTTATCTACGAGGCGCTTCACCAGGCATTCATGCACAGATGGGCTCGTTGCACAGGGATATCCACGTTCATCGTGGGTAAGGCCGGTCACATGTACGCCGTACCCTTTTCCGAATACCGGGAAACCAGGGACCAGATCATCATCGGCCTGGTAGGGGAGATTGCCCTTTCCCAGGAGTTTTCGTTCTCCGCGGTGGACCGAATCGGGAATCATGAGTCTCTCCCGCATATGCCCGATGATTTCATCGGCCATCACGAAGACCGGTATCCTGAACCGGTCTGCAAGATTGAATGCCTCGGCCGTGAGGTCATACATCTCCTGCACGCTGGCTGGAGAAAGAGCGATTATGCTGTAGTCACCATGAGAGCCGAACCTGCACTGGAGCATATCGCCCTGAGCGGCCATGGTCGGCTGCCCGGTGGAGGGGCCTCCCCGCTGAATGTTCACCACAACGCAGGGAGTCTCGGTCATTACCGCAAACCCTATGTTCTCCATCATCAGCGAGAAACCCGGTCCGCTGGTTGCAGTCATCGCCCGCGCACCGGTCCAGGAGGCCCCGATGACCGATGCGATGCCCGCAATCTCATCTTCCATCTGGATGAAGACCCCCCCCACCTTCGGAAGCTTTGCTGCCATGTGCTCGGCAATCTCGGTTGAGGGGGTGATGGGATACCCACCAAAGAACCGGCATCCCGCGGCAAGCGCACCTTCGGCACAGGCGGTATTCCCCTGCATGAAATCAATACGGCTCAATATTCAATCGCCACCTTCATGGGTTCACAAGGGCCTTCTTCTTCCCATGATATTGCCTGGTCAGGGCAGATCATCTGGCACATCCCGCAGATCGTCCGCCCATACAGGCGCTGCAGCCGGCAGTTTGCACATCGTTCAGGCCGGTCAAGTTCCGGGACGATAACCCCCCGCGGGTTTGCTTTCGTACCGGGACGGAAGATCCGGTAGGGGCAGACCAGGGTGCAGAGGTTACAGCCTTTGCATCGGCTCTCATCGATAACCAGTCTCATGCGAGGGTCCTTTACCTATGTGGTATAACGGCTGTAGAATTGTAATTTTGCTTCGCGCTCCACCGCACCAAAGAGATCTCCCCCCTCTGAATCGATACCAACGACCAGTGGGAGACGATCGGCTTTGATGATCCATATCGCTTCGGCCATTCCAAGGTCTTCATAGAATACTCCCTGAAGTATCATCCGTGATGCTGCAAGTACTGCACAACCCCCGGTCGCTGCCAGATAAATCCCCCGCCCGCGCAAATGATCGACCACTTCACTCCCCATCCCCCCTTTGCCGATCAGGGCACGAACTCCGGCATCGAGGAGAAATCCTGTCAGCCGGTTCAGCCTTGCGGAAGTCGTCGGTCCTGCCGCAAGGATGCGGGAGCCGCTGATGACCGGCCCGCAGTGATACACGGCAGCCCCAACAGGATCGAAAGGGATCCCATCTTTCATCATCTTCATGTGCGCTTCATCCCTGGCGGTGTAGATAGTCCCTGAGAGGAGCACCTGATCTCCAGCCCGGAGATTGAGGACTTCATCGGACAGTGGAGTTTCAAGGTAGACAGGGTTCACCAGACTACCTCCTGTGTTGCTCTCCTCGCAGCCCAGCATTGAACATTTACAGCAACTGGCATTGATGCGGTGTGGCAAGAGGCGGTCTTTACCTTGACGGCAAGTGCGGTGGTCTTCCCACCTAGTCCCATTGGCCCCACCCCGAGCGCATTCACCGCATCGCAGAGCTCCTTCTCAAACGGATCCATGTGATCGATCGGCTCAAGGAGGGCCTCTTTGGCAAGGGCGGCCACACCATCGAAGGTCCCCCCGATTCCAACCCCCAGTATTACAGGAGGACACGGCTTACCCCCGGCAACAAGAACGGTTTCTGTAACGAACCGTTCAATCTGATCCTTCTGGGTAGGGAGGAGCATCGCCAGGCGTGACATGTTCTCTGCCCCGGCACCCTTGGGAAGCACGGTTATCTTCAGGCAGTTTCCCGGACGAATATGGATTTCCGGCATTCCTGGTCCGGTGTTATCGCCAGTATTGGTCCGTTCCAGTGGATGGACAACATTTGGCCTGAGGGGGATCTCACAAGTGGCTTTCCTGACCCCATCAGCCACGGCCTCCAGCAGACCGTCCGTGAGTGGTATCCCGGGGGGGACGGTAAGGTACACCACAGGAACTCCGGTATCCTGGCAGATCGGAACCTCAAGGCGTCCGGCAAGGGCAATGTTCTCAAGAATGCGTCCCAGTTCCTCCCGTGCGATCTCACTGGTCTCGTTTGCCACGGCACGCTGCAGTGCAGCAATGACATCAGAAGGAAGCCGGGTTTCCGCTTCCCGGAGCGCCAGGCAGGTGGCTTTGGATACGGCCGCAAACAATTCCTCTCCGGACGGGGGAAGCATCATTAGGACTGAGGGGATGAACTCTATAATTATTTCCATCCGGGGCAGCCTTTGACAGAAAAAGAAGAGTAATGGTATTTCAGTTTGGTGAAGACTCGGTTACCGGAACGGTGCCCGTGCCTTTCTCGATGATGGTTATATATGCAGGGGAAGGGAGCTTGTGCCCTCCTGACTTCATTGCAAATTTTGCCTTATCTATGTATTGGGAGGTAGTATAGGTAGTAAAAATAATCTGGCCCTTATCAACCCGTGCAGCGGTCCCTACTGCTTTGCCAAATGCCAGCCGCATTCCTTCAGAAACCCGGTCTGCACCCGCACCAGTGGCCTGCTTGTTCTCACGAAGGACATGGTGGGGGAAGACACGGAGTTTTAAATGGAAGTTCATCCTGCCAACATCCTTCAGCAGTTTCCGGTTGATGCTTATGCGGGCGGCTTCCAGTGCCGTGTGCCGGATCTGGCATGTCTCTTCAACGATAAGGTTGACTTCGACAGGGAATTCCTGCGAAAGATTCCCCATATCGAACTGGACGATCTTGCTTCCCGGGATGCCGCCCATATATTCCCGCCTTGTATAGGCCCGTTTCGAGACATTCCTATACATCTTGCCTGGTTTTCGTACCATGATATCTCATTCCTCGAATTGATCCCGGCAGGGATGTGAGTGGTTCCGGTGCCGGGAAAATGAACAACTGCTTTTATAAAATGGAGATGGTATCTATTAAATTTTATTGCAGAGAACATTTGGGCTGGGCGATTAGATCAAGGACCTGCCGTCGGACCCGTGCAAATTCCTGGCCGGTACGGTCGCGGGGACGGGCCAGGTGGATGGGGATGACCTCGCACACCCTGGCCGGGCGGGAGGTAAGCACGATCAGCCGGTCGGCAAGATATACCGCCTCATCAACGCTGTGGGTAACAAAAATGATGGTCTTTTTTGTCTTTTCCCAGATCTCGAGAAGCTCTTCCTGGAGCCGGTTCCTGGTCTGGGCATCGAGAGCGCCGAAAGGTTCGTCCATGAGCAGGATTTGGGGTTTGATTGCCAGGGCCCTTGCCACAGTAACTCTCTGGCGCATACCCCCTGAGAGTTCGTGTGGATAGCGATCGGCAAAGTCATCAAGTCCGACCAGGTGGAGATAGGTCTGAGCCACTTCCCGGGCCTGTGATTTGTGCATGCCTCCAACTTCAAGGCCGAAGGTCACATTGTCCCGGACTGTCCTCCACGGGTAGAGCGAGTATTCCTGGAAGATCATCGCCATCCGCGGGCTCCTGCCTGATATGATCTCTCCGTTTATCTCGATGGATCCGGATGTGGCGTATTCAAGGCCAGCGATTATGCGAAGAAGGGTGGTCTTCCCGCAGCCCGATGGACCAAGGACTGATACAAACTCCTCATCAGCGACAGAAAACGTGATTTCGGAGAGGGCACAAATTGATTGATCTCCCGGGACCAGGAAATCTTTGGTGATGTTCCGGATTGTCAGCGTCATAGGGAGGGAACCCCACTTTCGGTAACTCGTTTCATCGTTCGAGCGCCCTCCATGAGAACCATCTTCGTTCCCCGGCCTTGAATACCTGGTCGATAACGATCCCGATAATCCCAATTATGACCATGCCGGCAATGATCACGTTGGTCTGCCCGAAGTTGTATGCGTAGAGGATGAGGTACCCGAGTCCCCTGGTTGTTCCCGGCAGCCATTCAGCGGCAACAACGCACATCCACGATATGCCAAAGCCGACGCGAAGCCCGGTCCATATGGTCGGGGCTGCACCGTGAAGGATGACTTTCCCGAGGATGTCGGATTCCCGTGCCCCGAGAGTCAAAGCCACTTCCACCCATGTCCGCTTGATCGATTTTACGCCGTCAATGGTATTCAGGAGAATGGGAAAGAATGCTCCAATCAGGATGATGAACACGATCGAGACGAGCCCGATCTTGAACCATGCCAGCGCCAGGGGGACCCATGCGAGCGGGGGTATCGGACGTAGGAGTTCGATGGTTGCGTCAAGGATATTGTTCAGGAGCGCAGATCTCCCCATCCCGATTCCCAGGGGGATGGCGATCAGTGCGGCAAGCGCAAACCCCAATGCGACCCGGAACAGGCTGACCGCGGCGTTGTCCACGAGGCTTCCGGTGCCGAGGGTGAACTTGTCAGAAAATGGATGAAGCAGGATCGGAATTACAGTAGTAAGTGAGGGAAGAATGAAAGGGTTGTCAATAAAATGTGCAGCAACCTCCCATCCCACAATGAGGAGGACAGGGAGGAGCAGGGGAACAGGGCTCCTCATGTTCCTGAAAAGTTATTCTTCAATGATTGATAAATCGCTCTCTTCCAGCGAGTACCGGATCATGACATCCTGAATGGACCCTTTCCCCGGTGCAGCAATTACCAGAGGTTTTCCAGCTGCGGAACGGGCCTTTGCCCAGTCAACGAAGCTCTTCCAGTCCGTTGCCGGGGACTCTTTGGAAACGACAACGCCGGAACCCTCGGTGTTGATGGCGAGCACGATCTTTATGGGCGTCCCCTTGTCTGCTGCTGCGATTACAGGTGGATTCCCGACATATGCCATCTGGATGGCATTAGTGGAGGCAAGCTGCATCAGCTGCGGCCCGGCGTCCCCGGGGACGAGCCTCACATTGGCAATCTTCTGGCCGTTTACGATCAATTCCGCTTTTTCGGGCTTGGAAGTTGTCCTGTCGACCGGCTTAAGGGCAATCCCATAGTTGTCATTGAAGTACTGCCAGTTCTTCACCGCCACGAAGAGAGCAGCATCATGATCAGAATTTAGGTACCCGATTCCGATCTCCTTTCCTGAAGACGGTGGTGTGATGATGGTGCCTGATTCGATCATGGCCTTCGCCTGGTAATAGGGACCGGTATCGAACAGGATTGCAATGGTCTCCTCATCGGTCGTATTTGCAAGGGAACCAGTCAACACCCCGAGCTCACGGAGGGCATGCACGAATTCGATGTTGCCATTGATCCACGGTCCGGTCGGCTCATTCACGAACTTTACAGTGGGGAAGGCCTGTTTGAGGACATCAACGGAAGAGACCGAAACGTTACCATACGTGAAATTACCCTTGCCCGCCAGCCAGTCAGCAACAATCTCCGCACTCTCATCGGGATGTTCCGTCACGTATCTCGTAGAGAGGATGGTAAGCGCAGAAATGGCATTCACGAGATCAGGTTGTTCAGCAATGGTGTCCTGGCGAGCGGAAAGGACGCAGCAGGGATGGTTCTTCCACTTTCCTTCAGGGGGGAGGTCTCCGGAATACAGGAGCACCTTCCCGATTCCTGCCAGTGGTGCCACTTCAGGAGTGGGTTGCCAGGCGATATAGGCATCGATCTGGCCTGTCCCGAGGAGGGTTGGCATCGGGCCGGTCCCACGGGCCTGTATCAGCGACACCCTGTTTTCTGCAGGCGGGGAGGGGGTTATGCACCCTGCAATGAACAGGGCAATTGCCAGGATTGCAGCGAATGCAACAAGAGTTGAATTCTTCATGAATAGTAGATATGGGTCGCACCCAATAAATTATCCGATTGAATCAAATTGATTATACAAATGTGCCATCTTACCGGAATTACTATACATAATAACTGTTTTATTTAGAATTGCGTCCAGTATTCTCATTTTGGGTGATTTAATATACAATAGTATTTAATATCGCGAATAATTACTCTTTCTGTATACAAACATGGTACTCAGCGACCCTATCGATCGGCTGTTGCGCGCAGCCCTGGTTTCAGACCAGGAATTTGTCCGGGCGCTCCACCAGATCATGAAGGGCGACCTCAGGATCAATGTCAGGGAGCTCTCTGAGAAGAGTGGGATCGCCCAGAGCTCTCTTTACAAGATACTTCACGGGCAACGTTCCCCCAATCTCTCCACGCTCCGATCAATTGTCCACGCCCTGCGGCTTTTCGAGGGGACCGGGGAGGGAGAATTTATCGGTCTCATCGCCGCCCGACCGGTTCTTGACACCGTGCAGGAACGGAATGCCGAAGTTGACGGGCGAAGGATACGGATCCGGGAATATCCTGTCTATACCATGGAAGATGCTATCGTTGCCGCAGTCCGCGCCGAGCGGGAGGGTGCGACCGCCATCGTCTGCGCACCTATCGTGTCAAGCATCATAGAGCAGCTCGTCCATATCCCGGTTGCAACCATCGTGCCCCGGGATTCGGTGCAGCGGGCCATAGAGCTTGCTGCCCGGAAAGCGTGGCTTTAATCATTTTTACCGCCATTCAATAAGAACAGAGGTTGTTTTACCGATGAACAACGATGTGGTGCGGCGTGGCCGTCTTACCGGTGAGCGGTCCGGAGAGATGATGCACTTTCTATCGTCAATGGGAGCAGACCGGCACCTGGCCGATGCAGATCTTTTAGTTGATATTGCACATGTCATGATGCTGCAGAAACAGCAGATCGTTGATCCCGGTACCGCTGCATCGCTGCTCTCTGCTCTGCTCAGGCTCTATGATGATGGCATACCCGAATCAGCGTTCGGGGACAAGTTCGAAGATATCCATGCCGGGATAGAGTCATTTCTTATCGAGAGCATCGGGGAAGAGACCGGGGGGAGGCTTCATTGCGGCAGATCGCGGAACGATGAAGTTGCTGCATGCCTGCGCATACGCCTCCGGGAAGATATACTCCGGCAGCTCTCCATTATCTGCAGGCTGCGCGACGTCCTCCTGACGCTTGCGGAAAGCCATCAGGATGCAATCATGCCAGGGCTTACCCATCTCCAGCACGCGCAGCCGACAACCCTCGCTCATCACCTGCTCTCGTATGAGCAGGCATTTTCCCGCGACTTCGAACGCCTTGCGCAGGCTTTTTCCCGGGTCAACCAGTCCCCGCTCGGGGCTGCCGCTTTTGCGTCAACAGGCTTTCCCATCAGCCGGGAATACACCGCATCCCTGCTCGGGTTTGACGGGGTAATCGGAAATACCATGGATGCCGTTGCCTCGCGTGATTTCGCCCTTGAAGTCCTGGCAGACATGGCCATTCTCATGCTCACGGTCAGCCGTCTCTGCGAGGAACTCATCTTATGGAGCTCGGCCTTCGTCCGGTTCATCAGTCTCGAAGATGCATTCTGTTCCACCAGTTCGATCATGCCCCAGAAAAAGAATCCCGACAGCGCGGAGATCATGCGGGCCAAGGCAGGATCGGTTCTCGGATCATTCATGGCCTCGGCCGTCATTGTCAAAGCGCTCCCCATGAGCTACAACCGGGACCTGCAGGAACTAACCCCGAGCCTCTTCCGAGGTGTGCAGGACACCAAGCACTCAACAGGCCTGCTCGCTGATATGCTGGCCTCTGCAACATTCGATACGACAAGAATGCGGGAGGAGGCCGGACGCGGGAATGCCACGGCAACCGATCTGGCGGATATGCTGGTCAGGAGGTTCGGGCTCCCGTTCCGGACCGCACACAATATCGTGGGGCGAGCCGCCCAGAAAGGTGAACTTTCAATCCTGAATGTTGATGCCGCTGCAATCGAGATAACCGGAACTTCACTCTCGTCACGGGGACTTACAACCTCCGATATTTCAGGATCGCTCGATATTGAAAAAAGCCTGCAGACGAAACGGGCGGCGGGGGGGCCTGCACAGGTTTCCATCGTTGCCGCGCTGGAGGGCCGTAAAAAGCAACTTGCCTGTGACCGCGAACTGCTGGACAGGTGGAAGGAACAGATTGCATCGGCACTTGCGGGGCTCATCCGTGATGCAAGGAGGATGGTTCCATGAGCAGGGAATTCGGCCCGGGGGATATCGTCACCTGCACCTTTGGCCAGACCCCCCGGAAGGGGACTTATATCACCAGCAGGGATGGCTACGCCGTAGTAAAACTCGAGAACGGCTATAACATAGGCGTTCCGTTTTCCTGCATCTCCCGAATCTCCCGCCCGGAACCTGTTCCCGCACCGGAAATATTCATCTCCCAGGATGAGGCATTGCCCCGGCTTTCCATTGTATCCACCGGAGGCACAATTGCCAGCCGGATCGATCACAGGACAGGAGCCGTGACCAGCAAGTCTGATGCGATCGATATCCTGCGGGCCATACCCCGCCTGCGATCCGTTGGTCATTACCAGGTACGGAATCTCACCACTATCCTCTCGGAAAACATGACGCCATCCATCTGGCAGCAACTTGCCAGGGCTGTATACGAAGAGATAATGGATGAGGTTGCCGGCGTTATCGTCACCCATGGAACCGACACCATGGCCTATAGCGCCGCTGCATTGAGCTTCATGCTCGAGACTCCGGTACCGGTCATCTTTGTCGGGGCACAGCGATCTGCAGATCGCCCGAGCAGCGACAGCACGATGAACGCACTCTGCAGCGCCAGTGCGGCGGCTTCCAATCTCGGGGAGGTTACGGTTGTTATGCATGCCAGCACGAACGATGACACCTGCGCCATTCACCGCGGCACCAGGGTCCGGAAGATGCACACTTCCCGCCGGGATGCATTCCGAAGCATCGGCATTCCTCCGATCGGAAACGTCGAGTATCCCTCCCTTGCCGTCCGCCTCGAACCCTGTGCCGTGCGACGTGGCTCATGCGAACCGGCCCTGAACGAGAAACTTGAAGAACGATGTGCACTCCTGACCTTTTACCCTGGCATGCCACCTTCAGCAATAGAGGCCTTCTCGGGGTATGCCGGACTGGTGCTCTCGGGAACCGGACTTGGCCATGTGAGCAAAACACTGATTCAGCCTATCCGGAATCTGATCGGGGAAGGCACCATGGTGATGATGACTTCTCAATGCCTCCATGGGAGGGTCTGTGACAGGGTATACGATACCGGTCGGGACCTTCTCAAGACCGGCGTCATCGAAGGGGAGGATATACTCCCGGAAACGGCACTGGTTAAGATGATGTGGGTGTTGGGAAATGCGAAAGATGCAGGGGATGCGGAAGACCTGATGCGATCAAACCTCAAAGGAGAGTATACCAGGAGGTCTGCAGATGGATTCTGAAACGGCTGGAAACCCCTCGATTGATTACGAACTCCTCGGCCTCAAGGCAGGAATCGAAATCCACCAGCAACTGAACTCCCGGGAGAAACTCTTCTGTCACTGCCAAAACGTGCTCCGGAAATTCGATGAACGGAGTGGAGAACTGTTCCGCTACCTCCGGGCCACCGAGAGCGAGTTTGGGGACATCGATGCAGCGGCAAAGGCCGAGATGAAACAGGAGCGAAAATTCTGCTACTACTCCTACGATACGACCTGCCTGGTTGAGAATGACGAAGAACCTCCCGCGCCGCTCAACTTGGAGGCCCTCGAAATATGCTGTACCATCGCCCGTGCCCTGTCGATGACTCCCATCAACCAGATCCATACCATGCGGAAACTCGTTATCGACGGATCCAATACCCCGGGTTTTCAGAGGACGGCCCTGGTGGCGCTGGACGGAATACTGCCAAACGGCGGAAGCATTGAGACCATCTGCCTTGAAGAGGAGGCGGCTCAACGCGTTGAGGGCAATACCTTCTCGCTCGACCGTCTGGGTATACCGCTGGTGGAAATAACCACTTCGCCATGCATGAAGACGCCTGAGGAAGTCAGGGATATCGCTGCATTTCTGGGGATGGTGCTCAGATCCACCGGGCAGGTGAGACGGGGCCTGGGTACCATCCGGCAGGATGTGAACATATCCATCAGAGATGGTGCCCGGGTGGAGATCAAGGGAGTACAGGAACTCGATCTTATCGCAGATGTGGTGAAACGGGAGGTGCTCCGCCAGCGCAATCTTCTCGAAATCAGGGAACAGCTGAAAGGCCGGGGGGCATCAGTAATTGAAGAGATGTTCGATGTCAGCGGGATCTTCAGGAACTCGAAATCAACGATTCTGAAGAGATCTTCTTCCATTCTTGCCGTCAGGCTCCCGAGTTTTGCAGGACTGGTAGGCAGGGAGATCCAGCCGGGCAGGAGGCTTGGCAGCGAATTCTCTGACTATGCTAAGAAATGCGGTGTGGGCGGTATCTTTCATACTGACGAACTTCCCGCCTACGGCATCACGGAAGAAGAAATTGCAGAAATGCGTGCGTTTCTTGAATCGAATGATGATGAATGCATCGTTATCGTTGCTGCCGATGAGGGAAAAGCCCGGTGTGCCGCCCAACAGGTGATTGCCCGGGCCGGCTGGGCCCTCCGGGGTATACCAGAAGAGACAAGGAAGATGATCGATGAAGGAAGTACCGCATACATGCGACCTCTCCCTGGAGCTGCACGGATGTATCCGGAGACAGATGTGGCCCCGGTTACCATTCCCACAGACTGGTTTGCAGCCCTCCCGCTGCCGGAACTCCTGACCGCAAAACGAGAGCGGTTTATCCGTGAATATCTCCTGGACCCTGCACTTGCAACCCAGCTTGTGTCATCCGAGCAGGCATTTTTCTTCGAACAGATGGTCACTGAAGGGATCTCCCCTGGTCTTGCAGCAAGGACACTCCTCTCAACCATCAGAGAGCTCTCCCGCGCAGGCACCGATATCCAGCACCTCACGGAAAAGGATATCATCGCTGTCCTCATGGCAGTCGAGCGGGGTGAGGCGGCCAAGGAAGCCATACCCGCTATTCTCTGTATGGTCGTTTCGGGTGCTTCAGTTCCTGATGCGCTCCGGCATTGCGCTCCATCCCTGTCTCGCGACGCACTCATAAGCATTGTACAGAAAATCGTTGACGAGAGGAAAGATTTCATTGCCGAGCGCGGAAATGGAGCTTTAGGACCCCTCATGGGGGTTGTTATGGCCGAAGTTAGGGGATCTGTCGATGGCAAACTTGTGAGCGAAGTTCTTCGCCAGGAGATATCTGCGCTGCTCGCCAGGCAAAAACCCGGAAAGGGAGATAAAGTTTAAGAATTGCCACGACGTATTATTTAAGGAGTTTTCAGTTATGGGAAAAACAGGTACCGTCCAATGGGTACAGGTGAAAGGAGTGAAAGGCCAGATCAGGCTTGTACCCAAATCCGAAGGGGAAACGAAAAAGCCCGGACCGAACCAGCGGTTCAAAGCCGGCGCATCACTTAAGAAGCTCGAACAGGAGTCCGGTGAAGGACGCGGTGGCCCCCGGGGTGGCGGGCGACGGAGAGGAGGACGCGCACGGGGAGGCCGCGGGGGACGCGGGGACTCCGGGCCCATGGGAAATCCCATGGTCAGGAAATCGATGCGCCGGGCAAAAGCATCGATCATGGGCGCAAAACAGAAATCAAGCCGCTGATTGGGCCAGTATTCTTTCGCCAATATCACTTTTTTCCGGGGCATTGCGAGCCCTGGAATCAGGGATACATATTCCGTAACTATCATCATCGGGTGAGCTTATAAGAGGAAACATGGATCTCAAGACTGCCGTGAAGAGCTACCAGTTTGCCGAACGAACCAAATCAGAACTTATCATCTGCTCTCAGCTGGTTACTGCCCTGGCAGGATTCCCTGATGCCGAGAAAAAAGGGGCACGCAGGATGCTGATCATGGTACTCGAATCGGTCAGAGCAGAAGTCCAGTTTGCATTCCATGGAACAGAGCAAAGCGAGTTCCGAAAAGCGATCGACCTGGTGAGCGAGGCGATCAGCCTGACAGAGAGCGAACAATATGGAGCCGCAACACTCCGGCTTTCAGAAGCCATCAGCATGGTGACCACCGCTGCCCAGGGCGCCTGGCAGAAACTCGGTGAACATGGACTCATCTGAATTCCTCGAATTCCTGGCAGGCCGGAGTTCGGTCAGGGAATATGATGCTTCAGAGCTGCACGAGCGCGACCTGGTCTTCCTGCTCGATTGTGCAAGCACTGCACCCAGTGCGGGTAACCTCGAGGCATGGGATGTCGTTTTAGTGAGGGATCCGGAACTCCGGGAAGCCCTGTCCGGGGCAGCATTCGGACAGTCCCATGTCCTGTCCGCACCGGCACTCTTTGTACTGTGTGCCAACTATGTCCGTTCGATGTCACGATATGGAGAACGGGGCATCCTGTATGCTGTCCAGGATGCCACTATCGCCGGTACCTATCTCCTGCTTGCCGCCCATGCATTGCGGCTCGTTTCATGCTGGGTGGGCGCGTTCGATGAGGAGGAGGTTAGAAACATCATTGGCCTTCCAAACCATGTCCGGCCAGTCGCCATTATCTGCATTGGGAAGGGTGCGCAACCGGCAGAACTGACCGGTCGGATGCCGGTATCCGAACATCTCCATTACGAGGAGTGGTGAAGGAGGACTGGAACAATGCCCGATTACCTTGTGGTGCTGGAATCAGCATGGATAATCAAGGATGTGAAATCCCTTGACGATGCTGTTGGTATTGCTATCAGCGAAGCCGGGAAACGCCTCAATCCTACGGCAAAGTATGTTGAGATCGAAGCCGGAATGCTTGCCTGCCCGTTCTGCGATGGAGAACTGAACAGCGCCCTTGTTGTCGCCAACACGGCACTTGTCGGCCTCCAGCTGGAGATGAAGGTATTCCGTGCCGAATCGCCGGATCATGCTGCAAAGATCGCCCGATCGGTCATCGGAAAAGCACTCCGGGATGTCCCACTCCAGGTAAAGGATGTATGCGAACTGTAATCCACGTTACCGGCCACACGGCGATTGATCATATTTCCCGGGTCAGTTCCCTTCCCCGCCCGAACAGCTCGGCGATTATCACAGACCGGGAGATTTTCTTTGGCGGTGGCGCTGCAAATATCGCGGCAGGAATTGCATGCCTTGGCGGTTCAGTTACGCTGGTAAGTGCGGTCGGCAGCGATTTCCCAGGCAGCGATTACGACAAATGGCTGGAAAGCCTTGGAGTCCTGAAAGAAATTTCCGTTGTTCCCGGCAAGCATACACCTACCGCGTTTATGTTTACTGACGAGGAAGGAGACCAGGTCACCTTTTTCGAGTGGGGAGCTTCAGGTAAGTTCCGTGAACTGGAACCACCACGGTATCCCTTCGTCCATATGGCAACCGCTGATCCAGTTTATAACGTGAAAGTCGCCGCACGCGCAGAGTTCTCATCATTCGACCCAGGACAGGATCTCCACCGGTACACAAAGGTTCAGCTCTGCGAGATACTATCACACATCTCTCTCCTTTTTGCAAATAACCACGAAGTTGAAGGGATGTGCAGGATAACCGGGTTGTCCAGGGAAGCCATCATCGGGCAGGTTCCGATGGCTGTATTTACCTGCGGTTCGGGGGGGAGCACCCTGTTCATGGATGGAGATGAATGGCACATCCCAGCCGTCCCGGTTCGGATGATCGATCCTACCGGGGCCGGGGATGCCTACCGGGCCGGTTTTCTGACCGCCTTTACCCGGGGAATCAATCCCCCTGCCAGTGCCAGGGTGGGGGCCGTCTGTGCATCATTCATAGTGGAATCAGCAGGCTGCCAGACGAACCTCCCGGACTGGAAACGGATGGCTGAGCGATACAACCAGGTATTTGGGAATACCGATGATATCTTCCTGACCGGAGCGTCCTGAGCTGTGGATACGGCCACGAACCTGATTGCGGAGTGACGGGAGATGGTCATAAACGTCGATGTCAGGATGGAGAGCCTCTCAAAGTATATCTTCTCTGCGCCATCATGGCCAACTTCGCTGACCATTATCGTGGTGCTCGGCTTCCTGATCGATGGAGCGTCGTTTCGGTTCGGGCAGAACGCCCGTTTTTTCGGAACCCTGGAGTTTACCATCCCGGCGCTTACCGGGCTTCTCCTGACCGGTCCCCTGGTATCACTCATGGGAAGGCGACTGACCTGGAACCGTTCAGCTCTCCTTGCCCTTTCCTGTACGGTTCTTGGCATCATCATCACCCTGACCGGCATGGTGATCAGTGTTGCCCTGCTACCCCTCTCTTTTGCTATTGCAACCGGGTTTGTCTTTGGAACACGCCTGGTCACGCTCGCCGCAATTGTTGATTACAGGATCTCCCGGATCATCGTTCCGGCCTTCATCCAGAGTGGGACTGGCGTCCTGATTGGCATGGTGTTCTTTGACCCGCCTTTTTTCGTGCTGGCTCTACTACTCCACCTGGTATTTGGAACCGGCTTCATCCTCCTGATATGGGCAATTGATCGGCCGCTCTACCGGGCCTTTCATATCCATATACTCAGCTTTCTCAATACCTTCATCGCCCACCTGACTGACGGGTCAAAAACCATGGAAGATTTCTTTCGCGAGATCGGGGAGGAGGTATACGTGCCCGAGGTCTCCCTTTTTTTTAACCGGGAGAATGGCCGCGGGGTTATCTTCACTGTTCCCAATGTTCATCCCGGGCCGATGGGGGAGATCGGAGGAGGAAATCTCCCAACATACCTCCAGAATGCATTTTACGAACTGGTGATGGTGTCACATGGCACAGCCACACATGACTTCAACCTCGTTGCTGAGGAGGAATGTGAAAAGATTGTGGCGGCAATTCGTGCCGGAAAAGACCGGGCCACATACCTGCCCGAAGCAAGCCGGGCGTATCGTTGTCAGCACGGAGATGTAACACTCCTTTACCAGGTCTTTGGAAGAACTCTGCTGATGGTCAGTTCCCGCTCCCCCAGAAAAACGGAAGATATTGATATTGGCATTGGCATGACCATCATGGCAGAAGGGCACCGTTCATTCCCTCACGTCGCCTTCGTGGATGCACACAACTGTTTCACAGGAGATATTGCGAATGTCTCCCTGGGTTCGCTCGCTTCGCTCGAATACCTGCAAGCCGCCTCCCATGCCATAGATGCGGGGCCGGAGCTCGAACAGTATCCCCTCGAAGTGGGTGTGTCTCAGGTTGTTTTACCTTTCACCAGAGTTCAGGGGTTCGGGGACCAGGGCATCGAAACCCTGGCTATCAGGGCTGGAGGACAAACCACCGCATATGTACTGATTGACGGGAACAATGTCCTCGCTGGTGTCAGGGAAATTCTTCGGGACCATACACTCACGCTGGTCGATGAGGCAGAGATCATGACCACGGACTCTCATGTAGTTAACATGGTCAGTGGGAAGAACCCGATAGGTTATACGGTACCGCCAGAACAGATCATTCCCTATCTTGAGCAGTCGGTACGCAATGCACTCGATGATCTCTCTCCTGCCAGTGCCGGAGGCGATACTGCCCTCTGCGAGAGGGTGGTTGTCTTTGGCTCCCAGCGGATAGCTCAGCTCGCAAGCACGGTAAACGCCATGGTGCTATTCATTCCACCCCTCTCTATCGGTATGCTCCTGCTGGCGTTTCTTCTCTCTGTTGTCATCTACCTGATCATCGCATAAGAACGCCCGCCCCACGAAAGCATTTTCCAATAATTTATGCATGCGGATACAGTGTATCGTGGCTTATCTAATGAAGGTCGATTCCGACAACTCCCGTATGCCTCCTGGAAGTGGAGACACGATTTCCTGCCAATGCAGGATGCAGCAGCGGAGGATAAAATTACAGGATAAACAGACCATCATGGCCAGCACCCGGATACACAATTGATGCATGAGAGTATCAGACATTGATCAATCAGAGTATCAGCAGTTTCTGCTTTATCCAGGGCCAGGCCATGCTGGCTTCACTCATCCTTTGTATCGATGGGTTTATAAACTTTTCTAAAAAGATTGGCCAGAATACCTTTATTTTCTATATCACGCCCATTTCAGCACATGAATGCAGAAAGCCGCAGCACATGGCAGTGGTTGTACGGATTTCACCACCTCAAAAAAACAGATTTACAGGATTGTTTCTGAAATCCGGGCAAGATTATGCGTCAGACGCCATCTTTACATACTCCTGTGTCAATAGATAATGCGTGGGTGACATGACATGGGAAAGGTGGCATCCGTATCATATACTCGTGCGGGCACCGCACGCCGCTCAGGCCGGGGATTCTCCATGGATATATCCGGAGCACAGTATTTCATCACCCCGGAAGATATACCCCCCCTTATGGTCAGCCGGATGGTTGATGTGGTCGACCAGAGCGGCGAGCGGGAGGGGTCAGCCTGGCTTTCTCCAATCCTTGATTCCCGCAAAAAGGATCTCACCGCACTAATACGGCAGCGCCTCTATGTTGTTGGCTATCGCGATTTTTCACGGGTTCTCGATGGCCATACACGGACTGCACCGGTAAAAGAGTACCATCCGGTTTGAACCGGAATTTTTTAGTAAACAGGCAGTAACCGGGATTTTACTCCTGTGGTTTCCCGTCCGGCATCAGCCATGGCGGATTGATCCAAGGAATCCTGCATGCCCATGTGATAATCCTAGGGATACCCCCCCTTTTCCCGCGAATAATTATGCGGCCCTCTTGTTCTGTCAAGTTTATAAAACGCTTTTTTGTTTGCCAAACGCTTTTCTCCCACAGACCATCCTTTTTGGGATAGCGAAAACAACCTTCCTTGCGTGGATTCACTGACCCATGCCTTTGTGGTTGCCATTGCTGCCACAGGGACGTTCTCCGGCCCGCTTCTCTTTAGCCTGGTGCTGGGAGCCGTCTTTCCTGATATTGATATCCTCTTCAAACCTCTCTCTGATCGCTACCCATCGCTCTACCTGCTTACCCATGGAGGAATCGCGCACAGCATCCTGGGAGTCTTTTCCATGGCCCCTTTGGTGCTTATCGGGATGATCCTTGCTGCAGCCAGGGGGTTTTTCCCCGATCCCGGGCAGGAACTATCCTGGATTCTGATGGGGATCTTGTTTATCATCGGAGGGTTGACGCACCTTCTCCTGGATGCACTTGCCTGCCCGGGAATTCCCCTGCTCTACCCATACTCTTCCAAAAAGTATACCGCATGCATATTTCCGGGCCCAAGCCTTGTCCTCTTTGCGGCAAGTGTTCTCCTTGCCGCTATCATTTTCACCCGGCACGGCGGGCCTGTGGTGATCCTGGCATATCTGTCAGGATGCGCCCTTTTCATCTTTTTCAGCGGGGCAATCACCCTTGCTGTTGCCCGGGAGGTCGATGGGAAACCCATTCCCACACTCCACCCGTTCCGGTGGCTCGTTCTCAAAGATGAAGGGGACCGGTATCTCCTTTCAAGGTACAAACTTCTCTCCGGCTCGGATCCGGTGAAATCCTTCCCGAAATATGTGAACACAACGCCGGCTGAACTAGAATCCCTGGTCAGGCAGCCTGAGTATCAGCGATTGCATTTTTATTCCTATATCATCTGTGCAGAAAGAAACGGCGATTATATCATATTTTCCGATCCTATTCGATTGGAACACTTCATTTTCTATCCGCCACATTATGCCCATATTGTTCTCCCGGTGCCGGATGTTGATTCTCTTCATCGGTGAGTCGGGTAAACAAACGGGAACTGTGATGACGGGCCCTGGCACCAGGGTCATTTGCATCATATCGTGATAACTATGGTCTCTCTAGGGAGAACAGAATCCAATGAAAAACGATAAGGCCACGGCATCATAGATCTTTATGGATTTTCATCATCCCTTTGTGCCAGGGGTAAGTGTTCGGGGAGAGTGTTTCCGATTGAGGCCAGCTTCCGGGCAAGAACCCGTTGTTCGGTAATATCTTCGACAATACCGTTGATGTAGGTAATCTCTCCGTTGCTGCCAAACGTCGCGAGAGCCGTAACCAGAACATAGGCAACTGACCCGTCTTGCCGCTTTAGGAGGATCTCTCTGTTCCTGACAAACCCCTTCTCTTTCAGATCTCTCAGCAGTTCTTCCCTGCCGTGCGCCTTGATAGAAAGATCCGACACAGGCACATTCTGCACCGACTGGACAGAGGGATATCCAAGGATCCTGATTAGTGATGTATTTCCCCAGAGAAAACGGCCTTCGGGATCCCCGGTACTGCGATAAACCCCGACGTTGATGGAATCAACCATATTGCGGTACTGGGATTCAAGTTTCTGAAGCCGCTCTTCCGCTTTCCGGGCTGAAATATCCCTGACGATCGCGGATGTCCCGATAATCCAGCCATTTTGGTCGTACACCGGAGAGACGGTTACCATAACATCGATTATCTGTCCATTTTTCTTCATCCTCTCTGTCTCAAATCCGGAAATGTGCTCTCCATGCAAGACTTTTTCAAGGAGCACATCTTTCTCGTGGAGCCGATGTTTTGGAAAGATAATATCGATATCCCTGCCAACAGCTTCATCTGCTGTAAATCCATAGATCCGCTCAGCTCCCGGATTCCATGTCTGGATCCGGCCTGATGTCGTCATTCCGATGATTCCATCATGGGATGACCTGACGATCTCGGAAAGGAGATTCCTGTCTTTTTGCGCTTCCTCATGGTCTGAGATGTCCTCGTAGAGAACAAGCTGGCACCCGTCAGGCAGGGTTACCGGGCGGAAAATGATCGACTTGAGAGCTCCATCCTTGCACCGCACCCGGAACTGGCGGGGACGGATCTCCCCGACGGTTGACTTTTCAAGGTCGCTGATCCAGAGATTGCGGGCTCTCTGCATAGTATCTGCATCCGGAAATGCCTTGAGAAACCACATTGCCCCGGTTGGGATATCTTCCAGCGTATATCCCAATGTTTCGGTGAAACTGTTGTTTACATAGAGATATTTTCCCACGGAATTGATGATGGCAATCGGCATGGGTGCCGCTTCAGCAAAAATTCTGAACCTGTTGGCACTCCGGTCATGCGATCTACGTGCCAGGAGCCGCTGGAGGTTAAGTGCCCCCATCCTGATGAAGGTCTCGATAAGTGTTCGGTCCTTAAGCGTTTCCTGTGATGGCAGTAAAATTGCCACAGCTCCGACAATTTCGTTTTTCCCGCCCATAAACGTAAAATATGTTTTCTTTTCTCCGTTCAGGAGATTGAGCCGGCCATTGAGCCATTTTCCAAAAATAGAGGTAACCCGGTCTTTTGAAATCTCGGCTAATTTCCCGATAAATGCCGATCCCAGTTCAGAGTCGTTACGGAGAAGTGAGAAAGAAGCCTGAAACCTGGCAGGAGAATCTGTGATTCCAGTATCAAGCAGATCGGACCATGCCTCGTTGGTTATTGATTTTGCTACCATCTCCCCGCTTCCACTGTCATATATAAATATAAGCTGAACAGCATTCGGGACAAGTTCACGGATCCCAGCGGAGAGATAATCGATGAGATCTCTTTCGCGGGAGAAGGTCACGAAATCGCATGAACTGCGACAGAGAAAATCAAGGTGAGCATCATACGACTTACGTTCCTCAATGGCGGTTTGTTCTGCCGTAATATCCCGTGCGATGCCATGGTATCCAAGCAACCGTCCAGCATCGTTATGGATGGCCTGTATGGCAATCGAGTACGGCCGGCATCCTCCAGTAGTCTCCAGCCTTGAAGAGATCCTGACGCTTGGTTCTCCGGCCGTTAACCCCATGATGGCTTCCCTGAACCGTTCGGCCTCTGTACCCGACAGGAAGGTAAAAATGGAATTTCCCCGGATACCTGATTCCGTCATTCCGAACGTCTGCGCACATCTCCAGTTCGTGAACGTGAGAGTGCCATCGGGAAGAAACCGGAAGATGAGTTCGGTCTGGCTCTCGACGATTGCCTTGTAGTAGGCTTCGGAGAGGAAAAATGCATCCCTGAAGCGTGTCTGTCTGGTGGCATCCTCAAGAAAGACTATCATTCCCGGAGAGGTGTTCTCAAACACCATTGGGACGTATCTTGCCTTGAAGTGGTGAATCTCCGTGGGATCTTCCTTGCCCGGAAGAATGACATTCAGTTCATCAATTCCGCCTTCGGGAAATGCTCCAGGTTTCAGGTCTGCTATCAGAGGCCAGGGGTGACTGCCTATCTTTTTTCCGATCAGATCGCTCCGGGTGAGGTTCACCGCATGAAGGAGGGGTGCGTTTACTTCCAGGATGGCAAAGTCATCATCGAGCATGAGGATCATATCGGAGAAATAGTCAAGGATACCTGCAAGAGGGACCTTCGTGGCGCAGGTGTACACCTTGCTTGTCCCGATGATCTGCAATTCCACCTGGCCCATCCTGTGGAGATATTCGAGGTCTTTTGAGATCAGGTGTCTGCGGATACCCAGCGTGTCAGCGATCTCCGATATGGAAAGCCCCCTGGGATGGGATTTGAGGAGATCCCTGATGGTGTTTATGCGCTGGTCGCCGTGGTTTTCCATGATATCAGAATCAAGTTGAATCTCTCTTGTATAACATTGTTATGCCAGAAGCAGGCCCCTTTCTATCTGTATTGCCCTTACATGCTTAAATGCCATGCAATGCTGGTACAAGTTCTGCCATTCAAATAATGGTACAAACCATTCTTGCAAATTATTATCTAAACCCATCCTCCATGACTTCTCGCCATGGAAGATCCCATGGCATCAGTATGGGGGAAATTTCAACGGATAATCCAGTCATTAGGGGAAAAAAAACGGTAGTATTAATCTCACACAACACGGATTATTTTCTCCGGATGGCTCATCAGGCGATGCATGCAGGTGATTTCCTGCATGCCCTTGATTATATCGACCGGATTCTTATTACCGAACCTTCCGTTGCATCTGCCTGGCATGAGAAAGGAAACTGCCTTGATGAATTGGGAAGGTGTGAGGAGGCGCTTGCCTGCTATGACAAGGCATTGAACATCGATCCGTTCGATGCCGAGAGCTGGTATAACAGGGGGCTTGTCCTGAAGCGGCTCGGTCGCGAGACCGAAGGATATGCAAGTATTAACCGGGGGATCGATCTGGCCCTTGGATTGTAGTGTTTCGTTTACCTGAATAATACTCTCGATGTTTGGATTTTTTAAATTTCAACGTTTAAAAAAAAGATTAGTTTGAATAGGCAGGCTTGCCCAGTTTCGGCTCGAATGCTGCATCTGATTCGGCCCGTATTGCGTGTGAGAACAGGGCGAGAGGAATCTCCATCGGGCAGAGCTCCTCGCACTGACCGCAGTTGACGCAGGAATCGGAAATGTGGGCAAATCGCCGGAGGTGGAACATCGGGTTTGGTGGTATCTGCCCGGGTTGAACGGCATAGGACTTCTTGAGCGTTTCTGCAGTCGGGAAACACACCGGACAGTTCTCAATACACGAGTAACACTTGATGCACCGGGACGTTTCCTCGTTAATCATGGCCCACGGATCCTTGCCGAGCCTGGCAAAGTCCTTCTTCCGCCATTTCTCACCAAGCTTCAGCATGGCCCCCTCGACCTTTCCACGTATCTCTATTCCCTTTGGAACCGGTGCCTCGGTTGCGAGAGCCCCTCCCTTTACCGCTCTTGACAGGAGATCTGCTCCCTTATCGCTGCAGACTTCAACGAAGGTTGCCTTGCCAGCCTTTTCACCGATGACACCCCAGTTCCCACAGGCAAGATCTGCCTGCCGGGGGACCTTGTAGAGACAGCGACGGCAGTTGGTCCTTCGTCCGAATCCTTCGTCTTCGAGCTCGTCAATCGAGATTCCCTTGTGGCCACCCTCATACTCGATGATGAACTGGCCTTTGTCGATCTCCTCCTTGTGGACCTTGTCCGGATCGACTCCGTACTTCGTGGTGATCATGTACCGGGCCATCATGGGGCTTACCGTGCCTCCACAGTTGACTCCGATCAGGAGGAGATTGTCCAGGTTGACCTCTTTGCGCTTGGCGAGTTCCTGGAGTGCCATGAGATCGCAGCCCTTGACGGTCATCCCGATTTTCATGTTCTTTGCGCCATTGAGACGTTTCTTTACCACATTTGCGAGAAGGACTGTTCCGCAATGCAGTGACCCGGCCGTATCCTTGAGTTCTTTTGGATCGGTCACCAGGGTGGGAACGGCGTCATAAACGTCCTGGCCTTTTTTTATCACGAGTACTCCGTCGACCATCTTATTCTCAAGGGCATACTTGAGCAGGGTGGTGACTGCACCACCGCATTCGGCTTTCTTGGAGATGTCCTGATCGTTGGTCCAGGCATATACCATGTCGCCTTTTTTGATATCCGGTTTGGATGAAAAGAGTCCCATGTTACTTCGCCTCCGCTATCTTTTGCACTTTGACAGCACATGCCTTGAACTCCGGGATCTTGGCGATAGGATCGAGCGCATTGTTGGTGAGGGTATTTGCTGCACACTCCTTGTAGTGGAACGGCATGAACATTACCCCCTTCATGATATCCGGAGTGACCCGTGCCGGCACTTCCACCTTTCCTCTGCGGGTGACTGCCAGGATCTTCTCTTTGTCCTTGATCCCGAGCGCTTTGGCATCTTCGGGGTTGATTTCGATCCAGCCGGTCGGCTCTTCTTCTTCCAGATTTTCGGAACGCCGGGTCATGGTTCCTGTGTGCCATTGCCAGAGACAGCGGCCGGTAGTGAGGACGAATGGGTATTCAGTGTCGGGAACCTCCGCAGGGGGCTTGTAAGGAACACCAAAGAACTGCCCCAGGCCATCAGGATGGGCGAACTTCTCCTTGTGCAGGATGGGTGTACCGGCATGATCGGGTGCCGGGCAGGGCCAGTGGAGTGCTTCGGGCCTGTTCAGCCTAGTGTAGTTCATACCCGCATAGGACGGTGTCACCTTGGCGATTTCGGTGAAGATATCTTCGGCGCTGTTCCAGGGGAACTGCTTGGCATAACCCATCCTGGAGGCAATCTCCTTGATGATAACCCAGTCAAGCTTTGAATTTCCGGGCGGCTCCTGGGCTTTTCTCCACATCTGGACACGGCGCTCGGTGCTGGTCTGTGTACCATCTTTCTCGGCATAGCAGCATGCCGGCAGGACGACATCGGCAAATTCAGCAGTCTCGGTCATGAAGATGTCCTGGACGATCAGGAACCCGAGGTTCTTCAGCGCTTTCTCGACATGGTGGAGGTCGGGGTCAGAGAGCATTGGGTTTTCGCCCATGATGTACATGCACTTGAGCTCGCCGGGTTTGTCTGCTAGGACATCCATCATGACCGTGACTTCATACCCGTTCTGAGGCGCACTGATCCCGTCAGGGAAGCCCCAGGCATCAGCGAACTTCTTGTAGGCGGCCTCATCGATGACCTTCTGGTATCCGGTGAATACCACTGGCAGTGCCCCCATGTCACAGGCACCCTGCACGTTGTTCTGGCCACGAAGCGCATTTACACCGGTGCCCGGCCTGCCCAGGTTCCCGGTCAGCATCTGGATGTTGGCAACCGATCTGACATTGTCAACTCCGGTGGTGTGCTGGGTGATGCCCATCGAATACAGGATGCAGGCAGATTCGGCCTTTCCGATCCATTCTGCGGCTGTCCTGAGCTTGGCTGCCGGAATGCCTGAAATCTTCGAGACGTTATCAAGTGAATACTCCGGCTTCATGACCTCTTCTTTCAGCTTGTCGAAATCCTTTGTCCGGTTCTTGATGAACTCTTTGTCCTCCCATCCATTCTTCAGGATCTCCTGCATCAGGCCGTTGAATATGGCAACATCAGAGCCTGATCTGAACTGCAGGTAGAGGTCTGCCTGCTTCCCTGTCGGCGTGAGCCTCGGGTCAGCGTAGATAATTTTCGCACCGTTCTTTTTGGCAAGTACCAACTGGCGCCCGATCAAGGGGTGCTGCTCAAAAGTGTTGCTGCCTATGATAAAGCAGCATTTAGACTGGGAGATATCCCCGATCGAATTGGTCATGGCTCCTGAACCGAAGGTTGAAGCCAGCCCGGCGACTGTTGAGGCATGGCACAGGCGTGCACAGTGGTCAACGTGCCTGGTCTTGAGCACGCCGCGGGCGAACTTCATCATGGCGTAGTTCTCCTCGTTCGAGCAACGAGCGGAAGAGAGACAGGCGCACTCGTCGGGCTTATACTGTTTGAATTTCTTTGTGATCAGGTCGTAGGCCTCATCCCAGCTTGCCTCAACAAATTTCCCATTCTTCTTGATGAGGGGTGACTTCAGGCGGTCAGGATGGTTCACGAACTCGTGGGCATAGATGCCCTTCGGGCACAACTTCCCCTGGTTCACCGGAGTGCGCTGGTACGGGGCAATACCCGTAACCCTGTTGTTTTCTACAACAAGATTAAAACTGCAGCCGGTTCCGCAGTACGGACACGTTGTTTGGACGTACTTCATCTGCATGATTCACACCTTTACAGGTTAAGTTGACTTACTTCTGGAACCATTTATTCTTTACTATGTGACACGGGTGCTGCACAATATTCAAACTGGCATTTATTATTTTCATTAATTGAAAAAGAACAGTTGGTTCTCATAGTACAGAGGTGGGTACTTGGTATACAGTGGTATACAGCCCAAAGATCTCTTGCGGGGGATTGGTTAAACACATTCAATAAATCTGTATCATTTCGGATCGTTATGGTTGAACAATAATGGAACTGCGAACCCCCCTGCTAATTTCCCCAGCACTTATGCAGTGAAGATATCCGTTGCACTTATATGTCCTAATGCCCAACCTGCAGCGCATTTCAGGCAATTACCCCTACAACCGCCTGTAACAAGTTTTCTTAATAATAATCCAGTTTCATGCTTTTTTAACATTTTGAAAATTTTTGGAGTTAGCCATATCATTTGCAGTTTTAACCCTGGTTGATTTTCGACAGGTTTAAAAATATTCAATTTTTTTTTTTTTTTTTTGATAACTGCCTTCTATATTGCACTTCATATATGCCATGCATTGACGGTTACAACGTTTTGTGTTACAATGCAATGCAATTCATTCGCACAATTTTATAGTGCAAACCAATATTTAATCATACCAATTATTTCTTCTTTGTCGGGGAAGTGACCAAAACGGACACCCTGGCAGGAGAGAACCAGAATATGCAGAAAACCATTGTGAGCATTTCACAGGATGCCCAATGTTTCTTCCGCCTCGCGTTGGAAGCAGAAACCCTGAAGGATCCAGAGAGGGTTCTTGAATGCTTTGACCGGGCTATTGCCCTGGAACCAACTTATGTGGGAGCCTGGAACGAGAAGGCCAATTTCCTGGACCAGATTGGCAGGTTCAACGAGGCCCTGGTCTGCTACGACACAGCCATCAAAATCGATGCTGGTGCGGCAGAAGCCTGGTTCAACAAGGGACTGACCCTGAAGAGGCTGGGGCGGGAGACCGAAGGAATCGCTTGTATCAACCGTGGAATCGGACTTGCAGCGGGTCAATCCGATTAAGGAGGCTGCAATATGAGAGAAATAACTACAATTCCCTACGAGGCAGAATACTTCTACCGGAAGGCGGTAGATCTCCAGCAAAATGGACACCCGGAACGGGTTCTCGAGTACTTCAACCGGGCTATTGCAGCCTACCCAAGGTATGCAATAGCCTGGAACGAGAAGGCCAATTTCCTGGATAATCTTGGAAAATGCGAGGATGCGCTCAAGTGCTACGATGCTGCACTCAAGATTGATTCAGAATCATCTGAAGCCTGGTTCAACAAGGGACTGACCCTGAAGAAACTGGGGCGGGAGTCCGAAGCAATCGCTTGTATCAACCGCGGCATCAAATGCGCGTTTGGGGATTAACAAAACGTATCCGTAAACATATACTACGGCGCGACCACTCATAACGGGAATATCCCCGTTTCATCCTTTTCTGTTTTCAGGGATGGTCTTGGATGAAACCGTCTTTCAAATCATTGGAGGTTATTTTTTAATTAAAAAAAGAGTTGAAGCTACATTCACCCCGTACCTGGATGAAAGAGGAGTTGATATGGGGCCTTGTGGCGGTATCGATGCGACCAATGGAGTCATCATGTCATCGATGCTGTCATGACCCCTCCACGATCTGGTCTGCAGAGGGAGCGCGATCTCAAATTTTGGATGAATATATTCGAAAAGCCGTTAAAAGGAAGCCTCAGGCGAGATTTGAACTCGCGACCTACACCTTACCAAGGTGTCGCTCTACCGGCTGAGCCACTGAGGCAGGAGTGCACCACTATTGTTCGCAGTGAATCCTTTAAAAGATTACGGAAAAGGCCGGATAACTGCGTGAAAAGGAGGGTTTCCCAGGCATTTAATGGATCGATCAATGAAATTACGTCATGTTCCAGCCATACGGGACAGGGCACCTAGACTGTCAAGCGCTCCTTCATAAGTCCCTACTTCAATAACAGGTGTCGCATGATTATCCATAACCGCTTTTAATACCGGCCCGAAATCGATTGTTCCCTCTCCCACCGGTAAATGTGAGTCTTCCTTTCCATTGTTGTCATGGAGATGAACATGGGAGAAGGGCAGGGTGAGGAATTCATCAAGGCAGTGATTGAGGTAGGCATGCCCGACATCGAGTGCCAGATTGAATTCGCCAAGCTTTTCAATCTCTTCCGGACGCCTCAGGAAGAAATAGTTCCAGTTTTCCATGTTTTCGATAGAGAAGCGAACCGAGTACTCCTCTGCACTGGCATTCAGGTCTGACAGCGATTTCCGGAACTGGCGGAGTGCCTTGTCACGATCTTCTCTCCAGGCGAAGTACCCGGGGTGAATCACCACATCGGCTGCAACTTCCCCGGAAAGAGCGAAACACGCGACGATAACCTCCACGCTCCCCCTCCTGATCGGTTCATGGATACTGGCGATATTAATACTCCGGGATGGTGCATGAACGGTATACCGGCATGAGTATGATTCCAACAGGTCAGGAGACCCGATATAATGTGCTCCTTCATCCATCACCTCGATCAGGTCGGTGATTTTTGAGAGTCGGTCGAGTGCGATATCGAGGGGCTCGTGGTGGAGGCAGAAAGTCGATATACCGAACATACACTGAAACTTTTCGGAAAGAACGATAAAAGGTAAGGTCCTGGCATAGTAAATCCCAAAAATCAGGATATCAGATGTATGTCATCTGAAGAAGTGGATCTCAGCCACTTCTTCGGGAAAGCGGCTTGCTACCCTGGTGTTGATGGTATCCCTGGGTATTCCGGGCTGATCAAGGATAAATGCACCGGGTATCAACTTCGAAATGGAGGTTTGAAGTCCGGATTCCGGGAAATAGATCGTGGTTGGGGATTCAAACTGATTAACAGGTGGATCCCTGCAGATTCCTGGACAGTCTTAAGGGGGACGCCCCTAACTTTCTTTACTCCGGATTCAAATGCAACCCCGAAGGTGTAGAACACCCCCCCCACAGGATCTGGCAATGTCGATAAACTAAATGGGGTTTTCCGTGAGGTCGAAGGGATCTGCCAGGATTGCCGGTGTGATATTAACCGTTTTTCGACGCCCATATGACTACTATTATGTCCGTTTGGATGTAAATTAATAGCCAGAAATGTCCCTCGGAACGGAAATCTCTCGAAAGTTGCATGACATTGCCGACCGCGACATGGTCTTCATGCATATCTGCGGGACCCACGAAGCAGCGATCGCCCGTTACGGAATCCGGAGTCTTCTCCCGGATCGGCTCAGGATCGTGATGGGGCCGGGGTGCCCTGTCTGCATCACTCCGCAGGGGGAGATCGATGCAGCACTCGACCTTGTCGATCGTGGCTGCATCATCGCCACATATGGCGATCTCCTCCGGGTTCCTGGCAGCAGGGGCTCGCTTGAGTCAAGCGGCGGCGATGTGCGAGTAGTCCAGGGAGTCCACAAAGCAGTTGAGATCGCCGAGGGAACAGACCGCGAAGTGGTGTTTATATCGGTTGGCTTCGAGACCACAGCTCCTACCGTGGCCGCAACACTTCTTTCCCATCTTCCCTCCAATTTCAGCATCCTTTCGTGTCACCGCCTCGTACCGCCGGCCATGAAATGGTTGCTCGAACAGGGAGAAGCACACCTTCATGGCTTCATGCTCCCCGGCCATGTCTGCACAGTAATGGGATATAGCGAATACGAACAGTTCCCTGTCCCGCAGGTGGTTGCCGGGTTCGATCCAGAAGATATCCTGCTCGGGCTGCTCATGCTGGCCCGACAGGTTCAGGAAGGGTCGAGCCGGATCGATAATGCATATCCTCGCGCGGTCTGCCGCGAAGGGAACATGAAAGCAAAAGAGATAATGGGCGAGGTCTTTGAGCCATGCGATGTCGAATGGCGGGGGTTCCCCGTCATCCCCGGTTCAGGACTCCGGCTCAGGCCAGGATTTGATCAGTACGATGCACAGAAGAAGTTCGATATAGAATTCAGGCACGTGGAGAAGCACTCGGCCTGCATCTGCGATAAGGTACTCAGGGGAATTGCACAACCCTCTGATTGCAAGCTTTTCGACCGTGCCTGCACGCCGAGAACCCCTATTGGACCCTGTATGGTGAGCCACGAGGGAGCCTGCAAGATATGGCATACCTACAGGGTGAAGATGCGGTAACTCACTGCTGCCGCTCGCGGATCAGCTTCGTGAGAACAATGGCGCTCCGGCATGAGATTTGTGGTGGTAAAATGGTTTCTTATCTTCAAACACCCCTTCTCTCAAGGCCTCTTTAACTGGCAACCGGGATATCTCCGGTTGCCCGGTCAGAAAGGATGGGGGCGGGGAATGCTCCCTGCCAGGCAGGGACTAAGCAACTGGTCCACTGGCATTCATTTCTCCATGCGCTAAGAAATGCCTACCACCGCTTTATGAAGAATGTCAACCGTCTGGCGAAGCGCCCTTCCTGCATCCCTGAGATGATGATAGATTTCCCTTTTCCTGAGTGCAACCATCGGATCACCTGCGCTGAAGAGATCCTGCATTCCAGCAATATAGTCCGCTTCAATGGCCCGCATCGATTTCCGGGCTTCCCGGATCATCTGTTTAACCTGGATCTTGTCATTTGACATGATCTTCACCGCTCTGCAGACCTTTTCAGTGCCGGTGAGAAGCCCCGCAGCCATATTCCGGATGTGCTCGTCCGGTTCGACCCCGAAATAAAACATCTCGGTTGCCGTCTCCCGGGAAAAACTCAGGATATAGTCCATCTGGCGGGAGAGGCTGTAGATGTCCTGCCGATCAAATGGCGTGGAAAATGCATCGAGAAGGTTTTCTTCGAGCCTGTACCGGAGTTCATCAACTTCTCCTTCAATCTGGCGCAGGGCAGCCGGTTCGGAGAGCGGAGTTTTTTCCAGCCAGGTCGCAAACATCCTGACACCCGAAAGAGTGCGTTCTGCCTGGTGAGCAAGCATGCCTTCGAAATCGTATTCTGGGGGAAAGATCGCATCAAAGAGCCCTTTCCATTTCCCGCTCTGTTGATCTTTTTTCATCATCGTTTCATATCACCCTCAGGCCCATGCTCCAATTACCATATAAACGGTTCCGGATGCTATCATTGTGGCGGGAATGGTGATAAGAAAGGCCGCAACAATTTCTTTTCCGATGGACCACCGGACTTTCCGGGGATTTTCAGCACTGCCGACGCCGATAAGCGATAATGAAATCACATGTGTCGATGAAACCGGTGCACCAAGAAATGTCGAGAGAGCGATCGATACCCCTGAAGAGAACTGGGAATTAAACGAATGGATCGGTTCGAGCTTGAATAATTTTCGTCCGAGAGTAGTCATGATCCGCCATCCTCCCATCAACGTGCCAAGACTAAGCATCAATGCACAGATGAGGCGGGCGGAGAAGGGAATCTCGGGAGCTGCACTGAGTCCGGATGCAAATAGCACAATGGCGATGATTCCTAGCTGCCTCTGGGAATGGTTGTCTCCATTGGCAAATGCCATAATCCCCGCCGCAACCCAGTTCAGGTTAACGAGGCTGTCGTTCACCGAACGTTTCGCGTTTCTCAAGAGAAACTTCACCCAACGGTGCAGGGCATATCCTCCGACAAACCCGATGACAACCGAAAAGATGAGAAAAGCCAGGATTTTGACCAGTCCTGTCAGTTCATGTGGAGGGGCAAGGAGCTCCCGAAGTCCCCATGCGATGCTCTCATACCCCTTAGCAGCGAGGCCGGCTCCGATAAGGCCTCCGATAAGGGCATGAGTCGACGAAGAGGGGAGACCAAACTTCCAGGTGAGGAGGTTCCAGGCTGTTGCCCCAATTAATGCCGCGAGCACTACGAACACGAGCTGATCTGACGGTTCCATGAGCAGAAGGCCTGAAATGGTGAAGGCAACGGCGCTTCCTCCCAGGAGGGCCCCCAGAAAATCCATCCCTGCTATGAAGAGCATTCCCTGCCTGGGCAATGCCGAGCGTGAAGCGATGAACGATGCCCCTACCGAGCTTGCATCCTGGAATCCGTTGGTATAGGTGAATACAAAGGCAAGAACGATGGCAATGATAGCGAAAGCAAGCATCCGTTCCCGGCACTACCATATCATCCGGATAGTGTTAGTTGTATCGCTGCATATCGCGGTTCTGGGTAATCTCCAGCGGGGTTGGTTTAGGCAGGACTCCAAAATTATTATACTGTTCCGCACCCTGTTCATATGGAAGATATCCCTTCGACATCTTCATGGTGCCCTGGTAGGGTAGTGGATATCCTGGGAGCCTCCGGAGCTTCCGACCCGGGTTCGAATCCCGGCCGGGGCGTCTTTTTATAAGTGGTTATGTCAGTATTCATCCTCCGGCTTTGTCATGACCACATCCTCGACCCCGGGTTCGAGAAGCCAGAGCGCATCCTTGACCTTATCGCGGACGCGGTAGTCTTCGTGCTCCCGGATGCGGTCGAGGCTTGCGATAATACCGGATGATATGAGATACTCGGACGTGACTGAACCAGCTATGGCTATTATGACGTCAAGTGCCGGAAGAAGGATCTTAACATTTACATCATCGATTAAATCCACAATTGCATCAATGCCACCCTGGCGAATCAGTTCATCGGGGCTCCAGTTTTCATCCCACGCCATTACGGCAAGTGCTTTAATGCCTGTTTCGCGTACATCTTCATCCGGATCCTCAAGCCTGCAGACCAGATCGCACATCAGATCCCTGTTTATCTGTAAATCTTCAGCCATTTCATTCCCTTCTGCTGAAACTGCCCCACAACCATAAACCAGGATTGCCGGCAGATAGTCCATGGGAACAACCGTATCAGAGCGGTATAAAAGTTTCTACAGACACAGGTGTTTCCGGTGAGTAAAGTACGGTATTAACTGTCCGGACATGGTACGTCCATGATCCTGCCGTTTTGCAGGGGACTTATTTTCATCAACATGATCGGTGCTCCTGATTAGCATGTCAGCGCCTCAAGGAGAGCAGCTCATCATCGACAAAATTCGCCTGGTGGCCCTAAGTAACAGCTTCGTGAATAGATATGAGGGTCTTTAAGAGATCGTTTTTGGTGTGATGTAACTTCACAAGACGGGGCTCGCAACCCGGGGAAGGATATATTCTGCATATCCGGAAGTTAACCGACTGGATATGATACATCATCGGACTATGGTTTCGGGTAAACCCATGTTAACGAGGAAAAGACTATCCTAAAAAGATGCTGGTTTTGGTCAGACCGAACAAAAAAAGAGAGAGTTAGGCGTTTTTCATCTTGGCCTTACCCACATAGCCGTCCTTGCCAAGATAGTAGAGGTATCCCTTCTCCCGGGGTATCTTTTCGGTTCCTACCTTCTTCTTCTTACCAGTCTTGTTGTTCTTCATCGGTGCGGCCCAAACGTAGCCGTCCTTCCCCAGGTAGTAGAGGTAGCCGGGTTCACGCTTGATCTTTTCCTTTCCAATTTTTGTTCCCATTACAATTCACCTTGATTAGTTTTTTGGTTTAATAAGAGTGATGGCGTCGGTGGGTTTTAAGCCTTTCGGTAAAAATGTCCCCGGTATCCGGCGGCATCACCGGTAACGTCGGTTAAAATAGCTCATAAATAACGGATTGTATGACCTATTGCTAATCTCTTTATATATTGTGTGCAAGGGGGTGCGGGGCGAAACAAGTGGTTGTGGAATTTATTCCCACATTACCACACCCCCCGCAGTCCATGAAATATTGCTCACGGGTCATTAGTTTAGAGAACGAAATCTTTTCGGATGACCAGCTGGTCCATACATACCCCGAAATAAGTGAACCAGAGTGAAGATCTCTACTTGAAAGAGTTGGCGATGGTGTCAGAATAATCACAAATCCTTCTTCATAATTAAGGCCCATTCATGGGGTTTTGCGGTAAGATATGGTAATCTGAAGTTCCCCAATCTGGAAAATCATATCTGACAAATTGGTTTTTTGCTCCTGCTTGTGTGATATCCTTTAAAAGTGGTGAAATGCAGGTTTCAACATTGGATCTGTAACCAGAACCCTGTTGGTCCAACCCACCTTTCGCACGTGACCAAGTGATTTTGCAGAATTAAATACTTAGATTTATATCTGAGTTATGCAATGTTTTTTTTGTGCAAGAAAAATACCAATTCAGCTCAGATAAGATAGTGTAGGAAAAGTTCTGTAAATTCAGAGACCCCGTATCCTAAGGACCAACAAAGGAGAACGGGGTCATGGAACTATTAGATTTTGTGGAGCAAT
>JALHCK010000060.1 GCA_022841205.1 Methanomicrobiales archaeon | reverse complement strand
TAATCCATATGTCTCCTTTGCTTCTTCCTCACCCTCTTGAGCCTTCTCCTCTTGCCCTACCATAACTTCTGGCTTTACGGCTCCTTCTACATACACTATGGGCAAATACTCTTCCCTACTCGGAACTCGCACACTATCCCCATCCAAGAGCGCCGGAAGCTCTTCACTGCTTAAGTCAAAGACCACACTCTCACTCTCTGGCTTCCCTTCACTAGCACTCCTAGTCAACACTACCATGTCGCTCTTTGCACTCACCCCTAGGCCATCGCCATAGTACCCAACTAGCTCACCCACCCCCTCTCCTGCTTTAAGCTGATAGCTCCCAGACCTCCTCACCTCGCCCTCAAGCCTCACTACCCGATCAGCCTTCCTCAGCTCTACCACATCCCCAGGACGCATGTACGGATCCTGACCTAAATCCCCCTCTCGTTCCGCCTTGAAGAGATCGTAAACCGCAACTTTGCCATTCGATGAGGCAACCTGCACATCGCGAAGCGAAGAATAGGCAAGAAGCTTGCCAGCAACTACCTCAGAGAGCCTTGTGAGACCCCATGCACTTACAATGGAAGTCTCCTGGACATGCCCTTGAACCTTAATGGGAAAAACGCCCGTGGAGACAATCAAAAGGCTTGGTGTGGATTGAGGATATGCTGCTTCGATTTTACTCTCCACAAGCGCTTTGAATGCCCGGAAAGTCATGCCTTCTGAAGAAAGCTTGCCAAGAAATCCGAGATTGGCTTTTCCATCTCCTTCCACAACGATTCTGAGCGAATCAGTCTGAGAAGCGCGCATATAGATAAGCGAATACACATCGCCCGGCGTTACCGGATAGTCCGCTGTCGCCATGGCGATTTGAGCTCGCGCGGTCGCTTCGGGAAGCAAAGCACCCCCCGACTGCCCAGCACTGGATCCCTGGGCAGCGCCAGAAGTCATGCCCGACTGCACTGCTGTTGAAATACTCGAGCCGCCGAGTGTTTGAGCTGCGAGCAACGACATCTCTGCAAGCGGAGATATGACGAAAATCATTGAGATCAGAACCAGAACAGCGAATGCGCGGGTAAAGCTCTTTGCCGCGCCTGCTTTTGCCATGTTTCCCTGAATGAAAAGAGATCGTTTCATTTCTCGTCCTTTTGCCTTCTTGCTTTCATAGAAAGAATATCACGCTCATAGGAATAGCCCCTTGATTGCCCCTCTGCTATATCCCAGGCTTCTCGCCCTTGCTTATTGCTCTGAATCTTGCTACTGCTTCTGGGTCGCGGCGGATCTTGGAAATCGATTCTGAGGCAAAGGCAAGGAGAATCGACACGAAGAATGCTGCAAGGGTCGCCACAATGCAGATCATGCTGCGCGAAGGGCCTGACTTCATGTCTGGTACTTCCGCCATCTCAAGTATCTGAAAAACAGGCTCCTGGCCTGCAGCATTGAACTTAGCGACTTCGTACTGCTGGGTGAGTATCTTGAAGAGCTCAGCCTGTACTGCAAGATCGCGCTCGAGCTTGGCATATTCAAAAGCAATAGTGGGCAGCTGCTGCTGACTGGGCATAACCTTCGAGCCCGAACCGGAGCCTGTTTCGATTTCCTTGATCTTAGCAAGGAGCGCGTCGCGTTCGTTGTTGAGCTGAGTGAGCATGGGATCGTTGATCCGCGCGACTTTCTTGTAATTTTCGATCTCCATCTCCTTTAAGATGAGCTCCGACCGGAGGCGCGCGAGAATTGTTATCTGCTCTG
>JALHCK010000004.1 GCA_022841205.1 Methanomicrobiales archaeon | reverse complement strand
TCTTCGGGGCTAAAGGGGGGAAACAGGCGCACTCTTGGGGAATGGGAGGCAGAAATGGATACCCGATGGAGAAAGAGATGGGTTAATAGAAATTCTCAAAAATCGACTTTTGGCGTAATTAATTGGAGACAACATTCTGGGCTGTCTGCGGAGAATAATATTTTTTTAAATCCCGAATATCCATTTTTTTTTTTAATTGACGCTCACATTCATCTAAATTCGGCGATGATATATCCACTCCATAAATTGTTTTTATCTCTTTTGAGAAACATGTAACATTCGCTCCTCCCCCCGGCCCCCATTCTATCATGCCATGAACTTGATCTTCCATCTCAGTTAGTTTACATAATTCTTTATACATTGAGAAATGTAGCTCGCCTATCTCATTCCATGCAGAATCGTCAAACCAGCGACCTTTACCACGCCAATGCGATAAATCTTGCAATGTCGTATTATTCTTGCTTGAATTCCAGTAATCCTTTGCGTCATTTATCCTTTTTAATTCAGATTGGGGCATTATATTTATTGATTTAATTATACCTGATGCCACCTTCTTGAATTTCTCACATACACTATTTAATAGTTCAGTCATGGTGATCAGGCCTTCTTAAGATTAGTTCGCACAATTCCCGGATAGCCCCTCTACCACCGTATGCTGAGAGAATCAACTGCGCAGACGCTTTTACCTCTGGATACGCATCTCCTACGGCGACACCGCATCCCACATACCTCAGGCAGGAAAGATCGTTGATATCGTTCCCAATATAGATTATCCCGGATGGATTTAAGTTATTCTTTTTTATCCATTCTTTTAATGCACTGATTTTATCAGATACTCCCTGCCGGCAGGGGATGCCGAGTTTTTCGCAGCGTGCCTGAACAACAGAATTCTTCTCGGTGGAGAGCACCAGCAGAGGCAATCCTGATTTTTTAAGCTGGTCAAGCCCCATCCCATCCCCTCTATCGCAGAGGACTGCCTCTCTCCCATCCTGAAAGACAATAACCCTGTTATCGGTGAATACTCCATCAAAGTCCATGGCCAGCCCGGAGATGGGGCTCGGGAGTGCCTGGAGGTTCCGGCGCTGTCTCTGCTCCTGCATCAGCACCTCAGCAACCCTGAAGTCAATGGGTTCGTCAATCTCCCAGCGCCGTTCCGGGGGCGTTATGTGCATAATGGTCTTGCCGAAGAAGCGATGTTTCGCCTTCAAGAACCCCTCAGTATGCATCACGTAAATCGCGCCGGTCTCGATGTACTGCGGTTCCCTCTCCTGTCGCATCGGTCGTACGCGCTTATCGTGGTTGATGCCGGTTGCCTCGCCAGTTTCATCCTTTTTCCAGAGGAAATAATGGAACGGTGTTGCCGCAAAAGCGGAATCTGCATCCCAATCGAGGAGTGCCTGAACAGTACCATCAATATCCTCTGGGGAGGTGAGAGGAGAGGTGCATTGGAGGAAGACGATGAGATCAGGTTGATAGTTCTCGGTGGTCTTCAGGTGCTCCAATACATGGAGGAGCACAGCTTCCGATGACGTGGTATCGCCGCTGATCCCTGCCGGCCGCCAGATCACCTCTGCACCATATTGCTTGGAGATCGCGGCGATCTCGGGATCGTCGGTGGATACGATTATCCGGGATATGGTTTTTGATTGCCGGGCAGACTCGATGGTGTGGGCGATCAGTGGCTTTCCGGCAAGTGAGCGGACGTTTTTTCGGGGGACGCCCTTGGAGCCCCCTCGAGCCGGGATGATTACCAGTGAATTCATACTTTAATCCCTCAAAATTCTAATTCCCTATATGATCTCCAGCAGAAGATACATTCAGACCACAGATGAGATTCGCTTTGTGAACCATTGTTCAAATAAGGAGTGTTCGATTATGAATGCTCCCTTATCCAATCGCGTATACGGTGATGTAACCAGACCACGTTCTTTTTTGAAGAAAAAACAAACCTGCCCACATATAATTTACGATAAATTTCTGTGAGGTAAATGTAACTCTGTATTTTAGAGGATGGATTCTTCTCTTTTTGCATCTCGATTTCCCTTGATTTCTGGAATAAAGCATAGATTTGTTCGCTTCCATCAATCAGCTTGAACCCAGTTAGACTCATCATAGATGACAATGTACTTAGGGTAAAATGATATAAGTGGGCATTTTGCAAAAATAACAAGAAATCTCCATAAGAACTATGAACCTTAAAGATGCCTGGAACCTCAACATAGAGATACCCATCATCGGTTAGTAATTTTGAAATTTCATTAAGACTTTTTATCGGGTGTGAGAAGTGCTCTAGAACATGACTGAGAATTATTACATCAGCAGGGCCATAACGAGATAATGACATCGCTTCTCCGCATTCTAGTACAAGTCCCTCTTCTTTTCCACGATTAAGGTATTCTCCTCCTAAATCACAGCCGAAAGTGAGCCAACCATCTCTCTTAAAAGGGATGAGAGTACCTCCTGCGCCACAACCGATATCAAAAACTTTTAATGACTCTTTAGCCTGCCACTGAATACGCGATTTAATATAATTGTATATTATCTCTCCATGTTCAACCTGCTCTCTAAAAAAGGATTCAGGCGCTTGAGGATCTCCTATATAGATTGAACGATAGTCATCTTCATAAAATCTTTTTAAACTATCTTCCGTCATCCGCGGGCTCGTCCACATTATACCACAATGTTCACAGAGGTGAGTATGAACCTCAAGGCCATATCTATCACGTGTGCCAATTAGTATGCCCTCCGTTTCACCACATAAACAGGGGACGTCTTCAAACGAGTATTCATTATTTGCTATCTTACGTTTGAACAACTCTAGAGCTTGTTGTTGTGCATCATTCAATTGTTCTATCGATTCAGCCTGGTTGAACAGTCTAGCTAACACCCAATGCGTCATCTTTTGCCTCGTTCTGAATTTCGTGTGAGGATATATCCCAAAAAGTATTTGGCGAACAAAATTTTACCTCCTATGGATTTCCTTCGATGATTTGTACGATCGTATCCTTAGCCTGTTAAGCGGACCAAGACTAGTGCACCGTTTCATCCCATATTGTCCATGCAATACTATCTCTCGCGAAGAACCGCGAAGACGCGAAGCCTATGTATCTCCTACCAATCGAAACCCTTGGCACTTTTCGCGCCTTCGCGTGAGACAGGCGATCACTCCCATGCACCCTCAAATTAAGGTGAAATGCTCCACTAACTGAGACAAAACTCATTTCCCAGTCATGTAAATTGATGATGGTGATATCAGATAACCTCATGCCACACTACCGTTTTCACTCATTGACCAAGACCTCTTCAAAATATTTTATCGTCCTCTTCACCCCATCTTCCAGTTTAACCTTTGGTGTCCAACCCAACTTCTCTTCAGCTAAATCTATGACCGGTTTTCTCTGCTTCGGATCATCCTCTGGAAGTGGCTTAAACACAATTCGGCTCCCCGATCCGGTCATGGTAACGATCATCTCTGCCAGCTCCAGTATGGTGAACTCACCGGGATTCCCCAGGTTTACCGGACCTGTGAATCCTTTTTCAGTATTCATCATCCGCACCATGCCATCGACGAGATCATCTACGTAGCAGAAACTGCGAGTTTGCGATCCATCACCATAAACCGTGATATCTTCATCTTTAAGCGCCTGGACAATGAAATTGCTGACAACACGACCATCATTCGGATGCATCCTGGGGCCATAGGTGTTGAAGATGCGAACCACTTTGATGTCCAGACCATGCTGGCGATGGTAGTCGAAGAACAATGTTTCCGCGCAAAGTTTCCCCTCGTCATATCAAGCACGGAGTCCGATGGGGTTGACATTGCCCCAGTACGTTTCAGGCTGAGGGTGAACAGCTGGATCGCCGTACACTTCACTTGTTGAGGCCTGGAGGATTGGGATATGCAACCGTTTCGCCAGCCCCAGCATGTTTATTGCGCCAATCACAGAGGTCTTGGTCGTCTGTGCCGGGTTAAACTGGTAATGCACCGGGCTTGCAGGGCAGGCAAGATTATAGATCTCATCTACCTCAACATACAGCGGGAAGGTAATGTCGTGGCGTAAAACCTCGAAATCCTTGTTACCAAGGAGATGTGCAACATTTCTACGATTACCTGTGAAAAAGTTATCAACGCAGAGCACTTCGTTTCCTGCATGCAAGAGTATCTCACAGAGATGCGAGCCGATAAAGCCAGCTCCGCCGGTTGCAAGGATACTTTTTCCCATCTATTCATCACCCAACAAAGTAATAACAAATCTCTTGGACTCCAATAAATCTACAAATCATGCACTAACGCACGGGTAATCCCATCATGCTCTCTCCATCGCCGCGGGGTCGCAGGCGACCACCCGGGCCCCCTCGGCGAGGAGGGTCGCAACGATCGGGATAGCCCGACTCTCCCGGACATTATCCGTGTCTGGCTTGAATGCGAGTCCGAGGACTCCGATCGTCTTCCCCTGCAGATCAGGAATATGCCGCTAAAGAAGGGAGAGAACTTTTTTGGGCTGCTCCTCGTTGACCTCGAGGACCGCCCTGAGGATTTTCAAGTCTTCACCGTGCACTCTCGCCCCGGCAACGAGGGCCCGGACATCCTTTGGGAAGCAGGATCCGCCGAACCCTATCCCGGTTCTAAAGAATGCCGGGCTCACCCGACTATCCATTCCTACCACTGTAAAGACCTCGCGTGAATCTACACCGAGCCGCTTACAGAGGTTCCCCAGCTCGTTAGCGAGGCTGACCTTCGCCGCAAGGACTGCATTACTTGTGTATTTTATCATCTCTGCAGTCGTGACGGGAGTTACAAGTACCATAGCCCCGAGCGGTGCATAAAGGTCGCGAAGAATATCAGCGGTCCCGGAATCATCGGCCCCGATGACGACACGGTCCGGAGAGAGACAATCCCGGACGGCGCTTCCTTCACGCAGGAACTCAGGGTTTGACCCGATGCCGAAGTCTTTTCCGGCCATCTTCCCGGAGGCCCTCTCAAGAACCGGGCAGGCCTTCTCTTTCGTCGTCCCCGGGAAGACCGTGCTTTTGATGATGACGGTATGGAACATTTCCTTATTCCTGAGGGCCTGCCCGATCTCCTCGCATGCGGTGAGGATATACGACAGATCGATCGCACCATCGTCCTGTGAGGGTGTTCCGACCGCGACGAAGGTGATATCGGTCGATTCGATAGCGGCGCGGAGATCCTGGGTCGCACTGATCCGATCGCGGTTCTTCCGGATCAGATCTTCGAGTCCGGGTTCGTAGATAGGCGTTTGCCCCGTAGCAATCGCCTGAATTTTTGCCGGATCGACATCGACGAGGACAACCTCATGACCCATGTCGGCAAAGCATACCCCCGTCACCGCACCGACATACCCGCACCCGATGATCGAGATCTTCATACCCTCTCGCTCGTGTACCACGCTATCGTCCGCTTCAGCCCCTCGCGAAAACCCGTCTTCGCCCGGAACCCGAACTCCCGCTCCGCACGCGACACGTCCAGGCACCGCCGGGGCTGGCCGTCCGGCTTCGCAGTATCCCAGACGATCTCGCCCGTAAACCCGGTGAGGTCGGCGATGAGACCAGCAAGGTCGCGGATGGTGATCTCAAAGCCCGCCCCGAGGTTCACCGGGTCGGGCTTATCGTAGCGTTCGGCGGCGAGCACTATCCCTTCCGCCGCATCGTCGACGTAGAGGAACTCGCGCGACGCGGCGCCGGTCCCCCAGACCTCGACGCTCTCCTTTCTCTCTTCCACCGCCTCGACGAACTTCTTGATCAGGGCCGGGATGACGTGCGAACTCGCCGGGTCGAAGTTGTCGCCCGGACCGTAGAGGTTCACCGGGAGGAGATAGATCGCGTCGAAGCCGTACTGCTGCCGGTAGGCCTGGGCCTGGACGAGGAGCATCTTCTTTGCGAGACCATAGGGGGCGTTCGTCTCCTCGGGGTATCCGTTCCAGAGTTCCTCCTCCCGGAACGGGACTGGTGTGAACTTCGGATAGGCGCAGATCGTCCCGACGGCGACGAACTTTGCCACGCCGGCCTGCCGGGCGGCCTCCATCACCTGGATTCCCATGATGGCATTATCGTAGAAGAGAGAACCCGGGTTTGCCATGTTGTAGCCGATGCCGCCGACCTTCGCCGCGAGGTGGATGACGAGATCGACGTCCTCGACCGCAGCAACACAGTCCTCCCATCGCCGCAGGTCGAGGTCGCGGCTCCGCGGCACCCGGATCTGCTCCGCTGCCAGCCCGTGCCGCTCAAGCGTTCGCACCAGCGACGAGCCAAGGAACCCGGCTCCACCCGTGACGAGAACGCTCTTTCCATCCCAGAACATCAGACTATCCCACCGATTATGGTGCTACATTCTTCTGTGCCGTCTCTCTTGAAGAGATCATCGTTCATCTCGAAATCCTCCGGAAGTCCCGTCTCATTTTCCGGATGATTATAAACCGTAGCGGGCTCAATCCTTCGCCCACCACCGGTCGGGATACTCCCGGGCGAGGAACTCATCTCCCTCACCGGGGGGCTCAAGCCCTGCTTCCCTCAGGTCCGCGTCGACCATGATCTTTGTCAAGTCGGTAAACATCACGCAGGGCCTCCAGTTGAGTTTCCTCCGGGCCTTTCCGGCATCTGCAATGAGATCCTCGACCTCGGTCGGCCGGAAGTAGCGTGGATCGATCCTGACGTGCTCCTCCCAGTCGAGGCCGGCGTACGAGAAGGCGGTCTCGAGATACTCCCGGACAGAATGGCTTTCCCCGGTCCCGATGACGAAGTCTTCAGGCTCATCCTGCTGGAGGATCCTCCACATGCACTCGACATACTCCGGGGCGAACCCCCAGTCCCGCCGGGCATCCAGGTTCCCCATGTAGAGGTACTTCTCCCTGCCGGCAAGGATCCGGGCGATCCCCCGCGTGATCTTCCTCGTCACGAACGTTTCGCCTCGCCGGGGCGACTCATGGTTGAAGAGAATCCCGTTTGCGGCAAACATCCCGTAGCCGTCGCGGTAGTTCCGCGCCATCCAGTAGGCATAGAGTTTGGCGCAGGCATACGGGCTTCGCGGCCAGAATGCAGTCGTCTCACTCTGCGGTGGCGGCGTCGCACCGAACATCTCGCTGCTTGAGGCCTGGTAGAACTTCGTCCCGTTCCCGCTTCGCCGGATCATCTCAAGAAGGCGGGTCGTTCCGAGGCCAGTGACATTCCCGGTATACTCAGGGATATCGAAGCTGACCCGCACATGGCTCTGGGCGCCGAGATGGTAGACCTCATCCGGTTTGATGTTGTAGATGATGTGCGAGATCTGCTCATCGTCGGAGAGATCGCCGTAGTGGAGAAAAAGGCGGGCGCCTGTATCGTGCGGATCGGCGTAGATATGGTCGATTCGGGAGGTGTTGAAGGTCGATGCCCGCCGGATGATCCCGTGCACCTCGTAGCCCTTATGGAGGAGAAACTCGGCGAGATACGAACCGTCCTGCCCGGTGATGCCGGTTATTAATGCTTTCTTAGATATATTGCTCACCTTCCCGTCTCTGATGATCAGTAGTTGGTTTGTATATTCTCGATATATGAATATCGTATCACGAATAACCATGCAGGGTGGTATGTTAACAGAAAAAGAGTGAGCTGTACTGGCATTTCAGCCTCTGAACAGGGCGAAAGACGTTCACCCACATTCACGATCAATTCCGAACTGGATTATACCTCAGTAAACCTGACAGGGTACCGATCATTCCTCTCGATATCCGTGAAGGGTGTACATCCAGACCATGATGGGGACCGGATTTCCTGCGGACTGAAAAGCAGTGCTTTCGTGCATCCGGATCACAGAAAAGGCAGAAAGATACAGTTGACCTCCATCAGGTACAAGTATCCAGCAGCCGATGAGATAACCGCCCTGCTCACCACCCTCATCCTCGACTTCGATGGCACCATCGTCGAATCCCTCCCCTTAAAGGCCGCTGCATTCCAAAAAATCTTCTCCTTCACACCTAAACACCTCGACGAGATCATCGCCTTCCACCTCGAAAACGGCGGCATGTCCCGGTACGACAAGTTCCGCCATATCTACGCTAACATCCTCCACCTTACCGATCATTTCTTCTACCACAAACGGCTGATCCATGCCGGAAAACGAGAGACTGACGGGCTGACGCTCTATCTTTTCGAAGATGCCGATCTGGCGGTGGAAGAGCAAAAGACGCTCTACAGGCTGTTTGAGGAGGGTGAGATCGATCGCGAGACGTTGAATAAGCGGTTGAAGCGGTCGGGGCGGATCCTGATTCTCTCCTCGATTGTGACAGAACCCCAGGGGCTCTATGAGATGTATAAGTCCCGAAACTTGGTGGAGAACCATTTTGCCGCGTTTAAAGGCCTGATCCAGGCGGACAAACTCTATCTCCGGGATGCAACAGCGGTCTTCGGGCACCTGTTCATCGGGTTTCTCTGCCTCTACATCTACTGCCAGATCTTGAACCGGATTAAGAAGGCGGGGCTCTCGGCACATCTCTCGCCACATGGACTGCTCCTGAAACTTTCAAAGGTGTATGCGGTGACCAACGAGGAGAACAGGTGGATTACCGAGGTGCCGAAGCAGGTTAAACAGATTGTGGAGAGGCTCAAACTTGATATATTCCCTAATGGGTGAGGTGTTTAGGCTCGAATACCCATACGAGAGAAGCCAGAACAATTACAAATATGTTTAGAGATAAAATTCAACCAGTGACAATTTTCAACAAATATCTCACGAAATTCATGCAGATTGACCCGATTCGGCGACAATCCATTATCTCGTTCTGCTCACTTGTCAGTATTGCCATAACCGGTTACCTCTCCACCATGTATTTTGCCCATGTTCTGGGGCCAGCCATATTAGGCTCTTATTTTCTTTTCCTCGCCTATTACGGCGTATTCGACTTGATTGGGGACGGGGGCTTCGGAGGGGGTGCCGTCAAGCGGATCAGCGAGGGGAAAGAACAGGATCAATATTTTTCAGCGTTCGTTGTGCTGCGATTGATACTCCTTGTGTTATCAGTATGTATTCTTCTCATAATTTCCCCCTACCTCGTTGATCTGGCATCTTCAGGCCTGGTCTTCTGGCTAATCCTTGCGCTCGTTGTTGGCACATTTGCAAGCTTTGGAAGAAATGGCATCTATGCAACAGGAAAAGCAGGTGTATCGCAAACCAGTGATTTTCTGAACCACATTATCAAGATATCATTCCAGGTTGTTGCTACATTTCTTGGCTATGCTGTTGCCGGACTTGCCGGCGGCTTCATCGCCGGGATGGTTGCCGGCCTCCTCATCAGCTTCAAATACCTCACCCTCCGTCTTGCCCGCTTCACAAGAGACCACCTGAAGAGCCTCTTTTCCTTCTCTTTCTGGATCTTCCTTGCCTCGAGCGGGTCCATGGTCTTTGCGTATGCCGATACTATCCTGATCGGTTATTTCATGTCCAATGCGGATGTGGGGATTTACCGTGTAGCCTTCCAGCTGACCGGCGCCGCAGCATTCACGACCGGGTCGCTGCACTATGTCCTCTACCCAAAAGTAAGCAACTGGCATGCCACCGGTGAGATCGAGAAGGCCGAATCAGCACTCTCCCGGGCGTTCACTTATTCGTTGCTCCTTGCCATCCCGGTAGTTGCAGGGGGCGTGCTCCTGGGAAAGGAGCTGCTCTATTACCTGTACGGCTCAGGGTTCGAGTCAGGGGCAATCGCATTGGTATTCCTACTCCTGGTGCAGGTTGCCAACATCTTCATGTACCTGCAAACAATGTGCCTGGATGCATTCGACCAGCCCAGGAAATCGTTCATTGCCACGGCCATAGCAGCGTGCCTGAACATCGGGCTCAACATAGTCCTGATTCCGGTCTTCGGCATTACTGGCGCTGCGTTTGCAACGCTCGTATCCATCACCCTCAATGCCCTCATCTCGTACGCATATTTATCAAGGTCGATGCACCTCCGGCTCGAGAAGAGACCGGTGCTGAATATTCTTGCTTCAACTTTCGTGATGATCGTTGTCGTGCTTCTCTGTAACACCATATTGGGACTCGCCTCGGTCTACTTCCTCGCAGCTGCAATCGGGGCGGGCGGTCTTGCATACTTCCTCGTCCTTTTCAGGCTTGACCGTGGGATTAGAGACGATATCCAGTCCATAATCTCAGCATTCGGCATCCCGTGGCCGGTCATCAGCTGACCGGCCGCTTTTCATGGCTACCGCCCGACTTTTCCCTGGATTTTTTTTCTCGCCATCCGATCGATAGCATTAGGAGCGAACAACCCACAGACTTCTATTTAGGCTTCAGATGAACATCCTGGTCATCCCCACCACAGACTGGATTCGCCACCCGGTTCCAAACCGTCTTAATTTTATCTTCGATACCATCGCAGAAAGCCACAGGGTGTTCGTGCTCCATTTTCGACTGAAAAAATTTCAGCAGAACTTACCGCGAAGAACTGAGTGCCAACTTGTAACTAGTGGTCCGATCGGGGTCGAGGACCCGTCCCTCTATTATCTCCTGAATGCCCCCTTTCACCTGGTAACGCTGAAAAAAATCGTGGAGAGGGAGAAGATCGACGTAATCCTTTCTGCAAATATCCTTCCATCGTTTCTGGCGAACTGGCTTGGGGTTCCAATCGTTTTTGATTACCTTGATCACCTCGAGGAATCGGCTTCAGTATACTATCCAGGCTCGATGATTGGTTCACTGGTACAAAAAGCCGTAAGAACCATCACGCGGTTTAACCTCACGCATTCAAGGCATGTTATTACCCTTACATCGGAAATGGAAAAATATCTGATTGGAATTGGTGTCAGGAACATCTCCATCATCCCGAATGGTGCCGATACCAGCCTTTTACATCCAATCGATAAAGAATCGGCAAAACAAGCTCTTGGACTTGGGGGAAAATCTGTCATCGGGTATGTCGGTTCTCTTGAGTACTGGGTTGACCTTGAGACCGCAGTCAAGGCCCTTCCCCAGCTCCCTGGGGTTTTCCTCCTGATAGTCGGCCCCGGTCTCTTTACCGATTATGGCGACTGCATTTCGAAGCTCGCAGCGGACTCCGGAGTGAAGGACAGGGTCATCTTCACAGGCGCAGTTCCATATGAACAGATTTACAGGTATATCTCTGCTATGGATGCAGGGCTGAATCCCCTGAAGAGGATGAAAAAGAACGAATACGTTGTGGGAGGCAAGATTTTCAATTATTTCGCATGCGGAAGGCCCGTGCTCTCAAGCAGGATGGTGGCTCTCGAACGATTGCTTGGAGATGATCTCTTCTATTATGATGATGTCAGTTCATTCATTACGCAAACGGAATATATCCTGAACCATCCCAAAAATGAAGATTATTATCGTTCCATTGCACTGCGCTTCGACTGGAAAATTCTCGCAAAGGAGTACGAATCGGTTCTTATGGATGCGATATGAAAGTACTCCTACTTGCAAACCAGCCGGAATCGACGACGCGGCTGCAGCTTTTTCGAAAGACCTTACAGAACTGGGATTCGATGTGGTCATCCCGCATTTCGGGACGAAAAACTGGTTTGCAATCGAACGGGCATCCAGGAACCTTATCGGCCAGGAGAGGCCCGACATCGTCCATATTTTCAATGTCCCTGATATCATTTACCGCGCAATTCCATCATTGAAAGGATCGATGTTCTCCCACCTCATCTATGATTACCGTTCTCCATGGGGTATCGAATATCAGATGAATTTCGGGTATATTGGAAAACTTGCAGCAGAACACTACGAAAAAAAATTGGCCCGTGGTGCTGATCGCATCACCACTGTCAACACCCCCTTAAAGGATAAAGTGGGTTCATACCTTACTGAATCACCAGATATCTCAGTCATTCCCAACTATCCAAAGCAAAGTTTCATTCCCGGTGATACTGACCTAGCCCTCCCTTCAAGAACCTCAGTTCTCTTTGTCGGAAGAGTCTGTAAACAGGAAGGAATTGAGAACTTTGTCAGCGCTGCACGGCAAATTCCCGAGCTGGACTTTTGGATAGTGGGTAACGGACCTTTTTCATGGTATTACCTGATGCATCCCCCGGCAAACCTTTCATTTTTTGGTTGGCAACCGCATGACTCTGTGGCTACGTTCATCCGGAAAGCTGGAATTTGCACCATTCCGAGAAAAGAAAACGCTCTCACGCCGTATTCAAATGACAAGAGTATCTGGAAGCTGAACGAATATCTCAATATCGGAAAGATTGCTATCGCATCGGGAATTTCAAAGGAAGAAGAGAGAAAAAACCTCATTTTAGTTCCAACCGATTCATTGGCTGATTCTTTCCGTCTCCACTCAGTAAAAAAAACCCGATCCCCTTGCACTATCGGACTACCGGTTCTGGGAACAAACTCAGAGATTATCAAAAAAGTATACGAGTCGCTCTGATTAGTTCACTCCACCGTCACGCTCTTTGCCAGGTTCCGTGGCCTGTCGATATCCCTTCCCAGCGCATCGGCGGTATGGTAGGCCAGCAGCTGCATGATGACTGTCGCCGAGAGCAACCCGGCGATCGATTCGGCAAAGGGAAGCGGGATGAAGACATCGGATATCTCCTGCATGTCGCGGTCATCCTTCTGGCCAAGCACGATCAGGGGAGTTCCCCTCGCTTTCATCTCCCGGATGTTTGAGGCCATGACCCCGTATGTTTCTCCGGGGACACAGATGGCCACCACCGGGGTTTCCGGGGAGAGGAGGGCGAAAGGCCCATGCTTAAGCTCCCCGGCAGCGTATCCCTCGGCGTGGATGTAGGAAGTCTCCTTCATCTTGAGCGCCCCCTCAAGGGCGATGGGATAGAAGGGACCCCGCCCCACAAAGAAGATGTCGGTTGCGTCCCTGCAGCAGGCGACCGCCGGGGTAAGGTCGAGTAGGAGCGCTTCCTCGATGGCCAGGTGTGCGGAATCGAGCTCGTACGCGCACGCCCCGCCTTTCAGCACATCGACCAGGTGCAGGAAGACTGCAAGCTCGGCCACAAACGACTTGGTCGCCGCAACGCTGATCTCCGGGCCTGCATTCATGAAGAGGGAGGCGTCCGCAAGCCGGGTGATGGAACTGCCGACAACGTTCACTATGGCAAGCGTCGGACAGGCCCTGGCCTTGGCCATCTGGAGGGCCGTCAGGGTATCGGCAGTCTCTCCTGACTGGGAAATGCCGATCACCAGGCCTTCCAGGGGCGGTGGATAGTACCGGAACTCGGAGGCCGGCTCGACCCGTGCCGGGACCCTGCATTTCTCCTCGAGGAGATACCTGAAGACCAGTGCGGCATGGTAGGATGTCCCGCAGGCGACAATGGTCACCCTTCCCGCGTCCCTGATGATCCCGGGAAGCTCCTCGTTTCTGAGAGCCCGGACCGCCTCGGAAAATACTGCCGGCTGATCGAAGATCTCCTTGAGCATGAAATGGCGGAACCCTCCTTTCCGGACATCCTCAACAGACCACTGGACGATCTCTTCTTCCCGGTCAACCGGGGCTCCCCCGTTCGTGATGCAAACCGACGCGGGGGCGAGCGTTGCAACGTCCCCGTCCTCGAGCACGACCATCCTCCGGGTATGCTCGAGGATGGGGGTCATGTCTGATGCAGCAAAAAGGGCATCATCACCTATCCCGATGACAAGGGTGCTCCGGTTGCGGGCAGCAACGATCCTCTTGTCTCCCTTTGCAAGGGCGAGGATGGCATACGATCCTTCGAGGGCCGGGAGGACGGCGTTGACCGCCGCGGGAAGGTCCCCCTCGTACACCTCTTCGATGAGATGGGCGATGACTTCGGTATCGGTATCGGACAAGAAGCGGTGACCCCGCTCCTGGAGTTGCCTCTTTAACACCGCGAAGTTTTCGATGACCCCGTTATGGACAACGGCAATTTTCCCGGTGCAGTCCAGGTGGGGGTGGGCATTCGTGTCGTTTGGGACCCCGTGGGTCGCCCACCGGGTGTGTCCGATGGCGGCATTGCCGGCCAGACCCCGGATATCAAACCCTTCTTCCGGGATACGTCCCTGCCGCTTGGCGACATGGAGCGTTTTTCCAAGGGCGGCAATCCCGAAAGAATCATACCCGCGGTACTCGAGCTTCCGGAGCCCCTCGAGAACGATGGATGCGGCCCGGGGTCCCCCGATGTAGCCGAAGACGCCGCACACCTAGACCACCACCACCCCGTCCTGGCAGGCATCTGTCCCGGAGATCATCTTTCCGCCCCGGATCTGCACATCATTGCCAACGATTGCTCCCTGGAAGATGCAGAGAGGATCTGCCCGGACATGGTCCCCCACGATGCACCCGAACCTTCCACGGATCAGGGTGCCCTCGATCTCCACCAGGGGGACTCCCGGCTCGACCGTGGTATGGTCGCCAAACGCTGACCCCTCTCCGATGACCGCCTCGGTCACGCGGGAATGGGAACCGACCTGGACATCTTCCATCAGCAGCGAGTGGCGGATGAGGGTGAAGGGATCGATCTTTGACCGGTCACCCATGCTCACGAACGGGCCGATGGCGCAGTGCGAACCGATCTCGGCACCGGGCCCGATTACTGCGGGGCCATAAATTACGGTAAACGGCCCGACGGTTGCTCCCTTCCCGAGCAGGACCGGGCCCCGGATAACCGCGGTCCGGTCAATTGCCCCCGATTTTGCAGGAGAGGTCTCCCTGAGCACTTTTTTGTTCAGGGCGAGGAGGTCCCAGGGATAGACGGCATCATGCCATTCCCCGGCCATGACCACTCCAAGGTGTCCCCCCCTCTCAAGCATCCCGTTGATCGAATCGGTAAGCGAATTGTCGGTGAGGTGCGAAAGGAAGTCGGGTGTCAGGTGGTAGATCCCGGTGGATACGGAAAATGAGGGGGCGTGCTCCGGTTTCTCGATGATTGAGCGCACCATGTCGCCTTCAGCCATGACCACCCCGAAGTTTGAGGGGTAGGGATGGTCCTTGACAAGAACGCTGTTTTGCCGGGCCATGATGCGCGAGATGGACAGGGCGTCGATCAGGTTGTCTCCCGGGAGCACCAGGAAGTTTTCCCGGATTTGGGGTGCCGCACACCTTAGGGCGTCACCGGTCCCGAGCTGGTTTTTCTGTTCCACCACTTTGATTGGGGCATCGAGACTGTTGAGATGGCGTTTCACGTGATCTTTTCTATACCCGGCAACGACGATGATATCGCGAATCCCGCACTCCAGCAGTGCCTTTATCGGGTAATCGATGATCGGCTTGTTTGCAACGGGTATCAGCGCTTTCGGACGGTTCTTCGTGAGCGGTCGCAACCGCCTGCCTTCTCCTGCGGCAAGTATGACTGCCTGCATCCTTCACCTACCTGACTTTTGTCTCCTCTTCGACCCAGCCTTCGACTGCCGTGTGGGGTGCAACACTCACGTGGCTTCCGACAACGCTACCCACGTTCACCGAGCAGTTGATCCCGAACCGGACCTCGTCGCCGATCACTGCCCCCATCTTTTCACGGCGGGTATTGATCCCCCGTATGACCACCGGGCCATGGTCATGGCGGAGGTTTGCAATCTTTGTGCCGGCACCAAAGTTGCACCCGCTCCCGATGATGCTGTCACCGATGTAATTGAAGTGCGGGATCTTCGTGTCGTGCATGACGATCGAGTTCTTGATCTCGGTACTGTGCCCGATATGGCACCGGTCACCGATCGAGGTCGCACCCCTGATGTAAGCATGGGGCCCGATCCGGCACGATTCCCCGATGATACAGGGACCTTCGATATACGTCCCAGACCTGACGACCGTGCCTGGCCCGATCGAGACCGGGCCGTGAAGAAAGACCCCCTCCTCGACCGTTCCCTCGCAGGCCGGTTCGATGTCTTCCAGGAGGGTGGCATTGGCATCGAGGAGGTCCCAGGGATACCCGGCGTCAAGCCAGAAGGAGAGGGTGTGGGCCCGAAGCGTCCCGTCCCTGATGAAGCCTGCCAGGGCATCGGTGAGTTCAAGTTCGCCCCGCGGCGAGGTTCCGATCGACCGCAGTGCATCAAAGATCCCGGGGGAAAACAGGTAGATCCCGGCATTGATGAGGTTGCTCCGGGGAGCGCCGGATTTCTCCTCAAGCCCGGTCACCCGGCCGCCATCGGTTGTGACCACGCCAAAGTCCCCGGGATGGTCCGAGTGAAATATCCCCATGCAGGGAGCGCCCTTCCTGATAATGGCCGAAATAGCGTTGCTCCTGATGACCATGTCACCGTTCAGGAGGAGAAACTCCCCGCTGAGCTTGTCCTCTGCCGCCCGGAGGGCGTCCGCGGTCCCTTTCTGTCGACGCTGGGTTGCGTACCTGACCGAGACCCCGAGATCCGATCCATTGCCGAAGTATTCGCGGACCGCCTGTTCCTGGTACCCTACCACCAGGATGAATTCGGAGATCCCGGCATCCCGTGCGGCACACACCAGGTGTTCGATCATGGGCCGGTTGGCAAGGGGGATCATCACCTTGGGCCGCGTTGCCGTGAGCGGACGCATCCGCTTTCCCTCTCCCGCAGCGAGGATGACACATTCCATGAAAGCTACCTCTCCCTGCCTCCTTAAGCACTTTTCCTCGTTTTGAGGAGCGATCGGCCCTTTGAAAGCATTGACTCGGCTGCCTTCCTGTCGGTGCCTTCTGCCGTCAGCCTGATCTTTGGTTCTGTCCCTGATGCCCGGATGAGACACCAGCCGTCCTCCCCGGAGAGGCGGATCCCATCGGTCGGAGACGCTGCCCCGATCCGCCGCATCACATCCCCGGCATCGTCGCAGGGCAGTGATTCCCGGAGCACCGGGTAGGCCGGCATCCGGTCTATCTCGGCAGCAATATCCCATTCGCGGGCGATCTCCGCGTAGAGGGCTGCAGCATACGGCCCGTCAGGGCAGAGCGAGTGGTCAGGGAAGATCCAGGCGCCTGACGGCTCTCCCCCGAACCTTCCCCAGGAGGCGAGCTCGGCAGACACGTAGGTGTCTCCTACAGGTGTCCTCCGGACGGTGGCGATCTCCTCGATGGCCATCGATGCATCATAGGTGGTCACCACCTCGCGGGCATCGAGGTACAGCGTAAAGAGCATCAGGAGCCGGTCCCCGCTGATATACCGTCCCCTGTTGTCAAAGGCCATCATCCTGTCGGCATCACCGTCATGGATCACCGCCCCGGCAGCATGCCCTGCTCTCACGAGATTACCGATATACCCGAGGTATTCCTCGAGCGGCTCCGATGGCCGGCCAAAACGGCCCGCGGGGTTGCAGTTCACGCAGGTAAGCTTTGCATCAAGACGGCGAAGCAGGAAGGGGCTTGCCACGCTGCCGGCACCGTTCCCGCAGTCGAGGACGAGGGGAAGTCCCCCGAGCGATGACCGCCGATCGGAGATCGCCCGCAGGTAGGGCGGGAGGGCGTCCACTTCCAGGAGGTCTCCCTGGCCATCCCATCCGTTCCACTCCTTCACCGCCATTTCCTCTTCGACCTGCACCTGCTGTTCACCGGAAAAGGATGACCCGTCGGGGTTGAAGAGCTTGAAGCCGTTGTACTCCTCGGGGTTGTGCGAGGCGGTGATCATGACCCCGGTGGTGACTTCGCGGGTTGCGTAAGCGACAGCCGGTGTCGGCACGATGCCGGTATCGTGAACCTGCCCACCGCAGGCAATTATCCCGGCAACGATGAGCCTGTTCAGGACCGGTCCGGTGGTTCGCGTATCCCTGCCGATGAGGGTTATCCCACCCCGCCGCGCGAGGACTGGCCCGAGTGCCAGCGCGATCTCTATGAGATCCTGCCCGTATTTCTGCCGGATCCCGGAAGATCCAAAGAGCATAGGAGATTTGTAGTATGCCGGACCGAAAAAGGCTTACCCCTTCCCAAACGGGCACCAGTGGGAACAGCCCAGCAGGACCCCGACTCCTGCCGTTGAAGGGGCGAGGAGGATGATGCGCTTTTTCCCTTTGTAGCGTGCGAGGAGATCCCCTGTCCCGGGCTCGATCAACCCGTCTCCCACGACAAGGATGACATCGGCCTGGTCCGGGTCGGCCACGATATTGTCAAACAGGGCCCGGGCTTTTCCTGTCATGCCCACCGGGTAAATGCTCTCCCTGCCGATCTCTTTTTTTAGGGCTTCACGGCACGCCTCGTGGGACACTGGATCGCAGGCCTTGAGCTTTCTTGAGAGGCAGAAGAACCCGGCGGCCACGTTGATGATGGCGCAGGCCGCTGCCCGCTGGGGAAGTTTTGCCAGCGCCGCACCGAACATGAACCCGATCCTCGTCGTGGCAGTCATCGGCTCCATGGTCACGAATTCCGCGGAACGGCCGCCGTAAGTCGCATTCAGGCAGGCCCCCTTCTCGTACTGGCAGACGACCCTGTCAGGATCGGTATCTATGGTGACGACCCCCTCCTCTGACCCGGACCCCCTGATCCGTTGTTCCAGCTGGTTCACAGCCCGTGTGATGATATCCATTTCAGTCTCCGGAAGGGACTTTGCCCTCTTCAAACAGGAGCACCCGGCAAGGCGCTCCATCTGCACCCTTGAGCCGGAGCGGGAGGGCAATCATGTTGTAGTCCCCTTCCTCCACGCCCGAGAGATCGAGGAGCTCGATGATGACGATGCCCTGCGAGAGGAGGGTGCGGTGCACCTCGCCGCTACAGCCGTACCCTTCGATAGAAGGCGCGTCCGTCCCGATGCAGACGATCCCCTCTCCTGCGATGAAATGCGCCGCATCAGGGGAGAGGGCCGGGAAGTGCTCGTCAAACTCCTGTTTTCCCGAGAAACTCGTCCTGATCAGGATCCTGCCGGCTCCCCCTGTTTTCTGCGCCAGATCAGCCGCAGTGATCACTTCACCTGACCCCGAGCAGTCGATCACCCGGCACCTCCCCATGAGCGCCGAAAAGGGGATCGCATCAACGGTCCGGCCGGATGAAAAGTAGTGCGCAGGGGCATCGATGTGGGTCCCCGAGTGGGAGCTCATCACGATCTCCGTGGTACGGTACTGCCCGGAATCCTCCTCGCGGAACAGGGGGACGGTATCCCCGGGATACACCACGCATCCCGGCCCAATGGGGCGGGTGATATCATGTATCATTCCGGCCATCCCTCCTTTCCCAGGAGCGGGACAAAGACCACTCCCCCGAAATACTCCCTGGAAATTCCCACTTCCCGTTTCGTGCACCGGACCAGCTCCTGCAGGTCGCGGGACCCCACCGGGGCCACGAGGCGTCCCCCCTCGGCCAGCTGGTCGAGAAGCGGTTGTGGGACACGGGGGGCGGCTGCGGTGACGATGACCGCGTCGTACGGGGCTCCTCCGGGATACCCCAGCGTCCCGTCAGCAACGACGACGGTGACGTTCCTGATGCCGGTCGAGGCTAGGTTCTCCCTGGCCATCCCGGCAACTTCCGGGAGGCGCTCGATTGAGATCACTTCCCGGGCCAGTGTCCCGAGGATCGCGGCCTGGTACCCGCTCCCGCACCCGATCTCCAGCACCCGGTCGCCCGGCTGCAGCTGGAGGAGTTCGGTCATGACGGCGACGATGTAGGGCTGGGAGATGGTCTGTCCGCTGCCGATGGGGAGCGGGCAGTCGTTGTATGCCGCATCGCGAAACGAGATGGGGACGAAGAGGTGGCGGGGAATCGATCGCATCGCGGCGAGGACGCGGCTGTCCTTCACTCCCCGGGCAGCGATCTGCAGGTCGACCATCCTCTGCCGTTCCTGCAAAAAGCGGTCTTCCCCGGACATGGCACTCTCAAAACCCGCTCTGCTCGGCGGCATCTATTGCCGCTTCGATCTGGTCCTGGAGGACATCTGGGAGCCCGGCGATCTTCACGTCGAGGAACCCGCGGATGATGGTCGCCGTGGCCACATCCTCGGAGAGCCCGCGGGTCATCAGGTACTCGATCTCGTCCCTTGCGATCTTACCAACGGCTGCTTCGTGGGAGAGCACGGTATCGACCACGTCTCCCTTGATCTCAGGGATGGCATGGATGACCCCGTCCTTCAGGATCAGCCCCTTGCACTCGATGTGTCCCCGGGTGTTTCGCACCTGCCCTTCTATCATGCCCCGGGAGATGATGTACCCTCCCGTGGTAATCGCACGGGTGATGAGCTCGGCGCTCGCTCCTTCGGCCGAAAGATGGGCGACCGAGCCGAGGTCCATGTGCGATCCGGGCGTTGACACCACGATGCTGCTGAACCGGCCGACCGCATTTTTCCCCTTCAGGTAGGCGACCGGGGACATCTGGACTTTCCGAACCGGCTGCATACAGACATAGTTTGAGAGGAATACGCCGTTTTCTTCGACCACCGATGCCGACCGGGGAAAGACGCTGATCTCCGGGCCCCAGTTGTGGATCATGGTCGATGTGACGTGGGCATCCTTTCCGATGTAAAACTCCGTTACGCCGAGGTGAGAGCCGGTCTTTTTGTAGGCTGCACTGGCACACCCGGAGATTATGTGGAGCTCGGCACCCTCCTCGGCGATCACGATGTTGTGTACGTGCTGGACGCTGCTTTTGGCCAGGAAAAGGCAGGCCTGGAGCGGGTATATGGTCCGGCTCCCCTTGCGGGCGATGACCACGAACCCGTTTGGCTCGGGCTGGTCGGCAACATACCGGGTGTACTGGTCCTTGTCGCGGGAAACGACATTCCAGGAATAGTCTTCCAGCCAGTCGTACTTTTTCAGGGCGTCGCTGATGGTCAGGACCTCGATCCCTTTCTCGAGCGATGCCACCTGTTTTATATCCTGGTCGACCTGGAAGAAACTCCCGGACCGGTTCTTCAGATCGACTTCAAGGCCGGTCTGGGCCAGCCGTTCCTGGTCCTTTGCCGAGAGGTCGGCCATCTGGTCTATATCTTCTGGCATACGAGGCACTCCTTGTATCCCGATGTCTTGATCACCTTCAGGATCTCCCGCGGGTTGCCGTGGCACCGGAACACCCCGTCGCACATAACGTGGCCGAAATCGGCATCAAGGTAATCCAGGATGTAGCCGGTGTGGGTGATCACAAGGCCGCTCTTCTTCCGGTTCACGATGTGGACATCCTTGTCCAGGAGCCGGGCGATGGCGTTTCCGATCAGGGAGATGTTTTCAAGGTCTACCCCGCTCTCCGGCTCGTCCAGCATGACGAAATCCGGTTTCTGGATCATCAGCTGGAGGACTTCGCTTCGCTTGATCTCGCCACCCGAGAAGCCCTGGTTGATGGAGCGGTCGAGGAGGGGGCCCATGCGAAGGTAGCCGGCCGTTTCATCGACTATCCCGGTGTTACCTCCGGAAGTGACCTGCAGGAGTTTTCCAAGCTTCAGACCGGCTATCGTGGGGGGGCGCTGGAACTGCATCCCCATCCCGAGTTTTGCCCGCTCGTGGATGGGCATGTGGGTGATATCCTGTCCCTTGAAGAAGATACTTCCATCAGTTATTTCGAGCCCGGCAAACCCCATGATGGTGCGAAGCAGGGTGGTCTTTCCCGAGCCGTTCGGTCCCATCAGCACGTGGGTCTCTCCCACCCCGATATGGAGGTTGATGTCGCTTAACACCTGCCGGTCTCCAATCTTCACGTTGAGATCTTTAATATCCAGCATCCCGGTTCACCGTACAATATACCCGTCACCGGGATTAAACGGTTTTCACCTTCCTATATCGCGATTGACAGGCACGGCTTGATAAAGATCCCGGACAGGGCTGGGGGCGGCCCGCATCCGCAGGGTGCCCACCTGGGCCTGCACCGCCCGATACCATCGACCGGGTCTTTTTCGAGGGCAACGAGCCCGGAACGGTCTTCCTGAGGCTTCCAGCACACCCCCAGGAAAACCGGGATGTTCATCGCTCCCATGATAAAAGACGCCGATCATCGTTTTTATCCGGCACAGGACCAATTGCCTCTTTCGTGCCGCTCACTTTCGCAACGCACACCCCTGGACTAATATCTTCGGTGATCGAAAACAGCCTTAACCGCCCATGGAGTCTGGTCACGCTTTTTCTGCCGCAAGCAGGATTTGGCGTTCGCGAATCGACGAGGCGCATGACTACTCCATAATCCGGAACGATACCGCGTTTTGCACGAGCTTCCATGCTTCATGGGTCTATGAATCGCAGCACGGGGCCGCCCGGGAGCAACTGGCATCGCTCCTCTCGTCCCACGAAGGGCAGGATCTTGATGATATTTTCCGGGGAGAAGAGCAGGATACCCCCGAAGGGGCCTGTTACTGCATCCGTTCGGAAGAGCGGATCGCTCTCGGCGGCCAGGACCGACAGGCGGTGCGGGACCTCCTGCTCTCCGATCTGCAGCTGGTTTGCGGCATCGGGGCCGCGACCGAGCAGCGGCTCAAGGCAAAAGGCTACCTGACCATAGCCGACCTGGCCCGCCACCGGCGGTTTGGTAAGGCGGCTGCCCGGACTCTCCAGGTACTCTACGGGAGCGGGGTTCCTGAAATCGAAGGGCTGGTGGCCCGGTGGCATTCCCCATCGCACCAGGCCACGTTCCTGACCTCGGGGTTCTACCACCCCTCCGACCTGCTGTTCATCGACCTCGAGACGCTCGGGCTCTTTTCGCGCCCCATCATCCTCTTCGGGCTGGCCGGGGTGCGGGGAGATACCCTGCATATCACCCAGTACCTGCTCCGGGGAATCGAAGAGGAACTCCCCTCCCTGTCCGTGGTCCGCGAAGTGCTGGAAGACGACCGGGTCATCGTCTCCTTCAACGGGAAGGCCTTCGATGTCCCCTGCCTGGTGGAGCGTTCCGCCTTCTACGGGCGACCGGCCGGGATCGCAAACCCTCACTACGACCTCCTGCACGTGGCCCGGAAACGGTGGAAAGGCCAGTTCCCGGACTGCCGGCTGGGGACGCTCGAGCGGCACCTGTTCGGGGTCTGCCGCGATGAGGATATCCCCGGGGCCATGGTCCCCGAGTTCTACGAAGCCTACCTGGCCACCGGCAACCCGGGGCCCCTTGTTCCCATCGTTTCCCACAACCGCCAGGACCTCGTTTCGCTTGCCCGGCTCTTTGCCCTGTTCAGGAACGGTGGGCCATGACCGTTGCCACCTTCATCGCTGCGCTGGAGCAGCGGGAAAGGAACGTAGCGGAGGTCCGTTTCTTCCCGGAACGGGAGGGTATCTACGGCGGGGTGGATCCGGCGCTCCCGCGAGAGCTCCGGGAACACCTCGATCGGCGGGGGATACGGCTCTACTCGCACCAGGCAGATGCCCTTCGCGCGTTCCGGGACGGTGAGCACCTGGTCCTGACCACCCGGACGGCCTCAGGAAAGAGCCTGGCCTTCCTCCTCCCGGTCCTCGAACGGCTGTCGCTTGATCCGGCGGCAACCGCGCTTTTCCTCTACCCCACGAAAGCGCTGGCAAACGACCAGCTCGCCACGCTTGACCAGATGTGCAGGGAGACGGGTATATCCGCTGCCCCGGCCATCTACGATGGAGATACTCCGCGCGAACGGCGCCCTCGTATCCGGCAGGTGTCCCGGCTCGTGCTCTCAAACCCCCACGAGCTACACCATGTCCTTCCCTGGCACCACCAGTGGTCACGGTTCTTGTCCGGCCTCTCCTGCGTGGTAATCGACGAGGCCCACCGGTACCGGGGGGTTACCGGGTCCCACATGGCATTCCTCGTCCGGAGACTCCGGCGTATCTGCGCCCGGTACGGGTCGGATCCCCGCTTCATCGTCGCCAGCGCAACGCTTGCCAACCCCGATGAGTTTGCCCGGAACCTCTGCGGGGTCCCGTTCCGGACCGTTGCCGGGGATGGCGCCCCGCAGGGACCGCGCCGCTTCGTCCTCTACAACCCGTTCTCCGGAGGGGTCATGGAGGGATCGTTCCACCGCGATGCGGCCGCAATCCTGGTCGAGTGCATGCGCCACCGGCTCCAGACCCTGACCTTCACCGGGTCGCGGAAGATGACCGAGCTCGTCGCCCTCTGGGCACGGGAGGGTGCGGTCCGGGAGCGGATCGGGGACCAGGTTGCCGCTTACCGGGCAGGGTATCTCCCGGAAGAGCGCAGGGATATCGAACAGCGTCTCAAGTCCGGCTCCCTTGCCGGGGTGGTCTCCACCAATGCCCTCGAACTTGGGATCGACATCGGCTCCCTTGACGGGGTAATCCTTGCCGGGTACCCGGGAACGATGATGGCAACCTGGCAGCAGGCCGGGCGGGCGGGGAGGAGGGGGGAGGAATCGGTGGCCGTCATGGTCGCAAGCCAGAGTCCCCTCGACCAGTATTTCGTTCGACACCCGGACCTGTTCTTTGGATCCCCGCACGAGAGCGCTATCGTGGATCTCGAAAATCCCTACATCTTCTCCGGCCAGCTCCTCTGTGCTTCCGCGGAGCTCCCCCTTGACCCTTCCGATTCGGCCTTCTTCGGTCCCCGGTTCCCGGGATTTGCCGATGCGCTCCGTGCCGAACACCTGGTTTCCGAAACGCCGCGGGGGCTCGTGTATTCCGGGAGCCGGCGGCCGCACGAGCTGGTGGGGCTTTCAGGGATCTCCCGCGACTCGTTCCGGGTCGTCCTTGACGGGCGGACGCTCGAGACCATGGACCGCGGGCAGGCCTTCCGGGAAGCGCACAAGGGAGCGGTACTCCTCCACCAGGGCGAGCAGTACCTGGTGGATTCCATGGACCTTGCCCACGGGATCGTCCGTGTCCACCCCTCGGACGTGGATTACTATACGCGGCCGCTCAAGTCCGTTGATATTGCCGTGCGGCAGGTGCTGGAGTCGCGCCCGGTCGGTGATTTTGCCCTCTCCTTTGGCGATGTCGAGGTGAGCGAGCATTACTATGCCTACCGGATCGTCCGGAACGATGCCGTGCTCGGGATCGAGCCTCTTGACCTGCCCCCGCTCCGGTTTTCGACGAAGGCGGTCTGGTTCACGCCCCCAGGAGGCCTGGAGGACGAACTCCTGTCCGCCGGTGCCGATCCTGATGGCGGACTCCACGGGACCGAGCATGCCCTGATCGCCATGATGCCCTTCCGCGTGCTGTGCGACCGGTGGGACCTTGGCGGGCTCTCGGTCCCCGCCCACCCGGCGACCGGGGGCCCCGCGGTCTTCGTGTATGACGGTTATGAAGGCGGGATCGGGCTTTCAGAGAAGGCCTACCAGATCTTCGGGGACCTTGCCCGGCACACCTTCGCCCTGGTGAGCGAGTGCCCCTGCGAGGAGGGTTGCCCGGCCTGCATCTACTCTCCCAAGTGCGGGAATGATAACCAGCCACTCGACAAGAAGGGGACGGTGCTCATTCTCCAGGCACTGTGCCGGGCATGCGATATGGGGGAATCGTGCCAGGACCCCGCCGGCAGATCATCCTCTGAGGGGGTGTTATTTTAAAAAAAGACCGGGAGAAGTTCACTACTTCTCTTTCAGGACACAGATCGAGGCCGGTTCCCGGACCAGCAGGGCGAGGCTCTCGGTGATCGAGAACTCGAGTGCATCCCCGGCCGGGCCGATGAACCCGGTGGTCATGTCCTGCCCGAGCACGATGGATGCATACTGTTTCCCGGTGGCGAGCAGGACACCGCCGGTCTTCAGGATAGGAGCCTTGAAGACACCGTCGGTGGCGATCGTCCTCAGGTGTTCAAGCTCGGTGCCCATCCCCTGCATGTGCCTCCGGTACAGGAGGTTGAACCGGGCCGGGGCAAGGGCAAGGGCATAGGGCCCGTGGTAGCCGGCCTCGTCAAGGGTGATCATGGCCTGGATGATATCATCGGCTGCTTTCCCGACCGTGCTCCAGGATGCGAGCTTCTGGCTGTTTGCTCCCGGAACAGTGAGGAGCCCCGGCGTTCCCGGTGCGCCCTCGAAGATGATGGAGTCTTCCATCTGGGCGGTCTTGACCGCCGCGTCAGCGACCGGAGTTGCCGAGAACGGGAGCCCGTTCTGTTCAAAGGCGAGCAGGTCGCGGATGCCAAGCGCGAAGGCGGTGCTGACCAGGTGGACGGGCACGAACTTGCTGACCAGCATGCACTCCGACACCGAACAGTCCTCGAGGGGCACGGCCTTGAGGCCAAGCCCGTACGGACCTTCGATGTGCAACAGGCGCCGGCCGGCAAGAACGGTCTTTGCCGCCTCCACCATGGTGGTGTCGAGGAGGTCCCAGGTCTCCTGCATTATCGGGGCATCGTCCCGTCCCAGGTACTGTGTCTCCATTGTATCCTCACCTCTTCAGCGACCCGATGGTCTTTGGTTTGTCCGCAGCAGGTGGTTCCGCGGAAGCCGGGGCGCCGGAAAGCTTTGCGATCTCGGCCTCGACCTCGGCTGCCCCCTCCGCGTACCACTGTTCTTCGTCCGGTGCGAGCTCCATCAGCAGCCTGAGGAATTCCCCGGCGTGCACCCGCTCTTCATCGGCGATATCGAGCAGCACTTCCTTTGCCAGCTGGTTGTCGATCGACTCGGCAAGCTGGGTGTAGATAGAGACTGCTTCGTATTCATCGACGATCATGAGCCGGATAGCCCGGACAAGCTCGCTGTGCGTGAGCTTCCGGGGATTGGCGTTTCCGTAAAATGCATTGGCGAATTCAGCCATAGTTCTTCTCTCCCAAGGGTTTCCACGGGAGAACCCTTCCAGCGATAAGTCTCCCTTTCTGTCTATTTATAAATGTGGTTGCGGATCCCATCAACGGCAGAAGGGAATAAAGGAATTTCTAATACCAATTCAGGCACCCTCTCCAGAAATATGGAGTAACCACATGGGTCGGGATGTAAATAATTGGGCTTTTGCGGTGCGGTTTGGTGACGATGACGTCCCGGGACTATCCCCCAGCAATCCCAGCAATCCCCAGCAATCCCCTGGAACCTGCTGCACAATTCAAAAACGAACCTGCGGGCTCCGATTCGAAGAATAATGCTTATAATAAAAATATATATCTTAGATCATACCTATCCCCCAGCAAATCCCCGGATACACAGAACGATGAACCGGCAGGTTGTCCTGGCGCATGCTGGCTGTGTGTACGGAAATTTGCTGAAATTCCAGGGGATACAATCGGAAATACCAGGAAAGGACTTCCGTTTCACAATTCATCCAAGATGCAGTCCCCGATTAATCCCCTGGAAAATCATGATCCTGCTGGGGGATTGCAGCAATGCTGCAGGAAACCCGGTTGAACTATTTATTCAATCAGGACGAGCCCGATCGATACGATATCGCTATGGATGACCCGGCCATACTCCATGTCCCTGCAGGGGATGGTGGAGAGTTCCCACCCAACCTTCTTTGCCGTTGCAAAGACATCGATGCCCGAGGCCTCCATGCTCGGGCGGACAAGGTCCATGTGCCGGCACTTCCTCCTCGTGCTTTCATCGACGATCCCCTCGCACTGCTCTGCAACACACTCTTCGCAGAAGATGCAGGGGTATCCACCGAAGCCGAACGACTTGTAGAACCCATCGTAGAAGGCGGTTTTCTCTATGAGGTGAACGGTTGAGCTTACCCAGAGGATCAGATCCTTGTAGAAATGGTGGAAGTCCTCAGGGATGTCATCCGGCCCGAACGATGGGTGGCCCGGGACGCCGTCAAACCTGAGGAGGAGGCCGGTCTCATACTCGCTCACCATTGCCCGGGTCTCTGCCGGAGTGGGGGCATAGGGCGGACAACTGAGGTGCTTGGCGTATCCCTTGCACCCGAACCGGCACTTGAACCGGACCCAGTTTGAGACGACAACGTCTCTGGCAGGGATGGGCTTTGCCTGGACGCCTTTTGAGGTGGCCAGTTTAACCAGGTGTGGCAATTCGTCAGATACGGAGGGGGACATACACATGGTGCGAATATACGTTATGAGCGATATGCCTTTCTTTATAACAGGTTCACAAACATCCCCTGATCTTCCCTGGTAAGCACCTCTCCAATAATCCCACAAGACAGGGGAGGGCAGACAGGCATTGTTAATTCCTTCGATTAATTTATCCCGGTAATTCTCTCAATTGTACCAGTATCATTCCAAATATCGGTTAAAGGAGGAGAACGCCCATGATTCAATACGGTAAAAATAAATTAGGCAGCAATCCGGTTCTTTTTGAACCCCTTACGATTGGGTTTCCCTCACGGGAACGTATCGGCCAGGATGACTTTGCAGGAACGGTGATCGGTGATCATGCCGTCCTGCGATCAGGCTCAATAATCTATTGCGATGTGAATATCGGCCACAACTTCCAGTGCGGTCATAATGTCCTGATCAGGGAACGGACAACTATAGGAAATAACACCGCAATAGGGACCGCATCGGTGATAGAAGGGGATTGCCTGATCGGGGATGATGTCAGGATCCAGAGCATGGTATTTATTCCCACTCATACAAAGATTGGAAACAGGGTGTTTATCGGACCGGCAGCTGTTCTGACCAATGACAGGTATCCCCCGACCGGAAAACCGGAACTGGCCGGTCCGGTCCTGGAAGACGGCGCAGTCATTGGAGCCCATGCCACAATCCTCCCGGGAATAATGGTTGGAAAGGATGCAGCGGTTGCCGCCGGTGCAGTTGTAACTCGTGATGTCCCGCCCGGAATGATGGCAATTGGTGTTCCGGCTGTGATCAAGGACATGCCATTGCCCATGAGGAGAACCTGAAAATGATACCCATAGGCACACCACTGACAGATGAACAGGAGATTGCCGCTGTGTCTGAAGTCTTAAGGTCGGGGATGCTTGCCCAGGGCCCCGGGGTAGAGATGTTCGAGAAGGAATTCTCCAGTTATTGTGGCACCCGTCACGGAATAGCGATGAATAACGGGACCGCAGCATTGCATGCCACACTCCTCGCACTCGGAATTGGTCCCGGGGATGAGGTGATCCTTCCAGCCTTTACCTTCTTTGCAACAGCCTCTTCAGTCTGCATGTGCGGGGCAAAGCCAGTATTTGTCGATGTAGACAGGGAAACGTTCAATCTATCAATTGACGCCTTACAAAACGCCCTATCCGCAGGGACCCGTGCAGTAATTGGTGTTCACCTTTTTGGGCAGCCATTCGAAGTGAACACCGTAAAGGAGATCTGCGGGGAACGAGGAATTCATCTCGTTGAAGACGCGGCCCAGGCCCATGGTGCCACCTGCCATGGGCGAAAGGTTGGAAGTTTTGGGACTGCCGGATGTTTCTCATTCTATCCGACAAAGAATATGACCACCGGAGAAGGAGGATTTGTGACAACCGATGATGACCAGGTCTCGCAGAAAATCAGGCAGATAATAAACCATGGCCAGTCTGAAAAATATCTCCATACGATGCTTGGTTTCAATTACCGGATGACAGATATCGGGGCATCCATCGGTCTTGCGCAGCTCCGGAAGCTCGATTCATTCAACGCGAGAAGAAGAGAAACAGCGCAGTATTATAACAGTAACCTGCGATACCCGGGTTTAATACCTCCCCGGACGGTCCCGGGCAGTGTGCATGTGTATCACCAGTATGTCGTGAGGGTGACGGAAGAATGCCGGTTGAACCGTGATCAGGTAGCGATGAAATTGAAGGATAAAGGGATTGGAACTGCTGTCCATTACCCGATTCCACTTCACCGGCAACCAGTATTTTCGAAATATGCCCGCCAGACCCACTGTCCTGTCTCTGAAGCCCTTGCAAAGGAAGTGCTTTCCCTGCCGGTTCATCCCCGTGTCACCGATGCTGATCGTGAATATATCTGTTCCTGCATTAACGAGGTGACATGAAATGGATGTCGGGGTTATCGGGACTGGCATGATGGGGCGAAACCATGCCAGGGTCTATTCCGAAATGAAAGAGGTATCTTCCCTTTATATCCACGATCTCGATGAAAAGGCGGCATCTGAATGTGCTGCGCAGACAGGAGCTGCTGCCTGCAAAACAATCGAAGAGCTGATGCATAAGGTTGATGCAGCAAGTGTCTGTGTTCCTACGAAACATCATCACCCGGTAGCATACCAGCTGGTAAAGTCCGGAATACATACCCTCGTTGAAAAACCGCTTTGTGCGACAGTAGAAGCCGCAGAAGACCTGTCACGGGCAACTCCTGAAGGAATAGTCCTTGGAACCGGGCATATCGAACGGTTTAACCCGATTGTGAATGAAATCCAACGAATCCTCAAAAAACCCCTCTACGTAGAACTCAAGCGGCATAACCCTGCCTCATCCCGGATCACTGACAGCACTGTAATCGAAGATCTCATGATCCATGATATCGACATACTCTTCCACGTCCTCATGCAGGGGGATTACGCAGTCGAGGCCGGAGGGACTGCGGAGGTGATGAGTACGCTGTTCCGGTTCGGTTCGACACCAGCGTTGTTATCGGCGAGCAGAAAAGCCTCCAAAAAGGTCAGAAGTGTCTATATCGAGGAGGAGGAATTCACAATCGAGGGCGATTTCATGACCCAGGAGATATATGTGTACCGGAAACCTGAACATTACCGGATAGAGCGGGAGCGGTATGTGCAGGAAAATATCATTGAGAAAGTCCTGGTGAACAAGGTCGAGCCACTCAAAGTCGAGCTCCGGACTTTCCTGGAATGTGCACGGAAAAACAGTATCTTTCCTGTAACCCCGGAACAGGCAATAACAAATCTGAAAATCTGCGAAGAGATCAAGGGACGATGCCCGAACCTGCAATGACCCTCAGCCAGCTGATCGCCAATCGCGGGCCGATCAGGACCATCGGTGTCGTGGGGATGGGTTATGTGGGGATACCATCTGCCGTCCTTTTTGCCAATGTGCCATCGGTACACCATGTATATGGCTTCCAGAGAGACTCTCCCTCCTCCGGCTTCAAGATCTCCATGCTTAACCGTGGAGAGAATCCTTTAATCGGAGAGGAACCCGATCTTCCAGACCTCCTGAGATCTGCAGTTACCGCCGGAAAACTGACATGCACGTCTGATTTCTCGTTCATCAAATACTGCGATGCTGTCACTATTGCAATCCAGACTCCATTCGCGGATCCAAAAGAGCTCATTCCCGATTTCTCCCCCTTATCGGATGGCCTGGCAATTGTGGGAAAGAACCTGGAACAGGGCATGCTCGTGGTTATCGAGTCCACAATCACTCCGGGGACAACACAGGGTATTGCGCGGGAGATACTTGAATCGGGATCGGGACTGAGAGCCGGGCGCGATTTCGCGCTTGCCCATGCCCCTGAGAGGGTGATGGCAGGACGCCTCATCAGAAATATTCGGGAACATGATCGGGTTGTTGGGGGGTTTGATGATGTCAGCACTAAAAGGGCAATAGAACTCTATTCTCCCGTGCTCACAAAAGGGCGTATCATTCCCATGACCACAACCGCCGCAGAAGTGACAAAGACTGCTGAGAATACTTTCAGGGATCTCCAGATCGCAGCAGTAAATGAACTGGCTCTGTACTGTGAGGCGATAGGGATCAATGTATACGATGTCCGGGAAGGAATCGCCAGCCTGAAGGGGGAAGGGATCACCCGTGCAATTCTCTTCCCCGGGTCAGGAGTCGGAGGCCACTGCCTGCCAAAGGATACCTACCATCTCGTACGGGGATTGAAGGTTCTTGGGGGTATCCAGGATTTTCCCACGGAGACAGAGTCGCTTTACCTTGTCGCAAGAAGCATCAACAGTTTTATGCCGGTACATACCGCAAACCTGACAGAAACCGGGCTTTTGCGTGCCGGAAAGCAGATTGAGGGTGCCAGGATTGCCCTGCTTGGATGGGCCTTTATCCCTAATACAGGTGACTCACGCAACACACCTTCAAAGGTTTTCTTCGATCACGTTACATCAAGGGGAGCAACTGTATCGGTCCATGACCCCTACGTGAAGGAAGAACCCGGGATTAGCATTTCAGGTGACGTGGAGCCTGTACTGAAAGGTGCTGATGCTGTCGTGATTTTCACAGGCCATTCGCTATACAAATCACTCCAGCCCGCCCGATGCAGAAAAATTACAGGCGCCCGCCATCCTGTCATCGTTGATGGCCGGAATATCATCGACCCTGATGCGTTCATCAGGGACGGGTGGATTTACCTTGGAATTGGAAGAGGGGATCTGAATAATCATCCTGTCATCGACTGATTGATATGAAGATTGTCTCGATAGTGGGAGCCCGCCCTCAATTTATCAAGTGTGCTCCCCTCTCCCGTGAAATCCGAAAGCGGCACCAGGAGATCATTGTCCATACCGGACAGCATTATGACCCGGAGATGTCTGAAATTTTTTTTGAAGAGCTCGATATTCCCAAACCAGGTTACCACCTCGGGGTCGGGTCCGGGTCCCATGCAGGACAGACCGCAAAAATCCTGGAAAGGACTGAGACGGTACTTCTCAGTGAGCATCCGGACATCGTGGTGATTTATGGTGATACCAATTCGACTCTTGCAGGGGCACTTGCAGCATCAAAACTGCAAATCCCGATCGCTCATGTCGAAGCCGGGCTTCGATCCTTCGATCGCACGATGCCGGAGGAGATTAACCGGGTGGTAGCAGACCATCTCTCATCATTCCTTTTCTGCCCGACTACCACTGCAGTCAGCAATCTTCACTTGGAGGGGATATCGAAAGGAGTCTGCCTGGTAGGAGACGTGATGAATGATGCGCTCTTTTTCAACCGCCAGGTTGCCGAAACCCGTTCGGACATCCTTGATCGGCTGGGTATCACCAGGTCCCGTTACCTGGTCCTTACCGTGCACCGGCCATCGAACACCGATAACAAGAATCACCTGGCAGAAATACTGCGTTCTGTATCGAAAGCCGGACTTCCGGTTGTATTCCCGGTCCATCCGAGGACGAGAAAAAATCTTGACAAATACGGCCTCCTCGATTGCCTGCCTGAAAACCTGCTCTGCATCGATCCCGTCGGATACCTGGACATGATCAGCCTCATGGCCCATGCAGACAAGATCCTCACCGATTCCGGGGGGGTCCAGAAAGAGGCGTATCTTCTCGGGATCCCGTGTATCACCCTGAGAGAAAACACGGAATGGATTGAAACCGTGGCTGATGGATGGAACATCCTTGTCGGAGCTGACAGCGGGAAGATAATATCCGCAATAGAGAGTTTTTCCCCGGATACACCTCAAAGAGACGTTTTTGGACCCCCAGGCGCAAGCAAAAGGATTTGTGAGATCCTCGACTGCATTATATCGGACTGACCGTCAATAATTACAGGAATATCCGCTTCTTCTGACCAGTAATCATCAATAGCCGCCAGGTGGATCTGGCAAATCCCCGGTGAAAACCTCATTCCCAGGAATTCAGGCTGCCTCCGTCGATCATGAGGTTGCACTTCTGAGGCAACATACAGTTTATCAGGTATTTGAAAGTGGCAAATTCGGGTCTCATAAATCTCCCCAGTCAATGAAACCCGGGTTACCTGTCCTTCCCGTGCTTCTGTATCAATACACCGGCCCGTATCAGCGTATCAAACGTTCCGGCATCAGTCCAGAACCCATCCAGTATCCGGTAGCTCATTTCATCCTTCTCAACGTAGGCATTATTGACATCCGTAATCTCAAGTTCACCCCTCCCGGAGGGCCTGATGGTGCGGATGATATCAAACACCGATGAGTCATAGGTATAAAGGCCGGTGACTGCATACCGGGATTTGGGTTCAGGGGGTTTTTCCTCGATCGACACGACTTTCGTGTCCTTCAGTTCAGCGACACCGAACCGGAACGCGTCAGGAACCTCCTTTAAGAATATCTTTGCGCCGGAAACAAAACGCTCAACATCATACTTCACATTGTCCTGGAAAATATTGTCACCGAGAATGACCGTCATATCCTCTTTATCGACCCACCGTTCGGCAAGCCCGAGTGCCTGCGCAATACCTCCGGCCTTCTCCTGGATCTGGTAAGTAAACCGGGCCCCCCACTCCTCTCCTGAACCGAGCAGTTCGAGAAAATGACCGGCATGGCCCCGGCCGGAAACTATCATGATCTCCTCAATACCTGCGGAAAGAAGGGTCTGGAGCGGGTAGTAGATCATCGGCCTGTCGTAGACAGGAAGAAGGTGCTTGTTGGTGACCTTGGTGAGCGGGTAGAGCCGAGATCCGGTCCCTCCTGCAAGGATGACGCCCTTCATATGATAATCCCCTGAATTATCCTTTTTTTAAATTATAATCCTTGCCTCAGAACATCGAAAAATGAGCAGATGTTCCCTGGGCAGTAACTCATCTGCCATATTCATGAAGATATTCCTGCAGCGCTTCCAGCCATTGCCGCAGCGGCCGGGTTTTTGTCGACCCGAGCACAGAGTACCTCGGTCTTTTCGCCTTTCGCGGGAATTGCCCCGATGAGCATGGAACGGCGTTGGGGATGATGGCCCGGGCAAACTCGTACCATGAACAGGTCCCGTCATTGGTGACATGGTAAATCCCAGGTTCCCTGTCCACCAGCCCCGCGGATGCAGTCGCAAGATCTTTCGTGTAGGTCGGCCTTCCGAACTGGTCGTTGACCACCCTGACCTCATCCATCTGGCGGGAAAGGGCCAGCATCGTATCAACAAAGTTCCGGCCGTGAGGACCAAAGAGCCACGAGGTGCGGATGATGAGGAAGCGGTCGTGGTTCTCCTGGATGAGGCGTTCGCCGAGCAGTTTCGATTCCCCGTACACGTTGATCGGATCGGGTCTGTCGGACTCGAAATACTCCTCCTTCTCCCCGGAAAAGACGTAGTCCGTGCTGTAGTGGACGAGCAGGGAGCCCGATTCGTGGCACACCGCAGCGATGTGGCCCGGTGCCCGGCCGTTTACATCGAAGGCCTGGTCCCGGTTCTCTTCGCAGCCCTCCACATCGGTATAAGCGGCGGCGTTGATGACAACCGCCGGCTTATGCTCAATGAGAAATGCCCGCATCCGTGCAGCATCGGTGATATCGAACTCCCGGCCTTTGAAAACGGCCCTGGGAAACACCTGCCGGAGGGCATGGCCGAGCATCCCGGAGGCCCCGAAGATGACTACCGGGGATGCTTTAACGGGTGCCACCACCATGCGTTGTCCCTGTACCATTCGACAGTCTCCCGGAGCCCGCCCTCAAACGAGTATCCGGGTTTCCACCCAAGTGATTCCAGTTTCGATGAATCAAGCGAGTAGCGGAAGTCGTGGCCGGGGCGATCCTTCACGTATTCTATGTAAGATTCGTCCCTGCTGGTCTCCGCGAGAATCTTCCGGGTGATCTCGATGTTTGACCGCTCGTTGCCGCTCCCGATATTGTAGATCTCCCCGGGGGTGCCCCTCTCGAGAATGCACTCAATTGCCCGGCAGTGGTCAAGGACATGGATCCAGTCCCGGACGTTTCTTCCCGTGCCGTACACGGGGACCTTCTTACCTTCGAGGAGGTTGGTGATGAAGAGGGGGATCAGCTTCTCCGGGTTCTGGCAGGGGCCGTAGTTGTTGGTGCAGCGGGTGACGATGACCGGGAGGTCATGAGTGATGAAATATGACCGGGCGATCAGGTCAGAGGCGGCCTTGCTTGAGGAGTAGGGACTCGAGGGGTTGAGGGGGTCGCCTTCCCTGAATGAACCGGTCCGGATGCTGCCATACACTTCATCGGTAGAGATGTGGATGAAACGCTTCACATTCGAAGAGAGAGCGGCATCGAGGAGGGTGAACGTTCCAAGCACGTTTGTCCGGATGAAAACAGAGGCATCGGAGATCGAGCGGTCCACGTGGCTTTCAGCGGCAAAATGGATTATGGTCGTGATGTCCTCGTCCCTGATAAGATCCCGTACCAGGACAGGATCGCAGATATCCCCGAAAATGAACCGGTACCGGGGATCATCCTCAATTCCCCGGAGGTTTTCCCGGTTCCCGGCATATGTCAGCTTATCGAGGTTGAAAATGGTTGCCGATGGCCTGTTTTCCAGCAGGTAACGGATAAAATTGCTCCCGATAAAGCCACAGCCGCCGGTAACCAGGATGTTCATTTCAGTCCTCACCCATGCTTCAGTCCCGGGGCAAGACCCCAGTCGTAGGGGATATCCGGGCTGTCAGGAGGGATCCGGAATTCGTCCGGTTCCTGGTAATTATAGGGGAGGTTTGGGACGCTCAGGAAATATGCTGTCTCTGTCCCAATCGCCTTGAACCCGTGGTAGACCCCGGGAGGGACCGCGACCAGGACAGGGTTCTTTTCCCCGATAAAGAGCTCCATGAGGTTTCCCCGCGTTTTGCTCCCCTCGCGGGCGTCATAGAGCACGACCTTCATCATGCCGTGGATGCAGGTGAAGTTGTCGGTCTGCTTTTTGTGGTAATGCCATGCCTTGACAACGTTCGGGTAGGCCGTGGTGAGGTAGACCTGGCCGAAGGTGTCGAAAATATCATCATCACACCTCATGATCTCCATCAGCCACCCCCGCTCATCGGGAATTACTTTCAGGGGCTTTCGGCACACCCCGTCGATTGACGCGTTCATAGGCCTCGCTCTATTTACCGTGAGGTCAGGAAAACCATTAAGGTAATTCATCTTCGTCCGAACCATTATCTTCCCTCACCCTGATTGTTCCCTCATGCCCCCCTCTTCCGGATGTCTTATCTGCCGCGCCCCAATCGAATACCTTGCCGAGCCGGAGGAGATGGAGTGTATCTTTTGCAGGGAAAAGAGCCGCTCCTCCTACCGATGCACGAAAGGCCATTACGTCTGCGACCGCTGCTACCGGATGGGTGCCGAAGACCTGATCGAGTACACCACCACAAGGAGCACTTCGGACAACCCTTTCATCATCGCCGAACCGCTCCTGGAGGCCCCGGTAATCAGGTTGCACGGCCCGGAACACCACTTCCTGGTCCCGGCGGTGCTGATCGCAGCGCTCTACAACCACACCCGGCAGCAGGACAGGAAGGAACGGTGCATCAGGGCCGCCCGCCGCCGGGCTGACTTGGTGAAAGGGGGTTTTTGCGGCATGATGGGGGACTGTGGGGCAGCGCTAGGGACCGGCATCTTCGTGAGCGTTATCGCCGGGGCGACACCGATGTCCCAGGAGGAGTGGAGGCTCTCGAACCTGGTCACGGGGCGGACGCTCGAGGAGATCGCGCTGTACGGAGGCCCCCGGTGCTGCAAGAGAAACACCTTCCTCGCGCTCCGCTCGGCGGTCAGGTTCCTGGAAAAGGAGATGCATATCCGGCTGCCCATGCCCGAGACCATCCGTTGCCGGTTCGGCGCCCGGAGCCAGGATTGCGTGAGGGAGAAATGCCCCTTTTACACGGGCTCATGACGAAAAAGATGCCCGGAGCGCGGGGGGACAGCCTTTCCGGGCGGTCGTGCAGGGATCCCGGGCGAAACCCCCGCCTCAGCGCTTCTCATCCCGGTAGCGCTCGAGGACCTGGCGTATGATCAGGCTCGAGCTGCAGTAAGTATCGCCATCATACTTCCCGATCCTGACCACCTCTGCGGTGATCCCCTGGCCCACAAGGTCTGATCGGAGCTTCTCCGCGTCGAAGTGCTGGTTGAAACCAATGGTGATGATCGCCGGCCGGATCTCCCGGATCGGCCGGAACATGTCGTGGAGGTCACCGAGGACGGCATGGTCGACCGGCTTTAAGGAGGCGACCATCTTCAGCCGCTGGCCCTCGGGGACGATCGGCCGGGGCTTGTGCTTCACGTTGGCGTCCCGGGCAACGATCACGTGCAGCTCGTCTCCAAGCCGCCGCGACTCTTCGAGGTAGTACAGGTGCCCGGTATGGAGGATGTCAAACGTCCCGGTGGCAACCACCCGCTTCATGCCACCACCTCGAGCTCGACCGGCGTCCCGCTGGCCCGGAAGCAGGCCCAGTTCCCCTCGCTGTAGGGGAAGCCGACGATGAGGTGGTATCTCCCGGCCCGCGGGAAGAAGGAGAGGTCGGCATCCGAGGGGATTAGGACGCCGTTTGGGTGGGAGTGGACGCTCCCGGCAAGGTGGGTGTCAAGCGGCATCATGTCAAGGTGAAGGCTTGCCGAGACGCTGGTGCTGGTGGTCCCGGGGAGGAGGTTCAGCTCCTCTATGATCCCCTCGTTCTCCAGAAGCAGCCCGGCATATTCCTGGGGGTGCTGCTCTTTGCCGATCTGCAGCAGGAGGAGGAGGAGATCCTTTCGTATACCCCGTATTCGCATTCTGTCCTTCTTCATTTGGTTAGAATGGAAATTAAACCAGAGGTCGTGGGCAACGGGAATTGTTATCCGCACATCCAGGACGGACCCGTGGCTGTTTTCCACGCGCTGACACCCGGGCTTTTCCTAGAACGGCCCGTCCTGCTCAAAACTCCTCCCGAAACGTATCGCCAGCCCGGCCTTGAACAGCTCCGCTCCCAGGTACGCGGCATGGTCGAGGAGCGAGACATCGCCGTTCTCCTGGATGGTGTGGAAGAGGTCTGCCCAGGAAGTCCCCCGGTAAGCCTTCCCGTGGATAACGGCTACGATCTCCTTTCCCTCGATCCCGATCCGGAAGTTGCCGCAGGGATCGTAGCGGATCTCCCGCGGCATGGACACGATCGGGACGGTGCTCCCGTATTCGACCGGAGGCTCCCTCCTCCGCCGCTTCTCCTTGATCTCCAGTAGGTCGATCCCGAGATCTTTTGGGTAGGGCCTGCCGCGGGCAAGCACCATCATCTCCGTTGCCCGGCGCATCTCTGCAACCGATCCCTTCGTCTTGTCGCTGTGCTCGCTTGAGAAGATGACCGCGGCGTTCACTTCCATGGCCATAGCGGCCAGCAACGCGTTCGCCCCGATGGAATCGGCATCGAGGAGTTCGACCACGTTCCCGGCACCGAAGAAAAGTGGGTAGCCGGCCGGTGAAAAGTTCGAAAGAGCCTCGACCAGCCCCGATCCTGCCGGCGGGAGAAGCGGGTCGGCGATGATGCAGGAGATACCGGCCGCCTCAGCGGCACGGACGTTCCCGGCAAGGGACCGCTCGCCGGGGACCACCACGGCGCAGATCCCCCGCTCAGCAACGAGTCCCCCGACCTCCGGGATGTTCTTCTCGTGCAGGCTCAGCACGAAGTCCGCCCTCCCGAGTGCGGCAGCGATCAGGGCCGGGTCCTGGGTATCCACCGCGAGCGGCCCGGGGATTTCAAAGAGCGCATCAAACACCCGCTCCACGTCCGCGGGAGTGGCATCAAAACCAAACCCGAGATCGACTATGTCTGCACCCGAGGAGAAGTATTCCGTCACCCGGCCGGCGATGTCCGGCTGCCGGTGGGCGTCCATGATCTCGGCAAGGACCTTAATCCGCGAGTTCCCGCCAATCTTCACTCCCCGGATGAGATAGTCGAAATCGGCTTCTTCTTCCCGCTCCATCACCTTCCGCATGGCCTCATCACGGTGGCGCCCGATCAGCAGCTCGTCGGCCGGCACAGTCCGGGAGAGGGTCACGGAGGAAAGGAGCGGGAGGATGAGCTCGAGATCGGCAGCGTGTCGGGGACCGCGAAAGACCGGGACCCCGGTCTCCTTCTCGACTTCTTCAAACGACGCCGTGCTCATGCCTGAGACGAGCACCATGTCATAGGCCCCTTTCCTTACCAGTTCCTTCAGGTGTTCCGGGGCCAGGAACGAGGCGATCTCTCCGGTCACCACCACCTCGGCATCCATCCCTTCGGCCGCCTTTCTCACGATACCAGCGGTCGACGAACCGGTGGGAAGGAGGAGGCGCATGATAAAGGAGAGTATTGAAAGGCCAGGAATTTATATCCTCACCGGCCCGGGAAGATCCTTTTTTTTAGTCCAGGGAATGAGGAGTCCTTCGTGCTGTAATCCCTCACCCGGAAAAACCGGATTCTCTAATATCAAGGAAGAAGACAGTATTACAAAACCATGCTCGCCTGCGACCTGCACGTCCATACCAGTTTTTCGAAAGACGGCGAGAGCAGCGTGGAAGAGGTCATCTTTCGGGCAGAAGCGGCCGGCCTTGATGCCATCGCCATCACCGACCACGACACCGTCCAGGGTGCACTGGCGGCCCTCAAAGTCCCCACCCGGCTGGTCATCATCCCCGGAATCGAGATCTCCACCCGCCAGGGACACCTTATCGCGCTCGGGATCACCGAGAAGATCCCCTCGGGAATGGACGTGATCGACACCATCACCCTTGCCCGGCAGAAGGGAGCGCTCCTCATCCTCCCCCACCCCTACCACATCTGGCGGCACGGGGTGGGCAGGAGGCTCCGCTCTGCCCTCTATGCCGTAGACGCGATCGAGGTCTTCAACAGCCGCTACATCGTGGGCTCGGCAAACATCAAGGCGGCGAGAATGGCCCGGCGCATCGGGAAGCCCTCTGTCGGTGGATCAGATGCCCACAATGCCCGTTACATCGGGTTTGGCCAAACGCTGGTCGACGCCGATCGGACGGTTGAATCGATCCTGCAGGCCATCAGGGAGGGAAAGACCACACCCGCCGGGAAGATGACCCCCCTCCCGAGCTATACCCGGCAGACGCTCCGGAACACATGGAAGAAGTTCAGGCGGCGGATGTACCACCGGTAAGGCTTGCCTTCCGGACAGCATACCTGGGCGACCGGTTCGCCGGCTCGCAGGTCCAGGCCGAAGACCGGACGGTCGAGGGAGAGTTCATCGCTGCCTGCCGGCGGTCGGAGCTCTTCGACGATCCCCGGGAAGCCCGGTTCCTCGCTGCCGGGAGGACCGACCGCGGGGTGCACGCCCGCGGGCAGGTCTACGCGTTTTCCACTTCGTTTCCCGAGCGGGCGATCGCCGCCCTTCCCTGGCAGGTCCCAAAGGACATCCTGCTCACCGGGTATGCGGTGGTGGATCCCGCTTTCCATCCAAGGTACCGGGCTTTGCACCGGACCTACCGCTACTACTTCGGGAAGTGTGGTCTTTCCCTTGATGCGATGAACGATGCAGCAGCACGGTTTCCCGGCAGGCACGACTTCTCGGGTTTCGCCAGGGTCGAAGGAAAAGACCCGGTCCGGACCGTGCTTTCCTGCCGGGTATTCGATGACCACGGTCTTTTCTGCTTCGAGGTGACCGCGGAAAGCTTCCTCTGGCACATGGTCCGGTACATGGCATCCGCCCTGCTCCTCGTTGAAGAAGGGAAGTGGGATGCGGGCACTATCGACAGGCGGCTGAACGGCGAAAAGACCTGTCCGCTCTCCCCCGCCCCTCCATCCGGGCTCGTCCTCTGGGAAGTTGACTGCGGGATATCGTTCGAGCCGCTCCTCCAGGAAAGCCGATCTAAGAAGTTCGTGCAGGACAGGAGAGAATACCACGCGGTCATGGCAAGGATCTGCGAGATGCTCTTCTGATACCGGTTTTTGAAGACCTGCCTCTTCGATGTGTTGATTCCTGACACGCGGGAGAAGATACGCGCGGCGGCACCGTGACACCGGGTCCCCTTCCTGCACCTTGATAAAGGCATCGGCAGAATGCCTGGTACAGACCATGGCCACCTTCACCTGCACCCGGTGTGGGAAGTGCTGCATCAGCCTTGGGCGGCATATCCGGATCGAGCGGAGCCTCTCATCGGTACAGCACTACGTCCGGAACGCGATCTCCGGAGAGGTCATGATAGTGACCATCCACCCGGACAGTCGAGATCTTTTTTCAGAAGAACCAGAAGAGGGGTGGTGCCCGTTTCTTCGGAGAGAACAGGACGGGCGCTTCACCTGCACCATCTACGAGAACCGGCCGGCCGTCTGCCGGAATTTCCGGTGCCTCACCATGGTCATTTCCGGCCCGGATGGGACAGAAGTGGGGCAGATCGTGGGCAAGGCCACCATCACCACCAGGGACGCTGCACTGAAAGAACTGTGGAACAACCTGAAAAAACAGTTTCTATTCGGCGAGCCGGGATGGTTTGAGCACATGCAAAAAGGACTGGTAGCGCACGGCTATACCCTCGAGGCTGTGACCTGATACGCCGGATAGTACCTTTTTTACCGGTATAATGCCAACCTTGTTCCCGGATTTACAATGACCGAGATCCCAAAAGAGGAGTATATTCTCAAGTGTACTTCGGCCTGTGCAGGATGCCCATCCTCGATCGCGCTTCGGTACGTGCTCAAGGCAGCCGGGCCCGAAACCGTTCTCGTGGTCCCTGCCTGCTGCACGAGCGTCATCCAGGGGGCATACCCGAATACGGCCATGAACGTCCCGGTATACAACGTGGCCTTCGCTGCCGCAGCGGCATGCGCATCGGGGATGAGCGAGGCCTACCGGAAAGCGGGCAGGAAGACCCACGTGATCGTCTATGCCGGAGACGGTGGGACCGTGGACATCGGCATCCAGGCCCTGTCAGGGGCGCTTGAACGGGAGACCGATTTCCTGTACATCTGCTACGACAACGAGGCATACGGGAACACCGGCATGCAGCGCTCCGGCTCGACTCCGGCCGGGGCCCGCACCACCACCACCCCGGGCGGCAAGATCCATGCCAAGAAGGATCTCGATGGCATCGTTGCCGCTCACAACCCCCCGTACATGGCAACAGCATGCGTTGCCTACCCGCAGGACATCTTCAAGAAAGTCCGGAAAGCCCTCTCCATCCGTGGGCCGTCGTTCATCCACATCCTTGCCCCCTGCCCGCCGGGCTGGCGGTTTTCCTCGGACATGACTATCGAGATGGGGAAACTCGCCGTCAGGTCCGGGATGTGGATCCTGTACGAGCGGGAGCACGGGAAGGTTTCCATCAACGGGGTCTCGAAGGCGGCGCTGAAAAAGCCCCTCCCGCTGGAGGAGTACCTTGCCCCCCAGGGGAGGTTCAAGGGGATCAGCCAGCAGGCTATCGATTCACTCATCTCCCAGCGGGACCGGGTGGCGCAGCGGCTTTTGAAGGAGGATGAAGGTATATGCTGACCATCGCCACCGGCAACAAGGCCGTCGCGGCTGCGGTAAAGGAGGCCCGGCCGGAGGTTGTCGCCGCATACCCCATCACCCCCCAGACCGAGATCGTGGAACAGATCGCCGAGTACGTGGCATCAGGAGAACTCGACTGCCGCTACATCCCCGTGGAGAGCGAACACTCGGCCATGGCCGCATGCATCGGGGCCAGCGCTACCGGGGTGAGGACTTTTACCGCCACAAGCTCCCACGGGCTTATGTACATGCACGAGATGGTCAACTGGGCGGCCGGGGCCCGTCTTCCCATCGTGATGGCCAATGTCAACCGGGCGCTCGGCCCGGGGTGGAACGTCTGGGCGGAGCACACGGACTCCCTCCAGGAACGGGACACCGGGTGGCTGCAGGTCTATGTCAGCACCGTCCAGGAAGCCTACGATGCGACCATCATGGCTTTCAGGATCGCCGAGCACCGCGATGTGCTGCTGCCGGTCATGATCAACCTCGACGGGTTTGTCCTCTCCCACAGCATGCAGCGGCTCGAAACCCTGCATCCCGGCGACTTCATCCCCCCGGTCAATCTCCCCCATGCCATCGATACCGCGAACCCGGCAGGATACGGGACGCTGACCGGGCCGGACGACTATTTCAGGTTCCGGTGGGATATCGAGCGGTCCATGCGCCGGTCGGTCGGGGTCATTGCTGAGACGGAACAGGAGTTTGCAGACCGGTTCGGGCGCAGCTTTGGCCCGGCCCAGGAATACAGGTGCGAGGATGCCGATGTGCTGGTGATCGCCATGGGCACGCTTGCCAAGGAGGCCGAGGTTGCCATCGACAGGCTCCGCGACGAGGGTATACGGGCAGGATCGCTCCGGATCCGCTGGCTCCGGCCATTCCCGGAACTTGACCTGGACGGCCGCGACCTGGTGGTAATCGACCGCGACTATTCGTTTGGGTTCGGGGGGATCCTCGCCCAGAGCCTGAAGAGCAGGTACCGGGTCGATCCCTACTCTGTTATCGCCGGGCTTGGCGGCCAGGAAGTCACCTTTGACGACATCGCATCGTTTGTCCGGGAGCGAAAACCCGGTGAAGAAAGGTGGTTTGGGGTGAGTGACGATGTATGAGATCCGGATCCACTCCCGCGGAGGACAGGGAGGGGTGACCGCCGCACGGATGCTGGCGCTGGCCGCGTTCCACGACGGCAAGTATGCCACCGCCTGCCCGTTCTACGGGGCCGAACGGCGGGGGGCGCCTGTGGTCTCCTACGTCCGGATCGATGACCACCCGATCAGGGTCTACAGCCAGATCCGGAGCCCTGACCTTGTGGTGATCCTCGATACGAGCGTCATGGACGTGGTCGATGTCTTCCATGGACTGAAGCCCGATGGTAAAGTGATCATGAATGCAACCGGGACAAGGGAGGTTTCCGGCCATGTCACCTACGCAGTCGACCTGACCGGGATCGCGCTCTCCCTCAACCTGGTGATTGCCGGAAGCCCGATCCTGAATACACCGGTACTCGGTGCACTGGCAAAGTTGGAGATAATCTCGATGGACTCTGCAAAGAAAGCGATATCCGATATGTTTTCCGATGACCGGAACACCAGGGCGGCCGAAGCCGCCTACCAGGAGCTGGTGCTATGAGCGGGCACCTGGCCATGAGCAGGCCAAAGCAGGGGTCATCGGGAAAGACCGGGTCCTGGCGGGTGTTCCGGCCCGTGGTGGACAGGGAGAAATGCAATGCCTGCGGCCTCTGCGCGATGTACTGCCCGGATGCGGCCATCAGCGAGGATCTCGAGGTCGATCTTGATTTTTGCAAGGGTTGTGGGATCTGCGCCCGCGAGTGCCCGAAGAAAGCGATTTCCATGGAGCGGGAAGAAAAGTAGGTTATTCTTCGATCGGGCACTGGCCGATATACTCGAGATCGAACTTGTAGAAGTGGGTGAAGTCACAGTTGCGGCACCGGACGGTGAAGTGGTTGCACCCGATGGTCAGGTCATGGGGACCGGTGACCCGGCAGTGCCGGCAGGCTGCCATGGTGACCAGCTGCCAGACATCGAAGCACCCGATCGGCGTGTAACTCCCGGCTTTTGCCACGTCCTCGATCCGGGGGACAAATATCCGGGTGGCGCCACAGTTCTGGCAGATGACCTGTGCCTGGTAGGGGACCGCCTTGATTACCTGGTCGGATTCCTCCCCGCAATTGTAGCACGTGGTCCGGTACCTGGTGAATATGAACCGGTCCATCATGTATGATAATTCTGGGATCGGTCTATAAGAAAGTAGCCCCTGTTTCCCGGCCGATGGTGAACCGGTCCGCTACTCGAGACCGGCCGCGGATCCGGGGTTTGGCCACCCGGCTCCCAATGTATGAACTACCGAGCTCCCGGGCGAAGATGAACCGGTTCGTCAGGCGTGATCAATAAGGAAGTTATCCCGGCTTTCAGGCAAAAAAAGGTATGGTGCTGGTGGAAACGACGGTGGATCTAGTAATCCATGCCACCCATGCCACCCATGCCACCCATGCCACCCATGCCGCCCATGCCACCCGGGGGCATGCCTCCTTCCGGTGGGGCTGCAGTCTTGGATGCGGCGATGACATCGTCGATCCGGAGGATCATGACTGCTGCCTCGGTAGCGCTGGCGATGGCCTGGGTCTTGACCCTGAGGGGCTCGACTACGCCGGCCTTGAGCATGTCCTCGGCCTTGCCCTCGAACACGTTCAGCCCCACGGTCTTCTTCCCCTTCTCGTGAGCGGCCCGGAGCTCGACCAGCATGTCGATCGGGTCGAGCCCTGCGTTCTCAGCGAGCGTCCTTGGGATGATCTCGAGGGCGTTGGCGAAAGCCTCGATGGCCAGCTGGGCACGGCCGCCCACGCTTGCCGCGTATTCCCGAAGCCGGAGCGAGAGCTCGATCTCAGGCGATCCGCCGCCAGCTACCAGTTTCTTGTCCTCAAAGACCACGCCGACGACCCGGAGTGCGTCATCGACGGCGCGCTCGATCTCGTCGACCACGTGCTCGGTCCCGCCGCGGACGATGATCGAGACCGCTTTTGGGTTCTTGCACTCCACCACGAAGATCATCTCCTCGCCTGAGACCTTCTTCTCCTCGACGAGCCCTGCCCACCCGAGTTCATCGCCGCTGATGGCATCGATGCTCGAGATGAGGCTTCCGCCGGTCGCCCGGGCAAGCTTCTCCATGTCGCTCTTCTTGACCCGCCGTACGGCGAAGACGCCGGCCTTGGCAAGGTAGTGCTGGGCGATGTCATCGATTCCCTTCTGGCAGAAGAGGACGTTTGCACCGGAGGCGATGATCTTGTCGACAATGTTCTTGATCATCCGCTCTTCTTCGTCAAGGAAGGCCTGGAGCTGGTCGGGGCTGGTGATGTTGATCTCGGCATCCACCTCGGTCTTCTTGAACTCGACCGCTGCGTTCAGGAGGAGGATCTTTGCATCCTTCACCTTTCTCGGCATGGCCGGGTGCAACCGCTCCTTGTCGATCAGGACCCCTTCCACGATCTCGGAATCGTCGATGGACCCGCCGACTTTCTTCTCGACCTTGATGTTGTCCTTGTCGACCGTCCCGTCTTCATCGGCCACCATGGTGACCGCCCTGACCACGAGCTCGCACATCTTCTCCTTGTTTGACTCCGCACCTTTGCCAGTCATGGCCGTCTCGGCGATCTTCCGGAGCATGGCGCTGTCGGATCCCTTGATGGCGATGGCGATGCTGTTCAGGATCTCCCGGGCATTCTCGGATGCCTGGCGGTATCCCTGGGCGATGACCGTAGGGTGAACATCCTGCTCGAGCAGGTCCTCGGCCCGCTTCAGGAGCTCGCCGGCAATTACCACCGCCGTGGTGGTCCCGTCGCCGACCTCGTCATCCTGGGTCTTTGCGATCTCCACCATCATCTTGGCTGCAGGGTGCTCGATGTCCATCTCTTTTAAGATGGTGACCCCATCGTTGGTGATGACGACATCCCCGATGGTGTCGACGAGCATCTTGTCCATGCCCTTCGGCCCGAGCGTGGTCCGTACGGCGCTTGCCACCGCCTTTGCGGCAGTGATGTTCATGCCCTGTGCATCGCGTCCACGGGTGCGTGAACTTCCTTCTTTCAGGATAAGAATTGGTTGTCCTCCAAGCTGCTGTGACATGGTATTCACCACTTTGTAGCGATAAAATTGGTTTGTGGTTCTATATAAAAATTATGAATCGTGGCCGTGATATGGAAAAGGCCGCCGACGGATCTTCCGGCGCGTTATGCATCGCGGTTGATCCGCGCAAGACCCGGATCGTTTCCATTAAAGGGTGGTTACCGACCTTAAGGCAATAGTTCCTTTATTCTCCTTTCGGCGACCTTGCAATATTTCCCTGATACGTCTATCCCGATATAATCCCGGTGGAGCCGTTTTGCAACAACCGATGTGGTCCCGACCCCGTTGAATGGGTCAAGTATTATGTCGCCCTCGTAACTGAACAATTTTAAAACCCGTTCAACCAGTTCCTGGGGAAACATTGCCGGGTGATCATACGCATCCATCCTCCTTTCAGGTGAAATTGACCACTTTGCAACGACCCATTTTTTGAATTCCTCGCCATTAATATCAATATTCTCCGGTTTCCCCTCTTTTTTCAGGTCTCCTTTGGCAAATATCTCCAGGAATTCCCATGTATACTTGAGATAGGGGCTGCTCGGGCTTTTCCAGCTCCCCCAGGCCGTGTATTTACAGTTATAATTATTCTTCTCCCAGAGGATTTCTCCCTTCCATATGAGTTTTTTATCCATGAGATGGCTGGAGATTATATGGTGGCTCGGGATGTAGTCTGAAAATAACGGCTGGATATTAATCACAATCCTTCCGCCATATTTCAAAACCCGGGTACACTCATCAAAAATCCTGAACAGCTTGGCAAAATATTCCTCCCAGTTTATTCCATCCTGTGACGTGTCGTAACCCAGCCCAAAGTTGTAGGGAGGTGAAGTGACAACCAGGTCAATGCAGTTGGAGGGGAGTTTCTTAAGCTCTGCTTCACTATCCCCGGCAATTATCCTGTTTCTGAACTCTTCGGGCAGTTCGTTGCTGGTCCTGTCAAATACATTTCCTTCGGCATAATAATGGGACCCGCGGTTTTTGACTTTATTCTGCCTGTTTTCTACTTTGCGCTCCTTGTTATAATCGACATAAATGCGTTTTTTTCCTTTTATCCCGTAACTGCGGATACTTTCGATCCTTCCAAGCAAATCGGTGAGTAACTGGTTGACCCGGGTATATCTTTCCGGTTGCCCTCTTTCGCGCTCAATGGACGAGAAAACAGATTTCCTGAATGCCTCAAGATCCAGGGACTTGAGGTAGAAGTGTAAATAGTTGTCATCGATTTCAAAAATAAAGCCACTTTTTTTGGGTTTTCTCTCTATTGAGGCGATCAATGCCTGTTCAGGTCCGGTGAGGCGATCTTTCAGTGGAAGGGAGAGCAGGATATATTGTGATTTCCACCCGGGGTTTGACTTTATCGGGGTTGAAGGATTGTCAGCTGGCGTTTCCGGCATTACCCCCACTTTTGGAGGATGGAATATCAATACTTATGCTATTTTTCTCAGGGATATAGACCTGCTTTTTCGTGTTGCCTTCAGACAGATCGATCAGCTTCACTGGAAAACAGGCAGTGCGACTCCCAATCAACCATCGAAACGACTGGTTTTCTGTTTAACCGGCAGGACCGGGACTATCGATCATCTCGATCAGCTCTTCTCCATCGGCAACCCGGTGCAGGCACTGCTCTCCGATTACCAGCGTACTCCCGATCTTTTTCTGCTTGTAGTAGTCGGTGATCACGCACATGGCATGTGACCCGGTCACCTGCGAGATGTTCCCGATCAGCGCAGCGCGCCTGACCACTTTGTTCGCCTCGCCGTAACCGGTCAGGATGGTATGGTCGGAGAACTCGATCAGTGCCTGGAACGGGGCCCGCTGCAGGGTGTGAAGCTTCATGCCAATCCGTTCGAGGAACCCCATCGGGAGATCGTCTGCCTGCTGCGGCTCGTCAGGGAAGTGGGGCTCGTGCTTCATGAGGTCGATAGCCCGGACCAGTGCGGCATCAAAGATCTCCTCGATCCTGAGGGCGATATCGAGCGTCGTCCCCATCCCGCTCTCGTACTTGCTGATGGTCCGCCGGGATACCCCGAGCAGGTTTCCAAGGTCGCCAAGCGAGAGGTTTCGCCGCTCCCGTTCCTCGCGGAGCACTTCGCCGTTGATGTTGACATACAGGCCTCCGGGTGAAGCATAGACCAGGGGAGGTACCTGCTCGACAAGGGAATCGTAGAGGGTCGCAACGCTGACTGCGTAGATCCCGTAGCGAACGTAGACCGCGCCCCGCTCCAGCTCGGCATCCCTCGCCCGCTCCCCGATGATGAGGGGCGAGCCCTTCAGGTAAAGGGAGATCTGGTCGAGGTCGCGGGCAGTCTCTTCGCTCACGCTGTCGATGTGAGAGACGACCTTGATGATGAGGAGGGTCTCCCGGTTGCTGGCGATGAGGTCGAAGCTCCGCGGCCGCATGGAGAAGCGTTCCGAGACCCGGAACCGGGCCATGAGCAGGACGGAGATGACCATCTGGAGGAGGCGATCCTGTGACATTTCTCCTTTGAGAATGGATATAGCGCCCTGCATTATAAATAATGGTGCAGGATGCGGATCGGCATCGACGATACGGATTCCCCGGCCGGGATGTGCACGACTTACCTCGGGGCAGTGCTGGCCCGGAGGCTGGATGAAGCAGGGATTCGGGTGGAAGAGATCAGACTCGTCCGCTTAAACCCCAATGTCGTCCACAAGACCCGGGGGAATGCCGCGGTCTGCATCGAGTGTACGGGCGATCCCGGTACGGCATTTTCCATTGCCTGCCGCCTGGTCGATGATCTTGCCGAGCTGTCTTTCGATGAGACCAATCCCGGGGTAGTCGTGGCAGACCGTCCACTCCCTTCAAGGTTCTACAAAAAGGCCGTGCAGGACTTCTGCAGGATCGACGAGGCGGTTGCACTGCTCGAGGAAGAGGGCGCCCTCTTCCGGGGCTACAAGAACCAGAGGGGCCTGATCGGGGCGGCAGCAGCCGCGGCCTCTGCATTTGACGATGCCACCTGGGAACTCCTCGCTTACCGATCTCCGGGACGGTGGGGGACCCCCCGCCTGGTCGACCGGCAGAGCGTCTTTACCGCGGATTGCGAGACCTGGCCCCATACCTGGGACACGGTCGACCGGGAATACGGCCTCGTTGTCTGCGTGCCCCATACACCGGACCCGGTGCTCTTCGGGATCCGGGGAGACTCGCCGGGTTCTGTGAAAAAAGCCAGGGGGTATGTCCTGTCCGAGCCGCCCGGAATCGAGCAGGTCTTTCTCACCAACCAGGGAACCGATGCCCATCTCATTTCCGGCCGGATCGGGCACCTGAAAGAAGGCTGTTCCTACCTGCTATGCGGCACGGTCACATCACCGCCCGTCACCGGGGCAGGAGGACATGTCTCCTTTTCTCTTGGTGATGGAGAAGGATCGGTGCGCTGCATGGCCTACGAGCCGACCAGAGGGTTTCGCGATACAGTCAGGCTCCTTTTTCCCGGCGACGAGGTCACCGTTGCCGGGAGTTACAAGCGGCAGAGCATCAACCTTGAAAAGATCCTCGTCAGCGCTGTTGTACCGGTGGTCCGGACCCGTCCGCCACGCTGCGCTGCCTGCGGAAAACGGATGACCAGCGCGGGCACCGGGAAAGGATACAAGTGCCGGGAATGTGGCAGGCGGTCCCGGGAGCCGGAACGGTCGGTAATCGAGCGGGAAATCGCCTGCGGGTGGTACGAAGTGCCGCCGTCTGCCCGCCGCCACCTCGCCCGGCCTCTGGTGCGGGGGCCACCTGGCCATGAGGGAACGCAGTTATAACCCATCAGGCATCTTATGATCCTCTCATGGAATGCGGGGACCCGGTCGAGCAGGTCGCGATCCGTCCCGGGATGAGCGTGAACGAGCTCGTTGTGCAGCTCTCCCGGGCCGGGGCCTACAACGGCGGGGCGCTGGGACGGGCGGCCGATATCTGTGAACGGATGCTCCGGGACCCGGAGGTCACCAAGTTTTTCGGGCTGGCCGGGGCGATGGTCCCTGCCGGCATGGGGGCGATCGTTTCCGATCTTATCGCCGCCGGACACATCGATATCCTGGTAAGCACAGGGGCAAACCTCACCCATGACATCATCGAGGCCCTGGGGTGCCGGCACTACCACGGCTCCGCGGTATGCTCTGATACAGATCTCCGGGACGAGGAGATCAACCGCATCTACGACGTGTTTCTTCCAAGCGATGCCTTCATCGTCTTCGAGGAGTTCATCCAGGAAAGCCTTTCCCTCCTCGACCCGGGCGCGACCTACCCCATCTGTGAACTCCTCTCCCTGCTTGGCCGGCGGCTCGGCCGCGGTATCCTGGCCACCGCTGCACAAAACGGGGTCCCGGTATTCTGCCCGGCGGTGGCCGACTCGATGATCGGGCTCCAGTGCTGGCTCTACTCCCAGACAGGGAAGATCTCGGTCGACGCGTTTCTCGACATGAAGGCCCTCCTCGATATCTGTTTCTCGGCAAAACGGGCCGGGGCGCTGCTGGTGGGCGGCGGGGTGCCGAAGAACTTCATCTTCCAGGGCATGCTGATGACTCCGAACGGGTTTTCTTACGCCGTCCAGCTGACCGGTGACCGGCCCGACCTCGGGGGACTCTCCGGCGCAACGCTTGACGAGGCCCGGTCGTGGGGCAAGGTAAGCAAAGAGGCGGCAGCGGTGACCGTGTACGGCGATGCGACCATCACCCTCCCCGTCCTCGTGGCGGCGGTCATGGAGCGGATGGCGAAATGACCGCGCTGATCCTCGCCCTAGATGTCGAGGGCCGGGAAGAGGCGCTCCGGGTTGCCGGGCTGTGCGCCCCGCATATCGATGCCATCAAGGTCGGCTACCCCCTGGTGCTCTCCACAGGACTCCCTTTTGCCCGGGAGCTTGCAGACTTCGGCCTGCCGCTCATCGCCGACTTCAAGGTGGCCGACATCCCGAACACCAACATCCTGATTGCCCGGCAGGTGTTCGACCACGGGTTCTCGGCGATCATCTGCCACGGTTTTTGCGGCAGCGATTCGGTCAGGGCATGCACCGGTGTCGCCCATGATGCCGGGGGTGAATGCTACGTGGTGGCCGAGATGAGCCATCCCGGGGCAGAAGAGTTCTTCCACGGCGGCACCGCGGAACGTATCGCCGCGCTTGCCGCCTGGATTGGGGCGGACGGCATCATCGCCCCGGCCACCCGCCCTGACCGGGTCGTGGTGCTCCGGCAGATCATCGGGGAAAAGAAGATCTACTCCCCGGGGGTCGGGGCCCAGGGCGGCAATGCCGAAAGCCTTGCCGGGCTAGTGGACGGCATTATTGTCGGCAGGCAGATCTACGGGGCTCCTGATCCGGCAGCAGCCGCAATGCAGTTCGCACCGTTCCGCCGATGATGAAAATCCTGAACCTGATCCGGTGATGACCCCTATGAGTCAACTGAGGCGGACCGGAACCTTTTCTCAACTTTGACCAATTCCCAAAGTTTAAATCGGAAATGGAACATTTTACTGTATGCAATGGACTGAAGAACAAAAACGCCTGGCACAACAATACAGGCGCCTCGCGGATATCCCTCCACAAGAGCGGCGCTACAAGTGCCATACCTGCCACCTCATAGTCGATACCACCCCCTGTCCCAACTGCGGCGATGAACACCCGGTGATCATGTGCCCCCTCGACCACTGCCACTGCTCCCACGATATCGTCTCCGGGATCGAGTACTGCCCGCTTTGCGGAGAGCCGGTCTGCCCGGAGTGCGGATGCCATGACGTGGTCCAGATAAGCCGGGTGACCGGGTACCTCCAGGAAGTATCGGGGTGGAATGCCGGGAAACAGCAGGAACTCAAGGACCGGGTACGCTACAACATAGCATGAGGTATTACCTCCGGGACAGGACCCTCATCATCCGGGGAAACTTCAGGGCGGCGAGCACGGGGATCGGTGGTGGGATCGGGTCGGTCAGCACGCTCCTGAACCATTCCGTCCCGCCGGAATGGGACCATGACGACCCGGCACGCGATCTCCGGACGATCATTGCCCGCAATGGCCTCCCGCCGGATTACTACGGGCTGATGACCGCCGTGGAGATGAGGAACCTCTGTGTATTCCAGTATGATTTCATCACCGCTTTTATCACCGCCGGGATCCGTAACCATGAAGATCCCGGTCCCGGGACCATCAATATAATCATCACCAGCAGGGAGGGGATGGCCGATGCCGCCCTGCTTGGGGGAATCATCACCGCCACGGAGGCCAAGGTCCTCTCGCTTTCGGAGAACGGCTACGACCTGACCGGGACGCCGACCGATGCGGTCATCGTTGCCTCGGAAGGCGATGTCGTGCACCAGTATGCCGGACCGGTCACCGGGGTCGGGAGGCGGGTGCGCCATGCGGTCGCCTTCGGTGTGGCCGCTGCAATGAAACGGCACGAAGGGGCGGTGGTCCGGGATGCACCTTCCTTCTTCATCTTCTCGCGCTACGGCGGGGAGCACTGGGTGGAGTGGGAGCCGGAGAACTGCCCCTACTACCCCTGTCACTTCGAAGGCCAGCGGTGCGACTTCTGCTACTGCCCCTTCTACCCCTGCGGTGACGAATCGCTCGGGCAGTGGGTCGGGAGCTCGACCCTGAACGGAATGGTCTGGAACTGCGCCTCCTGCACGCTCCTGCACGAACCGGAGATTACCGAATACCTGCTGCGAAACCCCGGGGCAACGCTCCGGGAGCTCAAAGCCCGGAAGAAGCGGATACAGGAACAGGGCCGCTCATCTCCCTGAGGGCCTTCGTGATGTGGCGGGGAAAAACAGAGGGGGTTATGCCGGGATGCCCAGTGCAGCGGTGAGCTCTTCCAGGGGAATGCCGTGGACCATCGCTGCCTCGCGGATGGTCTCTCCGCGGGCGATCGCGCACCCGACGCAGCCCATCCCGAACTTGAAGAGCACTGCCGCTGCTTCCGGCTTTGTTTTCAAAAGATCGTAAATCGTGCTGTCTGCCGTTATTTCCATACCTCAGATGTTTGCGGATACAGGTACTTAAAACTGCAGCTGCGTGACAGTTTCACCACCCGCCCGCATCCTTTATCATGGTAATGCTGGCCAGCTCTCTATGGAGATGTAAGAGTATGGACTATTCCGATACCGCAACCAGAATCTCCCTGAACGTGAAAGCAAAGGGCCATGAGGCCGACCCGGTAAAGATCGCAGGAAAACTCCGCCGCCTCGTCGAAGAGTTCGGCGTCCCCCCGGGAGAGGCGGAACGGACGGTGCTAAACGAGCTTGCCCGGGAATTCTCCCTGAACGGGCTTGGAACCCCGGGCGGCGAGGAAAAGGGCCTGAATGCACTTCTCCCCGGGGAATGGGCCACCGTGGAGGCAAAGGTCGTCTCGCTCACGAGCTCCCCCTCGCCAGCCATTGCCCAGAGCGGCATCCTCGCTGATTCGACGGGTGCCGTCCGTTTCGTGGTATGGGCCAAGGCGAATGCGCCGCTCCTCGAAGACGGAAAGTGGTACAGGTTCGAATCCGCCGTGGTTGACGAGTACCGGGGCTCTCTCAACCTGAAGATCCACTCCGGAACAGTCATCCGCGGGATATCCCGGGACACGGTCCTGATCCCCGCCATCACCCCAATCGCCGACCTCACTCCCGGCATCGGGAGCGTGAAGGCCAAGGTGATCCAGGAGTGGGACGTCACCCACGACCGTATGCACCAGAGCGGTCTCCTTGCCGACCAGAGCGGGACGGTCAAGTTCGTCATCTGGAAAGAAGAGGGAAAAGAACGGCTCGTCCCGGGCACGGTATATTCCCTCTACTATGCCATGGTCGACGAGTTTTCCGGCCGCTACTCGCTCAACCTGAATTCCGCAACCGTGGTCCCCGAAGAGGGGGACATCGCGGTCATCAGCGGGGATACCAGTTTTGCCGGGGCGCTCGTCCACATCGCCCCGGGATCTGGCCTGATCAAGCGGTGCCCGGTGGAAGGGTGCAACCGCGTACTCTCCCGGCAGAACTACTGCCCGGTTCACGAGATCCAGCCCGGGTTCCTCTATGACCTCCGGATCAAGGGCTGGCTCGATGACGGGAAGGTGACCAAGGATATCCTCATCCAGCGGGAGGTTGCCGAGCAGCTGGTCGGGATGTCCATGGACCAGGCAAAGGAACTCGCCGAGAACAACCCGCTTGGGACAGACGAGGTCTTCCTCAGGTTCCGGGAACGCATCCTCGGCCGCTACCTGGTCTGCACCGGCAGGGAGATCGATTCCCGCATGCTGGTGAAGTCCTGCGAGGTTCTCCGGTTCAACCCCGAAGAGATTGCAGCGCTCCTGAACCGCGCCGGGGGGTCGCCATGATGGCCTCGCCGGCAAAGGGCGGTTTTTTCCGCCGCGATTTCGAACGGGAACCGGCAAGGAGGGTCTTTGCCGGGGAACTGCGGGAGAGCAGGATTCACTTCCGCGAGGGTGATGATGAGAAGAGTCCCACGTATGTCCTGCTCCCGACCGGCGAGCGCTGCAACCGCGTCTTCCTGGTGGGTACCCTTACCGAGAAGAAGAAGCAGGGTGACCAGAACCTCTTCTACCGGGCACGGGTGATCGACCCTTCCGGGACCTTCTTCATCATGGCCGGGAGCTACCAGCCCGAGGCCATGCAGCAGATCGCCCGGATCGAGCCCCCGGCATTCGTGGCCGTGGTGGGAAAACCAAACGTGTACGAGACCCCGGACGGGGCGGCGCTGGTATCGGTCCGTTGCGAATCGGTTACCGCGGTGGACAAGGACACACGCGACCGCTGGGTGCTTGACTGCGCAAAGGCAACGCTCGACCGGATCGATTCTCTCGGAACGACCCCGGACGGGCAGCGTGCCGTGCAGGAATACCAGACCGACCCGGCACTCTTCCGGAAACTGGTGTACGAGGCCCTCTCCCAGCTTTCACTGTGAGTGCGGTACTCCGCAACCTTTATTTTTTATCCGCGAATATCTCCGCGTCATGGATGAAAAGGAATTGCGCAACCTGCTCGAGGGCCTTGACCTGAAGACACTGAAGGATGCGGCAAAAGCCCAGGGGATCAAGCCCGGGCGCTGCCCGACAAAGCTCTCGATCGCCCGGATGCTCCCCGAAGATTCGCTCCGGGCGCTGGCCAGGAAGTAGGACTATTCGGTGTGGATGACCTGGACGGGGCACATGTCGGCGGCATCCTTCACCGCTTCCTCAAGCTCCGGGGGAACCGTCCCCTCGTCCAGTTTCCCGTCGGCCCTGTGCCTCTCCACTACCTGAGAGAGGGCATCCTTTTTTCCAAGTTCAAAAAATTCAGGACAGATATCGACACACGTGCCGCAGCTTACGCATTCTTCGCGGATGATTCTGACTTTCATGCCGGTGTGCTCCTGTGCCAGTATTCGGCCGGGTATGAGAAAAAAGATATGCCGGTCAGGAGGTTGTCGATTTCCAGGACCCGACTACTTCCGATCCCTCGACGAATACCAGGCCGTGGCTCCGGGCATATGCCCGGGCGTCGGCCTTGGAGAGCGCGGTGCCGGACCGTTCATCGAGCATCTCGCAGATGGTGATCGCCGGGGTGATCCCGGCCATGGTTGCAAGGGCTATGGAGAGCTCGGTCTGGCCCCTCCGCTGGTCGAGGAGCTTCTCGTCGGCCCTGAGAAGCGCGACATGCCCCGGGGAGCGGAACTGGGAATGGAAGTCCTCCCCTCCACCGTTCATGCTCATCCTGACCTGGTCGGCGACAGCCCTGATGGTCAGGGCACGATCGTTGTCGGTCACCCCAGTCCAGGTGTCGCGGTGGTTGACCCACAGTGAGAAGGACGAGCGGTTCTTCGGGTCATAGGGTACCTGCCCGACCATTCCCGCCATGCCCGGGCAGGATCGGAGGAGATCGGTGGCAAACGGGAGGCCGAGCCGGTTCGCGGCGCCTGCCGGAATGGCCGTGCAGATCAGTCCGCCACCATCCCGGCGCATGCGGGCCACGTCAGCCGGCATGACCCGGTCTGCCCTGATGGCAAAGTCCGTCTCCCCTTCCCGATCATCAAAATCGTAGAGGAGAATGAATTTCCCCTCCCTCAGTGCGTTCAATGCGTCCTTTATCATGGTGCCACCTCAACGGCAATGGTATCCGAATCCGCGAGCCGGTAAGTTTCCCGGAGCGAGACCGGGGCGATGACCTCCAGGACATCATCAGGGTAGTGCGACCGGCCCGGGATGACGATACCGCAGGGGGTTTCGTGCAGCCGGCAGGGCAGGCAGCGGGCGTTTCCAAACGAGCGTTCATCGGCGGTGAACCCATCGATGGAGATCCAGTCGCGCTGGTCCAGCTGCTTTCGTATGGAGAGGCTGGAGGGGTGGAGCCTGATATTGAGGGTCCCCGGGAACGGGACGAACCCAAGGACCCGGGAGAACTGCTCCACGTAGTGGTCCAGGCTCATGTAGTATTTCCCCTCGCCAAGGCCCGAGATGACCGACCCAAACAGGGAGCAGGACTCCGATTCCTTGGAAAAGAGCCGGCAGTAGTCCGAGAACTCGCGCCTGAGCTCCTCCTTCCCGCCCCGGGTTATGGTGATGGACTGCCCGTCGGTACCAACCGCCCGCGCCAGGAGCATCCGGCGCTCAAGGGCCTGGAGACGCCGCGAGGCGGTCTGCGGGCTTGTGCGAAGCGCGGTGCCAAGCGACTGGGAGGAGACCCGAACCGGCCCGTTCAGGCCTCCCATGAGGGCCAGCACCTTGAGGCACTGGAGATCCTCGGGCATGATCATACGTACCAAAATTGAGATGCTTATTATTTATGAGTATCCTTTCTTCCACCGATTCGGGGAATGTCGAATCCACATTCGTTAATTATATCAGCCCCCCTCTCTTCATCATATGGCATGAAATCTGATGTGCGTCATCAGCTGGCCGAGAAGATGGCCGGCGAGATAACGCTTTCAGACTCCCCGGGCAAGGCCCTGAAGAAGTGGCGGATGAGCTTCAACATCCCCCAGGGAGTGCTCGCCGAACGGCTCGAAGTCTCGCCCTCGGTCATCAGCGACTACGAGGGCGGCAGGAGGAAGAGCCCGGGGACAGCTGTTGTGGGAAAGATCGTCGACACGATCCTGTCCATCGATGAGGCAGACGGTGGCAAGTACATCAAGAAGTTCGGAAAGATCCTCTATGCGGACTTCGATGACAACGTCATCTACGACATCCACGACTACCCGCAACCGGTTCCCCTGGGCTCCTTTGCCGGGGCGCTTGGCTGCAGGGTGGTCTGCGGCTCTCTTTCCCAGTCAATTTACGGGTACACGATCGTCAACAGCCTGAACGCGATCACCCAGCTCTCAAGCAACGAGTTCAACCGCATTTACGGCTGGAGCACCGAGCGGGCCCTGATCTTTTCAGAAGTGACGTCCGGCAAGTCGCCCATGGTGGCCATCCGGGTCACCCCTTTCAAGCCCCGGTGCGTGGTTCTCCAGGGAATCGAGCCGGAGCTCGTCCACCCGCTGGTGCCGAAGATGGCCGAGCGCGACCATATCACGGTGCTGTGCACCGCGATGCGGACCGAGGAGATCATGAGCGTTTTGAGGGATAAGCAATGGTAGGAATCATCACCTACGGGGTATACATCCCCCGCTACAGGATTAAGGTCGAGGAGATAACCCGGGTATGGGGGGCGAACGCCAACGATATCACTGGTGGACTGGGTGTGTTTTCAAAATCGGTCCCAGACCTCGACGAGGATACTGCGACAATAGCCGTCGAAGCGGCCAGGAACGCACTGGCCCGAAGGGATATCGACCCCGGGGATATCGGGGCGGTCTATGTCGGCTCGGAATCACACCCCTACGCTGTCAAGCCGACGGCCTGCACGGTAGGGGAGGCCATTTGCGCCACCCCCTTCATGACCGCTGCCGATTACGAGTTTGCCTGCAAGGCGGGAACCGCGGCGATCCAGACCTGCATGGGGCTTGCAACAAGCGGCATGATCCGCTTCGGCCTTGCCATCGGCTCTGACGTTGCCCAGGGCGCTCCCAGCGATGCACTCGAATACACCGCTGCGGCCGGGGGGGCTGCCTACGTGATCGGCATGGATGACCCGATCGCCCTGATCCACCGCACCTGCTCGTTTACCACCGACACTCCCGACTTCTGGCGCCGCGAGGGGCAGGACTACCCGCGCCACGGCGGCCGGTTTACCGGGGAGCCGGGGTATTTCCGGCACATCGAGGGTGCGGTCCGGCTGCTCTTCGAGCAGACCGGGAAATGCCCAAAAGACTACACCTATGCCGTCTTCCACCAGCCGAACGCCAAGTTCCCCCAGCGGGTGGCAAAGGTCCTCGGGTTCCTGCCCGAACAGATCAGGCCCGGCCTGGTGGTGCCGGAGCTTGGCAATACCTACAGCGGGTCATCGATGATCGGGCTTGCGGCAACCCTTGATGTCGCTAAGCCAGGCGACCGAATCTTCGTGGCCTCGTTTGGATCGGGGGCGGGCAGCGATGCCTTCGATATCGAGGTTACCGATGCCATCGAATCCGGTTCGTTCCGACGGGATGCTGCGCCGCTTGTCGGGCAGCTCCTCGCAAACCCCATCTACATCGACTATGCACGGTATGCAAGGCACAAGGGAAAGATCGTGATGCAGAAATGAGAGACGTTGCCGTTATCGGGACAGGGTGCACCACCTTCGGGGAGAAGTGGAACAGTTCATTCCGGAACCTCTTCGTGGAAGCCGGTATCCTTGCCCTCGAAGATGCCGGGGTTGCCGGGGAACAGATCGACGGGTTGTATGTCGGGAACATGAGCGCCGGCCGGTTCGTCGAGCAGGAGCATATCGGGGCCCTCATCGCCGATTATGCCGGGCTTGCATCACACCATATCCCCGCGACCCGGGTCGAGGCCGCCTGCGCTTCGGGAGGCCTCTCCTTCCGGCAGGCGGTCATCGCCGTGGCTTCAGGCATGGAGGACATCGTGGTGGCCGCCGGGGTCGAGAAGATGACCGATGTCGCCTCCGGGGCGAGCGTCGATGCGCTGGCCGGGGCCGCAGACCGCGAGTGGGAAGGGTTTGTCGGGGCAACCTTCCCCGGCCTCTACGCCATGATCGCCACCGATTACATGAACCGCTACCCCCTCACCCGCGAGCAGCTCGCGCAGGTGGCGGTAAAGAACCATTACAACGGGGCGAGAAACCCCATCGCCCAGTTCAGACAGGAGATCTCCATCGACACCGTGATCAAATCGTCCCTGGTCGCCGACCCGCTCCGCCTCTTCGACTGCTCCCCCATCACGGACGGGGCCGCCGCAGTGGTCCTTGCGCCGCTTGAAAGGGCACGGGAGTTCACCGATACCCCCATAAAGGTGCTGGCCAGTGCCCAGGCAAGCGACACCATCACCCTCCACGACCGGCGCGATATCAGCACGCTCGACGCAACGGTGGCCGCCGGGAGGCGTGCGTTTGCCGCATCCGGGCTTTCCACAACCGATATCGACCTGGTCGAGGTGCATGACTGCTTCACCATCGCCGAGATCTGCGCCATCGAGGACCTAGGGTTCTGCCGGAAAGGCGAGGCAGGGCGCATGACCTGGGAGGGGGCGACGGCGCTCAACGGGGATATCCCGGTCAACACCAGCGGCGGCCTCAAGGCCTGCGGCCACCCGGTGGGAGCGACCGGGATCAAGCAGGTCTTCGAAGTGGTCCAGCAGCTGCGCGGCGAGGCCGGGAAGCGCCAGGTAGAGGGAGCAGAGATCGGGATGACCCACAACGTGGGAGGCACCGGGGCTACGGTCGCCGTGCACATCCTCGGGGTGTGATGGCCATGTCCGTTGCACGGTTCTGGAGAAAGATCCCCCAGCGCTACAACCTGGTCGGGACCACCTGCACCAGGTGCGGTCAGTGTTTCTTCCCCCCGCGGTCGTTTTGCCCCGACTGCCGGAGGGCGGGCAACATCGTCGATTACAGGTTTTCCGGGAAGGGGACGGTGGTCACCCACACGGTCATCAGGACGGCGAGCGAGCAGTTCGAGCAGATGACCCCCTACGTGCTGGCCATCGTGAAGCTCGATGAAGGCCCGAGGATCACCGCCCAGCTGGTCTGTGCCCCGGACGAAGTCCGCATCGGCATGAGGGTGCGACCAGTCTTCAGGAAGATCGCAGCCGATGGAAAAAGCGGGGTCATCTATTACGGGACCAAGTACGCTCCCGCAGAATAACCTCTTTTTTCCCGGTCCACCACCGGGGTAATTTTGTCACGACATGAAAGTCTTTATAGTGCTGTTGACAAGTCTGCACGGTGATGTTTATGGAAATCAGCGCCCGAAACGTGTTCAAAGGAAAAATCAAGTCGATCAAGTACGGCCAGATCCTTGCCGAACTGGTCATCGAACTGCCCGGGGGACTGGAGATAACCTCGCTTATCACCAAGACCTCTGCAGATCGTATGAAGCTTGCCGTGGGAAAGAATGTGTCAACGGTTGTCAAAGCATCCAACGTGCTGGTTGCAACCGATTAGCACTTTTTTCCGGGATGATGCACTGCCCGGGAGAGGTTCTTCCTCACGCTCATCCCGTAACGATATCGTACACCGCGTGCCATTTTCCCGGTGAATAGGAGCGGACGTAGCGTTCGCTGACCTCCCGGATGCGATAATTCCGGATCTCCGGGAGGACTTCCCCTTCAGTCTCCTGGAGGACGTAGCAGTGGATCGAGCCTCCCGGGCGACACAGGGCAAACGCCTCCGGCAGGAAGGGGATGGCGCCGGTCGGGTGGTTCATGATGATCCGGTCAAAGGTCCGTGGGAGTATGCCCCGGACATGCGAGGCGTCGGCAAGAAAGGGGAGCACGTTTAGGGCACGGTTCTGCCGGATGTTTCGTTCAAGGAGGCTGATTGCGCCCGGGTTGGTATCGACTGCCACCACCAGCGATGCCCGGTCCGCAAGGGAGAGGGCAAACGGCCCGACCCCGGTAAACATGTCGAGCACCCGCTCGCCTTCTCCCATGCGGGAGACGATACGCTGCCGTTCCGTTGCCAGCCGTGGCGAGAAATAGGCCTCCGCGAGATCGATCTCGAACCGCTTCCCGTACTCGATGCAGGTCGTCCGGGTGGTGTCCTTCCCGGCAAGCACCCTGAAGCGCCGGGTGCGATACTCCCCCTCCACATCGCTTACCGGGAAGAGCACCGTGTGAAGGGACGGACGGGAGGCCAGCAGCTCCCCGGCTGCGACCGGGTTTTCCTCGAGCATGATGGCGATCCCCCCGATCAGCTCGTGACGCGGGAGCTCCAGGGTCCTGCCGCGTTGCTGGAAGGCTGTCCGTTCTGCGCCCGCGATCTCTTCCACCACCGGGATCAGGAGAGTATCGCCATCAACTTTCGGCCTGAGGCTCCGGTCGAGGAGCCCGGTCTTTGCAAGGCGCAGCCGCTCCCCTTCTCCCTGGCTGCGGGGCACCCGCAGCGCCCACTGGTCCTGTTCCATATTTATCCCGGAAGTGAAACTAGTATCATGGAAGATTATCTCGAGAGGCTGAAAAAAGGGTCGCTGAAACTCTATGCGCTCGAGTCCGGGCTTCCTCCTGAGGAGGCGGTGAGGGTACGGCGGGCCTTCATCGAGCAGGAGACAGGAACCGATCTCTCCGCGACCGGATCGTTTTCTATCCCCATCGACCGGGCTGCTGCCAGGAACTGCGAGAACATGATCGGCACCGTCCAGGTCCCGGTCGGGGTCGCCGGTCCACTCCTGGTAAAGGGGGAGTACGCGAACGGCTCGTTCTTCATCCCGCTGGCGACCACCGAGGGAGCGCTGGTGGCCTCGGTGAACCGGGGGTGCGGGGTTATCACCCGGGCCGGCGGTGCGGAAGCCCGCATCTTCCGGGACGGGATTACCCGGGCACCGGTCTTTGCCGCCCGGGATATTCCCCACGCCAGGAGCATCTGCGACTGGGTTGCCTCACACCGCGAAGAGATCGCCAGGGCCGCCGAGAGTACCACCTCCCACGGGAAACTTACCGGCATCACCACGGCCACGGGGGGGACCAGCGTCTTTGTCCGCCTGGAGTTCGACAGCAAGGATGCCATGGGGATGAACATGGTGACCATTGCCAGCGCAAAGGCCGCCGAAATTATCGCGGGGGCGACCGGCGCCCGCCTCATCGCCCTCTCGGGAAACTTCTGCACCGACAAGAAGCCGGCCGCGGTCAACCTGGTCATGGGGAGGGGCCGGTCTGTTGCTGCAGGCGTCTTTCTCCCCGATGACCTTGTCCGGGATGTCCTCAAGACCGACGCTGCCACCCTTGCCGAGGTGAACCTTCGCAAGAACCTGGTGGGATCGGCCCGCGCAGGGTCTTTTGGTTTCAATGCCCATGCCGCAAACATAGTTGCCGCCCTGTTCATCGCCTGTGGGCAGGACCCGGCCCATGTAGTTGAAGGGAGCCTGGCCATCACCACGGTCGACCCTGCGGAGGGCGGGGTCTATGTCTCGGTGACGCTTCCCTCGCTTCCTGTCGGAACGGTGGGGGGTGGGACGGGGATCGCAACCCAGCACGAATGCCTCACCCTTCTCGGGGTTGCCGGCGGGGGGGACCCGCCGGGGACGCACGCGAAGAAGTTTGCGGAGATCATCGCCTGTGCGGTGCTTGCCGGGGAGCTCTCCCTGCTCGGGGCGCTAGGGGCACAGCACCTGGCCCGCGCCCACCAGCAGCTCGGCCGCTAGAAGCGGAACCACTTTACCATGACCACCGCGTCCTCGCCGTTTGCGTAGTAGCAGTCGACCATGAAAACCTCCCTGTAGCCTAGGCGGCGGTAAAACTGCCGGGCGGCAAGGTTTGACACCCGGACTTCGAGCTGCACCCCGGTGGCCAGGTTGATGGCAAACTGCCGCTCGGCCCGTCGGACGAGCATCCTGCCCACCCCGAGCCCCCGGCATGGGCCGGTGACGGCGAGGTTGCAGATGTGGCCGTAGACCTGCTCGCCGGTATCCTCGGTTCCCCCGATGATGAAGCCGACCACCTTTCCCATGTGTTCCGCGACAAAGAACGTAGAGGGAAAGTGGGCAAGGGTCTCGGCGATTATCCCGGCATCCCAGGGATCCGGGAACGATTCGGCCTCGATCGCCGCAATTGCGCCGATGTCTTCCTGCCGTGCCTTTCTTATGGTGATCTCGGCGCCCATGCTCCTGTACAGGTGGGCCACTGGACTAATATAGGTACAGGCAAAATTAGTAGAGAGAGCCCCGGGTTAATCCATGGTGAAGATATTTCGTTTTGCCGGAATCAGGCCGAGGCCGGATGCCGCATCCGGGGTTGCAGCGGTCCCCTACGACGTGGTCACCAGCGAAGAGGCATCCGCAATCATCAGGGAGAACCCGATGAGTTTCCTGCGGATAAGCCGTCCCGATGCCGAGCTCCCGGACATTCCCCCTCACGATGACCGGGTATATGCCCGGGCCAGGGAGCGGTTCGATGAACTCCGGTCGGCCGGGGTGTTCCTGGAAGACCAGAGCCCGGGATTCTACATCTACCGGGTCAGCACCCGGAAAGAGACCTTCACCGGGCTTGCCTGCTGCCTTTCGGTGGAGGACTACGAGTCCGGGGTCATCCGGCGCCACGAGCAGACCCGTTACGACAAGGAGGAAGACCGGACCCGGCATATCGATGCGGTGAACGCCAATACCGGCCCGGTTGTCCTGATCTACCGGGACCGGGAACCGCTGGCCCGTTTCATCAGCGACCTTGCCGGCACGCTTCCTCCCTGTGCCGAGGTGCGGTGGCACGATGGCTCGGTCCACCGGATCTTCCGGGTATCCGATCCCCGCGACCTGGCCCGGATCGAGGAACTTTTCTCCTGGACCGGCCGCCTCTACATCGCCGATGGCCATCACCGGGCAAAGTCTGCGGTCAATGTCGCATCAAAGCGGCGGAATGAGGGGTGCGGCGGTGGGGAAGCGGACCGGTTCATGGGAGTGCTCTTCGCCGATTCAGGGATCCGGGTCCATGGCTACAGCCGCATGGTCCGCGATCTCGGCGGCCGGTCCCGCGAGGAGTTCATGGAAGCGCTCTCCGGCTCCTACGGGATTTCCCCCTGCGGGGCTGTCGACCGCTCCGCATACCAGATCACCCCGAAAATTCCGGGCAACGGCCACCTCATGCACATGTACATCGGCGGTACCTGGTACGAGTGCCGGGCGAGGGGCGATCCTCCATCCGATCCCATCGAGGCCCTCGATGTATCGGTCCTGCAGCACGAGGTGCTCGAGCGGATCCTCTCCATCACTGACCCGCGGGGTGACGACCGCCTCCAGTACCTTGGCGGGGCCCGGCCGATCGCCGATCTCGAGGCCATGGTCGACCGGGGCGAGTTCGCGGTGGCCTTCTCCCTGCAGCCGGTGGAGGTGGAGACGGTGTTATCCATCGCCGACAGAAACGGGATCATGCCCCCGAAGTCCACCTGGTTTGAACCAAAGCTCCTCTCGGGCCTGATCGTCCACTCCCTCTCCTGAATACTTTTTTTCCCTTCCCGGGCAAAATGAGTACACCATGATTTCCATCGCACTTCCCAAGGGGAGCCTTGAGGCGCAGACCCTGCAGCTCTTCAAGGAGGCAGACCTCGAGGTAAAGCGTGGGGAGCGGGACTACAGCCCGGTCATCTCTGACCACCGCATCGACAAGGTGAAGATCCTCCGGCCCCAGGAGATCCCCAAGTATGTCGAGATGGGTTACTTTGACCTCGGCATCTCGGGCCTCGACTGGGTGAAGGAGACCGGCTCCCGGGTGCGGGAGGTGGCACGCCTCTCCTACAGCAAGACCGGCGAGGGGACGGTCAGGATCGTTGTCGCGGTCCACGAGAGCGAACCGATCGATGATGTGTCCCGGATCCGGGCAAACAGCCGGGTGACCACCGAGTACCCGGAGATCACCCGCGAGTTTTTCGGGCGGCTGGGGATCCCGGTCGAGCTCTTCCACTCCTTTGGTGCATCCGAGGCTAAGGTGCCTGACCTGATGGACGTGGTGGTCGACCTGACCGAGACCGGGACAACACTTAAGCGAAACGGCCTGAAGATTATCGGCCAGATCATGGAGTCTTACACGGTGGTGATCGCCAACCGGGATAGCTTCGGGGACACGGGAAAGCGAAAGGCGATGGAAGAGATCGTGACCCTGCTCCTCGGGGTGATCGATGCCCGCCACCAGGTGCTCCTCTCCATGAACGTGCCGGGGGACGTCATGGAGCTGGTCGTCGCCGCGCTCCCGGCCCTCAAGAAGCCGACGGTGAGCAGGCTGCACGGCATCGACTACTACAGCGTGCAGACCGTGGTCCGGAAGGCGGAGGTAAACACCCTGATCCCGAACCTCAAGGCTGCCGGCGCCGAGGATATCCTCGAGATCCCGATCAAGAAGATCGTCCGGTAACCATTTGCGCGGTCAGCATCTGGCGGACAACAGCCCTGCGTTTGCTCAACACGTTTGTACCAGCGGTTTTTTTGCGAAAAAAGCGCAAAAATTAAATAGCGCGACAGCGATCTTCCTTTAACGGCACCCGGAGGGAGAGGACCGGTTGCAGAAAGATGCGAGTGCGGGCGGGAGGGAGTATGACATGGCGGCCCTCCCGCGCTCTCCAGAAGTTACTTTTGGATTTTCCCCTGATCCATGCATTTCGGAGCATGAACGGATCGAAGTCCTGGTTGACGGGAGCGGGGACGGCCATTCCGTGGCCCTCTTCCCCGGAGAAGAGGTGTTTTTCTCCTACGAGCGGGGGGCATCGAACAACGAGGCCGAGTTCAACGCGGTCATTTTAGCCCTCGAAAACCTGCCGGAAAACAGCCACGCCCGGATCCGGACCGACAGCAGGGTGGTGGTGGTGCACCTCTCCTGCAATGAGCGGATCCGGCATCCGGGCTTTGTCCGGAAGCGGGCCATGGTCCAGGACCTGATCGTGCAAAAGAACCTGGAGGTCGACATCCAGTGGATCCCGCGCAAGCAGAACCGTGCCGACCGGTTCCTGAAGCACTACATCGCCAGTCTCTGCGGGGCGGGCGGGGCCGAGCCTCTCTACCGCCGGGTGCGCCGGCTGGAGCACGAGAACCTCCGGCTGAAAGCCAGCCTGAAGCGGGCCATGAAGATGCTCGAGCGGAGGAATGCGTTTTCTCCGGATCCGGTAACCGGGCCCGAGATGTTCCGGTAGGCGAGGGTTCCTCCCGGGCCAGGACTCTTCCGGAACGATTGTGTCGAATCGGGGCTCATTCAGGGCTCCGTTTCCCGGATTTCCTGAGGCAGGTACCGGCTGGAGTGGAAATGATGTTCACCAATTTGGGAAAGTCTTTTTTACAAGGGCCTTTAAACAAAAGGGCTGAATTTAAGCCCTGGAAAGGTTGCTCTTTATCATTGATTCCGCAGGGGACGTTCGTGGGGGGGATGTTATCACCCATCCCATGGACTGAGATCCTGCCGGAATGCGATAGCGGGGTTCTTTTTCCTTGCCCGGGGTTCAGGAATTTGGTGATTATTGGTGGCAGGAGTGTGACTGAGGCTCACCTCACGCTACGTGAGATGATTTCTCAAACATGCACAATATCACAGAAACACCTCAGCCGATTTCCAGGACGGCCCAAAAAAATAACTCCCGGAAGGATGCCGGGGGTATTGCCACCCCTGTTTGCGCCCATGTGATGATCCATGATCCCGATAATGGGCATGGCTTATCATTCGTTACATGGTGAAATTGTTACGGAAGAACCCACGCTACCGCACATCTATTCCAGGGGACCATCCGGAAATTTTCATGGTAATGGGAAAAGCGGGGATGGGAACATGTCCTTTCCATTCACACAATTAGGCAGGCATGACGGCCCCCGAATTCCCGTGGCCGGCCCAATGTTGATTTCCTTCAACCGGCGTCCCGCTTCATCGGGCAGACGTTGCAGCCCTCCATCTCGCCAAAGCAGAAGACGAACCGTTCCCGGATCGACTTCGGGAGCTGTTTTTCCGGGATCGGGTACCACCCGAAGGTCTTGTAAAAAGAGATCAGGACGAGCGTCGAGTGGATGTAAATGGCCTCCTGGCCGCAGGCATCGATGAGGGCCTGCACCACCTTCCGGGCATATCCCTTCCCCCGGTACTCGTCCAGGGAGAAGACGCAGTCCATCTCGTTTCCGTCCGGGTGGCGGGTAAACCGGGCGGTGGCGGCCAGGTTGCCGTTGTCAAAGACGGCAAAGATCCGTTCCTTTGCCGGGTCGGCTTTCTGGCCGCGGTACTGTTCCCAGATCTTTTCGGCGAGGTGGAATTCGGCAGGGGTTAGTTCGCGGGTTTGGGCGGGCATGCGGATCATCCGGGTGGTTATTGTCACTGGCGGGATAATTTTCCCCAGATGATCACATAATACACGCGGAAATCATCCCGGGAGCGAGTGCACGATCTTCCTTAATCTTCAGCTCCTGGTCAAAGAGGTAATCAAGGACTCCCATGGTGGATCGTTCTTCTCTACAGTTCAAGGCAACACCACTTTTATCTGTAATACACGCAAAGTGAAAGCTCATGGTTACGGGAATCCAAAAAAAACGGATGTATCTCCCTATTTTTTTAATCATTATTTTGTTCATTCCAGGTTGTATATCGAAGGATGTCCATATTACAGATCTAAATAATTCAGATGGAGCAGGAGAAATGTACAGGAGGGTCAGCCTCGATGAAGCAATTGCAGTCCTCAAATCCGACGATTGGCTGAGGATGGAAAGAACAACTGGTTATACAATCCATAACATTGTTGGAAGGAATATAGATAGAAACGCCTCCGCAGATCATTGGATCATATCAGTATCCTCAATAGAACAGTTCTATTTTATTTATAGATCGCAGGAATATTCCACAATGGTCTGGGATGAGAGCGAGAAAGACCATCCGATTAACCTGAGCAACGCTATAAGCCCTGAAGAGCTTTTCGTCAAACAAGATGCTCTGATTAAGATGCTGACTGAAAATGAACATTCTACTGTCGACGAACTTGAGCTTCGAAATGGAATTTATTATATTCGGAATTTTGAAACGGGTGACGAATTTAAATTTTATGCGACAACGGGGATGCCAATAAATTGAATTGAAAGAAAATCTTAGAATTTTAAAATTATTCTAGGGTTATATAGGTAGTATTTGTCGGAGGCCTTGGGATTTGGGCCCCTCTTGGTGTTCTTGGTGAAGCGGCATCTATTGCATAGGCTTTGATCCTGAAATCGACCGTAGCTCCGGATATATCTGTCCCATGAGGGAGTAAATTCAGAATGTCATAACGGAACGACCCTCGAGGTTCTTGGTTAATTCTATCAGGACTCAATATATCTTCACCGACAAGCGTCCATTGATAGCCACCATCAAGCGAAATGAAATAGTATTCCTGTACGTTCGATGTACCCGTATAGAATCGGTTCCATGTCCACTCATATATACTAGAACTCAGTATTGAGTATTCGACATCTTCTTCAAAGAATTCACCATATTCAAAACTCTCGTTGACCAGATTCGGTATTGCGTTGATGATGGTATCAGGTATTCTCAGCGATTTCGTTCCATCATCAAAGGTGATGATCGAATCGGGGCCAAATACATGAATGTCTCCTTCCCGAAGAACCTGAAGTCTGAAAGTCGTCTGCCAGTTATCATTGACTTCGATAGTCCCGGCAAAGAAATCAAGGGAGTGGTTTGCTACCCAGTCATTCGTTTGGTTGAACGAATAGTCAACAGTTACAGGTTGGCCAGTTTTCCACTTTTTAACATTGGTGGAGATCCCATTCAGATAAACGTAGTCGAAGGCATCCGCTCCCGGAACGGAAATGTTTTTTACCATTACGTTTTCAAAATCGCAAACAGCAGTAGTATTCACTCCAGCTGATGTTTTGAGTTCTCCGGCAATCTGCTCATAGACATCGTAAAGTTCCTGAGCTGAATCCGCATGGAAATGTTTACCCCCAGTGGAATACGCCAGGTTATCCATGACTTGCCATGTCGAGCCGTCGGGATCAATGTCCCGAGAGAAGGAGATGGTATAAATTCTGAGATGACTGTTTTTAGCATACACGGACATGTTCTGGTTTGTGTTGATATTTTGATTCGCGGGAGTGCCCCAGTTACCTCCGAGAGAACTGCCAAACCAAAAATGGCGGTCGATTAACGGCGTTGTCCATGCATAATAACTTCCGTTTGGATCCTTATGTTTGGAATTATATCCAATTCCTCTTGCCAAGGGATCTCCATAGTAATTGAACTCCCCATCGGTCATGAACAAAATTGTCCGGATGGTCCGGGGATCGGAATTGGGTCTGCCGTTCATATGTTCAATTGCTGTTATTAAAGCTTTGCGTGAGCCAGTCCAACCGTCTGCACTTAAACCGTTAATCCGGCTTTTTACAGTTAAAAAGGTAGTGCCAAGACTACAAAAGGGGGGACTTGAGGTGTTAAGAGGTTCTGTTGAGTAAGGTAACATACCTATCCGATCAGTCGATGCATTCATTTTGTCTACAAAATTCTTTGACGCGGCTATCAGGGCTTGCATCCGCGTCTTCTTCCCACCATCCATGTCTTTTGTTGCCATACTTCCTGACTTATCAAGAACGAGCATGACGTCTATGGGTTTAGGGCGAAGCGCGAAACCATCTCCACGAAGGATGAGGGTGACGTCAACGGTGCCTGTAACGTTAACCCGGTTAGGAGAGACTTTTGTTTCAACGCTGAGATACGGATAATTCTTAAAGGTAAATGAAAGGGGGCGGATAACCGGAGTCCCGTTCGGGTCGGTCCATTCAGCAACAACATCACAATGTCCGGTTGCGGTCGGATCATACCCATCGGCGAACTCATCAATGCAAAATGTACATGGCTTCAGGTAAACAATTGCACTTCCTGCCTCGTCAGTTATTCCGGTTACTGAAGTTGCGTTGGTAACCGTCCCATTCTCCAGGCTGGGACCAAACGTCCAATTCGGGTTTTCATCATACCATACTTTCGTTATCCTGAATGTGATAACTTCGTTCTGAATCGGATTCCCTTCTGTATCGACAACATAGCCAAAGAGGGTTGCTTTTTCACCAGTTGAATCGTAACTCCCCATGGACTGCGGTGTCGCAGTAAACAGCATATCACTCGCTGTGAGATTAACAAACCGCAACAAACGCGAAATCGAAACAGAGGAGTTCTGGAGGGTAGTTGCGGTGATGAGGACATCCCCGACATCAGACTTTGGTCCGTATTTGATGTTAACTTCCCCGTTAGCATTTGTGGTTGCCGTGAAGCTTTCATCTAAATCTGTCGTAATGTTCACTTTTTTCAACTGGACTCCATTGCCATATTCATCAAACACTTTATAATTGAGATTAAAATACTGGATTCCATTTGCAAGAACGTAGTCCTGCTCATAACCCTCATCAGTATAGACACCACATGTAATATTCCACGGTATTCCATCGGGAATCCCGTAAATTATCCTTTTAAGATCAGGCACAAATGTCAAGGGATCGATTTTGATGATGTTCGGTCCGGGATATGTATCGAGCCGGAGCGTGGTCACGGCCCATCCGGTACCATTAACCTCGATAGTGATATTCCCCACCTCTCCGGGCATGAAGTAAGCACGGGAGTCTGGCGCACCGGGTGATCCGGTAACGCCGAATAAGACCTTCTCTGCCGGGCGACCCTCGTCAAGTTCACGCTTATTATCGACGGGGTTGTTATGGGCGTCGCGGAGGAGAACTCCTATCGGTGTATAATTACCCACCGTCGCTTCGCCATCTTGCGGGAGGATAATCCCCCCGGATGGTATTTTTGCCGGGGTATCGTGGTCTATCTTCTGGATATATTCAACCGTGGTGGATTCTTCAGTTCCGTCGACCGGATAGGTTATCAGAGCTTTTTGTGTCGCATTGCCGCTTTTATACATCGTTGTGAACTGCGACCTGGCAGTACCAGCCGTATCAGTAGTTGTGTCCACAGGGTCGAACGACCCCATGTCAGTTTCAACGATAGAATATCTGACACTGAGGCCTGGCATCGGATAGACATATCCGCTCACAGGACTGGTATTAAATACCTGGACTACTTCGAAACATCTATCACTTTTGTTTGCCACGAGCCACCCGTTAGGTGCCGTATCATTGAAAGTGATGCGGGAAGGGATCGGGTCCACGGCATGGATCTGTCCGCAGGGGAAAACCTTTGAGTATTCTTCCCCTCCGATTTCATAGAATATCCGCGCGGTTATATTCGTGATACCGGAATTTTTTGCTGCCATGAAGGTGGTTACGGCAAGTCCCCCACCCGAGGTATTGACTGACGGTGGAGCCACAGAACCAATACCCATGTTACTGAGTATGAATTCAGCCTTAAGGCCACCTAGGGCAAATCCCGTATAATTACGGACAGAAATGTTGATCAAACTTGTATCAAAGCCATTTGCGACAAGGACCGGGTTCTCAACATGGAACCCTACTTCCATGGGCTCACCTGCATCAACGGCAAAAGCCGGAGTGAAGAGGACGAATAGGAGTATTACCGCAACTACAACTACGCCACCTGTTTGTGTCATGCACCACACACCCCCTTATGGGCGTAATAAACAATAGGCATACTATCACAGCGCTTATATAGATACCCTTTAATTAATGTTCATCTGGGTGATTAACATTATCAGTTTTAAGGATTTTTTGGAGGATTTAAGAGCAAAGAGCCTGTATTTTTTCGTTCCCAGAGGAAAGAGTTTTAATAGGGAGAGTAGAGAGATCTGATTGATGGGCAGACGACGAGCTCCAGAGTCTCGGGAAATGCGGGTCATGCGCCAGTCGAAGCTGAATGAATGCGGGTTATTCTCACTCGACTTCGTGGTAGGTATCTCCATTTTCATGATTGCCTTCATTGTAGTGGCCACCATGACGTCCAGCCTTCTTGTGGGACTGCAGAGCCGGACCATCGATTACGATGCGGTAGCTTATCGCACTGGTGTTGTTCTGGCCGAAGACCCGGGCGAGATCGAAGAGACAGTCGGGATCTCTTATATAGCCCCGGATCGGTACGCATGGGATCTCATTTACTCACCGGAATATTGGGATCAGTACAGCGAAAGCAACATCATGAGGATGGGCCTCATGATCCCCCGGTATTACTATGATACCCCTCCGCGGGTGCTCATGGCCCATAAAGTGACAACTTTTTTTAATTTACCCAAAGACAGAAAATTCTACCAGGATAAAGTAATCTTCGGAGATTATCCGTACCATTTCAATATCACACTCACCCTGCAGGACGGAACTATTTTATCTACCTCCAATGATGATCCGGTTCCCTCCAATACTTCAACGGGTTACGTCAGGAGACTTGTTATGATAAAAAGCCCGACATGGCTGAATATCACTAACATTTCGAAGGAGGATCTCTCCGGCTCAGTCACCGTCACATACGACTTCCGCAACATTTCTGTAGGAGATCCTGCCTACATGATCTACCCTTCCCTGGAACCGACCATCATCAACCTGACAAGCTTCCCCGGGCCGGCTACTTATACCCTCAAGTACCTGCAGGTCTGTTCACCGACCTGCGAAGACCCCGAGACAGGCCCTCCGAGTATTGTCCTTAAAAATTATGAGTCTGGATTAGAACACAGGTTTCCCGATATCGGACTGGGGATGACTGAAATACCCCTGAATAACAGCTCTTATCTCGAAATAGAACCCGGATACCTGACCAGAAGATACTTCCCGAACCTGGGGCCTATCGACTCAATCGATATCAAAATGCTGATTAATTCATCTGATCCTGCTACCACCCAGAAGATAGGTGGGTCTTATGAATACCACTATACTTATATCAGCGGAGCTGAATTTTACTCACCACCGCTCGCCCCTGCCGTTCTCGAGGTGAGGATATGGTGACCGATGACGGAATTCTCTATACAATCGAAGGCGTCATGGCCGGAATCCTCATGATAACGACCGCCTACCTCATTCTGAGCACCACATCTGTGTATACCCCTGGTGAGACCCACATCAGCGACATGCAGTTGGAACAGCTGGGAAATGATGTGCTTGCGGTGATGGACACACCCCCCGACCCTATCCAGCCGGGCTTTCTGAAAAAATTCATAGAGGATCTTAATGGTGATGGTGGAGAGAAATTTCGTATAATGTTCCTGGATATGACACACCAGAAGGCGGAATTTGCGGGATGGAGCTGGGACGAGACTATAAACTTCAATGCCAGTGTCTACTACCGGAAGAACGGAGACATCGGTTCTTACCACTTCTCCGATTCCGGTGTAACCGGGAACCTCACCGGAATTGAGCACCCCGTGATGGTGACCAGGAGGGTTCTGGTAAATAATGCATCGTCCATCAGTACCCATGGACCTGACAACAGGAATCAGTCAGTCCTGCTGGAGGTGCTGATGTGGCGGGACTGAACGATGAAGGGCAGTGGATTATCCTGATGGGGTTGATCATCTCTGTCAGCCTCATGTTCCTGGCAATCGTGGTCAACCAGTCCGTCCTCGTAGGTCAGACCACAGCGGAAAGTGTCCTTGACTTTCCTAAATCCGACATCCAGGACCTGAGAAGCGAGGTTTTTGAGGTAAGGCAGATTTCATCTGACCAGACTGCTATACTGGAAGATATCAAGGACCTCTCATTGGCACGGAAACATGCGGTGGTGGACATAAGTAGCACGTCCAACACTCTCACGATTAACTATAACAACGGTGTAACAAGATACCATGAGACCATACCGATTTACTGAAAACGAGTCCGGCGTTTCCAGCCTGATCGAATACATCCTCATTTCCGGCATGCTTCTCCTCTTTATCGTCATCATTCTCCTCTCCATCTATCCGCTCTTCATCCATAATCCGATGTATACCCTCACCCACCACTCCTACATCGATATCGGGAACGGTGTCAGCACGAGGATGGTCGATCTCTATGTGATATCGCCGTATGTCCAGAACCTTGAAGGGCTCGTTGTGAGCGATTATGATATTCCCGACGAAATTGCCGGGAAAGGATATATTGTCACTATCAATCCTTCGGCGGGAAGAAAAGGTGATGATGTGATCGTCATCTCCGGAGATCTCCTGGAGACCAGGGTTCCACTTGCCGGAATCGGCTCGACCCTGGCTTTACAGGGCCGGACCTCTAGCTCCGGACTGAATGTCATCTGCTACAATTCAACCGGAGGGGGTTGTCCGAAATGAAAGAGAGAACATTGCTATCCCGAGAATCGGGTGTCTCTGAAACGGTGGGCTTCTTACTCGTTTTTGGCATCGTGGTCACCGGTATCGCCATGGTGACCCTTTACGGGTACCCAGCATTGATGCAGGAACAGCAGAACGCCAATGTCCGCAACATGGAAAGGACTTTGATCATACTTCAGAATGATCTGAAATCTCTGGCGTACAAGAATGTACCTTATAAGGAAACATCTCTCCAGGTGGCGGGGGGGACCTTATCGGTTCAGAAAGGATCTGTGGCCAACACGAATTTGACGGTGAGTTGGCCAGGTAATTCCTATACATTCTATCCTGGAGAAATTCACTTCGAGTCACAGGACGCTATGGTGTCCCTGGCTCTGGAGAACGGTGCAGTAATTTATACCGACTGGACATCTCCGAATGGCTCTGCGATGCTTGCCGAGCCCCGGTGGTTCTACGATGAACCGACCAATACCTTCGTGATGTCGATTATCAACCTGACTTCCACAGAAAATTTATATCAGACGGGGATTGGTACCGTCAGAATGGCACTAACCGATACCAGCCAGTGGGGTCCGTATGACGTAACTGGACAAAATGTAGCCATAAAGTATCAAGGAAATATCCAAAGTAACTACAATGTAGCATGGCGAAATTATTTCAACAGTTACGCACTGAAGATGAAAGCAATCGACACATCAAGTAATCTGGAGACAACCTACGAGCTTCCCTTGACGGCCAAGACCCTTATTATAAAAACCTACAATGTCACTATCCTCTCTCTCTAATTTTCTTCTGCTGGTTAGTATCGAGCGACATATCTTTTAAAAGATATCCCACTCCACCCCCCCAACCAAAACCCCCATCTCCCATCCCCGCCAACCCTCTTACATGGTTCTCGAAGAGACCCTCGTTTTCAACTCCTCGGAAGACGCGGACGAGTTCATCAGGTACCTCCGGAAGAAGCGGATTAAGGCGCACAAGAAATCCACCGCGGAGTTCCACGATGTCCAGAAGGTACGCGGGCCGATCGACAATGTCATCACCTACCTCAATACGCTGGCGGGAGATGAAGAGACCGACGATGACATTTTCTGCAGGGGATCTCCCCTGGAGAGGCTGATTGCGAGCCTCATACAGCGACGGGAAGCCCTTTTGAAGCTGCTGTCATCGCACGAGGTGGGAGACCTGGTCTTTTCAAAAGACGAGATCCTGGAGCATTCAAAGACCGCCGCTGAGCACATGATGCAGATGATGCTCCCGATCTTCAGTGAGGCGATATCCGGGCTGGGGCATGACCTGCCGCCGGGCAGGAAGGAGCGGGAGATAACCGGGGAGGACGCAGAGGAAGCCCGCGAAACCCTCGCGATCTTTGACCTGCTTGAGGATAACAAGATGATCGAAAAAGAGGGTGAGCATTACCGGCTGACCAGGAAGCTTCCCCCCGATGAATGCATGGCAATGGTAAGCCTTATGGGCCTGGCCGATATCGATCCTGGTGACCTCCCTCGCCACGGGCTATCCTCCCGTGTAAGCCTCGTCGGAGAGGTCCAATACACGGTGTTCATCGACCCTGGCATCCACGTCTGGCTTTCAATCGATGAGATCGAAGAGGGGCTCGAGGGGCTTGAGACCGACGCCGGGAGCGAAGAGCATCTCTACAGGAGCCTTGAACGAAAACAGCTCGCGATACGTGCCATCCTGGAGCTGGTGGAACAGTCAGGGCGGATATCGCTCGATACACTCCATGAACGTCTCCTCGAAAACATTATCGATGTCGAGGAGAGCACTGAAACCGTTTCCCTGGTGCTCAGCCGGGAGTTCCTTTCATTGATGGTCCACGATCTTCGAAAAGAGGGATTCCTTACCGGGTCGCAGGAAAATATCCGAATTGGGAAGGCGTGATCTCGGCAAGGGCCGAGGGGCAATCCCCCGGCCCTTCGATGGAAATCTCCCCTGCTCCGGCATTCCAGCCCGGCAAACCAGCGCAACTCACGAGATGCGCCCGTGGTGGCATCTTCCAGCAGGGTACAGGTGGACACTTCGCAGTGACATGAATGCACGGGAATTCGAAGAAAACCGCATGGTTCTCTTTCAGGACGCATACATACAAAATGAAAGTGGTGAACCTGTTTTCATGGCAGGCGATCTCTTCGCAAACAATGCCGTCTGGGGATAATTGCAACCCTCACCCCGGGTGGCAGGAAGAGATGGGGCCTTCACCGGTAACCAGTTCTCCACTCCACCGGGGACATAACAGGTGCGGCTGGGGGTTTTTGATTGTCCGGCATATCTTCCTCAGGACATTTCTTCCAGCACTTCGTTTCCTTTCCCTGGTATAAACATGCAACAAATAATATAGCAATAAAATCAGCACATTTATGTGTGGCCTGAACATCCAATCATGGATGAGTGCCCGCGTTAGCCTGATCTAGCGCCATATTGTGGAAGATTGCCCACTTCTTTGCGCAAAATCAAACATAGTTTTATATACTTTATAATAATCATACCATATATTCATCGTTATGATGAATGATAATTGCACAAAATGTAGGAATCCAGAAATCAAGGGAGGAACAATGGCAACAGCACATCAGATCCACCGCATGTACGGAGCCTTCGCTTTCATGCTGATTATCCTTCTCGGGGTAACGGCATGGGGCATGATCGCATTAGCCTGAAAGCCCCCCCAATTTTTCACCGCCACCACCATCCGCTGTCCCGGGAAGTGCCCCCCCATGGCTGCCCGGGACTTTTCCAGTTTCCGGAGATCAAAATCAGAAGGTATATTGCTCCTGACGCCATGAATGGCATTCGTTCATCGGAATCGGTGAACCCACTTTCAGTGTTTCAGAAAGGCGACCAGGGCATGACGGGGGGGAAGCGATCTGGACCTGATCTCGTAATATGATTGCCTGCACCTGCGTGGAGCCGGTGCCAGCGGGGATCATTTCTGCTGGAACTCATCCACCTATCACTCCCGGGTCCACGGTGTTGCAGGAAACGATCTGTTTCATGTAAGGGCCGTCGAACAGCCTGCCGGGGGGAATCTGCCCGGCAGACCCATACCCCTTTTTCATTTGCGAGGACAGTTTTTTCAATTTCCGCCGCGATACAGACGACCTCCACGAGGAGTCTTCAAACAGAATGGAGACCTGATTGAGCGAACGTAACATATTGGTAATATTCTCCGGTTTTTCCCGGAGTTGAAGGCTAATTCTTTGCTCTTCAGAAGTATGGGCGGTAAAGAATATATAGAAAAACATCGAATCATATAGGAGTTCATCAGAACGATGAACGTTAATCTAATCGATTAATGGAGGAATAGGATATGGGTGCCCTTGCTGCAAAACCAAATGTTACCCAGGGAGTCATGCTCGCCCTGATCGTTATTATGTTCGCGATTCTGGGTTGGGGTATGATTTCAAGTATCAGTACGTGACGAACAGGATTCTTCTTTCAGATCCAGAGGGATTCCTTTCCTCCTGAATCTACAATTTATCCACGTGCAATGATGGAGAGGTTATCCCACCGGTGTCTGCCGTGTCCGGGTTCTTATAAATACTTGTTCCTGCGGAGCCACTCGACCTGTGGCCCGGTATACCGGAAGATGATATCACACTTGTCGTCCTGGAAGCTCCAGGGGACAACAATGAGGATATCCCCCTCCCGGATCCAGACTCTCTTCTTGATCTTTCCCTTGATCCGGCCCATCCGGGTGACCCCGTCAAAACACCGCACCCGGATATGGTTTGCACCCATCATCAGCTCGGCGCAGGCAAAGATCTCCCGGTTCCGCTTGTTCGGGAGACGAACCCTGATGATCTCTTCTGGTTCTCCAGGACCCTTCTTGTTGGTCAGTCCATCAACTCCAGGTAAAAAATTTTTGCGTTTCGATCTTAAGAAACTGTCTCCCGGCAGAAAGGAGGAGGGATCATCCATCCGGGTACACGGTTATCCGCCCGTTCCAAAAAGAAAGCGGCAGAAAAGCAGGACGGACCCCTCATGACCCGGTGGCCGGGACAGCCCCGGTCAACCCAGGGCCTCCCGAACCTCGCAATCGCGGTATATCCGGAACATTGTGGCCACCGGGATTCGTTCGGCAGCCCTGCCCGGTGAAACCGGCGCTCCGCGACGATGACAAAAACATCATCGGTACATCCTGCCGCAGTCCATGGAGGTTCTTACTTGCCCAGCTTCCCCAGGGACAGGGCCCATCCCTGTTCTTAAAAAAATCAGGCGGGGATGATCCTCCGGCCCCGTATCCCTGACACTACCATCTCGATCCCGAGGATGAGGATCACGATCGCGATGATCGCGAAGAGCAGTGCCGCCCCGAGCCCGGGGAAGAAAAGGATGACAAAACCGGCAAGGATGGCAAAGATGCCGGCGATGATGCTGAAATACCGCGCCCATGACGGCAATACCGGTCCCGGGATCCCTCCCCAGTCCATCGCCAGACGGTCAAGGCCGGCAAGCATCAGGGCGAAGGCAAAGAAGTAGATCATGGTCAGCGCCCCGGCAGGCGGGACGGCGATTGCAAAAAATCCGATTCCCACGAGAACCATGCCAAGAACGACCAGCAGCACGCGAACTCCCGGGGACAGGGAACGGCCAAAGATCCCGTCCCCCATGCGCATGGTGCCTAAAACGACCAGGGCCAGGCCGAAGATAAAAACGAACGCCCGTTCGGCGATCAGGGGATTGCCCCAGGCCATGATGGAGAGTATCACGAGGACGATTCCGGCGATGATCTTGATGACGCGAAGCCAGCCCGGGACATTTCCCGGGGCCGCGGTGATACCAGGCATAGCTTCAGGATATGGAGAGCGGATTTAAAGAGGTTTCCAGCCCTACAGAGAGTAAACTGGCGAATCCATGATTGAATGGGCGGTAATCTTCCTCCTGCTCGGCACCCTCTTCGTTGTCTTCTACCTCTACGTCCGCCAGGGCAACCGGATCGAGTCACGGGCCCGCGAGATCTTCGAGTCATGGCAGGTACGGGAACAGGAGGCAATGTCCCGCTGGCAGGCAGGAGAACTGGAGCGGCTCTCAGGTGAGAAGGCACAGATCCTCTTCGAGGGCTGGAGGGTACGCGAGGAGGAGGCCATCCGGTCGGATGCAATCAAGCGGAGCGAATCGGTAACCCGGGGGAAGGTGACCGAGCACCTCGTCCCGTTCTTTCCCGGTTTCCCCTTCGACCCAAGAGACGCCCGGTTCCTCGGAAGCCCGATCGACCTGGTCATCTTCGATGGCCTTTCAGAAGGCGGTATCCGGGAGATCGTTTTTGCCGAGATCAAGACCTCGCGAAACCCGGTGCTCTCCCGGCGGGAACGGGACGTGCGGGACTGCGTGAACGCCCGGAAGGTGCGCTACATGCTGCTGCATTTCCCGCCCGAAGGGGATGAATGACGGTTCCTACCCGCTGATTATCAGGACAAGGGATACCGTATCGCGGAGCCCCCCTCCTTCCCCTGAGAGCACCCCGCTGACCGTGATCCCGGGCGGGGCATTGGCAGGGACCACGAACCGGTAGCCGACGCTCTTTGGGTAAGGGGGATCGACAGTCCCCAGGTCGAAAGATTCACTGTAGAGGAAGAGCGCCCGCACATCGAGACGAAGGGACACCGGCTTATCGAATCCCCCTTTCGGCTCTATGGTCATCGTGTACTGGATTGCCTCGCCCCGCCGGGCACGGGCCTCGACCGGAGTGACCAGGAGCCGGAACGATGGCGGCCCCTGGACGATGGTCGTAGTTACCGTGGCAGCCGGTGATGACGGCGGCTCGGGGGGCACGGAAACTGGAGGTTTCCCGGTAACCGGCACCTCCGGAGGAGGTTTTGGCACGGCGGGCTGAGACAGCAGGCTGAAGACGAAAACGACCACGATCCCGGCCAGGATGAGGGCGATGGCGGTGAGGATCACTGTTCTTATCCGGGGAGTCATCTCTTTTTTTAGTATTCGGGCCCGGATATGAAGAACCGGGCGGAAGCACCGTGGCCTTTGTCACCCGGGCAGAAAGGGGGAGTGCTCAGGTGACCCAGGCATTCAAGGTGTGCGAACTGCGAGCGATCGCACGGAGGGTCCTGCGTTCATATATCCCGATCTCTGTCTGGCGGGAGTCCAACAGCGCACCAGGCGGGCTGAATAGTTATCGCAGAACATAGGGTGATTGTAGCATCAGCACGAAAGATATTTCGGTTTAATCTGTGGCCATCACCGGGATGGTGAGAATCACAGCCGGGGCTCCGGGTTTTCAGGACCGCATATAAGAATGAACGTACAAATACCGCCAGGGGAATCGATTCAATCCCGGGATTTCATCGCCGGTCCGGAATTCCTGGAACAGTTAACACTGGTTGCAACCGGAGATACTGCCCGGGAAAATGGGATTCCCCTCCTGGACTGAAGAATAGCCATGCCTGCCGCTTGACGCCCAAGCTACTGGAAAGCCCGGGAATGACAGCCTCTATTTCACTCAGGCGCCTGGCTTGACAGGCTGATGCCCGCTCCACCGGGGGTATTGTTTTTCAGATCCGATATCAGCATCATACAGAGTATTGCGGAAATGCTGGCAACTGCAAGCGTGATGATCATCGCCACGATGATCATCGCTCCCTGCACTGCGGAAAGCCCCACCCAGAGAAGGACTGAAAAGCAGGCAAGGATGTAGATTATCCAGAATTTCCGGTCTGACAGCACCATATGGATGCCACAACCAGGTGACATAGGAATTTATTGGAAAGGAGCTTCGATATTAATTCCTCAGGCGTTCATTAATCGGATCGATGAATATCAGCTGAGGGTGAAATTACAGTCCACTAAGAAAGGTCTCAATATTCTGGAGCACCCCGTTGATTACTTCTGCAATGAAGATCAGGATGCCAAGCGTCGTCTCACCCATCCACTGTACGAACCGGACAAGCGGGGCCGCCGCCATTTCCTGCCCGTCTCCATATGATATCATGAGCATGAGCCCTATGAAGATCATCCCGCCCAGCAGTATGATGAGGAGCAGGAGGGCGATCATGATCATGGTAAAGGGGCTCGATTTCATTGTCTTCACGAAATGTTTTTTTCACACGATAAAGATTCGTGTTTTCTCCTCATTTTGCGGTATTATCGTTCTCATGTGGATCCCTTCTTTTTTCCATAAAAAGCATCAGGCACAGGAGAATGGAAAATCCCAATACGATAGTCGTGATAAAAAGACTCACAAAGATCATCACTCCCTTTACAGTCAGAAATCCCACCCAGAGGAGGGCTACGAAACAGATTAGGTAATAAAAAACCCACGTCCTGGGGTCTTTAAATATCATGGTTGGGACTATAATCGATGAGCAACATAAACATTTCTATCGGAATTTTATAAGAGGATTGCCATTAACCTCCCTCTTTCATCGACTACTACCGCCCTCCTATCCTACCCTTCCCAGAGTGACCCTGTTTCTTCCTGAAATTCCGAATGAGCTCCCGCTATGCAGATCGTTGGTTGAGGGTGCACAGTTGCCTGAGATTGAAATTGATACAGGAGAAGGTATTCTTGACCCGGACTCTGGCAATCGTCATAAGTTTCTGCGGGATGCAAATACGCGAATAAAAAGAACCGTGAATACGGAAAATTTATATTTACAATCCTTTTGGAGAACCGGATACAGATTCGAACCCGGGAACTCCTTCGAGAACAGGTCCTGAGCCAATGCTTCTCCCTGGCAAGAAGTGCACCGAAGTCTGAAAGCCGGTTGGAAGAAAAATTCAGACCCCGATAACATCGCCCATCGGAAACGGGTCCTGCTCCGCTGAATCGCGGGAACATATCCCCAATGATCATAAAACCCGGGGATACAACATTCATGTAAGAACTCTGTGAGAATAATTCCCCTTCTTCGGAGGTCAAGGATCTGGAAGTTTACGGACCCGGGAAGACGGAGCAGTCACCCCGCCCGTAGCAGTTTTGGCCGGCGTTCCCCGCATTTTTCAACAGCTGGTGAACACACAGCCTCCAGTCTACCCCCCTGTTATTCCGACCAGAACGTGCCTTTGACGGGGACCGTCAAACTCGCAGAAGTATAGACCCTGCCAGGTACCTAGCGCCAGGCGGCCATCGATAACCGGCACCATGAGGGAAAAGCCCACGAGCGATGCCTTGATATGGGCATCGGAGTTTCCTTCGGCATGCCGGTAATCTCCTGTTGCTGGAACCAGGCGTGCAAGGCTCGCGAGGATGTCCCTCGCAACGTCCGGGTCCGCGTTTTCATTGATGGTCAGGCCAGCCGTCGTATGTGGCATGTACACGAAGCAGGTGCCGTTCTTTACCCCCGTCTTTGCCAGTTCACCTGTAACAATGCCAGTGATATCGATAAGCTGTGTCCTAGAACCGGTCCTGACTTCAACCCTCGTCCACTTCACTTGGTTCACCTCGTTGTGCTATTGCCATCAGTTAAAAAAAATCTTACCCGCCTTCATCTCACAGTCTGCGGGTGTCGGGTTATTCGGGTACATCACCCTGGTGCCCGCCGAATATCTTTCCCCCGGGCCCAGGAGAAGGCACAGGCAACGGCCATGATGGCTATCGAGGCCACAAGTGCGGCATCGATCCCTGCCAGGAACGCTTCGCTCACCCCCCCGATCAGGTTGGTGGTGCCGATGAAGACCTCGAAGGCGACCTCACGGGGGATACTGGCAGAAGCTATGGTGATGGCCACGACGAAGCTTCCAAGCACCCCGATATTCTGCACAGTCCTCAGGATCCCTGATGTCGTGCCGAAAGATTGCTCCCTGGCATGGGCCATGACGGCGCTGGTGTTTGCCGGGTAGAACATGGACGTCCCAATTCCGGTGACCGCCGAGACCAAGAGGACGAAAGTGAGGGAGGTGTGGACTCCAAGGAGGAGGTAAAGCCCTGTGGCTCCCATGAGGACCATCAACCCGGTGGTGGCGATAACCCTTGCCCCGTAACGGTCAGAGTAAGCACCCATGAATGGTGAAAGGAGGCTCCCCATCAGGTAACCGGGGGTCAGGAGGAGGGCTGCATTGAGCGGGGACAGCCCCCTGATGCCCTGCAGGTACATGGTGATCATGAAGACGACCGAGAGGTAGCCAAGGCTCTGGAAAAATGCTGCAACAATCGAGTAACGGAGGATATCGCCCTTCAATACATCAGTCTCAAGGAGCGGATGCGGAGTCCGACGCTCGTGGAGGAAAAATACCAGGATAGCAAAAACCCCTGCAACAGCGAAGAGAAGGTTTGAAGTTGAAGCGCCGAAGGAGACAAAGTCCACCGCACCGTAGGAGAGGAGCATCAGCGCAGCTCCAAGGATTACCATCCCGACAAGATCGAGGCCGGCCGGCGTCCTTGTTTTGTCCCGCAGGTAGTGCATCCCGAGAATGGTGGCTGCGATCCCGATGGGGACGTTGATGAAGAAGATGAACTCCCATCCCACGAACGTGGTGATAATACCGCCGAGCACGATCCCGAGCATCGCCCCGCTCGTCCACCCAAGCGAGATATAGCCAAAGGCCTTTCCCCTCTCGTGCCGGGGGAACGAGTCGGCAACGATCGCCCCGCTGTTGGCCTCAAGCAGGGCCCCGCCGACGGCCTGAACCGCCCGGGCGGCGATGAGGTGGGTGATGGTGCCAGACATCCCGCAGAAGAGTGAGCCGATGGTGAAAATGGCAAACCCGGCATTGAACATCCGGCTCCTCCCCCAGATGTCTCCGATGCGGCCGAGCTGGGTGGTGGTGACCGCGATCACCAGGAGATAGATGATTATGACCCACAGCGTTACCACGAGGTCGGAATGGAGGGACGCGGAAATCGAGGGGAAGGCCAGGATCACGATGGTGCTGTCCAGCGCCCCCATCATGGTTCCGAGAACGAGGATGAAAAGAGGTATCCGCTGGCTGGAGTCCATGATCAGTCCATCAAAGATACGCGGGGAAATGTGATGAAACCTGTCATCGCAGCGGCCGGTCGGGGCGATGCTTTCCGGAGGGGCACAGGACGCAGAGGGGGCTAAGCTCCCCGGGAGATGCTGGGATGTGCGGCCGGGCACCTGCATCATGCTCCGGGCTCCAGGGCGGCGGGAGGCAATACTCCATCCGACCTGGATCAACAAGGATGAAACCCGGATCCTCCTGCAAAACGGGCAGGATTGATCAGTCATGTTGTGGACTCTCCCATGCCACAAGGTCCAAAACCTGTCAGAGGTTTTCGACCCTAAAACTAAATATTTGGAATGATGAAGTTGTCACTGGTGTAAAAAAGATGAAAGAAGAAGTCTTCTTCGGCGAAAGTATGCCCAAGGTAAAAAAGGAGTACAAGGACCTGTACGAGGCCATTGTACATTTGAATGAGGCTGTGTACACCGGGAAAACCCTTGATTACAAAACCCAGAAATTGATTGCCCTTGGAATTAACGCAGCTGTTTCTGATGAACGGGCAACAAAAAAACAGATGTTGAGCGCCATGAAAGAGTTCAATGCTTCAAAAGACGAGATAGTGGATGTCCTGAGGATGGTCCTACTGACAGCAGGAATGCCACCTTTTGTCAAGGCTATGAGAGTACTCTATGAATTGAAAGAGTAGGGCGGCAGGTTATCAGGAAATAACCCTTTTTGTTCATTTTCGATTTCTGTTATCGTTTTGGTTTTTAGTTGAGGATACTTCCTGAAACCAGCTTGAGTCTGACTCACGTATGTTTCTCTGGGATTCCGGTGCGAGCTACTCCCCCGGAATGTTAGCCATGTGAAGATCGATAAATACGGGGCTGTCGTCATTGTAGAAGTTCCGTTGATATCATGCAGAAGGTCTTTGTAATCTGGCTGCCTGATTCATCTAACAGGGGTCGCTATTCATGTAGAGTTCCATGATTCTTTCTGCCTCCTCTAAGGAGAGCGTATCGGCAACATACCCTGCAAGTTCCACGATATTTTCAGGAGATATACACACGATGCTTTCACTCCCGTCCAGGATGAGCCTGACAAGATACTCGAGATCATGACGGGAAATGTTCCTGAGGCGTCGGGCAAAGTCCTTCTCGTCGGCAGCAAGGTGGTTCGATACCTGGGGGAGGAGAGAGAGAAATTCGTGGCCCGATCCCGGACAGAGAGGGTCACCATACTCCGGGGCAAGCTTCTTCAGGATTTCCCTGTCACGGCCGGAAAGGGTTGGCTGCGGGTGATGAAAAAACTCCAAGGTACTCCCGCTCCTGTCACGGCGGTTCCGGCAGATCGGGGCGGATGGGGGACCCGGCTTCTGCCTTCCCATGCCCATGAAAATCCTCAAGCTTCCTGACTGAATCAGAAAATGCTTCATCATCAGGGGCCTGCCTGTTCTCCTCAATTTCCAATTCATAGATCGTTCTGCTGTAGTGCCAACTTCATGGCAGTGGGACTTCAATAGTGAAGGCAAAATCGATTCGACAAAGCAGAACCCGACCTGCAAATACACATCCATTGGAATCTTTTTGAGTACAATTGACCGTAAAAGATACATCAGGCAACCTTACTGGCACTGAAAAACAAACTTTATCATCGTAACTCAAAAAAATAGCGACAAATTTTTTCTAATAATGCGAGTGGCAGGATTCGAACCTGCGAACTCCTGCGAGAACCGATCTTGAGTCGGTCACTTTTGGCCGCTTGGTTACACTCGCTCCAGTACAGGTATGCGAAACTCCGTTATAAAATCCTGAGATAGGATCCCTTCCCATCAAAACCTGCAAACATGGAAACGAAAGTCCCCTGGCAGACCGGGACAACGCCCGGGTATCACCATGAAGGTCTCCGGCAGATGCGCATCGTCACCGCGGGCAATTCCCCATTTCAAACCTACTGCATGGATTCCGTTTCGTGATCACCACCTGGAATAACAGGCTCCCTGGCGGGCGCGATCAGGCCGTCGCCTTCTCCCGTGCGATCTCCCCGACAGCCCGGACGAGCGCATCCGCCTCATCGTTCGTAGTGTAACACCCCACGGAAGCCCGCACCGTCCCCCTGGGGTCAAGGGACTGGGTGAGCGGCTGGGCACAGTGCATCCCGGATCGGACGCAGATCCCGGCTTTCTGGTCGAGGAGGACAGCCACGAAGTCCGGTGCCATCCCCGCCACGTTGAATGAGATGACCGTGCTTCCCAGGGGACTGTATACCGTCACCCCGGGCATCGCTGACAGCCCGGCATGGATCCGCTCCCCGACCTCACGTTCGTGCCTGTGGATTGCCCCGACCCCGAGCGCTTTGACGAGCCCGATGGCCGGACCAAGCCCGATGACACCCGGGATGTTCGGAGTGCCGGGCTCAAACCGGGCCGGGCAGGGGAGGAGGGTGAACTGGTCGTGACTTACATCGGCCACCATTCCGCCGCCATAGCAGGATGCGGCGAGCGTGTCCGGATCGGCGATATACAGGGCCCCTGTCCCCTGGGGACCGAGGAGGCCCTTGTGCCCGGGGATGGCCAGGTAGTCGAACAGGTCGGTCCGGGGCATGGGCATATGCCCGATCGACTGGGCGGCGTCCACCAGGATGGCTGCCCCGGCATCGTGGGCGACCTGTGCGTACTCCTCCACCGGGATAACCGTGCCAAGCACGTTGGTCACGTGGTTGACTGCCACCAGGCGGGTGGCGCGTCCCACGGCTTCCTGGATACCACCTTCCTGTACATATCCTCCCTCCTGGGGGACAACCTTCACCCTCACCCCCCTCTCCCGCAGGGCCAGCCAGGGGAGCAGGTTGGCATGGTGCTCAAGCGCGGTGGTCACCACCTCGTCCCCTTTCTCCCAGCAGATGCCCCGGGCCACGAGGTTGATGGCCTCGGTGGTGTTCCGGGAAAAAACGAGATGGTCCGCCGGGATGCCGAGAAACTCCCCCAGGTGCTCCCTCGTCCGCTCATATTCTTCCGTTGTCCTTCGTGCCAGCCGGAACGCCCCTCTCCCGTGGTTTGCGGCATACTCGAAGAAGTAAGCGTTCATCGCCTCAACCGCACACCGCGGGGTCTGGCTGGTGGCCGCGGAATCGAGATAGATGCAGGTGGAGAGGACCGGGAACTCTTCGCGGAGGGCGGCAAGGTCATACATGTGACAAGGGTACCACCTGGAGGGGGATGACGCTTCCGGCCGGCGGAGACCCGTCACCTTTAACCACCGCTTCAGCAGAGAATGATGCATGGGTACGGTCATTGATGCGGCCATAGACGGGGATCTGCCGGACCTTATTTGCCGGGTGGCGGCCCGGGAGGGGATCGGTCCCGATCAGGCGCGGGAGGCAGTCCTTGAAGGCAGCATGGTGTTCATGCGGAGAGGGGACCATGCCCTCGGCATCGGCAGGGACCTTTGCACCCGGGTGAACGTGAATATCGGGACCTCGAGCACCCTGGTATGCCCCGAAGAGGAGGTTGAGAAAGCCCGGGTTGCCGAACGATTTGGTGCAGACACCATCACCGATCTCTCCATGGGAGGGGATATCCGGTCCATCCGGGAGTCCATCTTCCAGGCTACCACGGTCCCCCTCACGACCGTTCCGATCTACGAGACTGCGGCGCGGGTCGGACTTGCAGGTATGACCGGTGAAGACCTGCTGTCCACCATCCGCGAACAGGCCGATTGCGGGATATCCTCCATGGTGCTCCACTTCGTTGACCGGAAGATCCTCGCTCTCCTGGAACGGGAAGAGAGGATATCGGGCGTTGTCTCAAAAGGTGGTGCAATGACCTGCGTGTACATGCACCTCAACGACCAGGAAAACCCCTTCATCGAACTGTTTGACGAGATCCTCGGAATTTTCCGCAGGCACGATATCGTCCTTTCCCTCGGAAACACGGCCCGGGGCGGTGGAATCCACGACGGATTGGGACCGGCCCTCCAGGAAGAGCGCCAGAGGAACTGTGCTCTCGGGAGATATGCACGGGAGCGGGGAGTCCAGGTAATTATCGAAGGGGCGGGCGGGCATGTCCGGTACGACCGTATCGCCCCCCTGGTCCGCTCCTACAAGAAAGCCGCCCCCTTCCCCCTCTTTGTTGCCGGCCCGCTTCCCACCGACATTGCCCTTGGTTATGACCATGTCGCCGGGTGTGCCGGGGCAGCCGCCGCCAGTGCTGCCGGAGCCGATTACATCTGCTCCATCTCCCCGTCAGAACACCTGGGGCTGCCCGGCCCAGACCAGGTCAGGGAAGGGCTGATCGCCTTCAGGATCGCGGCACATATAGGCGATATCGTGAAATACGGAAAAGATGCACCCGACAAGGAGATCTCCCTGCTCCGGGCCGGGCTGGACCGCGAAGGCCAGTTTGCCCGTGCCCTGGATGAGCAGAGAGCACGGGAGCTTGCAGGAGACACCCCGGATTGTTCCATGTGCGGCGATTTCTGCGCGATCCGCCTGATGAAGGCGCTCATGGAAAAACGTCGCCTGAAAGAACGGTGACTGCCCCTCACATGAAATCGGCAAGCCCCATCTGCTGGGACTTTTCCTCTCCAAACGTGGATTCGATGGCCTGATCGAGCACCATCACCCGCTGCCGGGTGTACTCTGAGACCCTGTATTTCCCACAGATCATCCGGGAGACCTCGAGGTACTTCTTGACCGAGCCCTCGTGCACGGTGGGAATGACGTTTCCGCCGCAGCGCGTGCACTTGCCGGCAAGCGGAATCCTCCGGTAGCTGGCGTTGCACCTCGTGCACCGGAACTTCTGCCTGGAGAAAGCGGAGAGGTTTCCCATGAGGTCCCGGATGAAATGGGTTGTCAGCACCCGTTCTGCAACATCGTCCTGGTCAACGGCCCGTATCTTCCCGGCAAGGTCAAGCTCGGCCTCGAGCTTCTCGAGCATGCTCTTGAGCTGGGTATACGCGGACTCAAGCGGCCCGGCCGAGATATCGGAGGTGTCGTGGGTGAAGAGGAATCCTTCGAGGGCCTCCGGAGTCCCCAGCCGGTTCTCCACGCGGTCGATCAACTGTGCGATTTCGCGGGGATGCGAACCGTCCAGGGCTGCCTTGTAGAGCTCGAGCGGATAGCCGGAGGTGACATCGAGGTTGTGGCTCTCCCGGTCGATCTCCGCAGGATCGATAGCCGTGGTGAGAACCAGGGGGGCGTCCATGGTCCCGCCCCGTGACTCGGGGAGGAAGGCACGGGAGAAGTTGATCAGGGCATCGAGGAGGAGCATTATGCAGTCCTCGTCACCATCGCATTGCCCGGTGAAGATACCGTTTCCACAGACCGTGTGCTCATCGGTCACTGTCAGGCAGAAAACGCGGTCATCCGGGCAGGGGACGATATCCCTGTGGAGGATGTGATCGGTGATAACCGAAGTTCCGGCCATGACCGGTACCGGGTCGCCTTCCTTCAGCTCCAGCGCCCGGATCTTTCGCAGGTAACACAGGTCCCAGACCAGCATCGCGTGATCGGGGGTTACGGCAAGCACCCTCCCCTGTCGTGTCTCGAACCGGATGATATGGTCCGGGGCCCGGTGGATAGAGACCGAAGTTATCTTCCGCAGGTGGGGTTTTCCCTCGTGATCGATCGTGCGGGTGAGATAGGTCTGCTGCGGGTCGGAGTAGTAGGTGCCCAACCGGTCGATTCCTGGCCGGGAGAGATCGAAGTTTTCGGCCACGAACTGCCGTACAGGCATCGTCCTCCAGGTCCGGCCGTCGGACACCTCGATTTCCGTATCCCCGTGGAAACAATTCCGCCTTTTTGCGGCATGGAAGAACGGGTGGGCATACCCGGCATTCGCCCGCGAGATCCCGATAATCCGGGCCAGGACACCGGCGCTGGTATGAGGGGCAAGCCCGATGGCCAGGTGACCTATCAGGTCGTCTCTTGAGGCGATCCGGTAGAACGGCGGCAACTGGTAGCAGCGCTCCAGGAGATCGTCCATGAACGCGGCAGTATGCACCATGTAATCGGCGCAGGACTCGGAGACAAGGATGTCCTGGGGTTTGAGTTCAACCACCTGGTCGGAGCGGGTGAGCGGGGCACCGTGGATATCGGCGGGGTACCCGAGCCCGACCAGCCGGGCAGGGGCCACCCCGATCTCTGCCGGGCGGAAATGCGTGAGGGGGAGGTCGATCATGTCGAACCGGACCGTGCCGTCCTTGAAGACGAAGAGACCATGCCCGGCCCGGAGGATGCCCTTCGCGATATCCTCAACGGCCCTCTCCCGTGAGATCAGCCCTTTTACCCCTTTCACCAGGCTCACCTGCTGTTCCCGCATCCCGAGCCGCGCGGTTGCCAGGGCATACTCCTCTTTCACGTTGAGGCTGATTTCCTGCGAGCAGGTCGTTTGCACCTTGCAGTGCGGGCACTCGGGACCGCTCATCTCCCTCCTGCAGCGGGGACAGGAGAAGACGGGGTTGGTATGCACACCGCATTCGCACCGGTTCCGGAAGGTCACTGCCCCGCAGGCAGGACACCGGCGCTTCCCGGCTTCGACCTGGATCACCCCCCCGTCCATGTTCGGCCCCGGGGCATGGTTGGCTGCTTCCTGGAACGAGCGGCGCGAACCCCCTGCCTCTCCGAGGGGAAAGAGTGAATGGGGGGGCGGGTTCATCTTCCGGGGCTTTGACTTGCCGGGCCGGCCCATCCTCCCGCCGATCCGCGTCCCTGCTTTCGATCGCATCAGGAACCCGGAGAGGTGCATGGCGGCGGAAAGCCCGTCGCCCTCCGGGACCGTGTCCCATGCCTCGCGCTTCATGAGCCGCAGGTCAAGTCCGAGGCAGGCCAGAAAGATCAGGTAATTGCTGATGCAGATCAGGCCTTCACGGACCATGTGCGGGATAAGGATCTCCTCGAGCAGCGCCTTTATACGGGCCGTGTTTGGCAGCACCAGGATTCCGTGGCGGATCTCCCCGGATTCCGAAACAAGGCCGGCCAGCTCCCGCATCTCTTCGGCACTGATATCGTCCCAGAAGCAGGTGAATGCCGGGTGGAGGAACTGGCCATCACAGCAGCACGATATCGCCTCGAGCTCGTTTTCCGGGCGGGTGCCGCCGCCCTCGAGTTTCCACCACTCTTCGCAGTATGACGGGGGGACAAGGGGATGGTTATTTTCGAGGAACTCTCCATAGCTGATCAGGATCTCGCCGATATCGAGGATCCGGTCTATGGATGCGGATTGCGATTCGGCAGTGGCAAGGTCATCGATCCTGAGCACATCCCCGTTTGCGAGGCGCACCGTAGGGCCCTCTATGGAGTCAACCGGGACGATTCCCGCCGCCTTCCCGGGCCGCTCGATCTTCATCTGGGTCCCCACGGCGAGGAAACCGCCAAGGATGTGCATGGTGGCCGGGTTGATTCCGGCTGCAGCAAACCCGGTGTTCCGCGACCGGCCATAGCGCAGCCGGAACCCTCCTTTCCGCATGGGATAGGAAAAGACCGGCCGGCCCCCGATGAGGTCCCGCAGGTACTTGTCGCGGGGGACGATCTTTTCCTCTTCCCCCGCTGCAGGGCTCCTTGCTGCACTGGTGGAAAGCTCCCCGAGCCAGTCCCAACCGTCCATCTTCATGGAACGGACGTACTTCTGGATCTTTGGGGCCTTGAGGGCAAGCCCTTCAGCGAGGACGAGCGCCATCCCGCCCCGGACAGAATTGGTCTCGATCCGCTCGAGGTCCCGGTACCCGCTCACTTCCTCCTGCTCAGTCCCCTCTCCATCGATGCAGACCGGACAGTTGCCGACGATGAGCCGTATCTCCCGCTCGCTTGGGAGGTACTGCAGGTTCATGATAGAGTTATACTGGCGGATCTCCTCGATGTACCGCTCCACCTCGTCCTGGCGGGGGATGAAACGGCCGATCCCAAGCGCACGCCGCACGTAGTCCCCGACAAGGACAGACAGTGCCTGGGCAGTCCCCCCGGCACTGCGGATCGGACCGGCATAGTAGATGCGGAGGTACTCGGACCCGTCATCGTTCTTCCCGGTCCCCACTTTTGCGATACCTTCGGTGGGAGCGGCAACCACCCCTTCGGTGAGCATGGCCATGGCGGTCCTGATAGCGTGATCGAGGATCTCTTCCCGTGTCTGCTCCCCGAACCTCCGGGCCACGAAATCATCGCCGATACGAAGAGCAGCCTCCTCCCTGCTCATCGTTGATTCGAGTTCCCGGATCCTTTCCGCAATACCCTTGATGGACAGGAGCGCCTCGACCCGGTCTGCAAGATCGCTTGCCACCGGGATTTCCACCTCAGTCCTCGGGTCGATCCCCCGCGCCCGCGCGGCTTTCGCAACTTCGAGCGCCCGCGCAAGATAGGCCATGAGGTTTTCCGAATACTCCTCCATCGCCGCAGACCGCTTCACCATATTCGCTTCTCCCTCTGTGATAAAACCCGTCCGATATTTCAGTCTCCCTTCTCTTTGTCCCTCATCGAATCCACCATGGCCAGGATTCCATCCTCCCCCATACCCCAGAGCGTGAGCTCTGCGCATGAACGGAGTTCCTCGTCAGGACCGGTATACAGCTTGCGCAGGCGGGCAAGGGCCGGGGCACCGATCCGGCACAGTGCTGCGGAAAGGTAACCCCGGAGGGCGGGGTCCGCACCCTTCATGGCCCCGATGAGCGGGTCGATCGCCGCCTCCCCGGAATGCCCAAGGGCTGCTGCCGCATACCTTCGGAACCCCGGGTCCCGGTTCTCTCCAAGTGCGGAAATAAGGGGCTGTATAGCCGGGGCACCGATCCGGGAAAGGGCAAGGGCTGCGTACCAGCGTTTGTCAGGGTCACCGCTCTCTATAAGGACGGTGATGAGCGGTGATACCGCCACTTTCCCCTGCCCTGCAAGGCGCTTTACTGCAGAAATCCGGACTGCCCGGTCAGGGCTACCAAGGTCCCGGATATCATCAACAAGTGGCACGGTCATGATCCAACCTCTTCTTCGGTGTCTATCGGGGTTCCGGTCATGGTTATCACCCGCTGGGGGAATGGTATCTTTATCCCTTCCCGGTCGAGGGTTTCCTTGATCGTCTGGAGTAGCTCCGTCCTGACATCCCACCAGACCCTTGAAGGGGCCCAGATTCGGACCTTGAGGAGGACTCCCGATTCGCCGAGCTCGGAAACATAGATACTTGGAGCAGGTTTTTTGAGGACGAACGGGTGCATCCCGATGACCTCCCGGATTATCCTTGCCGCTTTTCCGGCATCTTCTGCGTATCCGATGTGCACCCGGTATTCGAACCTCCGGGCAGGGTATGCCACGTAGTTGATGATATCCGAGGAGAAGACCTGTTCGTTTGGGATCCGGACATAGATCCCGTCGTTCGTCTTCACGATGGTTGAGAGGATCCGGATCTGGTACACGGTCCCCTGGGTCGAACCGATCCGGATCGAATCCCCGATGGCAATCGGCCGTTCGAGGAGGAGAAAGATGCCGGACCCGAAGTTGGAGACGATCTTCTGGCTGGCAAAGGCGATTATCAATCCAACTGTCCCGCCAACGACCAGGAGCTGGGTGATATCGATATCGAAACTGGGAAGGGCGAACCAGACTCCGATCAGGATGATTACCAGCTGGGAAGCCCTGACCAGCTTATCGAGTTCTCCCCGGTCAACCCGGTCCGACAGCGCCCGCTTCAGGTAAGTGCCGACAATCCGGGCGATTATGACGGTGATGGCCACCGAGACTGCAAACACGATCAGGTCAAACCACGTGACCGAACCAATTACCACGTCATAAAAGGTCATCCTAATCGCCTATCCCGAACTCCATGACGAATGGCAGTTTTTCGGCAATCAGCGTTTTTCGCACCCGGGTAACCAGGATTGACGCTACCATACCCTCCTCCAGGGGGCGGTCCTCGCATTTTATATCGGCGATGTCCCGTGACAGGATATTCATGCGGCCTGCCATCGAGACGTAATTCCCATAGTACAGGAAAAGGGAGGAACAGTCAAAAACGACCCGGGAGACCTCCACCCAGTTCCGGCTTTGATTGGTGATGGATAGCATGAGGACCCCTTCTTTCAGCCGGTCCACCACAGGGACCTGGCTCGAGACGGCGCTCTCATGGTACCGCGTGATGATCCCTTCCTCCTCCGGTCCGTAGAGTGAGTATTTCGGCCGGGATAAGGCAAAGATATCCAGGACATCAAAATCCCCTTTCGATTCGAGGAAAACACCAATCTCGATCGGGAAGGTGAGGTATATGGTTTCCCTCGAATCGGGCTCGATTGCCAGAGGGGCGAAATGGATCTCGAGAAACTTCGTGACCTCCTTTGGAAGGTTAACAGGTTCAACAGGATTTATCACGATCTTCCGTGAGCTGCCGGAAATGAACCTGGTGATCGTTTCAGGACCGCACTTCCGGGTGTACAGGTGGAAGCTGCCTGATGGGTCGACACGTATAGAGACCTCGTCTGACTGGTAGGAGAATGAGTAATCCGACTCACCGAACACAAGGAACACCTAACGATTTCACACCAGATATAGGTTCGTTATCTAGCCTTCAGGGGTCGTCCCCGGCTCATTCCTGGAACTGATCTCCCGGATTGCCGAGTCGAGCACCGCGCGGGTCTGTGGATCGGCCAATTCACAGGCTTTCCGGAGCGGCTCAAGGGCCCCGGGCCGCCCCATGGCCCCAAGGGCCATCGCCGCACCCTGCCGCCGGCGTGGTTCGGGATCGGAGAGGGCCTCGATGAGGAGATCAAACGACTGGTCTGCCCGGGACGAAAGGGTGGCGACAATGTCCTGGCGCATATCACCCGAAGCATCGGCCAAGACCTGGATGAGCGCTTTTGTCGCGGCCGGGTCGCTCATCTTTCCAAGCGCAGTCACGATACCCTGCCTGACATCGGACGGGGCTTCGGGCCATACTTCCGAGAGGGCAGGGATGGCTGGAGGCCCGATCAGGGCAAGGGCAAAGGCTGCCCTGCTCCTGACGAAACGGTCGGGATCAGAGAGGAGCCCGATGAGCGGTGCAATGCCACGCTCATCCCCGATCTCGCCCAGGGTGATTGCTGTTTTCCACCGCACCCCCTCATCCGGGTTATCGAGTACTGCGAGAAGCGAGGGAACGGCCGGCGCCCCGATCTTTCCGAGTGCTTCGGCTGCCTTCCAGCGGATTCCGCTGTACTGGTCACCGGTAAGTGCCGATACCAGTGCGCCAATTGCAGCGGGATCGGCAAGCTCGCCGAGCGCTTCTGCCGCATCGTACTGTACAGCGGGGTCGCGGTTCCGGAGGGCACGGACGAGGCCGGCGACATCTCCCTGCTCTTTAAGCCGTTTCACACCGGCAACCGAGGCAAACCTGCTCCGGAGCTCCGCGATACTGCCTGTCCGGGTGCCTCCCCTGATGCCGGACTGTATGGCGGCATCGGTCACCTCATCGATAATCCGTTGTTGTTCCCGGCGCATGTAATCCGAGACCGTCCCGATAACCAGGCCGACGATGACAAACATCAGTACACGGAGGATTCCATCGCTGTCGATCATCCCGCTCGTCAGCCATGTGACCACCAGTGTGACAGCGCCAAGCAGGACGGCCACGGATGCACCCCGCCATCCGTACCATACCGCGGCAAGGACGATCGGTACGTAGAAGAAGTGGGTATACACCACCGTAATCCCGAGATGCCAGTGCACGAAGAGCTCAAGGAGAAGCGCGGCAGCGGTAAACCCGATCACCACGACAAACCTGATATCCTTCATCCGTTCTCCTCCTCCAGGAAGGACCATGTGAACTGTTCTGGTGCCGGGAGCAATAAGCTGTTCCCGTTCCCCACCAGGAAGGAGGAAAAAGGCCCCTCACCGCATGGGAAAATCCCTGGAAGACCAACAACCCCCTGTTCCCGCCAGAACAGGACCGGTCCTCCGGACAATCAGGCGCCCTGAGAGCCGGTTGCCACAGCGATACACTCCTCAGTGGTCCCAATCCTCACCGCAGCCCCGCACATATCAGGGACGTAAGAAAACGCCTTGCCGCTGTTGACCATGATGGCACCGAACTGCTCCATGGCAGGGGAGACGACCATGCATGTATCGGCATATACCCGCGCCCCGCTCCGCTCGATGGATGCGACTGCATCGCGGGACACCTCGATGACCTTTCGTGCAGAGAAGACATAGAGCGGTATCTTCACCCGTTTTCCGGAAAGAAGCCCGGCAATGACCGAGAGTTCTTCGGGTGAGCAGTGGGGGCAGCCCAGGGCAACAGCATCAACCGTGATATCGCTCCAGAGGGCAGCAATATCGCGCGCAGTCACCGGGATATTTTCGAGATCTGTTACGTCGTAGGAGAATATCCGGGCCTCCGGGGTGATGCCATCGACATGGTAGAGGGCCACTGCCCCGGAGGCCGCCATCGCCGCGCCAAGCGCCTTGAGCCGGTCCCGCCGGGGCCTGATGCCGGAGAAGAAGGGGATGCGGTTTCCTGCAAGTTTCCCGGCAAGATACCCAAGGGCCCCGTAGAATGCGATATCTTCGTGCGGTCCTTCTCCCTCCACGCTGATATGAACCTGGGGCCGGCGCTCACCGACCAGGTGCAGGCCGTACTCGGGAGTCTTTCCGATAATGGCTGATGCGAGCGCTCCCGGACCTCCTTCCCGGTTGGTGCGGGCCCCGATGACCGAGTTTGCGTATGAGACCGCGGAGGACTCCGACCAGGCGATATGGTCGCCAAAACGGGTCTGGTAGATATAGTATGGTGTACAGGTGCACTCAAGGCGGATACCGAGCCGGGAATACGCGGCGATCACCTCTTCCTGCTTCCTGGCAAACGCGGACGAAATCCCCATCTCCCGCCAGGCAGCGCGGTCCATTCCAACCGGGTTGAGCACGGTTGGCACTGATACACGGGCATCGAGGCCGGAGAGCCATTCGAGGCCGGCCTCCCCGATGGTCTTGTAGGAGGCCCCGCTCACCTGGGCGCTCCGGATAGGGACCAGCCGGTCGGCACAAAAAACCTTGCCGAGCGCTACAAGGATCTCCATCATCTTCTGGCGCGTCTCGCCGTACTCCCCGGCAAGCACCCGTTCTTCTTCGGGCAGCAGGTGCACGGGCTCACTCCCAGGATGCCCGGCGGAACTCTGCTTCGCAGCCAAGCGGCATGGTTGCATCGACTCCGACCTTGACGTTTGTCCCGTCTTCAGCCTGCGAAGGGTCCAGAGACGAGCCCCGGGCCCCGGTGATGACCACGATATCCCGGTCACCCCTGACCCGGGTGGCGATGGCAAATTCCACGTCCTCCAGGCAGGTAGGATCAATATCGTCGTCAACCACCACCACGTGCTTGAGCGAGGTGTGGGCGGCAAACGCGGCCATGATAGCGTTCTTCGCATCGCCCTGGGTCTGCTTGCGGACCTGGATTACCGCGTGGAAGTACCCGCACCCCCCGGTGGTCAGGACAACGTTTTTCACCTCGGTCACCCCTGCCACGGCCCGGTAGATGGAGGGCTCATACGGGGCACCCATCAGGATCCGGTGCTCATTTCCGGCAGGCAGGATCCCGTGATAGATAAAATCCTTTGCCAGGTGCATACCGGTAAACTCGATTACCGGCTGTACCCGGACAAGATCGTAGGTTCCAGTGATATCGACAAACGGGCCTTCCTCAATAGTCTCTTCCCCGATATATCCTTCGAGCACGATCTCGGCTCCGGGCACCCGCACCCCGTTGCTGCACTGCCATACCCGTATCTCACCACCGAGCAGTTCTGCGGCATACGGGAGTTCTTTTCCTTTCGGGACCCGCGTGCAGCAGGCGAAGGTGACCGCGGGGTTGACCCCGATTACCACGGCCACCGGCAGCCGTTCCCCCTGTTCGCGGGCAGCCCTGTAAAGTGTTGAGGTGTGGCGTCCTTCCACCAGCCGGGCGGCGACCCTCTGTGAGTCGAGCACCTGCAGGCGGTGGATCGATGCGTTCTCGGTTTCGCCAAACCGTGAAAAGACGATCCCGGCCGTGATATATTTCCCGGCATCGAGGGGATAGTGTTTCATGACCGGGATCCTGGAAAGGTCCGCGGGCTGCATCGGAATCGTCCCCTCCCGCACGACAGATCCACGGTATTCCATCCGGGCCAGGCTCTGGACCATTTCGTCCCGGGGAATGTCCAGTGCTACCGAGAGTGCATCCCTCGTTGCCGTAACGTTCATGACCCCGCGGGCACCCGCAATCCGGTGGAAAAAAAGGAGCTTGTCGGTCTTATGGGCATACCGGCACGGCTCGTAGACAACATCCACAGGATCATCGATATCGATAACCCCGTCACACTCCCTCATCCTGTCGATAAATTCCCGCATCCTGATCGTGCTCCCCTGACCGGGCACCGCCCGCCTTGTTCAAAAGATTGGCTATGCTGAATATTAAAATCCGGGGTGGTCCGGGAGAACAGGGTGCAGGACTCTGTTTCGCCAGTCCGGAGGATGGAGCGGCATGCGGGAAGCAAGAGATGTCCGGGAATTATTCCCGGGCCGGGGCATAGAACCTGAACCTGAACCCGGAAGCTTCGATGGCCCGGGCCGATGCCGGGTCGAGATCCTTTCGTGCCGCAAGGACTATGGCATTCAGGAGGTTCAGCTGCCGGAGCATGTCGAAGTTCCCCTCAGGGATTTCGTTCAGGAAATCGAGCAGATCGTTCACGCGTTTCAGGACTTCCTCCGATGCTACCAGGTTGAGCCGGTTCAGGGCAAACGCCATCCTCTTCTTGGCCTGACCCAGCCTGTATCCGTCCGTCCCGGCGACGTTCATATCGGTGATGGCATGGAAGAGTTCCTCGTAGACCTTCAGGCGATACCTGCTGCGGACCAGCCGCAGCTCCCTGCTCTCTGCGTAGAGGTAGGTCAGGCAGAGAGCAACAACAACCACGATTATGCCAATCGTGACCACTATCCAGTATTCGAGCAAGGAATCCCCCTCGCTGGAAGGTTCACCCCGGTATGCATAAAGGTTCTTTTTTTAATCCGTGACCAGCCTTCCATCAGAACGAGAGCCGGTCCTGGGTGGTGAGCGGCTTCACATGCAGTACCTCGCGGGCAGCCAGCCCTGCTTCGGCAACGCATCCGGGTGAAGAATACACTCCCAGCCGCCACTGGCCGCGCCGGGTTTCATTGAGCGTTGTCACCAGTGGTGATATCTCTTCCAGCCCCACCACCCGGTTGCGGTTCTTCACCTTCACGTGCACCGACATGTCCTTCGGGAACTCGGGGATATCGACCAGGATCTCGTGCGCCTCGACTCCGGCAGACTTCGCGATCCGCGCCGCGAGATCGCGCATCCTCTGCGGTGTGCTCTCCCTGGCAATAGTTGCCGTGTTGACCTGGTCCTTTCCAACGTAGAGGGCACGCTTGTACATCCTCCGGCTGTATATATCCTCCATGAGCACCCGGGCCACTTCAGATGGCGAGTGAAGGAGGCTCTGGAAGCAGCCTGCATCATCGAGCCGCATGAAGGATCCGGGATGGGCCCCCCGGATACCCTGGAAATGCTCGTACACCGCACGGGAAAACATCATCTCGGCAATCCTGCTGACATGGTGGTAGTAGACGGCCGGCCGCATCAGGGTCCGGGCGATCAGCAGGGATTCGGCAGCATTGATCCCCCCTTCCCGGATGGCGATCTGCCCCTCGGAAATCACGGTATTTCGTATCAGGCGGTGGGCATCGACTGTTCCATAGGGAACCCCGGTGTAGTGGGCATCACGGAGGAGGTAGTCCATCCGATCGACGTCCAGTTCGCCGTGCAGGATCCCCGAGAGCTCGTGCTCCCCCTTCAGGAGCGCCACCGACTGCCCGGCATCGACCCCGTGCCCGGAAAGGATGGAGAATAGATCGACGTCTTCGGCAAGCCATGCCGTGTCGTGGTGTGCCCTGCCGCACAGCTCCTCCATCGCTGGCTCGATGGCGTGGGAGAACGGGCCGTGCCCGGCATCGTGGATGAGCGCGGTCGATATCACCAGCTGGCGTTCATCAGGAGAGAGGAGAAGCTGGCGGGCCATCAGGTCGGCGAGAAACATGGTGCCGAGCGAGTGTTCGAACCGTGTATGGTTTGCACCGGGATACACGAGGTAGGAGAAACCGAGCTGGCGGATATAGCGGAGACGCTGCAGGACCGGGGCATCAAGGATGGGCAGGACGTAGCCCGGAACCTCGATGTATCCGTGGACCGGATCCTTGATGATCTTCATCAGGCTACCTAAACAGTCTTGATATCGGGAAAATAAAGGTATTGAGTGATGATCACCTTCCTTTCCGGAGGAACAGGCACTCCCAAGCTCATCAGGGGGGCCCGCAGGCACCTTCCCGACACCGGGATTTCCGTGGTCGTGAACACCGCCGAAGACCTGTGGATATCCGGCGGCCACCTCTCACCGGATATCGACACGCTCCTCTACCTCTTCTCGGGCATACTGAACACCGGCACATGGTGGGGAATACAGGGCGATACCTTCCGCACCCACGATGAACTGCTCCGGCTGGGAATCGACGAGTACATCGGGATCGGTGACCAGGACCGTGCGATCCAGATCGCACGCGGAGATCTCCTGAACAGCGGCCACACCCTCACCGGGGCGACCCGCATCCTCTCCGGACGGCTTGGGATTGCGGCACAGGTTCTCCCGATGACCGACCAGCAGGTTGCAACTCTGATCAGGACCGGGGGCCGGGTTATTCACTACCAGGAATACTGGGTGAAGCACCGCGGGTCGATTCCCATCGAGGAGGTCATCCGGTATGCCCCGACCGGCCCGCAGGCCACCACGGAGGTGCTCTCGGCCATCGAAGCATCTGACATGGTCATCATCGGCCCGAGCAATCCTGTCACGAGCATCCTTCCCATCCTCGAATGTGAAGGAATTGTCCCCGCACTCATGGATGCTTTCGTCATTGCCGTGAGCCCGTTCATCGGAGATGCGCCGGTCAGCGGCCCTGCCGGCGCCCTGATGCGGGCCCGGGGACTGTCCCCCGATTCCCGTTCCTGCGAGATACTCTACCACGACCTCATCGATCTCTTTGTCCAGGACATCCGTGATCCTGTTGATGTGCCCGGGAGCCTGAAGCTCGATACCCTGATGACCGGTGAAGAGCAGAGCGCGTCGCTTGCAAAGGTTCTGCTCGCCTCCACCCGGAGTTGAGGATCCCCCAGTCCGCATGAATTCCGGGAAGACCCCATGAACCCTTTCAAGATGTACCAGGAACAATACATTCCCGATATTATCAGGGTGAAGGGCGAGGTGGACAGGTGATGGAGCAAAAGACCGGGGCAGATACCTGCGAAGACGTAATGGTTGCCATCAATACCCGGTTTCCGGCAATGAGAAGGATGTTCGGGGTCGGGAAGATCGGCATTTTCGGATCCTGTGCCCGGGGGACGATGCGCCCTGGCAGCGATGTGGACATCGAGGTCGAGTTCGAACCGGGGTCCGAGACCTGGGCCAATTTCATCGGTCTTGCCGATTACCTCGAAGACCTGCTGGGGCGCCGGGTGGACCTTGTGACCCGGCGGGTCCTCGAAGGATATCTCTCGGCCGAATTCGAGGAGGAACATGCCCGGCTGAAAAGGGACAGGGCATACCTCTCCCGGATGGCTGCCGAGTGCGCCTTTCTCAGCTCCAGGCGAAAAGATATAGATTTCAGGGCATTTTCCCGGGACGAAACGCTGAAACGGGCAACAGCATGGTCAGTCCGGGTTATCGGGGAATGTGCAGCCCTCATCTCCCCGGAACAGAAACAAGCCGCCCCGGAAATCCCCTGGAAGCTGCTGGAAGGACTGCAAACCCGGCTGAGCCCGCCGTATTTCGGCCCGGACTGGGTCCTGATATGGGACCTGATCGAAACCGGAATTCCGGAAATTGAGCCGCGGATCCGGGGACTGGCCACCCGGGCATGAATCTTTCGATCAGAGAGAGACCGGGAACCGGGAGGCAAAAAAGAGATTATCTCCCGCCTCCCATAGTTCCAGGATTTACATGCGGATTCCAATACGGGAAGTGACCCCTCAGTCGGAAACAGCCGAAGTGCTGGGCTGGGTCCATGAAGTCCGGGATCTTGGCGGCCTTTCCTTCCTTTTGATCAGGGACCGGTCCGGGATCCTGCAGGTGACTGTCCCGAAGAAGAAGGTCGGGGAGCAGGTGCTTTCGGCCTTAAGGGACGCCCCCCGCGAGTCCCTGGTCCGGGTCAAGGGGAAGGTGAAGGCCATCGACAAGGCCCCGGGTGGAAGGGAGCTTGTTCCCGATGAATTCGAGGTCGTGTGCAGGAGCGAAAGCCCTCTCCCGCTTGACGTGGTCGAGAAGGTCCCTGCAGAGCTCGACACCCGGCTCGATGCCCGGTTCCTGGATGCCCGCCGGCCACGGGTTGCGGCGGTATTCCAGGTCAGGAGTGCAGTCCTGCAGACGGTATCCGATTTTCTCTACTCCCGCGGGTTCGTGAATATCTCGACTCCGAAGATCGTGGCGGCTGCCACCGAGGGGGGAACCGATCTCTTCCCCATCGCATACTTCGAGAAGGAGGCCTTCCTCAACCAGAGTCCGCAGCTCTACAAGCAGATGATGATGGGAGCAGGGTTCGAGAAGGTCTTTGAGATCGGGCCGATATTCCGGGCAGAAGAGCATAATACTACAAAACACTTAAACGAGGCCACCTCCATCGACATCGAGGTCTCGTTTGCCGATCACCACGATGTCATGAACCTCCTTGAGGAACTGATCGTTGCTGTCTACCGCGAGGTGAATGAAAGGTGTGCGCCGGCCCTCGAATCCATGGAGATCGGGCCGCTCCCTGTCCCGGAAGCCCCCTTCCCCCGGCTTTCCTATGCCGATGCCATCCGCATGGCAGCTGAAGCGACCGGCGAGCCGATCGCCTACGGCGATGATATCGGCACCATAGCCGAGAAGGCTCTTGGCGAACAGGTGGGCAGGCACTACTTCATCGTCGACTGGCCGACCGAGATCAAGCCCTACTATGCCATGCCTTACGAGGATAACCCGGAGGTCTGCAAGGCGTTTGACCTGATGCACCCCCGGATGGAACTCTCCTCGGGGGCAGAGCGGGTTCACCAGCACGACCTGCTCGTCCGGCAGATCCAGGCCAAGGGGCTCAATCCCGATAATTTTGAGTTTTATCTCGATCCTTTCCGCTACGGGATGCCGCCCCATGCCGGATGGGGGCTTGGTGCGGAACGCCTGGTCATGACCATGCTCTCGCTTGGAAACATCAGGGAAGCGGTCCTCTTCCCAAGAGACCGTCACCGGCTGACCCCATGAGCAGGATCTTCCCGGGAATGATTCTTCCTACCACGGTGGTAGGAAGTTACCCGGCAAAGAAACAGGGGGGGATCTCCGGTATCTTTGACCCGTTCCGGGAGGCGGTGAGGATCGCGGTTGCCGACCAGGTTGCCGCAGGGATCGATATCATCTCCGACGGGCAGGTCCGCGGCGACATGGTGGGCATGTTCACCGGGCTGATTCCCGGTATCCGTGGAAACGAGGTGATCGGTCCTGTCTCTCCCGCAGCCGGTCCGATAACCGTCTCCGACACCCGGTACGCTATCTCCCGTGCTCCCCGGGTCAAGGGGATAATCACCGGTCCTTCAACGCTCTCCTTTGCCCTGCACATTGCAACACCGTCCTACCGGGGCAGGGAGGAACTGGCAATCGATCTCGCCCTGGCACTCTCCCGCGAAGCCGGGTTCCTAGAGGAGGCGGGAGTGTCGATAATCCAGGTCGATGAACCCATCCTTTCCACGGGAGCAGCTGATCCTGCCACGGCAGCTGATGCACTCGACCTGGTGGTCGGAAAAGTCTCGGTCCCGGTCTGCCTGCACGTGTGCGGAAACCTCCAGGGGGTCATCGATGACCTCCTTTCCATGCGGATCGATATTCTCGATGGCGAGTTTGCCAAATCACCGGAGAACCTGGCGCTGTTCAGAGACCACGACATAGGGCAGAAGATGATCGGTTTTGGGTGCATCGACTCCTCAAGGCCCGATGTGGAAGAGGTTTCTGCCATCCGGGCACGGATAGAGGATGCTCTCGCGGTGTTTGCACCCGACCAGCTGTTAATCGATCCCGATTGCGGGCTCCGGATGCTTCCCCGCGACTCCGCGTTCTCCAAGCTTTCCCGGATGGTTGAAGCGGTCCGCCAGGTCCGGCAGAGCCTCTGAACCGGGTCCCGGCCAGAAAAAAACGGTGTTTTGACAGCCGGATGCATCCTGCAACATGAAGGACTCTTGGATTTCTTGTAAGGAGCCCCTCTCGCCCGCCCGATCACAGATGTCCATGAATTGCCCGGCAGAAGCTGTCCGATAGGCGTCGCACCCCGTGAAACCCGGCAGCCGGCCTAAACCACGCGGGAAGTTGTCGAGAGCTCGACTCCCTTCTCGGTGATGTTGAAGGGTATCAGCCTTTTTGTGACGGGGTTGTTCTTCATCTTGCGTACCGCCAGCTGGCGCTCAACCTCGGTCACGAAGATGGCCTCTCTTAACTCGATGACCACATCGGCCATCCTGTGCAGGCGAATCTCTTCCTGTGCGGCGTGGATATTGGTATACAGGATGAACATGACGTTCGCCCCGGTCTGGGCAACCGCATCCCGTGCGGAGGACAGGCAGGAAAGACCCGCCTCGATGCCGTGCCGGAGGATGATGGATGAGAGGGAATCGACAACGATCCGCTGGCCGGAGAAGAGCGATGTGATCTGGCCGGGATCAAGCTCCCGCGCATCGATCATCCCTTCCTCGATCCCGCTGTCGATCATGAGGTAGGCACCACCCTCATCCCCCATCTTCCAGAACTGCCTGGCCATCAGGTCGACACCGGAAAGCGGAGATCCCATCACGATGATGGTGGTCCCGCGGGGAAAGCCCCCGTCAATAACGGGATCGAGGCCGAGGACACCAGAAGACCGCCTGTTGTTGGATGTCACGGCTCACCCCCATTGTGATTTAATATACTATTCCTCATTATAAGGTTTGGCCGGGGATTAGCCCCTGTACTCCCTGCAGGACTTCCTTCTCATGCTTACCATCCACGAGCCATGCGGCAGCACATCCACCCGGACAACCGTTCATCGTACCTTGTATCTGCCCCTGAAGAACGCGGATGAGCCCTCTATCTGAGGAAGCTCCCCCTCTTTCCCCGACTATGACGGTTATTGGGATCTCTCCTGCTCAGCAATATCAGCGTTGCGAAGCAAACGGGTTACTGGTATTCCGGAGGCTGCACCTCGCGAGGCAGCCCACCCTTGAAGTGCTGCCATATCCGCGAATAGAATTCCCGTAACCGTTCATTCATCGTGGGATGGATCTTTTCCAGGCTCTGCTCGAAGTGGCGGGCAGTGACGGCTGCTGCCCGCTCCCGCATGGCAAAGATCCCCGCTTCCCGGCACAGCCCTTCGAGGTCTGCCCCGACATAGCCTTCGGTCCGTTCCGCGATCGATGCAATGATCCTGTCCCGCGGTTCATCATCCAGGCCAAGTCCCAGTTCAGCCATTTTATCCACCAGGTGTCGTCTCCGCTGTCCCCGGCTAAGCTTCCCTTTCTCCCCGGGCACGATGCTGTCGGCAGCAGCACGGGCTTCCCCAAGGGTGAAGGTGCGGGATGTCCCCAGTCGTTCGAGGATGGAATCGAGCGCCGCCTCATCGTATCGTTCGGTATGATCGACCAGTTCTTCGAGCCGTGAACCTGCAATAGGTGTATACCGCAGGTGGATGGAGAGGATGACCTTTCTCCCTTCGAGATCCGGCTCCCCGATGTATACCAGGCGGTCGAACCGTCCTGCACGAAGCAGGGCAGGGTCGATGAGAGTGGGCTGGTTCGTGGCGGCCATGATCACCACGTCTTTTAATTCCTCGAGACCGTCAATCTCGGTCAGTATCTGGTTTAACACCGTCTCCATCACGTGCGACCCGACTTCGGAGCCGCGGACCGGGGCAAGGGCATCGAGTTCATCAAAGAAGATGATAGAGGGTGCAACCTGCCGGGCTTTCTTGAAGATTTCCCTGACCGCCCGCTCGCTCTCGCCGACCCACTTGGACAGAAGCTGCGGGCCCCGGATGGCAATGAAATTTGCACCACTCTCGTGGGCTACCGCCTTGGCAATGAGCGTCTTGCCTGTCCCGGGAGGTCCGTAAAGGAGGACCCCCCTTGGCGGGTCGATGCCGAGATCGTCAAAGCGTGAGCGCTCGGTAAGCGGCAGTTCCACCGCCTCGCGAATCTCCTGCTTGGCCCCTTCGAGCCCCCCGACATCGTTCCAGGTGACATGGGTGACCTCGAGCATCACCTCGCGCATCGCACTCGGGCTGACATCCCGGAGGGCAGACCTGAAATCTCCGGCATTGACCTCCATCCGGTCGAGGATCTCCTGATCGATCTCATCGACATCGAGGTTTATCTCGGGAAGGTAGCGCCGGAGGGCACGGATGGCTGCCTCCCGGGCGAGTGCGGCGAGGTCTGCACCTACAAACCCGTGCGTCAGCTGTCCCAGCCCCTCGAGGCTGACATCTCCGGCAAGCGGCATCCCGCGGGTATGGATTTTCAGGATCTCGATCCGGTCCGGTTCGCTTGGCACCCCGATCTCGATCTCGCGGTCGAACCGCCCGGGGCGGCGGAGGGCGGGATCGATGGCATCGACCCGGTTGGTGGCGCCGATCACCACCACCTGACCCCGCTCCTCGAGGCCGTCCATCATGGTGAGAAGCTGGGCGACAACCCGGCGCTCGACCTCCCCGGTCACCTCCTCCCTGCGCGGGGTGATGGAATCCAGTTCATCGATGAAGATGATGGAGGGTGCACTCTGTTCCGCCTCGTCAAATATCTCCCGGAGCTTCTGCTCGCTCTCACCGTAATACTTGGAGATGACTTCCGGGCCGGCGATGGAGATGAAATGCGCACCGCTCTCGCTTGCTACCGCCTTGGCAATGAGCGTCTTTCCGGTCCCCGGAGGCCCGAACAGCAGCACTCCCTTGGGTGGTTCGATCCCGAGCTTCTGGAAAAGTTCTGGGTGGCGCATCGGGAGCTCGATCATCTCCCGCACCCGCTGGAGCTCGTCCTTGAGCCCCCCGATGTCCTCGTACGAGATCCGTTTCAGGCCCTCAAAGCCGGCTGCCGGTTTCTCGCTGAACTCAATCTCGGTATTCTTGGTGATGATGACCGCCGGCTCCGGATCGATCTCGACGACTTTGTAGGAGACGATCTGCGGCTGGAGGAACGGCAGCCCGATCATGATAGGCACCGAGTCGTTCTTTATGACCGGAAAATCTATAAGGGCGTTCAGGACGTTAGGGTTGTTGCTGACCGGGATGTTCCGGGGGAGGTCTTCAGGAGGGGCAAGGACCACCCGTTTTGCCTCGATCTCGTCCTTTATGGGTATGATCCGCACCGTGTCCCCGATGCTCACCCCGGCATTTGTCCTCGTAAAGTTATCGATCCGGACCTTGTTCTGGTTCCAGTCCTCCACGAGGGCCCGCCAGACCTTGGCGACAGTCCGCCGTTTTCCTTCGACCGAGACGATATCACCTGGGGATATTTTCAGGTACAGCATGGTTTCAGGGTCGAGCCGGGCCTTTCCACCACCCTGATCCCCGGGGTATGCACTATCAACCTTAAGAAAAATCTCGGGCATCACCTTAAAAATCATATACACAGGGATTTATAAGTACTGTTGATTTATGCGCCTGCTCGTCTTCGATCCCTTCCACGGCGCTGCCGGGGACATGATTACCGCCGCACTCCTCCATCTTGGCGCAGATCGGAATGCCGTGATTTCGGCCATGGCTTCGGTCGTGGGAGAGCCGGAGGTCACCCTGGTCGATCGGTCAGGGATCAAAGCCTTGTCCATCAGGACCCGTGCCGGGCCTGCCACCAGGACCTTTGACGAAGTGGTCGCACGGGTAGAGAATGCCCATGCCTCAAAAGAAGCCATCACCCGGGCCATCCGGGTTTTCGAACGGATCGACCGGGCAGAGAGGGAGATCCACGGGGGTACTGCCCATTTCCACGAAGTGGGTGCGGATGATGCCATCGCCGATATTATCGGGGCCTGCACGGCCTACTCTTCTCTTGCCCCGGATGGCTGCGTCGTCCTGCCGGTTTCCCTCGGTGGCGGCTGGATCTCCGGGTCCCATGGCACCTACCCGGTTCCGGCCCCGGCCACCCTTGCCATCCTTCGCGAATCCGGACTTCCCGTCTCACCTGGCAGCGCAGGTTCCGGTGAGCTCTGCACCCCTACGGGTGCCGCCCTCCTCTCTGAGTTCTCAACCCTCCCTGATCTGAAGGATCTTTCATTCTGCGTTCGCGCCATCGGGTATGGTGCAGGTTCCCGGAATCCCCCGGATGTCCCGAACGTATTACGGGCCATGGTGGTGGAGTCCCAGAAGACAGCAGAGCCCGCCGTAATCGACCTGCTCGAGACAAATGTCGATGATGTTAGCGCCGAGATAATCGCTCATACCGCAGCATTGCTGATGGATGAAGGGGCCTTAGACGCCAGCGTATTCCCATGCACCATGAAGAAAGGGAGACCCGGACACCTCATCCGGGTCATTGCCCCGACCGGAAGCGGTGAGCGGCTTGCATCGGTCATGGCCATGGAGCTTGGAACACTTGGAGTCCGCTGCATCCCTATGGTGCACCGGTTCACCGCAGAACGCGTGGTCCGGGAGGTTCCGGTCACCATCCTTGGAAAGGAACGGGCTGGAAGGGTGAAGTGCGGCATGCTTGCCGGAGAGGTCTTCTCCCTCAAGGCCGAGTACGAGGACTCCGCGGCCATTTCCCGGGATACGGGGCTCCCGGTGCGGACCGTGGCCCGGCTCATAGAGGCCCGGGCATGGGAACTGGCAGGAAACCCGGATCGATGAACAGCGAACGGATGAGCACCGGCGTGCCCGCCTTTGACGACCTCCTTGGCGGAGGCCTTGAACCCGGTGTCATCACCCAGATCTACGGCGGGCCGGGCAGCGGGAAGACCGTGCTCTGCATCGTCATTGCGGTCAGCTGCCTGCGGTCAGGAAAGGGAGTCGTCTTTGTCGATACCGAAGGATTCTCCATCGAGCGGTTCCGGCAGGTGGCGGGCACCGATGCGGAGTCCCTTGCCCATGACCTGATCCTGTATGAACCCCACGATTTCGAACAGCAGGGGATCATGATTGCGGGGATCGCCCGGCATATGGCAGGCGGCCGGATCGGCCTGATCGTAATGGATTCGGCGACCGGGCTCTACCGCACCCAGCTTGACCGGGGCACCGAAATCATGCAGCGCCTCTCGAAGCAGATCATCCATCTCCTCGGATATGCCAGGAGATACACCATCCCCGTCCTCATCACCAATCAGGTGTACATGGACACCCGGAAAAACATCTTTGTCGGTCTTGGAGGGACGGCGCTTGCCCATATCTCAAAGGTCATCATCCGGGTCGACCGGTTGAACGGCAGGCGGAAGGTCGTCCTCGAAAAACACCGGTCCCGCCCCGGCGGCGGTTCGTTTCTCTTCGATATCGTGGAACAGGGTATCGCGGTCAGGGATCACCCGGTTGATAACTCCCCGGAAGCGGAGAAGGATACCAGCTCCCCGTGACCGGACCTCCTGCGCGAGCGGGGCCCGGGGTTGGATGCAGATTCGCAGCCAGGCCCCGCAATACCCTGTTCCCGGTGTACTTTCAGCCGCGCTTCAGCCGCACCACTACTGAAAACTGCCCCGGGACCGGATACGTGATGAATCGCAAGGCCCTGCTGCCGATGAACCGGGTGCCGGTCAGAAAATGATGGCTCCGTGAAACACCGTGGTTGCCGGGCCTTTTGTCCGGGTAACCTCTCCCACCTGGACGTTGAGCGGACCCCCGGGGGTCTCTACTGTGACCGGAGAGGTGACGTACCCCAGATGGTGGGCAACGGCTGCTGCGGCTGTCGCACCTGTCCCGCATGACAGCGTCTCTCCCTCGATACCCCGCTCGAATGTCCGGATCTTCAGCGTATTGTTACCCGCCCTCTGCACGAAGTTGACGTTCGCCCCTTTGGGAAATGTCGCGTGGTGGCGGATTGGGGGGCCGGCCTTTTCCACATCGATAGAATCGGTGTCCTGCACGAAGACCACCGCATGGGGCACGCCGACGTTTACGGCAAACACTTCCTGCCCGTCGATGGTTTCATGGTACTCCCCTTCTCCGGTAGCGGGAATGTCTCCCCGGCCAAACTTCGGTTCGGGCATATCGATGGCGGCCATGAAGGTGTCGTTTTCGTAGCCCATCTCCACCCGGATGATCCCTGCAAGGGTCTCGACCATGCAGCTCCCTCCAACATACCCGGCATCGAAAGCGAACTTGGCAAAACACCGGATACCGTTACCGCACATCTCGGCCTCGCTCTCGTCCGGCTGGAAGAGCCGCATCCGGAGGTCAGCCTGCGCCGACCGCTGGAGATAGAGCACCCCGTCACCCCCGATGCCGAAATGCCGGTCGCAGTAGAGGGCAGCAAACTGGGCTTTCATGTCATCAGGGATGACCTGACGCCCATATTCATCGATAAGGATAAAATCATTCCCGTTTCCATGTAACTTTGCAAATTCAAGTTCCATACCCGCTTCCTCCCCGGTCACGATTCGTGTCCCGGTATCATCCGTAACGTTCGCCCACCTGTCGTTTTATCGTTTCGAAAGACCCACCACCCGGGTCCCGGTTCCCTGAACCGGATATCTCCCGCAGGAGCCTTCCCCGTCTTTTCCCTGTCATGGGCCCCATCCTCCCGGGTCAGCTCCGGAGAACTCCCCGATCTCCCACCCAAGGAAGTCCCTGATGATAAGGTAGGCCATCTGGGGAGGGATGGCCCCTTCCTCGGTCACGATCAGGTCGATATACCCGGCAGGGGTCACGTCAAAGGCCGGGTTTCGTACCCTGATCCCCGGGAGAGCCGCGGCGATCTCTCCAGGCAGCACTTCGGAGCCCTCCCGTTCTTCAATCTCGATGAATTCGCCAAGAATGGTCCGGGGGGCAAACTTGTAAGTCTCGGCCGCGACCATCACCGATGTCCGCGATTCATGGGCAGCCAGTGCGATCTGCGATGTCCCGATCTTATTGACGACCGCCCCGTTGACCGTGATTGCATCGGCCCCGACCACCACGAGATCGATCTCTTTCATGAAGTAGCGGGCCGCAGAATCCACGATAAAACTGGTCGGGATTCCCGCATCGTGCAGGGCCCTGATGGTCAGGTGCCCCTGGTTGCGGGGTCGTACCTCGGTTGCAAAGGCTTCGAACCTGGTGCCGTTGCGGTGAGCCTGGAGAAGGCAGGCGAGCGCGGTTTCGGAATTGCAGTGCGTCAGCACCACGTCACCGTCACGGATATGCCGCGCCCCGATGGCCCCGATCCTGTCTACCGCATTCTCTGATGCAGTGATGAAGCGGGTGCAGGCTGCCGAGAAGAGTGTTCTTGCCTCTGCTACCGATCCACTATCGATGGAAAGCGAGTTCATGACCATGTGGATTGCGTTTGGGAGAGAGACTGCAGTCGGCCTCGTGGCGAGCAGAACACCGGCAGCCAGCTGAACTGCCGATCTGAATCCCGGAAGGTCATCGGCATGAACATGGTCTGCATGATCCTGCAGGGCAGAAACCGCCGCACGTGCTATCCTGCCCGCGCCCCGGATTTCCATCTTCTTTATTTTCTCTGCAGTATCAGATACGGTCATAGCCCTCCACATCATAACATTCCAATCCGTACCAAAGAACTTTACGGGATGATGCATGTCAGTTGCCGTGGTTTTCGACAGTGCCGGGACGCTCCTCCATACCTACCGGGTTGCAAAGGATATCGCCAGCCAGGAGCTCCTTCCGGGAATAGAGACCGTCAACCTGACTTTCAGCTCACCTGAGCGCGTCCTTGTCATCATCCATGTCCATTCGCGGGAGGTCATAGCGGCAGATCCGTCCGGTCTCCTTTCGTCATATCTCATCAGCCAGCATGCCGGGTTTGGTGTCAGCTGCACCCGGAAGATCACCACGGCAGACGAAATCGGGGATGTACTATATGGCGACAGGAAGGCAACGATCGGAGACGTCCAGGACTGTATCCGGAATGTCTGGGCAGTCTGCAAGCGGGAAGCTGTAGTCACTCTTAACAGCGGGGTGATCCTGAACATGGCCGACCGATCGATAGAATTCACGGTCACCACGGGTGGAAGGCCGTTTGAGGGGGCGCATGAAGCGGTGCGGGAACTCCACAGGCTTGGGATTCCTGCCTTTATCGCTTCCGGAGACAGGGTTACCAAACTCGAGAAGATGGCCGATTACCTGGGAATCCCCCGTGATCGGGTATACGGGGTTGCAACTCCCACGGTAAAAGCCCAGATTATTGCCGATCTCCAGGCAGAATACGATAAGGTGGTGATGGTGGGAGACGGGATAAACGACCTCTGTGCCATGAAACGGGCGGACGTGGCTATCCTTTCAGAGCAGCAACCCGGGGATAAACCAGGCGAGCTTTATAGTGTTGCCCACCATATCGTAAAAAACGTGATCGACGTTGTCGAAATCATAAAAACCCTCGCAGAAGCCTAGCCACGGCGGTTTGTCTTTATATGAAAAGTAATATGCCCTGAATACAACATTAGGTTATGAGAGGAGAGGAATGAAGCCACTGATCACGGTTGAAAATCTCTGCATGGCTTTTGACGGTAAAAGGGTCCTTGACGATATTTCTTTTGAGATAGGTGAAGGCGAGGTCCTGGGTATCATCGGGCGGAGCGGGGCGGGAAAGACGGTCCTGATGCACCTGATCCGGGGCGTGGAACAACCCCCTACATCGGGATCGATAGTATACCATATCGCAGCCTGCGACTCTTGTGAATTTGTCGGCCTCGGGAGCGCTGCCGGAAGCCCATGTCCGCGCTGTGGCGGCGCGATGGTGGCACGTGATGTGAATTTATGGGACGAGGACAGCAGCCACATGAAACGGAGGATCATGCGGAGCACGGCTATCATGTTCCAGCGGACGTTTGCGCTGTATGGTAACGACCGGGTGATCGAGAATGTCATCCATGCCCTTGATGATATCGAATATCCCCAGGAGAAATGTATCAGCAGGGCTGCAGACCTCCTCGACCAGGTCCGCCTTTCCCACCGGATGATGCACATTGCCCGGGACCTCTCCGGAGGCGAGAAACAGAGGGTGGTGCTTGCCCGTCAGCTTGCAAAGGAGCCTTTCCTCCTGTTTGCCGATGAGCCGACCGGAACCCTCGATCCGCAGACCGCCCACCTCGTCCATAAGATGCTGACCGATGCAGCGGACACCAACGACATGGGAATGATCGTCACCTCTCACTTCTCGCAGGTTATCGAAGACGTGGCCGACCGTGCGATGCTCCTCGACGATGGCAAGATTGTCGGGCTCGGGAGCCCTGCAGAAATCATATCCACATTCATGTCAGGACTGTCCGATTCCGAGGACTACGAAACCCCGGAACTCGGAGAAAATATCCTCGTTGCCCGCGATGTCTACAAGCGCTATATATCAGTTGACCGTGGAGTCGTAAAGGCCGTGAACGGTGTTACATTCGACGTGGCAGGACGGGAAATCTTTGGCATCATCGGGAAGAGTGGCGCCGGCAAGACCACGCTTTCCCGGATCATTGCCGGAATAATCGAGCCCACCTCCGGAGAGATGAACATCAGGATCGGAGATGACCTGGTGGACATGACAAAACCCGGTATCGAGAACCGGGGACGGGCAAAAGGGTATATCGGGCTGCTTCACCAGGAATATGATCTCTACCCTCACCGGACTGTTCTCGACAACCTCACCGATGCAATAGGTCTCGAATTCCCAAAGGAGCTTGCCATGCGGAAAGCCATCCTTACCCTCCGGATGGCGGGATTTACCGAGGCAAAAAGCAGGGAGATCCTGGATCGGGAGCCCGGACAGCTCTCAGAAGGTGAACGGCACCGTGTGGCCCTCGCCCAGGTGCTCATCAGGGAACCGAGGCTGGTTATCCTCGATGAACCCACAGGGACCATGGACCCCCTGACAAAGATCGATGTCAAACACTCCATCCTCCATGCGCGCGAAGAGATGGATGAGACCTTTATCGTCGTCTCGCATGACATGGATTTTGTAAAGGACATCTGTGACCGGCTGGCCCTGATGCGGGGGGGCAAGATTATCGAGATCGGGAAGACCGAGGATGTCCTGTCAATTCTTACCGAGGAAGAACGAAAGATAATGCGAAAGGTTGACGTGAAGGAATGAGCGTCATCACCATCCATCTCGATGGAAAAAAGCTCGAGATAGAGGGTGAGAAGCGACTGGGAACGGTCATCCCTGACCGGGATCCACGGTGCAGTGTGGCGGTCATCCGTCCTGCCTCCCGGGAATCGGCCCGGACATCCAGCTACCGGGTGACCACCACCCGGGGAGAGATCACCATTGAACCTTCTGGAAAAGGGGCAGACCTCTTCGAGAGTCCGCTGTTTTCACAATCGTACCCGCTCCACTGGCACGACCGGTATGCGGCAGCATTCGGCCCGTTTTCAAGCACCATTCACCCGGAACGGGCACCCCGCCTTTACGAACGGGGCGATGTCATCCTCGGATGTGGCGGATATGATCCCAAACGCTCGTACCTGATCTTTTCCAAGATGCGGCACACTGCAGACTTTGGTGCCGCGATCGATGGGGGAGTCATCGGCAGGGTGGTCAGCGGGCTGGGAGTACTTGACCGCTGGGATACGGGAGATGCGATCACCCGGATCGAGCAGGTCGTCAGCTGGGCCGACACTACCCGTTCCTTTACGACAACGGATCGCAACCTCGTTCTTGAAAACGGCATGGAGATCGTGACCAGGGTGGTGATCAGCGCCCAGGGGTTCTTACCTCCTGCAATTGACACCACAACGGCCGAGAGCGTCGAGCACCTGCTCATCACGCTTGAAAAAGGCCTGTTTTCCGTAGATCGCTCGGGAAGCAACCATATCGCAGATTTTACCAGGGTCGAGACCGATATCCCGCAGGAGCTCCGCCTTCCGCGCCGCGAGGGGCTCGTTACCATCAGGACACGGGGTAAAAACAGGGGTGGCATCTACATCTCCACACGTGATATCCCTGCATCCCCGGCGCATACAGCGGCAGGGCAGGTGACTCACGGGATCGAACTCGCCCGGATCGCGCGGGAGGGCGATATCCTGTGCGTTGGGATAGAGCCTGAGCGGTTCGACCTCATCGGCAAAACTCTCGCCGAAGCACAGGTGATCTCCCGGGAGCGCGGGATATCTCTTGCCATCGACAGCACACAGGGAGACCGGGTGGTCGTGGACCAGAGCCCGGCAACAACACTCGAGAGCCTGCATGCCCGCTCGGTCGACCTCGTCACGGTGGCCTTTGACAGGGTGATCGATATATCCCTCGATGATGTTCATGCCCCGGTATCCTGCGATATCTTCCGCAAGCTGACCGGGCTCAACCAGCACCGGGTGGGCAGGCTCCCTTTTTTCTTCCAGTTTGAAGATGTGTATCTCTTCAAGCCCGTCATCCCAAGGGGGGTAAAGATCCTCCCCGAGAATACCCCGGGAGATGCTGTCCCTGCCAATACCCTCGCAATCACCAACGATTCAAGAAGGGGATCGGGGATGGTGGGTGTCCGGACCACCGACAACAGCGAATTCGGACCAACCTCGGAGCCCTTCGAAGGCACCAATGTTGTCGGTCGCGTCCTCGAACCGGAAAAACTCAAGGAGTACCAGGAGAAAGAAACGGTATTCATACGTGAGGCGGGTAAATGAAGGAATACATACCGCGGTTTGTCGGCACGGTCACAAAATACGTGTTTGTTGAATCCCCGGACATGACACCGGCAGATCTCGCCATCCGGGCCTACGAGATCTCCCAGGGAGTCATGATCAAGGAGACCTGCTTTGGCCTCCAGATTACCGGCCGCCCGGAGGAAGTGGATGCGATCATCACCCGCCTCAGGACATTTGACCCCTCGCACATCTTTGTCAAGGACCGCGGGTTTCCACCGGGTGACCCCCGGAGGTGCCGGGCAAACCTTGGCGGGGCGCGGCCTGGATATTACGGACACGAGTTCGAGATCTCACTGATACGGCATATCTCAAGGGGGATCGAGGAGCTTTCGCAAAGAGGTGCCGATGCGCCGGTCCACCCGCCTGTTTACTCCGGCCCGGCCGGGCTTGATGCAAGGAGACTGCAGGAGATCATCGAATCACAGGAGTCCTGACATGGCAAAGGTGTTCATTTATCCGACAACCAGCCTCATACTCTCGGACCTGGTGGCACGGTTTGGCCATCAGCCGCTTTCCGCGGCTTTGCAGATACGCGAAAAGATCCAGACACCCGGGCTGGAATCCCCCCCCCTGCAGATCACCCCCGAAGACCCGAAAAAGGGGCTGAAGTATGCGGCGGTGGAGGTCCCATCCGGGGTGAGGGGGCGGATGTCCCTCTACGGTCCGATGATCGAGGAAGCGCAGGCGGCGGTAATCATCCATGACGCCGATTTCTCCTTCGGTTGCATGGGATGTGCCCGGACAAACGAACTGATCCAGTTCCTGTTGAGGAAGCGGGAGATCCCGATCCTCGATCTCCGGTATCCCCGGACCGATGAGGAGGGGATCGAATTCGTTGCCGCCATCAGGAAATTCCTGCAGGAGATACCGGGGGACGGCTCATGAGCAGGGTCCGCATCGCCCAGCTCTCCTGCGGGCCTGAATACAGCGGGGTGCAAAACGAGATCGCGAAGGCTGCACAGTCGGTAGACGCCGAGGTATTCTTTCCGGATATCACCCTGAAGGATATACGGTCAGGCTTCGACCTGTTCGGCCTTGATGTGCGAAGCCCGGACCTGAAACTCGCGATCGCCCGGGCACGGGCGCTCGTGGAGGGGACGATTGAGGCCGATGCGGTCTTTATCGCCACCTGTTTCCGTTGTGCCGAGGCGGCAATCGTCCGGAACGAACTGCGGCGCTACATCCATGAGAATTCGCGGCTCCCTGTGGTGAGCTATTCCTTCACCGAAAGGACGACCGCAGGTACCCTGCTCACCCGGATGGAGGCCCTCACAACCATTGCCCGCAGAAGGGCACTCCTTGCCCGGGAGGTCCAGGAAGGGCTCACGCTTGGCGTGGACAGCGGGTCGAGCACCACCAAGGCGATTGTGATGCAGGACGACCAGATCATCGGTACGGGCTGGCTTCCCACGACCGGTGTCCTGAAGAGTGCAGAAGACGTAATCGACCTCGCGCTGAACGAGGCAGGAGTGGCCCGGGAACAGATACAGGCCGTCGGTACCACTGGTTACGGGCGGTTCCTCGTCGGCGAAAAGATCGGTGCGGATCTTATCCAGGAGGAGCTCACCGTCAATTCAAAGGGGGCCGTGTACCTGGCAGACTCCCAGCGCGGTTCGTCAACAGTCATCGATATCGGGGGCATGGACAACAAGGCAATCAGCGTGCAGGACGGAATACCGGGAACCTTCACCATGGGCGGTATCTGTGCAGGGGCCAGCGGCCGGTTCCTCGAGATGACGGCAAAACGCCTCGGGGTGGACATCACCGAGCTCGGCCCGCTTGCCATGAAAGGCATGTCGACCATGGTCCCCATGAACAGTTACTGTATCGTGTTCGGGACCCAGAGCCTGGTCAATGCCCTGGCAGCCGGTAGTTCTCCGGAAGATGTTGCTGCCGCTGCCTGTCACAGCGTCGCAGAACAGGTATTCGAACAGCAGCTCCAGGAAGTCGACATCAAGGAGCCGGTAATCATGGTCGGAGGCACATCGCTTATCCAGGGACTTGTCCGGGCAATGGGCGACCTGCTCCAGACAGAAATCGTCGTTCCCCCACACTCGCAGTATATCGGCGCCGTGGGGTCTGCCCTGCTGTCCTCAGGGTTTATCAAGGATCGCTAGATGGAAGCAGTTGAGTATTTCGAAGTGGAGTGCACCGAAGAGGCCGGTGGGAATTACTACCGGAGGATTGCCGAAGTAGTGCTCCTCGATCACAACCTCCTCCGGGTTATCCGGAAGCTCCATATATTCATCGACCCGGGAGTTCCGATCTTTGTCGCTGTCGGTGTCACCAGGAAGCTTCCCGGGATTGTACGACTTCGTGATTTCGCCGATGTGGCCGTGACCGAGCAGAAAGTGACCATTTCCATAGGGGATGAGACCTACCTTGCACCCCTCCTGCAGATCCTGTGGGCGCAGTACGGCAAGGAGAACGTCTCGCAACCCGACCGGTTCACCATCGTGCTGCCTCCTGGCCAGGCGGATGCGGATTTAGAGGACCTTCCGGTCTTCGATCCCAGCGAGTCCATGTACAAGGACCTTATTTATGCCCTCCTGGTTATCCAGCCGGAGGGGTTCAAAGTCCGCCGCCAATGGTACGGTGACGGCAAGTTCTACCTGGTTGCCAGTGAGGACACCCTGCCTGAAGATATCGATGACCTGGTCCGGGAAAAATTTGCCATGATGGGGGAGCAGCTGTGACCCTTGTCCCGGTCACCTACAAGGGTGGGATTTACCGGCACGATGAGATCATCGACCTCATCGAGGATCTTGGCGGATACATAATCCAGAAGCATGTCATTGCCCAGGAAGTCGTTCTCCAGGCTCTGGTACCAAAGGAAGACATCGCCCTGATCTCCGCGATCGGCAAGCCCCTGACCGGTGAGCTGACCCCGTCGCCACTGGTGGGAACCGAGATCGCTGTGGTCACCATGAGCCTCGAGATCCATCACCTCCCCCATGCCTCCTGCGATGTCGCCGAGTATATCCGGAGGTTCGGGGCAAAGACCAATATGGTCGGCCTCGCCCGGGGGTTTGGGAAACGGATCGCCCAGATGAATGACGAAGAGCGTGACGTGATCAACGAGCACGACCTCGCCGTCTACCTGCTCGGAGACTTTGAGACCTGCATCAGGCAGAAATTCCCGGCCCTGCGGCGGGGGATCAATGTCCCTATTATCGTATGCGGGGGGCCGTCGCGGGAAGCGCTGCAGCGGATCATCGATCCTCCTGTGGACGGATATGTGGGAAACGTCGGCCGGTTTATGCACCGCACCAAGGAATCCGAAGAACTTGCAAAGCTCGACGAGGTCGTATCCGAGATCACCCGTGTCCTCGATCGTAAGCGGGATGAGATCGCCAAGGATCCTCCGTCGGTCTCCCCGGCACGCCTGATGGATATCATCTATGACCAGGTCGGCGAGATCCACGAGGTTCTTTCGCCCACGCCGATCACGGTCCAGACAACGGGGCTCAGGGTGAAGCTTCCCTACGACACCTTTGCAAGGGTTCTCCGGGATATTCCGGTCGAAGAAGGGATCACTATCGGCGAGATCGCTAATATCATACCCTCGAGGATGCGCGATTACATCCTCATCCGGATCAGGCCGTTCTCCGAGACCAATGTCATGGTCTGAAAAAACGGAGTAATTTATTGCATCAGCACCCGGGACAGTTCAAAGAACTGGTAGCCCGGCGCCATGACCGGATCTGTCGTGTATTTCCAGGTTTTCCCGGGGGCGAGGTACTCGATCCTGGCACAGGCATTGCAGAGTGCGTTGCCATTTGCATCAAAGAGGGTATACGTGATGTGGAGGAGGTTTATGGTGGACGGCCCATCGTTACGTATCCTCCCTGTAATGGTCACCTTGCCCGATGCATCCTTCGTCCCGGCCGCATCGATGTAGGTAAGGGAGTTGCCCGGCGGCGTTTCGATGGGGACATAGCCATACGAGCGCTCGGTGTATCCTGCCGGAGGGACATATGAATCGATGCCCCTTCCAACCGGGATCGTTGTCTGAACGGCCGGCACCGCCCCGGCTTCTTCAGGGGCTTTGACGGTGGTTACCGGTTGCACCGGGCCAGCGCTATCAGGGTAGGGTTCGAGGCATCCCGCCGAAAACATGGTGATCACCATGATAAGTGCCAGAAACAGCCCGGCTGCCGGGAATAACCGGGGAGCTCTTCTGGACATGGCACGCGTCATAGTGTAAGCTTAGCCATGGGGCGGATAAGTATCCTTTGGAAAGCGTTAAAAGATCAGGCAGTTGGGAGGAGAGATGATCGAACGAATTGTCGCAGGGGAGGTCAATGATGAGGTGAAGGGCTTCCGGCACTGGTCCCATACATGCGAATGCTCTTTTCCACCCCAGGGTAGTGACAATCCTGTATAATCCTCCATCGGTATCGATGGAACAGACCATACCATTGCCAGGGCAGGATCCGGAGATTCCGGCTCCTGTTCCGCGGGTGTTTTCTGATCAGCGCGGCCCTGGTTCCCGGGAGGCCGCTTCCCATCCGGGATCTCCTCCAGCTTATTCATAATGCACCGGGGCGAAAGCTAGGAGTGTTATGTCCGATCTGTCCGACTTTGAACAGACCCTCAGGCACATAAGCGAGCAGGGCGGGGAGCGGATCGCCGGGGAATGGATGCGGGATATCGAGGTCGAATATGGACGGGCCCCCCTCATTTTCAAGCGGATGGCCGAGCGTCCTGAGGTCCTGATATCCCATCTCCTGTACAAGGGGACCGTTACCAGGACCAGCGCTCTGGATCCCAAGTTCGTCGAACTCATCAGCCTTGCCGCGGGAGCCGCCCTGAAATGCCCGCATTGTACAAGCTACCACATGCAGGCCGCTGCAAAGAAAGGGGCGACAAGGGAGGAAATACTGGAGGTTATCTTACTTGCAGGGATGATCTCGAACTCGTCCGTGCTGGCCAATGCCTACCGTATATTCGACGAGAAGATGGCCCGGTGTATCCCGTGCGAGGGCTCGGGATTGGAGCTAGCGAAGAAGGACTAGAGACCGGACTTTTTTCTTCCGTGCCGGTCTTGCCCGATGAGGCAGACCCAGGCGCTCCCGATGAGATCTTCTCTTCCGGCGCTGCGCAGTCCCTCGGCAACAAGATCCCGGTTCTTTATGTCACGGAACCGGAGAAGCGCCCGCTGGATCTTTTTCTCCCGGCCTTTTGGCACGTGGACAATCTCCCCGGTCTCCGGGTGAAGGCCGGTGTAGTACATGCAGGTTGAGGCGGTCATCGGAGTCGGGGTAAAGTCCTGCACCTGTTCTGTATAAAGGCCGGTGTCCCGGAGGTATTCGGCCAGTTCTACCATGTCGCTGATGGTGCATCCCGGGTGGCCGGACATCAGGTAGGCCAGCAGGTACTGGCGTTTTTTCTTACCCGACTGGAGTTTTTCAAACCGCTTCCTGAACGATTCAAATACAGAACAAGGCGGTTTGTGCATCAGGTCAGTCACCCTGCGGGTGACGTGCTCGGGCGCAACCTTGAGGTGGCCGGAGACATGGTGGGTGCAGAACTCATCGAGGAACCCTCCATCCTCCTCCCCGATGAGGTCGTACCTGATCCCTGAACCGACAAAGGCCTTCCTGACCCCTTTTATGTTCCTCACCGCCCGCAGGAGATCCAGGAACGCTCCTGGATTCATGCCAAGGCCGGGGCAGTCCGGACCACAGCCCCGGTCGGGGCAGGTTCCCTGCTCCTCCCACTGCCTGCAGGACATCCCATACATGTTTGCCGTCGGCCCACCGATATCCTGCACGATCCCTTTCCATTCCGGCATCCGGGTCATCCGCGTAACCTCCCGTACCACGGACGCAATGCTCCGGCTCCTGATGATGCAGCCCTGGTGCAGCGCAAGGGCACAGAACGCACAGTTCCCGAAACATCCCCTGTGACTCACCACCGAGAACCGGACCGGCTCGAGGGCCGGGACAGGTTCGCGGTACGAGGGGTGCACTCTACGGGAAAATGGCAGCTCGTACACCCGGTCGAGTTCCCCGGTACTGAGCGGGACTGCAGGCGGGTTCTGGATGATTATCGATTTCGGGTGGGCCTGGACAAGAACCCGCCCCCTGAAGGGATCCTGTTCTGAAGAGATCAGGGAGAACGCCCGGGCAAAGGCCTCCCGGTTCCCGGAGACTTCGGAAAACGAGGGAAGGATCACTGCCCCGTCCGGCATGGACGGGCTGTGCACCGGTTCCCGGATAACCGTTCCCCGGATCCCGGTAATCTCGCCGATGGGATCACCCTGCGACAGGCGCTCCGAGATCTGGGTGAGGGATCGCTCCCCCATGCCAAATACCAGTATATCGGCCGGAGCATCCGCAAGGATTGACTGGCGGACCCGGTCAGACCAGTAGTCATAGTGGGCAAACCGCCGCAGGCTGGCCTCGATGCCCCCAATGATGATCGGAGTGTCCGGAAAAAGGGCATGCAGGCGATCCGTGTAGACCAGTGTGGCACGGTCGGGCCTCTTTCTACGGCCTCCCGGCGAGTAGGTATCAGTCGATCTCAGCCTTTTCCGGGCAGTGTAGTGGTTCACCATCGAATCGACGTTTCCGGCCGATACAGCAAAGAAGAGGCGGGGTTTCCCCAGTGCCCGGAAATCATCGGGATTCCCCAAGTCCGGCTGGGGGATGATGCCGGCCGAGTATCCCTCTTCCCAGAGCACCCTCCCGATGAGCCCGGCAGCAAACGAGGGGTGATCCACGTATGCGTCCCCTGAAACGATAATTATGTCAAAAGCATCGATTCCGAGTTTTTGGCCTTCCTGCCGTGATACGGGCAGGAACCCGGGCTGCGGAAGCATCATTGGTTGCCTGCAGATCGTTTGCGGGGTTCCGGGAAGGGCAGGTCCATCCCGGTGATGGGATCGTAGCGGCGCCGGATATCGGTCCCGATAATCTCGAACACCACCGCCTCGATGATGATAAACGTCCCGGCCTTTTCACGGAGACAGCCGGTGAGAGCATCCCGCCCCCTGCCGGCCGAGGCATGGTAATGGAGATGGGGTCCATGGGGACCGGGGGTGATGGTTGCAATGCCAAGGACATCCCATCCTCCAGAGAAAGACTGCAGGGAGGGTTCCGGCGGGAGGACTGGCTTTTCCGGCCCGGTAACGATCCTTCCTTCTGCTAAGGCACCGATAAAATGGATTATTCCGGTACTGACACCCTGTTCTGCGATAAAGGTCCTGAGCGTCCCGAGCATGTCCTCGCCGTGGTCCACCCTGACGAAGAACACCCTTCCCAGGCTCCCTTCAGAATAACGCATGATCTAAAACTCCAATCCTCCTGCATGCTTTGAGAACATAAACCGGTTCATGGTGGCACCGGGCCGTGCCTGAAAGGGTTACCGCCCACCGACACCCCCACCGCCGAATCCTCCGCCACCGCCAAAACCTCCGCCGCCAAACCCCCCACCGCCGCCTCCCTGAGAGGGTGGCGAGAAGGAGAGCACGGGGACGAATGCTGCCTGGAGACCATGGGCGGTGACCGGGATGATAGTCTCCGGGATCCTGATATCAAGCTCCTTCATGGCTTTTTCCACCTTGTCACCAACACCGAGGGCGGTCCCGAAGACCAGCCATTCACCCCACATGGTGATGTCTGCCGGGGAATACTGCCGGATCAGGGCAAGATCTGACAGGAAACGGGCAAAGGCATCCCATTCGAGCTTCTCACGGTACCGGTCGCCTTTCCACTGGCCAAAGAGCGTCGAGGGGAAGGCAAGGGCAACACCGGCCTGAACGATTACCGAGCCGAATAGCGCGATTGCCGGCACAAGGGCAGCTGCGAGCACCGGGATGGGTATGACCAGTATGAGGGAGATGGCACAGAACGCGATACCGGCGAGGAGGATTGGGAAGAGATGTTCCCGCCCGTCAACGATATACCGGGTAACGAGTGCCGGGTCAGTCTTCCTTGTCACCATGGCAAGGTCACGCTGGTAAGAGAGCATCCGGAGTTGCGCTGACCGGTCGGACTTTGCCTTCCTGGCGAGGGCTCCCAGGTCCGCTGAGTTCACGGTCCCGTCATGTGCAACTTCCGAAAGGAAGGCCAGCACCCGCTGTTCGTAAGGGTCATCGGATGACACCGTATTCAGGCGGATCCGGATGTTCGCCCCACCGGCATCCTCGGTGATGGTGATTATCTTCCTACGGTGCAGGTCGAGTAGTGTGGCATAATACCCGTCCTGGTCAAACACCTGGGCATCGCCTTTAAAGAGCAGGTTCACCGCCCAGGGCTTCATCCGGGGATCGGGCGTGGTGGAGAGGTATTCCGGAACCACGAATTCCTTCTCGCGCCCGTACCGGAAATAGGTCGCAATGAGGAGGACCGGGGTGACAAGAGCCGCTATAAACCCGAGAACCCGCAGGAGGGCGGCAGAGAGGGAGGGGATTATGGCATACCATGGATTGGCAGCTTCGGTCTTTTCCCTTACACCATCGACAGGGACCGGAAACCCGGGTATGGTCTCCAGTGCATTGGAAAAGAGCAGCATCTCGATCCCGAGTCCTTCATCTGCAGCGATATATCCGGAAACAACAGCGCGGTCTCCACGGCCGGTAACCCGGAGAGAAGGAGGATGGGGATAAATCTTTTCAACGAACCCTGCCGGCAAGGAAATGTCGAGGCTGCGGTAAGGTATATGCCGGTCGACCAGCCGAAGGTTCAGGTGTACATCCCGGTCATCGTACTCCAGCGGAGGGTGCAGGATATACCGGTAGGTGACCTCGTACCGCCCAGATGGGAAATAGGACGGGTTGTATATCCCTGCTTCGTTGTTTTCGGCCATCTTCCGGACAAATGATTCATCCGCCAGGCTACCACCTCCGGTAAGGGTCACTTTCCCATCGTGCTCCTTGATATATCCGATAGTACCAGGGGGGATCTCCATATCCCCGAATCCGATGTACGGCCTGTTCAGCGGATCGAGAGAGAGGGGGTCTTCCCAGTAACGGAAGAGCATCCGGTAGTTCCCGCCGGTTTTTACATCATAGGTGTAGTGTTCGGTGAACGTTCCGTCCTCTCCAAGTTCTGCCTGGTAATCGGCGATCACCAGGTCTCCTTCAAAAAGCCCCGGTATCGCGACCGCCATGATGCATGCGACGATCCCGATGCCGAATGCCACGGCGACCAGTAAGGCTATCTGCCGCTTTTCGTCAACCATCGAAGACTCTTAAAACTCAATCCGGGGAGGTGTGCTGATAGCTTCTTCGAACTCGAGATACGGGAGCTTCTCAAGGCCCAGCAGCCGTGCGATAATGTTTGAGGGGATAATATCGCGGAGGGTATTGTACTGCTGCGAGATGTTATTGTAGGTGTACCGTTGCCGGGCGATCTCCTCTTCAACGTCTTTCACCGAGCCCATAAGGCTCATGACCGTCGTGTTTGTCTTGAGGTCGGGGTAGTTCTCGGCTACCGCAAAGAGCCTCCCGAGAATGGACCGGGAGGCGCGTTCGATCTCGTTGAGGTCTCCAGGACCGGCTGACCCGACACTGGCCCGCATGGCCGTAACCTTCTCGAAGGTCTCCTTCTCAAATTTCGCATAGCTCTTGACCGCCCCGAGGAGCTGGTCGATCATATCCAGCCGTTTCTTCATGGCCACCCGTATCTGGCCAAGCGTCGCTTCCGATGAATTCTTCAGGCTGAAAAAGCGGTTGTATATCCCGACTGCGTAGAGGATGAACCCGATCACGACAATGAGGATGATTCCGCCGATTATCCAGGGGATGAGGCTTCCAAGCGCCATAGGAACCTGATTATGAGATGAGCATTTCCGGTAAATTAGGGTTGCGTGAAAGAAAAGGGAATTATTCCGGGACAAGGGTCCCTGCCACGCGGAGCTTTCCCCCATCAAGGTTATGGAGGATAACCTGGTCCCCGGGGAAGTACACGATTTCTTTCTCGGTCCGGAGCGTGATGTGCGGCCGCTTCCAGTCGCCTGAATTGTCCACGAAAGCCACCTTTGCCGGAACAAACTGCATCCAGTGACCAACGTGGATTACCATCTGCTCACGAAGCGGCGATGGCCAGAACCGGACAAGCGTTGCTCTCCCGCTGAGCGTTGCAGACACAGTGATGGATTCGCTGGCAGAGAGCACCTGGCCCCGATCGAGATCATTGACCTCGATTCCCTTCAGGGCAACCCCGACGCGGTCTCCCGGGCCGGCAGAAAGTGCATCGTCATCGTGCTTCTGGATAGAGCGAACCTGTGCCGTCTTTTGTGTCGGGAATATGCGGAGGGTGTCATGGCGGGATATCGTGCCGTTCACCACCTGGCCAAGAACGACTGCTCCAATACCCTTGACCGGGAAGGCATGGTCGACAGGCACAGCCCCCCTTGCGCCATGCACAGGCTCTTCCTGCAGGGCTTCGGCTTCCCTGATAAGGTATTCCCTGATCCTCGCCCGTTCATCGGGCACCAGTTCGTAGTGTTCGACAACTGTCCCCTTGATAAGGGGGGCGACCTGCCCGGGCGTGATATAATTCCGGAGAATGAGCATCCCTTTTCTTATCCCGGCACAATCGAGCATCACAACGCACTCGCCAAATGCGGGGCCGATCTCGTCGACGACAAGCAACGCACGATGGGCCATGGAAACGGTGAAGAAAAGGGAAGAGAGCCGATCCGGGTAACGTACCGGTTCTACGAAGGTAATGGTATTCTCACCCTTCTTCTGGTTGTAGAAAGTGATATCAGAAGTCGTCCCTCTTTTTCCAAGATCTCCTGCATACCCTTCAGGGCCGATCACCGCGATGGTGATATTGGACATGCCCAGAATATCTGATTCCTGCAAATATCAGTATTTACGTGCGGTCTTCAGGCAGCAGAGGAGCATTGAGGGCAGCAAGGAGCCCTTCAGTCGAACGGACCACGCGGGCGGATTGTTCAAGCATGAGGTTGACCTGCTCGTAGTGTCCTGCTATCCTGAAATCGGTCCGAATGGCGATGACAGGAATCCCGCGTGCGTAGGCATACCCCATCTCCCAGGATGTCCCTGAATCGGCATCGGCACCGTCGATTACTGCGACAACGATATCGGTATCCCCGAGGACTGCGAGGTGCCGTTCGAAGATCGCCTGGTGCGCTCTCCTGTCACGATGGACAGTATCGTCGCCAACCTCCTGGGGGAGGTATACCTCGAAAAAATGGGCAGAAAGGGTTTCAAAGAGGCTGATATTGTATTCCTTCTCTGCCCGCGAGAAGAGGGGGGCGGCAAGATAGACCCGGAACCGCGCAAAGTCTTCAACGTCGATTGCCGGTATCTCCGGGAACCGGGCAAGAAAAGCTCCCCTTCCCGGCCTTTTCGCATTCGTCGATCCGGCGGGGCCGTAGTATGTCGCATTGACTCCACAGGCCGGGGATGAATTGACCCCGATTATGCAGAGCGGAGGGCCCCGCTCATCGATAATGGCCCGGACTTCTGCTTCAAGGTTTCCAAGCAGGCGAAAAAAATCAGGCGTGTCCAGCCGCGAAACGAACATGGCCGGCTCGCGATCGGGGCCGAGGTACAGTGTCTCAGGACAGGGGAGCGGGATGGTTTCGATTCCGAAACGCCGGCACCGCTCTAGGGCCCGGGAGTACCATTCAAGATCTTCTCCACGGGTAATTCCCCGTGCCCTCAGGCCGGGATTGAGGATACAGGGGGAGATTAGAACGTACATTGATCCACGATCTGGCATCCGGGCGCAATAGTTCCACCGATCCTGGTTCCTCCCGACCGGTATTCTCCAATGACAAAACTCAAGGATTCGGAGCCTCCACATACAGCGTGTTAACGGAGACCTGATGATGATCCCCCTCTATGCCTTCCGCGATAACAGCTGTGATCCACGGAAATGCACGGTGAAGAGGATGGAGCGCTCCGGACTGGTGAAGGTGCTTACCAAGATCTCCCGTATACCCCGCACAACAATCCTGCTCGATCCAACCGCCGAGAAGGCCCTCTCTCCCGCTGACTGCCCTGCGCGCTCCCTGACCGTGCTCGACTGCTCATGGGAGGTACTGGATACGGGTGCCGTCCAGGGTTTTTTACGGCGCCGTGCTCTCCCGTTCCTGGTCGCGGCCAACCCTGTCAATTTCGGCAGGCCCTGGCGGCTCACTTCTGTCGAGGCCTTCGCTGCGGCCCTGGTAATTCTCGGTGAGCCGGAACAGGCCGCCGTTGTTCTTGCTACCCAGAAGTGGGGCCCCCGCTTTCTCGAATTAAACGAAGAGCCCCTTGGCCTCTATGCGTGCGCCCGGGACAGCGGGGAGGTTATCGGCATCCAGAACCAGTACCTCTAGGAAATGGCACGAATCCGGGGATCTCATGGCTGAGTGTTCTGGAGTATCACTACCCGTTTGTCTTCCAGGGGAATGCCTGCAGTCCGCGCCTCAACCGGGAGAGCTCTGCTCCCGGTAAGGGGGATGAGAGTAATGTGAAGCGGTGCCTCACCGGGGAGGCTCGCAAGTATCTGCCCTTCATCTGCAGGAAAGAACGTGGAGAGAGGGGCACCGACCACGATATGCCGGTCTCCGTCGACCAGTTCAACAAACCGCTCATTGGCCCAGAGGATCATTCCCGCTTTGTCGGTGAGCAGGACCGCCTCTTCCACAAGATCGAGGACCGATTCCAGTTCCTGCCGCATCCGGGAAAGGCTCTCGACCTTCTGCTTTTCCCCCTCCGAGGGTGCTGCAACCGCTGTTCCGGTTGGATCCACCTTACGCATAGATTCCCGGGCCCTTTTCCAGGCAGAGATGTCGCGGATCGATTCAATAGCACCGATTGATCGGCCTTCATGGTCGGTGAATGCTGATGCCTTTCCCCAGAGGAATGCTCCCTTCCCGCAGTTCATCGCTGACACAAATGATTCTACGTAGATGCTGTCGCCGAAACGGCGCACATTCGGGTATTTTTTTGCAAGTTCATGGGGGGGGAGATCGAGAATGTCGACCAGGACGGGACGTTCATCGCCAAATAGGGAGAACGCTTCCCGGAAATCCTTCTTACCCAGCACTTCGTCCCGTTTCACCCCGGTCAGGGTCTCCAGCGCCCGGTTCCAGGCAATGACCCGGTGCTCCCTGTCGATAATGAAGGTGGGATCGGGCATGAACTCGATCGTTTCTGACAGCTTCTGGCGGGAGCTCTTCAGCGCCAATTCAATGTTTCGGGATTCGGTGATATTTACCAGGGAGACAAGGGTGTAAAGGATCGTCCCAGCCTCATCGAAGGAACATCGTTTCGACGCATTGAAATATTTTATTTCTCCATCCGGCATTGTCACGGTAACCTCCCCGCTCCACTTTCCTGCCTTCCTTACCTGATGGAGGATTTCCTCAAACGTGGGAGCCACCTCCCCGACAAGTGAAATGATTTCGGGGACCATTTTTCCCTGTACAGAATTGAGATTGAGACTGAATTCTGATAACCACATGTTATTTGCATAAATCAGACGGAAGTCGCGATCAAAGATTGCCATCGAGGTAAGCGAGCCCTCGATAGCCGTATCCTTCAGCCGGAGTTCTTCACGGGTCTTCTTGATATCAGTTATATCAAAAAACGAAGCCATCAGGCAGAGCGGGGAGCCTGACTGGTCACGCACAACACTGGCGTTGAGAATCGCATTGAAGTTGATACCCTGCCTCGTCCTGGCAAGGACCTCCCCGGACCACTGGCCGTTTTCCTCAAGCGAATTCTTTACCTCCAGTATAACTCCGGATGTCTTCGCATCGCCGTGGGCAAACATCTCGATTGGCTTTCCAAGGACATCGGCCTCATCATCGTAGCCGAACATGGTCAGGAATGCGACGTTGACATACGTCACATTTCCCGACAGGTCTGCAATGCCAATACCGTTCAGCGATGATGCAATTGCAAAATTCCTTATCAGGATCGCCTCCTCGGATCTTTTCTGCTCGGTTATATCCCTGCCTACGCCCTGGTACTCGATCAGGTTTCCCTGTTCGTTAAACAGGGCCCGGTTTGTCCACTGAAACCATTGGCACTCTCCGTTTGTATCGATAACCCGGTGCTCGATGACGCAGAGAGGGTTTTCGGGCGAAAGGCTCCTTATCCGGTTCTCAACAAGGTCCCGCTCCCCTTCAGGGATGGATTCGAGGATAGACTTCCCGATCAGATCTTTTTCCTCCACCCCGAAATACTGAATTATTGATGGGTTAACAAACAGGATTTTCAGATCCTTGTCAAACCGGTTTACCATCTCGGTTTGATCCTCAACGATTGCACGGTATTTCGCTTCACTGACCTTGAGGCGATCCTCGACTTCTTTTTTTCCGGTGATATCCTCAAACAGGAAAGTAATTCCCCTGGTGCCGTCATCAAAAACGGTTGGCAGGGCCTTGATGAGGAGATACTTAATCGCTCCATCCCGCGTGAGAGATATCTCATGGGAGATCTCCCCTGTCTCCAGGGACGACCGTGCAATATCGTCAAGCCTGAAGCCGTTCCCGCTGTTGATCGGGGTGGCAGAGATGATGCTTCCGATCAGGTCTTCTTTTTCTATCGGGAAATAGGAGAGAAAACTGTCATTTGCCTCGACCACCCGCATATCGCTGTCGAGTATCAGGATGAGCTCATTTGCGAACTGGAGCATCGACGAGATGGGCACCCGGTTTGAAAGGTAGTATACTTTCGCATTCCCGTACATCCTCATCTCGACCTGCCCGGTGATGAGCAGGATTTCGAGGTATTTTGCAACGGAATTGCGGTTGATCCTGAGATTATGGGAGATATCAGAGATGGTAAGTCCTTTGGGTCTTGCCTTGAGCAGCCGCTTGATACGGGTTATCTTCTCCTGATCCAGGATCATGGCATTCGATCATGATCTCCCTTTTTAATTAAACATTTGCACGGCGTTGTTGTCATCTCCGGCACCCGTTTGATATGAAACGGCTCCGCCATTTTCATTTTGTATGCACGTGTTTTAACCAGGAAATCATATGGTTTTCAAAAGCTTTAACAACCTTTTTCTCTACCCTCGGCTAGTTCAATACATGGATTCCATGGGAGCTGGCGCTGATATACTTCTCGTGGAAGATAATCCCAACGATGTTGAGCTCATCCTCCACGTCTTCCAGTGGTGCAATCTCGGGGACAGGATACATGTGGCATGGAACGGGGAGGAGGCCCTGGATTACCTCTTTGGAACCGGGCCCTATGAAGCCAAGGCCGCAGGGAGACCAAAGGTAATCCTCCTCGACCTGAAACTTCCCAAGGTTGACGGGCTCCAGGTGCTCCGGAAAATCAAGGAAAATCCTCAGACCCGATCGATCCCTGTAGTCGTTTTCACCTCGTCCCGGGAGGAGCGGGATATCATCGAGAGTTATAACCTCGGAGTGAACAGTTACATCGTCAAACCGGTCCAGTTCGACCAGTTCGCCAATGTTATACGGGATATGGGGCTCTATTGGCAGATCATCAACCAGCCTCCGGTTGAAAAACGATAAGGCGACCGTTCTCTTCGTCCGGAATTCAGGACGGTATACTGAACCGGAGAACAATTAATCTCATTGTTCCATCCTGAGTTGAGGGGTTTTACCCCGGGTGCAGGGATGAACGCTCTGGTGAAATCACTTGTCGCTTTTCCCCGGGAGGTGTGAACCATCCATGCCGCACCTCGCAGCAGACCAGGTAAATAAATTAACTCTGCCATTCTGGCAAAAATATCGCATCCGCACCACACCTCCCCGGTTGCGGAGGATTATGGCTGACCCGTTACATCTCCATTTTCCGATGGAAGTATCAAAAACCCATGAGATCAGGCCCTGCGGGAATCCCGATCACCCGCTCATATTTTCATCTGGTCGGCAATGAGCAGGTAATAGGCGGCAAGACCCTTCCATTCACCCCACTGATCGGCGATGTTGCGGGCCTCCCCGGCAGATATTTTCCCGTCACGCTGGTAGCGCCGGGAAATTGAACGCCGGAGCCCGAGATCATCGGCCGGGAAGGCATCCAACCGGTGCATGCCCCGGAGGATGGCAAGCTCGGCCGTCCACCGCCCTACTCCTTTGAGCTTTACGAGTTCCGTGATGATCGCTTCCGAATCCATGGTGTTCCGGAGACTTTCGAGATCGAGCTCTCCCTTTACAATCCGTTCAGCAGCACTCCGGATATAGTCCCCCTTCATCGATGAAAGTCCACATAACCGGAATTGTTCAGATGTCGCGGATGCCAGGCATTCCGGGACGGGGAACGCATAGTAGGTCTGCCCGTCAACCACCAGCGAATCGCCAAACATCTTCGTGAGCCTCGCCTCAAGCGTGCGGGCAACGGCAAGCGAGATCTGCTGCTCGATGATGGAGTCTGCCAGAGCCTCGAAGACAGTGGGCGTTGTAGGGGGTTTCAGCCCGCGGAGACGCTGGGTAAGCTCCCGCATCGGGGGGTCGTTCCTGACCGCCTGGTAGAACGGGGTGAGGTAATCGTTAAGATTGAGGATCCGGGAGATGGTTGTTCCGGCCTGTTCCTGCTCACCGGGCGTCAGGACATCCTCAGGAGTAAACCTGACTTTCAAGGTAGGACTGCCGATTGATCCTCCAGCGGTTACCTCTGCGAGAACCAGTTTTTGCCCGACCCGGATGACCTGCCAGAACCGGCCGTTTTCTGCTTTCCGGATCCTGGGATCGCCGGATGAGAAGACGAAGGTGCTGACCGAAAAGTCATAGGGGGGGACAGGGTTAAAGATGAGAGGCATTATATTGGGTGAATGTTGGATTTTCTCCCATAAAGGAGGTCCGTTTATGGCCTGCCGGACGGTACCAGGAAACGAACCGCATCCGTAAAACGGTAACCTTTTATTTGACCTCCCCTAGAATTCCTCCCCATATGATCAAAGTTGCTATCAATGGGTATGGAACCATCGGCAAGCGCGTGGCAGACGCAGTCGCCGCACAACCGGATATGAAGGTGATTGGGGTCTCAAAGACCAAGCCGAGCCACGAGGCCTTCGTGGCAAAATCACGTGGATATCCACTCTATATCGCCGACATCTCCAGGAAAGGCGCCTTTGAAAAGGCCGGGCTTCCTGTCGCCGGGAGCGTTGAGGACATGCTGAAGGCATCCGATATAGTAGTTGATGCCACTCCGGGAGGCGTTGGGGAGAAGAATCGGCCCCTCTACGAGAAACTTGGGAAGAAAGCCATATGGCAGGGCGGCGAGGACCACGAAGTGGCAGGGTTCTCCTTCAACTCGGACTGCAATTACAGGGATGCCATCGGGAAACAGTTCGCCAGGGTGGTATCCTGCAACACCACCGGCCTGTGCCGGATCATCAAGGCCATGGATACGGCGTACGGCGTAGAGAAAGTCCGGGCGGTCATGGTCCGGCGGGGGGGGGATCCGGCGGACATCAAGCGGGGGCCCATCGATGCTATCGTCTTAAACCCGGTCAACATCCCAAGCCACCACGGCCCTGATGTCCAGAGCGTTCTGCCGCAAATCAACATCGTTACCCTGGCCATGATCGTCCCGGTGACCATGATGCACATGCACGTCGTTCAGATGGACCTGAAGAAGGCGGCGGACAGGGAGGATGTCCTCCGGGTCATCGAGAAGCACCCGCGGATGGGACTTGTCCGGAAAGTGACCGGCATCACCAGCACCGCCGAGCTGAAAGAGTATGCCATGGACATGGGCCGGTGCCGGTCCGACCTCTGGGAGAACGGTATCTTCGAAGAATCGGTCTCCTGTATTGGAAAAGAGCTCTACCTCTTCCAGGCCATCCACCAGGAAGCCGACGTGGTGGTGGAAAACATCGATTGTATACGGGCTATGACCGGGACTGAGAAGGACCCCGCCAGGTCGATCGCCATGACCAACAGGGCCATGAACTTCGTGGCTATCCAGTGACCTCCAACTTTTTCGATATGGTTTCACAAGGTCTCGCCCGGGCCATGGCCGGGACCGAGAAGGACCCCGCCAGGTCGATCGCCATGACCAACAAGACCATGAACTTCATGACTCCCCTGTGAACCCCTTTTTCACGGATATTTTTTTCCACGAATCCTCACCGGTTATTCTCAAAGAACACATGCTGTCGTGTGATTTTTCTCCCGGTTTCGCGTTGCCCGCCCATCAACAGTATGCTCATAATAATTAACACCACCCAGATCCCATGTATAGAAAATGGATCCCTACGAGCTGGTGACGAGGAATACAGTAGAAGTTATCACTGATGATGAACTGATAGCTCTCCTTGCCAGGGACAAGAAGCGGGTTTATGCAGGCTACGAGCCGAGCGGAGAGATCCACCTCGGACACTTGGTGACCGTCAACAAGCTGATCGATTTAAAAGAGGCCGGTTTCGAGGTGATCGTCCTCCTCGCCGACCTCCATGCCTTCCTCAACAGGAAAGGGACCATGGAGCAGGTCAGGGAGCTTGCCGGGTACAACAGGCGGTGCTTCGAGGGGCTCGGCCTCCGGGACGTCGAGTACGTGCTTGGCTCCGACCTCCAGCTTTCTCCCGACTACCAGCTCAGGGTTCTCCAGCTCTCCCAGCAGATAACCCTGAACCGTGCCCGGCGAAGCATGGATGAGGTGGGTAGAAACATGGAGGCGCCGACTGTTTCCCAGATGATCTATCCTATCATGCAGATGGTGGACATCGCCCTGCTCAACGTCGATGCTGCTGTCGGGGGAATCGATCAGCGGAAGATCCATATGCTCGCCCGGGAGCACCTGGCGGCAGTCGGTTACCCTTCGCCGGTCTGCATACATACCCCTATCCTGAACGGACTCGACGGTAAGAAGATGTCCTCTTCCAGCGGGAACTACATCTCGGTAGCCGATTCGGTCGAGGAGATTGAGAAGAAATGCCAGAAGGCATTCTGCCCGCCCGAGTGCGAAGAAAACCCGGTGCTCCAGATTCTCCAGTACCACATCTTTCCCAGGACAGGAACGGTTGTGGTCAGGCGCCCGGCAAAGTTCGGCGGAGATCGCGAGTTCGGAAGCTACTCAGAGATCGAGGAAGCCTACCGGAAAGGAGAGATCCATCCGCTCGACCTGAAGAAGGCGGTGGCCACGAGCATGTCAGGCATTCTCTCCTGTGTCCGGGACTACATGACCTGATGGAGCGTCTGCCGTGAGTTCCGACAGTATCGAGTCAAGGTTCGACCGCGAGATCGAACGCCTGGGTATCCGGATAAAAGATGTAGACCAGCTCAAGGTCCGGCAGGACGTGTTCGATGAAGTGACGCTCCTTGCCCTCTACAGGCTAGTGCATAAAGGCTGGATTACGGCAATTGGCGGCTCCATCAGCACCGGCAAGGAAGCAAACGTCTTTTTCGGGGAGCGCGAAGACCAGGATCTCGCCATCAAGATCTATCGGATCAGGACGGCCAATTTCAACGCCATGACCGAATACCTGATCGGTGATCGCAGGTTCTCCGGTATCCGGAAAACGCGGAAAGAGATTGTCTTTACCTGGACACGGAAAGAATTTGCAAATCTTAAGCGGGCTCGTGAAGCGGGTCTGAGGGTTCCCGAACCATACGGCTGGGACAGGAACATTCTGGTGATGGAATTTTTAGGGGAGAGCGAGGTCCCGTTCCCCCAGATCAGGAATGTTGAACTCGGCGATCCTGATAGCGTGTATCAGGAGATCATTTCTTTCGTAAAGATCCTTTACCAGAAGGCAGGACTCGTGCATGCCGATCTCTCTGAATTCAACATCCTCTTTTCAGACAGGGCCTGCGTCATCGATATGGGCCAGGCGGTAACGCTCGATCACCCCCGGGCGCGGGCATTCCTCGCAAGGGATATTGCAAATGTGAACAGATACTTTGGCAATCTCTGCAGTGTCCGGACTACCAGCGACGTATTTGAGGAGATTACTGGAATTCCGTTACCGGGCAGGGGAGTTCCAGGATAAGGGCCCGGATAAAAGACCATGATCCAGGAAGTAAAAGTCACCGGGACCAGAATCGGGGTTCTGATCGGCAAGGGCGGGGGTACCAAGAGGGAACTTGAGGAAAAGACAAAAACCACCCTCTCGGTAGACAGCAAGGAAGGGATTGTCCAGGTTACTGGGGAGGATGCTCCCCTCGTCCTCCGCGCAATGGAAGTTGTACAGGCCATCAGCCGGGGATTTTCTCCAGAAAGGGCATTCGTCCTGCTCGATGATGAAGACCTTCTCCTCGACATGATCGATCTCTCCGGGCTGACCGACAGTCCCCGCCAGCTCGACCGACTAAGAGGCCGGATTATCGGGAAGGACGGCCGTTCCCGGGAACAGATCGAACACATGACCGATTGCGAGATATCGGTATCCGGTAAAACCGTCGCCCTGATCGGTCTCCCGGAACAGATAAAAACTGCCCGGAGTGCCGTCGAGATGCTTCTCGAAGGCCTTCCCCACGAAGTGGTCTTTGGGTTCCTGGAACGGAAGCGGCGCGAGGCCAAGCACGATGCCATTGATTACTACTACTGATAATCTGCCGCCAGGGCCGGATGCGGTTAGATCCAATTGGATCCGGCCTGCATAAGGATTATTTCCACTGGAGGCCGAAACGCGCGCTTAGGAGCTTGTTTATAAAAAGAGGCGATTCACGACGAATATCGACTGGAATAAAAGGGGTTTGAATGAAGATTGCGGGCCTCCCCATCCCTGACTCATTGATCCGGCACTACGAGTCCGCGGGAATCATGGATCTCTATCCTCCCCAGGAAGAATGTGTTCAAAAAGGAATGTTCGAGGGGAAAAATCTTCTCGTGGCCATCCCGACTGCAAGCGGAAAGACCATCGTAGCGGAGATGGCCATGCATGTGCATATCGCACGAGGGGGGAAATGCCTCTACATTGTCCCCTTAAAGGCACTCGCCAGTGAGAAGTACGAGGATTTCAGCGGAAAAGGGGTGAAGGTCGGCATCTCAACCGGCGACTATGACCGCCGCGACGATTATCTCGGGAGAAATGACATTATCGTTGCCACAAGTGAAAAAGTCGACTCTCTTCTCCGGAATGCCTCTCCATGGCTCACAGAAATCAGCCTGCTCGTGGTCGACGAGGTTCACCTGATCGACTCTCCGGACCGCGGACCAACCCTGGAGATGGTAATTACCAAGATGCGGACCAGGAATCCGGGCATGCAGGTCATCGCCCTGTCTGCAACCATTGGAAATCCAGGTACCCTTTCCCGGTGGCTTGGTGCTGAACTCGTGACAGGGAGCTGGCGGCCAGTCGATCTCCACCAGGGGGTCTACTACGATGGTGCGATCCATTTCCACTCAACTGTCAGACCGGTTCGATCGGTTTCGAAATTTGAAGACTTAAACCTCATGATGGATACTATCGGGGAGGGGGGTCAGTGCCTGGTCTTCGTGTCATCGCGAAAAAATGCTGAAGCGTTCGCAAAACGGGCGGCAAAGGCGCTTGCTCTTGAAAGCCCTGAACTTACCGCTTATTCCAGGAAGCTTGGGAAACTGGCCGAAACTGACCAGGAGAAAACACTCGCCCTCTGCGTATCATCAGGATCGGCTTTCCACCATGCAGGCTTAAGGAGAGAAGCCCGGACCATCGTGGAAGAGGGGTTCCGGAAGGGGCATATCCGGTGCATTTCTTCAACGCCAACGCTCGCTGCCGGCCTGAACCTGCCCGCACGCAGGGTCATCATCAGGGATTACCGTCGATATAATGCGGGGGAGGGTATGGTCCCAATCCCGGCCAGGGAGTATCACCAGATGGCCGGCCGTGCTGGCCGTCCCCGTCTCGATCCATATGGCGAAGCGGTACTGATAGGTAATTCCTCGCAGGATGCTGCACAACTTTTCTCCTACTACATCGATGCCACACCGGAAGATGTCAATTCCCAGTGCTCAACCGACAGGGCACTCACTACCCATATCCTCTCACTGATTGCCTCAGGGTTTGTCGCTTCTCAACCGGCGCTCCGGGAATTCATGCACAGCACATTCTATTTCCATCAGAAGAAGACTGATCGGCTGCTGGCCGCGGTCATCGGGAGATCTCTATCCTTCCTTGACCGCGCAGAGATGATCACCATCCAGGCCGAAAATCTCTGTGCAACAGAGTATGGGACACTTGTATCGCAGCTCTACATCGATCCATTAAGCGCCGACCTGATTGTCGAACAGATTACCGGCGCAGAGGAGTTCTCGGATATCGGCCTTCTACAGGTTATCTGCAGTACCCCCGACATGTTCACGCTTTTTGTAGGAAACCGGGACCGTCATTACCTGGAGCGGTATGTTCTCGAACATGACCACGAGCTCTGGATGGACCTTCCTTTTGGCGACGACGAGACATACTTCCGGAGCCTGAAGACGGCAATGGTCCTCTCTGACTGGAACCATGAAGTCCCTGATGCAACCATCTGCGAACGATACTCGATAGGGCCGGGAGATATCCATGCCCTTGTCGAGAGCGTTAACTGGCTCCTCCATGCAACCGGACGCCTGGCACGGATGTTCAAGCGGGGTTTTTCCCAGCAAATCGGGGAGTTTGAGCTCTGCATGAGGCATGGTATTAAACGGGAGCTCATCCCCCTGGTCAGGATCAGGAATATCGGCAGGGTCAGGGCCCGGCGGCTCTTCAACAACGGGTTTACCTCTCCGGAAAAGATCCTTGCCGCCGGAGAAGAAAGGATTGTCCCGATTCTCGGCCAGGGGATAACAACACAGGTCTTTTCCTGGCTTAAGGAAGAGATGGGGGGGCGGCTACCCGTCTCCCAGCAAGTATCACAGGCTGATCTGTTTCAGTTTGGGAAGAAAGAGCCGGAGTGAGTTTCGAATGAGTGCAGAAGAGTGCACGGTTGTGCAGTACATAACACTTATCCAGGATCCGGGAGTCTTTCTGGCAGAAATCCGGGATATTGCGGCCAGGTATGATGTACACATCATCCTCTTCAATGCAACAAATATGGCCGGGATGGCGCACGTCCGCTCCGCTCTCGGGCATGCCTTCCGCTCATTTGATACAGGTTCGGCAATATCAAACACCGTCGAAATGGAAGCATTTCTCTACGCTTCGGGATCGAGACAGTGCCAGGTTGGCGTCCGGTTCGGGGTGCATGCCGGGCTGAACGAAACTTACCTGTGCATCTGCCCTTCATCACCGGGTGCTCTTGAAGAACTACTCGATCTTGGAGAGCTCTGTGATGAAGACTGGGAATCCATCACTCCTGAAAAGATGCATCGTCTGATGGAACTCTTTGGCATTACAAGCGAAGAGCTGGCAGTCGTCGGGCCATTGCGCCTCACCGAACTGGTCCTCGAGAGGGTGGCCCTTCTGGAAGTGTACCGGTGACATTCGCCAGATTTCATTTCCTGGCAATTTATGAAAGTCCGTGCGCGGGCAAACCGGGCAGATTTCATCCATTCAGGGTGAGCCTCTCAGGAATTTCGTGTTAGGTAGGCTCTTTATCGGGCCTGTATCAGAGAGAGCGGGATGGATACCAGCGTTGTGTTCCGGTGAAAAAGGGTGGATTCCTGAATAGCCTGAACGTTCAGGTGCCCTGACCACTATTCAGCATATTTTCGTGCGGGGATTGTTCACTTGTTTGCATGGGTGAGAATGTGCTGGAGTTCCGGGATAATGAGCGCACTTGTCGCGAGCTTTATCGCACCTGTCGAGCCGGGTATGCAAAAGATCGCTTTTCCACCGGAAATTCCGGCAACAGCCCGTGAAAGCATAGCTGCGCTTCTGATTTCCGAAAAACTCATCATCCGGAATAATTCCCCAAACCCGTCGATCTGCTTATCGAGCAGCGGGGTGACGGCTTCTATGGTACAATCATCGTGAGTCAGCCCCGTACCACCATTCACGATGATACAGTTTGCCCTTTCGAGCGCCCGGATGACTTCGCTCCTGATCGCTCCAATCTGATCCGGGACAATAGCATAATGCGTGATGGCTATTCCCGCTTCCTGCAGGAGAGATTTTATAGTCTCCCCGCTTGTATCATTCTCCCTGGTCCGGGAACTCGAGACAGTTATGACCGCTCCTTCGAGGTTTATAGGCTGGATATGGTCAGGATTCATCAGGTTCATCTATTGAACAGACAGGTTAAAAGTTACTATCTTTTACTTATGTGATGGATGGCGGCAGGGTAATATACCAACCCCTTTGTTTCCACTGGAACTTCTTTGGGTGACCACCCAAAGTAGGCTGGAAAATATCCGGGATGTACTGCTTCCTGCAGATAAACAAGAGGAAACAGCGAATTAATCCTGTAAATCCGGACACCGTCTGTTGAAATGACGCTGATAAAAAAGGGAGTTATTGGCAATCCTCTGGAGATTTGCCCGATGTATGGGAGATTATCTCCAGTAATCTAATCCCAGATCGCCAGGTGCCGGGGATAAAAAGGTGATGTCTTGTTTCTCAAATATTTTCCGGATTTGGAGTTAGATTTTTTGCTCGATACATAGGTTAGATTTTTAATAAATATCTGAACTTTGTATGATATTCCAAAATGTTCTGAGATTGTTTTCACATTTTTTTTATAGTTGTAAAAGTGAACTATAAATGGTATTATTCTAAAAATTTAATATGCAAAAATATTGCATTATTAATTATTTTCCAATGGAAATCATAGGGTGGGGGAGAGGCCTCAAAGGCTAAAACCTCGTAAAGAAAAGTTGGGATTTCCTCTCTAAAAAATTATTTTAAAAATAGCCTGTATTTGAGAATACCCAAAGAATAATGGAAATTCGACTGGAAGTAAAGGGGTTTATATGCCATTCAAATGATCAGATTTTTATGAGAGAATACCTAAGGATCTCATCCCAGGGGGGGTCTGAATGCCGGATGGACAGGAATCGATAGGATTATTTAAAAAATATCTTACAGGGAATAATATTTTCAGGAACAGGGAAGTCCTCCGCCACTCATATCGCCCCCAGATCCTCCCGCACCGGAGACCGCAAATCGACCAGGTGGCAGCGATCCTTGCACCGTCTCTCAAGAACGAGACACCCTCAAACATTCTCATTTACGGGAAGACCGGAACCGGGAAGACCGCTGTGGTCAGGTACGTTGGAACAGAACTGGAGAACGCGAGCTCTCACATGGGGACCCTGTGCAAGGTTGTTCATATCAACTGTGAGAGCATCGATACCCAGTACCGGGTTCTCGCACAGATTTCGAAGGGCCTTTCTGATGATGACGAAATTGCCAGCGATCGGGCAAGATCAGTCATCCCGATGACCGGATGGCCTACAGACCAGGTTTACCAGGAGCTCAAGAACCAGCTCGAAGCCACCGGAGGAGTGCTGGTCATTGTCCTCGATGAAATCGACAAGCTTGTTAAAAAAAGCGGAGACGAGACACTCTATAACCTCACGAGGATCAATACCGATCTTAAAGCTTCAAAGGTGAGCATGATCGGGATCTCAAACGACCTGAGCTTCAAGGATTTCCTTGATCCACGGGTACTCTCTTCACTGAGCGAGGAGGAACTGGTCTTTCCACCGTATAACGCCCCCCAGCTCTGCGATATCCTGCAGCAGCGCGCCGATATCGCATTCAATGACAACGTACTTGAAGATGGCGTCATTCCCCTATGCGCCGCACTCGCTGCACAGGAGCATGGAGATGCGAGAAGGGCACTGGACCTGCTCCGGGTTTCCGGTGAGATTGCTGACCGGGAAGAGAACACCCGGGTCAGCGAAAAGCACGTGAAGAAAGCACAGGCAAAAATCGAGTCCGACAGCATGGTGGAATGTATTGCCACGCTCCCCACCCAGAGTAAAGTGGTGCTCTATTCCATGCTCCTCCTCGACCAGATGGACCAGAATATCTTCACCAGCGGTGAAGTAGGCCGCATCTACAAGGAGATTGCCCCTGCCATGGACCTTGATGTCCTGACCAACCGGAGGATCACTGATCTCATCTCGGAACTTAACATGCTTGGTGTCATAAATACCCGCGTGGTGAGCAGGGGCCGGTATGGGAGGACAAAAGAGATGTGGTTTGACTCGAATACAAATAAGATATGGGATGTCATCCGGAGCGACCCTCGGCTGAGCGCTCATGGTCTCGATAAGATGGATATCGCCTGGGTGAAGGCCCTGTTCAGGTGAAACCAACATGGACGAAACCGATCGCCTCCTCCTGTGTCTCCTGGAGGAAAACAGCCGCCTCTCCCACGAAGAACTGGGAGTAATGGCTGAACTGTCCCCCGACAAGGTCAAACGCCGGGTCGCAGCCCTTGAAGAGGAAAAGATCATCAGGAGCTATACCACGGTTATAGACTGGGACCGGGCAGCAAACGGAGGTGTCGCAGCAATCATAGAACTCAAGGTGAACCCTGAGCGTGACCACGGATATGACCGGATTGCGGAGCGGCTGTCAAACTTCCGGGAAGTCAGATCGTTGCGCCTGGTAACCGGAGTATATGATTTTGAGTTGACCGTGACCGGGAGGACGATGCAGGAAGTTGCCCGTTTTGTATCCGAATATATTGCTCCGATGGACCGGATACGCGAGACGGCCACCCACATAATAATGAAGACCTACAAAGAAAACGGCCAGGCATTTTTCGAGAAAGAGGCCGGCGAACGGATACCATATTCCCCATGAGGCAGACCATGAGGGATTTTATCTCCGCCCGCGCCCGGGGGATTCCTCCATCCGGGATACGGAAATTTTTTGATCTCGCCGTCTCCATGGAGGGGGTCATATCGCTCGGTGTTGGAGAGCCGGATTTTGCTACCCCCTGGAACCTCTGTGAAGCAGGCATCTACTCCATCGAACAGGGGGGGACCTCCTATACTTCGAACCGGGGAATCCAGAAACTCCGCGAGATGCTTGCGGTATGGCTCCGCCAGCATTACCAGATATCCTACGATCCGGAAAACGAGATGATCATCACTACCGGGGTATCAGAAGGTCTCGATATCGCTGTCCGGGCAGTGACCGACCCGGGAGATGAGGTAATCATAGCCGAACCATCGTATGTATCGTACAGCCCCTGTGTCACCCTTGCGGGCGGGGTCCCGGTTCCGGTACAGTGCAGGGAGCGGGACTGGTTTCGGCTCAATCCCGATGACCTGATGGAAGCGGTGACCGCAAAAACCAAGGCAGTAATCATAAATTTTCCGAACAACCCGACGGGGGCGGTGATGAAACGGGAACATCTCTTACCGGTTGCAGACATCGTTTCCGACCACGATCTCCTACTCATCAGCGATGAGGTCTATTCAGAACTTACCTATACCGGAAACCATGTTTCTCCGGCATCACTGGATGGGATGTGGGAACGAACCATTACCCTGAACGGGTTTTCGAAGGCATATGCCATGACCGGCTGGAGGATCGGGTACCTCTGTGCCCCCAAGGAGATCTGCGATGCGGCATTGAAGATACACCAATATGTCATGCTCTGCGCTCCGGTCATGGGCCAGGTTACAGCACTCGAAGCTCTCCGGCGTGGTGAGGATGAAAAAGATCGCATGGTCCAGGAGTTCCGGGTACGGCGGAACCTGTTCGTGGAGGGGCTCAACCGGATTGGACTTTCCTGCCATATGCCGGAAGGAGCATTTTATGCGTTTCCCTCTGTTGAAAAGACCGGGCTCACCGATCATGAATTTGCCGAACAACTACTTAGGAATGAAAAGGTGGCAGTCGTCCCAGGGAGCGTGCTCGGGAAAGGGGGAGAAGGCCACTGCCGCTGTGCGTACGCGTCCTCCCGGAAGGATCTTGCCGAAGCTCTCCTGAGAATGGAACGTTTCATCAGCAAAAATTGCAGTTAAAGAAAAAAGCAGCGGTAATTTTTGCGTGGCAATCCCCGCCGCCACCAGTTTTATATCAGATTGTTTAATCTAGCATGGCACATCTGCGCTGTCTGCGCTTCGCTATCTTCGTCTCCATACCATCTCTTGTGGTTCGGACTGGTGCATATCGGGAAAGCAGTCCCTGGATTATCCCGGACTGGGATAATGCCTCCTCCCATCTATCCGAAGTGCGAAATCCCGAATGCAACTGTATCCCGGTATGAGAGCTGACGAAATCACTTCACAACGATGAGTTTGAGCATGAGGAGGGGGTCATGCCAGAAGTGCTTCCCTCCATTGCAATATCCATGCTCTTCGATATACTGGAGTAAACTGAACCAGTCGATATAATTCAAATACTGGCTAATCGACATCCGATTCGGAAATAGATCCTGTAGTGCCTTGAATCAGGACTCTTCAACAAAGGTAACCATAGTGGCATGCCGGATTACTATACAAAAGTACTGAAATGAATCCCGGTGTGGCTGGTTTTAACTGTTCAGGCTCAATTAATCCCTGGAACCTTGAAAAACGGGTGGGTTTTTAGTTCAGTTCCCGAATTCCGACAGGTTCTGCGACAGGATCAGTCCTGAACCGGGTAGTTTTATGGCAATCACTTCCCTATACTGGATGGTTGGACAATGAGTTGTACGATTATCGTCGGCGGATTTTTCGGTGACGAGGGAAAGGGAAAGGTAGTTGCTCATGTTGCGTATCATGACCAACCAACCATCATATCCCGTGGCGGTGTAGGCCCGAATGCCGGACACACGGTCAAGATGGGGGACAAGGAATATGGAGTGCGCATGGTCCCTTCCGGCTTCGCCTACCCGGATGCCCGCCTCTGTATCGGGACCGGGGTACTCGTGGATCCGCGGGTGTTCATGCACGAAGTCGAGCTTCTTGGCGTCAGGGATCGAATATTCATTGACTACCGGTGTTCGATTATCGAGGAAGACCATATCAGGCGGGACAAATCGAGCGAGCACCTGGCAAAGACCATAGGTTCAACGGGAAGCGGGTGCGGCCCGGCCAATGCCGACCGTGTACTCCGGGTGGCGCGCCAGGCCCGGGAGCTCCCTGAACTTGCAGACTACCTCATGGATGTTCCTGCCGAGCTGAACGGTGCGCTCGACCGCGGTGAGAATGTTCTCCTGGAGGGAACCCAGGGTTTCGGCATTTCGCTCTATTATGGGACTTACCCGTTCGTGACCAGCAAGGACACCTCAGCCTCACAGATAGCGTCGGACAACGGTGTCGGCCCCACACGCATCGATGACGTTATCGTGGTATTCAAGGCCTACCCGACGCGGGTGGGTGAAGGACCGTTTTCAACCGAGATGTCCCGCGAAACATCGGATCGTCTCGGCATCAGGGAGTTTGGGACAGTGACCCACCGCCAGCGCCGGATCGGGGAATGGGATGGCACGATGGCCCGCTACTCGGCGATGGTTAACGGATGTACCATGGCCGCAATCACCGGAATCGACAGGGTTGACCCTGATTGTTTCGGAGTGACGGAATATTCAAAGCTTTCAAAGAAAGCAAAAGACTTCCTCGCCCAGGCCGAATCGGACATCGGATCACCGGTCTCACTCATCTCCACGGGACCGGACGTATCCCAGATAATCGACCTTCGTGATGAGTTATGAAGCGGTCCATTCTCCCCATCCTATGCTGCCCGGTCTGCAAGGGAGACCTCGTCCTGACCGTTACTGTCGGGGATGAACAGGTCATCAGGGAAGGAAAACTCCACTGCCCCGTCTGCCGTGTCGATTATCCCATCGAGGATGGAATCCCAGATCTGCTTCCCAGGGACCGTTCTGTTTGAAATCTCCGCCCGGGACAGGGAAACAGGATGATATCCTGCCTCCTCTGAACGGTCAGATACGGTTCGGGAAGCCAACAATGGCGTTCCTGTCTCTCCAACATACGGAAGTGATCTCCCCATGTTCATTATCTATGCCCTGATCCTTCCTCTTGCTCTCTGTGTCGACCGTATCTTTGGAGATCCGAAAAGCAGGTTCCACCCAGTAGCACTTATTGGTGCATTCATCGACTGGTGGGGAAGCCCCGGCAAATGGTGTCCCGGCCAGCAGCGCGTGGCCGGAGCGGCGATGTGGATAGTAACGGCCGCGATCTTTGCCATCCCCTTTTATCTTGCGGAGCAGTTCCTCCCCTGGCTCTTCCTACTCGTCGCCGGGCCATTCCTCCTGAAGTTCTGCCTGGCCTGGCGCAGCCTCGAAGAACATACGCTGGCAGTCAGTGTCGCACTCTCAGGCAACATTGTAGACGGGAGGAGGGAAGCAGCACTGCTGGTGAGCAGGGATACGAGGCAGCTTACGGACGAACAGGTCCTTTCGGCAGCATACGAGTCCCTTTCAGAGAACCTCACAGACAGCATTATCTCCCCGGTTTTCTATTTCGGCATTTTCGGCCTTACGGGTGCTGCGATCTACCGTGCAGCAAATACCATGGATGCAATGCTTGGTTATCGCGATGAGCGGGAGCGTATTGGATGGTTTTCCGCAAGGATGGATGACATCCTCAATTATATCCCGGCGCGTATCGCAGGCGCACTGTTGCTCATGTATTTTGCTGTCCGGGGACGGCTCTCACCCGCATATGTTGCATTTCAACGGGACCGGAGTAAACGTCCGGGGTTCAACGGGGGCATCCCCATGGCCATCCTGGCCGGTGGTGCAGGAGTGCAGTTCGAGAAACCCGGGGTGTACACGATGGGGACTCCGGAACGTTCCCTTGAGGAAGGCGGGCCGGAGATCATCTCTGCAGTGCGGGCCGTCGCTGTCGTCTTCTCACTCGCGGTCATGATGGTACTCCTTTTATTGGGATCAGTGACAATATATACAGGCATATGAAGCTCGAGGAGCTGAGATTTGGCGCCGAACTCCTGAAACGGGGATTTGCATCCATGCAGGAAGGAGGGGTGATCATGGATGTGGTCAATGCCGATCAGGCGCGTGTCGCTGAGGAGGCGGGTGCAGTGGCGGTGATGGCCCTTGAGCGGGTTCCCGCTGATATCAGGAAGGCCGGAGGAGTGGCGAGAATGGCCGATCCGGCCATTATCGGGGAGATCATGGATGCGGTTTCCATCCCTGTCATGGCAAAAGTCAGGATCGGGCATTTCGTGGAAGCGCAGGTCCTCGAAACGCTCGGTGTGGATATGATTGACGAGAGCGAAGTCCTAACCCCGGCGGATGAACAGTTCCACATCGACAAGCACCAGTTTAGCGTGCCGTTTGTCTGCGGAGCACGCGATCTCGGTGAAGCAATGCGAAGGATCCAGGAAGGAGCGGCTATGATCCGGACCAAGGGAGAGGCTGGTACCGGAAACGTCGTGGAGGCCGTACGGCACATGAGGAGCATCATGGGGGAGATCAGGGCCCTCCAGGGGAGGACGCCACAGGAGATTGCCGACCGTGCCCGGGATATCGAGGCTCCGGCAGATCTCCTTATCGAAACGATCAGGAGGGGGCGCCTCCCGGTATTGAACTTCTCGGCCGGCGGTATTGCCACACCAAGCGATGCGGCAATGATGATGCAGATGGGAGCAGATGGCGTCTTCGTGGGATCGGGAATCTTTCTTTCCGCGCAACCTGAGAAGATGGCCAGGGCAATCGTTGAATCGGTCAGCCACTTCAAAGATCCTGCAGTCATCGCGAGGGTCAGCAAAGGCCTCGGCGAACCTATGAGGGGACTCGATATCCACACCTTGCGTGAAGACGAGATACTCCAGTTCCGTGGGCGCTGAAACCGGGGTTCTTGCGCTCCAGTGTGATGTGAGCGGGCACCTGCGCATTCGTTTTTGAGATAACCTGGACGGGCTAACCCGCTCCATTCTTTTTATATCCATGCCACCGGCCCGATTGACAAGGGGCTTACCGTCTGGAATAAGGCAGGTAAATGTCACCCTCGTTTCCACCATGAACTGGGAAATGACCGGCGCCTTCACATATGGGTCCCCAAGAACTGTGGGCCGGCCTGACCCTGTGCATTAATGCATACATGCACACGCCATTGTTTGGAAACCGGATTCAGGGAGACACAAGTGCTCGTCTTTTAAAAAAAGAGGTTCAGATAAAAATCGGGGCAAATACAAGGGAAACGATAGCCATAAGCTTGAGCAGGATATTTAAAGCAGGCCCGGCAGTATCCTTGAACGGGTCACCGACAGTGTCTCCGGTAACTGCTGCCTTGTGGGCAAAGGATCCCTTTCCACCAAGGTGACCTGCTTCAATAAATTTCTTGGTGTTATCCCAGGCACCTCCGGCATTTGCCATCATGATGGCAACGATGAACCCCGTCGCAATTGATCCTACCAGGAGCCCGGCAAGGGCGTGAGTCCCGAGCACCAGCCCGACAAGGATGGGGGCAATAATTGCCATCAGGCCGGGAGCAACCATCTGCTTCAGGGCAGCGTTGGTAGAGATGGTGATACAGGAATCGTAACCCGGTTCAGTTGTTCCTTCCATCAGCCCGGGGATTTCCCTGAACTGGCGGCGGACTTCTTCCACAATATACCCGGCTGCGCGTCCAACTGCCGTCATGGCAAAAGAGCAGAACAGGAAAGGCAGCACTGCCCCGATAAGGATACCGACAAAGACGACGGGGTCAAGCATATCAACAACCTGAAGTCCGACTGCCTGGGTGTATACTGCAAAGAGAGCAAGTGCTGTCAGGGCTGCCCCCCCGATGGCAAAACCCTTGCCGATAGCCGCGGTGGTATTGCCAACCGAATCAAGGGTGTCAGTAATCGCACGAATTCCTTTTTCCTGGTGAGACATCTCGGCGATTCCCCCGGCATTGTCCGCAACAGGCCCGTAAGCATCGACAGACAGGGTGATTCCCAGAGTCGCAAGCATCCCGACACCGGCAAGAGCGATTCCATACAATCCTGCCTGGTGTGCAGCAAGGAGGATTGCAGCCGCAACAATGAGGACCGGCCAGATCGTGCTCTCCAGTCCTACAGCAAGGCCGGTAATAATATCGGTTGCTGCACCGGTTTCAGCGGCTTTTACAATGCGCTGGGTGGGAGATCGTTCATACGATGTGTAATATTCTGTAACAAGGCCGATGAGGAACCCTGCAACCAGGCCTGCAACGGTTGCCACAAATACACCAATATATTGTGATCCGATGAGAGTATCCACCAGCCAGTAGGTGGCAATAACAGTCAGGACAAGGCTGGTGAGAGTGCCGATGTTGAAGGCCTTGTGAATAGCGCTGCTCTCGTTTTTTGAGCTTCGGACAAAGAACGTCCCGATAATCGAGGCGATGATGCCAAGTCCTGCAATCAGCATCGGGAGCAGCACGAGGTTCTGGACAGGGACATTGACGAATCTTGATGTGATTGAAGCTACAACAGCAAGACCCATCGTTGCAATAACCGATCCAACGTACGACTCGTAAAGGTCAGCTCCCATTCCTGCGATATCTCCGACATTGTCCCCCACATTATCGGCAATGACCGCCGGGTTTCTGGGATCATCTTCTGGAATTCCGGCCTCCACCTTTCCTACCAGGTCTGCCCCGACATCCGCTGCCTTGGTGAAGATGCCCCCTCCGACACGGGCAAAGAGGGCGATCGAGCTTGCACCAAGTGAGAACCCGAAGAGAACGTTCACCGTTTCTGCCAGGGTCAACGAAGCCATCGTGGAGAAGATGTAAAAGAGCGAAGAGAGGCCTAACAGTCCGAGCCCAACGACGATCAGGCCCATCACGGTCCCGCTTGAATAGGAGACCCTGAAAGCATTCGCCATTCCCTGTTTTGCGGCGTTTGTTGTCCGGACGTTTGCATAGGTGGCGGCCTTCATCCCGATATAACCTGCAAGGGCTGAGAGCGATGCGCCAACGAGGAAACAGACAGCAGTGAAGGGACTGATCGCGATTGCAAGAACAATTGCCATGGCGATCATGAAGACAAGAATCGCTGTGTACTGGCGCCTGAGATATACCATGGCACCGAGCCTGATTGCTGCAGCGATCTTTTTCATCAGGTCGCTGCCCTCATCTTCCCGTTTCATGACCACGTATGAGTACGCGGCAAAGAGAAGACCGATCAGGGCACAGATCGGGATAAGAATGAACATATCCATCAAAGACTATCCTCCAAATCTCCAGTAAAAGTGTGTTTTTGTACGTATACTGATCTACATAGGAGGATAAAAATTGAACGACTTTATTTCTTCGGGTTTGCGCCGGGTGACAAACGATTCAACTGAAATCGATGACCTGCGGCTTCAGGGTCTGGAGATCGAGGAAAACGGCCCGTGCAGGAGTGGGGTGGATATTCATCTGTTTCTGGAATGCGGTCTGGGCCTGCCATGCCCCGGCATTGATGCAGAGTGTCCCGCGATACTCGCTCAACCCCATTATATGGACATGCCCGGTGTGAAGCACTTCGGGGATTGGATCGATGACCAGCTGATCTTCACGGAGGGCGGCGATAGGTGTCCGCCGTCCATACGTAGGTGCCAGGTGGCGACGCTGGAGCATCCCCTCCATCATGGGTGCGGCGTTTTCATAACTTGCACCAGGGATCAGGCCGACCATGTCATCGATAGACCTGCCGTGGTACATCTGCACCATGATTCCCTGGAGGCTGATCAACGCCGGATTCTCCACGAGAACACAGTTATTCGGGAACCCGGAAGAGAACTCCTTTGGGATGGCCGGTTGTGGTTCTGCCGCCCTCACGACATCGTGGTTTCCCGGACAGAGAATGATGCTTGTCCCTGAGGGGAGATCCCGCATCATGGCCCCGAAGACTTCGTACTGCTCGTAGATGTTGGTGATGGTGAGTTCCTGTTCCTGTCCGGGGTAGACACCGATACCATCAACCAGATCGCCGGCAACCAGGAGGTAGGAGACCGGATGATCATCGAGCCAGTCGGCAAACCGGTTCCACTCGGCTTCGAGAAAGGTATTGCTTCCGACATGGACATCGGAGATGAGAACCGCGCAACCGGGTTCCTGGCTCCTGTAGGGTGCGTGGTTGATGGGAATATCCGGCCGGATGAGAGACTCGGCAAAGAAGAGCCGCCCGTCGCCGGAAAGCTGCCCCTTCACTCCTACCACCTCATCGGGGACGAGGTTTTCACCTTCAGAAAAGATGGGACGGTCTTTATGGAACAGGACCGGGAGTGACCCGGTGGGATCTTCCAGTTCGGCTATCCGGTGGCCATTGGTGGTGGTCCGAACGTCCTGCACGAGTCCCATGATGGCACAGGTCTCCTGACGGAAACGGGAATTCCTCTGGAGCCCCTGGATTGGGATCGGACTGCAACGTGTGCGGACGAGCGTTCCCAGCCGGTTGTACCGGTCACGGAAATAGTGGAGATAATCCTGGATGCATCCCGAGTTCCCGGACGAACCGGCGCTTCCTTTTACAACTTCGAATCGCGGGTCGGCCGTGAACCGGTTACCGTCCCGGTCAACTACGACACCCGGGATATGTTTTGCTGAAACAACGACTGTGTCCCCCGGGACGTTTTCGATGATCCTCTCGATGAGTGCCGGGTCATCCTGCTCAGCCAGGTACCTGACGACGTCGGGGTGAACCTGCATCTTGGTATCGAGGAACCGCTGGACGATGATCCGGGCATCAAGCATGGATACAGTAGTATTGCCCGCCCTCCATTTTGGTTTTTGGATTCAGTACTACCTGAACCGGGGATGGGCTGATGCCGATCCCTTATTTATGGCGAGATAAAAGAAGTACGAAGATATGGCTGATCAGAAAAAAAAGGAAGAGGAGGAGGGCCCCATCGGGCGGTTCCGGAAGAGCGAACATCCGGCAGTCGCGCTCGCCCGCGAGCTGCTCTGGGTCGCAATAGTTGTCGCAGGAATTGCGCTTGCCCTCTTTCTCATCTCCGGCACCTGGCCTGCCGTGGTGGCAATCGAGTCAGAGAGCATGGTCCCCCATATGCATGTCGGCGATCTGGTTTTCGTTGTTGATGCCGACCGGTTTGGTGAGCTGCAGACATGGGAGAGCGGCAGGATAACGGGTTACACGAAGTATGGTGAATACGGGGATGTCCTCATCTACGCACCCAACGGAGCGAAAGGGTCGCTGATACCCGGCCTCGGAGCCGGGGTTCACCCTATCATTCATCGTGCAATGACAGAAATTCCAGACGGGGCTCAGATCCCTTTTTATGTTTATGCATTCCCCGGAGGTGAGGGCCCATCCCAGTACCTTCCGGCAGTGAGAACAGGCAACGAGTATGTTCTCGATGACGGCACTGTTGTTGCAAGAATCATGAATGGCAGGATCATAATCGATCCGATGAACACCACTCCGGCTCGTGGATACATCCTGCCATCAGACAAGATTGCTGAGAAGGGAGGCTATATCACCAAGGGTGACAACAATTTCGGGAGCGACCAGGGGGCGCTCCTTTCCCGGACGGAGCTTGGCTTTATCCAGCCTGTCCGGGACGAGTGGGCGGTGGGAAAAGCGCTCTTTGCCATCCCTCTCCTCGGTTATGTCCCCCTCCATATCATTCCCGTGGCAATCATCCTGATCGTCCTGATGCTGGCATGGGAACTGTACCAAAAACAGAAGAGCAGGGACCAGAAGGACGACCGGAAAAAGAAGGCGGCAGGCAGGAAGCGTACCGGCAGAAAATAAGGCGATGGTGATGAGACACCTGCTGGAAGACGTTTTGGAAGGTTACCGGTTGTCAGAGGAGGAGGGCCTTTTCCTCATGAAGGCCCGTAACCGTTCCCTGTTCGATATTCTCGCCGCAGCAGACAGGGCCCGGGAAGAGCGGGCAGGACCGGTGGTCAGTTATGTCCGCAACCAGAATATCCATATCACCAACATCTGCAAGAACCTGTGCGGGTTCTGCGGGTTTGGACGGAGAGCTGGAGATAAAGGAGCCTACTGCGATGATCGTGATGCCGTCCTTGAGAAAGTCAGCCGTGCCCTCGGGCGCAGGGTGACCGAGATCTGTCTCCTATCAGGTGTCAACCCTGATTTCACCGCAGAGACCTATATAGAGCTCATCGCATCGGTCAGGCAAGCCGCTCCCGGCGTGCATATTCATGCTTTTTCTCCCGATGAAGTGAACCATGCAGCTTCCCGGAGCGGAATGTCCACCGGGGAAGTCCTTGCAGCGATGAAGCATGCCGGGCTTGACTCGCTCCAGGGAACTGCAGCCGAGATCCTGGTCGATGAAGTGAGGCGGAAAATCTGCCCGCGCAAGATCGATTCCGCCACCTGGATTAGGATCATAAGGGAAGCCCACAGGATGGGCATTCCAACCACGGCCACGATCATGTATGGGACTTGCGAACAAGCAGAAGACCGGATCCGGCACCTGGCGATCCTGCGTGAAATCCAGGATGAAACACGGGGCTTCACCGAACTGGTGCCACTCTCGTATGTCTATCTGAATACGCCGCTGTACCGGAATGGCCTGGCCGGCCCGGGAGCAACAGGAAGGGAGGATCTCCTGATGATGGCTGTTTCACGGTTGTTCCTCGACAATTTCCGGAACATCCAGGTATCATGGGGGAAACTGGGAGAAAAGCTCTCCCAGGTTGCGCTGCTCTCCGGGGGAAATGATCTGGCAGGAACGATGTTTTCCGACGATGTCTCGGTTGATGCGGGTGCGAGCGCTGCGGATTTCTTCGATCCGGTCCTGATGGAGCGGATCTGCAAGGATATCGGGAGACCCCTCCGGCAGCGGCTTACCGATTATACCCTTGTGTGATCCTGTTCCGGGCAGAAATAAAAAATTCCCCGTTCTTCCCGTTTTTCTTCAATACGGGATCCTGACTGGATTTTTCGAAGCATTTTCAGAATTTCACGCCGGGAAAGCCCGGTAGAGGCACAGATATCTTCGAGAGTGCAGGGTCTGCGCCGTATGAGCTCATGTACTCTTGCCACGTCATCTGACCATTGCCCCGGCATGGTAGATCCGGCTGAAAGTTCATAGCGGACCGGTTCGACCGCCTCAACTCCGGAAAGGCCGAGGATCCTCCCGATTTCTTCGAGTTGTGCCGGTGAGGCCGGCTTCACCCACCTCTCGGCCCCGGGGCGATCAAGGGTATTGAGCTGGACCCTGTCCGGGCAGATACGTTCGATTGCCGCCCGCAGGCCATCCAGCTCCTCCACGCTGGTATTGATGCCGGGGATGATAAAGACCTCGAGCCATATCTCACCGGAATATTCGCTTCTGAGGCATTCCAGCCCTTCCACAATGTCCATTGCAGATACGCCAGGGGCCGGACGGTGAATCTTCCGGTATGTTTCATCGAAAACAGACGAGATGGTCGGGAGGATAACATCGGCCGGGAGGATGTCTTCGCGGACATCCGGGCGAAGCAGCAGGCTGCCATTGGTCAGAACGGCGATCAGATAGGATGGATATGAGCTTTTGAGGAAACGGATGACATCTCCGATGGAAGACGAGAGGGTTGGCTCACCGGAACCTGAAAAGGTGATGAAATCGAGTTTCGGAGATCGGGAAAAGTATTCCCGGAGCTCGTCAAGCACCTCGTTGACGGGAAAGAACTCCTGTCTCTCCATGGTCTCAACCGTTGTTCGTCCGCATTCGCAGTAGACACAGTTGTAGCTGCAGGTCTTGAATGGGACAAGGTCGATGCCAAGCGATCGGCCAAGCCGCCGAGAATGGACCGGCCCGAAGATGTGGGAGTACTGCATTGTAAGAAAGGTAATCCGGTTGCAGGGTTAAACCATTGGATAGTCCTTATGAGAGCAGGTCGAGGGCTTCCCTGCCGTTCATACCCGCAAAAACACCGTACCGTTCAGCCGATGGATTCGTTCCGAAGACAGCGCCCGAGAGCAAATCGTCGATTGTCGCTATTCGGGACCCGGCCTCCGCCCGGACCCGTGCCGCCGGGTACCCGAATTTCTCAAGCGCTGCGACATCGAATGCTCCACACCCCACCATCCCGTTTCTGGCAATAACCCAGACAAGATTGACCGGGCCGAGGGAAACCACGTAGCCCGATCCTGTACCCCTGCTGAGGGTTACCGGTTGTTCCTGCATGGTTCTTCATTCCCGGTAGGTTCCGGCCGGAATTAAAAGGTACGGTAGGATGATTTAAGTGTATACGACTCTACCCTTCCAGTAACACCATGTCAAGAGGTAGCATACTGGCCTTGCGGGGAGACGATGACCGGGAGCTCCATGGCATACTCGATGAAGCCCTGGCCGGGAACCGTCTGAGTGAAGAGGACGCATACAGGCTCTTTTCAATTGGCGACAGGAGGATATGGGATGTAGCCCGTGCTGCGGATGAACGCCGCGAAGCAGCTGTTGGAAACCAGGTGACCTATGTCAGGAACCAGAATATCAATGTGACAAACTATTGCATTAATTCATGCGGATTCTGTGGATTTTCGAGGAAACCTGGTGAAGAAGGCGGGTATTACCACGACCGGGAGGTCATCCGGGAGAAGGCGGCATTGGCAAAAAACAGGAAGGTGACGGAGATCTGCACGGTAAGCGGACTCCATCCCGATTTTGACGCGGATAGCTATGTCCGGATATTTGAGGCAATACGGGAAGGGGCCCCGGATGTCCACATCCATGCCAGCAACCCCATGGAGGTGGCATATGCTGCGAAGAAAAGCGGCATTACAACACTCGAGGTACTCCAGATGATGAAGGATGCTGGTCTCGGATCCTTGTGCGGGACCGCGGCGGAGATCCTTGTTGACGAGGTACGAAGGGTAATCTGCCCGGGAAAAGTCTCGACCGATGAATGGGTCAGGATCATCATGGAGGCACACCGGCTCGGGATCAGGAGCACCGCAACAATCATGTACGGGCATTGTGAGACCGTGCAGGACAGGGTCCGCCACCTCTCTGTTATCCGCGATATCCAGGATAAGACCGGGGGCTTCACCGAATTCGTCCCGCTCTCCTTCATCCACATGAATACCCCCCTGTTCCGTAAAGGAATCGCCCGTGCCGGGGCAACTGGCAGGGAAGACCTGCTGATGACTGCCGTCTCCCGTCTCTTCCTGGATTCTATCGATCACATCCAGGTCTCATGGGTAAAAACAGGTGTGAAGATGGCCCAGATCGGACTGCTTGCCGGGGCAAATGACCTCGGCGGCACTATGTTTGAGGAGAGCATATCAAAGGGAGCAGGGGCCATGAATACGGATTATCTTGATCCGGCCGAGATGGATCGGATTGCTGCAGATATCGGGCGACAGCTTCGGCAAAGGGATACACTCTACCATCTTATCTGACAGCGCTGTCGAAAGAAACGTGAAAAACCAGTAGCAGGGACGTCCTGAAAAAAGCCACATGGTTCAATGAGTGACGCAGATTTACTGATTGAAACGCAAATAAAATCTTATGACTACATGCCTCTCCGAGGAAAACCGGGATATGGTTATTAATGCCAAAATGACTGGGCCGTTTCCATATTAAAAAGAGCTGGGAAAGGTCAGTCCTGGGGTTTGAGCAATTTGACGATTTTGTCTCCAATCTCCCGTGCTTTTTTCAGGGCACGTGTGTCCTTGGTGATATCCCCTTCAAGATAGCCCTTCCCCCTGACCCAGCCAAGATATGAGAACTCGTGGCTGTTGAGGAAGCCTTCAAGCGTCTGGATGGTCCGGGCACCGCCCTTGTTGGAGCAGACCGCCACTGCGGCTGCCTTTCTTCCGGCAAGCTGCCGGCGGTGGTAGAGCGAATAGCTCCGATCGATGAAGTTCTTGACATGCCCGCAGACGTCATAGTAGTAGGTCGGTGAACCGATAACCAGCACCTCGGCTTCCAGGACCTTCTCCATTATGGCCCCCCAGTCATCGTTCTGGATAATGCACCAGTCGTTCTCCTTGCACTTTTCGCAGCCAAGACAGGGATTGATCTTCTTCCCGGCAAGCGATATGAATTCGGTCTCGATCCCAGCCTTTTCACACTGTTCAAGGACTGTTTTGACCAGCAACGAAGTGTTCCCATCCTTGCGCATGCTCCCCGAGATGCCCAGCACCGTCATGATCGTGTACTCACCTTACGACTTATTGATAGTTTTGATAGATGCAGAAAGACCGAGTGATGAAAGTGTGGAAATTATGTCGTTTTCGGGATTTGAAGAAAAATAAAAGAGATGGGATGCGCACCGGCAGTCGCTGCACCCAAAGCCCGGCACCGGAACCCCCCCGAGTATCCGGGCAACAGCGCATTCGCTCTCCCGGTCTCCAGTCACTGCACAGACAGCTGCGGCAAGGGAGAACTCCGGATGAACCAGGAGATAATCGATATGCCACCGGGGGGAGGCAGTACCTTTGCCCGCCACCCTGATGTGTCTTGCCACCCGGGAGAGCCCGGCAGCCCCCTGGGCAGAACCGACATATACGTGCCATCCCTCCGAAAAGTCAAGGACCCCAAGAGCACCCACCCGTGTGCTGCACTGCCGGTTGCGGAGAACCAGGCAGTAGGTCCCGCTAACCATATCCTGCCTGCAGAGCCTGCAGTGCGGCTTCAATGTGTCGCCTGCCGTTGTGGTGGACCGGAGATCCATGACCGGGATAGAGACCTTCAACATCGAGCGATGCAAGCCGGCCGATGGAGCGGGACAGCGCAGCCCGGCTGCCACCAGGGAAATCATACCTTCCGAACCCTCCATCGGTGAATACCGTATCGCCTGATATCAGCGCACGCTCCTCTTCGAGAAAGAGGCAGATGCTCCCGGGCGTGTGCCCCGGGGTATGGAGAACGGTGAGCGGCCCGATGCGGTCGCCGTCCGAGAGGAGCCGGCCTGGTGAAATGCCTGGTGGTCGTGAACCGAAATGGAGGGAGAGGCTCAATTCCTCCTGCATGAGCCCCGGAGCATCGAGCGGGTGGATTGATACCGATGCCGAACAAAGGTACGCGATCTCCCGCGTGTACGCCGTATGATCAAAATGGCAGTGTGTGAGAACGATGGTATCGATATCCTCTTTGTACGGTTCGATGGCCGACGGAAGAACGCCTGCGTCGATTAGCACCGATCCGACAACGTAGGCATTCCCGAAATAGCCCCTGCCGGGGATCCAGGTGACTGGCATGTTTACTAATAAGGAACACCAACCACATCTCTCTTATGCGTACCCTCATCCAGGAGTGTATCGCCGGCATACCTCCCCTGGTAGAAGCGGCCGCGCGCCAGGAAGGGGCAAATCCCCGCAACTTCGCTCGTGCAGTAGCCCGTGGGCATGTGGTAATCCCGGCAAACCCCGTGCGGCAGCACGCTGTCTGCGCCATCGGTGAAGGCTGCCGTGTCAAGGTCAACGTCAATGTCGGGACATCGGGAGAGCGATGCGATCCCGGGCTTGAGAAGCAGAAGGCCGCTGCAGCGATCGCGAATGGTGCTGATACCCTGATGGATCTCTCAACAGGGGGGGATCTCCGCACTATCAGGAAAGACCTCCTCTCTCTTGGCGTGTGCCTGGGAACAGTTCCCATCTACGAGGCGGTCCGACGGGCAGGAAATGCGGCCGATGTCGATGCCGACCTCCTCTTCTCTGTGATCCGGGAACACTGCAGGGACGGTGTGGATTTTCTGACGCTCCACTGCGGAGTGAACCGCGAGGCGCTCGCCGACCTTCACAATGATCCCCGCATCCTCCCTGTTGTTTCACGCGGTGGCGCATTTCATGTGGCGATGATGACTGTTACAGGGGAGGAGAATCCGCTTGCGGCCGAGTTCGATTACCTCCTCGAAATCCTGGCTGAGCATGGGGTCGTTGCAAGCCTTGGAGACGGGATGCGGCCCGGATGCCTCCAGGATGCAGACCGGCATGCCAAGGCTGTTGAGTACCTGAACCTTGGAAGGATGGCCGGAAAAGCACTGGCCGCCGGAGTCCAGAGAATGATTGAAGGGCCGGGGCATATCCCTCTCGACCAGATCGGCTACAATGTCCGGATCATGAAGGAGCTCTCCAACGATGCTCCTCTCTATCTCCTCGGCCCTCTTGTCACAGATATCGCACCCGGCTACGATCATGTGGCGGCAACTATCGGGGGTGCGGTGGCCTGCATGCACGGCGCCGATTTCCTATGCATGGTCTCCCCAAGCGAACACCTGGCACTTCCGCTTGTCGGGGACATCATCGAGGGAACCCGCATGGCAAAGATTGCCGCCCATGTCGGTGATACGGTCCGGATAAAAGACGGCTACAAGATGCCCCGCGAGCGGCAGATGGCCGAGGCAAGGAGGAGACTCGATTGGCCCGAGCAGTTCAGACTTGCCCTGTTCCCGGATGTGGCAAGGGACATCCACGCAAGGGACGGGGAGCTTGATACCTGCTCCATGTGCGGAGACCTGTGTGCGGTCAGGATGATGCAGGAAATTTTCGGGGAAGAACAACGGGCAAAAAAATCGTAAGCCTTCCACCGCCTCTTTTTTTCAGACCGGCCACACCACTGTACCGACCAGGTTTACCCGTCCGGTTGAGCGGAAATTGGGAAAGAGAACGGTTTTTAAGGATACTTCCACACGAAGAGGTTCAGGGCACAATCCCCATTTGGATCCGGTAATATCTGATGCAGGAAAGAGCCTACCCGGAAATCCTCCTGGAGGATACCCCCCCCTGGTGCCGAAGTGAAAAACACCTGCGTTACTTTATGGAAAGGATCCTTATGGCAAGCAGTGCAGCATTTTCGCCGTTATCGATGCCGACACAGGCTACCGGAACTCCTTTTGGCATCTGGGCGATCGAGAGCAGGGCATCAAACCCCATCAGCTTCCCGCTGACCGGGACACCTATGACCGGGCGGCTCGTTTTCGATGCGACGATCCCCGGGAGAGCCGCCGAGAGCCCGGCAATGGTGATAAAGACCTTGCAGCCACTCGACCTGACAAACTCATCGAGGGCGTCGGGCTCGCGGTGGGCCGAGATGATCCGGGCCTCGTAACTGATCCCGTTCTCTTTCAGGACTGCCGCGGTTCTTTCCACCACAGGGGAATCTGAAGCGGATCCGGCGAGAATGGCGACTTCGACCATGTGATGTGCCATCCACACTTATATCCCGTGGTTATAAAAATACTATGGGGCTGATACAATGGAAAAAGAACCGCTCTTGATGCTTCCCGGGCCGGTTCCTATGCCGGAACGGGTTCGAATGGCGATGGTACGACAGGCCATCAATCACCGGGGGGCCGAGTTCGGCAGTATATATGCCGATTGTGTACGGGTGTTAAAAGAGATATTCCGCACGAAGAACGAGCTCTTCGTCATCAGCGGGTCGGGAACGGCGGGAATGGAGGCAGCGGTAGCCAATTTCGGACGGGGAAGGGAGATCGCCTGCCTCGTGAACGGCAAGTTTGGCGAACGCATGTACAAGATTGCCCAGCGATACGGGACTGCCCACGAGATCGCCTCGGAATGGGGGACCCCGCTTGATATTGCATCGCTGGAAGATCGACTCACCGCTGGAGCCGAGATGGTGACACTTGTCCACAATGAGACTTCTGCCGGTATCCTGAACCCTGCTGAAATAGTCGGGAAACTCGCCAGGAAACACGATGCACTCTTCGTGATGGATGGGATCACTTCGATTGGAGGAGACGAGGTCAGGGCAGACGCGTGGGGAGCGGATGTGGTGGTGACCGGCTCACAAAAATGCCTTGCTGCTCCGGCAGGGCTTTCGGCGGTCTCGGTTAGTGAACGGGCATGGGAGCGAATCTCTCCCGAACGCCCTTACTATCTTGACCTTGCCTCGTACCGGAAGAGTGCCGGGGCCAAAGTGATGGAGACCCCGTATACTCCGGCCGTCCCGCTCTTTCTGGCGCTTCGGGAAGCATGCCTGATCATCGAAGAGGAAGGCCTCGCCCCGCGCATCGCCCGCCACCGGAGAAACTCAGAGGCGGTTCGCATGGCGGCGAAAGCATGGGGGCTTGACCTTCTCCCCGAACTTGACCGGGACCATGCCTATTCGAACACTGTAACGGCGGTAAAGCTCCCCTCCGGGATACAGGACAGCGAGTTCCGCGGGACCATTAAGAAACTGGGCATCGAGATAGCCGGTGGACAGGACCATCTCAAGGGCAGGATCTTCCGGATAGGGACCATGGGCGCGACCGGCGCTCCAGAAATCCTCGCCACGCTCGCCGCCGTGCAGCACGCACTCCGTATCCATGGGTATAGTCCCCGGGAAGACGGCGTCTCTGCTGCCTGCGGGGTGCTCGGATGAAGATCGGAGTTGCCGATACAACGTTTGCCAGGGTCAACATGGGTGCGGTTGCCATTGACGAGCTGAAAAAACAGGCCAGCGTGGCCATCGAGCGCGTCACCGTCCCGGGGATCAAGGATCTTCCCGTTGCCTGCAAAAAGCTGATCGAAGAGCGGAAATGCGGCATAGTTATGGCGCTTGGCATGCCGGGCGGAAAGGAGAAGGACCGGTTGTGCGCCCATGAAGCATCACAGGGCCTGATAGCATGCCAGCTGATGACCAATACCCACATAATCGAGGTCTTTGTCCACGAGGACGAGGCAGCCGATGACCGGGAACTGGCATGGCTCGCAGAGCAGCGGACAAGGGAGCATGCCCGCAATGCGATCAAAATGGCATTCCATCCCGAAGAACTCACCCGGGAAGCCGGAACAGGGCAGCGACAGGGATTCCCCGATGCCGGCCCGGCCCGCAGGTGATGGAGAGGAATCGGTTTATGAATGAGCAGGTAGGACATAAACAGGCAGGAAATCGATATGAGTGTGAAACTCGGGTTTGTCGTCTCGGAATTCAACCGTGACATCACTTACATGATGGAGATTGAGGGGAGGGAACATGCGGAGTTCCTCGGTGCAAAGGTTACCGAGTGCATGTATGTCCCCGGTGCATATGACATGCCACTGGCCATTAAAAAGATGCTGAAAGCGGGCTCGGTTGACGCGATCGTCACCATCGGATGCGTTATCGAAGGGGCAACCCAGCACGACGAGATAGTGGTCCAGCACGCGGCCCGGAAGATCATCGATCTCTCCCTCGAATTTGAAAAACCGGTCTCGCTCGGTATATCAGGCCCGGGAATGACCCGGGTGGAGGCCAGTGAGCGGATCGATTACGCACGACGTGCCGTTGAATCTGCGGTCAAGATGGTCCAGCGATTGGGATGAGGGGGCTCTCCGAGAAAGTCACGGGTATTGCGCCATCGGCGACTCTTGCCATCGCGGAAAAGGCCCGGGAGATGCAGCAGAACGGGCTCGCGGTCATCAGCCTGTCGATCGGTGAGCCGGACTTTGATACCCCGGCCCATATCAAAGAGGCATGCATCCGGGCGCTCATGAACGGGAAGACGCATTATGCCCCGAGCAACGGCATCCCGGAACTCCTGGCCGCTATTGCCGGGAAAACACGAATGGAGAACCGTTTTCCGTGCACCCCCTCCCAGGTGCTGGTAACCTGCGGCGCAAAGGACGCAATCTACGATGCCGCCACTGCCGTGCTTAACCCTGGGGACGAGGCGATCATCCTTGACCCGTCATGGGTCTCTTATGAACCATGCGTAATTCTCGCCGGTGGAAGGCCGGTTCACCACCCCCTGCACGAAAAGACCTTTCAGGTTACCGACACTCTTCTTGAAGCGGTCACGGCAAAGACCAGGATGGTGATCATCAACTCTCCCTCCAACCCCTCAGGAGCGGTTCTTGACCGGGCATCGCTCAGGCTGGTTGCAGACCTCTGCATGGATTTTGATATCCTGGCCATCTCTGATGAGATTTACGAAAAGCTCGTGTACGGGAAGGAGCACGTCTCGCTCGCCTCGATAGGAGATATGGCTGAACGTACCATCACGGTCAACGGGTTTTCCAAGGCCTATGCCATGACAGGATGGAGGCTTGGCTGGGCTGTTGCGCCCCGGCCCATTATCACCCAGATGTCCAAAATTCAACAGCATTCCATCAGCCACCCCACAACCTTTGCGATGTATGGAGGGGTCGCAGCATTGAACGGTGACCAGGAATGCATCGAGATAATGCGAAAGGAATTCAACCGCAGGAGAGATTACCTCGTCCAGGAGCTCCTCCTCATGGGATTTGAAGTTGCGCCGGCCGATGGCGCATTTTACGCGTACGTGAAAACTGGCGGAGACGATATCGCCACAGCCGAAAATTGGCTTGAGACGGGCCACATTGCCGTGACCCCGGGATCGGCATTCAATACCCCGGGGTGGCAGCGTTTGTCTTATGCGACATCTCTTGACCAGCTACAGGAAGCCGTTCGGCGCATCCGCCGGTTGAGCTGAAAAATTCCTGCATTACCTGGTGAGAGGGGTGGACGGGGAATGGGCCGCCCTGCGACCCAGACAGGTACCTGGCAATCCGGATACAGGATAAAGGCGCAATCCGATCACCCCGGGCCCGATGAGAAAAATCCTACAAAAAGTGCCATTCCAGGTATTGCCCGTATTCAAACTCAAACCTCATTGGTGTAAGAGACTGCATTGCGGTATGCCAGGAGGCTGCAGGCAGGCCGGACCATCCTTACCAGATGACTGGTGGGCATTTCCAGGCGAAAACCGGTGATTTCCCGGGATACCAATCGAAAGCTATTTTGCGGATACGGTGACGAGATCTGGACAGATACGGATAGTTGGGGGGGATCTCAAGGAAGAACGGGATTTGGTATGCCTGTTTTTCACTCATTGGCGAATCCTGCAAGCGTCCAGGTGCACAGGGGAGCAGTATGATAACCATATACCGAAGCGAAAAGAAGGGACTCGAGGTCATTAATGATTACGAGGCCGGATCATGGGTGCATACTGTAAATCCTACCCAGCAGGAGATCGACGCCCTTGTCGCGCGGTTTATTATCCCTCCTGATTTTCTCACCGATCCCCTGGATGTAGATGAGCGGGCACGGTTTGAGCATGAGGAGGGAAACACCCTCATCCTCCTCAGGAGTCCCCGGAGGGAGGCTCCAGAAGCCGATATCCCCTTCACCACGCTCCCTGTCGGAATCATTCTGACGCAGAATGTTGTCATCACCGTTTCATTCACCGAAATGGATGTCATCCGGGAGTTTATCACAGGGAAAGTGAAGCATTTCTCCACCGAAAAAAGAACTCATTTTGTCCTGCTTCTCTTCTTAAGAAATACCCTCCTGTTCATGCACTACTTAAAAGAGATCAACCGCATGACAACCCTTGTCGAGCGGTCTCTCTACCAGGCCCTGAAGAATGAGCAGCTCATCCGCCTGCTGAACCTTGAAAAGAGCCTGGTTTTCTTCGTCACCTCTCTCCGGTCAAATGCACTCATGATGGAGAAGTGCCATACGACTGGGTGCATGAGGATGACCGAGGACGAGCGGGATCTCTTTGAGGATATCAGCATAGAGAACAGGCAAGCCATCGAGATGGCAAATATCTACAGCAATATCCTCTCGGATATGATGGATGCCTTTGCATCTATCATTTCCAATAACCTTAACGTGATAATGAAGCTGTTGACCACAGTCACCATCATCCTCATGATCCCGACCCTGGTTGCAAGCATTTATGGCATGAACGTGGAACTCCCATTCCAGGACACGTCCTATGCGTTCCTCTTCACGATGGTTCTCTCCCTCATCCTCTCGGCCATCGGAATCATCATTTTCTGGAGAAAGGAATTTTTCTGAACAATACCCCCAATCGAAAAAACCGCATAAAAGCGGTGCCCTCAGCCGGAGGTTTTCAGGCAGGGTGAAAAGAAAGGGGCAAATCCGGCATGAAAACAAGAATGATGCAGTTCACAACAGGTCCGAGGCATGAAAATGCCGGAGGTATTTTCATAGGAAACCGAACCTGCGGTTTTCATCGGGCGGGATGTGAACATGAGATATCATCGGAGTTTCAATCTTGAGCAGCTTGGTCCCTCTTTCCCCAAATGTTGATAGACAAAGAACTCTAAAAATTCTCCGATTCAAATGGCAGCACAGATTGGAGTTCTCCTCCTCAAACCCGAAAGTTTTTTTGCCGGGCTTTCCGGGGAGCCTGAGAGCCTGAAGGTGCCGGCATTAATCGCCATAACCGGTGCCATCATATCAGCCGCAACGGCTGGTCTCACTTCGGGAATTACCATAAAACTGTTTGGAAACGTGCCTGAAATGGCAAGCATGGCCCCGGCCCTTGGAATCTTTGGTGCGGTTGTTGCCTTTTTCACCTTCCTCGTTCTCTGGGTGCTCATCATCCCCGGCATCTTCTACCTGATCTCGATGGCTTTTTCCGGAACCGGTACGTTCAAAAAGACAATTCTGTTTTCAGGATATGGCCTGGTCCCTGTCATCATCGGATCGATCATCACCCTGTTCGTTTCGTTCTATTATATCCCCCTGATCCAGGTGCCAACCCTTACCAGCCTCCAAAACCCGGCGGCAATTGAGGCTGCAATGCAGCAACTCATGCAGGATACGGCATTTCGCGAGCTGCGATTGATTTCGGCGGTGTTATCGGGTATTTTTCTCCTGTGGAGCGCAAACCTGTGGATTTTTGGCCTGAAACATGCCCGAAGCCTTACATTGAAACAGGCAGCAATCACCGTGCTCATACCTGTAGCCGCCTATATCGTTTTCCTCATGTATACAGCGATGTCCGGGATACCCGGGCTTGGAGGGATCTGAGGTGAGGAGATCAACCATCCTTCTCCTGGTTGTTGCCGCAGCCATGCTCCTTGTGCCAGGAGCTGTCGCACAGGATTCCGGACTGGATGCAGCGGCACAGGTGACTGTCACCCGTGTCTCTCTCGATCCGGCTATCTTTTTCGAAGGTGACACCGGGATCATCACCGTTGAGGTAACCAACAATGGGATGGAGAGGGTCGCCATCCGGCGTGCAACGATGTATGATGCTGATATCTCGGTCCTTTCAAGTTCGTACGACACCACCACCATTGTCGGCGCAGGAAACAGCATGCAGTTCTCCTTTACGATCAGGGCAGATACAGTACCCGGCATTTACTACCCCAAGTTCTCACTGGACTTCCGGGACGCAGGATACCTCCGTTACCCGGTTCAGGTTCGTGTCGAGAACGATCCCCTCGAGATATCCATACTCCAGAAACCTGATGTATTCGGCCCGGGAAGAAAAGAGCGGGTCGATATCCTGGTCGGAAACCCGCGTGACAACCCGGTGAGCGGCGTGGTAGTCCGCGGGAGCGGAGAGGGAATTGATATCACCCCCTCGAGTTACTTCATCGGCAACCTTGGTTCTGACCAGGCCCAGCGGGTCTCGTTCAATATCACGCCCGGTCAGCCAGCGGTTCTCGAATTGAGGGCAGATTACAAGAACGGGGTAAATCCCCATGCCACGTCCGTGAAAATCCCCCTCGGGTTTGGTGTATCGAAGACCGGGGCAAACCCCCTCGTCTCAAATATCATCGTCCAGTTCAAGGATGCAAAATATGTACTCACGGGAGATATCTACAATGCAGGCCTGGAAGTGGCAAACTCAGTTGTCCTCTCTGCCGGAGAAGGAGCGGTTCCAGTTGACCCCTACCAGAGTTATGTGGTGGGAGCGCTGAAACCTGACGATTTTTCGAGTTTCGAGATAACCTTCACCACCGGAAACGTCACCGATGTCCCAGTCGTTGTGAACTACCGGGATGTTGACGGGAACCCATTTGAAAAGACATTTTTAGTGAATATCCAGGCGCAGGCCTCCGGAAGTGAAAAAGAGCCCGGGATAGCCTTTCCCATCATCGCTCTTCTCATTGCCTGTGCGGCGGTGATTGGCGGAGCTGTCTGGTATTCATGGAAGAAGAGATAAATGAGATCTGCAGCAACGGGTCGATTATCCGGTTTCGCGAGGTGACCAAGGTATACCCGCTGGCGGGCGGGGATGTACGGGCCCTCGATGGGATAAGTCTCGATATCGCACCCGGGGAGTTCATCGCCATCATGGGCCCCTCGGGATCGGGGAAATCGACCCTGTTAAACCTGATGGGCTGTCTTGACACGCCTACTGGCGGAGACCTCTGCATAAAAGGAAGGAATACCAGGGGCATGACCGATGAGGAACTGACAGTGCTTCGAAGAGATCACATAGGGTTCATCTTTCAGCAGTTCAACCTCCTCCCCCTCCTCAATGCTCTTGAGAACGTGCAGTACCCACTCACCCTGAAGACCGGGGGCCGCGACTGCACCGGACGGTGCCGGGAGGTGCTGGCTGCCATGGACCTTGATGAGAGCCTCTTCTCCCATAAACCAGGTGAACTCTCGGGAGGCCAGCAGCAGCGGGTGGCAATAGCCCGGGCGCTGGTCAACGATCCCGAGATCCTTCTTGCCGATGAGCCAACCGGTAACCTGGATTCGAAGACCGGCACCGCCATTATGGCTCTCCTCGATGATCTCAACCGCAATCAGGGCAAGACGATTATCATGGTGACCCATGACCCAGCCATCGCCAGGTACGCGCGGCGGATCATCCGCATTGTCGATGGAAAAATATCCAGCTCAGGGGGAGAGGCCGCTGCACTCGCGAATGTTTTTTGACTTTGCCCGCCGCAATGTCCGCCTCCACTGGCTGCGATCCCTGCTGGCCGTTCTCGGCATCATCATCGGAGTAGTGACCATTGTCTCTATCGGAATCCTTGGCAACAGCCTGGTGCTTGCCATCTCGGACAGCCTATCCACAGTCGGTGACAGTATCATCGTTACCCCGCATGCCGGGGGGATGGGGTTTGGCGGAGGAGGTAGCACTCCCGGCCTTATATCGGATCGCGATGTTGAACAGATCCGGCGGGCAGTCGCTCCACAGGTCACTATACCTGTATATTCCGGCAGCTCGCGGATGAAGATCGGGACGGAAGATACGGTGGGGGTGATATACGGTCTCAAACCAGACGATATTCCCATCCTTCTCGAACTTTCTGAAGGGACCTATCTCCGCGGGGCTTCTTCAGCAATGGTGGGGGCGAGGTTTGCCAAAAATAACGACATCAAGGTCGGGTCGCGTATTTCTGTCGGTGACAAGGGGTCCCTTCGCGTTGTCGGCATCCTTGAAGAGCGGGGGATGGGATTTGATATCAATCCCGATTATGGCATCGTGGTGGATAGCAGGTGGTTTGAGGATGCGTTTGGGCAGGACGGGTACGACCTGGTCATAGTCAAGGTAAAAGAGCTCACCAGGATCGAGGAAGTGAAATCTGACATAGAGCGCCAGCTGAACCGCAGGGAAACCGTGGTCGATGTTATCGATACCCGGGCAATCCTCGATACGATCCTCACCGCTTTCGGACAGATTTCCACCTTCGTTACAGCGATCGGGGGAATTTCGCTGATCGTGGCCGGAGTGAGCATCTTAAACGTCATGCTGATGTCGGTCACTGAGCGCATCAAGGAGATAGGTGTGCTTCGGAGCATCGGGACAAGGCGGAAGGAAATCAGACGCATGTTCCTCTATGAGGCCCTCATCCTCGGCGTTATCGGAAGCGGTATCGGGGGAGTTCTCTCCATATTCGGCGGGTACGCCATCAGTATCGCCATGTTGCAGACCACCGAGTATCTCTTTGTTCCCTCGAGCCTGATCTATATCGCCTATGGCATAGTGTTCGGGATCGGGACCAGCCTGCTTTCAGGTCTTTACCCGGCATGGAAGGCATCTAATCTCAATCCCATCGAAGCCCTGCGGCATGAATGAACACACAGGAAAAAAGCGTGTAAAGGGATCCCCTTCAGGGGGAACCATCCTTAAAACCCGCCCTGGTACTTACCAGTTCAGGAAAAGGGCCTTGGTCCGCGTGTAATTCCGGTAGGCCTGAAGCCCGTTCTCCCGCCCAAGTCCGCTGGCCTTGACCCCGCCGAAGGGAATTTCGGGGGGAAGGACTAGGTGCCGGTTCACCCAGACGATTCCCGCATCCACGCGCGAGAATACCTCGCGGGCAACTGCGAGATCCCGGGTCCAGACAGATGCCCCGAGTCCGTACCGGGTCTCATTCGCACGGGATATCGCATCATCAAGGTCCCGGATTACGCTGACGGGAAGAACCGGGCCGAAGACTTCACGGTTCATGAGTGATGAGAGTGGATCCGGGTCCGTCACCAGGGTTGGCGGATAGAAGAATCCTCCCTCAAACCCCGGTCCGGAAAGTGGGGATCCACCGGTCAGGATTGTTCCCTGTTCCTTCTTCCGTACCTCTTCCACCATCGATGTTATCCGTTCGAGAGTGGCCATCCCGGTGAGCGGTCCCATCTGCACCGAGGGATTTGAGCCGTCTCCAACGACAAGGCTCCCGACCTTTAGTTTCAGCCGGGCGATGAAATCTCCGGCAATTTCCTCGTGGACGAACAAACGCTTCACGGCAGTGCAGGTCTGGCCGGCATTGTAGAATCGCCCGTGGACCGCCCCGTCGACCGCTTTTTGGACATCGGCATCTTTCCAGACGATCATCGGGTCCGACCCGCCAAGCTCGAGACTGATTTCCGCCATCCGTGGCCCGGCCAGCTCCCGTACTCGGTCGCCGGTCTCAATGTCACCGGTAAACGAGATCTTTCCGATATCCGGGTGTTTCACGAGAGCCTCCCCGACAACGCTCCCCCTCCCGGTAACGATGTTGAGGACTCCGGGAGGGAGCCCGGCTTCCTCCATGAGATTTCCAATCGAGAGGCTGGTGAGAGGGGTTTCCGATGCCGGCTTGAAGACAAGGGGGTTTCCGGCCAGGAGTGCAGGCCCGATCTTCCAGCCCATGATGATTACCGGCATGTTCCAGGGAACGATCGCCCCGCAAATGCCGAGAGGTTCATGATGCACCAGGCAGTCACCCCTGGATCCGAGGCTGATAAGATCGCCGTGCATGGCTCCTGCAATACCTGCGTAAAATTCGAGGATGCTCGCAAAACCCCGGACTTCATCTACGGCATCGCGTTCCGGCTTTCCCTGTTCCGCGGTGAGGAGCATTGCGAGTTCATGAACCCGGCTCCGCACAGCTGACGCTGCCCGAAACAGCACCATGCCCCGCTCCCGGACTGTGCGGGCGGCCCATGCATCAAACGCGGCCTGTGCAGCAGAAACGGCTTCGTCAACTTCGTAGAGCGTCCCTTCCGGCACCCTGTCGATTACCTTACCGTTAGCCGGGTTGATGACCGGGATCCACCCGTCATCTGCCGAAGAGACATTCCTGCCCCCGATCCTCATCTGCATGGAGAAAGAATCATCAGCAAGTGATTTAACCACTCCGGGAAGCCGGGGGAAGGGTTGTCCTGATGCCCACTCTCCGGGTCAGGGAAATCTATAATGAGTTCTTTACCAAGACTGGATATCCGGGGTTGCCATTGACAGAGGTCTTTGTAGTAAAAACGACGAATCGCGCGAGAGAAATACCGCTGGTATTCGAAGCGGTGGGACCTGATATTTCCGGAAAGGCGGTAGCGCTCAAGGCAAATTACAACAGTGCAGATCCGTTTCCGGCCAGAACACACCTGGAAACGCTCCGGGCACTCGCTGCAACTATCATGGACAGGGAACCGGATTCCCTCACCCTGCTTGAGCGGAGCGGCATGGGATCAACCCGTGATGTCCTCCAGCGTTGCCGGGTCGAGGAAACCCTTTCCCCCCTGGGAGCAGAAGTCATCGCCCTCGATGAACTCCCTGTCTTGGGCTGGAGCCACATCCCTCCTGAAGGGACCCACTGGAGAACAGGGCTTTTTCTTCCAAAAAGGCTGCTCTCTTCCGGTGCGGTCATCCAGACCTGCTGTCTCAAGACCCACAGGTTCGGTGGCCATTTTACCCTCTCCCTCAAAAATTCGGTCGGACTCCTGGCAAAGACCGTTCCCGGCAGCGCTCACAATTTCATGCAAGAGCTCCACAGCTCGCCATTCCAGCGCCAGATGATCGCCGAGATAAACCGGGCCTACCTGGTTGACATGGTTCTCATGGATGCCATGGAAGGCTTCGTTACCGGCGGACCTGAAGATGGTGAGCGGATTTCACCGGGACTCCTGATCGGGAGCCGGGACCGGGTTGCCATAGATGCAGCAGGGGTTGCATTGTTGCGATCATATGGCTCCACCCCGGAAGTGATGAACGGGAGGATATTTTCCCTGGACCAGATAGCACGCGCCGCAGAGCTGGGGGTGGGATGCACCGATCCGCAGGAGATTGAACTGATTCCGCTAACCAGCGAGAGCAAAAGCGCTGCAAAGCGGATTGCAAAGATTCTCCGGGAGGAAGGGTGACACCCGCAACCTTTATCCAGGGCATTGCTGAACAGGTTCAGGCAGGAATCTGGCATGAAAATCGGCATCCTTGGCGATACCCACGATCATCTGCCCCGTATCAGTCAGGCCGTGGATCTGCTGAACCGTGAAGCGAATGACCTCTTTCTCCATACAGGAGACTTCATCTCGCCTTTCGTGATTCCAGTCCTTGCCGGGCTAGAGGGCACGGTGGTCGGGGTGTTTGGGAATAACGATGGTGACCGCGACCTCCTGAAGAACCGGTGCCGCGAGAGCGGAAACGTGAGAATTGAAGGTAACTTTCACGATATGGAGCACGAAGGACTCCGGATTGCCCTGCTCCATGGCCACGAAAAAGAGTTGCTTGCTGACCTGATTGAGAGCGGACTCTTTGACCTGGTCGTTCATGGACACACCCACCAGGCGTCGGTATCATCTTTTGGCAGGACCCTGGTGATCAATCCGGGTGAGGTGTGCGGATACCTCACCGGGTTTCCTACTGTCGCCCTGTTTGACACCCGGAGCCTGGAAGGGACAATCCTCCCGCTTCCTGTTGATATAAATCGCGAGATTCATACCCGATAATGCCGTATTGTTAGTCTTATGCAGAAATCGATCGGAATCATCGCGGGAATACTGGTCTTTGTCATTTTAACCCTGCTACCACTCGATCCGGTTTCGATTCAGCCTGAAGCGAAGTATGCTGCTGCAGTGACCGGCCTGATGGTCGTATGGTGGCTGACCGAAGCCATTCCCATTTATGCGACAGCGCTCGTCCCGCTGGTCCTCTTCCCGGTCATGGGGATCCTGACGCCAAAGGTGGCAGCAGTGTCATATGCCGATCAGACGGTCTTCCTCTTCATGGGCGGATTCTTCATTGCCGCCGCCATGATGCGCTGGAATCTCCATAAACGGATCGCACTCCATATCATCGAACTGTTCGGCAGCAGCCCACGGAAACTGATTCTCGGGTTCATGGCCGCAACAGCCTTCCTCTCCATGTGGATCTCCAACACCGCTACGGCGATGATGATGATCCCGATCGCCCTTGCTCTCGTGGCAACCCTCATCCCCGAAGCATTATCCGGTCAAAACGAAAATAAAACCGAGCAGAAGCAATTTGCCATCTGCCTCATCCTTGCTGTTGCCTATGCAGCGACTATCGGGGGGATGGCAACCCTGATTGGAACGCCTCCAAACGGGATCCTCGTGGCCCAGATCTCAAACATATTCCCCGAAGCACCAGGCATCGATTTCTTCTCGTGGATGATCTTTGCTGTCCCCTTTATGGTGATCTTCCTTACAATTGCATGGCTCTGGCTCACGTATGTCGCCCATCGGAACCTTCCCATGGAGATATCCGGCAGCAGGGAGGCTATCCGCAAGGAACTGACCGGGATGGGGCCACCTGGAGCCGGAGAACGGTGGACACTCATCGTCTTCTCCCTGGTCGCTTTGGCCTGGATATTTCGTGAAGAAAAGATCATCGGGAACCTGGTCATCCCCGGCATCAGCACCTATATCCCCGGAATAAGCGATGCAACCATCGCTATTGCCGGGGCCCTGGCCCTGTTCCTGCTTCCGGTTGAAGCGGAAAAAGGGATATTCACTCTCGACTGGGAATCTGCACGGAAGATCCCCTGGGGGGTACTCATCCTGTTTGGCGGCGGTATCTGCCTCTCGGAAGGGATAATCGCAAGCGGCCTGGCAAAACTCATAGCATCATCTTTCACAGTACTCCAGGCACTTCCCCTCATCCTGATCATACTGCTCGTCACCCTCCTGATAACCTTCCTCAATGAGGTTGTCTCAAATACGGCCATGGCTTCGATCATGGTACCGCTCATGGCAATCACCTCGGTATCGATGGGAATCAATCCTATGCTCCTGATGATTGCTGCCGCACTGGCCTCGTCGCTCGGGTTCATACTGCCGGTAGGAACCCCGCCGAATGCCATCGCCTACGGGACCGGCTATATCTCGACCAGGGAAATGGCGCGGGCGGGCTTTGCGCTCAACATCATCGGCTGTATCCTTGTGACCCTCTTCATGACGCTCATTGTCCCGATGGTGCTTGGAATCTCGCATGAGATCCCGGCCTGGGCAGTCCTGCCCGGCAAGTGATCAGGTGCAACTCCGGGATGATTTCTGCCATCCGGGAAGGGGTTCTCATAACCCCCTTTCGGGCACCAGGTCCCTGCCCCATGAGACCCATAGTCTGGATGAAAACCAGGTGCGGAAATGGATTTGCTCATCATAATCCCGGATGAAAATCCGGAGGATTTTATGCCCGGTGCCTGATAACCGTACCATAACAACAACTACCGTTCTCATACAACAATGTATATAAGTATACACTACCCACCAGTAGTCATGGATACCAAGATCTTTCTTTCCGAAGAGGACATACCGCGACGCTGGTATAACGTGATGGCAGACCTCCCGTCACCGCTGGACCCCCCTCTCCACCCGGCAACCGGAAAACCGGTAGTACCGGATGACCTGAAGGCCATCTTCCCAATGGAGCTGATCAAACAGGAGATGAGCCCGGACCGCTTTATCGATATTCCAGGAGAGGTTCTCGATGTCCTGCGCCTCTGGAGGCCAAGCCCCCTCTACCGTGCACACCGGCTGGAAAAGGCACTGAAGACCCCTGCCAGGATCTATTACAAGTGGGAAGGGGTCAGCCCGGCCGGAAGCCACAAGCCCAACACAGCCATACCGCAGGCATATTACAACATGAAGGCGGGAATCGAACGGATCGCCACAGAGACAGGAGCCGGCCAGTGGGGATCGGCGCTTGCTTTTGCGACCATGCTCTTCGGCCTGCAGGCAACGGTCTACATGGTCCGGTCAAGCTATACCCAGAAACCCTATCGCAAGTCCATGATGCAGGTCTGGGGTGCAGAATGTATCCCCAGCCCCAGCACCAGGACCAATTCCGGTCGTGCTATCCTTGACAAGGCACCTGACACGCCCGGGAGCCTCGGTATCGCAATTTCAGAGGCGGTGGAAGATGCGGCAACCCATGACAATACCAATTATTCGCTTGGCTCTGTGTTAAACCACGTCTGCCTTCACCAGACCATCATCGGCATCGAGGCGCGAGAGCAGATGGCAACTGTTGAGGAGTACCCGGATACCGTTATCGGCTGTGTAGGAGGAGGATCCAACTTTGCCGGAATATCGTTCCCCTTTGCCGGCGATAAGCTGACCGGGAAGCACCCGGACACAGATATCATCGGGGTGGAGCCGGCATCCTGTCCGACCCTGACAAGGGGGATCTTTACCTATGATTATGGCGATGTTGCCGGCCTGACCCCCCTCCTCAAGATGTACACGCTCGGCCATGATTTCATTCCGCCAGCCATCCATGCCGGGGGCCTGCGGTACCATGGGGACTCCCCTATCCTATCACGCCTGGTACATGACGGGGTCATTCGTGCGGTATCCTGCCACCAGAACGAGGTGTTCACTGCCGCCCAGACCTTCGCCCGCACAGAAGGCATTATCGTTGCACCCGAGACCTCACATGCAGTAAAATCCGCCATTGACGAGGCGCTCAAATGCCGCCAGAGCGGTGAGGCAAAGGCCATACTCTTCAACTGCTCCGGCCACGGCAATTTTGACATGTCCGCATATGACGCGTTCTATGCCAAAACCCTGGTCGATTACGAGTATCCGGAGCAGCTGATCCGGGAATCGTTATCGCGGCTGCCAAAGGTGGGATGAGATCGAAGGTATTACCTCCACCACCTCACTCCAGCCAATGACTAGAATACCACACTCCTCTCTTTTCTGATCATGAAGACCATCGGTTTTCTCATCAACCCCGTTGCCGGCATGGGAGGCGCTGTCGGACTTAAAGGAACGGACGGTATGCTTGAGGAAGCCATCCAAAGGGGTGCACAACCAATGGCTGCTTCCCGGGCGCGCCAGGCGATTGACATGCTGAAGGGAGCCCCGTTTCGCTATATCACCTGTTCCGGTCCGATGGGGGAGGATGTGCTTGAAGAGGCAGGAATTGCCGGATTTCTGGTTGCCTACCAGGCACCGCAGGTTACAACTGCTTCGGATACGAAAGAGGCCTGCAGGGAATTTTTAAAAAACGGTGTCGAACTTATCCTTTTTTGTGGCGGTGACGGAACAGCGCGGGACCTTTACGATGTGGTATCCGATACCGTCCCCCTTCTCGGCATCCCGGCCGGGGTGAAGATGTATTCAGCGGTCTTTGCGGTGAGCCCGGTTGCGGCAGCAGAGATACTCAGGACAGGCGCTTTAATGCCGCTCCATTTCCGTGATGCCGAAGTGATGGATGTCGATGAGGAGGCCTACAGGCAGGGGGAACTGAGGGCGACACTGTACGGCTATGCAAAGAGCCCCTACCTGCCGGGCTTAGTGCAGGGGGCAAAGCAGGTCTATGAAGACCAGGACGAGGATCTGGCAAAGGCCGGAATCGGGCACTTTATCGCCAATGTCATCCGGGGAACTCCTGACATTCTCTATTTCATCGGTCCGGGAAGCACCACCCGGGCAATAGCCCGGGATCTGGGTCTTGAAAAGACCCTTCTCGGGTTCGATGCCGTGCAGGATGAAAGACTTGTTGGAAGTGATCTGGATGAAGAAGGGATGCTGGCCCTCCTCGCTAACGGAAGACCGGCCCGGCTGGTGATCAGCATCATCGGTGCACAGGGCTCGGTGCTCGGCAGGGGAACCCAGCAGGCAAGTCCCCGTGTTCTCAAACGGATTGGAACAGGAAATATAATCGTCGTGGCAACCCCCCATAAACTGGCAGAGACCCCGCTCCTCTTCATAGATACCGGTGATCGGGAACTTGATGTTTCATTCGGGGAGTATATCACGGTTATTTCGGGCTACCACATTGCCCAGCGGAAGAAAATCGGTTAAGGCCCCGGCTGAATACCGGGAAGGACCGGTTGATCTCCCCGAGGCCTTGAAAAGTCCTTCCCCGAGTTACATGTCCGGGCACTGGCATCACCTAGTGGGGAGGATCTGGTAAAACGGTCCTGCTTTCCGGAACCAGGCCCGAGTGCGCTGGGTATCCGATCTCATACAGGAGACGCCAGTAACCTGTATGGTGGTTTCAGGCATCGGTGAATCATATTGTATGAAAATGTTTTCCCCCGGAAAAGCGCGAGTCGGGGATTACAAGGGCCATCCTGGTTTTTTCCCTAGTCACGAAGTGTATGGACATTCAGTGCATAAGGCATAGTCCTGCCAGGCTGATAATGGATTGACATAAACAACAGAGATATTATATATACATCAGTGCACATCTTTATGCATGATTGGTAGACCACGCCATTCGGTGATGCCCCTGGACTGGGGTCTGCCGTCAGGCTGACGGCATCTCATGAAACATCACAAGACTGCGATACATCGCGGGTTCTTGTTCTGCCTGTGTGCGAAACAATCCCTTTCCCCCCCTGTGACCCTTTTACCCTGTACCGGTCCCTTGGATTGAAAACGGGTTACATACTTGAATCGATGGAAGGTGTCCCCCGCAGGGCAGTGCGTTCCATAATCGGCCTTGAACCCCCACTGACGCTCAAACTCGGGAAAGACCCCGAGTGTGAAGGGGACCCTAGTTATTCCGCCCTGTTCTCCAATCCACGCGGACGCGACCCTGTCAGCATGCTCCGGGATCTTTCCGGGCGAATTGTCCTCCCGAATACCGGATACACTGGTTTCCTTGGTGGATTCGTCGGGTATTGTACATATGATATGGTGAGCGATCTGACCGGGGGGAAGGTTTGCGCCGGGAGAGGAGATGGTGCCCTTTCAAGGTTCATGCTCTCTACCCGGGGGGTTATCTATAACCACCGCCTGGGAGTCTGCACGATCTTTGACGACCTCTTCATAGACCCTGGTGATGATGTTTCTGAGGAGATTGCACAGGCCCGGGATCGGATTGGAAGGCTGAAAGAGCAGATAAACGCTGTCTCTCCGGAAACCGCCGGGTGGTGCCGAAAAGAATGTCCGGAAGCTCCGCATTTCACGTCATCTCTTACCCGTGAAGCATTCATGGAGCGGGTGCGGAGAGCTCAGGATAACATCACTGCCGGGGATATCTTCCAGGTTGTCCTTTCACGGAGGACTACCTGCCCGTTTGCCGGCGACCCACTTGAAACGTATGGTGCCGTCAGGGAGATCAACCCCTCTCCTTACCTTTACTACCTTGATTTTGATGACGAAGTGATCATCGGATCGAGTCCGGAGATGCTGGTCCGGTCAGAAGGAAAAGAGGTGCAGACTGTCCCTATTGCCGGGACAAGGCCACGGGGCAGAGATGTCCATGAAGATGAACAACTGGCCGGAGAACTCCTCGCCGATAAGAAAGAGCGGGCGGAACACCTCATGCTCGTCGATCTTGCACGAAATGATATCGGCCGGGTCTCCGAGTTCGGATCTGTCTCTCTCCCGGAATTTTTCGAGATCGAGAAGTTTTCCCATGTCCAGCATATCGTCTCCAGGGTGAAGGGGACACGGGCTGACCGGTTTGACCGGTTTGATGCCTTCGCGGCATGCTTCCCGGCGGGCACAGTAAGCGGTGCCCCAAAAATCCGGGCTATGCAGATCATAGCAGAACTGGAGCCGGTTCCAAGAGGGCTGTACGCTGGGGCTGTCGGGTATGCGGGTTTCAACGACCTCCTCGAGTTTGCCATCGCCATCCGGACCATCCGGATCAGCAATGGAATCGCGGAATTCTCGACAGGGGCCGGTATTGTCGCGGATTCTGTTCCTGAGCGGGAATTCGAGGAAACCGAACAGAAAGCCCGTGCGATGGTATCTGCCATATGCAGGGCGGGAGGTCCGGTATGAAGGTTGTCATCATCGACTGCTATGACAGTTTCACATACAACCTGGTCCAGCTAGTCGGAGGCCTAGGTGCAGAGCCTGTCCCAATCCTCTCGGATGAGCCAATCGGTCATGTGCGGGCACTGAGCCCTGACAGGATAATCCTCTCCCCTGGTCCCGGTACACCGGATGAATCGGGGATTTACCCGGATGTAATCCGGGAGTATGCCGGGCAGGTTCCCATCCTTGGAGTGTGCCTCGGTCACCAGACAATCATCCAGACCTTTGGCGGGACTATCCACAGGATGACACGGCCGGTCCATGGCAAGACGAGCACGATTTTTCATACCGGTGAAGGCATCTTTGCCGGAATGCCAAATCCCTTCACTGCAACCCGTTATCACTCGCTGTCAGCAGATGAAGATACCATCCCGGAGGAATTCCGGACGCTTGCCTATGCCGGGGAAGACCGGTGCGTGATGGCCGTCTCTCACCGGAATATGCCGGTCTTCGGAATAGAGTTTCATCCAGAGAGCATCATGACCAGGGACGGATCGCAGATCCTCAGGAACTTCCTGTACGGAGGTGCCTGATGCAGGAAGCCCTCGCCATGCTTGCCTGCGGCCGGGACATTCCTGCCACGCTTGCGACAGACGCAATGGAAGGGATTGCGTCCGGTAAAGCGACAGAAGCGCAGATTGCATCGTTTATCACTGCACTCCGCCTCAAAGGGGAGTCTGCAGAGGAGATAGCTTCATGTGCACGGGTCCTGCAGGCTCACGCCCTCCCAATCAGGCCAAACGTCTGCGGCATGATGGTCGATACCTGCGGAACCGGTGGCGATGGCACCGGGACGTTCAATATCAGCACTGCCGCCGCTATCGTTGCAGCAGGTGCGGGTGTGACGGTGGTCAAACACGGCAACAGGAAGGTGAGCAGCTCATGTGGCTCTGCCGATGTCCTTGAAGCACTGGGCGTCCGAATCGATCTCTCCCCGGAACTGACCTGCTCTGTTATCGAAGAGATAGGGTTTGGGTTTCTCTTTGCACCCCTGTATCACCCGGTTCTCGGGCACGCAGCAAGAGTCCGGCGCGATCTCGGCTTTCCCACCATCTTCAATCTTCTCGGTCCCCTCCTGAATCCTGCAGGAGCCCCGGCCCGGCTCTGTGGCGTGAATCACCCCGGGCTCGTTCAGAAATTTGCCTCCGCCCTCCTCTCGCTCGGCACGAAGCGTGCCATGGTGGTGCATGGAAACGGGCTTGACGAGATAACGATTTCCGGCCCGACCCGCGTTGCGGAGATCCGAGACGGTTCGATCAGGGACTATACCCTCGTTCCCCGGGATGCTGGTATTCGAACTTCCCAGTTAGCGTCGATAACCGGTAGCACCCCCATGGAAAATGCCCGTATTATCCGGAAAGTACTTGCCGGGAGAGACGGGCCTGCCCGTGATGTCGTGGTCCTGAATGCAGGGGCCGCGATTTACCTTGGAGGCAGGGCTCCGGGATACCGGGAGGGGGTATCGCAGGCGCAGGAGGCAATCGATTCCGGTGCGGCAAATGAGAAACTGGAAGCCCTGGTGGCTGCGACCGGGGGGCGATCATGATCCTCGACCAGTTCCTGAGTGCAACAGCCGGAAGGGTAGCATGTCTGCCAGATCATCACGAAGACTTCCCGGAAAAACGGAGCCACCACAGCCTGCATGCAGCACTGGGGAGGAAGGAAGGGAGGAACGCCATCATCGCCGAAATAAAATTTGCCTCTCCGTCACGCGGATCCATCCGCAACAGTACCGACCCCACCGGGATAGCCGCCAGCATGGCTGGAGCAGGCTGTGCCGCGCTCTCGGTACTGACCGAGCCGTACTTCTTCAACGGTCATCCCCAATTCATTCCGGCAATCCGGTCCGCTGTCAGTATCCCCATCCTCCGCAAGGACTTCATCATCGATGAACGGCAGCTGGCAGAGAGCAGGTTCCTTGGAGCTGATGCCATCCTCCTCATCGCGGGAGTCCTCGGGGGCCGCCTAACGGATATGGTCGATGCCGCCATCGCCTTCGATCTCGAACCCCTTGTCGAAGTTCATTCCGGGGACGAGGTGAAGGCAGCACTCCGGACAAAAACCCGCATCATCGGGATCAACAACCGGGATCTCAAGACCCTGAAGGTCGATCTCTCGACCACGATGAGGCTGGCGCCCCTGGTCCGGGAAGCCGGGGTCACCGTGGTCTCCGAGAGCGGTTTTCTCTGGCCGTGCGATGTGCGTCGCTTCCATCACCTTGCGGACGGCTACCTGATCGGATCGGCCATCATGTCTGCCCGTGACCCGGTAAAGGCACTGGAGGGGTTCGTATTCGCATAAAGATCTGTGGCATCACCACTCCGGATGATGCCAGGCTTGCCGAGACTGAGGGAGCCGACCTTATTGGTGTGGTCCTTTTTTCAGACTCGCCACGTTGTGTGACGCTGGAACAGGCACGCGAGATATTCGATGCCGTCCCTGCTATGACCCGCGTATGCGTCACCCACTCCGTCCTTCCGTCAGAGTTGCAGGAGATAGGTTCACTCCGGCCCGATGCGATCCAGGCCTCCTGTTCTGCGCCACTGCCTGCTGGCTGTAAAGCCTGCATCATCAGGATGGTTGCCCCGGGAGACTCGCTTCCTCATGATGCCGATGTGATCATTGTGGATGGGAGCCATGGAACCGGAAAGCCTTTTGATGCCGGGTTTGCATCCACCATAATCGCAGCATCGAAGGTCCCGGTCATGCTTGCCGGGGGGCTTTCCCCAGGGAATGTGGCGGCAGCGATCCGGGCAGTCCGGCCCTGCGGAGTCGATGTGGCAAGCGGGGTCGAGTATGCGCCCGGGAGGAAGGATCCAGTCAGGGTGAAGTCGTTCATAGCTGCGGCAAAGGGGGCGGGGTTGTGACTTCTGCTGCCAGGTTCGGCCAGTACGGCGGCCGGTTCGTTCCCGAGACACTGATGGGTGCGCTCGAAGAGCTCGATGAGGCATACCGGGCTATTGTCCCCTCCGAAGGGTTCCGGAAGGAGATGGAGTACTACCTGCAGGAATATGCCGGGAGAGCAACGCCGCTCACCTTCTGCAGGAACATGTCCCACGATCTCTGCTGCCGGGTCTACCTGAAACGGGAAGATCTCCTCCACTCGGGTGCCCACAAGCTGAACAATGCACTGGGGCAGGGGCTGCTGGCCAGGTTCATGGGGAAACGACGTATCATCGCCGAGACCGGTGCAGGGCAGCATGGGGTTGCCGCTGCAATTGCCGGGGCGGCACTCGGGCTCTCAGTGGAGGTATACATGGGAACCGATGACATGGAGCGGCAGGCCCTGAACGTGGCCCGGATGCAGATGCTTGGTGCAGAGGTCGTACCGGTCAGTTCCGGATCCCGGACCCTCAAGGATGCCATCAACGAGGCACTCCGCGACTGGGTGGCAAATGTCAGGGACACCCACTACCTGATCGGATCCGTTGTGGGTCCCCACCCCTTTCCATCCATGGTTCGTGACTTCCAGACGGTCATTGGCCGGGAGATACGACAGCAGATAGTTGAAAAAGAAGGCCGGCTGCCGGATGCAATGGTGGCCTGTGTGGGTGGCGGGTCCAATGCGATAGGGATGTTCCACCCCTTTCTCGAGGATGCAGTCCGCCTCTATGGTGCCGAAGCCGGGGGGGAAGGCCTTTCCGGGCGGCACGGTGCGACGCTGTGTGCAGGGAGACCGGGAGTGCTCCATGGTTCCTATACCTATCTTATCCAGGATGCTTTCGGCCAAATTCTCGAGTCCCATAGCATTTCTGCCGGCCTTGACTATCCCGGGGTCGGCCCGGAACACAGCTTCCTCCGGGATGAAGGGAGGGTTATCTATCGGCCGGTGACGGATGCTGAAGCTCTCGACTCCTTCCTCTACCTCTCCCGGACGGAGGGTATTATTCCTGCCCTTGAGTCGGCCCATGCGGTTGCGCTTGCACGGGTGATTGCACCTGACCTTGGCCGGGATGACATCCTGGTCATCAACCTCTCGGGAAGGGGAGACAAGGATGTGGCCCAGGTCGCCGCCCGGATTGAGTGGTGCCCATGACCGGCATTTCCCGGATAACCCGGGCGTTTGAATCAGGGAAGTCGCCGCTGCTAATCACCTGCATGGTGGCAGGCGACCCCGATTATGCCGGGAGCGTAAGGATTGCCCGGGTCCTGGCCCGGGCCGGGGCCGACATGCTCGAGGTGGTTATGCCGTTCTCTGATCCGGTTGCCGACGGTCCGGTGATACAGGAAGCCGGCGCCAGGGCGCTCAGTGCAGGGATGACAACCGACAGGCTCTTTTCCCTCATCCGCGAGGTCAGGGAGCATTCTGCGATTCCGCTCCTGATCATGACGTATGCAAACATCGTTATCCAGCGCGGTGTAGATCGTTTCTACCAGGATGCTGCCCGTGCAGGTGCGGATGGCGTGGTGGTTGCCGATGTACCTGTCGAGGAGGCCGGCCCTTTCTGCGATGCCGCCCGCGAAGCGGGGGTCGATCCCATCCTCTTTGTCAGCCCGGACACATCACCGGAACGCCTGGATTTCATCATATCCCAGGGGAAGGGATTCATCTACCTTGTGGCTGCGAGGGGTGTGACCGGCGTTCGTGAGGAGGTCGCACCCGAAACGCTCGCCTGCCTTGGGAATATCAAAAAGAGGACAAAACTCCCGGTAGTTCCCGGGTTTGGGATATCCACTCCTGAGCATATCCGTGCATATACATGGGCAGGTGCAGACGGGGTGATCGTGGGATCGGCGATAGTAGGGATTGTGGGTGAGTTCAGAGAATGGCCTGCGGAGATGGATTATGCATTGCAAAAATTCGTTAAGGAGTTGAAAACCGCATCGGGGCATCCCGATCTGGAGGAGGTCTTCGTGCAACCCTGATCACGATCAGTCCCGAATCCAAGAAAAGGGCCATTCCTCCTCCAGCCTCTCCATATGCACAGGGAGTGCCGTCCCCAATCACAAATTCCCCCCTCCTCAGACACCTTCCGGTTCATCAGAGAGAAAGAACCGCCACTTGCAGAACATGCCGGGAGGGTGAGGCCCGGGCGGAGCAAAGAGGCATTCGACCCTGATCCGGGGATCGATTGCCCGGGCAAAGCCGGTGAATTCTGCCCGGTGCATTTCCCTGCAGGGATATTCGTCAAGTCCCCTCCGCAGGCGCGCTTCCTGGGTCGGGCACGAGGGCACCGAAATTATGACTTCATCGGCACGCTCGTCAATAGTATAATCCACAATCATCGCCCAGGGGAAGAGCCGCAGAGCCTCTACGAATCCCTTCAGCCCTTTCTCCGTGATATGGAACCGTTCCTTCAGATTTTCTGCCGCCATCCCTGCAATACGGCCCCATACTTTCTCGTTCAGCTCATCGGCAACGGTCTGGCCGAAGCGCTCGGTGACATAAATATACCAGAACCCATCTGCAACCCTGTAGTGCCAGAGCAGGAATTCGAGATAGTCGTGTTTTTCCTGGTCGGTCATCCGATCAAAAAGTGTGAGGTTCATACCCGGCCAAATCCCCTGGAATGAAAAGGGTGTCTTTTTTAAAAGAGTTATTGCAACAGGCTAGGTCTGATCCACTCCGGTTGTGGTTGGAGGATTTCGCACCTGCCGATCGATGAACTGCTATTCTATCGATCGCCTTTTCTGTCCACCTTCCCAACCGCAGCGCAGTATATGACAAATTCTTCCACTCCATCTATACCGAGCAGGTCAGCCATCAGCTGATCATCGAATGCACCCATGGCACAGGTTCCGCATCCGACCTGCTCTGCGGCCAGGTACAGGTTCTGGCCCACGTGTCCGGCATCGAGGTGTACAAGCCGCCAGGCCCGTTCGGCATAGCGCCAGGCCATGCGGTAGACCACGCATGACCAGAGGAATGTGACGGCAGAGTTCCGGACGAAAGCCTGGCCGAGGCATGCGGCCATGACCCTGTCTGTGATTCCCGGCCGGGTATCCATTTCCATCAGGCGGTGTGTAAAGGATAGGTACTGGTAAAGGCCGGGTCTTATTCCTTCAACGCGGTTGATGAGCAGGCAGGTCTCAAAGGAATGGCGTCCACCTGCTGAAGGAACATTCCGGAGTGTATAGTAAGGATCTACGACCTGGACGATGCCCTGTGTGCACCACAGGAGGTAGGAGAGTTCGGAGGGGGAGAGCGGATCGCGCAGGTATCTCCTGACCGATCGCCTGTTTTCAATAGCCGTGCGGAGATCGAGTGGAGGCACGGCGATGGTATCTGCCCTGGGGAGTGAAACAAATGGCCCTTCCGGGGGATACGGCTTTTCCAAAGGAGGAGGAGGCAGCTTCAGAAACTGGTCTGAAGGGGAGACATGGTTGTAGCGTGTCATCTCCATGGAGGTTCTGCCCGTTTGAAGCATAGCCCCAGGTGGGGGGCGGATACTCATAAATACCATGGCCGGAGAGCCCGCGTATCGTTCCTGGTAATGCGATACGGATTAAAAATCCCCTTTCTCCAGCTGGCTATAATCCCGGTTTACCTCAGTTACAGGTTCCCTCCTCAATGTTTCCCTATTCGGAGGGTCGGGATCGTGGGATCCTGGTTTCGTATGCCTGCAGCATGACTGAAAAGCTAATCATCGTTGGCCTGCAGATTCTGCGATAGTGCGGGGATTAAACATTGGAGCCAGCCATTCCTGGACCGGAACGTGAGCGGCTCCCGGAAAAGTTGGTCATCAGGGTTTTTTGGGAAAAATTTCAGAATCGGGTTTCATTTTGGAAAAATTTTAGATGTTTTTCTTCATAAGAAGAGCTATTGCCAGACCAATTCCCAACGGAACCAGGATTGATGTCGTGCAGGCTTTTGTTACCGCCGGAGAGACAGGTACTGTTACCACCGGAGAGGCACCATCACCTGCCGGGTAACCTCCGGGCCCGTTTCCCGTATTGATAACGTTCCGGATAATGACCTGTTCGGTGTTACCAATTGACTTCCCCTGGTTATTCAGCTCCTCAGCCTGCATGACCCTGAACGGTGTTCTATCTGCAAGGTCCGGCACCATGCCCTCAATCATGGCGCTCACCGTCACATCACGATTCGTCGGGTACGAGAGGAGGTAGCCGTTAATGAACACATACCTGTCGCTCTGGGGGATTACTGCCGCGGGACTGCCATCAACCATCACCGTAACGTTCCACACGGCACGTTCAAGGTCGGTGGAAAGGACAAAGGTATAACCTTCGATAAAAGTGGTCGGTCCCTGGGGGATGATCTGGATGGTTGCCGAGGCATTTACCCAGCTCTCTGCAAGGAGGGATTCTCCGGGAGGAGCGACCTGCACTTTCATGAGACCGATGGTCGCTGTTGCAGGGACGATCAGGAGGAGGGCAAAGAGGAGCACCGCAGTTATGCTCCTTAAAAAATCTGTCATGGTAGGGTGTTGTCGTTTTGGAAAGATAAGGCTCTTCCAATGCACCTCCCAGGGAAGATGAGGGCAATTCAGAGTATCATGGTCCGGAGCCTGACCGGGTTATTATTCCTCGAGTACGACATCCATGGGGAAATCGTCGTCGAAAAGGAATAGCTGATCGATGGTGGTTCCAAGCGCCTTTGCCACCGCATGGGCCAGTTTCAGTGATGGGTTATATCTTCCTGCTTCAAGGAACACTATGGTCTCCCGCCGCACCCCAACCGCATCCGCAAGATCGGCCTGGGTCATCTGGTACCGTGCCCGGAACTCCCTGATACGGGTCTTCATGACCGGCTCCCGGCACTCCTCATTCCACATCCCCTTTCCTGAAGAGCCAGGCCTGGAATGCCTTGGCCGAGATCCCCATCAGCAGGATGAGCAGGACTGACAACGTCCCCGCTTCCGGGGACCATATCCCCAGGTAATCGAGCCAGAAAAAACCGAACAGCACCAGGAAAGTCAGGAACCACGACCAGGAAAGGCCGTAGGCACCGATCCTCCGTGTGCGCTCATCCTGGAGGTACTGGCTCTCTCCCCTGTACAACCGCAAACCGGCCAGTGTAACCAGGATAAAACCAAAACTGATCCATGAAAGCGTAATGCTGCTGGGAGCTTCCAATCCGGCCGGCACGACTGCCAACTCGATGAGGCCTCCTATGAGGAGAGCTGTTCCAAAGAGGAACATGATCGTAAGCCATCTCCGGGACTTGAAGAAGGAACCATTCTGGTGTGCCATTATCGCAACTCAATGTGGTCTATTTATCACATTAGTTAGAATAATGCAACATTGTGTTATAAGAACCTAACTGATGATGGCGACACTCCAGTAAATCGTACTTAAGCGGGCAATCTGGCGGGATTCCCGACAGGCAGGACTCTCCACGCTTACCTGTTTGTTGTCGCACAATGGAAAAAAGGAATCAGGGGATCTGCACCTTACGTGGAGGCTTGAGCAGGTTCCACGCCACGCCGATCCCTATAAGAGCCATCACCAGGACATAGGGGAAGACTCCTAGGTAATTTCCGGTGGAGGTCTTGATGAAGCCTGCCAGCATGGGGCCGGCAATGGCCCCTGCACCGTATGCAAGGAAGACAACCCCGTAGCAGCGTGGATAGTCGCAGGTCCCGAAATAGCACCCTGTTGCGGCAGGGGCGATGGCCAGCCAGCCCCCGAGACAACCCCAGAGGATTGCAAACGAGAGGATGTACACCGGAATCGACGGCAACTGCCAGAGCAGGGCTGATGCTCCGGCTATCAGCACGAAGGAGAGCAGGGCCGTATTGCGTGGAGAGAGCCGATCGGTCAGCGCACCAAAAAGCGGTCGACCTCCTCCGTTGAATATGGCAAAGAACCCCACAAGGATGGTGGCCAGGCCCGCCTCGACGCCGATCTCGGTTCCAACCGGCTTTGCAATGGAGATGGCCATCAGTCCCGCCAGGCAGCCGATGAAGAAGCAGAGCCAGAGGCCGTAGAACGCAGGTGTCCGGACCATGGCCGATCGATCGCACTCGCAGACCTCCTCACCGGGTTTTGGGACAGGCGGGTTCCATCCGGCAGGCTTCCACCCGGCAGAAGGAAACCGGAGCGGGATGGAAATCAGCACGATCAGGACGATGAAGACCAGACCGAATATCCGGAATGTTGTCATGACCCCTGTTAACGCAATAAGGTAATCGGCAATATTTGCGGTGAGGAATGCCGAGAAACCAAATCCAAGCAGGGTCAGGCCGACCGCGGTCCCTCTCCTGTCCGGGAACCACCGTGCAGCCACGGCGACCGGAACGCCGTAGGCGATTCCCACACCGATACCACCGATGATCCCATAAACGATATAGAGCATCCACACCGAAGTGACCGTCGAGGCGAGCAGCCACCCCAGCCCGGTGAGGATGCCACCGATAATGGTCACATTCCGTGGCCCGTGGCTTTCGATAAACCTCCCTGTAAAAGGCATGGCAATGGCGAAAAAGGCAAGAAAGACCGAGAACGGCATCAGTATCTCGTTCGCCGTCACAGCCTGTCCAAGCTCGGACGTGAAGTAATCGGTCAGCGGCTTGACAAAGACACTCCAGGAATAGATGGTTCCAAGGCAGAGATTGATGATCAGGCCGAGTGCCACGAGACCCCATCGCCCGCGCTCGGCCGGCATCCCGAACAACGACTCTTGGATAGGCAAAGAGACCAACTCCTATCGATTTTATACTGAAACAGTATGGATTGGAAGAGATTACTCCTCCAATGTGGAGATATCCCCTGGATCCATACCCAGCTCCTTGGCTTTCAGAACCCGGCGCATTATCTTCCCGGATCTGGTCTTGGGAAGCTTATCCACGAACTCGATCTCCGATGGCATGGCAATTGGGCCAAGCGTCATCCGGACATGGTAGATGAGATCCGATTTGAGTTTGTCTGACCTCTGGAAACCGTCACGGAGGATGACGAATGCCTTGATGAGGTTCCCCTTCATGGGATCCGGCTTGCCGATGACCGCAGCTTCTGCGACAGACTGGTGGGAGACAAGTGCGCTTTCCACCTCGGCCGTGCCGATGTTATGGCCGGCAACGATGATGATGTCATCGGCCCGGCCGATGATCATGATATAATCGTCGACCTTCCCCTTCACCGCCAGGTCGCCGGCTGCGTAGCAGTTGGGAATGGTATTCCAGTACTGCCGGTAGCGTTCATCGTTCTTGTATACCGTGCGAAACATTGCCGGCCAGGGCTCTTTGAGGACCAGGAACCCGCCGTGTCCGGGAGCAACCGGGTTGCCTTTTTTGTCAACGACATCGGCAATAACTCCCGGGATCGCTTTTCCTGCAAATCCCGGGCGCATGGGCTCTCCAACCATGGTAGTGATCATCTGCATCCCGGTCTCGGTCTGCCACCAGGTGTCGACAAGGGGGCATTTTCCTTTTCCTATGGTGTGGTAGAACCACTCGAACGCTTCCGGATTCAGCGGCTCTCCGACCGAACCGAGGATACGGAGCGATGAGAGATCGTACCTTGCAGGCCACTGCTCCCCGACCCGCATGAACATCCGGATGGCGGTTGGAGCAGTGTAGAAAATGGTCACTCCCAGGTCCTGGACGAGCTTCCAGAAAGATCCCGGGTCCGGGTAATCGGGAACCACTTCGGCAAGGACAACCGTAGCACCGGCGCAAAACGGCCCGTACACGACGTAACTGTGCCCGGTGATCCAGCCGGTATCGGCGGTGCACCAGTAGACATCGTTATCTTTGAGATCGAAGACGTTCATGGTGGTGTAGTAGGTTCCCACCATGTATCCCCCGCAGGTGTGGACAATTCCCTTAGGCGCTCCGGTCGAACCAGAGGTGTAGAGGATGAACATTGGATCTTCAGAATCCATGACTTCGGGGTCACACCTGGCAGGCATACCCTCCATGAGTTCGTAGAAGTCGACTTCTATCTCTTTGTGGAGTTGTACCGGGGTCTCGATCTCCCGGGAAAAGACGACGACCTTCTCAACGCTGGGTGCGTTGATGATTGCCTCTCCGACAATGGTCTTCAGCGGGATGGTCTTTCCCCGGCGCATCGCTATGTCTGCAGTAATGACGACCTTAGCTTCGGCATCCTTGATCCGCATATTCAGGGCATTTACTCCAAACCCTCCGAAGACGACATTGTGGACTGCGCCGATGCGGGCGCAGGCGAGCATTGCGATGACCTGCTCGGGGACAAGCGGCATGTAGATACAGACGCGGTCGCCTTTGCCAACACCGAGTTTCTTCAACCCGTTTGCAAACCTGCAGACATCGCGGTAGAGCATCATGTAGGTAAAGATGCGCTCCTCCCCTTCCTCTCCGCGCCAGATGAGGGCTACCTTGTTTCTGCGGTGGTTGACAATATGCCTGTCCAGGCAGTTGCAGGTGATATTTAACTTGGCATTGACGAACCACTTTGCATACGGGTAGTCCCACTCAAGGACAGTGTCCCATTTCCTGAACCAGTCAAGGTGTTGAGCCTGTTTTTCCCAGAACCCGGTCTTGTCCGCGAGAAATTCCTCGTAGGCTTTTTTATAATCTTTCGTCCACGCCTGCTGCTTGTATGACGGGTCGGGGGTGTAAAATTTTTCATCCTCGACCAAAGGCACTTCAAATGATTCTGCCATGTATGTGCACCTTCTCCGTTTTCATCCAATTCACCGCATGACAGCGGCCCGCACCCATGTACCGGGTGCACGAAAGTCGATCAACCCGGACAGAGCCGGGAATCATGATCCTCTGAACGCAGTCCTCCTTTTTGGAAAGTCCAGATTATTATCGATGGTCTCCACTACTGTTTCTGGAGGCAGGGATCCAATCCTTTCTGCCTCGTGCCGGGGTTCCTGGGATTGACAGTCCTCGCGGGTCCCTCCTCGTGTATTGTAATGATTAATCATTATAATAATAAAACCTGCTGGTATGTTCCCCGGAGGGATCTCCCGGCCGGGAGAATGCACAGCGGTATATGGGATAACACTGTCCCTGCCGGTTGAAACTCCACGATGCCCGAGCGCGCAGAAAGGGGAGATACAGAATAAGGAGCGTTTCTGCGAGGGAAAAGAGAATTGGAAGCAATTGCAGGGAAAAACCATTAACATCCTCACAACCGAATAGAATCGTATGAAGATCGCGATTATCGGGGCCTCCGGATATGCCGGAGGGGACCTGATACGGCTCCTGCTCTCCCATCCCCGGGCAGAGGTGACCGTTGCCACTTCCCGGAAGCTCGCCGGCAAACCTGTCGATTCGGTCCATCCCCACCTCAAGGGTTTAACCGGGCTCATGTTCGAGAACCCATCGCTCGAAAACATTGATGCCGATCTAGCGTTCCTGGCCGTCCCCCATACCGCAGCCATGACATATGCCGGCCCGCTGCTCGAACGGGGGATCAGGGTCGTGGATCTTTCTGCGGATTACCGTCTCCCAAAGGATACCTTCGAAACGATCTACGGCGTCCCCCACACCGATTATTTCGAGGCACCGTATGGTCTGCCCGAGCTGCACCGGGACCAGTGCAGGGGTGCTCTATTCATCGCCAACCCCGGGTGCTTCCCGACCGGGGCCACCCTTGCCGCAGCGCCGCTCGCAAAGTATGCCCATACCATCATCTATGACTCAAAGACCGGTGTTTCGGGTGCAGGAGACAATCCCTCCGCAGTGACCCACTATCCAAACGTCGGTGACAATGTCAATCCCTACAAGTGGACATCCCACCGACACCTGGCCGAGATGAAACTGGAGGCTGCCCGCCTGGGATCTGAAGCGCGGGTTTATTTCACCCCTCACCTGGTCCCGGTAAATCGCGGGATCCTTACAACGGCACACATCCTGCTCAACGAACCGATGGAGCAGGACGAGGCCGAACAGCTCTACCAGAAGTACTACCAGGGAGAACCCTTTGTCCGGTACCAGATGCCAATGCTTGGAGCGGTACGGGGGAGCAATTTCTGTGATATCAAGGTCGAGAGCGAAGGTGACCGGGTTGTTGCGGTTTCCGCAATCGACAACCTTGTGAAAGGTGCTGCAGGCCAGGCAATCCAGAACATGAATATCATGTGCGGATATGATGAGCGGGAAGGGCTGATGGCTCCCGGACTGCTCCCATGACAGGAGGTACTGATATGAAAGTATCCGAGATAATGACAAAAAACCCGGTTACAGTACAGGCTGACGATCCCGTGCGGGATGCTGCCGGGCTTCTCCGGGCCCACCGCATAGGCGGCCTTCCGGTCATGGAAGGCGAGAACCTTGCAGGTATCGTGACCGAGTCTGATATCATCGCCCTTCTCGATACCGGGGGGCTTTCGGATGATCTCTGGCTCCCGTCCCCGCTCGAAGTGATCGAGGTGCCGGTCAGGGAGTTTATCAACTGGGAGAAGACCAAGGCCGCCCTGACAAGCATCGGGGATAAAAAAGTCAGGGAGATCATGAGCCATCCGGCCATTACCATCAGCGAGGATGCGGAGATTGAGGATGCCGCCTCCCTGATGCTCTCCCACAGGATTGCCCGGTTACCTGTTGTCAGGGATGGTCGCCTGACAGGGATCGTTGCCCGGGCAGATATCATCAGGGGCATCGGCGGGTCATCAGGATGACAGGGGCATCGGCGTGCAAGAGCATCTGTGCAGTGGACGGTGTCAGTGCCTGGGGGATCAAGGAAGGTAAGTATGGCCTGGCACTGATCCGGGCAAGCGGGACAGCAGCGGGAGTCTTTACGTCAAACCTCGTCCGGGCACCTCCCGTCGAACTCATGGAGAAACGGATCCGGGAAGCATACCTCGATGCGGTCATCGTTAATTCCGGCTGTGCAAATGCCTACACCGGGGACCGCGGTTACCAGGACGCGCTTCGTCTGGGGGAGATTGCCGCATCATCGCTTTCCATCAGCCCGGAATCGGTCGGTGTAGCCTCTACCGGGGTGATTGGCCGGTATCTCGACCTGTCCCTTATCACCGAACAATGCGGGCGTGTGGCGCCGCACCTGTGCCGGAGCAGTGAAGCCGAACAACAGGCCGCCAGGGCAATCATGACCACCGATCTCTTTCCGAAGCACGCCCTGGTCAGGGGCGATGGGTTCTGTGTAGGCGGGATCACCAAGGGTAGCGGAATGATCGCACCGAACATGGGCACCATGCTGGCATTCATCTACACCGATGCGGAGGTACCCGCGACCGAACTGAGATCAGCCATGAAGAAAGCGACAACGCGGAGTTTCAACCGGGTAGTGGTGGACGGGGACACGAGTACAAACGATATCGCGCTTTGCACGGCAACAGGGCTCGCCGGCCCCGCAGATTCCGGCGCGTTTTCCCTGGCCCTCGAGGAATGCTGCCGGAATCTTGCCATCCAGATCGCCATGGATGGTGAAGGGGCAACGAAACTCCTGGAAATCACCGTCAGGGGCGCCCCATCGGAGGAAGAAGCGGCGGACGTTGCCCGGACCATCGTCTCTTCACCGCTGGTGAAAACAGCGGTATACGGGGAAGACCCGAACTGGGGGCGGGTCATGGCCGCTGCGGGAAGGTCCGGTGTCCGGTTTGATCCCTATGCTGCGGATCTCTGGATCAGCGATGGGGCACTCCGGCAGCCACTTGTCACCGACGGTCGCATTGTAGTAGATCTCACCGCGGCAAAGCAGGCGATGCACGGGAAAAAGGTCATCTTTGAGCTCGACCTCCATGCCGGACCTGAGACGGCAACGGCGTGGGGATGTGATTTTACCGAGAAGTACATCGAGATAAACGGGAGGTATACAACATGAAACGTGAGGAGGTGCTGACCGAAGCCTTGCCCTACATCCAGAAATTTCACGGGAAAACAATGGTCATCAAGCTCGGAGGGCATGCAATGGTCGATTCCGCCATTCTCGAGACGGCGATCAGCGATGTCGTTTTGCTGGAGCTGGTGGGGATCAGGGTAGTACTGGTGCACGGCGGCGGCCCTGAGATAACCGAGAAGATGAAGGCCATGGGCAAGGAGCCAAAGTTCGTGGCCGGTCTCAGGATTACCGATGAGGAAACCCTTGAAATCGCCCAGATGGTCCTTGTCGGCAAGATCAACAACAATATCATCTCCCTGATCGCCAAATGCGGTGGCAAAGCGGTTGGAATTTCCGGCAACGATGGGAGCCTCATTGTTGCACGCCGCATGACGCCGCAGAAGGTAAGCATCGGGGGAAAAGAAGAGGAAGTCGATCTTGGCCACGTGGGGGAGATTGAGGAGATAAATCCAGCTGTACTTCATACCCTGCTGGATAATCGCTATATCCCGGTGATCGCGCCACTTGCCATCGACCGGAATGGCCAGAGCCTGAATATCAATGCCGATACTGCTGCCGGGGAGATCGCCCGGGCACTCAACGCCTACAAGCTCATCAACATGACCGATGTGGAAGGGATTATGGATAGGGAGCGTACCGTGGTGTATCAACGCATCAGGGCAACAGAAGCAGAATCGTTGATCTCCCGCGGCGTGGTGAGTGAAGGTATGATCCCAAAGGTATCCTCAATCGTTAATGCCGTCAAGGCCGGTGTCGCCTATGGCCATGTCATCAACGGAAACAAACCTCATAACCTTCTCCTCGAGATGTTTACCGATGAGGGTGTGGGGACCATGATCTTTCACGACTGAATCATGATACGAACGACCGGAAAGAGGAGGGAAAAACCACGGGGAATGCCCGTACTGGTATTGCTCTTCCTTTTCCTGGTTATCTCTCCAGCTGTTGCAGAGGCCCTTCCCGGGCCATCACCATCCCTTTCAAAGTCACCTGGATCAGAACCCGTATTCTCTCCGGTTCTCATGCAGGATGGAAAACCGGTTGTCTATTTTTTCTACAATACGAACTGCGGTGAGTGCCTAGGTGCCGTATCGTTTATTCAGGACTTTGCCGCAAGTCATCCGGAGGTAACTGTAATATCCATCGATATCCGCCAGAGTGATGAGAATCTTTTCCTGTTCAAGGCGTTTAAAGACTATTACGGCGCGAGTTTTGCACCTGTACCAACCGTTTTTGTTGGATATACAACGCTCTCGGGTGCCGATGAAATCATCAATGGCCTGTACGATGCGGTCAATACGACCCTCACCACACAACCTGCACCCCGTCCTCCGTCAAGCCTGCCTGAAGGAGCAGAACTGACCCTTCCACTGGTCATAGTTTCGGCCCTGGTTGACGGCATCAACCCGTGCGCCTTTTCCGTATTGATATTCCTTCTCGTAACCCTAGTATCCCTGGAATCGCGGAAAAAGATGCTCGCGGTGGGCATGGTCTTTATCAGTGCAGTTTTCACGTTTTATTTCCTTTCCGGCCTTGGATTGTTTTCCATCATCCAGTCTGCCGGCATCTCCCGGTTGATCTCGTCCATTGCCGCAGTCGTTGCGCTTGGTGCAGGGACGATCAGCATCCTTTCCGTATTCGGTACCGGAAACGGTCAGTCAATCCTTTCGATTCCCGAATCAAAGAAAAAAATCATCAGCCGCGCTCTCAGCAAGGCCTCGGTGCCGGGAGCATTTATCGTCGGCATTCTGGTAGGGATGTTTGAGCTTCCGTGCACAGGAGGAATTTACCTTGCAATCCTCTCCCTTCTCTCCAGCAGGGTGACTGTTGTCGAGGGCATCCCGTATCTCCTTGTCTATAACCTCTTCTTTGTCCTGCCACTCATCGTGATCCTCGGGATATGCACCTTTGGCCTTCCCGTTGAGCGACTGGAGGAATGGAGGACCGGGTCGAGAAAGCCGGTGCGGTTTGTCATGGGAGCGGTGATGATATTCCTTGGGATAATCCTTCTAATTGAAATCCTCTGAACCCTGTCAGGGGAGGTTTCCCTCTCCCGAGCACTCTCTCTGGCGCTCTTCGCTCATCTCGATCAGCAGTTCGAAGACCTTCCGGACAAAGACGGGATTGATTGCCTTCTCGACAGCGGAATTGAAGGCGGCATCAAGTACCTCCCGCGTCCGTTTCGGATCATGTATCGGAAGCCCTTCGTTCGTTTTTACAAGAGCGATCCTGCCGGCAAGCTTCTGGCGTTCGGCGATCAGGTCGATGATCTCCAGGTCGATCCTGTCGATCTGCTCTCGCAAGGCTTCAATGGGCATAGCACATAATACGGGCTCTCCCGGGATTAAAAACATGACGGCCTGCTCCACAAGACATATGCCACAACAACTCAAGAGATCTAGGAGAATTCCATGCTTGAACGTATCTCACGGAGGGAACGGTTCGACCTTGTTATTGCCTGGCTGGCGATCTCCATTGCATTCTCTCTGGCCTTCTCAGGAGGAGTCGGGGTATGGATGGGAAGCCCCGCGATGGAGATACCATTGGGAAGATACCTCCTGTACCTGATCCTCTCCATGGTGACCGTGGGCGTGGGCTTCGTCCTCCACGAGCTTGCGCATAAGTTTACTGCCATGCACTACGGCTACTGGGCTGAGTTTCGGAAGGATAATCTTATGCTGCTCGTTGCAGTAGTTCTCGCCGCACTTGTCGGGGTGGTCTTCGCGGCTCCCGGTGCCACCCTGATCTATGGTGCAGGGGTCACCAGGGAGCAGAACGGGAAGATATCAGCAGCCGGGCCGGTTACCAACCTGCTGCTCTGCATACCTTTCGCATTCGTGCTTGCGCTCACCGCATGGCTCGGCCCAACAGCGTGGTGGGGGCAGCTCCTCTCCCTGACCGGCATGGTCGGCCTCCAGGTGAATGCCATGATTGCCTCGTTCAACATGCTGCCGGTCAGCGTGCTGGACGGCCGCAAGGTGCTAGCCTGGAACCCGGCGATTTTTGCGGTCCTGATCATTGCCTCTTTCGGAATCCTCATCACCACGTTCTACCCGGTTTTCCTGTAGAACCAGTTCCTGACCTTTTTTTCACGCGATTTTCAGACTGCGAAATGGTAACAGGGACACCCGGGGGGGTCAATCCGGACTCTGTCCATGAAATCCGCACCGCCATCGGCAACACTGGCAAAGAGGGATGTGATCGTCATCGTATGTCCGGAATGACAACAAAAAGGAAAAACGGGAATCAGTCCTTCCCGGGACGTCTTTTAAGGTCTCCAATGACCCTGATCACCTGGTGGCCTTTCTCACGGGCCTCGGTGAGTGCGGTAGGATGGCCACGGACTCCCTTATACTGGTCCATGTTGTTGGCAATGATATTGTCGTAATATTCAAAACCCAGGGTGTTGAAGAACGCCGTAATAGCCGGGAATGCGGCATCAAAAACGTTGTCCCAGGAGAGCCCGGCCGTGGAGATGAAGACGCCCTTGTGACACCGTATATGCTCGTGGGAGAAGTAGAGTGTTTTTTGGACAAACTTACGTGCCCAGATGTATTGTGCCCGGTCGATGAGCCCCTTGAGTTCAGCGGTGATACCCATGGTGTAGATGGGCGATGCCACGGCAAGGCAGTCAACCGAAAGGATCCGGTCAAACAGTGGGGGAGCATCATCGTGAACTATGCAGACCCCGGTTTTATGGCAGACGTTACACCCCTGGCATGGGGCATAATCCAGCTCCCTGAGCACGACCTTCTCAACCGATGCACCGGCGTTTTTTGTCCCTTCGAGGAATGCGTCGAGGAGGGTCTCGGTGTTTCCATGCCGGTGGGGACTTCCTGAAATGCCGAGAACGCTGACGGCCATGGCGCTCACCCCGCAAGGCGTGCCTTAACCTCAGCGATTACTTCCCGGGCAAGGCGTTCAGCGTCCCGCTTTGCAGTTGGATGGCTGAGAATGGCTCCCTTTTCGTCAACATTATTCACCATCAGGTAATAGATATCCTTGTCCTTCACCTCGATGACATGGAAGAAGCACTTGACCGAAGGGACCGCTCCGTCAAAGACGTTATCCCAGTTCTGCCCGGCGGTCGAGAGAAATATGCCGAGCCGCTTGCCTTTCCTCTCCGGTGGCACAATGGGAAGCCTGAGGACAAATTTCCTCGACCGGAAGACCTGGAACCTGTCGATCAGCGCCTTGGCCTGTGCACAGACCCCCATGCAGAATATCGGGGCTGCGAGGATGATGACATCGGCATCGATTATCCGGTCATGGAGGTAATCCATTCCATCCCGCTGTACGCACCTGTTCAGCTTCTCGCAGGCATTGCACCCCCGGCAGAAATTGACATTTGCCTCAACCAGCACCACCTTCTCCACATCGACTTCAGGATCCTGCGCCATGGCATCGATGACCCAGTCCAGCAGCGTCTCGGAGTTGCCGTGCCTGCGGGGGCTCCCGGCAAAGGCAAGGACTTTCACGGGCATGATGAAGGGATTTATCGGAGAGGTTATAATGATAGGGTACTTGCGGCAGGACTCAGGAACGTGGGTCTGTTTCCTGGCCGGCGTATCAGGAAGAACGAAAAAAGAAGATCAGATTTTCTTGTAACACAAATACCAGTCTTTGCATTCGTAGCCTTCAGTGAGCCGTTTGTCCATCTCGGCCTTGTTCTTTGGTGCCGGGACGATAACCTTGTCTCCGGGCTGCCAGTTTGCCGGGGTTGCGACATTGTGCTTGTCAGTGAACTGAAGAGCCTTGACCAGCCTCATGATCTCCGGGATATACCGGCCATTTTGCATCGGGTAGTAGAGCATTGCGCGAAGAATACCCTTATCATCGATGAAAAAGACCGCCCTGATTGTTGCCGTCGAGCTCTGGCCGGGATGCAGCATTCCGTACTTCTTTGCAACCTTCATATCGAGGTCGGCGATTATGGGGAATGGGATGTCGACGCCCATCTTCTCTTTGACGTTCTTGATCCACGCCAGGTGAGAGTGGACGCTGTCGATGGAAAGGCCCATCAGCATCACATTCATGCTCTTTAGCTCATCTGCGACACCGGCAAATGCCATGAATTCGGTGGTGCACACCGGTGTGAAATCTGCAGGGTGGGAAAAGAGGATGATCCATTTTCCCTTGAGCTGGGAGAGTTTGATAATACCATCGGTCGTGACAGCCTCGAAGTCAGGGGCGGGCTCGCCGAGAATTGGCATGGTGCCGTATTCACCTACACACATTGTTTTTCACTCCTTCATCACTTCATCTAGTTGCGCTTTTCCATAAACGTATGCCGGCATACCGGCAAGCAGGAATGCTACCCGTAAAGCCTCCTCCACTTCGGCCCTGGTGACGCCGAGCTTCTCGGCACCGGCTATCTGGGCACGTGTTGCATGCTGATCGCGGAGAGATGCTGCAATGGCAATTGCGATGAGCTTCTTGGTCTGACGGGTGAGCGCCCCATCGTTCCAGATATGTCCTTCGAGCTTCATCACCATCTCGTACATCTTCGGGTCCTTTACCGTCAGTTCCTTGAAGAACCTGGGCACCTTCCCGATCATCTGTTCGAGATCCTCCAACTCGTCGTTTCCTGCCATATTTCCATCACACTTTCAGAAGCTTCATCGGCTGGCCGCAGCAGACCAGTTCGCCACCTCCGGCGACCTTGACTACTACGACATTGCCGCAGATTTCACATTCGTACACTTCACCTTCTTTCGAGACATTTACCAAATAAAACACCTCCAGTGAGAGGTGTTCTTTACGCACACTTTAAAATAATCCTCCGGGCAGGTAACCTGTCCGGGACTGATGTGGGACGGTACCAGGGCAGAGGGTATCCCGTGCCCTTACCCTCCGCTCACAAAGAGAAGGTATTACAGGTTGCTCTTTCCACGCTTCGGCGGGTTCTCTACATCTTCCGGTGTCTTGATGTCCGGGCGGATGTGGGTCATCGGGAAGCACAGGTAATGCTCACAGGCACAATGCGGGCACTTCCTGAGATCCTGCTCGACTGCATCAAGTACCATTTCCTTTCCGCAGTCCAGGCAGACGAACTTTCCAGGGCCTACCTTGTCGCCGGCTTTCGCTTTCTCGGGCAGTTTTATCACCAAACACAACTATGGTTGGGGAAATTATATATCACTTTTGTTTCTTTCAAATAACGGTGTAAAAACGGAAATAAAGGATTATTCAGCCCGGATTCAACAGGAGGTTAAAATTGCAAAACTATATGCCGTCTCTTCCGGAAACCATTCAGACATGGGTGCAAAGATTATCGCCCTTCTTGGAAGCCCAAGACTCTCGGGGAATACAGCGAAGTTGCTGGAAGAGGCGATCCGTGGAGCGTCTGATGCCGGGTGCGAAGTCGAAAAGATCGAGGTGACCACCCTGGAGTTCAGCTCCTGCCGGGAGATTTTCTACTGCAGGGAGCATGAAACATGTGCGATGAAGGACGATATAACCGAAATATATGAGAAATTCCGGAACATTGACGGGGTAATTCTTGCGACACCGGTCATGACCATGGGAATACCCGGACGTCTGAAGTCCTTCATGGACCGGTTCCAGGTCTACTTCATGGCAAAATACATGCGGGGAAAACCGATGGTCCCCGAAAGCAAGCGAAAATCCCGCCTCGGCCTGTATCTTGGAATTTCCGGCATGAATGTACCTTTCGTCTTTGACGGGGCAAAACTTACGGTCAGGGCCTTTTTCCAGATAATCGATGTCAAATACTGGGGAGAACTGCTCATCAGGGATATGGATACTATCCAGGACCTGAGCACCCGGCCGGAGTTTCTGGAGGAGGCATACCGGAAGGGAAACGAGATGGGGCAAATCCTTCAGTCAAGCGTCACATGAGGCCCCGTTCTTTCATGGACAGCCAGCCGGTATCAGAGATGATGAGGTGGTCGAGGAGACGGATGCCGAGCAGGGTCCCGGCATCGGCGAGCTGGCTGGTGATGGCAAGATCCTGGCTGCTTGGCTCAAGCGTTCCAGACGGGTGGTTGTGAACGCAGATGATGGCCGCCGCCCGGTCGGTGATGGCATCGGCAAAGACTTCACGCGGATGGACCAGGCTGTGGTTGAGGAGGCCGACGGTGATCGTCCGGACGGCAAGGACTTCATGTGCACCGGAGAGCGTGATGCAGATAAAGTGTTCCTGCTTCTTTCCCGAGAGAAATGCGACGTGGGGGAGGATATCGGCCGGAGAAGATATCTTTTTTTGTGAAGACTGATCCGGAGAAAAAAGCCGCCGCCCCAGTTCAAGGGCAGCGACGATCTGGGACGCTTTGGCAGGTCCGACCCCGTTGATACGCGAGAGAGCCTCAAAACACACGGTATCCGGACTCCCTTCTACGATGCCGGCAATCTCCTTTGAAAGGCTCCTCACATCATATCCCGGGCCACCGCTCCCGAGTATGGCCGCCACCAGTTCCTGGTTGGAAAGGCTGCCTGGCCCCCGGGTCCTGATCTTTTCTCTCGGCCGGTCATGTGCACGAATCTCCCGCATCGGTTTCATAAGCTCCCCCCGACACTAATACCCCGAATATCAGGCTCAGTTCCAGAAAAGGGTTGCTATTTACTCCCGGAAAAACAAAAGGGAAAGAGCACAGGATCTATTATTGTAGCACAACGAACGTCAGAGTTCCCTCGGCTCAAGGAAGGAATCGTTGAAAATTACCCAGGAATACCGGGACTTGTTGATAACTGCCCGGAGTAGAAAAATAGTTAGTAGCGGGGGCGCCTGTGCTTGGGCAGGCACTCCCTGCAGTATACCGGCCTTCCCTCGGTTGGCTTGAACGGTACCTCGCATTCCTTTCCACAGTCTGAACAGATGACTTTTGTCATTTCCCGGGGCGGCCTATCTCTCGGACCACCATAATTCGGCTTGAACATGGTTCTTTCTCAAACAGTTTGATTAGAACTGTATCATATACTGGACGATGTGAGGTTAAAAAGCTCTCCATCACATCCTATCCCATCACGCCGAATGACCTGTAAATCCTCGAGTGAACCCTGCGAACCGGATGGGGGGCGCAAAGATATCCACGCGAAGCGGTGACTCTGCGGCAAGAGGAGCCCTGAAGAACATATTGATATGATCGCTCTTCCAGATATCCGTCTATGGCTACGAAAGAAAATGCGCTGGAGGCGTTTGCGGGGGAATCCCAGGCAAACCAGAAATACATGGCATTTGCAGAGAAGGCAAAATCCGAAGGTTACCTGAATATCGCCAGGGTCTTTAAGGCTGCATCTGAGGCCGAGGCCATTCATGCCAGGAAAATCCTGAAAGCAATGGGGATGATCGGCTCCACGAAAGAGAACCTGGAGGAAGCCATCACCGGTGAAACACATGAGTATACACAGATGTATCCCGCCTTTGTCCGGGAAGCAGAATCAGAAAAACAGAGCGATGTGCTCCTGGCATTCCGGTATGCCCTCCAGGCTGAAGAAGTCCACGCAGGTCACTACCGGGAAGCGCTGAAATCCCTCAATGCAGGCCAGGATATGTCCAACCGGACCATCTGGATCTGCCCGGTATGCGGGGACATCTTTCTTGGCAATCCTCCAGATAAGTGCCCGATTTGCGGTGTATTTAAAAAAGTGTTCAGGGAGATCTCCTGAACACACCTTTTTCCTATAAAAATCGCGTACGCGGTTTTCATTTTGTTCACTTGCATCTCGGAGGTAATCATGTGTTTTTTCCAAAAACCTTTTTTGCCGGGTAACTTTCCCCTGCCAGAGGAACGAACCGGACCTGGCATCAGGACCGGATGTCCGCATCAGGATCGTATACTGACAACCCGCCAGTCCATCACTTTTATAATAATCTCAGTTCTAGTTCAGAGATGAATGCCAGTGGTTACCGTATATTCCACGAAGAGCTGCCCCTATTGCCGGATGGTCAAGTCCTACCTTGAACGGCAGGGGGTCGATTACACGTCTATCGATGTCGGGGAAGACCAGGAGCAGGCAAAGAAGATGGTCGAGATCTCCGGGCAGTACGGGGTTCCCGTGGTCACCGTGGATGGTGAGGTAATCGTGGGCTTTGATGCTTCGCGGTTGAACGAGCTGTTCGGTGAAGAGAAGGGTGTCGATCTCTACGATGTGCTGATAATCGGAGCAGGACCGGCCGGGCTCACTGCAGGGGTCTACTGCGCACGGAAACTGTTAAAGACCCTTATCCTCAGCGAGGATATCGGGGGTCAGGCTATCGAGTCATGGTCGATTGAAAACTATATGGGCTTTCCCAAAATCACCGGCGATGAGCTCATGAGGAAATTTGAGGAGCAGGTCCGTTCCCAGAACATCAGCCTCGAGATCGACAAGGTGCTAATCCTTGACCGGAGCGGCAACGAGTTCAAAGTCAACACCGCGACCGGTTCTGCATACCGGGCACGGTCGGTGATCCTCGCCCAGGGGAAGCATCCCCGCACCCTGGGAATCGAAGGCGAAGACCGGTACTGGGGACGAGGGCTCTCGGTCTGTTCGACCTGTGACGGCCCGATCTTCAGGAACAAGGTGGTGGCCATTGTAGGAGGCGGGAATTCGGCCCTCCAGACCGCGATCGAGATGAGCGGGATCGCACGGGAAGTACATCTAATCGTCAGGAGCAGGATCAAGGCCGATGAGATCTACGTCAAACTCTACGAGCAGAAGAAGAACATTACCCTCCATACCAATGCCATCATCTCCGCCCTCCGGGGAACCGACATGCTCTCCGCTATCGTTATCCGGGACCGGGACAGCGGGAAGGAGACCGAGATTGCCGTTGACGGTATCTTCCTTGATATCGGGTGGATACCGAATACCTCATTCGTGGAAGGTCTGGTGGCGATGAATGATCAGAAGGAGATCGAGGTCGATATCAACTGCCACACCAGCGTCCCAGGTATCTTTGCTGCCGGCGATGTGACCACTGTAAAGACCAAACAGATCGTAACCGCCGCAGGGGAGGGGGCGAAGGCCGCCCTTTCCGCCTACGAGTATCTGATGCGGTAATCCTCTCATCCCTCTTTCCTGAACAGGACTATCCGGTTGGTATTGGTTCCAGAATCGTTGTTATCGATGCCCCAGATATGGGATGTTTTTGTGAACTCCTGCTGGTTTACCATGATGGCCATGGGGTGAAACCCGGCATCTGCCCCGATTGGGACGATATGCTCATCGAGCCTGATCCTGCCTTTCCGGACTTCCCCGACTTCAAAGGCAACATATCCCCCCGGGGCAGTAATGCGGTAGAGTTCCCTGAAGGTCCCTGCCATGACCCCGCACCATTCATTAAGCGACCGCGTCACAGTCAGGTTGCGTTCCACCTCCCGTTCGTCAATCCCGTTAAACCAACACCGGAGCCAGTTATCCTTCGCATACTGCACGGTATCAAGAAACGGGGGAGAAGTGACGGTGAGCCGGATCGCATCGCGGGGAATGGCCAGTGTATCGCGTGAATCCCCGGTCAGAAGCAGGCCTCTATCACCGGCTTTTTTCAGGGCGTTCCTCTCCTGCGGGGTAATCCCTTTTAACAGCGAACGGGTCTTTCGGATAATGAGTTCCCGGACATCCCGGTACGGAGGAACCTGGTTCCGCCTGCGGTTTATCTGTTCCTGGCGGGAGGGAGTGACAGCCTGGTTGGGAGGGAGGGTGTAGACCGAGAAGAAACCGCTGGAATGACCGGTGAGGCGATTTGTTGCCACCATGCGGATCCAGGCATCGATATGGTCTTCTTCACCAGCTTCTTCGCGCTCCATGAGATAAGTGCGAAGCGAAATAATCTGGGACTCGGTTTCCCGGTGATAGAACATGGAGAGATCGATTTTTGCAGCGGCCTCACCGGTCATCGGGATTGTGGACAAACGCCTCCTGACATCAGGTTCTGAAGGAGGATAGAACCGGGGACGGGTGAGGATGCGGCAGAGGGGGTTTGTATCATTGGCAACCACCTGCCTTGCCAAAAGGCCCGCTTCGATGACCGTTGTTCCCCGGCCCGAAAAGGGATCGTAAACCACATCGCCAGTTTTAGTCAAACCGCAGATGAAAAACCTGGGGAGTTGCGGTTTGAAGCAGGCACGGTAGGATATTTCATGGAGAGGTGAGGCTTTCCGCTGCCGGTGCGTCCAGTATTCACCGGTAAGGCGCGGGATGCGGATACCCCCGCTCTCCACCCAATCTATGGTCGGGCTGGTGGCCAGGATATCAAAACCGGGCAACAAATGACCTGAATCCATCCTGTCGTATCCTGATATTGCCTAGGATAAGAGAACTGATAACAGAATCGGAGTAGAACATATCCGGTTGCATTATGCGCCCTGCTGCCAAACACATCAGGAGATGCGCGAATTTTACCGGAAACTTGTTCATATGTTTTTTGGACTGGGCATCGCAGCACTCATTTTTGCAGCCCCCGGAAATGTCGCACTCGCTGTCCTGATGCTTGGCACCTTTACCGGAATTCTCTTCACCGATGCCATCCTCCGGGGATACCGGGTTCCGGTGATCTCGGGACTGGTCGGTTCCCTGGAACGGCGGGACGCGTTGCCGGGAAGGGGAGCACTCACCTTTGCTGTAAGCTCCCTGTTCTGCCTCATCTTCTTTGAAAAACCAGTCGTTGTCCCGGCAATCATCGCCCTGGCCGTGCTGGATGGCACAGCGACCATCATCGGGTACTACTTCGGGCGGACAAGGGTTATCAATAAAAAGACAATTGAGGGCTCACTGGCGGGTATGGCCGTATGCTTCATCGCGCTCCTTCCCTTCCTTTCAGCAATCGGTGCGGCGCTTGCCACCTTTGTCGCCGGTATAGTGGAGCTCTTCTCCCCTCTCGATGACAACCTCCTCATCCCTGTCGCGGTCTGTATTCTCCTAACCGCTCTCAGCACCGGGTGAAAAGCCACGCGGTTCACTTCCTGATTTAAGTATACCGAATGAAACGCCAGTGATATCTTCCGGTCACATGCCTCCCCGATGAAAGCCGAACATGCGGTTTTCATGCCAGGATGGCGGAGGCATTTTCACCTTAAAACAGTTATGACCAGTCTTCCCTGACCTTCTTTTTGTCTTTTTCCCTGTAACCTTCGAGAAGAACGGTCGCGATATTCTTCACTGGGCGATCGGTATGCTCCATTATATGGTACTCACAGAACGGGCAGGAACTGATCACGATGTCAGCCCCGGTTTTCTCGATCTCCTTTCTCCGATTCTCGGCCAGGGCTGCAGCCTCCTCAGGCACTCCTGACCGCACGCCACCCCCCGAACCACAGCAGACAGATGGCATCTCAACAAGATCAACAACCCTGCTGATAAGTTCCCGGGGCTCAGCCCGTATCCCCTGACCCCGCATGAGATGGCAGGGATCGTGATAGGTGGCCTTCACCGGGAGTCGTGCGGGGGGCTCGATCTCGAATTTCAGGAGCAGTTCGTTGATATCCATCACCCGGAACGGGCATTCATAATCGTTCTTGAGCGTTGATCCGCATCCGGCGCACATGGTCAACACGACATCGATTCCCCTGCTGACGAAGGCCTCGATGTTGCGGCGCTGGAGCGTTTCCAGGTATCCGATCTGACCGGTCCGGATCAGCGGAGATCCGCAGCAGACCTGTTCCTTTGGTATGATAACCCGGATGCCGTTTCGTCGGAGGACTTCCATCGCATCGAGGGCTGTTTGCGGGAGGCGCATGTTGTACATGCACCCTACGAAGAACCCAACCGTGCCTTTCACTTCTCCGTAAGGTTCGAGGACTTCGGGGACCTGCTCTAGGAAGCTTGTCCCAATCCTGTCCACGCTCCTTCCGGTCTCCCGAACCAGTTTTTCCACCGACTGGTGGCGGGGCAGGGTGAGCCCTTTCCTGTTGGCGAGCGCCCGCAACTTCTCGATCGCCTTTCCCGGGATCTGGATATCTTTCGGACAGACTTTCCAGCAGGCCTGGCAGGAGGTACAGGTAAATAGCCCCTGGCAGACCGCCTCAGTTACCCGGTCAGGGATATCGCGGGGATCCAGTGCGAGACGCATATTCTCGCGCATGGCTGTGGGGCCGGCAAAATCGATCACCTTCAGCGCAGGACAGGCCGAGACGCAGGCCAGGCACTCAATGCAGCTCCGGAGCGGCTTGATGGCATCGACTTCGTCCTGCGTCGGCACCAGGATCTCACTGCCCGGTTCAAGCGAGGGTATCTCCGCCAGGTATGGCTCCATGTCCACCATCAGGTCCTTCTGGACCGGGAGATCGAGCGGATCGATGGTCATACCGTCCTGCGCCTCTTTTGTGCATGCAAGCACAGGTTCGCCGTTCGCCCTGACCGCACAACTGCCGCACTGCCCGGATCCGCAGCAGTAGCGGTACGAAAGCGTGGGGTCATGTTCATCATGGATGGCATGCAGGACATGCAGCACCCGTGCCCCTTCGCGGATTTTTACCTGGTAGTGCTGGTAGTGGGGCTGTTCATCGGTTTCCGGGTTGTAGCGAAACACCCGGACCGATATATCCTTCATGGCTTCACCGCCGTTTCAATACCCTGCCGGGAGCGTGACTGGTAAGTATGGCCGTAGGGTGAACCACGCCCATCCCATGCCTGGGTGATATCCCTGCGGACATGTGCTCCGCGGGATTCCTTGCGCAGCAGTGCTCCCTGCACAACCAGGGTTGCACAGGCGAGCATGTGCCGGGCGATGCAGCATTCTGCAAAGTTTGCCGGTGTTGCCGCTTTCAGCCGGAGTGTGCCAAGGTGTTCGATTACGCCCAGGGTTTTTTCCAGATCGGCTGAATTCCGGAAGATGCCTGCGCCCTCCCACATCGCAATCTGGAGTGAACGTACGACCGCTGAGGGGGAAACATCACCATGAAGGAAGGATTCCAGCTGTTTTTGGATCGCCTCGATCTGTATGGGATTCGCTCTGTTTTGCCTTACTTTCACCTTACCCGCCGCTTCCCCTGCCCGCTTCCCGAAGACCTGTGTGTCGGCAAGAGCATTTCCGCCAAGCCGGTTTGCCCCGTGAACGCCACCGGCCACCTCACCGCAGGCATAGAGCCCCGGGACCGTGGTCTCACCATGGGCAGTGATCCGGAGGCCTCCCATGATATGGTGGGCTGTCGGCGCCACTTCCATCGGTTCTTCCCGGATATCTACCCCGAACTGGAGGAACTGCTCGAGCATAACCGGGAGGCGGGTCTCAACCTGGCTATGCGGAAGATGGGTGACATCAAGGTATACGCCGCCATTCTTTGTCCCCCGGCCCTCCATAATCTCGGTCGCGATGGCCCGGGAAACGACGTCACGTGTCGAGAGTTCCATCCTGTCAGGATCATACCTGCCCATGAACCGCTCACCAAGGGCGTTCTTCAGGATGCCCCCTTCACCGCGGACAGCCTCGGTCACCAGCCGGCCCCGTGCATCATAAGGGAAAACCGCACCGGTAGGGTGGAACTGGACCTGTTCCATGTCGATCAGCTCAGCCCCGGCAGAATACCCGAGAGAGTAGCCATCACCTGTGCCGCTCGAGGAGTTGGTGGAGATATCGTAGATCTTTGTCCCGCCTCCCGTTGCAAGAACGATGCTGTCGGCAAGGAAGATGGAGAGATTGCCTTTCTGGTCCAGTCCCGCAGCTCCGTTCACCCGCTCTCCGTCTTTTAAAAGCGAGATGATAGTCACTTCGTTGACCACCCTGACCCCGGTAGCGTTGAGGCGGTCAATCAGGGTCAGCATCATCTCGTGACCGGTCCGATCACCGGCATAGCAGGTCCGGGGAAAACGCTGCCCGCCGAAAGGTCGCTGGGCTACCTGGCAGCTGCCTGTGACATCGAATACAGCACCCCACCGGAGGAGATCGTGGATGCGATCCGGAGCTTCTTTCACGAGGATCTGGACCAGTTCCGGGTCATTGAGCCAAGCCCCTCCGTTCAGGGTGTCCTCGAAGTGTATCTCGCAGGAGTCCTGTTCCCTGAGGACTGCGTTGTAGCCCCCCTCGGCCATGGTTGTACAGCCGCCTTTTCCCGCAAGCGTCTTTGATACAAGGAGGGTCTCTCCATATTCTGACGCTTCAATCGCTGCACGGACGCCTGCCCCACCGCTCCCGATCACGAGGACATGTGCCGTCCGGACATCATCAGAATGCATCTTATTATAACGTGGATCGTATAGGTACATAAAGGTAGAGAACGCAGTTACAAAGAAAAACGTGACCCCGAATGAGATTTCTGATGAAATTTGGCGGAACCTCTGTTGCTGATGCCGACACCCTGGGAAGAGCCGTGGACATCATAGAGGAACATCACAGGGCCGGAGATGAGCTGGCAGTCGTTGTTTCAGCCCAGCGGGGCGTCACCGACCAGCTTATCGCCATAGCACAGGAGATCGCAAACAGCCGGAGTTCGGCAACAATTGCCCCGCTCATCAGCTCGCTCCGTCTCCGTCACATGAAAGTCCTATCGGAGATTGCGGCCGATTGTGCAGGGGAAACAGGAGACCAGATCGAGGAACGCCTTCTGGATCTGGAAAACATCCTGAATGCCGTCCATAACCTCCGGGAACTCACCCCGCGGTCGCTCGATTACATCATCACCTTTGGGGAGCGCTTAAACTCCCTTGTGGTTTCTGCTGCTATCAGGCAGCGGGGCATCCCTTCGGTGGTCATGGACGGGTGCGAGGCAGGTATCCTGACCACCTCGCAGCACGGGGAGTCAATGGCGCTCCCGGAGAGCGAAGGCAGGATCCGGAGCAGGGTACAACCGTTGTTGACCGGGATGGTTCCGGTCATCATGGGCTTCATGGGCTGCACCGTGGGAGGAATCGTAACGACTCTCGGGCGAAGCGGTTCGGATTACTCTGCAGCACTCATCGGTGCCGGGATCGATGCCGATGAGATCTGGATATGGACCGATGTTGACGGGATCATGACCTCTGATCCACGGCTAATCCCCGATGCACGGGTGATCCCGGCCATTTCGTATCTCGAGGTCATGGAACTCTCCTATTTCGGTGCGAAAGTAATGCATCCCCGTTCGATTGAGCCGGCGATGAAGAAAAACATCCTGGTCCGGGTAAAAAATATCTTCAACCCATCGCATCCGGGCACGACCATTGTCCAGCACGAGAAGCGGGACAACAGGGTGGTCAAGGCTCTTACCTATATTGACAAGGTCGCCCTGATCAACATCTGCGGCGCCCAGATGATCGGGCGACCGGGAGTTGCAAAAGCAATCTTTTCGGCCCTCGCGGACATGGAGGTCAACGTCATGATGATCTCGCAGGGCTCTTCAGAAGCAAACATCTCCCTGATCGTGGACGAGAGCCAGGCGGGAATTGCCATCGATTCGCTGGCAGGTCTGGTCCGGCAGGGGATGATACGCGAGGCCACCGCCAACCGTGATGCCTGTGCTGTTGCCGTTGTAGGGGTGGGCATGGCCGGTGCCAAGGGGACGGGGGGCAGGATCTTCACTGCACTGGGCAACGGCGGAGTGAATGTCATGATGATCTCGCAGGGATCTTCTGAAGTGAATATATCCTTCGTTGTCAGGCAGGACGACGGTCAGAAGGCAGTCCGGATCCTCCATGATGAATTCAGGCTCTCCGAGGAGGACGATGCCTGAACATTTCTCCTACCGGGAATCGGGTGTGGACATCTCCCGTGAAGCGGAAGGAATATCCGCCCTTGTCCGGGCGCTGACATTCCGCCGGTCCGGTCCGGTCGCCATGATGGGCGGTGTCGGTCACTTTGCCGGCCTTATCGATTGCGGGACCCGTGTACTGGCACTTACCGTTGACGGAGTGGGGACGAAGATGCTTGTTGCGGACCGGATGCAGGACTGGAGGACTATCGGTATCGATTGCATCGCAATGAACGTCAACGACCTCTATGTCATGAATATCGAACCGGTGGCCTTCGTCGATTACATTGCCGCCGATGAGATCCATATTCCGAAGATGGAGCAAATCGGCAGGGGATTAAACGAGGGGGCCCGCCAGGCAAACATCGACATTGTCGGAGGCGAGACGGCAACCCTGAAGGGGATGGTCAACGGCCTCGATCTCGCCGGCACCTGTCTTGGAATCCAGGAGAAGGAACGGATCGTTACCGGGGATGCGATCCGGCCCGGCGATCTCATTCTCGGAGTGCCATCTTCAGGTGTCCACAGCAACGGGCTCACACTCGCACGGCGCGTTGCAGATGCCCGTGATGCGTGGGAGGAGCGGCTTTCCAATGGGAAGACGCTTGGCCAGGAGCTGCTTGTGCCCACCCGGATATATGCGGAAGCGCTCAGGGCGTGCAGGATGGCCACCGTCTCCGGCATGTGCCACGTCACCGGCGGCGGGCTGCTCAACTTTCCCCGCCTGACAAGATTTGGTTTCTCGTTTGATACCCCGTTGCCGGTACCGGAAGTCTTCCGATGGATTCAGGAAAACGGCAGTATCGACCGGGATGAGATGTACCGGACATTCAACATGGGAATGGGATATGCCATTATCGCGCCGGAGGAAAACATCCCGGATATTGTCAGGGAAGTTCCTGACGCATCGGTCGTCGGGAGCATCGTCCGTGATCCGGGTATATCCCTAAATGGTATCCCCTTTTCCTGAACAAATCCCCCCTATTCTTCTCCCTGTTCTCCGGATATCTTTTCAATCCGGAAGACCCGTGCATGGTCGGCAATGATTGCACTGTTCCCGGAAAGATCCTCGATGACCAGGGTGACCGGGAGGGTGCCATCCCTGACCTCGTTCAGGCGATCTTTCAGGAGACAGACCCGATCCCGTTCTTCATCGGTATCGGCCCATGAACAGAGGTTGTCGAGTACGGCCTCTACCCGGTTTAAAACCCCCTCCACGTTTGAGACAAAGCCTTCACAGGCGGGGCCCGGATCGATCCTGACCCCGAGCTCGGGAATGGAAATCACACCGGTCATGCTCCGCACTACCCTGATGCACATGTCATCAGGAGATTCGATGGGAAGTTCCCACCGGGACGGCTCTGCGTTCCTGAGGAGTTGCGTGTCGATGAACCGCCATCCGCAGGCGGGGCAGTTTGCAGAAATAATCAGGAGTTCGGAAAAATAGGGGATGTTCTCGGTATGGTACAGGTATTGTATCTCGGTATTGCAGACAGGGCATGGTCCGGGGACAACTGTCCGCACCTATTCGACCCCGCCGATCTTGTCCCGCGAGATCTTCACCGAGTTGGGAGTGACGACGACATAGTGCTGGTCACCAAGTCCGATAATGTCTCCATTGACATCCCTGGCCACTTCTTTCATGTCCTTCACGACCCGTTCATACATGACCTTGTCCATTTTCAGACGTGAGATATCCATGATCACGATATTTCCGTTGTAGATCTCATCTTTTACCCGGGGACTTTCTTTGATATCGCCGATTACCGCGATCTTGACAAACATTGCCGGGGCCCCGGCCTCTGGTTCCTCAAAGGCTTCAAGGTCAAGGTCCATGTAGTCATCCTCAGTGGAGGGGGTAGACTTTCCCAGGAGCGAATCAAGAAATTTTACCATAGCAAAATTGTCTATTGGTTTTTATTTAATAGTATCTCTTTTTTTAAAATGGCCGGATTGGACAGGTAATTCCCGGGGCGTATCCACTGGCGGTCAGAACTCAAGGTTCCAGAGGTCGTCCCCGATATAATGTATGGTCTTTACCACTTTTCCCGAGGTCTTTGCACGGAGTTCACCTGCATCAAAGAGTGCAATTCCGATGGCAAGGGGTTTGCCATGCCGCTCTTCAACGATCTGTACTGGTTTTCCGGTCCGGATGTCATCAGTAACAGTGACGATCCCGGGGCGCATGATATCGGCTCCATTCACGACAAACGGTACCGCGCCGCTATCAACGACTACCTTTCGTTCGGGAAACGGGTGTTCAAGGAGTCCCTTTAACGTGGGAAACACCCATCCGTCCCGCTCCATGAGCTCAGGTATCTTATCGATGAGGTACAACACGGTTCCGGCGCTCGTTTCGAGACGCTCCACCCCCTCTCTGTAAAAAAGCCGTGATGATGCCCCGATCTCCTCTTCAAGCGATGTATAGAGGGATGTAATCTGCGACTTCCTGATATTGTGCCGCTTCTTTCCGGTTATTCTTGCCATGTTCTTATAACCGTTATTATCCGGTGATGAAAAAGCATTTCAGGATGGGTGGCATACGTGATTACGTGCATACGGAAGCCATTGCCATACGGGTCGATCAAGGGTCGCTCGCCAAGGTTTAAGTATCCTTCCCACGCACATTTATTACTCCAAAGTGATGGACAACTGGGATTGCGTATGACAAAGCGGCCGTTGGATATTTTGGATCAGGTGCTGAACCGGCAGCCAGTAATCGTCTCCCTCAAGGGCGGCAGGGAACTTCGGGGCATATTGCAGGGGTACGATGTCCATATGAACCTTGTTTTGGACAAGGCAGAAGAGGTTGTCGAGGGTGGTCAGGTACGCGGTGTCGGAACTCTGATTGTCCGCGGTGACAATGTTATCTACATTTCTCCATCTGTGGAATGAGTCGTGCGAGAGGTGAATTGATATGTCAAAAGGCACTCCGTCAATGGGAAAGCGGTCGGGCAAGACGCATATCGCCTGCAGGCGGTGCGGGAGCATCTCCTTCCACCTGCGGCACCGGGTATGTTCTGCCTGCGGATTTGGAAAAAGTACAAGGATTCGGCACTACAGGTGGGTAAACAAGAGACCAAAGATCCCTACCCACTAGAGGCTGATCATGTGCGGAATCGTTGGCATCAGGGATGCTGGCGGTGTATCATTCTCACTCTATTTTGCTCTTTACGCCCTACAGCACCGGGGGCAGGAGAGCGCCGGAATTTCAACCTTCGATGGAACCCGGTTCCATTTGCATAAAGGGAAGGGCCTGGTCGCAGAAATTTTCAACTCTGAGATACTGAACGGACTGGAAGGCACTGTCGGAATCGGGCACGTCCGTTACCCGGTAAAAGGGGCTAACCGGCCGGAGAATATACAGCCCTTCAATTTTGTCTACAGGGACCATATCATTTCCATCGCCAACAACGGCAACCTGGTGAATGACCGCGAACTCCGTGAGGAGTATGAATGCCAGGGCCAGATCTTCCTGACGACAACGGATACCGAGCTCATCGCCAAGGTCATCACCGAAGAATTGAGCAATTCAGGTTGTGTCGAGGATGCAGTCCATCGCTGCATGCGGCTCCTGCGGGGATCGTTTTCGGTCGTCATGATGATTGACGGCGTGCTCTACGGTTTCCGCGATCCCCTGGGGATCAAGCCGATGTGCATCGGCAAGACCGGTCAGGGAGTTGTTATCGCATCAGAGAGCGTTGCTATCGATGCTCTCGGCGGCACCCTGCTTAGGGATGTTAACCCCGGCGAACTGGTGTGTATCGATGAAAACGGGATGCGTACCATGCAGATTGCCGTCGCCGAACGAAAAGCTCACTGCATCTTCGAGTACATCTATTTTGCGCGGGCGGATGCGGTGATAGACGGTGCGCTGGTCTATGATGTCCGGCGGACTATCGGGGCGAAACTCTCCGAGGAGTCGCCGGTTCAGGCCGATTCGGTCTGCCCGGTACCCGATTCCGGGACGGCGTATGCCATCGGGTATTCCCAGCAGTCAAAGATCCCGTTTGTGGAGAGCCTGATGAAGAACAGGTACATGGGACGGACATTCATCATGCCTTCCCAGAAAGAACGGGAGATGGCGGTCAGGATCAAGCTGAACCCGATACGGGACCACCTCAAGGATAAGTCGGTGGTGCTGGTGGATGACAGCATTGTCAGGGGAACCACATCCCGCCGTATTATCGGGATTATCCGCGATGCAGGGGCAAAGGAGGTACATGTGCGGGTTGGATCCCCAGCCATCAGGGCTCCCTGCTACCTCGGGGTGGATGTGCCGACCCGTGAGGAGCTGATAGCAACTGAACGGGACGAGGAAGAGGTGCGAAAGCGAATCATCGCAAGCAGCCTCCACCATATATCCCTGGATGCCCTGGTCGAGGCCATAGGGATTCCCCGGAAGGATCTCTGCATGGGATGCCTTACCGGATGCTACCCTGTCGATATTCCAGGTGAAGAATCCCAATTCTCCAGGGTCGATTTCCTGACCGGGACCTACCAGACCAAGCTGGAAAGATACGAAGAAAAAGATAGCGTTCCATGCGAAAAGGATAGCGAGGGATGGATTTGAACCATCGATCTACGGGTTATGAGCCCGTCGGGATATCCTGACTACCCCACCTCGCTGTTCAGGAGTATAATAATAGATTATTGCGGAAGATATACTTTGCTCTCGTTCGGGAACCGGGACAGCCATTAAGTGACCGGAACCCAAATCATTGTCTCATGGACGATGAACTCCATCGGATCCGGGAAAAGAAGCTGCGCGATTTGGAAGAGCGGCTTCACCCGCCGAAACAGGAATTCAGGGTTCATCCGGTTGATGGCACGAACTTTCAGAGCATGCTTGGAACCCACCGCTTCCTGGTGGTTGATTTCTGGGCCGAATGGTGCGGACCATGCCGGATGGTAGGGCCGGTAATCGAAGAACTGGCCCGGGAACTTGGCGACAGGGTGACATTTGCCAAGTGCAATACTGACCGGAATCCCGGGATCGCCTCAGGTTTTGGAATTTCTGCAATTCCCACGATCATCCTGTTTTCCGGTGGACAGGTGGCCGATGTGGTGGTCGGCGCATATCCGAAAGATACGCTGAAGGCCAGGATCTATAAAGTGTTCGGGCTTCTCTAAAAAAACACCAATGAGGGACCGGACCATCCTTTTATTTCAGCCGGCAGGATACTAAGGTTGGAAGGAATACCCAATGCGTCTGATTGTGGGCCTGTCGGGGGCGAGCGGCATCATCTACGGCATCAGGATGCTCGAAGTGCTCAGGGATCAAAAAATTGAGTCCGATCTGGTCATGACCGACATGGCCGGAAAGATGGTGGGACTGGAAACGCCCTTTTCCGAGGATGAGGTCATCGGTCTTGCTACGAGGTACCATGACTGCTTTGATTTCACCTCTCCCCTTGCCAGTGGCGGCTACCGGAACCTCGGCATGGTGGTGCTCCCCTGCAGCATGAAGACCCTGGCCGGTATTGCCTGCGGGTTTGCCGACAACCTGTTACTCCGGGCCGCAGACTGCACGCTCAAGGAACGGCGACCACTCGTGCTGGTCCCCCGCGAGACGCCCCTGAATGCGATCCAGATCCGGAATATGCTCACTCTCACCGGGGCCGGAGCAACGATCCTTCCGGCAGCGCCGGGCTTCTACCATCGCCCGAAGGATATCGGTGAACTGATCGATCATATAGTCGGGAAAACACTGGACGTCTTTCATATAGAACATCACCTTTATAGCCGGTGGAAGGATGAGCCACTTTCCTGATGCACCGATCTTTTCAGTGGAGCAACCAGGTACACCTGGCTGACGAGGCAAACCTCCTGATATTCAGGACTCCTTTCAAGTCATTACCGGAAGGCCGAAAGCCACATGAATGTGCCCGCCAACAGGGAAATGGAGAGCATGGAGACCTTTTCCAGGCTGCATGAGGGAGTGAAAGATGTTATCTCCCATCGACTGGGGTGGAGCGAGCTTCGGCCGGTCCAGGAAGAAGCCTGCCGAGCGGTTGCCGGAGGATACGATGTGCTGGTCATCGCCCCGACCGCTGGCGGAAAGACAGAAGCGGCGCTCATCCCGGTAATCGATGGTATCATGAAAGGGGCATTTTCCGGTGTGGCTGCAGTCTATATCGCCCCACTCAAGGCCCTTATCAATGACCAGGAGGAGCGGTTCGCTGAATTCTGCCTGCCAAACGGCCTGGAACTGGCGAAATGGCACGGGGATGTCCCGAAGGGGGGCCGTGCCTGGAAGGACGGGGAGGCCCCCCATATCCTGATGATTACTCCCGAATCCCTTGAAGTCCTCCTCATGGAGCCCACCCTCTCTTCCGATCTCTGCAACCTCCGCTACCTGGTTATAGATGAACTCCATGCATTTGTCGAATCTGACCGGGGTGTTCAGATGCGGGTCCTGCTCGACCGCCTTGACCGGGTGGCAGGCCGGGCGATCCAGCGGATTGGGCTCTCTGCTACCGTGGGCAATCCCGCGGATATCCTCTCCTGGCTTTCCGGAGACAGGCACGGGGGGATCCTGGTCCACATACCGTCACCGGCACGGGAAAAACATTTCAGGTTTGTAGTCGAACGGCAGGATAATCGTCGGATGATGGCACTTGCCCGCCTCATATCCGGAAAAAAAGCGCTGGTATTTGTCAACAGCAGGTCCGAGGCCGAGAGCGTGACAAGGGCGCTTTCAGGGAAGGTTGAGCAGTTGCTGGTGCACCATTCCTCACTCCCGTCCACCCTCCGCAGGGAAGCAGAGAAGGCTTTTTCAGAGGAAGGCAGCGCGTGCATCATCTGTACCAGCACCCTTGAGCTCGGCATCGATATCGGGGATCTCGATGTGGTTGTCCAGGTCGGCCCTCCGGGTTCGGTCTCTTCGTTCCTCCAGCGGATGGGGCGAAGCGGGAGGAGGGGAAAACCACCGCATGTTGCCTGTGTACTGAAGGATGCCGGCGAACTCCTCTGGATGGTGGCGGTGATCGAGGCAGCGAGCAGGAATGAGGTGGAACCGCTCAGGCCTCCTGAAAAACCATTCAATGTCCTCGCACAGCAGATCCTCCTCGAACTTCTCAGGAAACGACGGTCTTCGCGGACTCATATACGGCGGTTCCTCCGGGGTCTCAAACCTTTCAGTTCCATCCGGGGAAGGGAGATCGATTCAGTTCTCGCGCATATGGCCGAAATGGAGATGATAGAGCGCGATGGTGACATGCTGATGGCGGGGAAAGGGGCCGAACAGGTATTCGGTCGTTCCAACTGGAAAGACCTATTTTCAGTCATCAGCGGCGGAGGGGAATTTCGGGCAATAACCCCCGATGGAGAAGTCGTGGGAAAACTCGACGCCCGGTTTGTAGCCGCCAGGGGAAAAACAAGTTTCTCTCTCGGGGGAAAGAGCTGGACCTGCATCGGGAGCGATGAACTGCACGATCTCGTGGTGGTGGTCCCAGGTGAGGGCGAACAAAGTGAGGTCTTCTGGACCGGGAGCCAGGCAGGTATTTCTCCGGTGGTCTGCCATGCCATTGAAGAAATCCTCTCAAGGGGAGGGTCCGTCCTGCCGCTCCCCGCAAGGGAGCGGGATCTCCTGGCATCGGCCGTTGGGGAATTTCCAGCTCTCCGTGTGGGTGCACTCCATGTGCTCGAAAAGCCGGGACCGAAATGGCCGGAAGTGAACATCCTGACTTTCCGGGGACTAAGGTTCAACAGCACCCTTGCCGCCCTGCTCCGGGCTGAATCTGCCCGGAAAGTGGCGATCCTGTATGATGACTTCGGCATAACAGTAAAAATGGTGGCAAAGGAAGGGCCCGCGGCTGTTGTTGCAGGGATGCTCGAGCAGGTCAGGAAAAGGGGAATGCAGAATGCCGCCACCGTCCTGAAGGTTCCCGGGCAGGAAGTCTGGAAATTCGCCCGCGCACTGCCCGAAACTTCGCTTCGTGAGATGGCCGTCCATGACTATTACCGGCTTCCCGGGTTCTTCCGGGACCTTGCCGGTGCCAGCCTGATTTCAAAACCTGAAGAGGGCCCCTGAAGGGGTCCGCTCAGGTCACGGATGCTTTCCTGAACCGCCAGACGGCGAAGGCAAACATCAGGAGTGCGAAGGCTACCAGGAGGAGGAAGGAAATGACTATCTCCAACGGTGTCGCGGTGTAGTGTATCCCGATCGCCTGGAAATTACCCCCGATGGCAAAATACCGGATTCCGTTCACCAGATGGGAGAGGGGATTGATGACCGATATTGCCTGGAGGAGAGGAGGAAATGCATCGACCGGGTAGAGGGCATTGCTTGCAAAGAAGATCGGCATGGTGAGCAGGGTGATTATCCCCTGGAGGCCTTCAGGGCTTTCCAGACTGATGGAAATTGCTGCGGACAGGAAGAGAAACCCGAGAGAAAATGTCCCGGTAAAGAGGAGTATCCCGGCAATCGAGATGATCGTCTGTCCGGCACTGAACCCTGCAAAAAATGCAGCGCCGAGGAAGATTCCAAACACCATGATTATGATCGCCTGGATGAATGTTTTTGTCATGCCGGAGAGGGCGATGCCAAAAATGATATGGTTGCGGGGCAGAGGGCTTGCAAAGATCTCACGCATCAGTCCCCAGTTCTTATCAAACAGGAGCACTACCCCCCCGAAAAGGCTGGTAAAGAGAGTGGTCATGGCAATGACCCCGGCGGACATGAACGTGAGATAATCAACGCTTGGAACACCGGGGATTGGGGGAATCACGCTTGTCAGCCTATCGAAATTGGCTGACATGGCAATCCCGAAAAATGCCATCCAGAGCGCGGGCTGGACCAGCGAAGAGATAAGCATGGTCCTGAATCGGAAAAACCGGATCATATCCCGCCAGTATACCGTAAGAAACCCGGTATTCACCGATTACCGCCTCCCTGCGCTGATAGCCGCCGTGGCCGGTTTATGAGCCCCCGCATCACGAAGCTCACGCCCTGTGAAGTGGAGAAAGACATCGTCCATTGACGGCTTCTTCAGGTTTACCGCGCTGACCCGTATGTCGTTTCCTGCCAAACCCTCAATAATCCCTGGCAGGATTTTTGTTCCATCACCATCAAGTGTGATGACAATTCCCCGCGATTTCTCCCGTATCTCCCTCACAGTGTCCATGCGGGAAAGGATCGCCCGGGTGCGGGGAAGGTCCGCAGTCTCCAGGTAAATGAGGTCTTCTCCCAGGGTGTTTTTCAGTTCATAGGACGTACCGGTTACGACAATCCGTCCATGGTCGATTATACTGATCCGATCGCTCAGGTGATCGGCTTCATCCATGTAGTGGGTGGTCAGGAATATGGAGGTTCCCTCATCATTAACCGTCTTTATATACTCCCACATCCGCATCCGGGTCTGGGGATCGAGACCTATGGTCGGTTCATCGAGGAAGAGGACCCTTGGCCTGGTCATCAGCCCCCGGGCGATCTCCAGGCGCCGTTTCATCCCGCCAGAAAGGTGCTTGGTCCGGACATTTCGCTTTGCATCGAGCTCGACTAAGGAGAGCAGTTCGTCAATCCTTTTTTTCCGTTCAGCGGCAGGCATCCGGTAGAGCCTTCCATGGAACTCCAGAATCTCCCTGCAGGTCATGTCCCGATCCAGCGTTACATCCTGAAAGACGATCCCGATTGAATTTCTCACCTGCTGGGGTTTTTCCTTCACGTCAAAACCGGCAATGGTGGCCTTTCCCTGCTGGATCGCGAGAAGGGTGATGAGCACATTGATTGCCGTGCTCTTCCCGGCGCCGTTTGGACCGAGAAATGAGAAAATCTCACCTTCTTCAACAGAGAAACTGATTCCATCAACCGCCACGACCTCCCCGAAACGGTGGTACAGATCTTCAACGTCAATAATCGGTCCGGCCATGATACACTCCTTCCCTGGTTCCCCCTTCAGGACGGCCGGGTGATTAGCCGTGCGACATTCCCGGCAAAGTGGCGAACAGTCCTGATTCCCTCCTCGTCATCCCAGACTTCGCCTGGTTCGCGGATAACCTTTGCACATTCTTCTACGACCTGTGCGGTATTCCCCTTAAGCCGCGGGCTGCCGCACAGTAGTACTACTTTCTTCATGCTACCAGAATATCAGTCCCAGGGATTCTAGTTCTTTCGCCTGGAAGAGACGTTCTCGCATGAAACGAGGATGGAAATCAAAAACCTTCATCTGCGAAGGGTGCTTTGCAATGTCATCGTGACACACTCCCCCAAATATCTTTGAGCTTGAAAATTCAGAAAATCCGCAAAAACAGTTAAGTTCACCGGTCAGACTGAACTATTCTCGCCGCGATTGGCCCCCATGTACTTCCATTGCTCGGAGGGTTCAGGACCGAAGAATTTCGGCATTCTTTCTCGCAACCGGACAGCTTCAAACAGTATCGAATCTGCAGGTAACAGTTCAAATTCGTGCAGATATACAGGTATTGAGCCGCCAGTCACATCGGCCCCATCAAATCTCCATTCACTGGTGTTTACCGGTTCCACCGGCAAATAGAGGGCTTTTTTCCATCCCTCGACCTGGTCTTCCGAATGCATTGGATCAATGCAGCTCCGGATATCCTTCACGGAACACTCCGGGTCATGAGAAGGTGCAGCGTTATCATATGACGATGAAAGAGGAATGGTGAGAGCTCTTTTCCAGTCAGCCTGCTCGTTTTCTACATAGGGAGCGGTGTGGACCCCCTCTTCTCCCGGTGGACCTGGAGTAATAACATCGTTGGTTGTTACCGAATCGACGTTTGTTTGGGATGTTCCCAATGAGCCGGGATCCTGGTATACGGGTTGCATTTCAGGTCCAGGGATTTTTTCCGGATACTGGTCAGGCACAAAGAACGATCCTCCAGATTGACTATTGCCGGCATTCCGAATGATTCTGCCGGAGGCTATCCAATCCGGCTCCTGGTTCCCCTTGACGCACCAGGACTGGTTGAACTCGAGGGAAAGGCGAATCTGGGCTTCATCAAAGTCTGATACGAGCGTATCACACTGTGAAAAGCGGTGTGCATATACCATCCCCAGTGCCTTGTCACCAACCAGATTATCGTATTCGGCAAGGATGATCCTCCCATGGTCAAAGACGAGGCGTATGTTTGATCCGCCACGGTTAATCCTGCAGGTACCTCTGAACTCATGGTTGTGCAGATGACGGAGGATTGAAATTATACTTGCATTCCGCTCGAGGGATCTGAATTTCCCCCGGGGGAGATCCATGCTGTGAAAGAGTTCCCGGGCGGGTGGTTCCGTATCTCCCGGTAAGTGATTGAGGTGGGGGTAAAGGTTGCTAATCGTCGCCGGCGGTTTTAGGAAACGGACGGAGGGATCTGAACAGTTTCTTTCAGCAGGGGGATACAAAATATCCCATAGCTGATCCCTCCTCTCTGTTTCCACAATTCCCTCTTTGGGGCGGGCAGCAAGCGCCATGTCCGGGCTCTCCGATCCCATCTGCTGGGATAGATCCGGAGGCTTAATAAACACGTTCCTGCCGGCGATCTCCCGTTCGGGAGGATTATTTGAAGGGGGATAAATGGTGGCGATTACGTAACGAGGTCGTGGAGAGTAGTCCGGGAGGTAATCATCGGGATTGGTCTTTGGCCCGGCTCTCCCCCCACCGGTATAATTATCAGATTCCGTCATAGTCCCCCAGAATGAATTAATCAGTCCGATTAACGTTCACCACAAAGGTGAATATCAACAATCTAGTTAGGATGATGTTCTAATAAAGGTATCTTTTTTTGTGACAGTCTTGCCATGAAATTATTCTTCATTTATCTTTGCATCTGAGATCCTGAACGTTTAATCAACTCCAACAAAAATCCAGAACACCTGATCCCAGGGCGGCTTTTCGTGGTCGATTTTCCGGTGACCTGAAGCTCGAAGTCAGAGGTTTCCACGGGGGTGATTGTGACACCCTGATTCCGCCACTTTTTTTTTAATTTATCAATCGTGAAGGAGCACAAACCAGTTTGCCAGATATGATTTGACCGGGTTTGGGTACCTCCGGGTTTCTATATTGGCAAAATCCCCCATAACAGGCTCCAATTCTGATGGAAATTGGAGATAATTCTGATGTGCACGGGTGGTAACAGCATCGCATACAACCCCCGGTAAAAAGTGCTTCATGCCAAAGAAATTCTTATCGATGATATTTTGACTCCCCGGTTCCAACGTTCAGTTCAGATTAGAGGAAGTCAGCATGAACAAACCCGGATTATGGCCCCCCCTTGTAATAGCAGGTTTCTTATTGATTATCTTCATTGTACTTGCGGGCTGCACATCACCGAAGGGCGACACGCCCATCCCATCGGCATGCCCGACAGAAAAGATCCTTTTTCTGACCGAAGACCTCTACCCGTTCAATTACATCGGGAATGATGGCACGCTTCAAGGACAGTCCGTCGAAATAATAAAAGATCTGCAACGGCGCCTGAACTGCAGCAGCAGAATCGAGGTGCATCCATGGAACGTCGCCTACGAGACTGCGCTGGGGTCACCCGGAACCGCCGTCTTCTCAACCGTCAGGGATAAGGAGAGAGAGGATAGATTCCGCTGGGTCGGACCGATAGGATCCTTTGAATATACCCTCTTTGCAAGGAACGACTCCGGCATTCACCTGGAAAGCCTCGAAGCCGCAAGGAATGCAGGCCCCATTGCCGTCGTGGAGGGGGATGCACGCCATACCTACCTGGCTGAAAGGAATTTTTCGAACATCCAGACGTATCTCACTGATGACGGATGCCTATATGCACTTCTCAATCAGTCCGTCTCCCTTTGGATAGGGTCTTCCGCAACTACACCTGAAACACTGAAAAGGCTTGCAATCCCGGAGGGAACCATAGTCCCGGTTTACACCCTGATCAGGACCGATCTCTATATCGCCTTCAACAACAGGACAGCACAATCGACCGTAAGGGCATACCAGGGCGCTCTTGATGCCATGAAGGCGGACGGGACCTTCGCCCGCATTACCGGCACAGGTATCCCTGCCCATCCTTTTACCATTCCTGCAGGGGATCGGGTCACGTTTGCATCGAGCACGCTCCTTCCCGGGTTCACGGCACTCGTCTCTGCCCGGATGCATGGGATCGCTGCTGCCATGGAGACCCTGGCAATCACCGGGGAACTCAAAGGAGGCAACTGGGAAAGCATCCGGCCACTCCTTGTCCGGATTGAGAGGGAGTATCCTGAGGCACGGTTCTGGTATGCGAGGCCTGATGGCTCTTACTACACCACGGTCGACAACTTGACAAGCGCCAACCTGAGGGACCGCTCCTACTTCCAGGGAGTGCTGGCCGGTGAGACCTCAATCGGGACCATCGTGGTGAGCAAATCGACAGGAAAGTACTCCGCGATAATCGCAGTCCCTGTCCGCGATCAGGAGATGGTTAACGGTTTGCTCGGAGCCTCGGTCTCCTGCGATACCCTTGAAGAATCAATTTTCAACGACTTCCAACTCCCAGGCGGGTATTATGCGTTTGCCGTTGACAGCGAAGGAATGCCGGTTCTTGATTCACTCCCCGGGCGCATCTTCTCACTCGAAGGCCTGCCGGGGACAAAGAACCAGATGCGTGCTTCACTGGAAGGGGTGATCGCCTACCAGTACGAAGGAGCTTTGCACAAAGCGATCTTCCGCACCGAAGACGTGACAGGGTGGAAACTGGCCATCGGCTGGAGAGAGTGAACAACCGGGAGGACTCCTCTTTTCCTCCGTTTCCGCTTTATGACACACGACCAGGACGATCCAGCGTATATGGCACGTCTCAACCACTTCATAGCGATGCTCACCGATGAAGATCCCTCCAACAGGTGGAAGGCTGCAGAGGTGCTTGCCCGTCTGCAGGACGAACGATCGGTCGACCCGCTTATCCAGGCTCTCTCTGATGATGACTGGAGGGTTCGGCAGAAAGTTGCATGGGCACTGGGTATGGTAGGTGATTCCCGTGCACTCGTTCCTCTCCGCCACGCCCTCCTCCATGAGCGGGAAGGGGTCAAGGAAATCATAGAAGAGGCCATCGACCGAATCAAGGGGACATTAACGTCCCTCTATTGACCGCGCCTACCGGATCCTGCTCCCCATCCCATGGAACCTCCATGATTAACCGAACCGGTTTTTATAAATTTTTAATACGCTTCGCGAGGAATAGTAAAGGGAACGCCAATCCTGGAATCACCCGCAGGGTTCACCCGTACCATGGGGAGATCCAAAGGGAGAGGAGATGAGATGGACAGCAAAGATGCCGGCCCTGAATTCGATCGCCAACGGTTAGAGAAGCTTGAAGAGCTTCGTATGACTGGATATGACTTGTATCCCCCGGTTTTTGAACGTCTGAATACCATTGCCGGGATCCGTCATCTCCACGGAGCAGCCGGGCACGAGAGGAGTGAAGACCGGGTGACCACTTCAGGCAGGTTGTATACGGTCCGGGATCATGGCAAGACTATCTTTGCCGACCTTGGTGACCAGGATGATAAAATCCAGCTTTATATCAGGAAAAACGATCTCGGCCCGGAGCAATTTGCGTTTTTCACCCGTTTCATCGAACGGGGCGATCTGATCGGTGTCGGCGGGCATGTGTTCCGGACCAGACTTGGGGAGCTGACCATCTGGGTGGATGAGATCGTCCTCCTCGCGAAGGCGTTACTGTCCCTCCCTGAGAAGTTCCATGGGCTGACCAATGTTGAGAAGCGGTATCGCCAGCGGTATGTTGACCTCATCGTGAACGATCAGAGCCGGGAAAATTTCCGGACGAGGAGCAGGGTCATATCGCTGCTTAGGTCATACCTGACCGATCGGGACTTCCTCGAATTCGAGACCCCCATCCTCCAGCCGGTATACGGTGGAGCAAACGCACGGCCGTTCACGACATACCACCATTACCTTGATCAGAACCTGTTTCTTCGCATCGCACCCGAACTCTATCTCAAGCGGCTGGTGGTAGGCGGGTTTGAGAAGGTCTTTGAACTGGCGCGCAATTTCCGGAACGAGGATATCGATGCCAGGCACAACCCCGAGTTCTCCATGGTCGAGATCTATGAAGCGTACCGGGACTACCATGACATGATGGCCCTGACTGAAGGTATCATCACCCATCTCGTGTATGCCACCCATGGTTCGTACGTCGTTGCCTTTGGCGATGAAGAACTGGACTTCTCTCCACCATGGCGACGCCTTTCGATGGAAGAGGCGGTACGCGAATACACGGGAATCGATGCCAGGTCCACCGACATTGCCCGGTTGAGAAAGATCGCAGAAGAACAGGGCATCGAAGGATTCGAAGAGGCAGTGTCCTGGAGGGAGTTCCTCTTTCTCTTTTTCGAGGAATGGGTCGAGGAAAAGCTGGTGCAACCCACACTGGTCTACGACTTTCCTGTTGAAAACTCTCCGCTTGCCAAGAAGCACCGGTCAAAAGATGGATTTACTGAAAGATTCGAACTCTTCATTTGCGGGATGGAGATTGCCAACGGGTTTTCCGAGTTAAACGACCCTCTCGATCAGTATGAGCGATTCCGCCAACAGGACGAGCGGAGGAAGGCCGGGGATCTTGAGGCCCAGATGATCGATTACGATTTCATCACTGCACTTGCCTACGGGATGCCGCCGACAGGTGGTGTCGGGCTTGGGATCGACCGGCTGGTCATGCTGCTCACCAACCAGAGCTCGATTAAGGAAGTGATCCTGTTTCCCCAGATGAAGTCGGAGAAGGATCAGGACATCCAGACGGATGAAGATCGCTCAGGATAATTCTTCTTTCACCGTGTGGTAATCGGCCTTAAAAAAGGTTCAGATGAGGGCCGAGGTTATCCCGATAACCCCGGACTGGATGATGACTGCGGTGGCAACGATGACGCCTGCCATCAGGAGGGCGGCGGCGACATTCCCTTTTTTCAACTCTTCAAATTCATCCACACCTTTTGTCAGGCGATCAAGGATGTTCAGGGCAAGGTAAATGACGACAATGGCCAGAACGATGCCAAGGATCAGCTGGATAAATGCGGCTACGAGCGAAAACCAGTCTCCCGCAAGGGCATTGGTGATTCCGATGGAGATTCCGGCAACACCGGACTGAACCACGATGGCGATTGCAAAGAAGATGGCGGCAATTACGACTCCGACCGCTACATTGCCTTTCTTAATCTCCTGTGACTCGTCCATTCCCTTAGTAATCTTCGAAAACGTGGAATAGCCGATGTAAAGCGCCACAACCGCAAGGATGATGGCAATTACGAGTTGGATCAATCCGACAAATGCATTCACAATGTTCATTGTTCTGCACCTCTGAAATGTTCACCAGAATTAACCATTGTACTAAATAAAAGTATCTTTGGGAATATCAGGAATTTGGCTTCGGAACACTCTTTTTTTAATCTGAAGGTAATAAAAAGGTAACTATTCAGCCCCAACCGAAAGATCTTTTTATAATGACAACCAAATAAAATTTAGTGACTGCTGATATCCCTTACCCCGGAACAGGTGTTGAGAAT